>NZ_JBGUBB010000001.1:0-1299193 GCF_041821125.1 Natronorubrum sp. A-ect3 | reverse complement strand
TGCTGGGGGTTTTCGTATTTATGGATTGCGTGGTCATGACACACCGCTCGTGCCGTACCGCTATGCTTAAACGAACGCAACAATAATATTCAGGTGCGCCAAGGTGGCAGAGTCCGGCCGAACGCAGCGGCCTGCAGAGCCGCCCACCGCCGGTTCAAATCCGGCCCTTGGCTTTTCTACGATACTCCAACGCCGACAGACGTGTTACTGCGCTCGAGCGGTCGGTTCAAGCCTTGGCTGTGTCACTCGCTAGATCCTGCGCCCACAATTATGGAGTTCGATCTCGACGCACAGCGTGAGCGTGATCCGGGAGTTACAGCAGCGTATATCCGGGGTGATTCTGATGAGCGTCGTGTTCGACCTCAAGTCTAACCGCGGTGACGAGGTGGTGTGTAATTTCGGATCAAAAAGACAGCGCATTAATATAAGCCAGCACTCGCTAGAGCGGTCCGTCGCTGGGGTGGCCGGACAATCCGGGCTGTCTGGTTTGGATCAACTGTTGCTACCTGTCGCTCACGGAGTTGTTCGTCGTAGAAGCGGGTCGGGCGCGATTATGAACTACCCGGAAATGCTCGTGGTTCGAGAGCACAAGGCGCTCCCGTCATCACGGAACAGCTTCGCTGTGTCTTCCTGGTCTCGTTCAAATCGCTTCGGATACGCGAACTGCTCCGCACGTATTTGTTCGCAGCAGAGTAGCGGGCCGGGCGCGATTTGAACACGCGACCGTCTGGTTAAAAGCCAGACGCTCTGCCAGACTGAGCTACCGGCCCTGTACATCCTACTTTTGGGGTTATGTGGTTAAACGTTTCTTTCTTCGTCGGCCAGCGGACGGTCTCGAGGGGGCATAATCGTGTGGAAAGCCGACATGCGTACTGTGACCGTCACTCGAAGTACTCCTCGAGTGCGTCGCTAACGATCGTCCCGGGTTCGACGCCATCGATCGAGGCTTGGCGGCGGAGATCACGGTAAGTTGGGGGCGAGAGCGTAAGCTCGAGTTGACCGAGCGTTACGCCGTGTTCGGCGAGTGCGTGTTCGATCGGGGTGTCGTTGTTGACAGCGCTTGCAATGCTGCGGACCTCGCGGACGGTAAGGGGTCCGTCGAGGGTGGCCCATGCAAGGAGGAGTCGCGCTTCGCCGCCGACGCGGGCGATGTGTTTGGCGGCTGTGGGTGCGATACGGCCGAGTGCAACCTGTTTACGGACCGATCGGGGGAGGTCGTGGACGCGAGCCCACTTTCGAATGAACGAGACGGTTGTATCGCCGCCGGCACGTTCGGCTGCGGCCTTGTACGACCCTTCACCACGAACAAGAGCAGCACAGGCAGCGGCACCGCGAAGCATGTAGAGGTGATCGTCGTTGATTTCGCCGTTGGCGAACTGGCGGACGGTCTCGGCGGCGTCAGCGAGACTGTTGGGATCGTCAGGATTGAACTGAACAGCGTCGCGAGCACGAGTACCGGTGACCGATTCGTCGCCCCGGATAACTGGTGCACCGACGGGCGACTCGCGGTCCGTCGGGATTGAGCGGTCGTCGTCACGACGGCGGTGTGTACCGGGTCGATTATCAGTCATGGTCTTTCAGTAGGAGACTTAGGGGGAAAAATGTCGCTACCTGTGCCAGCAGCTTATTCACCGCGTTTCTCGGCGAGGTGCTCCCAGATCTCTGTGCACCCTGCTCCTTCTTCGATGTCGTCGAGATGAGCGTCGTCCCGGTCGTCGTCTTCGTGTTCGTGAGAGATCGGCTTTGGTTTACATTCGGCCGTATCAGTCATGGATACGCCTTCGAACGGCGGGTGCATAAGTACGGCTTCGGCTGCAAGCGATACCCCTGCTTGGGCCTATCGGTTAGTGATGCCGCTATCCCGGACACCTCGTGTTGGCTTGGTCTGCGCTGAGGCTGTACGCCCCGGCACGTCAGGGTGCGAGTCAGTTCGCGCTGTCGTGTCGTTTGCTGTTTGCGGCAAAAGCCTCCGATAAGTGAGGCAGCCTTCGAGAATGAACGACTGATATGGTCTGCTGTGCGTTATTTCTGGCACGACCGCGAGCAGTCCTGGGCCGCACCGGTACAGCAGGCCGTATCAAGTGAGACGATCGGGCGCCAGTACTATTTTTGGTACTCGACGCGCTATCTTCGAGCGTGACAACGCAGGCACCCGGGATCGGCGATGGCGGCGGGCTCTCGATTCGGGCCGCTGAGCGGGCCGATCTGCTCGCTGTCGTCCGTATCGAGAACGAGTCGTTCGCCCAGCCATGGCCCTACAACGCTTTCGAACGGTTTCTCGGTGAGCCTGGCTTTCTCGTCGCGCTCGATGGAGCCGATGCGATCGTCGGCTACATCGTTGCCGATGTCACGCAGAACTTCGGACAGCGACTCGGCCACGTCAAGGATATCGCCGTCTATCCCGACCGCCGTGGAACGGGCGTCGGCACCGCGCTTCTTACACAGGCACTTGCTGTGCTTGCGGCCCACGGTGCCGAGACAGTCAAACTCGAGGTTCGATGCTCGAACGACGGCGCGAAGCGACTCTACCGAGAGTTCGGTTTCGAGCCGCTTCGGCTCGCTCCGGGCTACTACGAGGACGGCGAGGACGCAATCGTGATGATTCGGAAACTCGAGTAACTGATCGACTCGTGTGAGCGCTCTCGTCGAGCGCTGTCGGGCGTGGCGTTTTACTGTCGGCGCTCCTAGTAGCGAGCATGAGCTACGCCTGCCCCGTCTGTGACACCGAACAGGCAGACGCCGTCCATCTCGCGAATCACCTCGCGATCACCGCCTCGCTTGGCCGGCAAGACCACAGCGAGTGGCTCGCTGAGCACGCCCCCGAGTGGAGTGAGTGCACACCCGAGGAGTTGGGTGAGATTGTCAGCCAGTACGCTCCTGAGATCGATACATCTGGAGTCGAGGCGTCGAGCCACGGACACGACCATGGCCGTCCAGAATCACTCGAGGAAGGACTTGCCCGGCAGAGTCGCCAGCCCGGCCGCGGGGCGATGTCTGCTGAAGCCGAAAGCGTCCTCGAAGAGGCAAGGGAACTGACCCAGCAGATGGCGTCTGATGATGACGATGACGGTTCTGCCGACGAAACCACGGCTGCAACGGGGTCGACGGACGACCCGAGGACGTAGGCCAAACGCGTAACTGGTAACTTGATGCCCCAAGCACGTCGAGGTATGCACACTGTCGGGACGGTTTCGCCTGCGTCGATCGAGGAAGCGCGTGAGTACTACGAAGCTATCGGGCCAGCGGCACAGACCGTCGTTCGCGAGGTTGCAAAGGCCATGGAGTTCGACCGCGAGGAGTACGACGACCGTGTCACGGGCGACGTCGTCGAGACAGCACGGGATGCACTGTTTGCAAGCCTGCTCGAGGTCCACGTCGGGAGTCGCGAGGCGTTCGACGACTGGCAGGACTCGTACAACGGCGACGTCACCGTCGTTGGCCACGAGAACGTCGACCGTGTCGTCTGGCACGCCGGTCCTGGCGACGAGGCCGTTGCCGCCACGTTCCAGAACGAAGAGGAGGCAGCGATTGCGACACTTCGACGGCAGGCGTTTGGCCGGCTCTATCGAGAGCGGATCTGATCACACAGTCACCGGAACCGACGAAACGGCATCTATTACGGCCTCGAGACCAACACTCCGTGGTAATGACGACACCTGACGAGTGGGACCTCCGCGAGGAAGTCACCGAGTACGAGACGCCGTGGTACGACGGTGGGTACGACTTGCTCGAGCAACCTGACGGCACCGAGAAACGGTACTACTGGGCGGACCTGCCGCCGGCAGTGGTTGTGGTTGCCCGAATCAGCGCCGACGTTCTCGAGTCCGTCGACGGAACTGATGGAGATCACCTGCTGTTCGTCGAGCAGTATCGGCCGACGATCCGGGAAACGCATCTCGAACTCCCAGCCGGAATCGTCGAAGATGGAGAGTCCTACACGCACGCCGCAGCCCGCGAGCTTGAGGAAGAGACTGGCTTCAAGCCATCGAGCACCGCGCTCTTGCAGGAGTACGCGGTCGCAACCGGCGTACTTCGTCACGATCGGGGAGTCGTCTACGCCGAGGGACTCGAACCTGGCGAGCGCGAACTCGACAACAACGAGTTTCTCGAGGTGACGACGGTGCCGATCGAGTCGGCGCTCGAGCGTGCACGCGAGCAGCCGGCAAACGACTCGACACTGACCTCGCTGCTGTTGGCGAAAGAAGACGGATTGATCTGAGTTGGCGTCAGTTCGGGCTGCTGTAGTAACACCTGAACCGATGAACACACAGATCGCATAGCCGTCAGGCGATCTGGTGTGCAGTGACGTGCAGTGGCTACTATGGTTACTTCGAACCGCGACTCAGGAGCGAACGGAGTCGACCACTGCCGCCGGGTGTCTCGACCGTTCGATCGTGTGTCTCGTCGAACGTTGCCATGACTGCCAGCCCGACGATACAACACAGGATGATCGCGCCGCCGACGGCTGTCAGCGTCGTCAGGCCACCGAGAAACAGTCCGACGACGAGGATGATCGAGCCGATGAGCTGGCCGACGAACAGGGCCTCGAAGGTCAGTAATTCGCTGTTCATATGGTACCAAATGACGCCCACGTAGATAACCGGGATAGACGACCTACCGGACTGTCAGTGTTTTAGATGGTTTCTCGGAACTCCGTCGGCGGAAGTAGGTTCTCGAGTGACGCTCCGGGTAGCCTGCGAGGGGAGTTGTGCGTCGGGGTCGACCCGTGGCCTTATTCTGCAGGCGTCCCAAGCCGGATGTGATGGACGGCGAAATCTCTCCCAATGAAGTCCACGACCTTCTCGAGGACGATGCCGACGTGTGTATCGTCGATATTCGTGATGCGCGGAGCTTTGCACACAGCCGCATTCCTGACAGCGAAAACGTTCCGTTTCACGAACTCTCGAGCCGGATCGAAGAACTCGAAGGCGAAGACCACATCGTGACCGTCTGCCCACACGGCCAATCGAGTATCCAGGCAGCCCGACTCATCAGCTCCTACGAGGGTACCGCGGACGCCCGCGTCGAGAGCATGGAGGGCGGGCTGGATAAGTATGGTCTGAAGTTCGGACTCGTCAGCGAGTCAGACGACGCCGATGACACTGACGAATCCGCGAACGCTGAATCTCCCTTTTGAGCAGGCTGTCGCTACTGGTTGCCTGGACGTCCGTGTCGTGTAAAAAACGCAGTTGATGAAGAAGCGATACGCGAGACGGCCGTGGGGTTCGGAAGTCGTCTCAGACCATCGCGGGCATCAGGCGACGTTGAAGCCGCGGTCCCGAAGGAAATCCTCGATGCGGCCAGTATGGTTCCCCTGGAGTTCGATGTGGTCGTCTTCGACAGTCCCACCACAGGCGAATTTGGACTTGAGATCCGACGAGAGACTGTCTAAGTCGACATCCTTCGGATCGAATCCTTCGACGATCGTTACCTCTTTTCCGTATCTGCGCTCGTCAATGCGGATATTGAGTTGCTGTTGTCCCTTGGCCACGTCTTCGCAGACGCAAAGTTCCTCGGGCAGCCCGCACGTCGAGCAGACTTCCGACATTACGGTCGATGGTACGAAACGGCCATATTAAACACTATCGGGACCCGCATCCCGTCGCGTGATTCTTTTTGAGCGTGTAATGAATTATCAGCGCCATCTGCCGAGCGCTGGGAGCCGCGCTCGAGTGAGATCGTCGACGATCGCGACCGATTCGTCGGCGGCTGCCTGGCTGACGCCGCCGCCGTATACGGCCTGTTCATACCGTTCGAGAACCGTTTTTGCCCGTGGATCGATCGAGTGCTCGTCCGCCGCGAGGGCATCCAGATACTGTCGGGCCGACTCCGATCGCTCTCGTGGCCGATACTCGCGGGCGAACAGCTGCTCGAGGCGCTGGTAGGCCCGCTCTGCATCCTGGTTGGGGTCGTCTCGAGGGCGTTGCCAGTAGAGACCGAGTTCCCGACGGGCGGTGGCGCTCGCCCCGGTTCGGTGGACGCCGGCGACCAGCCCGACGAGCGCGATCAGCCCGATTGTGGCTGTTTCACGCGAGACGGTCACCAGTGATAACAGGCTGTTCCACAGCCCGTCATCGTCGTCGACACTCGCGTTGGAGGCTGCCTCGGACTCGGTGTCTTCCGACTCGCGGTCGTCTGTCACCGTTTCGTTTTCGTCGGTGGAGTCGGGCTGGCCGTCCGCTGGTTCTTCGATCCCGTTGTCGGCGTCGGGCTGTTCGATCTCGTCGGGTTCGGTGTCAGAGACGGGGTCGTCGGCGCTCGTTTCGGTGTCGACGCTTTCGTCGCCGTCCTCGCGGGCCTGTTCGACGCGGTCACTGTGGACTGCATCGCGAGAGTCGCCGGGTGTTGGCTCGAATGCAACCCAGCCGTGATCGGGGAAGTAGACCTCGACCCAGGCGTGGGCGTCCGTTCCGCGAACGACGTGTTCGTCATCAGCGACCTGCTGGCCGCTCGTGTAGCCAGTGACGTACCGAGCCGGAATATCCTCGGTCCGCAGCATCTGGACCATCGTCGTCGCGAAGTAGACACAGTAGCCCTCGTCCATCTCGAACAAGAACGCCTCAGCGACGTTGCCGTCGGGGCGCTCGACGTCGAGCGAGTAGCCTTTCGACGACCGGAGATGGTGTTCGATGGCAACTGCCTTGTCGTACGGCGTCTCGGCGTCGGCGGTGATCGATGCGGTCTCGTCCTCGAACTCACTCGAGGTCCCTTCGGGCGTCTGCAGGTAGTCGAAGCCGTCGATGATCGGCTCGGGATAGTCCGTTCCCGCCGCCCGGAGCTGTTCCGGCTCGGGGTCGACGATCGCACTCTCGACGGCGTACTGATCGCCCTCGAGGATTGGGGATTCGGGATGGACCTGTCCGTGTCGAGAGAGTTCGGCGTGCTGGGCGAGATCGCCGTCGATGGCGAGTGGCTGGGGTGCCGTCGGCATCACACCGAGCGTGGTTTCGGCGGTAACGACCTGTGAGACGCGTTCGTACTGCCCGGGCGGTTCCGGCAGTTGATCGTCATACGCCCTGTTCTCACCGGTTCGAATCCAGCCATCGCCGGTGTACCGATCGTACACACCCGTTCGCCAGTAGGATGCCTGTTCAGCTTCGACGGTAAACCGCACTTCGGGCGAGAGCTCGACTGGACCGCCGATCTGGGATTGATCAGAGGCGAAGTCCATCGTTCCCTCGAGCGTGCCTGGATCGCTCCCGGCGAACTGTTCTGTCGTCCCGGAGCCGCCGGGAACGAACGTCACCGACAGCGAGAGGACGACGATCAGCGCAAAGAGAACGGCGAGCAAGTCCGCCTGCGCGATCGAGCCGCCTCGCCGCTCGAGTTCGCCGAAGGCGATGGCCCCGACAGCAGCGAGCGTGCCGACCAGGGTAACGATCGTCCCCGCGTCGCCGGTCAACACGAGGAAGACGAGCGCGAAGCCGCCAGGAAGCACACTGAGTGCGTACCGGCCCCGAACAGCGAGATACCACGAGAGGAAGACGGGTGCGGGGACGAACGCGAGTGACCAGATCCCTGCTTCGACCATCCGGAGCAGCGGGAGCCCAGCCGCGAGCGCGGCCGTATCGGAGACCACTGTGTCGCTCGCCGTTCGGACGATACCGATGCCGACGCCGCTGCGCTCGAGATAGTAGGCAAAGCCGATGATTCCGGCAGCGACTGCACCGACCGTCGCCGTCCGGGGCCGGATTAGCCACGCGAGGGCTGTCGCCGCCACGAGCATTGCGCCGACGAGGGCGAACAGCGCCTGTGTCCCGCCGACGACCTGGGTTACCTCGTGGAGGACGTGGACGTACGACGCCGTCAGAACCAGAATACTCCCACACGCGAGCAGTCGAAACAGGGTGGACCCGATCGGCTCTTCGAGATCGAGACGAGCCGTTCGATCGCCGGTGTGTGATCGTGAGTCTGTGCTCATGTGGCCACCCCCGACTCGCTCCCGCTGTCCCGTTCGTGATCGGCGGGCTCGTTCCATCCCGTTCCATCTCGTTCTGTCAGCTGATCGAACGGGAGGACGCGCCCGTTCACGACGACCCGCGTTCCGTCGGCGTCGGCCTGGACCAGCACGTCTGCCTGCTGGCGCTGTCGCTCCTCGAGTTCGCCAGCCTCGAGCGTGGCGAGCTGGGCGAGGAGTTCGCGGTAGTGGGCTGCTCCCGAGTCCGGTTCGTAGTCGCCGTCTGGCACGTTTAGGCCGACGTTGACGCCGTCCTCGAGCAAGTGCGTCGTGACGCTTGCGACGGCCGTTGCCAGTTCGTCTGCCCAGCCGGGTGGACAGTCGGCGGCAATCAGTGCGGAGCCGACGTTCTCGTCTCTGGCGTACTCCGTGACGACGAGGTCGCCGTCGGGTCGTTTGGCGGCGGCTTTCCAGTTGACGTCACTCAGCGCGTCTCCACGCCGGTACTCCCGCAGATGATCGAACTCGTCCCGTGCCCGTCTATCGGTCGTCTCGACGAGCGTCTGGAAATCGGTTCCGGCAGCGCCAGCCAGTTCGTGGACGCGTGGATAGACGAGCACCGACGTCCGCTGCTCGTCGCTGAACCGACGCTCAACCAGGCCAAACACGTCGCTGATAGTGATCGTGAGCGGGCCGGTCTGCCTTTCGCCGCGGTCGGTGAGCCGAATCTCGTAGCTGAACCGATCGTCGCCCTCGAGGATCGTCTCGAGGACGAGGCTCCGACCCGTGTCGCTGCTGTCGTCCGCGGTGTCCGCGTCGGTTCCATCGATCGAGAGCCCATCGCCGACGGGTTCGTGGACGGTCGCTGCGACGGTCGCGTTGGTTTCGATCTCGAGGTCGACCGTTCGCTGGTCGCCAACGAATCCGTCATCGACCGGCGGACGGCTGATCTCGGGACGGTCTGCCCGGGCAGTCACGACCAGCCCGGCGACCAGCACGACCAGCAGTGGCGTGACGACGGCGTTCAGCGCCCGTGGGCCATACTGCCAGGCCATCGCAACTGAAGCGAGCACGACGACGACGACAGCCCAGCCGCGGATGGTCAGTCGCATGGTTACTCCACGGGGACGCGCTCGAGTGCGTCTTCGACGAGTGTGGCTCCGTCGCGGTCGCGGCCGGCCGTCTTGATACGATGTGGAAGGACAACGGGGGCTTCGGTCTGGATGTCGTCGGGGAGGACGTACTCGCGGCCGTTGACGACGGCTCGAGCCTGGGCTGCACGCAGGAGTGCGATCGTCCCCCGGGGACTGACGCCGATGTGGGCGTGTTCGCGGGTGTCGCCGACCAGTCGGGTGGCGTACTCCCGAACCGGCGTCTCGACTCGCACGTTAGCAACGGTCTCGCGAGCGGCCACGAGCGTCTCGCGGTCGGTTACCGGCTCGAGTGAGTCGATGGGGTGGTGACCGACTGTTCGACCTAGCAACTCGGCTTCCTCCTCGGGATCGGGGTAGCCGAGCTCGAGTTTCTTCATAAAGCGGTCGAGTTCGGCAAACGGGAGGTCGTAGGTTCGGTTGGGTTCGGTGGTGTTCTGGGTCGCGATGACGGTAAACGGATCGGGCAGCTCACGGGTGTCTCCGTCGACAGTCACCTGTTGTTCTTCCATCGCCTCGAGCAGCGCCGACTGCGTTTTCGGTGGTGCGCGGTTGATCTCATCGCCCAGCACGACGTTGGCGAAGATAGGACCGGACTGGAACTCGAACTCTCGTGTTTTTTGATTAAAGACGTTCACCCCGGTGACGTCGGCCGGAAGGAGATCGGGGGTGAACTGGACGCGACTGAACGGGCAGTCGACGGACGTCGCAATCGACCGGGCGAGCATCGTCTTGCCGACGCCGGGAACGTCCTCGAGCAGGACGTGGCCCCGGGCGAGCATGGCGGTGACGACGTGTTCGATCGCGTCGTCGTGGCCGACGATGACGTCGGCGACGTTGGTTTCGATTTCGGCACAGAGATCGGCAACCTGTGAGACGGTAACTGTCTCAGTTGGTGGCCTGCTCTCGCTTTCGGCCGGCGGATTGGCATCGGTCATGGCTCGAACACATATCGACGCGAGGACCCGATCGAACCTCTCATGCGTACGTCAAAAGCGACTTCCGAACATATGTTTTGTGTCGAACCACGTACCCGTCGCTGTTCGAGTAGCAGTCAGAGAACGATACCACTACGACTGGACCGCTTTATAGGCGTGTGACGTTCGTCGCACGCGGGCCCTTGTCGGCCTGCTCGATGTCGAACTCGACTTCCTGCCCCTCCTCGAGGTCAGGACCGCCGACGTCTTCCATGTGGAAGAACACGTCGTCGTCTGCGTCGTCAGTTTCGATGAAGCCATAGCCGCCAGTGTCGTTGAAGAAGTCGACCGTACCTTTCGCCATTGCGTGTGTACAAACCCCCGACTGAGATATAAACCTTCGGGGGTATTTGTCGATGGGCAAGCACGAGTTCCTGCTTGGACCGTTGAAACGTGCTTACCAGCGCTTGCAGGCTGGACAGACGAGCTGTCCGTCTGCACGCCAGACGCGTTCCGTTTCGGCGTCACACTGCTGACAACGATACGTTCCCCACGCGTACGTCGAGAGCCCGCTGTCGGCTCCGTCCGGAGCATCCGCGTCGTCCCCACTCGAGGCTGATGCCTGCTCGACGGGGTCGTCGGACTCCGTGGGTGAACCGAATTCCGAGAGTGTCGCGTCGTCGGTCACGGTGGCGTCTACGAGCGTCGGGCGTATAGTCGCTCCGACCGTGTGGGCTGTGTTGGTGGGTTCTCGTGGCGACCGTCGTCATCGACCGCATGCCAGCTCGCACGACACACTGTGTGATCAGTGCCCGGTCAGTTCCCTCGGTCCCATCTCGCGACGACGCTGGACCGGCATCGCCAAGTAGCATCGGTGACAATCCCCGCACATGGATACCGTCACACCAATGAACGTGATCGTGGATAACATCATCGAGATGAACGAGTATTTCGCCGATGTCGCGATGGGTGAGGGGCTTGCGCCGCTGCTCGTCCTGATCGGCACGATTCTGGTCGCCTTCACGCTCGGCGTCTTCGGCCTGCTGACCCTCGGTGCGATCGGTAGCCTCTTTTCCTCGAGCTCAAGCTAACTCGACTTTCCAGCGGAGCGTTATTTCTCTGTGCGCGCTGTCGCCTCTTCCAGCGCCTCGCTCGCGCGGACGACGGCGTCCTCGAGATCCGGCCCCAGTGGCGAGCCGACGACGATGCCGTCGACGTGCTCGAGTGCCGCCTCGAACCGGTCGGCGACGGTCTCGGTCGTGCCGGCGATACAGAAGGCATCGATCATGTCGTCGGTGACGTGCCCGAAGGCGTCGTTCAGGTCGCCCCGTTCTAAGGCTGCACTGACGTCGCCGGCGGCCTCGCGGTCGATATCGTGGCGTGCCAACACGGGGTCGGCTGCGCCGCCGACGATGAACGCCACGGGTGGACGGGCTGCCTCGCGCGCCTCAGTTTCGTCTGCAGCGACGCTGACGCTTGCGAACGCGAGCGCCTCGAACTCGCCATACTCGTCGGGTCGGTCCGCAAGTCCCTGCTCGAGTTGGCCGGCCGACCACTCGAGGTCTTTCGGATGGGCGGCGTTGATCAGAACGCCGTCGGCGTGTTTCGCGCTCATCCGGAGCATGTGTGGGCCCTGTGCGCCGACGTAGGTCGGAATCTCACAAGACTCGAGGTTGAGCGAGGCGTCGCGGGCGGTGAACGTCCCCTCGTGGGTGACGGTCTCGCCCGCCCAGAGGTCACGAGCGACGTCGAACGTCTCGAGGACGCGCCGCAGCGGGCTGTCGCGCTCGATACCGAGGTTGGCAAGCGAGGAGCGGTCGCCAGCACCGACGCCGAAAACGGCGCGGCCGTCGCTGAGCTCGTCGATCGTCGCCGTCTGGGCCGCCAGTCGGACGGGATGGGTCTCGTAGGGATTGACGATGCCCGGTCCGAGTCTGATCTCGTCGGTGGCCTCGACCATTCGCGAGAGCGTCACGAACGGGTCGCGGTTGAAGTAGTGGCTGCTCGTGAAGGCGACGTCGTAGCCTTCGTTCTCGGCCAGTGCCGCCAGCTCGGCGATGCGCTCCGGCGGATGCTCCGGCGTCAGTTCGATACCCCAGGTCGGCTCGTCGGTCGTCGTGTTCTCTGTCATAAGTACAGTCAAAATCGTGCTCAGTCGTCGATACTCCACTCCCGTAGCGCCTGTCGAACGAGGTCGTCCTCGACCGATCGGAACAGTTCGTCGCTGCCCGCGTGGTCGCCGAACGCCCAGTCGCGGACGACGACGGCGGGCGTTCCGCCGGCACCCTCCCCAGTGACGAGGTTCGCCGCCGATGCGAGTTCGTCGACCACGGACTGGACGGTGACACCGAGTTCGTGGCCGTCACGGTCGAGTTCGCCACGCCAGTCCCGGCTCGCGGGCATCCCCGCCCAGCCGAGTGCAACGCCACGTTGGCCGTGACGGAACGGCCGGCCGCAGGTGTCGGTGACGATCACGGCGACGTCCTCGATTCCGCGGGCCGCGAGCCCCGACCGAATCCGCTCGGCGCTCTCGGTCGGTTTCTTCGGCAGGAGCAAGATGTCGTGATTCGGCACGTTCGAGCGATCGATGCCCGCGTTGACGCTGATGTGTCCGAACCGGGTCTCGGTCAGCAGGAAGGGGGCGTCGATCAGCAACTCCGTGCTCTCCTCCAAGACGGCCTGTGCGAACCGCGGGTCTTTCTCCTCGCCAGTGAGCTCCTCGAGTCGGTCGGCGATCTCCTCGGCACGGCCGCTGACAGGGTAGTCCTCGAGATCCGCCATTCGCCCCTCAGCCTTCGAGACGATCGTGCTCGCGACCGTGAGGACGTCACCGGCCTCGAGATCGGCCCGATCCGCGACGAGGGCTGCGATGTCGTCGCCGGGACGGATCTCGGGCAGATCCGTCACTGGGGTGAGTTCCATACTCGATGGGTAGGACACCGGCGTCAAAAGCGCACCGTCACCGGAGAATGGAGTCACTGTTTCGGGATGGCGTTCGCCGACCTTACGGTTCGCGGTCGAACAGCACACCCGGCCCGTCGCAGTCGACGCCGGCGACCCTACAGACGTCCCACAGCGTCGCCCCGTTGCTCGTGAGTACCGGCACCTCGAGCGTCGCCTCGAGGCCCGAAACGGCGGCGAGCGAGCGGTAGTTCGTACAGGAGATGAAGACAGCGTCGACGTCGTCGCCGATGGCCGCGTCTCCGAGGCTCGTTTCCACCTGTCGGGTCGCGTCCGCTGGTGTCAGCGCGCCGATCTCGGTGTTCGCCTCGATTCCACGACCCTCGATCGTCGACACCTCGAACCCGGCGGCCTCGAGGAACGCGCGTTCTTTCTCGTCGAGGTCAGCGGTGTACGGCGTCAGCACCGCGATCCGGTCGGCGTCGAGGGCCTCGAGGGCACGGACGACCGACCGAGCCGTCGCGACCGCCGGCACGCCGGCCGCATCCTCCAGTCGGGCCTCGAGTTCGGCGTCGAACCCCGGCCCGTGGAGGAGGCTGCCGGTGGTACAGGCGTAGGCGACCGCGTCGACGTCGGCGTGACCCAGCAACTCGGCTGCCCGCGCCGCGTCGTCACTCATCGCGTCGAGCGCGTCGACGGTTACGGACTCGAGTGCCATGCGCGCGCCGTGGACGGTGATGTCGTTGGGCAAGGCGTGGCGAAACTCCGGCTCGGCCGTCGTGTTCGAGGAGGGGACGACCAGCCCCAGTCGGCCGCTCGCGTCGGCGTCGGGGTCCATCGCGGTCACGCCTCCTCGTTGGACTCGGTTCGCTTGCCGGCAGCGCGGTCGGCCTCGAGCGCTTCGGGGTCGCGCTCGTCGGCGTCGCCGTGGCCGCCGCCGCCGGGCGTTCGCACCGTCACCGTGGTCCCGGCGTCGACGTCGACGGTCGTCTTCGCCGCGACGGGCTCGCCATCGATCAGGTTCTCGCCGGTGGCACCGTTCTCGCCGCCGGCGACACCCCGTGGCGCGTGGCGACGGCGTTCGGTCAGCAGCGAGACCGTCGCATCCGTCTCGACGGTGACCGTTCGCTCGAGGCCGAGGCCGCCGCGAAACTTGCCACGACCGCCGCTGTCGGCCCGGAACGCGTAGCGATCGATGCGAAGCGGGTACTCGGTCTCGAGCGACTCGATGGGCGTGTTGAGCGTGTTCGTCATTCCGACCTGCACGCCGTCCATCCCGTCGCGGTCGGCGCGTGCGCCGAAGCCGCCGGCGATCGTCTCGTAGTAGGTAAAGGAGCTATCCCGGCCGCCGATGGTCAGGTTGTTCATCGTCCCTTGACTCTGGGCGGGGACACGCTCGGGCGTGGCCTCGGCGAGTGCGGTGAAGACGACGTCCGTGACCCGCTGGCTGGTCTCGACGTTGCCGCCGACGACCGCCGCGGGGACCTCCGGATTCAGCAGTGACCCTTCAGGTGCGTAGACGCTCACCGGTTCGTAACAGCCGTGATTCGGCGGGATTTCTGGGTCGGTCACACAGCGGACGACGAAGTAGGTCGCGCTCTTGGCGACCGCCAGTGGCGCGTTCAGGTTCCCCTCGAGCTGGTCGTCGGTCCCCGAGAAGTCGACGTCGATCGACTCGCCGTCGATGGTTACGGTAACGCAGATTTCGATATCGTCGTCGGTGATGCCGTCGCCCTCGAGAACGTCGCTCGCCTGATAGCTGCCGTCGGGCAGGGCGTCGATCTCGTCGGCGATCCGCTCGTGGGAGTAGTCGATGACGGCGTCGAAGCCGGCGAGGACGGTCCCACGGCCGTGTTCGCTGAACAGCGCGGCAAGTCGATCCTCAGCGCGTTCGTTGGCCGCAAGCTGGGCGCGAAGGTCGGCGCGGCGTTCGGTGGCATTGCGGACGTTCGCGAGGATCAGCGCACGGACGTCTTCGCGGGGTTCGCCGCCGTCGACGAGCCGCGTTGGTGGGAGCCGAAGCCCCTCCTGATAGATCTCCCGTGCACCAGCGGGCATGCTCCCGGGCGTCATCCCACCGACGTCGGCGTGGTGGGCTCGAGAGACGGCGTAGCCGACGATTTCACCCTCATCGTCGCCGTTGGGTGGCGCAAGCGGCGAGACCATCGTCACGTCAGGGAGGTGTGTCCCGCCTCTGAAGGGGTCGTTGAGTACGAAGACGTCGCCCGGCTTCGGGTCGTACTCGCGGACGGCGTCGACGGACGCGGGCATCGCGCCAAGGTGGACCGGAATGTGTTCGGCCTGCGCGATCATCCGCCCTTCGGCGTCGAACAGCGCCGTCGAGCAGTCACGGCGTTCCTTGATGTTCGGCGAGTACGCGCCACGGATCAGGGTCTGGCCCATCTCTTCGGCGACGCTTTCGAGTTGGTTTCGCAGGACCTCGAGGGTCACAGGGTCGATACTGTCGGCGGTCGGCTGCAGTTGGTCTGTCGTCATCAGTTGTCCACCCCCTCTCGAGTCAGCACGAGGGTTCCATCAGCGAGGATTTCGCCCGCCCAGGTCGGCGGGACGACGGTCGTACTTTCGGCCTGTTCGAGAACCGCTGGTCCGGAAATCGTCGCGCCCGCCTCGAGGCGGTCGCGCGCGTAGACGGTCGCCTTTCGCGGCTCGGTGCCGATCCCGGGGAAGTGCGCCTCCCGAGTGCCGACGAGCGCGTCGCCCGCGCCGTCGTGGCGAACGACGGGGTCAGTGCCGGGAACGGTTGCCGTCGCCCGGAGGTTGACGATCTCGATCGATTCCTCCATTGCGTAGCCATAGGCCTGTTCGTGGGCTTCGTGGAACCGTGTCGCGACCGCCGTACGGTCGAACGACTCGTCGACGGGGACGGTCAGCTCGAAACTCTGGCCCGCATACCGGCAGTCGGCCGCGCGTTCGACGCGTGCCGCCTCGCGATCGGAGGCGTCCGCGAGCACGTCCTCGACGAGGTCGTCGTAGACGTCCTCGAGCCGGGCCGTTTCTGCGCCGTCGAGTCCAACGCCGACCGTTCGCACGGCGTCATAGCTTTCATCGGCTGCGAGCAGCCCGAACGCCGAGAGCACCCCACCCGGTCGTGGGACGACGACGCGATTGACCTCGAGTGAGTCGGCGAGCGCCGTCGCGTGCATCGGACCCGCGCCGCCGAAGGCGACGAGTGCGAACTCGCGGGGGTCGTGGCCGCGTTCGACCGTCACCGATCGGATCGTCCGGGTCATCGTCGCGTTGGCCACGCGGTAGACGCCGCGGGCCGCCTCGAGTGCGCTCTCGAGGCCGGCCTCCTCGGCCAGTCGCTCGAGGGCGTCGTGGGCTGCCTCGACATCGAGGGTCATCTCGCCGCCGAGTGCCGTCTCAGGGCCGATGTAGCCCAGGACGACGTTGGCGTCCGTGACGGTTGGGTCGGTTCCGCCGCGGCCATAGCAGGCGGGGCCGGGGTCGGCACCCGACGACTGCGGGCCGACGCGAAGCGCGCCGCCAGCGTCGACCCACGCGATCGAGCCCCCGCCCGCGCCGACGGTGTTGACGTCGACCATCGGCGTTCGGATCGGGAGGCCGGCGATCTCAGCGTCGGTGGTCCGGGCTGCCTGTCCGTCCCGAACGAGGCTCACGTCGCTCGAGGTGCCGCCCATGTCGAAGGTGACGAGCCCTTCGGTGTCGTCGTCGTCGACGGTCGCTGCAGCGCCCACGACGCCCGCGGCGGGGCCGGACATCGTCGTCGTGACGGCGTGTTCGCGCACCGTCTCGGGGTCGGCGATCCCACCGTTTGCCTGCATGATCTGCGGTGCCGGCACCCCGGCGTCTTCGGCTTCCTCGACCAGCCGGCCGACGTAGGTGTCGATCGCGGGCCGGACGTAGGCGTCGACGGCCGTCGTCGACGTGCGCTCGAACTCACGGAACTCCGCGAGCACCTCGTTCGAGGCCGAAACGGGGACCTCGAGTTCCTCGCGCAGCGTCTCCGCGACGAGCTGTTCGTTCTCGGGGTCGGCGTAGGCATGCAGCAAACAGATCGCGACCGCCTCGACGTCGCGGTCGCGCAGCGTCGCCGCGAGGTCGCGGACGTCTTCGGGGTCGACCGGCGTCTCGACGCCCGCTGGCGTCGTCCGCTCGTCGATCTCGAAGCGCCGTTCGCGTGGGACGACGGGTTCGGGTTTCTCGGCCTCGAGGTCGTAGAGATCCGGCCGATCCTGGCGACCGATCTCGAGTACGTCGCGGAACCCCTCGGTCGTGACGAGGGCGGTCTTCGCGCCGCCGCGCTCGAGCAAGGCGTTGACCGAGACGGTCATCGCGTGGGCGAACTCGTCGATCTCGCTGGGATCGATGTCCGCTCGCTCACAGGCTTTGTACAGGCCCTCGAGGACGCCCAGATGCTGGGGGTCGGTCGAAGGCACCTTCGCGGTGACGAGTCGGTCGTCGACCGAGAGCGCGACGTCGGTGAACGTCCCGCCAACGTCAACGCCGATTCGCGTGGCCTCGTCGCTGGTGGTTTCGGTGCTGTCGTTCGATACGTCCGTCGCCGTGTCGTGTGTCTCTGAATCTGCCATGTACTTAGAGAATCAAAACGTCGTAGAGTGTTCGAATACCGATACCGATGACAACCAGCGTCACGATACCACCGAGGACGTTCTGGAGCGTCGTGTTGGTGTGTTCGCCCAGCAGGTCGTCGTTGTTCATCGCGTAGATGAGGAAGACGGCCAGAATCGGCAAGAGGAGTCCGTTTGCGACCTGTGCGAAGACGATCACCTCGACGGGGTTGTAATCCAGCGCCGAGAAGACGATCCCGGTACCGAGGATCGTCATCCAGATCGCACGGAAGCGCGTCGATTTCAGGTCGCGTTCCCAGCCAAGTGCGCCTGCGGTGGCGTAGGCCCCCGCAAGCGGAGCGCTCATCGCGCTGGTAAAGCCGGCCGCAAAGAGACCGATCGCGAAAAACGTGAGTGCGTAGCCGCCGAAGACGGGCTCGAGTTGGTCGGCCATCGCGCCAACGTCAGCGATCTGGGTCCCCTCGGGGAACACCGCAGCTGCCGTGACGACGATCGAGGTCGTAATGAGGCCGCCGATGGCGATCATCGCGATCGTGTCCGTCCGACATTCCGCGAGGTCACTCGCGCCATCCCAGCGCTCTTGGACGGTACTCGCGTGCAAGAACAGGTTGTAGCCGACGACGGTCGTTCCGATGAGGCCGGCGATCAGGTACGCCGAGCCCTCGGGAACCGTCGGCACGAGCCCGCCGCCGAGCGCGCCCAGATCTGGTCGGACGACAGCGGCGTTGATCACGAACGCAAGCCCCATGACGATCACGAGGCCGATGAAAACCCGCTCGATCAGCTTGTAGTTGGCCGTCCACAGCAGGCTGGCGGCAACCAGCCCGATCACTGGTCCCCAGATGTTCTCGCTGATGCCGGTGATCGTCGACAGGCCGGCTGCACCGCCGACGATGTTCCCCGTCTGGAACGCCGCCGTCCCGATCCCGATTGCGCTCACGACGAGCGCGACGGTTATGCCCTTCGCCAGCGGGTTCGAGAACTCATCTCGGAACGCTTCGCCGAGTCCTTCCTTCGAGACCAGTCCGAGTCGCGCACTCATCTCCTGGAGCACGATCGTCGCCAGAATCGAAAATGCGATCGTCCACACGAGCAGGTACGCGTACTCTGCGCCGATCACGCTTGCCGTCGTTACCGTTCCCGGACCGACGAACGCTGCTGCAACGAGCGCGCCCGGTCCGATCGCCTTGAGTCGGTCAATAACTCCCATGATATGTGTCCACATGAACCCCTTTCTGAGAGAGACAAAAGGGTTGTTAAGCGGTGTACATACCACACGCATCGTCGGCTGAATCGGCACGTATGTTGTATGAAAACGTATGAAGTAGTATGAACGCTCGACCGAAAGCGCTCAGCGCGTTCGTTCGTCGTATTCGCCTTCAGCGATAATCACTTTCGAAACGCCCTGCTCGATCGTAATCTCCGTCGGCAGATCGACCGTGCTCCGCTCGATGAACCGCGTCATAAACCAGCGGATTGCCTCCGACGGAAAGACGATATGGTAGACGCCATCTCCCTCACAGCGAACCTCGAGAAAGCCACAAAAGGAGAGCCACTCGAGCAGTTCGCCGACTTCCTCGAACCGGGCCGCGTACTCGCGGGCGTGATAGTCTGAGACGCGATCGGCCGCCTCGACGAACGCCGGATCAGGGTCGCCGCCCGCGTGGCAGTGCTCGAGAAAGGCGTGTAAGAAGTCGACGTCGAGGAGGACGTGCTCGCCTGACGTGAGCATTTGGTAGTACTGTTCTAGGTTGTCGCTTGGCTGTCCGCTCGCGGCCTCGAAGTTCGCCGCGTAGAAGGCGAGCGCCTGCCGAACGATTTCGCTTTGGCCGTTGCCCGTCTCCGCGAGCAGCCGCTCGAGTGCCGCGCCCGAGTCGTCGTCGAGCGATACAGTGACGCGCTGTGTCATGGGTGTAGGTAGGACGCAAGGAAGGTATAAGTTCACGCACTCCTGACGGCTGTGCGCTACGTCGTTCGCTGGTCGACCTCGAGCGACCCGCCGTCGACGGTTGCGACGAGCATCGTCTCGCGATCGGCTGGACTGGCAGCCGTCGCGCTGCCGGGGTTGAGCACGCACACGCCGTCGACGGTCGTTTCGACCACCTCGTGGGTGTGTCCGGCGACAGCGACCGGGTCGGCGTCCGGCTCGGCCGCCTCACGGACAGTGGCGACGATTCGCTGGTGCCAGCCGGCAGACGAGCCGGTGCCGTGGGTGACGACGAACGTTACGCCACCGAGTTCGACAGTCGCCGTCGTCGGAACGGGCAGCGTTGCGGGATCCGTATTTCCACGCACTGCCGTCAACTCGCCGCCAGCGAGGTCGGCGATCCGGTCGTAGGCTCGTCTCGAGTCGAAATCGCCCGCGTGAATCGTGTGGTCGGCTCGCTCGATCTCGTCGACGATCCAGTCCGGAACGCGACTGGCTCGCGACGGAATGTGCGTATCGGACACGATGGCAACTCGTGACATACTGGAACCGACGACGTCTATCTTCGAAAATTGACCGGGCGTGTGGCTCGGTCACCGCTCGCACATGCTCGATTAGTTACGCGGAGCGGACGTTACTCGAGGTCGTCCCAGGCGACGCTCCCTTCCTCAAGGATGGTTTCGGGCTCGAGGGCCTCGTTGTCGTACGTCTTTGCGAGTTGTTCTTCGGGCGGCAGCGACTCGCCGGGCACGTACTCCATCTCGCCTGCGGGTTCCGTCGCCGGACCCGTCGTCTCATCGACGACGATTCGCATTCCCATCCCCATCGACTCGTGGGGTGGACAGTACAGGTCCCAGATGCCTTCCGCCTCGAACTCGGCCAGCCAGTTCGTGCCGACGGCCATCATCGGCGAGGACAGCGCCTCGGCGCCTTCCGGCGCACGGTGGCTCCGGCCGAACGCTTCGTGGAACGTCGTGACCGCGTGGTCGGGTGAATTGAAGTTGAACTGGACGACGTCACCTGACTCGACCGCGAGTCCGACTGGTTCGAAATAAAATACAGGTGGCCCCTGCTCAGGCTGGTCCATCAGCAGATCAACCTCGTGGTCCGGCTCGACTGGCGGCTCTTCGCCTTCCGTCGTCGGATAGCCGTACCGTTCGTGGAGTTCGGCTGTCGGCTCGTCGTTGTTGTCGCCACCGTCGTCCCCACCGTCGTCACTGCTCAGACAGCCAGCTAGAAGAGTACTGCCGACTGCCGTTGCAGCCAGAAACGTTCGCCGATTCGATCCACTGCTATCAGACTTATTTGTATTCTTCGTCATTGATGTTTATTCCTCCAATAGTACCTCAAATAAGTACTATTGCTGACATAAACAGTGGTTATGAGCAGAGCTAATAGCTCTTATTGCCGAACAATTTAATGAGTATCTATCTATTCATACACCTTGAACATGTTCGCCTCTTTTATGAGCTGTACCGGTAGGAACGTCTCAGGTACTCCGAAACGTCCACCCCACCGGGACCCGTTGGGTTGCGTATGTACGACTCGAGTGGTGACGAGCAGACGCACGTCGTAACTGCATTCCTCCGCAACCGTGGTGAGATACTGATGCTCCGCCGCAGCGACGCTGTCGGCACCTACGCCGGACAGTGGGGTGGCGTCTCCGGTTTCGCCGAGGGCGACCCAGACACACAGGTTCGGACCGAGATCAGCGAGGAAACCGGCCTCGAGGTTGGCGACGCCGTCTCGTTCGTTCGGAGCGGACAGCCGGTCCAGTTCGAAGACACGGATCTCGGACGCGAGTGGGTCGTCCATCCGTATCTGTTCGACTGCGAGACGCGCGAGATCGATCTGAGCGAGGAACACGATACCTTCGAGTGGGCCTCGCCGACGGTGATCCTCGATCCCGACGACGACCGCGAGCCGGTGCCGGAGCTGTGGACGGCCTACGAACGCGTGGCGCCGTCGGTCCGGTCGATCACAGCCGACAGCGAGCACGGCGCGGCGCACCTCTCGATCCGGGCGCTCGAGGTGCTTCGCGATCGGGCGGCGGTCGCGACAGCCGAGCGAGCCGAGTTCGGCACCGACCCCGACGGCGAGTGGGACGAACTCGCCGAACTCGCCGGCCGACTGCTCGAGACTCGACCCTCGATGGCCGTCCTTCGAAACCGGATCAACCGGGCGATGGCCAGAGCAGCCGACGCCGATCCGGACGCCACCGGCGCGCCGGCCGTCCTCGAGGCGACCCTTGCAGGACTCGAGCGCGCGCTTGCAGCCGATGACGACGCCGCGGCGACCGCGAGCGCGCACATCGACGGTGCCGTCGCGACCCTGTCGCGGTCGGCTACCGTCCTCGAGGCGATTCGCGGCGGTGAGCCATCGCGCGTGTTCGTCGCCGAATCCCGACCCGCACGGGAGGGGATCGACGTCGCCGAGGACGTGGCCGCAGCCGACGACCTCGACTGTCCCGTGACGGTCCACACCGACGCGGCCGCGGCCCACGTGCTCTCGAGTGAAGCCGTCGATCGGGTCGTCGTCGGCGCGGATACGATCCGCCCCGACGGCTCGGTGGTGAACAAGACCGGCACACGCACACTGGCGCTCGCCGCCGCTCGCGAGGGAATCCCGGTATCGGTCGTCGCCGCCACCGATAAAATCTCGACGCGCGAGGCCGTCAACCTCGAGTCCGGCGACCGATCGGCGGTGTACGACGGGGACGCCGACCTCGACGTTCTGAACCCGACGTTCGACGTGACGCCAGCCGACTGCATCGACGGCTTTGTGACCGAACGTGGCGTGCTCGAGCCCACTGAAATCGACGACGTCGTCGCCGAGTTGCGGGCGTTCGAGGGGTGGACCGACCGGTAGCCAGAAGCGACAGACCGAAACCCTTCGAGCGAGTACAGTCGACTGGCGGCCGTGACGAACTGTTACCCCCTCCGAGCCCCTTGTGACGAGGCTTTTTCCCGAGCCGCCTTTCGATACTGATGCGGATTGCCGTACCGATGTCCCACCGATCGCCAGCACGGGTCGGCGATCGACGAGACGTGACTACAGGAAACCGTATGACACCGCACAGCGCCTGCATCGTCGGTGCAAAGCTTGAACGTCGGCTCGTCCGTACTGGCGGCTATGCAATTTGCTCTCGAGCGACTCGGTGTTCACGACTCGGTCGACGCGGTGTTTCCGCCGTCGGAACTCGCCGACTTCTTCGCTGATCTTCCAGTTCCTGTTGATGTGATCAGCGACGGCGGAATCGATGCCTGTGACGCTGTCGTCACCCTCGAGTATCACGAGGACTTTCTCGAGTGTTCGTGGATTCACTCCGTTCAGGCGGGCGTCGACCGGTTTCCGTTCGACGAACTCGAGGCCAACGACGTCGTGTTGACCAACAGCACTGGTATCCACGACCGAACGATCGGCGAGACGGTTGCGGGCTACCTGCTTTCGTTCTCTCGACGGCTGCACACCTACGTCGCCGCCCAGCAAGACCGCCGGTGGGACCGCCCCGAGTGGGACGAAGCGTTTACGCTCCCCGGAACGACGGCCTGTGTCGTCGGCACCGGTACGCTCGGCCGTGGTGTCGCAGACACACTCGGCGCGCTTGGTGTGCGAATGACCGGCGTTCGGCGCTCGGGTGAGGCCGTCCCCGGCTTCGAGGAAGTGTACGCAAACACTCACCTGCTCGAGGCGATCAGCGACGCCGACTTCGTCATCGCCACCGTGCCGTTGACCGATGACACCGAGGGACTGTTCGACGCCGCGGCGTTCGACGCCATGCGTGAAGACGCCTACTTCGTCAACGTTGCTCGCGGCGCCGTCGTCGACGAAGCGGCGCTGATCGATGCGCTCGAGTCGGACGCGATCGCAGGTGCGGCACTGGACGTCTTCGAGGAGGAACCGCTGCCCGAGGCGTCGCCGCTGTGGGACCTCGAGGACGTCATCGTCACACCACACTGCGGGGCCTTCACGCGCGACTACTTCCGGGACGTCGGTGAGATCGTCCGTGAAAACGTCGATCGACTCGAGTCTGGCGAGGCGTTTCACAACCGCGTCGTCTGAGACGGGATCTCGGTTTAGAAGAACTTGAACAGGTCGTCCCGGTTCTGTTCGTGGAGGTGCTCGCGGACGGCCTCGTTCAGCGGATCGATCTGACCGCGTTTGGCCGTGATTGGGGCGATAATCTCCTGCCACTGTTTCCACGGCGGGAGCAGGCCGAGTCGATCACAGAGTTCGTCGAGGCGTTCGTCTTTGTCATCGACTTTGTCCATCTTGTTGACCGCAACGACGGTTGGGATATCGAGTTCCCGCAGGAAGTGGAACATCTCGACGTCGTAGGGGATCTCGTCTGGCCCCGAGTGGCGGTCGATGATGTCGATGACGCTCTTGCCGTCGACGACCAGCACTGCGACGAGGATGTTGTCGGCGTACTCCTCGAGATAGTGGACGATATCGGTCTTGATCTGTTCGCGGTGGTCTTCGTGGACGCCGCTCATAAAGCCGAAGCCGGGCAGATCGCTGATAACGAAGTCCTCGGGTGCCCAGTCGTAATGGTTTGGCTCGCGGGTGACGCCGGGATTGCCCCCGGTGTCGAAGCTGTGGCCGGTCAACTCGCGCATCAGCGTCGATTTGCCGACGTTCGAGCGACCGACGAGGGCGACCTCGGCCTCGCGGTTGGGACGAGTTTCGAACATACACCGCCATAGGCGCGTCTTGGGTTTATATTCGGTGAATGGTTACGGCTCGGCTGACCCCAAGCGGTCGTCTCGAAAGGGCGACGTTAGATGACGGTCACGAGGAGACTCCCGACGACTATCGAGCCGGTCGCGAGGGCGGCAATCGCGACGAGTCGCACTCGAGACGGCTCGGCCTCGAGGTCGACGTGTCGGCTGTCGCGGGCGGTCTGGAGCCCCATCCAGACGAGCGACCCAGCGCCGATGGTCGCCGCTGTCGCGAACAACAGAGCGTCGATGCCGCCGGTTTGGAGGGTGTGCACGCTCGAGAGAACGAGTACAAGCGCGAGAATGATGTCGGCGATGCCGAGGAGGACGTTCCACGAGAGGCGACGCGAGCCGACCGTAATCGAGTCGACGGTGCCGCCGATGATCGACAGCATCGCCGCGACAGCAACGCCCAAGAGCGACGCGGCTGTTATCGGGTCCAAGAACGCGTCGTATCCGAAGACGGCGAGAAAGCCCACAGTCAACACGAGCAAGCCGCCTCCGAACCACGGCTCGAATCGTCGACGCATGTTTGTACTACCCACATGTCAGTACAAAACTGAACCGATCGATGCAGTCGGCAGCGCCCGGTCGTCGAGAACGTGCCGAGAAGCTGTCGAAAGCGTCCCAAGTTATGACCCCGGGGGTTCTCATCGGCACACGTGCGGCTCGTACAGCTGACGATTCCGACGGGTAAGCGCCAGACGATTCTCGAGACGCTCGACGAGCGCGAGATCGATTACGTCGTGACTGACGAGAACAGTGACCGGAAGTACACTGCGGTTGTCTACTTCCCGCTCCCGGCGGCTGCAGTCGAGCCGGTCCTCGACGAGATTCAGGAGACGGGGATCGACGCCGACGCCTACACGGTCGTCGTTGACGCGGAGACGGTCGTCTCCCGGCGCTTCGAGGCGTTGCGCGAAAAATACGAGAACGGCGACGTCGAGACGGATCGGATCTCGAGACAAGAACTCCAGGCGGAGGCTGACTCGCTCACACCGACGTTTAGCGTCTACTCGGTGATGACGATCATCAGTGCCGTCGTCGCGACGGCGGGGCTGTTGCTCGACTCCCCAGCTGTCGTCGTCGGTTCGATGGTGATCGCGCCACTGATCGGGCCGGCACTCGGCGCGAGCGTCGGCTCGGTGATCGACGATGAGGAGCTGTTCAGACACAGTGTGAGCTATCAGGTGATAGGGGTCGTCCTCGCGATCGTGGCCGCGGCCGTCTTTGCGTGGTCGGTCAGGACGATGAACATCGTCCCACCCGGACTCGACATCGCCGGTGTCGACGAGATCGCCGAACGTCTTGCACCTGATCTCCTGTCGCTTGCGATCGCACTCGGTGCCGGCGTTGCAGGGATTATCAGCATCGCGACCGGAACCTCCGTCGCGCTCGTCGGCGTCATGATCGCGGCGGCGCTGATTCCACCCGCCGCAGCGGCCGGGATCGCAATCGCGTGGGGCCAGCCCTCGGCCGCGATCGGGTCGACCGCGCTCGTGTTGGTCAACGTCCTCTCGGTGAACCTCGCCGGCCTCCTGACACTGTGGTACGTCGGCTACCGACCGGAGAACCTGTTCTCGCTCGACAAAACACAACAACGCGTTCGACGACGGGTGTTTGGACTGGCCGTGATCGTCCTCGTTTTCGCGGTCTTTCTGGGGGCCATTACCTACTCCTCGTTCGTCGTCTCGAACTTCGAGGAGAACGCTCGCGGTGAGGTCGAGATGACGCTCTCGGAGAGCGAGTTCGAAACGTATCAGCTGCTCGAGTTCGAGATCATCATGGACGATAACTATCCGTTCGTCAGCCCGGAGCGGGTGACCGTCACCGTTGGGGGGCCACAGGGAGAGGTCCCACCAGAGCTAGCTGATCAGTTACACGAACGGATCAATCAACATACGGATGAGACGGTCAGCGTCGAGATCAGGACCGTCGGACTCGTCGAGCGCTGAGTGGTCGAGCGCGTTCGGACCGCTCATCTCGTGTCTATCACTGACTTGTAGCGTCTCTCCGCTCTCGACGTGGCTAGACGCGGCTGTTATCGCCGAAACCGATCGAGAAATGTCGCCTGTCTGCCGGTGTCGTCGGCCTCACTCGTGGCCTCAGCGTCGCCGCTGGGTGCCGACTCCTCGCGGCCGAGCCGTCGGCGAAGCCACGTTCGTGGCCCGCCGATTCGGTTGATCAGATACGTGGGGAAGTACAGCGCGACAGCGCCGAGTGCAAGGAAGGCAACGCCGCCAATGGGCCGGCCAGTCCGAAGAAACTCGATTCCGACAACGAACATCGGCCCGGCCATCGACATGCCGGCGGCGGTCTGGAGCATCCAGAGGATTCCTGGCCCTTTCATGGTCGGTTCCGTGTTGGGTGCTGAACTCGATCTCGGTCAGTCGCGTGCACTGTCACCCTTCGAAGGGGAGTTTCGGCTCGTAGTCGACTGCCTCGACGGCTGCCTCGAGCACCGTCTCGACGTCCTCGCCGGTTTCGACGCTCATCGTGTAGTCGGCGTCCAGTTCCGCTGTAAGTGACTCGTCCCAGACGTCTTTCCGGTCGACCTTGTTCGCGATTGTGAGGACGGGGACCTCCTCGAACTGGGCGGCGATCGAGTCACGAAGCTCGAGTTGGGACGCAAGCGGGTAGCCACACTCGGCGCTCGGGTCGATCATGACGAGCATACAGTCGGCGAGATGCTCGATGGCGCTGACTGCCTGGGACTCGATCTCGTTGCGCTCTGCTGGGGGGCGGTCGAGCAACCCGGGCGTGTCGACGATCTGGTACCGGATATGATCGCGTTCGAAGTGGCCGAGGCCGATTCCTCTGGTCGTGAAGGGGTACGATGCCGTCTCACCGCGGGCGTTAGTGATGTCGTTGACGAACGACGATTTGCCGACGTTGGGATAGCCAGCGACGACGATCGTCGGCTCGTCAGGGTTGATCTCGGGCAGGTCTCGCAGATCGTTGCGAGATTTGTTGATGTAGATGAGCTCGTCGTCGACCTGCTCGACGATGTCTGCAAGCCGTGCAAAGGCCTGCTTTCGGTGCTTGCGAGCCGTATCGACGTCGGTTTTGCGGAGCTTTGGCTGGTACTCCTCGTGGATCTCGCGGGCTTTCCGGCTGGCCCACATCACCTCCGAAAGGCTCTGGCGGAGTTTGTCGACGTCGACGATCGCATCCGCGAGTTCGTAGTAGAACGGATGCACGTCGTCTTCGTACTCGAAATCCGGCCATGCCGTGACCACGTTTTCCAAGTTGTCCGAGATGATGTTCGCCGCTGTCTGGAGCATCGACTGCTGGGCCTCGAGGCCGCCTTTGGCCTTGCCGGCCCGCGCTGCCCGCGAAAACGCCTTGTCGATCAGCTCTTCCGACGTGGGCGTCGTCGGAAGGTCTTCGAAAATCATACCCTGATCTACGGCACGCGGTCTTAAAAGGTCGTTCGTTATGCGGCGAGGGCTTATTCTCCCTCAGTGCCTACGTTTTGTATGACGAACTGGCGTGCTGTGATTATTGGCTTTCTCGTCGCAACAGTGCTTGGACTGTTCGGGCTCGTTCTGCCGGGACTGGGCCAACTTGTGGCAGGTCTGGTCGGCGGGTTCGTCGCCGGCTATCTCGCTGGCGGCGGCCTCGGTCGCGGCTTCTGGCACGGGCTGCTCGCGGGCGCCCTTGGTGGAATCGTCGGTGGCCTCCTCGTCGCCATCGTCGTAGGACTTGCGGGCTGGACGCTAGGCCCCGTCGGCGGCCTCATCTCCGGCGCTGCCGGGTTTGGAATCCTCGCTCTCGCTATTTTCATCTCGTTTGTGATGGCTCTCGAGAGCGCCATCGCCGGCGCGCTCGGTGGCGTACTCAACCCTGACCGTCCCAGTCGGAGCGGACGCGACCCGTACCGATAGTTGACTGTTCGATGTGACACCGCTGGTCTCGAATTCGGGCGTGGGCGACTGCTGTGATCCCGTGTTCAGGCCGACGCCATCTCGCGACAGCTCTCGGCGCAGTCGGGCAGGAGTTCCGCACAGGCCTGGCAGTGGTCGTGGTCGTGCTGTGCACACTCGTCGGCACATTCCTCACAAAGGTCCGCACAGACTGCCGCCAGCTCTCGGTGGAAGCCCGAATCACGAGCCATCCAGCGGGCATGTAACGTCGTGATGTCCGCGACGTCCCGACAGAGCCGGATACACCGGGCCATCTCTTCGCCTTCGTCGACACAGGCGTCGGCACACCACTCACAGACCTGTGCGGCTTCCAGACAGTTGTCGATACACTCCTGCATGTGGTCATCCGCGTGCTCGAGTTGTTGGAGCGCCATCACATCCAGTGATGGTCGGAACGATCATCAAGCTGTGACGAGCGCCTGCAAGGCAACACCGCGCGAGCACCGCCAACACGTGCTGTTCGAGACTGCCCGCTGTTTTCAGCGCCGAGATTCGAGTTCCGCCTCGAGTTCCTCGAGATCCATCTCTTTCATCGAGAGGAGCACGAGCAGATGGTAGACGATATCAGCGGCCTCGTAGGCGATTTCGTCGTGGTCGTCGTCTTTGGCTGCGAGTACGAGTTCTGTCGTTTCCTCGCCGAGTTTCTCCAACACTGCGTTCTCGCCTTTTTCGTGCGTGAACAGCGAAGTGGTGTAGGACCCTTCGGGTAGCGTTTCTTTTCGATCTTCGATGACGGCGAACAGTTCCTCGAGCGTCTCCTCCATTTACATTTCACCCGACACGTTGCGGATATCTTCGAGTTGCTCGAACTTTTCGCTGTCGTCTCGTCCGCCTTCGAAGACGGCTTCGGTGACCTCGATCGGAGCGTTCGTCCGCGCCGCAAGCGCGAGCGAATCGCTCGGGCGGGCATCGATAACCGTCTCGCCGCGGGGCGTCTGGACGTGGAGATCCGCGATGTAGGTCCCACCTTGTCCGTCGTCGCGTTCTTCGATCTCGCTGACGACGATGTGGTCGATTCGGCTTCCCAGTTCCTCCATGACATCGAGCAACAGATCGTGTGTCATCGGCCGGCCGATGTCTTCGGCCGCTAAGCCGCGGGCGATGCTCGTCGCCTCCTCAAACCCGATGAAGATGGGCACGACGTCGTCTTCGCCGTCGACGCTGAGGACGACCACCGGAACCGGTCCCTGTGGAGTCCCCGCGACGCGGACTGCGTCGATAGAAGCCTGCATACCACGCTTATTGCGTGCCATGGAGAAAACACGTCCGGTCGCAAATGCATGGGCGCCAGTCTGGATCGCCCGGCGTTCCTGTCGCTACGCCGATTTCTCGAGCGCTGGCACTGTCGCGTCGTCGTTTTCGAAGAAGGCCAGCCCATGGATGCGGCTGTCGGGAGTGAGTTCGGGGTGAAACGCGGTGCCGACGATCGGTCCTTGCTGGACTGCAACTGGTCGGCCGTCCCACGAAGCGAGCACCGCTGCGTTGCCGTCGCTCACGTCGTCGATCGCCGGCGCACGAATGAACACCGCCGGATACGGTTCGTCGAGTCCCGCCACGTCGAGGGGAGCCTCGAAACTGTCTTTCTGCCGTCCGAAGGCGTTTCGTTCGACAGTGACATCGAGGAGGCTGAGTTCGTCGACGCGGTCGTCGTTCGGGTCACTCGAGGCAACGATCAGTCCAGCACAGGTCGCCAACAGTGGTTTGCCGGCCTCGACGTGGGCCTGAATTTCGGCGGCGATCCCTTCGCTGTGGAGCAGCCGAGAGATGGTGGTCGACTCGCCGCCGGGCATTGCGAGCAGGTCACAGTCTGGAACGAGCCCCGCGTTGCGAATCTCGTGGACGGTAACCTCGCGGCCGTGTGCCTGGGCGGCCCGTTCGATCGCGGCTGCATGTTCTTCAACGTCGCCTTGGACGGCGACGACACCAGCGGTCAGTGACATGCTCGCGGGTAGGGAAGATGGGGTCAAAAAGGTCGCGCCAGACCGTTGACAGCCGTCTCGGACTCGAGACGCCTGGCGGCGGCGCTGGCGGTGTGATGATCGCGAGAAACGGTGGAAACGCCGTCTACGAGACGAACGTCAGGAGCTGTACGAGCACGCCGACCATGACGCCGGTCGCGATGACCGTTTTTGGATCCATCAGGATCGCGTTTGAGTCCTCTGCGTCGAAGTACCGGACGAGTCCGGCACTGGACATCAGCCCACCGGAATTTTGTCCTTTGTCCATACTGGTTACTACGACCGGGTCAAACTAAAGCTTTCGTCCCTGGCTGTTCGGCGAACGGAAGACGCGACCCGCACAGAGAAGAGATGTCTCGCCGGTTGATCGCGCGGTTTTGGCGTCGGTCTCAGTCGTATTTTCGGAACCCCATATCGCGGGCCATCTCACGGAACGACTGGCGACAGAGCCAGATGTCGTACTTGCCGACCAGTCCCTGCTCGCGTCCGGTCGCTCGGCAAACGCGAGTCTGTCCAGTCTGTTCCGCAGCCGCCTCGTTGCTGTCGTCAGCTTCGGTCATTCTTATACTCAGTTTGATGGACGGTTTCGGCCGCACGCCGACGCATCTGTTTTGGATACGAATCCGGAGAATCAAATATCTTGCTAACTAGCGAGCACATATTATTAACTATAGGTTCGTTGTCTGCCGATGGCTCGAGGGAGTTCGTTCGTAACGCCTGGCGACGGTGAACGCTAGTTTCGGACACCGCCCTCGAGTTGGTCGCTCAGACGGGCATCGATCTGAGCCGATGCTGTCTGCTCGAGTGTGTATTGAAGTCACTGACCGTCAGCACACACCCCATCGCACAACAGCCCTGCGATGGGCACCGCAACTGATTAGGCTGTTACTATAGCCACGCACCGTCGTCGAAAAACTGCAGTTCACTCGCAAGCGGGGGCGATCAGTGGTTTTCGTGGATATGATTACGGAGGCCGTCGACCTCATCGAACGTCTCGTCACACTCTGCACAGGTGTTGTGATGAAGTGCGACGTGCTGTGTGACACCAGCGGCTGATTGGAACTCTTCGTCGCAGTTGGAGCAGGTGTATCCCATACAATAACAACGCAGGCGAGGTTGCTTAAAAAAGGTTACTAGGAAATCGGTTAGTTTGGACCATACAATTTAATAAATATGGTTCTCGAGGTGTTAGTCGCCCGTCCACGGTCGGTGCTAAATGGCGGTTTCGATGCCCGAGATGTGGCTTACTCCTGCTTTAGTAATATAGGGCAGTATAGTATTGATTGTTACTATTTGTAGCACTATTCTTATTACTCAGCAGCGACTGCAAGCGACAACGGCAGTGCTGTCTCTCGTATGAGCTCCACATCACAAGCCCACGAACTCGACTGCGTCATCGTTGGCGGTGGCATCCACGGTACGGTTCTCGCTCGCCGACTCCTCGAGGAGACGTCGCTCGATCGAACGGCGATCTCGATCGTCGACCCGCACGAACGGCTGCTCGCATCGTTTCGCGAAAAGACACGGGCCTGTGGAATGGACGTGCTTCGGTCGACGTTCGTCCACCACATCGGCGCGGAGCCGTTCGCCCTCGAGGCGTTCGCTGAGCGGACCGGACGGGAAGACGAACTCGTGCCGACAGTCGACTACCCACCCCGGCCAACGCTCGAGTTGTTCCTCGACCACGCCACACACGTCATCGACACGGCCGAACTCGACTCGCTTCACCTGCAGGCGACCGTCGAAACGATTCGTGCGGCTCCCGATGGTCGCGGTGTTCGTCTCGAAACCACTGCAGGCCCGCTCGAGGCACGGAGCTGTGTGCTGGCGATCGGACACGGTGGTCGGTACCGATGGCCTGACTGGGCATCGACGCTCGATGGTGTTGGACACATCTGGGATGCTGTCGATCCGAACGCCGATGTCGACAGCACGATCGTCGTCGGTGGCGGGATCACGGCGGCTCAGCTCGCGTGTACGTTGAGCGAGACACAGTCGGTGACGCTGCTTGCTCGCCACCCACTCGAGTGGGAGGTTTCCGAGGCTGCCCCTCCGTGGATCAACTGGCCACACATCGAGCGACAGCTTCACGTCCATCCGCCGGGCTCGAGCGAGCGGTTCGACACCGTTATCGCAGCTCGGAACGCGGCGACGATCCCGCCGTCTCTCTATCGCCGGCTCGACAGTCGGCTCGAGGCAGGGACACTCACCCTCGTCCAAGACGAGATCGCATCGGCTCGGTCGACAAACGGCACTGTTCGGATCGCTGTCGAACACGACAGGGAGCTCACCGCCGACCGTGTCGTCCTCGCAACCGGCTTCGAACCGGTGTTCGAGCATCCGTTCGTCGATCGCGTTGCCACCGAACTCGAGTTAGCTCGTGGCTATCGGGGGATGCCGATCCTCGAAGACGACACGCTGGCGTGGCAACGCAGCGACGGTACGTCGACGCCGTTGTACGTCTCTGGAGCCCTCGCGCTCGGAACCGTCGGTCCGTATGCACCAAACATCCCGGGCGCAAGACGGGCTGCCGACCGAATTACGCAGGCTATCGAGGATCGTACCGTCTGTGACCGAACGCCTCACCTGCCTCGACACGCACAGGGCGACGGCGTCTCCGACTGACTCGATCCGGAACGGCTGCTTGCGGTGTCTCGGCTTACACCCTGACCGACTCACGCGTGGTGGCCGCCAGTTCGCCCTCGAGTGTTTCGACGATACGGTCTCCAGCCCGTCGTGCACCGATGATATTGCGGGCAAACGGGCCGAGTACGTGCTGTGCAGCGACGCCTGAGACGACGACCCGCGAGCGTGTGCCGTCCTCACGCACCCACTGCAACGACTCGTCGTCGAGCACCGGTGCGCCGCGATACCCCGTCTGGAGCGACGACTCACTCCGAAGCCGTCGAAACAGCGATCCTTCGTACGGCGAGTCGAATCCGGTCGCACAGATGATCGTGTCGAGACATTTCGCCGTGCCATCTCGACACGTGATGACCACGGTGCCGCCGGCTTCGGTCGCGACAGTGATCTCCGTTTGCTCGAGTGTGAGCGATTCTCGATCGAGCGCTCGGCGAAGCCGGCGAAAGACGTGCGGTGGGATCGTTCCGTCGTACCGTGCGTCGGCAACGGTCCGTGCCCGGGCACGCGATGCTGGCGGGAGGTCGTGGAGGTCGTCGACGACACCGGAAAAATGCATCCAGTCGGTGCTTGCCTCGAGCGATTCGACACGAAACGGGCTGCGAGCAAACAGCGTCACCGTCCGTCCGGGCTGGGCGAGCGCCGTCGCGAGCTGACCTGCCGTAATGCCGCCACCAACGATGCCGACTGCGGCCGTCTCTCCGATCGACTCGAGGTCGAACCCCGGTTCCCAGACGTGTATCACTGGGGCTGTCGCCGATAGCTCGCGTGCCCACTTCGGATAGCTGTAGGCCGTTCCGTTCCCGATGGCGAGGAGACACCACTCAGTTGTGAACTGGCCAGCCGTGGTCACGACGTCGACGTACTCGCCGTTGTCTACGAGAGTCGTCGCCGCCGCATCCATGTGGACAGACTCGAGCCCGTACTGGTCACAGACCCAGTCGGCGTGATCGAAGAACAACGACACAGTCGGTCGCTCTGCGCCGATGTCGCTTGCGATGAGTTCGTCTTCGCGACCTCGCGCTCGCGCGAAGTCCCGCAAACAAAACGGGTCGCTACTGACGTGATGAACGAGCGGCGACCGAAGCTCGCGAATGCCACACTGGCGGCATTTCTGGCGAAACCCACCGAGCAGCCCGTTTGGATCGATGATTCGCAACTCGCTGTGCTCGACGATCCCCGTGTCGAGCAGTCTCGTTGCGAGGTGGACGCCGTGGACGCCGCCACCGACGATCGTGACGGTCGCAGCCTCAGTCGTCATTTCTCACAACTGTTGTTATTTCACCCTATGGTTTTAACAACACCGAACGTCGTCACAGCTCCTTCGGCCGTCTGCACGACGTGACTACCCTGCTGCGATGGCCCGTCTCCACGCGCCATCTCTCGAGACGAACGCACAGCCCAGATTCGCAATTATTGCGGCCGCTCAGCAGTTCGCTGTCTGCTCTGTGTCGCCGCTGGCTGGCCCGCAGTGGGAAACCCTTATGCGCGCTGCGTGGGAACTATCACTGGACCGTATGACTGTCACACTTAAGGACTTCTACGCTGACTGGTGTGGCCCCTGCAAGACCCAGGATCCGATCCTCGAGGAGCTCGAGGATGACTGGGAGGGCCGATTCGAAGTCGAGAAAGTAAACGTCGACGAACAACAGGATATCGCCAACGAGTACCAGGTTCGCTCGCTGCCGACGCTTGTCATCGAGAACGACGACGGCATCGTCGAGCGCTTCGTTGGTGTCACCCAGCGTGAGGACATCGAGGACGCCCTCGAGTCGGCTGGCGCGTAAGCGACGAGCAAACGTTCGAGTCGGTGTCGTTTTTCTGCTGTCCCAACGCTGGTGAGCAACGGCTTTCTCAAAACCGACACCCCCGCATACGGACTGCTGTCAGTCAGTGTCGGCGCGACCGCTGACGGGTCGCGGTTACGCAGGGACAACAAACCGTATCAGTGACCGCAGTTACGGCTCATCTGGATCGATATCGTCAGTGTCGAACTCGTCGGCTGCTGGCTCCTCGCTGGCGCCAAACGTTTCGGTCGCGGGCTCGTCGTCGAGATCGAACTCGTCGGTCTCGAGTTCCTGCCCGTCGACGCCGACGCTCCCGTCTTGAATTTCGATAACGACTCCGTCGCGCTCCGGAGCGCGGCCGATTAGCTGGTTCGTCGCTGACTCGATCTCTCGGTTGACCTCCCAGACAAATCGAAAGACGGCCTCGAGTTCGGTGCCGGCCTGCCGGATGCCGCGTTCGGGCGAGCGTTCGCCGAGACTCTGTGCACCTTCGGGATGGAGATACTGGATCGGGTGATCGGTCGGCACCTCGCGGAGATCCACGTCGAACGACCAGAGATACGGCAGGAGTTGGATGGCGTATCCGTTCGGTTTCGGTGCTTTACGGCCGGCAGCCGTCAGTGCGACGCTGATGGCTGTCGTTCCCGAATCGGTGTCGTAGTAGACGCCGGGGATGCCTGGAATGGAAAGACGCATACTCGAGAGATGACGCCCACCACTGGTGAGTATACACCCGGCAGTCCCACCCTCGTTTTATACAGAGCCGGTGACCACCCGTCGTCGGTCGCAGACGGGATGCGGTCCCGAATCCCGGCGCGACCGCAGGACGGCTCGCGGTCGCGTCGGCACAGACAGTGGTCCGTCTCAGAAGCCGTCGGCAAACTTGTCCCGACGGTTGATATCGATCTCGCTGACGCTCGAGCCCTCGCGGGTGGCGGCGAAGACGATGGCCTCGGCGACCTCTTCGGGTTCGCTGGCTTCGCCTTCTGCGAAGTGTTCTTCGAAGGTTTTCCCATCGGTCGCCTCGAACGCCGACCGAACTTCGGCGGGGTTGATGATCGAGACACCGACGTCGTCGTCGCCGACCTGGGCCGCGACGCTCTTGGCGAACCCGCGGACCCACCACTTCGACGCAGCGTAGACGGGGTTGAACGACCGGGGGTACTGGCCCGCAAAGCTCCCGACAAAGATCAGGTGGCCGCCGCGTTCGCGAACGTGAGGGATCGCCGCCCGCGTCGCATAAAAGACGCCGTCGACGTTGGTCTCTTGGATCGTCTCGTAGTCGTCGGTCGCCATCGATTCGACATCGCTGCCTCGCGACAGCCCTGCGTTGTTTACCAGCACGTCGAACCCGCCGAACGCGTCGACAGTGTCCTCGATGAGCGCGTCAACGTCATCCTCATCGCGGACGTTTGTCGGGACGACCAGCGTCTCGACGTCGTGGGTTTCCTCGAGACTCTCGGCAAGGGCTTCCAGTTTGTCTTCGCTGCGAGCCGCGAGGACGACGGTCGCGCCCTCGGCTGCGAGCGCCCGGCAGGTCGCCGCCCCGATACCCGTGCTTGCGCCCGTGACGATCGCCGTCTTGCTCTCGAGTGCGTTTGCTGTCATACCTGAGCGACGGCTACGGTGCCCTAAAAGACCGGGTTTTCGGAACCCGACTGCGTCTCTGTCTTCGAAGCGTGCGCTCCGGGGACAGTGACGTGCTGATCTGGAGCGATGGTGTTCTCTCTTATACGGACCGTTGTCCGTTCGTGCCGGGGCATCCACGGCCTCCTCTGGGAGGCCATCGGGAGACCGGGACAGCAGACTGTCTCAGTACGCCTCGAGGTCGTACAGGTCGCCGTATTTCGACGTGACGTACTCGAGGAAGTAGTCGGCGGTGAGCGCCTCACCGGTCGCCCGTTCGATCAGGTCTTGTGTCGTGTACTGCTTGCCGTGCTGGTGGACGTTTGCACGGAGCCAGCCGTTCAGTTCGTCGACGTTGCCCTCGCGGATGTCGTCGTCGAGGTCGCCGAGTTCCTCCTCGGCGGCCGCGTACAGCTGGGTGGCAAGCACCGATCCGAGCGAGTAGGTCGGGAAGTACCCAAAGGAGCCGTGGGACCAGTGGATGTCCTGCAGACAGCCCTCCGCGTCGGTTTCGGGACGCACGCCAAGGTACGCTTCGTACTTGTCGTTCCAGACCTCGGGGACGTCCTCGACCGCGAGGTCGCCCGAAATCAGCTCTCGTTCGATCTCGAAACGGATCACGATGTGGAGGTGGTAGGTAAGTTCGTCCGCCTCGACGCGAATCAGGTTGTCGTCGTAGACCTGGTTTGCGGCTTCGTAGGCGTCTTCGGGAGAGACAGTCTCGAGACCCGGGAACCGTTCGCGGGCAGTCGGGAGGAACTGCTCCCAGAACGGCCGGGAGCGCCCGACGTGGTTCTCCCAGAGCCGCGACTGTGATTCGTGAACCGAGAGGTCTCGCGCCTCGCCCAGCGGGGTGCCATACCCCTCGTCGGGCAGCCCGAGCGTGTAGTTTGCGTGGCCAAACTCGTGGATCGTCGAGGTAATCGAGCCGAGTAGGTCGTCTTCTTCAAACCGGGTCGTCACGCGGGCGTCGAACTGCGTTCCAGAGGAGAACGGATGTGGTGCGGTGTCGAGTCGGCCGCGAGCCCAGTCGTAACCCAGCGACTCGAGGACGTCACGCGCAAGCGCTTCCTGATCGTCGTCATCGAACTCCCCCGCGAAGGCGTCCGTGGTCAGTTCCGCGTCGCTGTCGTCGATTGCCTCGATCAGTGGGACCAGTTCGTCGCGCAGGCGCTCGAGCACTCCCTCTGCGGTCTCGAGGTCGATGTACGGCTCGTAGTCCGAAAACAGCACCTCGTAGGGGTCGGCGTCGGGGTCGATGTGGTTGGCGTACTCCCGTTTGAGTTCGACCAGTTTCTCGAGGGTCGGGGCAAACGCCTCGAAGTCGTCTTCTGCCTTGGCCTGCTTCCATTTCGGGTGGGCGTTCGCAGTCGTCTCGGAGATCTCCTCGACGAGTTCCTGTGGAACGCTGGTCTCGCGGTCGTAGCGCCGGCTGACCTCCCGGACGACGGCAGCCTGTTCGTCCTCGAGATCCATCGACTCGAGTTCCTCGAGTTGCGCGCCGGTTTCGTCGGCTGTCAGCAGTTCGTGACCGATCGAAGAGAGCGTCGAGAGCTGCTGGGCCCGGGCTGGTGTCCCCTCGTCGGGCATCACGACTTCCTGGTCCCACTTGAGGATCCCAGCCGCGTTCGATACGTTCGAGATCCGTCGAACGCGTGTTTCGAACTCGCTGTACGTCTCCGCTGACGCCCCATCGCTTTGGGACTGATCGGTCGCCATAGGCGTAGTCTAGCGTAGACGAAGTATCAACGTCGTGGTTCCGGCACCCTCAATTCGACCGCCCGCGTTTCGCCGATCCTCGACAGCGTCGGTGAACGGGCTTGATCAGCCGTCGATCGGTCGGCCGTCTTCCGTCGGCGGCGCGATGTGGTCGATGTACTCCTCGACAGTTGGCTCTGTGACGCGCACGCGAACGCTGATTTCGCCGAGTTCGTCCGGCTCGCCGACTGAGAAGTTCACACGATCTTCGAAGGCAGCCTGTTTTTTCAGTGCAAACGAGAACCCAGCTCCCTCCTGGTTCGAAAAGAACTCGCCACGGGCCGTGTCGAGAATTTCCTGACGATGGAGCAACTCGGAGAAATGATCCATCGTGTGGGTGTCTGCCCTAATCTCGCCAAACTCCTCCTCGAGTTCGGCGTTGGGAAAGATGTTCGACACGGCGTCAGCAACTCGGCTGGTGACCTCCGTGTCATAGACTGGAGCCGTGATTTCGACGTCGACGCTGTAGATCTCGGTCATGGCTGATTTCGTTCCGTGTTCGATCCGGACTCAGGTGTTGGTTCCGATTTGAAGCCGTCGGCGACGGCCGTTCCAGCTTGCTCTTGGACGACTGTTTCGACTCGCTCGTGAAATGCCTCGAGTGTGTCGGTGTTCTCGATGACCACGTCGGCACGATCCATCGCGTCGTCCATTCCAAAGCTACGCTCGCGCTCGTCGCGGGCAGCCAGTCCTTCGCCGCCGTCTGCTTCGCTTGCGTCCCGGCCGCGAGCATCGATGCGTTCGGCTCGCAGCTCGAACGGCGCTTCGATACTGACGAGTGTAAACGTCTCCCCGAATCGGTCTTCGAAGATGTCGACTTCGGTGTCCGAGCGGATTCCATCGACCAGCACGATCTCGTGGCGCTCGAGGCGATCCTCGATCATCGGCAGTGAGCGCTCGGCGATCGCCGTTGGCCCGTTCTCGTCGCGAAGCGCCTGCGCGACGCTCCCATGGTCTTTCGTCGGATCCAGGCCGCGGTCGGCCGTCTCCTGGCGGACGACGTCGCCCATTGTCACCACCGGGATTCCGTTCTCGCGTGCGACGGTGGCAGCCTCGCTTTTCCCGCTGCCGGGGAGTCCCACTGTTCCGATGACGTGCATCGAGCGATCATACCGGCGAGACGTGCATAAACGCTGTGTTCGTCGCCGCGGTGATCGCATCAGTGCTGACACCTGCCAGCCCAGTTGCAGCTCCCGAAACAACGTTAGGGCGGCTGTACCTCCGTGTGATACGGGTCAACTGTCCGATAGAGACTCGAGCAACTGTCGTGGTAAACGGAACTGGTCTGTCAATTCGGTGTTGTCTGGGGCGACGGTTGGTTGCACAACGATCAACAGCAGTCACGGCTGCAACGGTCTGTTCATCACGACTGAATTATCGATAATCCGTCTGAAGCGGGACTGATAATCAAAACGGACTCTCTGTATTATCTGGTAGTCACTCGCTGGAACAAATGCACGCTATGACAGAATCACGACTCAACCGGCGCCGATTCACCAAAGTCGTCGGTGTTGGCATGATCGCGGCAGTGGCCGGCTGTATGGACGACGATGAAGACGGTACTGATGAGGAGATCGACGACGACGGAGACGACCTCGGAGTTGACGATAACGGAGACGACGAGTTCGGCGACGAAGACGACGATGACGACGACGAGTTCGGTGATGAAGACGACGATGACGACGACGAGTTCGGCGATGAAGACGACGATGACGACGACGAGTTCGGCGATGAAGACGATGACGAGTTCGAAGACGAGGATGATGACGACGCGTTTGGCGATGAGGATGAAGACGAGTTGGACGACGAAGACGACTAAGCCCGGCGAGTGACGCCCAGGGGACTCTCTTTTTTAAGCGACGCAGCTACAGCAGCCGCCACACGGCATTGCAACCCGATCGCGAGACGACTCTGTGACGTGGAACCCGTTTCAGCCGCGACTCGAGAGCACGTCGACTGTTGGAACCGGTGAACAGTCCCATGCGTGGAGTTAATCGCTGTGGTTATCTTCCGTTCTGTCGTACCGTTCGCTGTGACTCAACGATCGCTGCTCGTGCGTGCGCTCTGGTTTCTGGTCATTGGCTGGTGGGCGACGCCGATCGTGATCAATTTCGCGTGGCTGCTGACCGTCACGATCGTCCTCGCCCCAATCGGGATCAAGCTGATCAACCTCGTCCCGACAGTGTTGACGCTGGCCGAACCACGAACGTTCACGAACCCCGAGTTGGCTCGCGGCCAGCACTCGCTGGTGGTCCGGGCGCTGTATTTCGTCTTCATCGGCTGGTGGCTGAGTTTCTTCTGGGCGAACCTCGCAGCCTTGCTCGCGGTGACGATTATCGGCCTTCCGATTGCCATCTGGATGATCAACCGACTGCCGTTCGTCACGTCGCTGTACCGCTTTCACGGCTGAATGAATCCACACTGTTTATGCCAATCCGCCGTTGATTCGTACTCGAGGGCACGTAGCTCAGTCCGGAAAGAGCGTCGGACTTCTAATCCGACGGTCGTGGGTTCAAATCCCATCGTGCCCGCTGCTGTCGCGAACAACTCGTGAGCGACAGCAAGATACCGAGATGGGATTTGAATTAGACCGAGGTTCTGCGCGAAGCGCAGGTTCTCGGGCGTCGTTCAAATCTCATCGTGCCCCGTCTTCTCACGGCCGCGAGTAGCGAGTGACTGCACTCGAGTCCTGCTATTCGAAGCCCACCTCGAGCAAGTCGCTCTCGAGCAAGGGCTGGTGCTGTCTCGAGTCCACACCGGGGCCAGACGCTTTCAGGCCAACGATACAACCCTCTCGAGTCCCTCTTCGGAATATGAATGAGCCGGACGTCGACACCACTGCCTACAGCGACGTGATCGACGACTCGGAGACGTTCGCCGATCAGGCACGCCAACGCGCCGAACTCGAACGCGAGGCTGTCGAATGGGCGATCGACGAACTCGAGTCGGCAATCGCCGGACAGGACGTTGACCTCGAGCCGTTGCTCGAGTACGCTCGCCGGAGCCGAGCCAGTTTGCCGGAGCGGCATCGACGGGCCTACGAGGCGATGGCCGAGGTGTTCGATGTCGACTCGGACGTTTACGAAGTGTACGTCTTCGCGTATGCGGAACTCTGTGAGGAACTGGCTGAGGGGGAGGGCCGGTCCGAGAAGCATCCCCAGGGATGTACGAACGCGCTCGTTGCCCCGCAGCAAACCGAGGCGTCTGGCGGGTCCGACAATATCACCGATGCCGACACCGGCCCGCTCGTGCTCAAAAACCGGGATATTTCGGGGCGTGGCACCCGACCGAAATCGATCATCGAGCAGCCGCCGATCGACGGCTACTACGGCTTTCTGACGATCGACACCTGCGGGACGATTTCGATCTACAAAGGTGTCAACGATCAGGGGCTGGTTGCGGCGAATACGTACATCGACTGCAACCGCGACGACGTCGACCCAGAAGGTCAGCTCCGGAACGGCACTGTCATCCGCATGCTCCTCGAGGAGTGTGCGACCGTCGTGGAGGCACGGGCGTTCCTCGAGTCACACCCGACCCGGCAGCTGATGAGCCAGACGCTGTTTCTGGCCGACGGAACCGAGGGCGTCTTGCTCGAGATCGATCCAGCCGCCGAGCGCATCGCCGTCGACGACGGTCCCATTGGTACGCGAACGAACCACTTCGTGCGCTCGGCGTCGACCGAGACGGCGAGTTCGACGACGCGGCGACAACGAGCTCTCGAGTTGCTCAACAGTGTCGACGGAATCGACCGTGACGAGCTGTGGACGATCGCACAGGACCACGAGAACGGCCCCGGCGACAACTCGATCTGTCGTCATCCGGAGCCCGAGACGGACGAACCCCACGCATTTGGCCAGTTGACGACCGCAAGTGCGACCGTGTTCGAAGGTGGCTCCCCGGTAATCGATATCGCGACGGGCAACCCTTGCGAACTGGAGCGCACGCGGTGTGCCTTTGGTGACGAGATTCCGACCGATCTTCGGACGGGACAGCGGTGGCTCGAGCGACGACGGTGACTGGTCCTCGGCGCGTGGTCGCAGCCCCGAGACGGTTTCTAGGCTCGAACACGGCGCTGCTCGAGATCAGCTTCGAGCCGCTGTGCCGCCTCCAACCGCAACGCCTTCGCCTGCCGTTTTGACAGATTCGAGTCGGGGAGTCGATTTGCCAGCGGGTCGTACGCCGACGGCGTAAACCCGAGCTCTTCGAGGTAGCTCGTCACAGCCGGGCTCTCGAGTCCATTGTAAATCGCGGCGTCGGTAACTGATTCGACGGTGTCGAACTCGGGGAGTGTGACCTCGCCAGCGTACGAATCGGCGTCACCGACGACGGTACCGCGGGCATCAGCGTGGGTAACGATCGAGCGGACCGCTTCCGTGAGCTGGAGGATCTGACTCGGGAGGGTCGCGTCGGGCGAACGCCATTCAACAGTCGGCATCGCTTTTCGCAGCCGGACCGGGGTCCAGACCGCGTCGTAGGGGTCGAACGCGTCGTCGAACGCATTCGGATCGACACCGCGCGTGATCGCGCGCTCGCGAAAGCTTTCGTGGGCGTCCTCGAGCCGCCTCTCCCACTCGTCGACGCTGTCGACGTACGGCCAGAGCTGGCCCTGTTCGGGGCAGTCCTCATAGCACGAGCGTCGGTAGAGGAACGGGCGGGCACACTCGAGAATCCGTTCGCCGCGGTAGTGGGCGGAACTGGTGGCGAGTGCGAAGGCAGGGTCGAGTGCGGTCAGCATGTTCAACTGGTCGACGACGTTCGATTGCTCGAAGTGGATGTGCGTGCCGGCACAGACACGAGCGTCGTCGAACGACCGGCCGACGATCTGGCGCTGGAGATCCGTGCTCTGTTTTTCACGGTATGGGATCTCCGCTGGACTCGCGTGGAGTGGCGTCGCCAGCGGGACAAGCCGTTTGTCCTGGTCGCGCGCTGCGTCGACTGCGTTTCCGATGCGGTCGATGAACTCCTCGCGAAGTTCGACCATCGACGAACATGGGGTTGTTTTGATCTCGAGCATCGGCTCGACGAACTCGGGATCGATCTGCGCCGAGCTGTCAAGCAGTGATCCGGGAGCGACCAGGTCACCAGTGTCGTCGATGACCCAGTACTCTACTTCAAGGCTAGTTTTCATGAATGTCTCCGGTCGGCTGTGGGTAGTGTGGCCCTCGAATGTGCTGTCACCGGGCCAAACGTCGACGGCGTCACCGAACGCAGCCCCGCCGTTCGACTGATTGGTTCTGTGCCTTGAGAGAGGTCGGTTCCACGTGTACCCGTTGAGCTTTCGTGCGCAAGTAGCATGCCGGACGGTAGCAACTGACTACAGCGACTGTAGGCAGCTGTTACTGTTACAGAGCGCGTTGAATGCGACGGGACGACCGGTAGACGGCTTGGTGACCACTTCACGTCCACTCGACGACGGTAGTAACACTCATGTCACGTGGTTGTTCTGGCGTCTCTGCTGGGTTCATACTCTTGCAGTAACATTGTGTAACTACAATGAGCGACACTGGTTCCCCGGACGAATCCGACGCTGACACAACGCAAACGCCATCCGTGATCGTCGTCGGCGGCGGTCCCGCCGGCCTCAGCGCAGCCCTGTTTACGGCGAAAAACGGCCTCGAGACAACCGTCTTCGATACCGACGGAACGTGGATGCACAAGGCCCATCTGTTCAACTATCTCGGCATTGGCTCGGTCGGTGGCAGCGAGTTCATGGCGACGGCACGCCAGCAGGTCGACGACTTCGGTGTCGACTGCCGACAGGACGAACCCGTAACTGCGGTCAGTGAGACCGAGGACGGCTTCGCCATCGAGACCGACGAGGGCGAGTACGACGCTGACTACGTCGTCCTCGCGACGGGTGCCAACCGCGACCTGGCCGACGAGTTGGGCTGTGCGTTCACCGACGAGGAGACTGTCGATGTCGGCGTCAACATGGAGACGAGCATCGACGGTGTCTACGCGACGGGCGCGATGGTCCGTCCGGAGGAGTGGCAGGCCGCCATTGCGGTCGGCGACGGTGCGGCCGCAGCACTGAACATCCTCTCGTCCGTCAAGGGAGAGTACTACCACGACTTCGACGTCCCCGCAGACGCCGAGCGCGTCTTCGGCGAACTGATCGCGGAGTAATACACTATGTCCAACAACTCTCAAAACCCAGTCACGCCCGAACTGCCCGACAGCCCCGTCCACATGACGGGGACCGACCATATCACCATCTGGGGGAGCAACGAGGCCGATACGATCGCGTTTTATCGGGACCTCCTCGGCATGCCGCTGGTTCTTCGCCAGCCCAACCTCGACGACCCGTCCCAGACACACCTGTTCTTCGACACGGGCGACGGCCGCATCCTCACGTTCTTCGTGAGTGACGACCGCCCATCGAACCAGCGGGGCCAGCGTGGCGGCGTCGGCGCTGTCCACCACCTCTGTTTCAGCGTCGATCCCGACGAGTACGAGGAGACGATGCAGGCGCTCGAGGACGCGGGCCACCAGTACAACGTCTTCGATCGGGGGATCTTCCACTCGATCTACACGACGGATAACAACGGGCTGGTCATCGAACTCTCGGCGGACAAGTACGAGATCCCGAACGACCGCCGTGGGGAGATCCTGGCGAAAGCCCAGGAACTCCGCGAGGCCGACGGGGCCGAGTACGCCAAGGATGAACACCTCCGCGGCGCGATCGACGCACTCGGCCTCGAGGTCGTCAAGCACGATCTGCCCGATGCAAGTGCGGGCGTCGGTGGTGTCGAATGAGCGCGGGTGACGACGTGGACGGCCCACACCAGGGCCAGCCACTCGTCACCGGCGCCACGCCGCTCGAGGAGGCGTCTGCTGCGCTCGTGCTCACCCACGGGCGCGGAGCGACCGCACAGGGGATGCTCGACCTCGCAACCGAGATCCACCACGATGGCGTCGCCTTGCTCGCCCCGCAGGCCGCCGGCAAGACGTGGTATCCGAACTCGTTTCTCGCACCCGTCGAGGCGAACGAGCCGGGCCGAACGTCGGGACTGCAGGCGATCGCGGACGCGATCGACGAGGCCAGCGATGCCGGTATCCCGACCGACCGCGTCATGCTGGTCGGCTTCTCGCAGGGTGCCTGTCTCGCCAGCGAGTTCCTCGCTCGCAATCCGCGCCGCTACGGCGGGCTCGCCGCCCTGAGCGGCGGTCTCATCGGTGAGGACCTCGACGAGACGTATCCCGGCGACCTCGAGGAGACTCCCGTCTTCCTCGGCTGTAGCGACGTCGACCCACACATTCCCGAAGAACGCGTCCACGAGACGGCCGCCGTCTTCGAATCGATGGCTGCCGACGTGACGAAACGACTCTACGAGGGGATGGGCCACGGCGTCAACGAGGATGAACTCGAGACCGTCTCGGGAATGGTCGCGGACCTCCTCGAGGATTGAACTGTCCGGGTAGATCGGACGACAGTCTCTCTCGGCAACGCTCGTGCACTCGTCGGGCTGGCGCTTATCCCACTTGCTCGCATACGATCTGTAATGAATCCGAACAGCATGGGCAGGCGGATGTTTCTCTCGGCAGTGGCTGGATCGCTTGCAGCCGTGTCCGTCGCTGGCTGTCTGGATGACGGCGCGAGTGACGACGGTGACGAGCCTGAACCCGTCGTCGACGCGGCGGACTCAGTTGTGGGTGACACTGATCCCGACGCGTGGAGAGCTGTGGAGGAGATTCGGTTCGACGGCTACGTCGGCGGCTGGGTCGGTGCCGCGCCGTCTGCGATCGACCGCGTCGAAAACCCCACGCTCGTGCTCGTTGCGGGCCAGAAGTACGAGATTACCTGGGAGAATATGGATGGTGTCCACCACAACATCGCGTTCTGGGACGCGAATCGCGACGTCGTCGATGAGTACACCACCGAGGGCAACGAAGCTATCGGCGAGGTCGAGACACTCCGTTTCGAGGCCACCCCCGAGATGGAGAACTACCTCTGTGAGTACCAGCAGGTGGGCCAGATCGGTGCTGTTCGCGTGCTCGAGGACTGACATCGCTGGAACTGTCTCCGTCGACGGTTGCTCGAGCAGCCGAATCTGTCTCCGGCCGTTACTGTCTCGATCCTATCGCTATGCAACCGTTATCTGAAACGACGTGGTAGATATATGGGCAATGTCAGCAATGCTCACAGACGATGTGGCGGTTGTGACTGGTGGATCGAGTGGAAACGGACGCGCGATCGCCCGTCGGTTCGCCGCGGAAGGTGCCGACATCGTCGTCGCGGATATTCAGGAGTCGCCTCGAGAGGGCGGTGAGCCGACCCACGAACTGATCGAGGACGAGACGGATGCGAACGCGGCGTTCGTCGAATGTGACGTCACGAACGTCGACGACCTCGAGTCGGCTGTCGAAGCCGCCGAGGAGTTCGGCGGTGTCACTGTGATGGTCAACAACGCGGGGATCTTCCACGGCGAGGAGTTCCTCGAGGTCGACGAGGACGGGTTCGGTCGGATGATGGACATCAACGTCAAAGGCGTCTTCTTTGGCGCGCAAGCGGCAGCAAAACGGATGGTCGAAGCCGATGGCGGGAGCATTATCAATCTCTCGTCGGTCGCCGGCCTCGAGGGATCGGGTGAGTTCGTCACCTACTGTGGGACGAAAGGTGCCGTACGGCTGTTCACGTACTCGATGGCTGCAAAGCTCGGTCCCGATGGAGTGCGAGTGAACGCCATCCACCCCGGTCTGATCGAGACGACGATGACGACCGACGACTTCCCGATTATGGGCACCGACGCCGAATCGGAGTTCTTGGAGGCGATCCCGTCGCGACGTGCGGGCCAACCCGAGGACGTCGCGGACGCGGCGCTGTATCTGGCGAGCGATCTCTCGGATTACGTCAACGGCGAATCGCTCGTCGTCGACGGCGGGATGACGAACTCGCAGTAGTTACCGGACGACGGTCACGGGAACAGGTGACCGTCGGACGATGTTTTCGGCGACGCTGCCAAGCAGCACGCGCGAGACACCTTTTCGCCCGTGACTGCCGATGATGATGTGCTCGATTTCATCGTTCTCTTCCGCGAACGCGACGACCTCTCGAGCGGGCTGGCCGACGGCTGTCTCCGTGCGAAAGTCGACGCCATCGGTGCTGACGATGTCCGAGACCTCGTCACCGAACCCCTCGGAAATCTCCGCCTCGCGTTCTCGGAACATGTCTTTCAGGAGCTCGATTCCCGCTCCCGTCGAGCCCTCCGCTGCCTCGACGACGCGCAGCAGAATGATCTCCTCGTCCGAGTGCGTCTCAAAGGCGTGTTCTACTGCCTTGCGTGCGGGCGCCGACCCATCGTACGCTACGAGGACTGCCATACGATCGCTACTGAGTCTGGATGTATAAAGCCAGCCGATGACGGCCTGGCGGGCGGTTTTCAGTCGTCGAGGAGCCGTTCGCGGGCTTTGCAGGCTCAGACCTCGCCGTCGATCTCAATCCGCGAGTCACTCCGAACGTTTTCCGCTCGCGGTACTTCGAGCACTCACTTCGCGAAACCGTCGATAAAAAAGCCGCTCACTCCCGCTGGTTCGCGATCTTACTGCTCGAACCCGTCCTCGAAGACGAACGTTCCATCACGCTGGACGACCTCGCCGTCGATCTCGATCAGCGAGTCCTCGCTCATATCGACGATCATGTCGACGTGGACCGCCGAATCGTTCTGCTCGTTGTCCTCGCCGACGGTGTCGTCGTAGGCACGGCCGATGGCCATGTGGACGGTGTCGCCCATCTTCTCGTCGAACAGCATGTTGTAGGTGAACTGGTCGATATCGCGGTTCATCCCGATCCCGAGTTCGCCGAGTCGGCGTGCGCCATCGTCCGTGTTCAGAACCTCCGTCAGCAGCTCCTCGTTTTTCGCCGCCGAATGGTCGACGACCTCGCCACCCTCGAACTCGAGGTAAACGTCTGTAATCTCCCGGCCCTGATGATAGAGCGGCATGTCGAACAGCACCTCGCCCTCGACGCTGTCGGGGACGGGCGCGGTGAAGACCTCACCGCCGGGGAGGTTGTGTTCGCCGTAGTCGTTGCGCGTCGGATTGCCGTCGATTGACATCGTCACGTCGGTCGTGTCGCCACTTTTGATCCGGATCTCGTCGGCGGGATCCATGAGTTCGACCATGTTCGCCTGGTGGTCACGCTGTTCGTCCCAGTCTTTGTTGACGGCATCCCAGACGAACTCCTCGTAGCCTTCCGTCGACATCTCGGCGAGTTGGGCGTTTGCCGGCGCGGGGAACTGCGTGAGACACCAGCGCGTCGAGAGCCGTTCCTCGAGAATGGGTTGGTGGGCCTGCTGGTGGGCCGCACTGGTCTCGGGGTCGACGTCGCTGGTCTGGGTGACGTTGTCGCTGGCCCGGATGGCGATGTAGACGTCCGTCTCCTCGATGAGTGCGAGTTCGTGGGCGGGCGTCTCGTACTCGTCGTCACCCGCGCGGAGATACGCCCGGCGTTGGCGTGCGCCCGTCCGCTGGCTCGTCGTCAACGGATTCGCACCGATCTCGCCGATCACTTCGTGGAGCGCAACCACGAGGTCTTCGGCAACGGGATGGGCGTCGACGATGACGTTGTCCCCTTCCTGGAGGTCGACCGAGTGATTCGCGATTATCTCGGCGTGTTCGCGGATACGTGGGTCCATGTGTCACACGTATCCGAGCGCCGGGATACCGTTTTCGAATCGAACACTCCAACTGAGCGACCAGTCCGGAGTTAGTCGAACTTCTCGAGGAGCCGATCGTAGAAGTCCGGCCCCGTCACGTCAGGAACGCTCCCTCCGTTTGTCGCCGGTTCTCGGGCCTCATCAGCCAGTTTCTCGACGATCAGCTCCGGTGTCGACCGCGCCAGATGGTCTTTGACCGGCGAGCGGTTCACCTCGAGTTGCCCATCCACGAGCCCCATCGCCTCGATACCGTCGACAGTCACGTCGTAGTCGGCCATTTCGCGGATCTCGTCTGCCAGGTGGGAGACGAACACGCCCGTCGCGCCGTTTTCAGACAGCGCTTCCAGAATGCCGGCGATGATCTTTGCCGACGCGCCGGGCTCGGTGATGCTCTCGAGTTCGTCGACGAGGACAAGCGATCCTTCGCCGCCCTGGGCGAGATCGGCGAACTCCCTGACGGTGGACTCGAACGCGCCCGCATCCAGCGTTCCCTGTGTTTTGGCGTGATAGTGCAGATCGTCGAATCGCTGTAGACGAACCCGCTCGGCGGGAACCGGGAGGCCCATGTGTGCCAGCACGACGACGCTTGCAACCAGATCGAGCGTCGACGTCTTCCCACCGCTGTTGACACCCGACAGCAACGCAACACCTGTCACCTCGTAGTCGACAGGATCGATCGCCTCGAGCGGTTCGTCGAGCAGCGGCGAACGGCCACCGTCGATCGCGAAGCCGACCTGTTCGTCGCTAGCCGACCGCTCACTGCTCGCCGCCGAGGCACTATGCGAATCGCCGTCGACGAACTCCGGCATCGTACACTCGAACTCCCGTCCGAACCGGGCGATCGCGAGTTCGACATCGAGCTCGAGAGCATCCCGAACGAGCTGGCGGGCCCCCTCGCGCTGGTCGGCGAGGTCGGCTGCAAGCTCGCGTTTGAGTCGGCCCGCACGGCGCTCTTTGGCCGCCGTGAGCTCCTCACGCAGCCGTGACACGACGTCCCCATCGCGCTCGACCGGGAACGTCGGTTCGTCGCTGAACGCCCGACGGGCGATCTCGGCCTCGCCCTGATCGAGATCGAGTGCATCGATCAGGTGCTCCCGAGCCGTTTCGACGGCTGCAGCGTACTCGTCGGCGAGCTCCCGCGAGAGCAACGAGTCGACACCAGCGCCACGCTCGACCAGCGAAAGCAGATCCGACCCCTCGATCGTGACGTCCTCCTCGCGGATCGCTTCCCGAAGATGATCGTTGGCGACGCTTTCGGCTGTGCCTGCTGCTGTCTCGAGGTCGTCGATCGCCGTCGTCAGCCGATCGAGTTCGTCGTCGCCTGCGACCGTCCCATCTTCGTCGAGACGCGACAGGCCGTCCTCGAGTGCCTCGAGATCGCAGGCGGCCTCGAGATCGCCAGCCCGATGGACGTCGATAGCTGCCTGAAGCCGGCTCCGGTTGCGCGCGAAAAACGACAGGGGCCGTTCCGGGACGATTTCGGCCGGCGTCTCGAGTGCATCGGGCCTGACCTGGACGTCGCCGTCGATCGTGACACCGGCAAACGACTCATCGAGTGCAACCACTGTGGAGTATCCGCGCGCGAGTTCGGCCAACCCCTGCGTGTCCTCGACGATTTCGACCGAGAGCTCCGGGATCGCGTCCCGGGCCTCGCTGTAGCGTTCGGCGTCGGCCGTCGCCAGACAGCGCTCACGGACCCGGATATCGCCCGGCTTCTCGAGCGGTTCGACACCCTCGAGTGCCGTGAGCACGGTCTCGTCGTACTCGCGCTCGAGTGCATCGCGAGCGAACGCCTGGACGTCCTCGATCCGTGAGCGACGCGGACTGGGATAGATCGTCTCGAGTCGCTGGGCGGCGTAATCGGTGACCGTCCGTGATTTGAGCAAGGCGAGTACGTTTCGATAGACCTCACGAGCGCGGTCGGTGGCGAGAAAGCCGCCGGGATCGTCGTGTTCCAGTCGGATCGCACCGCGTGCGATCCGAGCAGCCCGACCCTGGCTAATCCCTGGAGCGGTCGCGATCGTCGCGACGTCACCCCGCCGCAGCGCGCGCTCGGGCTCGTCGAGCGCTGTGAGCGCTCGTGCGGTCTTCTCGCCGACACCCGGAATCGACTCGAGATCCATGCTTCGTGAGCAGCGTATCAAACCGGAGTGAGAAAAAGTTCCCGCCCGGTTTTCGGATCTCTGAGACACTCGTTGACAGTGACCGGGGTGTGTGGTGTCGATGACGTCGATTGAGACTTGCGCGAGACGGGACGTTCGTTATCTGGTCGGGGCCCCAACGACAGGTATGGTACTCAAGAAACTCCTCGGATCGACAGCAACGCGGTCGCTGACGGTTCTCTCGGTGCTTTCAGAAGCGAAAACGGCGTTCAGTCGGGGCAAGCGGACTCGCGGCATCTTGCTGCTCGGCCTCGCCGCCCTCGCCTGGAAGTGGGCGATACTCGGACTGGCTGCCCAGGGTGTTCTCAAACTGGTTCGTGGTGGTCGCTCGGGCTCGGGTTCCACCCCGTAGTCTCTGAGAAACTGACGGCTGCTGCCAGACTCAAACCCACACTCTTACCATACTGACGCAATTACTTGTCTTTCCGATACTGTTTTGTCGATATTGGTCCACTACTGTGTACATGAGGGTGCCGACGATTGCTGTTGTTCGAAATGAGGTTGATCCGTCGTGTGAATATCACTGCGACGCCCTCGAGGGATACGTTCCGAACGCGACGGCGGTTGACTACCCCGCGGGCGAGCGTCCCGATCTCGAGCGTGCTGACGGCGTGGTTCTGACGGGCAGTACGGCAGGCGTCTACGAGGCTGCTGATCGGCCGTGGATCACCGACCAGCAGCGACTTGTTCGCGAGCTAGTCGAGCGCGAGATTCCGACGCTCGGGGTCTGTTTCGGCCATCAGGTCGCCAACGCAGCACTCGGTGGCACTGTCGAACACGTCGGCACGACTTGTCGACCTGTCGACGTCGACCTCGCTGCTGACCCGCTTTTCGACGGCGTGGCGTCGGTCGTTCCCGTCGCTCACGGCGACGTCGTCACCCAGCCCGGCGACGAGATGGACGTCATCGCGACGACTGACTACTACCACGCGTTCGCGACGCGGCATCGAACTGCTCCGCTCTGGACGGTTCAGTTCCACCCGGAGTTTACGAGCACGCACCGCGAGCGACTCGAGGCCGACTTCGACTGGACCGATGGTGAGCACGGGTTCGACGCCGTCAACGCGACCCAGATCATCGAGAACTTCGCCTCGATCGTCGCTGACTCAACTACGCACTCCCACGCCGTCGACGACTGACTCGACCGTGCTGGCGGCGTCGAGAACGGTCGCATCGTCGAACCGTGAGCCGACGAGCATGAGGCCGACCGGAAGTCCGTCGACCTCACCGACAGGGACGCTGACCGCGGGGTGGCCGGTCCGGTTGAACGGGGCCGTGTTTGCGACGACGAGCGCTTCCTGCAGTCGGTCGTACTGGTCCCGTTCGGGGTCGTGTTCGGGTGCCGTCCCCAGCGTCGTCGGCATCGCGAGCAGCTCGTGATCTGCCAGTAGCGTGTCGTACCGTTCGGTGAGTTCGACGACGAGGTTCATCCCGTCGGCGTAGTATCTCGAGTGGTAGTTCTCGTTTGCGTAGGCACCGACGAGCAAGGACAGTTTCAGTGACGCCGGGAAGTCGTTCGCCTGGACGCGTCGTGCCGAGCCGAAGAACTCGATCCAGGACGTGTTGTACCACCCCTTCCAGCCATGGCCCAGTCCCTCACCGATCATCGCATCGAGCAAGCCTTCCGCCGTGCAGACGGCCTGAATATCGCTCGCGTCGAGATGCATCGGCTCGGAGACCTCCTCGAGCGAAGCCCCATTCGCTTCGAGTCGCTCGAGGGCGTTTCGAACGCACTTGACAACGCCAGCATCGGCCCCGGGATGGTCGAACCCCTCCTGCAGGACGCCGATCGAGAGGTCGGCGGCGTCGCCATCGAGCTGTTCGTGGTACGACTCGGTCGGAACGGGCGCCGGCTCTCGCAGGTCGCGTTCGTTGCTGCCGGCGATCACCGAAAGAACTCGCGCGACTGTCTCAACGTCCGGCCCCATCGGCCCCGGATGGTCGATCGAGTGGGCGAGGCCGATACAGCCTGTGTAGGGGACCAGTCCGTAGGTTGGCTTGTGCCCGACGACACCACACAGAGACGCTGGAATCCGGACGCTGCCACCCTGATCGGAGCCGATAGCCGCGTCGGCCTCGCCGGTCGCGACGACGACTGCACTGCCGCCGCTTGAGCCACCCGCGAGAAACGCGTCGTCGTGTGGGTTTGTGATCGGTCCAAAGGCGCTGTAGCCTGTCCTCGTCATGGCGAAGTCGTCCATGTTCGTCTTGCCGATGATGTCTGTGCCGGCCTCGAGCAGCCGGGTGACGATCGTCGCATCGACGTCGGGCACATACCCCTCGACGACGTGAGATCCGCAGGTCATTTCGACGCCGGCGACGCAGACGTTGTCCTTGATCGCGACATCCATTCCATCCAGTTTGCCGCCATCATCACCAGCGATCTGACACCGACTCACCCACGCATTGTGTGGATCCGCCGTGTCGGCTGGACGAACGCCGGACGTTCGCTCGCGGCGTTTACGGCCTCCGAGTCGTGGCTCGGGGTTGTACGACCGAACCGTATCATAGGCGTCGGCTCGTCGCTCGGCCATCTCGACGAAGCAGTCGAGTTCGTCGTCGGTGAGCTCGAGAAACAGTGAACGGCCGAGCTCGCGGAGATCGTCTTTGGTCGGTGGTCGAAACGGCATATCAATTCAGTCACGAGGGGCGGCAAAATGCGTAGTTGGCTACGGCAGTGACTGTCGCCGTGCTATGAGTGTGTTCGATGGCGAACACCGACACTCGAGCACCGTCGCTGATGGCTGCCAACCGGTCGCCGGATAAAATGCTGTTTCTGTGTACAGTGTGTGCTACAGCACCCACTCAAATAGTATCGAACGAAACTCCGCTTCAACGGCACATCACTCCTCTAGGTGGTCGATTCCTTTCTTCGAGACGTTTGCCTCCGTGATCTCGTTTGGCATCCAGTCGGGCTTGTCGTCGGGTGCGGTCTCCTCCCACGCCCAGCCGTCGTAGATGTGGACCTTGTCCGTGCCTTTCTCTCGAAGCTTGAGTTCGACACGCTCTGCCTCGTCCTCACTCGAGCCGGGCTCGAGTCGCCGGGCTGCTTTCAGGGCAGCCTGGCGGGGGGTGTTCCCCGAGAAGACGCTCGACTCGTCGCCGCCCGACTCGCGCAGTGCAAAGTTTCGTTTACCATCTTCACGTACCATGGTTTTAGCCTCCGTGTCAACTCAGCACACGACTCGACATAAAGATATCCCCGAAAACCGACCGACTGCGTCGGTATCTTTAAGTGAATTGGCTACGCCATTCCTTCGCATCAACCCTTTTGACGATGGGATTCAGTGTCGATCTCTCGGTATCCATGCGTACTAGAGGCATGGGTTCGGTCGTCGAAAACACTTAAGTATATCCTACGGCGAAGTTCGTCATAGAATCCCGCGATGGTACGGAAAAAGAAGCTGAGTCCAAGCGGTGCGAAAGACGAAGATGGCAACTATCACAACGTCCACCTCAACCTCCACGAGGACGAGCTCGCAGTCGCGGGTATGGATATCGGCGACGAAGTCTTCGTCCGAGTCCGGGACGGGAAGATCATCATCCAGAAAGCCGACGAGGACGAGGTCGAACACGAGTTCTAAAACCACCGTTTAGGCTGCGTCTGTTTCACGCTGACGCCAGCGTAGCTGCCGCACGGTGTGCTGGCACTCGGCAAAAAATCGATCACAAGCACTCTTTTCGGCTCGCGGCTTCGCCGCTCGCCTATTCACGGCGCGTTGTGCCGCGCTCTCCGCGTTAGTCGTCGGCCCGCTCGCTCCCTGACTCACGGCCTTCGGCCGTTCGTCATTCCGCGGCGCGATGTGCCGCGCTTTCGTTCGCTCGCGGTGTAATCGATTGAACCGCGACACGACCTCTACACTCGAGCAAAAAGACCGACAGCCGACTACTGCAGCGCCGCCAGGTCGAACTCGAAGGCTGCCACGGGCACCTCGAGGTCGTACTCGATGAGCACTTTAGGATGAACCTCGCCGATCACGCCGACGTCTTCGCCGTCGATGACGACCGCGGCGGTTCGACCCGAAATGAAGGCCGGGTGGTCGGTTGGTGGCGTCTCGAGATCGACGTCGAAGTTGCGCGCGAGCGTCTGCAGGCGCGCTTTGGCGTCCTCGTAGCCGGCGTCGTGGCTTGCGAGGACGGCTCCGACGTGGCGACTCTCGCCGACGCCAGTGTTTTCGCTGTCGTCGAGCGCCGCACGGAAGCCGATCTCGGAGAGATGCTGTGGATACGAGCGGTGGGTGTTTCGCTCGAGGACCGTCATGAGCGAGGGCATAACCCACGTCCGGAGCATGGTGTAATCCTCGCTGTAGGGCTCTTTGATCGTCGCGGGCTCGCCAGCGCCATAGGCGTCGGTTCCGGGCGAAATCTCGAGGCGATCGTAGTTCTCCTCCTCGTTGATCATATGGAAGTTCAGCAGATCCTCGAAGCCGAGGCCAACGAGTTGGGTGCGCGCGGCGCGCTCGAGACGAGAGCGCTCGTGACGGCCGCCGACGGTCCCCACGTCGGGGTAGGTCGGCTCGAGTTCGTTGAAGCCGTAGGCGCGCCCGAGGTCGTCGATGATGTCGAGTGGATGGAGGACGTCGACGCGGTACGGTGGGACCGTCACCTCGTAGACGAGGGCTCCATCGTCGTTTTCGGTTTTTTCGGCCTCGAGTCCCGATCGTTCGGCCAGATCGAGCACTTCGTCGGGGTCGAGGTCGATGCCGAGAATGGTCTCGATGCGGGCGTGGGAAACGGTCTTCGTCTTCATCGAGAGATCCGGGCGGACGAGTTCGCGTCCGCCGGACTGCGTCTGGCTCCCGTTCGAGGCCGCGTTCGCGGCCTCGCTACCTGAATACTCGACTGTTACCTCCTCGATCGTCGCCCCGCGTGCCGACAGCGCATAGCAGACGATGTTGAGCATCTTGTCGATCGTCCACTGGTCGGTGCCGGTCATCTCGACGAACAGGTCTCTCGAGTCAGTCGACACCTCGGTCCGGCGGCCGTTGATCACCGGCGGGAACGAGAACAGGCCGATATCGTCGTAGATCGCGGGGTAGCGGTCGTAGCCGCTGACGAGGTCGGCGTAGGTCTGGCCTGTCTGGTGGTCCTCGAGTACTTCTGCGGGCGTCATCTCCGCGTCGGAATCGAGCGGGACGAAGCGGTCGCCGTCGGGTTCGACGCCGACGTACTTGATTGACGGCGTGCCATCGTCCATGGCGTCCCGTCCTTTGAGCATCGTCAGGTCGTGAATCCCGATCGCGCCTTTCGCGCGCTTGCGTCCCATCGTCGCGTGGAGCTTTTCTTGCAGCTGAATGAGCGAGTCGAGGGCGTCCTCGTCGAGATTGACATCGCGAATCACTGCACCCGTGACGTACGGCCGCTCGTCGGGAACCGACTCGTCGACGGTGATCGTCCACTCCGCCGTGTTCGGCGACGGGACGTGGACGCCGCGGGCGTCGCCGTACTGATAGCGCAGCGAGCGCGCGACGCCTTCGACCGAGAGCCGGTCGAGACGGTCGGGGGCGAACTCGAGTTCGAACTCGCCGGCTTCGGTTCGGCCTTCGAACTCGAGGCCGAGTCCGAACAGGTCATCGATGAGGTCGTCGTCGCTCGTCTCTTCGTGGCCGGTCAACTCGCGCAGTTCGTCGGGGTCGATATCGACAGTGGGCATCAGTAAGTCACCTCCGCGTTCCGCAGGAACTCGAGGTCGGCGAGCGTGCCGTGCAGGTCGCGGATATCCTCCGCGCCGGTCGTGAGCATGGCGAGTCGCTCTAAGGCCAGTCCCCAGGCCATGACGTCACAGTCGACGCCGAGTGGCTCGAGCATCTCCTCGCGGAAGATGCCCGAGTTACCGATCTCGATCAGTTCGCCCGTCGTGGGGTGGGTGCCGAACAGTTCGAACGACGGCTCCGTGTAGGGGTTGTAGTGGGGTTTGAACTGGATGTCGGTGATGCCGAACTGGGCGTAGAACTCCTCGAACGTGCCCATCAGATCGCGCACCGAGAGATCTTCGGCCATCACCCAGCCCTCAATCTGATAGAACTCGAGGAGGTGGGTTGCGTCGAGCGTGTCGTTTCGGTAGGCCTTCTCGACGCTGAAAAAGCGCGCTGGCGGCTCGATCTCGCCGATTTCGGTGCCGGAGAGATAGCGGGTCGACAGCGAGGTCGTGTGGCCACGGAGCGCGAGCGCGCGGGCGAAGTCCTCGTCCCACGGGGAGTGGTAGCCTTCGCTGTCCTCGCCAACACCCTCACGGTGGGCGCGTTCGACGCGCTCGACGAGTTCCTCGGGCAACTCGTCGATGTGGGTCGGCTGCTCCAGAGCGAACCGATCCCAGTGCGTGCGTGCGGGATGGTCCTGTGGCATGAACAGACAGTCGTTGATCCAGAAGTCCGCGTCGGCGTGGGGGCCGTCCATCTCCTGAAAACCCATGCCGACGAGCACGTCCTTGACGCGCTCGGACATCTGGCGCAGGATGTGTACGTTGCCGCCCTCGACGGTCTCGGCGTCGGCCTCGACGTTGTACTCGGCGAACTCGACGTCCTCCCACTCCCCACTCGTCAGGAGTTCGGGCGTGACCTGGCCGACCGTTTCAGCGGTTTCGATCCCTGCCATCAGCTCCGTGACGGCAGCATCCGTCAGCGTCACTTCGCGGACGATCGACTCCGCTCGCTCGAGTAAGCCCCGTCGCTCGAGTTCCTCGAGCGTCTCTGCGTCGACGTCGACGCCCTCGACCGGTGTGTCGTCCGCGTCGGTGAGTTTGGCGAGCGCGTTCGCCTCTGCATCCGCGTCCGGTTCGGCGTCGGGATCGGCCGTGATTTCGCCGCTGTCGATGCTGCCGTACCCTTTGCGCGCGTAGTTCGAGAGCGCGATGTCGACCTGTGGGCCCTCGAGCCCCGAGGCCCCGATCACGCGGCCCATCTGGACTGGCTCGTCGCCGGCGCCGGCCTCGAGTGCGGCCTCGTAGAGCCGGACTTCGGGGAGTCCATCGGTGGCGTACTCTCGCCCTTCGTCGGAGAGTGAGACGGTTTCGTCGACGCGTTCGGTGACGGCGACCAGTTCCTCGGCCTCGAGTTCGAACACTGCTCCGGTGACGGTTTCCGGTGGCAGGTCGGTCGCCGCGGCGAGGGCGTCGACGGACGTTGCATCGTCCGCGGTTGCGGCCTTTAAGACCGCAACCTGTTGTGCTGGAAGTTGCATTCGCTTGTTCGTATGGCTGCGTGGGTGTCAGTTAGCGGTTCCGACTCGGCTCGAGTCTGAACTCGAGCGCTGTCGACGGTGCGGTCGGTTTCGACGCGCCCGCCCGGCGTGGGCGAGCGCGGCTCCACCGGCCCGGATTACCGGGCAAAAAAGAAACCGAATCCCGACTGTGGACGGTCTGACTGGTCGTCGGTACCGGCACTGACGTGGGATTCGGGTGCCATGGTTCGTGGAACTGGCGGTCGGTGCAAAAACGTTGCGGTCCGTGTGGACACGGCACTCGAACCTGTTAAGTTCATGTCCAGTGAGACGAGACCACATGGACTGGGACGAGTTCTACCGAAACGCCGACTACGACCGCTGTATCTACCTCCGGGGCGAGGCGATGGTCGACTACCTCGAGCGCTTTCTCGAGCGCTTCGGCCCGTTCGAGCGCGTCGCGTCGGTCGGCTGTGGCCCCGGCAGCGTCCTTTTTGCCCTCGCGAGTCGCTATCCCGACACCGAGTTTCACGGGATCGATATCTCCGAGCAGGTCGTCGCGGACAATCGTGAGCGCGCGGCCGAACGCGGCCTTGAGAATCTCACGTTCGCCGTCGATGCGCTGCCGGATCTCGAGACCGACGAGCGCTTCGACCTGGTCTACTCTGCGGCGACGCTGTTTTTCGTCCCCGACACCGCCGCGGCCGTCGCTGACCTCTACGCACACGTCGCAGACGGTGGCTATCTCGTCATCAACTACCCCGACCCAGAGTGTCCGGCCCGATTCGATCAGTGGCTCGAGGGCCGGCGACGCGAGGCGTTCGACCTCGTCCTCTCCGGCGAGAACGTCCTCTCGAGTGCGGACATCCGAGAGTGCTGTGACACCGAGCCGCGGGATTACTGGGACGCCGTCGATGCGACCGAAGACGAGTCATTTCTCGTTGCGAAGACGCCGATGGTGTATCTTGAAAAGAGTGAATTATGAGCTGCATAACGCCGTAGACGGCCGCCGTTGTGCTGTGGCTCGACGGCGGTGACTATTCAGAACGGCGCTCGAGTACGAGCACGTACCGCGTCAACGACCGGTGGACGCGTCGTTCGAACGCAGCCTCGAGTTCCCACCCGGCTGTGCGGGCTTCGCTCGCCCACGACCGATCTGCAACGACGACGGCTCGCGGGGCGACCCGGTGAGCTTCGGCGAGGGCGCCCGAGACGAGGTCCTCGAGGCGATGTGATTCGATCTTCGACTGGCGGCCATAGGGGGCGTCGAAGACGACGCCATCGACGGCGTCGTCGACCAGCGGCAGCCGAGTGCCATCGCCACGGCCGACGTGCCACGAGCCGCGAGCGACACCAGTTGGGGCGGGGTCGTCGGACTCGAGGAAGTGCCGTAAGTTCTCCCGCGCGCCCGCAGCCATTTTGGCCTGGGCATCGGTCCCGACGACGTCCGCGCCGACGAGGCCGGCCTCAACGAGGACGCCACCGGTGCCACACATGGGATCGAGAACCGTCGAACCGGGGCGAGCGCCGGCGATGTTCGCGACAGCACGGGCGAGCAGTGGGTCCATGCTCCCGGGCTGGAAGAAAGGTTTGTCCGTCGGTGCGCGAGTCCCGAAGTCCCGGACGCTCTCGGCTTCGAGCCAGCCCAGCGTACAGATGGAGACCTCGTCCCCAAGCGACGCATCACCCGCGAGTTCTGCTGTGGATGCAGACAGCGCGCCGGTGGTGCTCGCTGCCTCGAGCCGTCCACCACGCTCGAGGACGCCCGCAGAGAACGTCGCCCGCAGCACGTGGTCCGGATCGTCGAGGTCGACCGTGAAGCCGCGATCTACCAGAATCCCACCGAGTTCGCGCTCGACACGCTCGGTATCGACGCCGCTCGAGCCGTGGATATCGGTCGCTCGCACTGCAACGGTCCCCTCGCGATCGATCGGCGCCGTCTCGAGTAACACACGGGCGCTTGCGAGGTCGGCGTCGGTACGGCCGAGCAGGTCGCTCGCTCGATGGGTGTATGCCAATCCACGGATGCGTTCGGGTGCAATGGCGTTCGCGATGGCGAGCCCGGGGGCGATCCGACGGACGTCGGCCGCGCCACTGGCTGCTTCGCGGGCTGCAAACGCATCGTCCTCGCCGCCAAGCTCGAGTACGTACACGGCTACGTGTCACCGTGGGCTGGCCATGAGCCTACCGTTTTTCGCGACCGCTGTCCACAAACCAGTGTTCGTGAACCAGCCTGTCAGCTGCTGTACATCACGGAATCGGGTTGTAACTGACAGACGCAGCCGATGTATATACCGGACATATCACGTGGCGGTACTAACCTTTATAAATCTTAAATACGTCTTTTTAAGCGACTTATGACCGACCCGAAGGACACCATCAACATTGAAAACGTGGTGGCGTCGACCGGCATCGGACAGGAACTCGACCTCCAGAGCGTTGCGATGGACCTTGAGGGGGCCGACTACGATCCCGAGCAGTTCCCCGGTCTCGTCTACCGCACGCAGAATCCAAAATCCGCCGCCCTGATCTTCCGGTCGGGGAAGATCGTCTGTACCGGTGCGAAAAGCACCGACGACGTCCACGAGAGTCTGCGTATCGTTTTTGACAAACTCCGTGAACTCCAGATTCAGGTGAACGAAGATCCCGAGATCGTCGTCCAGAACATCGTCACCAGCGCCGACCTCGGCCGAAATCTCAACCTGAACGCGATCGCAATCGGGCTCGGTCTCGAGAACATCGAGTACGAACCCGAGCAGTTCCCCGGGTTGGTCTACCGACTCGACGAACCCGAAGTCGTCGCCCTGCTGTTTGGCTCCGGGAAACTCGTGATTACTGGCGGTAAACAACCGAAAGATGCCGAACACGCCGTTGACAAAATCGTCTCTCGACTCGAAGATCTCGGCTTGCTCGAGTAACCTCCGCTGTTTTCGATCGATCGCTTCTCGCCGTCGTTCCCGTCTCAACTGAACTGAGAGGCACAGACGACACACAGCGGCCACACAGTGTGACAGACGGTATCTATCAGTAGCGATGATAGTTGTCTCAAACGAGACGGTTTACCCGCTCACTCGTTTCTTTGGCTGGGTTTTCGACTGTTTATTCCAGTTCGAACGGTTCATACTGGGCTGAATTGGGCCTGAGCGAGCCGAACGACTGGTCGCGTTTATCGCCCTTGTTACTGAGATTCAGTTATCGATGACGATCCACACAGACAGACTGACGACCGCCCTGGATCGCCGCGCGTCTGGCGGTGGCGATTCTCTTGAGACGTCACTGGCGCTCGATGGCTCCATCCCACGCGTGGCGGCCCAGCGGGTGCTCGACAACGATCGTCGCCGCGAGGTACTTCGCTGTCTACTCACCGAGGAGGGGCCACTCGAAGTCCGCACACTGGTCGCCCGGATCGCTGACACCGAGCACGATCCGACAGCCGTGACGCCGCTGCTCGATCTCCGTCAGCGAATCCACGTCTCGCTGTGCCAGACACACCTTCCGCTGCTGGAAAAACACCACATTCTCACGTACGACCGGGACCATGGTCACGTCGTCCCGGATGTGACGCTCCCGGTGTTCGAATCGGTACTCGAGTAGCAACAGCTACTCGACCAGCCGCTCGATTTCGGTCACCAGAATATCGCTTGCCCCGGCATTTTTGACCTCCGTGATCGTCTCGAAGACGTCACGCTCGTTGACGACAGCGTGGACGGCGACCGCCGCGTCGTCGCCGTCGTCCTCGCCAGCGATGTTCATCACTGTCGGGCCGCCAAGCCCGGGGATGACATTACGGACGTCGTCGAGTTTCGCTGTTGGGACATTCATCATAAGGTAGCGCTTTCCTTCGGCCTGTTTGACCGAGGCCAGCGCCGTCCGAACCTCCTCGACTTTCGGATTCTCGAGGACGTCGTCGCGGCCGAACAGCCGCACGGAACTCGAGAGGACGTCGTCGACGACGGCCAGTCGATTCATCTTGAGCGTCGTCCCCGTACTCGTGATGTCGACGATGGCGTCGGCCATCTCCACGTGGGGAGTTAGCTCCGTCGCGCCGGTAACCTCGACGATGTCGGGGTCGATACCGGCGTCGGCGAAGAAGTCCGCGGTGATGTTCGGGAACTCCGTGGCGACGGTTTTACCGGCCATGTCGGCGACGGTCTCTAACTCGCCGTCTTCGGGCGCGGCAAGGACGAGCCGGCAGCGCCCGAACTCGAGATCGAGCAGTTCTTCGACGTTGTCGACGCGGGCCTCACAGACCTGGTCGTAGCCAGTGATCCCAAGATCGGCCGCGCCGTCGGCGACGTACTCCGGGATGTCCGCCGCACGGGCAAAGAGCACGGAGACGTCGGGGTCGACGGTGTCGGCGTAGAGTTTCCGGTCGGCACCGTTCTCGAGATGGAGTCCCGCCCGCTCTAAGAGGTCAATCGTCGGCTCGTGCAGGCGGCCCTTGTTAGGAACGGCGATTCGCATTGTCAACGCGTTAGCGACGAGGGGGCAACTGTCTTTTCATTCAGAACTCTGTCGCCACATGGTGTGTCAACTGTCCACTATGACCACAATACTCAGGTGCACCGATCTTGTAGGCCTCGATCTATGGTCGAGGATTCGCTGGACTCTGTCCCCGGCGACGCTGCGACAGCACGTCGTCCGCCGTCGACGTTCGCTCGAGACACAACTGTCACCGACACGAGCGTCTACGAACGCTTCGATCGCGAGTGGCCCGACTGCTGGGCTGACGCCGCTGCGTTGCTCGAGTGGGACGAGCCCTACGACGAGGTTCTCGATGCCGACGACGCGCCGTTTTATCGATGGTTCGTCGGCGGTCGCCTGAACGCGGCCGAAAACTGCATCGACCGCCATCTCGAGGCTGGCCGGAAGAATCAGGTTGCGATTCGGTGGGAAGGCAAACGCGGCGAGCGCCGAACGTACACCTACTACGACCTCCATCGGGAGGTAACGGCTGTGGCCGCTGCGCTTCGAGAGCTCGGTGTCGAAGCCGACGACGTCGTCACGCTCTACTTGCCGACCGTTCCCGAGTTGCCGATCACGATGCTCGCCTGTGCCCGAATCGGGGCCTTGCACAACGTGGTTTTTGCGGGCTTTGCCCCCGACGCGCTCCTCGGCCGCATGGAGCAAGACGACTCGAGCGTGCTCGTCACCTGCGATGGCTACTTCCACGAGGGGACGGCAGTCGGCCAGAAGCGAAAAGCCGACGCAGCACTGGCTGCCCTCGAGTCGACGATTCCGACAGTCGTCGTCGATCGGCTCGGTGCAGACCACGACACACAACTCGGCGCGGACCAGTACGCGTACAGTGCCCTGGCCGATCGATTCGAGGGCGCGACTGTCCCACCGGTTTCTCGAGCAGCGACCGACCCGCTCTTTCATATCCACACATCTGGAACGACGGGTGAGCCCCAGCGGATGACTCACGCAACTGGGGGGTATCTCGCCGGCACCACCTGGACGACGCGGGCCGTCTTCGACCTCTCGCCGGGAGATACCTACTGGTGTACAGCAGATATGGGCTGGATTACTGGCCACTCGTATGTCGTCTACGGGCCACTGGCACGCGGTGCGACGGTCGTCCTCACGGAGGGGAGTCTCCGGTATCCGGATCGCCACCGTCCGTGGGAAGTGATCGAACGCAACGCTGTCAACGTGTTCTACACGACCCCCGGCGTCGTTCGGACGTTCATGAAGTGGGGCGAGTCGTTCCCGGCCGCTCACGACCGCTCGTCGCTCCGACTGCTCGGCACGGTTGGCGAGCCGATCGGTCCCGATACCTGGGAGTGGTTCTACACCCACGTCGGCGAGGAACGGTGTCCGATCGTCGACACCTGGTGGCAGACCGAAACCGGAAGTATCCTGCTGTCGACGCTCCCTGGCGTCTCGGAGATGAAACCGGGCGCCGTCGGCCCGCCGTTACCCGGGATCGAGGCCCGCGCCGTCGACGAGAACGGCAGGGAACTGCCGCCGGGTGAACCGGGCTCTCTGACGATCACGAAACCGTGGCCGTCGATGATCACCCCGCTCGAGAGCGATCGCTACTGGGTCCTCGCGGAGTACTGGCAGCAGTTCTCGGATCGGCGCGCCGACACCTGGCAGTACGCCACCGGCGACCGTGCCGTCGTCGATGACGATGGCTACATCACCATCATCGGCCGTGACGACGACGTCGTCACGATCGGCAACCGCCGGCTCGGGACGGCCGAACTCGAGGCCGCGATCACCGCTGTCGATGGCGTGACCGAAGCCGCCGCGGTCGCTGGCAGTGCCGACGGCGACACCGATCTCTACGTTTTCGCAACGGCCGAACAGGATCTAACAGGGCGCGAAGCGCTTCGCGAGTCGATCAGCGACGCGATCGTCGACCGAATCGGCCGCTTTGCCAGCCCGGCAGCCGTCGTGTTCACGCCGGAGCTGCCGGAAACGCACACCGGGAAGACGATGTATCGAGTGCTCGAGGGGATCGTCGACGACGCCCCACTCGAGGACAGTGAACCGCTTCGAAACCCAGAGATCGTCGGCGAACTCACGACGCTGTGGGGCCGCAACTGAACGTCGCTGCGTACTCGGCGCTGTCTCGCATGGTCGCGATTCACAGCGAGCACGAATCATCCACACCTCTTATATTCATGACGAGTGTAACGAACTCACATGGCAAGCACGCAGTCGACAGACGCGGAGACGGCCGAAGACGAGACCGATGCGGAAACGACCGAACACGAGGATGAGGCAGAGAACGAAGCCGAGACGGAAACGACCGAACCCGAAGATGAGACAGTCGTGAGCGAAGCCGAATCCGACATGGAGACGGCAGCCGACGACTCACGGACGCTCGTTACACTCCTCAAAGTGGTGGGTGTCGTCCTCGTGGTGGCTGCTGTTCTCTGGTGGCTTCGCTCGGACGACGAGGAGTGAATTTGGAGGCTCGACGACACGACCTGACTTTTTCAACGAAAGTAGATCTACACCTCGATTTTCTATTCAAAAGTCTATATTTGAAATAATAATATATTACAAACCCGAATCGGCTTGAACGTGTAGTTCATAGATACCCCTATGAGTACGAGACGAGCGCATCTCGAGATTACAGGCATGTCCTGTTCGACGTGTTCAGGGTCCGTCGAGGACGCTGTCCGTGATCTCGATGGTGTCGAGTCGGTGAATGCCAACTACGCGACCGACGAGGGAACGGTCGCGTACGACCCTGAGGAGATATCGCTGGCGGAGATCTACGCCGCGATCGACGACGCTGGCTACGAGGCAGCCGGGGAGACAGACACGATCACCGTCATGGGGATGTCGTGTTCGACCTGCTCGGAAGCAGTCGGCGACGCGGCTGAAGCCCTGCCGGGAGTGCTCCGGGCGGACGTGAACTTCGCCTCGGACGAAGCTCGCGTCGAGTACAACCCCAGCGACGCCTCGCTCGCTGAGATCTATCGAGCCATCGAAGATGCTGGCTACGAGCCCGTCCGTGATGCGGATGGCACTGCCCGAGAGACGAGCCAGCGCGAACGCGCTGTCGAGAAAGAACTGCGCCGACAGCGCCGGCTCGTGATCGGTGGTGGCATCCTCACACTGCCGTTCGTGCCGATCATGCTCGCGATGCTCGGGCTCGCCCCACCACCACACGAGCTGCTCGGCATCGAGATGGTGTGGGTTGACGCCCTCGAGTTCGTCCTCGCGACGGCGCTAATGGCGACACTCGGCAAGGAGTTCCTCGTCGGGGCCTACCGGGCGTTCTCGAACGACCGGCGGGCCAACATGGACACGCTGGTCGCGATGGGGACTTCGGCAGGCTACGTCTACAGCACAACTGTCCTGCTCGGACTCATCGCGGGTGCTGGCCTCTACTTCGAGGCTGTCGCCTTCATCCTCTGGTTCATTACGCTGGGCAACTGGCTCGAGGTCCGCTCGAAAGCCCGTGCGGGCAGCGCGCTGCGGGAACTGCTCGAGATGGAGGCCGACGAAGCCACCATAATCGAAGCCGGCGAGGAACGGCAGGTGCCACTCGAGGACATCGCAGTTGGCGACGTGCTGAAAGTCCGGCCGGGTGAGAAGATTCCGACCGACGGTGTCGTCGTCGACGGCCAGAGCGCAGTCGACGAGTCCATGCTGACCGGCGAGTCGGTCCCTGTCGAGAAAGGCGAGGGCGATGAGGTCGTCGGCTCGACGATCAACGAGAACGGCGTGCTTCTCGTGGAGGCGACGAAAGTCGGCTCCGAGACGGCGATCCAGCAGATTGTCGACCGAGTTAAAGAGGCCCAGTCGCGCCAGCCCGAGATCCAGCGGCTGGTCGACACAGTGAGCGCGTACTTCGTTCCCGCGGTCATCGCGAACGCCGTCCTCTGGGCGACGCTCTGGTTTCTCTTTCCCGAACCGTTGGCCGCGCTCGTCGACTGGCTGCCGCTGTGGGGGCCGGTCGGTGGCGGTCCTGAGGTCGCTGCCGTCGGTGGGGTGGGCGTCCCCATCCTCGAGTTCTCGGTGATCGTCCTCGCTTCCGCGCTGTTGATCGCCTGTCCCTGTGCGCTGGGGCTTGCGACGCCGGCCGCGACGATGGTCGGCTCGACGCTTAGCGCGACCAACGGCGTCCTCTTCAAGGGTGGAGACGTGCTCGAGCAGGTCCGTGGGATCGACACGATCGTCTTTGATAAAACGGGGACGCTGACCCACGGCGAGATGGTGTTAACGGACGTCGAACTCGTCGACGAGGGGGCGACTCCCGACGGCGGCGCGCTTGCGGGCCGGACGGAATCTCCCGAGTCGTACATGCTAGGGGCGGCCGCGACGGCTGAGTCCGGCTCCGAACACCCGATCGCGCAGGCGCTCGTCGACGGAGCCGACGAGCGCGGCGTCGAAATCGGCGAGGTCAGCGAGTTCGAGAACGTCCCCGGCCACGGCATTCGGGCCGAGACTGACCGCGGAACCGTGCTGATCGGTCGCCGAAAACTCCTCGAGGACGCGGGAATCGACACCGAACCCGTCGAAGAGACACTGACTCGACTCGAGCGCGAGGGGAAGACGGCGATGCCGGTCGCCGTCGACGGCGAGTTACTCGGCGCACTCGCCGTGGCCGACGACGTTCGCGAGAGCGCAACAGAGACCGTCACGGCCCTACACGAACGGGGCACCAAAGTCGTGATGCTCACCGGCGACAACGAGCGCACCGCGCTGGCGGTCGCCGAACAGGTCGGGATCGATCCCGAAAACGTGCGCGCGGAAGTCCTCCCCGAGGACAAAGCGGATCACATCGAGGCGCTCCAAAAAGACGGCTCCCGCGTGATGATGGTCGGCGACGGCGTCAACGACGCGCCCGCGCTGACCACGGCACAGGTCGGCGTCGCCATCGGCTCGGGAACCGACGTCGCCATCGAGAGCGCCGACGTGACCTTGATGCGTGACGATCCCGCGGACGTCCTCAAAGCCGTCCGCATCTCCGAGGCAACCATCTCGAAGGTGCGCCAGAACCTCTTCTGGGCGTTCGTCTACAACTCCACGCTGATCCCGATCGCCTCGCTTGGCCTCCTGAATCCGGCGCTTGCCGGGCTGGCGATGGCTGCCTCGAGCGTGAGCGTGATGGCAAACAGCCTCTCGTTTGCGACCTACGATCCGCACGAGGATTACCAGCTCGCGATCTTGAAACCACTCGAGTGGCTTCGGCGATAGCGTGACGACGTGGCTGGAGACGATTTCAGATCGCAAACAGTGCGTCCGCGATGAGGAACGTGATGTAAGCCTCGACGAACGCTGCGAGCACCAGAATCAGCCACGCGAAGCCAACCAGCGCGGTCGTTCGAACGAGATACGCTTTTGTAAACAGCGCGCTCCGTGAGCCGGCGATTCGCTGGCCAACGCGGTGCAGGAACCGAAATCCGACACCGGCAGCGATGAACAGCGCCGGCAGCTCGAAGATCCCGTGGGGCACAATCAGTGCGATAATGACGCCCACGCCGACCTCTGTGCCGGTGACTGCCACGAGATTACCGACGAGCACACCGTTGAACACCATGATGAGAAACGTCACGAAGCCAAGCGTCAGCGCGCCGGCGATCGCCGCCAGAAACGGCGGTGTGTTGTTGACGATGAAAAACGTCGCCGAGAGATCGAAACTCGCCTCACCGTCGCCGGGCAGTTCGTCCCCGCCGAACTCCTCCATGACCATCTCGAGGAACAGTTCGGTCAGATCGATGCCAGCAGCGTAGAGCGCTGCCCCGACGGCGGCTCCGAAGACGAACAGCCCTGCCGAAAACCAGGTGTACAGCCGGTGTTCGGCCCAGGCGTCGTCGAGAACCCCGAAGACGGATGGTTTCGCTCGGCCGGCGAGTGCGATCGCACCCAACCCAGCACCGAGGACGGCCGCCCCGGCAGCCGCCGTCGCTGCGTCGTAGGCGGCGAGAATCGTTGCGGCGGTTGCGAACGTGATTATCGCGAGCGCGACCGTGAGCCCGGTCCAGTTACGGATGGTTCCCGAATCCGGCGGCTCCGATGGGCCGATGCCGCGATCCGTGTGTGGCTCGGGGCTCGAGGGTGCACCCTCGGTGTCTCGGGGGTCGACTGTCGGCTGTCCGGCGCTCGACTCGTCGCGGTCGCGACCGCGATCGAGACTGTCGCTGTCGGGGCGTTCGGCATCCGGTGACCCGTCTTGCTCGGACGCTCTTGTGGGTTGTCCATCGCGCTCGTCTCTGTTTCCGTTCATAGTGGAATGTGTGACAAAACGACGGTTAAACCCGCCGACTATGACACACGCCGTCGCTGTGTCTCGAGCAGCCGTTCTCGCCGTTGCCGACAATTCGACCCCGGTCGATCGCCGGGATCGACAGTATAAGGCCACCCGACGAGAAACGTCGGCCAATGACGACACTGGCGATCACCGGTGGGCACGTGCTGTTGCCCGACATCACGGTGACGCGTGCGGACGTACTGGTCGATCAGGACGGCGGCGAGATCCTCGAGATCGGCGCCGATCTCGCTGGCGAGGCCGACGAGACTCTCGACGCGTCGGCGTCGCTGGTCACACCCGGCTTCGTCAACGGTCACTGTCACGTCGCTATGACGTTGCTCCGTGGCTACGCCGACGACAAACCCCTCGATGCGTGGCTGCAGGAGGATATCTGGCCCGTCGAGGCCGAACTGACGGCTGCGACCGTTCGCGCCGGCACCGAACTCGGCACCCTCGAGATGATCAAATCCGGGACGACGTCGTTTGCGGACATGTACTTCTTCGTGCCGACGATCGCCGACGTCGTCGACGAAGCGGGACTGCGTGCTCGTCTCGGCCACGGCGTGATCTCCGTCGGGAAAGACGAGGCAGCAGTCCACGAGGACGCCCAGGAAGGCCTCGAGGTCGCTGCAGAGATCGACGGCATGGCTGAGGGGCGGATCACGTCGGCGTTTATGCCCCACTCGCTGACGACCGTCGATGGCCAGTACCTCTCGGAGTACGTCCCGAAGGCGCGTGAGCTCGGCGTGCCGGTTCACTACCACGCGAACGAAACCAAAGACGAAGTGACGCCGATCGTCGAGAGCCACGGCGTCCGGCCGCTTGCCTACGCCGCCGAGAAGGGGATGCTCGAGTCCGAGGACTTCATCGCACACGGCGTCCACGTAGACGAAAGCGAGATCGGCCTGCTCGCGGAGGCAGAGACGAGTGTGATCCACTGTCCGGCCTCGAACATGAAACTGGCCAGCGGGATGGCACCCGTCCAACGGCTGCTCGAGGCGGGCGTCACAGTCGGGCTGGGAACCGACGGCGCGGCCTCGAACAACGATCTCTCCATGCTGGATGAGGCCCGTGACGCGGCCATGCTCGGCAAACTCGCTGCCGACGATGCGAGCGCAGTGCCCGCGGAAGCCGTCGCCGAGATGCTGACCCAGGGCAGCGCTGATGCGATTGGACTCGACACCGGCCGCATCGAAGCCGGTAAACCCGCCGATCTCGCCGTGATCGACCTCGAGCAGCCACATCTGACCCCACGACACGACCTCGTAAGCCACCTCGCCTACGCTGCCGCGGCGTCGGACGTCCGCCATACGGTCTGTGATGGGCAGGTGCTCATGCGCGACCGGGAGGTCCTGACGCTCGATGAGGCGGCCGTTCGAGCGCGGGCAAATGAAGCGGCCGAGACGCTGGTCGCTCGCGCCGAGGACTGAGCGGGTTTCCCTCGAGCCGTCTGAACGAAAACCGAACGTTCAGCGATCGTTATAAACACTCAAAACCATTCTCGGACGGTTTCAACGACCCCAAACCGTCCCAAACCGCCGGGTGGGTTTATTCATAAACTCCTGAATGTCTCGAGTGAGATGAATCGAAACCGACTGATCGTAGTCGCATTGGTTGCGACTATGATCCTGTCTGTGTTCGCCCCGCTGGGAACAGTGTCGGCGGCGGCAGCAGGTAATGTCGAAGCGTCCGATGGAATAGAAGTAGGTGTCGACGAAACGGTTGTGACAGTCACATCAAATGGGAGTGCGGTCGAGAACGCGACTGTCAACGTGACCTCGACCGATGAGGACACGTCGTACGCGGTTGAGAACACGACTGACGCCGATGGCACGGTCGACCTCCCCGAACCCGAGGAGACGGTCAAGGTGACCGTCAACGCGTCGTACGAGCTCGAGTCGGGTGAACTGCTCACTGATGAGACGACGGCGACGCTCGAGCCAGAACCGAAAGGCCTCGAGATCTCCGTCGAGCAGAACGGTGACGTCGTCGTGACGGTGACGGATAACGAGACTGCTGTCTCGGATGCCACCGTCGACGTCTCGACGGTCGATGAGAACGCGTCGTACGTCGACGAGGGAACGTACACGCCCGAGGATGACGGTACGGTGAGCCTGGACGCACCGTTCGGTAACGAGAGCGTCGAAGTCGCCTTCAACGCGACGGTCGACAACGAATCCGTCGAGACGACGGCAACGCTCGAGCCCGCCGAGTACGACACCTTCGGCTCGCTCGTCTCCGCGTTCGTCGGGAACGCACAGGACGACACTGACGGCCCGCTCGGACTGACGGTTGCGAACTTCGTCCTCGAGCACAACCCGGGTAACGCACCCGACCACGCCGGCCCGCCAAGCCACGCTGGTCCACCGGGTGACGGTGACGAGACGACAGACAATCAGGGCCCACCGGAACACGCTGGTGGCCCACCAGGTGAGGCAGACGACGCTGATGAAGCCGACGAGGATGCTGAAGGCGACGAAGACGCCGACTCCAGCCCGGGTAACGGCGGCGGACCGCCATCCGACGCTGGCCCTAACTAACGGCCTGAGCGCCGGACTCCGGTCGACGGCGGCGGTTTCGTCGTGTCAGAGGCACGATCCCGTCGCCGGTGTTCGGCTCGATCGGGCGCGCGACGCTGGCGTGGCTGATCGGCATAACCGATTGTGACCCGTTCGAACCACTGTTTTTCTCACTCGAGTCGATCGCCACTATCGTACCCACTGACCGTCACTGCACGCTGATCGCACGATTGCTGTGCGATCTGGGTTCAGTTGGTACGATAACGCAGTCAGCGGTGTGGCGGACTGTCGTCACTGCTTCGGTAGCGTTTTGCCTCCGCTATCCCTCAGTCGAGATATGACCGACTCTGCGTATCCGCCGATCAGCGATCAGTTGGCGGACCTCGATGCCGCACAGGAGGAGGGCCGCCGGAAGATGGACTGGGCCGCCCAGCATATGCCGATCCTCGAGCACGTTCGCGAGGAGTTCGTCGCCGACAAACCGTTCGACGGCGAGCGCATCGCGATGGCGATGCACGTTGAAGCGAAGACGGCGATCCTCGTCGAGACGCTCGCAGAGGGTGGCGCCGAAGTTGCGGTGACGGGTTGTAATCCGCTGTCGACTCACGACGACGTGAGCGCGGCGCTCGACACCCACGAGAACATCACCAGCTACGCCAAACGCGGCGTCGACGACGAGGAGTACTACGACGCCATCGAGGCCGTCATCGCCCACGAGCCGACGATCACCGTCGACGACGGGATGGACCTCGTTGCGGCGATCCACGAGGACTACCCCGAACTCATCGACGGCATCATCGGTGGGGCTGAGGAGACCACGACGGGTGTCCACCGCCTACGCGCGATGGACGACGACGGCGCGCTTGACTACCCTGTCTTCGCAGTCAACGACACGCCGATGAAGCGGCTGTTCGACAACGTCCACGGTACCGGCGAGTCCTCGTTGGCGTCGATTGCGATGACCACGAACCTCTCGTGGGCCAGCAAGAACGTCGTCGTCTCCGGCTTTGGCTACTGTGGCAAAGGCGTCGCGAAAAAGGCCGCTGGCCAGAACGCCAACGTCATCGTCACCGAAGTCGAGCCACGCCGCGCCCTCGAGGCCCACATGGAAGGCTACGACGTGATGCCGATGGCCGAAGCGGCCGAAGTTGGCGATGTCTTCCTCACGACGACGGGCAACCGCGACGTCATCGTTCGCGAGCACTTCGAGAAGATGCAAGACGGTGTGCTGCTCGCGAACGCGGGCCACTTCGACATCGAGATCGACCTCGAGGCGCTCGACGACCTCGCAGTCGACCGCTACGAGGCTCGTGACGGCGTCGAAGCCTACGAACTCGAGGACGGCCGTCGACTCAACGTTGTCGCCGAAGGCCGTCTCGTCAACCTCGCCGCGCCCGTCTCGCTTGGCCACCCCGTCGAAGTGATGGACCAGAGCTTCGGCGTGCAGGCAGCCTGTGTGCGTGAACTGGTCGAAAACGGAGCAGCCTACGACGCGGGCGTCCACGACGTCCCCGACGAACTCGACAAAGAGATCGCCGAGATCAAACTCGAGGCCGAAGGCGTTGCGTTCGACTCGCTCACGGAGACCCAACGCGAGTACATGGGCTCCTGGGACCACGGCACATAATCGCTACCGCACCCACTGGCGCGGTTCGGAGCATCTCGGAACGAATCAGCTGATCGGTTTCGCTGCGTCTCTCGAGTCGACGCTCAGGTCGTCTGTTTGTCTGCGTCGGTTGGCATCGTCTCAACGATGAACACCAAACTGTCGTCCTCGAGACTGCCGAGCCGAATGCTGACGGGAAACGTCTCGCCGGTCTTTCGTTGGCCGGTGCAGCTGCCGGTCCAGCGCCAGCCGTCCGCGACAGTTGGGATTGCGGCCGTTTCAAGCCGCTCGACGCTGTCGACGGTAAACAACGCCTGCCACGGCGTTCCGAAGAGTTCGTCCCGGTCGTAGCCGAACTGGACTGCATACGAGCGATTCGCGAACTCGAGGTCGCCGTCGGGAGCGGCGATCGCGATCGCGTCGTTGGCGAGTTCGACGCTGGCCAACGAGCGCTGCGAAAGTGACTCGAGCCGTCGTCGCTCGACGAGTGTTCGAATTCGATGGCGCAATCGCTCGACGGCGGTCGTTGAGTGGCCCTGTATCATGTAGTCGACCCACTGTGAGGACTGGACCCTGTCGATGGCCGCCGCTGGGTCGGCGAGTTGATCCAGAAGGAGCAAAACCGGGAGGTCTGGAGCTCGCTGTCTGACTCGCTCGAGGAAGTCGTCAACGGTTTCGTCTCGAGCCGTCGGACAGTCGCTGACGAGACAATCGACGCCGTCGAGCGATCCGAACGTGTCGGGCAACGACGTCGCCGTTCGGACCGTCAACGTATCGTCCTCGAGGGTCGTTTCGACCTGGGTTCGATACTGGCGGTCGTCGACAACGACGAGTGCCGTAATCGAGTCGCTAGCCGACGAACTGGTCTGGACGACCGTCTGCAGTGGTGGGACAGTCATCGGTGTACCTCCTTTCGTCTCGACTGCATCGATCCGAGGTCGTTACGACCGCGTGTGAACCGTTCCATCGATGAGAATGGCTCCATCGCCCTGCACCTCGACGGTATGCCCACCGTACGTAAACTCTACCCGCGCACTCATTGGCGTGTTTTCCTGAAAGAGCTGGTCGAGTGCCTCGGGGTCGATAGCGTGGTACAGCGGCTCGAGTTCGACGGGATCGGTGTCGAGGCTGTCAGCGAGGGCCTCGACGACGGAGAGACTGATCGAATCGTTGTGATAGTCGAGCGTCGTTTCAGGCATGATATCCGTAGCAATGCCAGGGATGGGTATTTGGCTATCCATTATACACGTAATCTCGTCGGTTGTCGGACACTACATGTATAGAAGGTGTGCCGGAATCGAACGACGGCGTGGGTCTGCATCGGCACGCGTGCAACGCTCACCGTCGGACTTGCCACAATATTGTGGTCGAATACAATTGTATTTTGTATGTTTATCGATTAGAAAAACCGCACCTATCATTTACGCTCGTTGTGTAGCCACCCCATGGCTGTGTTTTCGGTCTGGAGCGGATCGGGTGAGTGGGCTACCGATCGCCTACTTGCGCTGTTTGTCGCCACCGCGGTCGTACTCGTCTCTGGCTCGTGGCTCGGTGTGACACCGGCCGTGGAGTTCGTGAGACCTGACTCGTTGCCACTCCCCATCGTCCTGTTTGGCCTTGCTGCCCACGGTGACTCCAACCGGGACGGCGCTCTCGAGCGACTCGTGACCGAACTCGAGTCGTTCGTCGCGACGGTCCGCACCGGCGAGCACGAGGCGTCCGAACAGTCGCCACGAGACCGGGTCGATCGCATTCGAGAGGCAACTGCGGCCGTCAATACCGAACACGAGCGAACCGATGACCTCGACCGGCTCGTAACGGCGATCGACGACCTGACGACGGCGGTGGTCGACCGAGAACGCGAGTTCGCTGCGCGAGAACAGAAACTGCAGACGACGAGCGCGCGACTCGAGGCGTTGTTTGAACGCTCACCCGACATGATCGACGTTCTCGATACCGAGGGGACGCTCGTTGAGGTGAACCAGCGATTCTGTGACGAACTGGGGTATGCCGAAGACGAACTGCTTGGGACGAATATCTGGGAGTACGACCAGTCGTTCAACGCAGCCGAGGTCCAGACGCTGCTTGAAGGTGTCTCCGTCGGCGATCGGCGGAAGTTCGAAGGCCAGTATCAACGTCGCGACGGCTCGACGTTCCCCGTCGAGATTCACCTGATCAGGGTCGACCTCGTCGACAAGGATCGGTTTCTCGTGATCAGTCGAGACATCACGGATCGCAAGGAACGCGAACAGACCCTCCGTGAGCGTGACCGCCAGCTGACGACGTTGATGAGCAACGTCCCAGGGATGGTCTATCGCTGTCGAAACGAGCCCGAATGGCCGTTCGAGTTCGTCAGTGACGGCTGTCTCGAACTCACTGGCTACGACCCTGACGACCTCGTGAGCGGTGCTGTCAACTGGTCGTCGGATATCATTCTCGATCATCACGACGAGCTCTGGGAGACGGTACAGCAATCGGTCGACGACCGGGAACCGTACCACGTGACGTTTCCGATCGAAACGGCCGACGGCGAACGCCGCTGGGTCACCGAACGCGGCCGCGGCGTCTTCGCCGACGACGGCTCACTCGAGGCATTGGAAGGTGTCATCACGGATATTACCGAGCGCGTCGAGAACGAACAGGAACTCGAGCGCACGACTCGCCTCTTAGAGCAGTCCCAACGGGTGGCGAACATCGGGGGCTGGGAACTCGACGTTCGCGAAGAGCCCTACGACCTCCAGTGGTCCGACGAAGTCGCCCGGATCTATGGCCTCGAACCCGACCCTGACGTCGATCTGGTCGAGTCACTCGGGTCCTATCATCCGGCGGACCAGAACGCGCTCCGGCTGGCGATCGAACAGGCGATCGAAACGGGTGAGCCGTACGACCTCGAACTCCGGCTCGATCCGGCTGGTGAGGACGCCGACCGGCGCTGGGTCCGGACCATTGGCGAGCCCGTCCGAGAGAACGGCGAGGTCGTCAAACTTCAGGGATCGATACAGGACATCACCGAACGAAAGCGTCGTGAACGGGACTTACGCGAGACGAAACGGCGACTCGAGCTCGCACTCGAGGGGACGAACACGGGAATCTGGGAGTTAAACGTCGAAACGAACGACCTCAACTGGAACGACACGTTACAGCGGATCGTCGGCCTCGAACCCGGCGAGTTCGAGGGGACCTACGAGGCCTTCATCGAACGCGTCCATCCGGAAGACATCCCTCGAATCGAGGCTGCACTCGAGCGAGCCATCGAGAACGACGAGCTGTACCGGGATGGGTTCCGGATCAGACACGAGAACGGCGACTGGATCTGGGTCGGCGGCCGCGGCCGGCTGGTGGTCGACGACGACGGCACGCAGCGGGTGGTCGGGATCAACAACGACATCACCGAACGCAAGCGCCTCGAGAACGAACTCGAGCGGACGCTCGACCGGATCAACGACGCGTTCCACGCGATGGATACGGACTGGAACTTTACCTACATCAACACACAAGCCAAAGAACTGCTCGGCGCCGAAGACCGGGAACTGATCGGCAACAACATCTGGGATGAGTTCCCCAGCGCCGTCGACTCACGGTTCGAGGAAGAGTATCGCCGCGCGATGCAGACTCAGGAGGCGGTCACGTTCGAAGAGTATTCGCCCGTCGTCGACGCCTGGGTTGAGGTGAACGCCTACCCCTCCGAGAGCGGGCTATCCGTGTATTTCCGTGACATCACCGAGCGCAAGGCGCGCGAACGCGAACTCGAGCGCTACGAGACGATTATTCAGGCACTCGGTGACCCAGTCTACACACTCGATGCCGAAGGCGAGTTCCAGTTCGTCAACGACGCGATCGAAACGCTCGCGGGCTACGAGCCGTCGAACCTGATCGGTGCCGATGTCTCCGATCTCCTGCCACCGGACGACCTCGAAACGGCTAGGGAACTGGTCCGTGACCTCCTCCGTGAGGGAACGCCGTACGAGGCCTACGAAGGCGATATCGTCACCGCGAACGGAGACATGATCGAGACGGAGACACACGTCGCACTGTTACCGATGGATAATGGCGAGTTCACCGGGACCGCGGGCGTCATCCGCGATATCACTGAGCGAAAAGAACGCGAACGCGAACTCGAGCGGACGCGGGACCTGCTCGAGCGTGTCCAGCGGATGGCGAAAGTCGGTGGCTGGGAGTTAGACGTCGACGCAACGCCACGGACGGCGATCTGGACCGATGAGATGTATCGGCTCCACGACCTCCCCCACGGGGTCACACCCGATCTCGAACGGACGATCGAGTGCTACCACCCCGACGACCGCCAGTTCGTCCGCAAACAGCTCGAGACAGCGATCGAAACCGAGACGGGGTACGACCTCGAAGCGCGGCTCCAGTCCGACGACGGAGACGTCAGGTGGGTGCGGGCGATCAGCGAACCCATCCACGACGATGACGGCACTCTCGACAGATATCGTGGCACGGTCAAGGACGTCACCGATCAGAAGCGACGGGAACTGGCCCTCGAGTCACTTCACGACACCGCCCGTGAGCTGCTCAATGCAGAGACAACACCAGCCGTTGCTGATCTCGTCGTTGAGACAGCCGCGGAGTTACTCGAGTCAGGAACTGCAAGCGTCTATCTGCTCGATGCCGAGACGAACCGATTCGAGCCAGCCGCGTCGACGACTGACTTCGTCGACCAATCCGGTGGTGCACCGTCGATCAGGGCCGGTGACGGTGATTCCGTTCTCTGGAACACCTACGTGACGGGAACACAGACGGTCGTCGACGATCCCGACATCGGTGCCCGATCGCCGCTGTTTGGCGACGATGTGCCGGGAGGGCTGCTCGTTCCGATCGGCAACCACGGCGTGTTCGTCCTGGTTGCCTCGCCGGCGACGATCGACGACGAGACTCGACAGCTCGTCGAAACGCTCGTCGCGACGACCGAGGCCGCGTTCGACCGCCTCGAGAGCGAGGCGAACGTGCGGGAACGCGATGCGGAGCTGGAAGCCCAGAACAGCCGCCTTCGACGCCAGATCCAGATCACCAACATCATCAGAGAAATCGACCGATCACTCATCGGTGCCGATAGCCGCGGTGAAATCGAGCGAACCGTTCCCGAACGGTTGCTCGAGGCCGACAACGTCTCGTTTGCCTGGATCGGTGCCCTCGACGCAAGCGGGACGACGCTCGAGCCACGCACCTGGGCTGGTAGCGAACCGGAGTATCTAGACGCGCTGTCGCTGGATCTCGAGGGCGATTCCAGTGAGCCTGCACTCCAGACGATTCGCTCAGAAACGCCAACGCTCGTCGAAAACGTCGTCGAGGGGCTCAAGCGCGAGCCGTGGCGACGGAGCGCACTCGACGCAGGCTTCCAGTCGGTCATCTCTGTCCCGCTTTCGTTCGAGGAGTATGGGTACGGCGTCCTGTCGGTGTACGCCACCGAGCCGGACGCCTTCACCGACCTCGAGCGAACGGTGTTTGCCGAACTCGGTGAAGGGATCGCGAGCGCGATCAACGCGGCGAAAACCCAGGAGGCGTTACACGCCGAGACGCTTGTCGAACTCTCGCTTGCACTCGAGGCGGACGATGATATCCTGTCTCGAATCGCATCCAAGACTGGTGCACGCGTCGTCTACGAGGGGCTTGGAACACACTCTGGATCGGAGACGGTCCTCTTTTTCGAGACCAGTGGGGTGGCCGCAGCCGACGTCACGGCTGCCCTCGAGACGCTCGTCTCCGTCACGGAGTATCGACTCATCTCCGAGTCGGATGACTCCTGTTTCTTCGAGGCGACCGTTTCGGGCGATGTTATCGCCTCGCGGCTGGTCCGCCACGGCGCAAGCCCGAGAACGATTCAGGCGACCAGCGCGGGCCTCGACGTCACCGTCGATGTGCCGACGACGACTGACGTTCGTGAGTTCGTCGAGATGCTTGAAGACCACTACGCCAGCGTCGACCTCACCGCTCGGCGTCACGTCCAGCGGACGACCCACACCAGACAGGAACTGGTGACGTCGCTGTTCGACGAACTGACTGATCGACAACTCGAGGTCCTTCGAACCGCGTATCTGGCTGGCTTCTTTGAGTGGCCACGCGAGAGCACCGGTGAGGAGATCGCCGAACTGCTCGAGGTGACACAGCCGACGGTCAACCGACATCTCCGCATCGGGCAACAGCGACTCCTCGAACAGTTGTTCGGAGACACGACACTCTCACTCACCGAAGAGCAGTGAGATCAGTGGCGTGCGTTCGACTCCACTGACGGTCGACCGCCACTCAGTATGCCGTTGGCAGTACGACTCTCAAGAAAGGAACACCCAAGAATGGGGGCCACATAGACTGTCGTATGGAAACGTCCTCCGATCATCGCGATGGTGCGCCGCTTCGATCGGCGCTCGTCGCTGTTGGACTGACAATTTTCGGACTGGTTGGGGCCAGCATCGCAACCGTTCCAGCGATTGTCGCTGATCCAGCACTCCTCGAGGGGATGGCTGATGCCTCGATCGAGAGCCGAACCCTGTATATGATCCTGAACTTCGTTGGGATGGCACTGGCAGGGGCGATCTATCTCGCTGCGACCGGCCGTGGCTGGTCGTATGTCGACATTCGGATGCCGACGAAGACCGGCTGGTGGTATGTCCTCGGTGGCATCATCGCCAGCATTGCCTTCTTGTTCGCTGTCAACATCCTGCTTCAGCTCTTTTCAGTGCCAGCCGCAGAGAGCGAGGTCGTCGAAGTCGTCGGCCAGGACCAGACGATGATCCTGATCATGATCGTCATCGTCTTTTTCTTCAACGCACCTGCCGAGGAGTTCCTCTTCCGAAACGTCATCCAGAAACGGCTCTACGACGCCTTTACGCGGCTCCAATCGATCCTTCTCGCGAGTGCAATCTTCGCGCTCGTTCACCTCCCGATGTACGTCACCCTCGCCGAATCGATGCTGGCGACCGTCTCCTCGCTTGCAATCATGTTCGGCGGCTCGGTCATCTTCGGCTACCTCTATGCGAAAACCGATAACCTCCTCGTACCGACCGCCTCTCACGCCGCGCTCAACGCCTTCCAGTTCGGCGTTCTGTATCTCGCAATCGAGTACGACCTCGAGGAAGCCCAGACAGCGCCTTCGGTGTTGTTCGACGCCGTCGCGGCCGTTCCGCTGTAGCGCTCGTTCTCGGTAGCCGTTTTGTCGTCGCCACATCCGCGTCGCCGTCCGTTCTTTTATTAGTGCCCGCTGGTGAGAGAGAGGTATGTCTCAGGCGAAGGGTGACCGCCGCGAACGGGAACTCGTCAACGAACTCGACAACGCTGGCTTCGCGGTGATGCGCGCCCCCGCAAGCGGCTCTGCAACGGAACGCGAACTCCCTGACGTGCTCGCTGGTGATGGCGAGCAGTTCTACGCAATCGAGGCCAAATCCAGCGCCGGCGACCCGATCTATCTCACTGGCGAAGAGGTCGAGGCGCTGATCTACTTCGCCCAGAACTTCGGTGCCAAACCCCGTATTGGCGTTCGCTTCGACCGCGAGGACTGGTACTTTTTCCACCCTGCCGACCTCTACGTCACCGACGGAGGCAACTACCGGGTCAAAAAGGAAACCGCCATCGCCGACGGCACCGACTTCGCCGAGTTCGTCGGCCGCTCGGAGAAAGTCACCCTCGAGGAAGTCGGCGACAGCGGCGACGACGGCCCGGACGAAGACATCCTTCGCGTCTTGAACGCCGTCGAGCAGGGTGTCATGGAGATCGAGGAAGCCGCGACACTGCTCGAGTAACGCGCTTGCGAGCAGGAACAGTTGTTCACATCAGTCGCCCGCCGCGATGACATCCGTCAGTGTCTCGGGATCAACCGGCGCGTACCGAACGATCGAGTCGAACGCCTCGAGCGCCAGCCGATCACCGCTCGTGATCCCGCGTGCCGACGGCGTCTCGAGTTCGGTCGCAACGAAACGCTGTGCAACCAGCGCCAGCCGCCCGTTCCCGGCCTCGAGTTGGGTCTGCGCTTCCGCGAGCAATAGCGCGGCCGTGAAGACGTCAAAGACGTAGTGGGCCAGTCGCTTGGCCGAGAGCTGTGCGTACTCGGTGTCTTCGCCGGCCAGCGTCGCGAGTGCGTCCGAAAGGTCGTGATACTCGGCTTCGACCGTGTCGACGGCCTCGGCGAGGGCTGGATGCGACACGCTCTCGAGTCGGTCCTCGATCGCCCCGAACAGCGGTTCGTGGGCGTTCTCACGCTCGAGTGCGCGAAGCACGTCCAGTGAGAGGATGTTTTCGGTGCCCTCCCAGATCGGCAACACCTGTGCATCCCGGAGCAAGCGGTTCGTGACGAAGTCGTCAACGTAGCCGTTGCCGCCGTGGATCTCCATGCCGTAGGAAGCCGTCTCGACGGCCATCCGGGCCGTTCGAGCCTTGGCGATCGGGATCAGGAGTCGCATCAGTCGGTAGGCGTCGTCAGCGTCGTCGCCGGCTCGCTGGGCGCGTTCGCGTTCCGAAAACAGCCGCGCTGTCTCGAAGACGTACGCCATCGCAGCCTCGTGGTCGACGGCCATATCGACCAGATCTGCACGCATCAACGGATACTGGTCGATCGTCTCGCCGAACGCGTCGCGGTTGGCAGCATAGATCTTGCTCTCGAGCAACACCCGGCCGATGATGCCACAGGAGGCCGCAGCGTTCGACAGTCGCTCGAGATTGAGCATCTCGGTCATCTGCTTGAATCCGCGTTCTTGTTCGCCGACGAGGTATGCTTTCGCGCCGGTGAACTCGACCTCGCCTGTCGGAACAGCGATGGTGCCGAGTTTGTCCTTGAGCCGGCGATACAACTGGTCGTTGACATCCTTGGGCGAGAGTGGCCCGTCCTCGAGTCGGTCGCCTTTGGTGTACGGACCGCTCTCGAGCGTTGGATCAGCGTGGGGAACAAGAAACATCGAGAGACCGTCCGTCCCGTTGGGAGCATCGTCAGTCCGGGCGAGTGCGAGCGTCCCTTCGGCGTCGATGTTCGAACAGAACCACTTTTCGCCGGACAGGCGCCAGCAGCCTTCGTCTTCGTCGTACTCGGCTCGCGTTTCGTTTGCACCGACGTCGCTGCCGCCCTGCTTTTCGGTGAGAAACATTGCCCCCTCGATGAGGGCGTCGTAGCTGCGGCTCGTCAGCCCCTCGTAGTACTCGCTGAGCGAGCCGTCGTCGAACTTCTCGAGGACGAGCGCCACACCTGCGGTCATCGCGACGGGACAGTCGAAACCGGGATCGGCATAACAGAGCAGATACTGCATCGCGAGGTTGTGCGACAGCGGCATCGGCTCGTCCCGCCCCGGCGGGGCTTCGAAGGCGTCTGCGACGATTCCTAACTCGTAGGCCAGTCGCTCGTTCTCGAGCTGTTCGGCCGGGTACCGAACCCGGTTCTGTCTCTCGCCGTGTTTGTCGTAGGGCTCGAGTTCCGGCCCGTGGTCGTCGATGTAGTCGGCGTTGTCTGCGATCGTATGGCCGACGGCGTGGCCGAACTCGGCGAGTCGTGGCGCTGCCCACTCGAACTCCGCAGCGGTGTAGATTCGCCGGAGCTCGCGCTCGAGCGTGTGGTCGAGGTCCCAGTAACTGATGGCCCGTCCCTCATCGAACTGTCCGTAGTCGATGCTCGAGTGCATGTCATGGCTATTGTTGTCGAATCACAATAAAACAGGAGTGAAGCAACGATTCCGCCGTTGGTGTGCGTTGTCGGCGACCAGCAGCCGGGTTCGTCACGAGGAACCGAGACGAGCCGGCTGCTTCTCGAGTCGCGTCCGTGGGAAGACGTACACCTTCAGCGACTCGGGGACGACGCCGTGACGGGCCACGGTGGCGTGGGGATAGACCGCACCGACGACAGGCACGTCTGGATTGTAGCTCTCGTTTGTGCCGTACTCGGCGACGGTGCAGTCGGCCGCGCCAATGCGGACGGCGTCGGCTCGCAGCACAGAGACGTCGACGACGGTGAGCCGGTCGCCGGTCTCGCGGTCGACGACGGTATCTCCCGGCCAGATCGTGTGCGTCTCGCAGTAGAACGGCCCGGGATCGGTTTCGTCGACGAACACCGTCGTCTTGCAGTCGTGACACGGAACGGTGATCTCGCCCGGCGGTGGCGTCCGCCCGTCGGTAATCTCGATGGCGATTCGTCGGATGTGTTTACACCGAACCCCACGGAAGACGTGATCCGGACAGGTACAGCGACCCCCTTCGAGATCGACGAGATAGGTCTGTTCGCTGGCTGATTCGACTTCGTACAGCCCGTCGCCGAGCGGGAGCACCGACATCGGTTCGGTGCGGGCACGGCGCGAGCGCCCCTCGAGGCGGTCGCCTGACGGTACTGGCAGTGGTGTTTTCGGTGACGCTGTTGTGTTCATGATGCGTCAAGGGTGCCGATCACGACTGATCGGCTCGCAGTTGGTCGGCTAGCTATTCGAAGATAGTAGGCACTCGAGAGTGATAACGAACTCGCCGGCAGCTGCAAGCTCCCGCTTTATATAACCGCTTCAGCGCGAGGGCGCGCCCTCGTGACCGTGGGTACAGTAGCCACTGAAAGTCAGTGCACACCCGGTCGCACGACAGCTGTCCGATCGGTGTGTAACCCGTTTCAGTTGTTATGATAGTAGTCGCCTGTGCTCGATCATCTCGGCGCGTTTCTCGTGGCGGTGCGTCGGCGCGGCCTTCGAAGCGCTTTTGACCCGGCCGACGGAATCGATTCCATAATGCTCGAGCGTGAGCGAATCATTGAAATCGTCGTCGCCGTCGCCTCTGTCATCCTGATGCTTGGCGTCATGATCGGTATCGGTTCCGAATACGGGGCCGACAACGGTACTCTGTCGCCTGAAGGGGGCGAGTTACTCGTCGGTGCGATCATTGGCTTTATCTTCCTGCTGACCGCTGTCGGCCTCGTTCTGGCGTTTCTTTTGAACGAGCCCGAAGACGGACTCGAGACGGACGACGATCCGGACGCCCAGAGCGCGGCATAAAAACGGCAGCAGCGTTTTCACGTCGTCTCGATAACATGATGTATGGACAACTCAGAGTCAACGACTCAGTCGCCCTCGCGACTTCGGGGACTCGTTGTCGCTGTCGCCGTGTTGCTCGGATCGTCACTGTTCGTCAGATCGACGTCCGTGATCGATCCAGCCGCCGCTGGTGTGGTCCTTGCTGGAGTCGCCGCTGGACTCGTGTGGAGACGCTCTCGGACGGCGACGGCGGATGACGAACACGAGGACGACGACTCCGACGTCTGGAACGCGATCCCATCCTGGCAGTATGGGGGTCGACACGTCGAATCAGGTGGTCTCGCCCGTGGTGAGCAAGAACGTGCGCTCCAGGAGATCCAAGAACAGGCCGACGAACTGTCTAGAGATCACGAATCGTAGCCCTTTGACGACCTGGGTGTGACGCTCGGCTAGTCGCCGCTTGCGGACTCGCCGTCGCTCTCTTCGTCGCGCCAGTCTTCGACCTCGTCGTCGTCGGCGTCGTCGATCCGCTCCTCGTAGTAGGCCATCGGGTGCGGAATTCGTTCACAGAGGTCGTCTTTGTTCACGCAGTCGCCGTAGGATTGCATCGTCGCACACGATGGGGCCGAGTACTCCGTAGGCGAAGAGTCACCTCGGATATGGTCGGTCTGGTAGCGGGTCATCTCCTCGCCAAACGACGAGTTGACCCGGTAGAGATCGACGATCTCGTCGGTCTCCATCCCGATGTTCGATAGGAACGCGGTGATCGCAAACCGGGAGTGGTGTGGCAGATGTTCACCCTTCTGGATCCCATCGAGCAGGGCTTTCATACACGGCGGGAACAGCTCCGGGACGACCGTATCTATCTCGCGAGTCAACTCGAGGTCCGCCAGTACCTCCCGGATCTCGGCGACGTCGTCCTCGAGTGCGGCCTCGATCACGTCGGGAACGTCGAACGGTAGTCCATCCTCGATACGGCTCCGAACGGCTTCTTGCAGGAGTGTCAGCAGTTCAGCCTCTGTCACTGGCACCTCGCCGTCGGCCAGCGCACGATTGACCAGATGCCACTCGTCTTCCCAGAGGTCCTCCGCCAGTGGGAGATAAGTACCGACGTCGATCCGATACCCGTCAGTGGTTTCTCGAACGACAGCCTGGAGGTCGAACTCCGAGAGCACGGTCTCGAAATCCAGTCCCGTCGAGTCGACGCTTTTGAGTTCGGTTGTCGTCTCGAAATCGGCGGTGAACCGGTCGTACGCGGTCGCGGCCTCGGCACGGGCGTACTTGCGCACGAGAATGCGCTCGTCAACCATCGAAACGAGAACGCGCGCAACGGGGTACGAGAGCAACTCGACACGTGGCTCTCGGTGTGGGTCGCCGGTCTCGCCGTCCTCGAGTGCCGCGACAACGCGCTCGCGGGCGCGGTCGACGACTGCCCGGTCCTGTTCGACGACGGTGGCCAGATCGACGGCCTCAGTCGCCACAGCGTCGCGGGCTGCCTCGAGAAACGGGTACCGGGCGTGCAGTCGCTGCATCGGTAATCCGATGTTACTGCGCGGGGTTAAAGCCGCTGATTGTGCGCCGATCCTCGAGGGTCGACTTCAAGGGGATCCGATACGTCACGTCGAGTATGTCACGGGCGATACGAGACGGCGTGTCGATTTACTACGGGTACGACGAGAGTGAAGACGGCGGCACGCCGGTCGTCTTCGTGCAGGGACTGGGCTACGGTCGATGGATGTGGCGCTGGCAGCGGGAGGCTGTTCAAGACGCCTTCGACGTAGTTGCACCGGACAACCGCGGGACGGGCCAGTCGGATGCCGGTCTTCCGCCGCTCGTCCCGCGCTTGCCGCGCAAACTCCGCGCACTGCTCATCTTCAAACTGGCGGGCTACTCGATCGGTGGGCTCGCGGCTGATCTCGAGGCCGTCCTCGACGATGCCGGCGTTCGCGAGGCACACATCGTCGGCGCGAGCATGGGTGGGATGATCGCCCAGCGCTACGCCCTCGAGTACACCCGGGCGAAGACGCTGACGCTCTGTTGTACGAGCCACGGCGGTCCCGACGCCGCGCCGGTCCCCGAGGAGACACAGGAGTTCATTTTTGACGTTCCAAAGGGGGCAAGCGAACGTGAGACGCTGCGCCATCGGATGCGACCTGCGTTCAACGAACGCTTTACGAACCGCAACCCGCATCTGATGGACCGGATCATCGAGTGGCGACTCGAGCAGGATGCCACCGAGCCGGCACGGGAGGCCCAGGCTGCTGCCGTCCTGGACTTCGATGTGAGCGATCGGCTCAGCAGACTGCGAGTACCGACGCTGATCCTCCACGGCACTGACGATCAGGTCGTTCCTGCCGTGAACGGTCGACTGTTGAAAGAAGCAATCCCGGATGCGCGACTCGAGCGGATCGAAGGTGGCTCACACCTGTTTTTCATCGAAGACGCCGACCGAGTCAACGAGGAGTTGCTGGCGTTTCTCGACGAACACGAGTGATCGGACGTGGCGGCTGCCAGCCGCTATGTCCCGTTTGAACTCCTCGCGGCGGGTGCGTCGTGGATTCGAATCTGCCCGTCGGTTCGAACGCCGATGTCGAACCCCTCGTAAATAAACTGTAGTTGGTGGGTGCCAGCGTCGTCGACTCGTCGAGCGTGCGCGACCAGCGAGTCGAGCGCATCTGGCTCGACGGCCTCATAAAGCGGCGTCAGCTCGAGCTGGCTGGTCTCGAGCAGTGTTGCGACCGCCGTGATGATCGCGTCACTCGCCTGCTCACCGGCGTCCGGATCGAACGTCGTTACACATCGTGGCTCACCAGTTGCTGGTGTGTCTGTGGCGTCGTCTCTGGAGGGCATTACTGTCTTGTACCGGAGAAAGACTGGTAGGCAGTCTCCTTCCTATGTTCGATTTTTAAATGCGGCTGTTCACTCGCTTTGGATGCGCGGGGCGAGCATATAGGTAACCTGCCCCTGTCCCTCGCCGAAGCCAAAGTAGATCTTGACCGGGAACTCCTCGCCGAGTGCGAGCGTGACCTCGGTCGTCGAGGGGATCGCCTTGTTCATATCCTTGAGATAATCGAGCGAGAACAGCGAGTGTGCCGGACCGACCTGGAGATCGATCAGGTCATCCTGAGTCAACTCGAGGTGGACATCGTCAGTGTCGCCCTCTGCATTGACATAAAAGTACTCCTCGGTCTCGTCGACGCCAAGTGCGATGTGGTCGGAGACCATGTCGGCGGCTTTGACCGACCGGTTGACGTCTTTGCCCTCGAGGATGACCTCTGCGGGAAGATCGAGATCCGGAATGTCCGGCTCCTGTCGGATGGAGTCGGGGTCGATGAGCGCAAGCGTGTACTCGAGCCCGTCGATCTGGATCTGGAGTTTACGCGTCTCTTCGTCGAGTTCGAGCTGGATGAGCTGGCCGGATTCGGCCATGCCTGCGATGTCCTCGAGTCGGGAGAGGTCGACACCGATGAGCCCGCCGTCGGCTTCGTAGGATTCAAACGCAGCCGCATCGAGCGAGAGGTCGACCATCCCGACGTTGGCCGGATCGACGGCCCGGATTTCGAGGCCGTCTTCCTCGAGGTGGATTTTGCACTCGTCGACCAGCACACTTACCGAATCGAGCGCGCTGGTGAGCGTTTCCGCGCTCACGATGGCCTTGAACATATAGCTCTGGGTACGAACGGTTGCCATAAAAAGGCACCCTTTGCGCGTGGCCAGCGCACGGTCGATATCGCACTCAAGGCGGCTGTTCGGCTCGCGTTTTTCGTGTCGGCGGCCCGTATCAGCAGGTCTTTCCGCTTCTGGCCCATACCGTGGGTACGAATCAGATCGAACGTCCTCGATCCGACTGGTAACATCGGTCGTGCCGATGCTGTCGGCCACTCGTTGGTCCGGCTTCGGCAGCAAATCGTTACCGGAGACAGCTCATGACACGACGCGATCAGTACTACAACAAATCGAAGCAGGAAGGATATCGGAGTCGCGCAGCCTACAAGCTCAAACAGCTCGACGATCTCGAGAACGTCATCTCTGGCGGCGATACGGTCGTCGACCTCGGGGCTGCACCCGGTGGCTGGCTTCAGGTCGCCGCCGAGAAGGTCGGCCCACCGGGATCGGTTATCGGTGTCGACCTCCAGCGAATCAAGGATCTCGAGGATTCGACGCTCAACGACCGGGTCGAAACGCTCCGTGGCGACATGACCGAAGACAAAACCCGTGAGCGTGTTATCGACGCCGCAGGTGGCCCCGTCGACGTCGTCGTCTCGGACATGGCACCCAACATGTCCGGCGAGTACTCACTGGACCAGGCTCGGTCATTGTATCTCGCCCGACAGGCGTTCGAGACCGCACTCGAGATTCTCGACACCGGCGGCAACTTCGTCGTCAAGATCTTCGAGGGGCCGGACGTTGACGACTTCCGTGCCGACGTCGAAGACGAGTTCCAGTACGTTCGTGTCACCTCGCCGAAAGCCAGCCGTGAGGAGTCGTCCGAGATCTACTTCATTGCCAAGGGTCGACTCACTGCCCCGGTGCGACCGGGCGACGAACTCGAGGTCGAGATCATCGACGTCGGCTCCGAAGGTGACGGTATCGCCTCCATCGACGGCTACCGACTGTTTGTCTCCGGGGCTGAAACTGGTGATAAACTGACAGTTCGTGTCGAGGACGTCAAACCGAACTTCGGGTTTGCAGCGCCGGTCGACGACGAGTAAGCCGTTACTGCGGGCCGTGTCCGTTCTCGAGGCGATACGTGAGTTCGATATCCGTCGTCGACTCTTCTGCAGTCGCGACGTAGAGTGTCTCTAGTTGTTCGAACAGTTCCGTCGCGTGGTCGAGTTCGCCAGTGTCTTCGTGGGCGATTGCCAGTTCGTCGTAGAGGTGCCCGACCGCCTCGTGGAGCGCACGTTGTGTCGTCGCTGTTGTTGGGAGCTTGACCGTCCGAATTTCGGTCTCATCCACGCTCTCTGAAGCCGATGGTGTCATGCCGTACGAGACGGCTTCCATCCCACATAATACCTTTCATAATAAGCAACGGAAACAGAGATTGGAAACGCGGTCAAAAACGGTTATCCGACTATCGGCACCCTCAGACGAGGGTTTGCTGGCGTTCGATTGTTCCGACCAGTGGCTGAATCGTGCTGTTGGGAAGAAGATATTAACTGGACATATATAATTATTACTGTGGCTCGAGACGGTCCGCGCGACGAGCGATTTGAAGTGGTCTCCCAGTGGCTTTCTGCTGCTATCGGAACACGTTGATTTCGACGGGAAGGTAGCAACTGAGTTCACGGCCGACGGCAGAAGAACCGTCGTGGTTGACCGCTGTGTCGAGCGCACGGCTCTGATACGGACCGTTGTCCGTCAGTTCCGACACGACCACGACCTGTCCTGTGGTCGCGCCGGGAACTCGGTACAGCAATGAAAGCCGGTGTCGTGACGGGTTACTCGTCGGTCTCGAGGCGGTCGTGGCGGTCGTCGATCTCGTCTAAGATGTCGAGTGTTTTTCGAATCGAGGCACGGATTGCATCGCTTCGATTGACGAACTTGCCGTCGTCGCCGACGTGTTCATCGAGATCTTCGAGGAGTTCCTGTGGGACTTCGACGCTGATCTTTGGCATCAGTCTGCGTGGTCGTTCGAAGGGGAGTCTCTTATACTGTCGGACTATTTGGCGACGGCGCTGGAGTCTGGCTCCGGTTCCGATGCAGTCTCGCCGCTGTCACCGCCCCCGCCGAACAGTCGTCCGCCACCGGTGAACACATAGAGGATGGCCAGTCCGAGCATGTAGGTTAGCGCGATCGGGATAGCAAACAACAGCATCGTCAGGATGCCTTTCGGGCTGGCGAAGGCGGCGATCGTGAAGATGCCGACGACGACTGGCCGCCAGCGAGCGAGCATCGTCCGGTAGCTGATGATCCCGCCGACGTGGAACAGTGCCATCGTGACGATGATGTTGAACAGGAATCCGACGCCGAGGGTCGTGTAGATCACGAGCCACGAGAAGCTGTTGATCCGGTAGGTAACATCCATCCCGTTCTGAACGGCGTCGGTGATGAGATACGAGATGACCGCCGGGGCGATCCAGTAAAACCCGAGGAACAACCCAAGCCCGAAGCCGGCGAACAGCGCGCCGCCCCAGATGAGGAACACGCGCTGGTCTCCGCGAACGAGCCCGCGTTCTTTGGCTGCCGGCCAGCCCCAGTAGAAGAGCATCGGTAAGACGGCGATGAACGCGAGGATCGTACTGACCTTCACCATGAAGATCAGGACTTCCACAGGGTGGAGCGCGATAACGAGCCCCAGGTCGCCGATCACTTCTGTTGTCACCTCGTCCGACGTCATCGGCTCCTCGGTGACTTCGTCGAGGACTTCGGGTGGTACCCGGTCGACGAACTGCGTGAGGATGACCCCGAACCCGCCCTGATAGAGCGCAATAAAGGACCCACCGAGGACGGCCATGAAGACACCCACGATGTAGATCGTTTTCGAGGTGAGACTGTCGACAATAAACGCGAGGTCGTAGGCGTAGCCACCGATGTCGTCTTCGGTCGTCTCGTCTTCCGTAAATGGATCGAGCATCCCAGCAGCAGTGCTCGAGAAGAGGCTTTCCTCCTCATCGCCGCCTTCCGACGCGGCTGTGGCGCCTGCTGCGGTGCCGCCACTGCTTGCAGCGTCTTTTCCATCGCCAGCCTGTTGCTGTTCTTGCAGCGTATCGAACCGATTGAGGATCGCTTCGGCTTTCTCCCGGTTGTCGTCGTACATCGCCTGTCGGGAGTACTCGAGGGCGTCGTCTTCGCTCATCTTGAGGAAGACTGGTGCCGGGATGTCCGCGATGTCCTCGGCCGCGAGCGTCTCGAAATCGACGTCGTCGGGCTCGTCTGCACTCCGGATATCACCCTCTCGCGGGTAGACTGGGGAGCGAAGCACCATCGTCGTGTAGCCGATGAGGACGAGCAGGCCGACGACCGCGGCGACGATTGCTCCAACAGCGACGTCGCCGAGCAGCCCGTGTTCGACCGCGATGGCCTCGAGACCGAACGTTCCCTCGGGGCGGTAGCCGGCGGGAAGCAGCGGGTAGACGGCCTCCTCGAGCTGGTCGAACCCGCCCTGATTGACGAACGCTGCCGTCAGGACGCCGACGCCTGCCAGCCCGCCGACGAACTGGAAGACGCGTCGTTTCATCAGCCCCGTACCCGTGTCGAGTTCGGCCGAGCCGCGTCGCCTGATGTTGGCGACGACCTTCGCGAGGCCGAGACTGAACACGTAGAGTGCAACCAGTGGCAACGCCCACATGACCAGCGTGAACGGGTCAGGTGGGGAGAACATCGCGCCGAAGACCGTGATGGCAACGATCGCGTGGCGCCATTTGTCCCGGAACGTCTCGTAGGAGACGATCTCGGTGTACGACAGCACGCTCATCAACAGCGGCAGCTGTGCTGCAAGACCGAACGAGAGCGTCAACAGGGCGACGAACTCGGTGAACTCCGTGATCCCCCAACTCGGGTTGACACCGGCGTCGAAGGCAACGGCACCGAGGAAGTCGAACGCATACGGGAAGAAGATCACATAGGCGTAGGTAACACCGACCCAGAACAGAACAAACGAGGCCGTGGCGAGTCCGGCCAGATACCCCTTAGAGATTGGGACAACCGACTGAACGCCGCGCTCTCGGAGTGCATCCCGTGAGTAGTAGAGCAACACTGGCAGCGCAACGATCACGCCGACCAGCATTCCAATCTTCGCCTGTAAGAGAATTACCTCGAACGGCGTTCTGGTAATGATGTCGGTCGCCTGCGCGACATCCTGGCCCATCTCGGCTTTCGCCGTCGCCTCGAGGAAGTCCCAGATGAAGACCCGCAGTGCATAAAAAGAGCCGATGAACCCGAGCACGAAGACGATAAACACCTTCTGGAGATGCGTCTGCGCGCTGGAGAGTAGTGCGCCGATCGTCTCTCGGCCAGTGGTGATCGCTTTGGCTGTATCTTCTCCGACGGCAGAACTCATTTACTGGCTGTTGGTAACTGACATCCAGTTATCAACCTTTCGAGTGAGTAGATCGAACTCGTCGATTTCGGATCTTGTCGCTCTCCACCAGTGTTCGTAAGAAAAAGGCCTATAACCGCTGGCCTTTTGATATCCCGATAGATGTCGGACGATCCGGCGGACGGTGGTGACGCCGAGGACCCCGTCAATGCGCCTGAAATGCCCCAGGAGTCATCAGACGAGCGGATGCCAGCCGCAGACGAGCCTGACACCGGATCCGAGCGCCCGGTCGAAACCGACGGCGAAGGTGTTGTCGGTGACCACCATGAACAGGGCGGCGAGCCTGCCTACCCTGACCCCGACGACGACGTCGGTGGCATCTCGACACCACCGGATGACGAGGAGATGCCGCTGGCCGACCACATCGAGGAGATGGTGCTTCGGCTTGCAGTCGTCTTACTGGTTGGTTCGGCCGGGACCGCGATCGGATTGCTGTGGGCCTCACAGGCCATCGAGCACATCTGGCTCAACGTCTTTCCCTACACGGTCGAAGAGGTTCCACCGCCACACATCTATCACCCACTCGAGCTGTGGCTGACCCGGATCAAAGTCTCGGCGCTGCTTGGAATCATGGTGGCGCTGCCGATGTTCGTCTACCAGTGTTACCTGTTCATGAAGCCGGGGCTGTACCCCCACGAGCGAAAGTACTACCTCGCAGCCGTCCCCTCGAGTGTCATCCTTGCGGGACTGGGGATGCTGTTTTCGTATCTGCTCGTGTTGCCGGTGTTGTTCCAGTACTTTACGTTCTATGCCGAAGGGAGCGCAGAGATTGCCTACGCGCTCGGTGAGACGTTCAATCTGGTTATTACGCTGATCGGCTTCCTCGCGATCGTCTTCCAGATCCCGCTGTTCATCATGCTCGCGATCATGATGGGCGTGACGACCCGCCGCTGGCTGGCCCAGAAACGGCTCTACTTCTGGGCTGCCTTCGCGGGGCTGTCGTTCATGTTCACGATGGACCCGACGATGATGGCTCCCATCCTCGTCGCGATCACGATGATTCTGCTGTTCGAGGGGACGTTGCTGATCCTCAAGTGGGTCGGACGGGAGTGATCGGTCACGCTGTCTGACCGGTGTCGTTCCACACTGACACTGTTACCGTACTGGTCAGACACCCACTGCAGCTGTCGTGCGATGTGGTGGACACTGACTCTGCCAACAGAAAACAGTCCGGCTATCGATCGTCCGATTCTGGTCGCGAACCGGTATCCGGCATCTCGTTCGCCGAATCAGCGAACCAGCGTATCGAACAGTTGCTCGAGGCGACTCGTAAACCCGAGCGTCGGCGTTCCAGGGAGATAGACCGGAACGTCGGTCTGGTCGGTCGAGTCGGTATCCGTCGGCTCGGTTGGTTCTATTGCTGTCATACGAATGGCTTCGGTCCTGGCACATTTATATTTTCGCAGATATAATTTTGGAATTATAAACCAACAATTGTTATCGAGAAAGCATCTCGCGGTATGGCTTGTGCTGGGTCGCTGTCTCCCGGCCGGCGTGAACACCTCACAATCGGCGACTCATCCCACAGAACGCCAGACCACGGCGTCGAATTCGTCGCAATCAGTTCCTCCCGGTAGGGCTACTCCTCACCGATGTTCTCGCGTTCGGTGGGAGGCGTACTCGAGGGCGTCCTCGAGTGAGCCGGGGCCGTCGTAGCTGGCTGAAAAGAGATCCATAAACTGGGTGGCGATTCGGTCACAGCGGTCGAACGTGAGGACGGTCCTGATACGAAGCGTCTCGGAGAGGTCGAGCCCGGGATACGTCGTTACGGTCAGCGCGTATCCGGGATGGTCCTCGCCGTCGAGCGACGCTGGTGCGACTTTCAACCGCAAGTCACCTGATTCGTGGCGATACGTCCGATACCGTAGCTCCCGGTCGCTATCGGCCGGCGTGTATGTCCGACACGCTTCTCTGTTCCACGCGGGCGGTGCGTCGGCGTCCATTACCGACCTATACCAACCCGACCCCCACGTCCGTATCGGAATGTGCAATATTCTCGGACGTTGGTCCAGAAACTGCGCTAATGGTGGGTTAGGAATACTGAATCAGACTGTATTTTGGCAAACCGTCGGTTTCCTGCGGCTAAATCCATACGATATCGAAATCGGACTGTCGACCGGTGGCGTCGGAACGCGACTCGACACCGAGCGGCCGTCAAGCGGTGGTCAGCAGCGAGGCCATCACAACGGGTGACATGAGGACGTTGTGGTGGGCGACACCGTCCGGCAGGGCCGTCAGCCGCGCGCCAGAGCGTTAAGGGACTGCCCGTGGGATGCTGTTGTGTGATTAGTATGTCCGTCTCCGATCATTTCCGACGGCTGCAATCGACGAGCGAGCCACGCGAAGGACCCGACACAGACGAGACGCAGTCTCGCATGGAACATACCGTGTCCGCTGCCGTCCGCGGACTCCAAGCTGGGTTCGTCGCGACGCTCATCATGACGGCGTTCCGGCTTCCGATCCTGCGGTCACTGCCGCCGTCGGCGAACTTCTGGGCGCAGTACGTCACTGGCGGTGATCCGGAAGAGCATCCGGTTGCTGGACTCGTTTTACATCTGGCCTACGGGATTCAGGCCGGCGCAGTCTTCGGTGCGCTGTTCGCACTCCAGGATGCAGAACGGTCGATCGAACCCGAACAACGCGGCCTCGTCTGGGGATCCGTCTACGGGATGGCACTGTCGGCGTTTGGCTCCCAGTTCATGTTGAAAGAACTGCTCGATATCCGACTCGACGCTGACGAACTGGCGCTGTTTCATGCCGGTCACCTCGTTTATGGCCTCTCGCTTGGTGCGTGGATTGGCTCTCGAACCGAGGGCGTCGAAGATCCAGACGAAGAGTACGAGTACGGCGACGGCAACTGAACGGTTTTCAGGGCACGCTTTAGCAGTGCAGCGTACTGGGTTATTAATCTGTAACAGGCGTATTACGCAGCCTCGAGTTGAATCATAACAACCCGTAAACCCTGACACCGATGCTGTTTGGGTATGGAACTCGGTGTCGTCCTCGGTGTCATTGCGATCGGCTTCGTCCACGGTGTCTTGCCAGATCATGGCTGGCCCATCGCGGCGACGTACGCACTCAATCGACAGCGCCGCTGGCTGTATGGCTTTCTCGCGGCGTTGATCCTCGGGGTCGGCCATCTCATCAGCAGCGTCGTGCTCGTGCTCGCATACTTCTGGTTCAGCACGTTCGCCGACTTCGCTGATGGCCCGTGGCTCGGCTACGTCGCCGGTGTCCTGTTGATTCTCCTCGGCATCCACGAGTACCGCAGCGGTGGTCACGGACACGGACTCGAGGGTCACGACCACGATGACCATGGCCACGACCACGACGATCACGCTCATCACACTGACGGCGGAACGCAGACAGCACACAGCGACCACCACACAGACGAGCACGGACAGCACACTCACGACCACCATGCACACGACCACCACGACGATCGAGGCGTGCTCGAGCGGCTCCGAAACGCCCTGCCGGGTGGTGGTGGCCACCAGCATCTGACCGAGGAACACGCCGAACGCGGACTGGTCGCTCTCGGAACGACAGCGCTCTTGCTCGGCTTCGCCCACGAGGAGCCGATTCAGATACTGGCGATCTGTAGCGGTGCCGGCACTGGACTCTGCCTTGAGCTAATGCTTATTTACTCGCTTGCAGTGATCGTCGCGATCATCGCCCCAACGCTGCTGTTGATCGCGGGCTATGAACGCCATCAGGCGCGGATTGAGCGCGTGACGCCCTATCTGCCGACGGTCACCGCAGTCGTTCTGATCGGGATGGGACTGGCGTTTATTCTCGGGCTCATCTGAGCCGACTCCGCCAGTATCGATGTCGCCGCGTGGTTAGTGTTCGACTGACTGACGCAGGCTCTTGACGTCTTCCTCGAGTCGCCTCGCGGACTCTACGCGCAACGCTCGGGCGTCACTGGTTGGCACGTACTGGCGGCCGTCGATCTGCATCGAGATCGGATGATAGTCGTCGACGGTAAACCCCATGCGCTCGAGGTAGCTCGCGACGTCGGCCGACTCGAGTCCGTCGTGCATCGCTGCTTCAGCGAGATCACAGGCGACATCGAACTCGGGGAGGACGATGCCATCATCCGTGACATGACCCGTGTTTCTGAGGTCGCTGTCCGCTTCGATTTCGACGTTCGTGTGGTGGAGCTGTTCCATCACCGTCTCGAGTTCGTCTGCCAGTCGGAGCAGTTGGCTCGGCAGTGCTGCATCGGGCGAACGCCACTCGACGGTCGGCATCTCATCGCGCAACCTAACTGGTGTCCAAACAACGTCATCAGTCGAGAACTGTTCTTCAACTGCGCGCTCGTCGATGCCTTCCTCGAGTGCCGCCTGCTTGAACTCATCATAGCGATCCTCGAGGCGGCGATGCCACTCTCCGACGGTGTCGACGTAGTGCCAGAGCTGGCCGTGTTTGGGATACTCCGCGTAACTCTTTTTCCGGTAGCAGTACGCCCTGGCGCTGTTTGCGATCCGTTCGCCGTGGAAATAGGGTGAGGAGTTGACCAGTGCAAGCGCTGCATCCAGCGCGATGAGCGTGTTGAGCTGATCGGTGACGTTTCGCTTCTCGACGTGGATGTGCGTGCCGGCGCAGTACTTCGCGTAGTCGAAGTTCTCACCGACAACTGCCTTCTGGATGCGACCGCGTTCATCTGGCCGTCGGTCGATCGACTCGCAGTTGATCGGCGTTCCCAGTGGGACGAGTCGCTTGTCCACTGCCGCGGCTTTCGACAGGACCTCATCGAGTTGCTCGACAAACGTTGAGCGCAGTTCGTCGATCGTCTCACAGGGAGGTGTTTTCAGCTCGAACAGCGGTTCGACGAACTCCCGTTCGGTCCGTTCGGAGATCTCCGCGAGTTCGCCCGGCGACGTGAGTTCGCCGGCGGTATCGATAACCCAGTACTCGACTTCGATGCTTGTATTCATACTCGAGGGAAGATGTGTGGCTGTCGTCCTGTCTCTGCAGTTGGTCGTGGGCCGATCGCCGTTGTCGACAGCAGCCTATGCTGTTGGATACCGGTCTAGTTGAGGGTGGTTCGTTGAAGTGCCGGTGCCTGCAGCAGCCTGCCCCGTCGCTTCACAGCCGAGCCGACGGCTGGTGTCAACTGGAATCGTCGGGAGTCAGTGTCCACGCCCACGGGAGCGTCTGTCGTCGCCGGCTCACACTGTTTGGACCGCCTGTCGCCGTCTGGTGAGATAGTAGCCAGCAACGATCGGCTGTAATGGGGGGACGAAGAGACTCACGAACGCGACGCCGAGGTAGAACGCCGGATTCGGTCGCCAGCCGTCACCGTAGGTACAGACGTAGGCAGCGTCCTGGTGGATCGCGATTGGGAACGTCCCGAACGCGATTGCGCCGGCCAGTCCGACCGCGGTCAAAAAGAGCCCGGGGAGGACGAGAATCACAGCGATACCCGCTGTAATGGCACCGAAAAGCGTCGCTGTGAGCGAGACAGCGACGACGAACCACCAGCCCGACCATCCTGGTTTCGTCCCGAACCGCTTGTGCCGACGGAAGAGATAGTAGACGCCTGCAGCCGGCGCCCAGATGAGTGCGAACACGGCGTTGAGCCACGGATTCGGTTTCCAGTGACTGCTTGCGCCACCCTGACTTCGAACCCGGCGGGCATCGAGAAAGAGGGCGACAGCGAGCCCAAGCGTCAGAATCGTGTAGCCAAAGCTCCCGACCAGTAAGAGCCCGCGCTCGAGGCCGGGGACACCGGGATCGGCCTCGCGGAGGATCCCGATGAGGCCGACGCCAATCACTGGCGGAAACAGATACAGCAGCCGCTCTGTCATGCGCGCCCAGTCGACAGCGAGGTGGTGTGTCTCGTTCCGACCCATCTGCTAGCGAATGATTTTCGGCGTGGCTGGATACGTCTACCGCTCCAGTGGGTGCCGTCGACGCGACCGAGCTACAGCGCGTTCTTGTACGCCTCGAGCGTGGTCTCGACGTCTGCTTCGGTGTGGTTGTAGCTGACGAACTGACACTCGAACTGGTTTTGTGAGAGGAACACGTCCTGGGCTTTCATCTTGCCCCAGAAGATCCGCCGCCAGCGTTCGGTTTCGGCGTTTTTGACGTCAGCCGAGTTTTTCGGACAGTAGTCGTAGCGCGGACAGGTCGGATTCTGCCGGCAGCCCGTCTTACACTGTTCCTCGAGCGAGTCGGGTCCGGGACCATCGCGGGTGAAGATCACCTTGAACATGCTGTCGGTGCCGGTGACCGTGTAGCTGGGTGCCTGGTCGGCGACGATATCGGTCAGCCCACTTCGAAGCTGCTCTCCGAGGTCGTTGACGTGGTCGTAGACGTCGTTTTCGGCGGCAAACTGCAGGGTCTCGAGGCCGGCAGCCATCGTGACGGGATGGCCGGAGAAGGTGCCAGCCTGGAAGACAGGTCCGGAGGGGGCAAAGCTCTCGATGATCTCGGCGCGGCCACCGATCGCGCCAACGGGGAACCCACCGCCGATGATCTTACCGAACGTCGTCAGATCGGGTGTGACGCCGAGCTCGCTTTGGGCACAGCCGAGGCCGCCGACGCGGAAGCCGGTGATCACTTCGTCGAAGATCAGCAGTGAACCGTGTTCGGCCGTGATCTCTCGGAGGAACTCGTGATAGCCGTCTTCGGGGTGGACGATGCCGTAGTTGGCCAGAATGGGTTCGGTGAGGACTGCGGCGATGTCGTCGCCGTGTTCGTCGAACACCTCGCGTACGGCAGCTTCGTCGTTAAACGGCACTGGCAGGGTGTGCTCGGCAAAAGACTGTGGGACCCCCGCCGAGGAGGGCGCTGGGTTTTCGGCGTCGCCTTCGACGAGCGTCGATTCCTGTGCGCCGTGGTAGCCGCCCTGCATGACGACGATCTTGTTGCGGCCGGTGTACCCGCGAGCGAGGCGAACTGCGGAGACGGTCGCCTCGGTACCCGAGTTCACGAAGCGGATCTTCTCGACGCTCGGGACGTGGCGGACGACGAACTCCGCGAGGTCGACTTCGATTTCCGTCGGCGTGCCGTACATCGGCCCCGCGCTTGCCTGTTTCTGGATCGCTGCCTGTACCTGTTCAGGCAGGCTGTGGCCCAACAGCAGCGGGCCAAGCCCCATCACCCAGTCGATGTAGCGGTTGCCGTCGGCGTCGATAACGTGGCCGCCGTCGCCTTTCTGGACGAAGAAGGGGTAGGGTTCGATCGCCGCTCGAACCGCGGAGTTGACGCCGCCGGGCATCACTGAGAGCGCTCGGTCGTACAGCGCGCGCGAATTTTCGTCGGTCATACGCCACGGTTGGAAACGGGACGGCAAAGTAGTACCGGGGTTCGGCCCACATCGGACGATCGGTACGATTACAAGGGTGCTTTGCTGACCTGTCAGATACTATCGTGCGCTATCGAACGCCGCTTCTGTTCGTCCTTGTCGGTGCAATCTGGGGAACGACGTTCCCAGCCGTTCGCGCCGCGGTCGATGTCGTCCCGCCAGTCCTGTTTGCAGCCCTTCGCTTCGACGCGACGGCACTGCTAATCCTCGGCTACGCTGCGGTACGAGGCTATCGCATCCGTCCAACCCGAGGGGAGTGGGCCAGCATCCTCGCTGGGGGTGTGTTCCTGATCGCGCTCCACCATGCGCTGTTGTTTGCGGGCCAGCAGTACGTCACGAGTGCTGTCGCCGCAGTCGTCGTCGCAACGGTGCCGATCCTGACTGCCGCACTCTCGAGACTCCTGCTCCCGAGCACTGCTCTTGGTGTGGTGGGTGTGTTCGGCCTCGGCCTTGGATTCCTCGGAACGGCAATCGTCGCCAACCCGGATCCGGCGGCGCTGTACACCGCCGAATCACTCGGCGTTGTGCTTATTTTCGCCGCTGCCATCGCGTTCGCACTCGGCGCGGTGCTTACGCAGCGAACCAGAACCGAACTCCCGGTCGCATCACTCCAGGGCTGGATGATGCTCGCCGGTGCGCCGGTGTTACACGCCGCGAGCCTCTCGCTTGGCGAACCCCAGTCGGTCGACTGGACCCCCGCTGCACTGCTGGCGCTTGTCTATCTCGTCCCCATCGCGGGTGGGCTGGGCTATCTGCTGTATTTCGATCTGCTCGATCGAATCGGGTCGGTTGAGATCAACCTCGTCAGCTACCTGTTGCCCGTCTTCGCCGCACTCGTTGGCTGGCTGGCGCTCGACGAAGGCCTCGAGTCGACGACGATCGTCGGATTCCTCGTCGTTGCGGTCGGCTTTGGGCTGGTCAAGCGGCGTGCGCTGGCACGGCTCATCGATTTCTGAACCTGTCCCAGTGTCCTGATCGCGAAAAAAGAACGCCGAAAATCAACACTTGAGAGCTGATGCCGCTCAGACGGCGTCCGGGCCGGTCTTCTCGGTTCGGACCTGGTAGGCGTCCTCGACGGGAATCACGAAGATCTTCCCGTCACCCGGTTCGCCGGTGTTTGCGGCCGTTCCGATCGCGTCGACGACTTCGTCAGCGGGGATGTCGGCGACGACACACTCGATTTTGACCTTCTGGTGGAGGTCGACGGTGTACTCCTCGCCACGCCACTGGCCTTTCTTTGCGGGCTGGGAGCCACGGCCGGAGACGTTCGTGACGGTCAGCGATGGGGCACCGATTTCGGCGAGCGACTGCTTGATCGCACCGAGCCGGTCCGGACGGACGATCGCGGTGACCATCTTGATCTCGCCGTCGTTTGGCTCGCCGCCGTCGGCTCGGATGACGCTGTCGTCATCAGTGTATCCGCCGTCGGTTGCGAGCTCGGGCTTGCCGAACTCGGGGTAGGTGTCGACGCCGTGTTCGGCGATGTCGAGTCCGTCACGCTCGTGGTCGGAGGTGACTCGAGCCTGGCCGACGGCTTTGAACGCACCCCAGACGGCTGCGGTCGCAACGACCGTCCAGATCGTGATGACGGCAACGCCGACGATCTGTGGAACGAACGCGCTGGCTTCAATCGAGAGGATGCCGCCGGCGATGAGGCCACCGCCGATTGCCGTCCCCTCGATCGACCATAGCGGGTAGATGATCAGGCCGAGCATCCCTGCAGTCCCGTGGACCGGGAAGACTGCACAGACGTCGTCGATCTTGAGCGTCTGTTCGACGAATCGGAAGACGATCGGGAGCTGTGCGCCAGCCAGGAAGCCGATCGCGATCGCACCCATTGGCGTGATCAGGTCGGTCGGACCTGTGACGCCCACGAGGCCGGCGAGCATGCCGTTTGCGACGTACAGCGTGTCGACTTTGCCGTTGATCTTGAGTGAGACTGCCGAAGCACCGAGCGCCCCGAGACCCATCCCGAGTGCGGTGACCATTGCGACGCTGCCGACGTAGTCGAAGTCGGCGAGTTCGAACGTGCCCGTGTCGATCACGGTCGCCGCCGTGCCGACGTTGAAGCCGAACCAGCCGAAACAGAGGATCAGCGTGCCGAGCACGGCGAACGTCATCGAGTGACCGGGGATGACGTTCGAACTTCCGTCGTCGTTGTACTTGTCCATCCGTGCCCCGAGGATCCAGGCTGCGGTGAGGCCGGCGACACCACCGACGCCGTGGACGACCATCCCGCCCGCGAAGTCGGCGAAGCCGAAGGCAGCGAGGATCGGTTCGCCACCAGGGGCGTACCAGACCATCGCCGCGACGACGGGGTAGATGACCGCCGCGAGCAGGAACGTGTACGTGACGTATGCGCGGAGTTTCGCACGGCCGGCGACCGCACCGGAGACGATCGTGGCGGCGGTCATCGCGAACACCGCGCTAAAGAGCCACATCACCCAGTCGAACGAGCTCTCGCCGAACATCGTCAGCGGGCTCGACTCGCCGCCACCGAGTGCCGCCCCGACGTTGTTCGAGATCCCCATCCCGATGATGAAGAACACGAAGATGCCGACTCCCCAGGTTAGCATGTTCTTCGTCAGCTGGTTCGCGACGTTCTTTGAGCGGACCTGGCCTGCCTCGAGCATCGCGAACCCGGCGTGCATGAAGAAGATCAGGAAGGTGACCGTCAGCGCCCACATCAGGTTCATCCCCGTCGCAAGCGACTCGAGGTCACTAGCGCTGACCTCGAGGAGCACTGACCCGATCATCGCTGGCCCTCCGTCGATACCGCTTTGTTTTCGCTGCGTTGTAGACGTTTGTCCACGCTCGACTCGTTCGAGATCATGGTTGTCTTCTGAATCACGTTTAAGCTGGATGGAACAACTCCATATAAGGATTAGCGTTGGTGTTCGTCCACTAATCATGGCGTAATAGGGACAAGGAGACAAATCTAGAGGTAATTTAATCTGTATAAGGGTATCTGATCTTGCGCATTTTTTGATCGCTGGTTATATATTTTCAGTTTGTAAACCCGAGAGCGCGAGAACACTCACGGAATCCAAGCAAATACCGTCAGTTTTCGCCTCCGAGTCGCGCCTTTCGACCGCGCGCGGCAGATATTGTCACTGGTATCTTTGGCAGACACCTCGGCTGGACGTTCGTCCGAATGCGAAAAAAGAGCCGATTCGCGGTCAACTGACACCGAACGTGTCAGCTGCGTCCCGTCGTCGCCTCGCTACTGTCCCGCAGTCAGCCCCTGTGCGACGTCTTCGGCGAAGTACGTCAGAATCAGATCCGCACCGGCGCGTTTGATCGAGAGCAACGACTCGTGTGCGACGGCCTCGAGGTCGAGCCAGCCCTTCTCCGCGGCGGCATGAAGCATCGCGTACTCACCGGAGACGTTGTAGGCGGCGATGGGGTGGTCGAACTCCCGGCGGAGGTCGCTCACGATGTCGAGATACGGTAGGGCGGGTTTGACCATCAGAACGTCCGCACCCTGTTCGGCGTCGAGCCGAACCTCGCGCATCGCCTCGCGGGCGTTAGCGGGGTCCATCTGGTAGTGGCGGCGGTTGCCGAACGCGGGCGCGCCGTCGGCGGCATCCCGGAACGGTCCATAAAACGCGCTCTCATACTTTGCCGCGTAGCTCATGATGGGGACGTGTCCGAACCCCTCGCGGTCGAGTCCCTCACGGATGGCCGCAACCATCCCGTCCATCATGCCACTCGGCGCGATCATGTCCGCACCCGCCTCCGCGTGGGAGACGGCGATCCGCTCGAGGCTCTCGAGCGTCTCGTCGTTGTCGACCGTCATCGTTGGCTCGTGGGCACAGCCCTCGCTGTGGTCGTGGCCCGCTTCGCCACGGAGTTCGTCCTCGAGTGACCCACAGTGGCCGTGGTCAGTGTACTCACAGAGACAGGCGTCGGTGATGACGTAGGCGTCGGTTTCAGCAGTGATCCGTCGGGTTGCCTCCTGAACGACGCCGTCATCTGCCCACGCACGCGAGCCCTGGGCGTCTTTTGCGATTGGAATGCCAAACAGCATGACGGCTTCGACACCCGTCTCGAGGATCTCCTCGACGCGGGCGACGCTCTCGTCGATCGGGACTCGCTCGTGGCCGGGCATCGACTCGATCGGAATCCGCTCGTCGGTCGTCGCGTCAATAAACACCGGGGCGATGAGATCTGCAGGCTCGAGGCTCGTCTCGCTGACGAGCCCGCGAACCCCGTCCTGGCGAAGCCGCCGGGGACGATGTGTGAGGTTCATATCGGCGTTACTAACGGCGTGGGCAAAAGCGGTGCGTTCGACGCCGCACGCTCACGACCGTCTCTCTCGGCCCCTCGAGAGACAGGCGGGAACTGCAGGCTACGTCATTGCCTCGTCGCCGACGTCCGGGTTGTCGCGGACGAACGCGACGAGCGCGTCGACGTAGGACTCGAACGGCGGACACTCGAGTCCCGTCCCGGCGAGCGCTCGCTGGGTGTTCGGACAGGCGTATCGCGTCGGATGGTCGAGGTAGTCGAGCGTCGCCGGCTCGGCGGGCCAGCCACGCGCCGCGAGCGTGCTCAGCAGCCGTTTCGTGAGCGGTTTCGAGCCGGGAATCGAGACGACGCGGTGGCCCATCGCAGCGCCCAGTTCCTCGATGACGTTCGGGACCGAAAGCGGGGCCGGGTCACAGAGCTGATACACCTCGCCGACGGTGTCTTCACGGCCGCTCAGCTGTTCGATGGCGTCGATGACGAAATCCTGTGGGACGACGTTGAGTTCGCTGTCGGCACCGCCGGGCAGCGTCGTCATGATCGAACAGGCCGCCGGCTGGGCGAGCAGTAGCCGGATCAGGTAGTACGGGCCGTCGTACTTGGCGGTCTCGCCGGTCTCGCTGTCGCCGACGACGATCGCGGGGCGGTAGATCGTCGCCGCCAGCCCGTCGGCCATCCGCTCTTGGACGGCGACTTCGGCTTCGTACTTCGTCCGCTCGTAGTGGTTGTTGAATGCCTGGCCCTCTTGGAGATGGTCCTCGGTGAAAATGCCGTCGTAGCGCCCGCTGACATAACACGTGCTGACGTAGTGGAATCGGTCGACAGCGAGGGTCTCGGCGACGTCGAGGGCGTGTTCGGTCCCGCGGACGTTCACCGCCTCGGCGGGTTCGGGGTCGACGGCGAGATCGTAGATCGCCGCGAGATGATAGCACTCCGTGACGGCGTCGAGTGCCTCGAGCGTCCCGTCGTCGAACCCGATGCCAGATTCGGTGATGTCGCCCTCGTGGAGCTGGATCGCGTCGTCGGAACGGGCGAGTTCGCTCGCCCGCTGCTCGGCGAGCGCGCGGTATTTCGGCTGGACCAGACAGGCGATCGGGCCGTCGCCGCGCTCGAGCAGCCGTTCGACCAGCGTCGAGCCCAGAAAGCCGGGAAAGCCGGTGAGCAGGACCTGCGGTGGCTCCCGAGCACCGCCGCTGGCGGTGTGCTCGCTCATCGGAGTCGCCCCACGAGACTCGAGACGGACGGCAGCCGCCGTTGCAGTCGCGTCAGGCCGACCATGCCGCGAGCGTACCACGACGCCGGCACACCCGGTGGCGCGTCGAGCGGGCCGATTCGAGACGTGGCGATCGTTTTCGCCTCGAGGTAGCGTTCGATCCCGGCGCGGCCGTGACGGCGACCGAGTCCGGAGTCACCGATTCCGCCCATCGGCGCGTCGACGGCTGCCCAGCCGGAGATGTAACCGTCGTTGACACAGACGGTCCCACAGTCGATCCGGCGAGCGACGGCGACGCCGCGGTCGCGGTCGCCGGTCCAGACACTCGCGTTGAGCCCGTAGTCTGAATCGTTCGCGGCCGCGATCGCTGCTTCAGTGTCCGACACTGGCTCGACGGAAACGACGGGTCCGAACGTCTCCTCGCAGGCGACTGCAGCGTCGGGGTCGACGTCGGTCAGGATCGTCGGCTCGTAACAGAACGGGCCGACATCGGGACGGCGTCTCCCGCCGGTCAGCACCGACGCGCCCGACTCGAGGGCGTCGTCGACGTGGGCCTCGACGCGCTCGAGCTGGTCGCCGCCGATCAACGAGCCGACATCGGCGTCGAAATCGAAGCCGGTGCCGAGTGTGAGCCGGCGCGTCTCGCCGACGAAGGCGTCGAGAAAGGCGTCGTACACCGACTCGTCGACGTAGAGCCGTTCGGCGGCGAGACAGAGCTGGCCGGCGTTGGTAAAACAGGCCTGAACCGCGCCGCGGGCGGCCTGTTCGACGTCGGCATCGTCGAGAACGACAAGAGGGTTCTTCCCGCCGAGTTCGAGCGAGCAGTCGATCAGGTTTCGACCAGCCTGTTCGGCGACTGCGCGGCCCGTTTCGGTACTCCCGGTAAAGGCCACATAGTCGACGCGATCGATCAGCGCCGGGCCGACGACTGGCCCCTGACCGGTGACGATTTCGAAGACACCCTCGGGAAGCCCGGCACGCTCGAGCAGCTCCGCGAGAGCGAGGGCGGTAAACGGCGTCTTCTCGTCGGGTTTGAGTACGACGGTGTTGCCAGCTATGAGGGCTGGAACGGCGTCGGTCAGCGAGAGCGTCAGCGGGTAGTTCCACGGCGAGATGACGCCGACGACGCCGACCGGTTCGCGAGTGACACGGGCGGTCGTCGCGGGTGCCAGCGCGCCCCGTCGGCGTTCCGCAGCGAGCACGCTCGGCCCCGTATTGGCGTAGTACGAACAGGTCAGCGGGATGTCGAGCACCTCTTCGACAGCGTCTTGGCGGGACTTGCCCGTCTCGAGTTGGAGCAGATCGAGCAGCTCTCCACGGTGCTCGAGGACGAGGTCACCAAAGCGCTCGAGGACGTCGCTGCGCTCCTCGACCGGGGTCTCGGCCCACGACAGTTGGGCGTCGCGTGCATGCGAAACGGCGCGTTCGACGTCAGCGTCGGTGCAGGTCGGAATCGAGCCGATTGCCGTGTCCGTCGCCGGCGCGCGAACGGTGATCGTCGCGGTGCTGTCGCCCTCGATTCGCCTCGACAGCGTCTCGAGTCTGTCCGGCGAGAGCCGCGTTTCCTCGAGCAGGGGTCGCGTCTGTGTGTCTGTTTGGGGAGCCATGGTGCGTGTCCTGTTGGATACATGTGTGTATTCGCTGATGTGTCTTCCCCCTCGGTGAGCAATCGACCGCCAGCGATCGCCTCAGACGACCGAGTCGATCCCCGCGAACGCCTCCTGCATCCGGTCGTGGGCGTTCGCGCCATCGATCGTCGAGAGAGCCAGTGCGGCCCGGAGCCGTGCTTTCCATGCCGGGAGGTCACCGCCCGAAATCGCCCCGGCCTCGAGCAGCGTCTGCCCACCACCGGGGCCGCCGTACAGCCCGGCCGTCGTCCCGGCGTGACAGCGTGAGGTGAGCACGACCGGCACGCCCGCGTCGATCGCGTCCTCGAGTGTCGCACCGAGCGCGCCAGTCGTGTTCCCCAGCCCGGTCCCTGCGACGACGATGGCATCGACGCCGTCCTCGAGTGCGCGGTCGATCTGGCGGCCGTCGATGCCCATCGCGTTCGTGACGAGGTCGACCCGCACCTCGGGATCGATCCGTGCACCCGGGATCGGCCTCGCGTACCGTCCCGGCTCACGGAGCGTTCGCAGCCCGTGTGGCGTGTGTTCGGCGATCGGCCCGCTGCCGGGTGAGGCGAACGTCTCGAGTTTGCTCGTGTGGGATTTGACGACCCAGCGCGCGGCGTGGACGCTGTCGTTGAACGCCAGATAGCTGCCACCCGCTGTTCGGAACCGCTCGTCGACTGCAGCGCGGACGGCCAGCAACAGGTTCGTCGGCCCGTCAGTTCCCAACTGGTCGAACGGCCGCTGGGCTCCGGTGAAGACGACGGGGCACTCGGCCTCGAGGACGACATCCGCATAGTAGGCCGACTCGGCCATCGTATCAGTGCCGTGCGTGACGACGACACCGGCCACGCCCTCGCGTGCGGCACGTTCGACTGCATCGACGATGCGCTCTCCGGTTTCGAAATCTACCTGAAAGCCCGAGACCTGACAGACGTCGTCAACGTCGATCGAGGCGTAGTCTGCGATCTCCGGCACCGCTTCGACGAGGTCGTCGCCGGAGACCGCGGGTGTCTTCCCCGTGTCGCTGTCTTCGCTCGAAGTGCTTGCGATCGTTCCACCAGTACTGATGATCCGGATCTCGGGCTGCATACGGTGGTCGTGAACCCGGCGCGATAAGTGTCTATCCGCTCCGACGACGATGCTCGGGGAACACGTGTTCCGGCTTCTGCGGCCGTTTGCTGGGGTGTCGATGTGGGCTCGTGTCATACTGTCGGACAGCAGTCAGTGACACGTCGGTCGCGAATTCGCGGCCGTCACCTCGAGGACGGCCGCAGCAGCGGGATCGATGCCGTCTCCTCGGATGGTGCTGGCTGCCGTCGGTCCTGCGAGTGTGACGCCGGTTCATCGCTCGACCCCTCTCTGTCATCTATCGACTGACCACGTGTCGCCTGCTTGCTCATTCTATGTGCCTATCAAAAACCATACTAATATAAGAGTACTGAATAGTATGGAAATTCAACAGCATTCTGTCCCAGAATGCCGTCTATACGCCGACTCGAGTGGCATCGAATCAGTACGCTCATTGGCTCCCAGCAACTGACGACCGAACTGGTGTCCCGAACTGACTGGCAGGTGTCGTCGTTGGTGATGGAATTCGAATGAGACGCTGGCGATATCGCGAAACCGTTCTCGCACTGTGTACGCTCGCCTTTTTCGCGACGATGGCCGGCCGACTGGTGATCAGCCCCGTCGTCCCGATGATCCTCGAGGAGTTCGCCGTCTCGAACTCGGTGGTCGGGATCGCGCTGACGGGAATGTGGATGGCTTACTTCGCCGCGCAGTTCCCGAGTGGGATTCTGGCCGACCGGTTCAGCGAGCGGCCGGTGATCCTCATCGCCGTCGGCGGCACCGCGATCGCGAGCGCGTTTCTTGCGCTTGCGCCGCTGTTTGGGCTGTTCGTGATCGGCACGATCCTGCTTGGGGGTGTCGCAGGTCTCCACTACAGCGTTGCGACGACGCTGCTAACCCGGACCTACGACGAGATCGGCACGGCGATCGGTGTCCACAACAGCGGCGGCCCCGCAGCTGGGCTGATCGCCCCACCGATCGCGGCCTGGGTGGGCGTGCAGTACGGCTGGCGTCCCGCTGTTGCCATCGGTGCCGCGATGGCGATCCCGGTGTTCGTCCTGTTTGCCTGGCGAATCCGGCCGACAGAGCCACGCCGGCCCGACCAGCCGATGGCCGAGCGACTCGAACTCGAGCCGCTGGTCGAACTCCTCTTGCGGCCACAGATTGCGTTCCCGATCTGTCTCGCGATTGCGGCGGCGTTCGTCTGGCAGGCGACGGCGTCGTTCCTGCCGACGTTCCTCGTCGAGCACCGCGGGCAGTCGACTGAACTCGCTGGGACGGTCTTTGCGGGGTATTTCGTGATCCAGGCGACGACACAGGTCGGCGTGGGTGCCATCTCAGACCGGTACGGCCGTGATTTCGCAACGGCGGGCTGTATGGTCCTCGCTGCGGCTGGGTTCGGCGTACTGATCGCTGTCCCAGGGACCGTTGCGATCCTCGTCGCAGTCGTCCTCGTGGGGACTGGTCTCGGCTGGGGGGCGGCACTGTTGCCCCGATTCATGGATGTTCTCTCCGAGGCCGAACGCGGGGCTGGCTTCGGTCTCATCAGGAGCGTCTACGGCTTCATCGGCGCACTCGGCTCCGTCATCACCGGCCTGCTTGCTGATCTGTTCGGCTGGGGTGTCGCCTTCGGCGTCCTCGCCGCGTTGCTCGCGGTCGTCTTCGTTGCACTCCTCATCAACTGGGCGCTCTCGCTTGGCTACTGACGTGGGCCACGCGTCGTGACTCTTCGCATCCGGCACGTGTATCCCACCACTGTCCGGCGATCTACCGGCCACCGATGCGTACACACTTTTACGTGCGCAACACCTGCGTGTGACTGTTAGCAATGGCCATAGATCCACAGTTCAACGAGAACCGAGAGAAAGTAGGCGAAGAAAACGGCGTTTCCGTCTGGGGACCAGTCGACGAACCGGAGCAACTCGGCATTCGTGGCACACACGTCGCAGTCGATTACGACCTCTGTATCGCCGACGGTGCCTGTCTCGAGGACTGTCCCGTCGACGTCTTCGAGTGGGTCGATACGCCAGGCCACCCCGAAAGCGAGAAGAAAGCCGAGCCGACCCACGAAGCCCAGTGTATCGATTGTATGCTCTGTGTCGACGTCTGTCCGGTTGATGCGATCGACGTCGACGCCAGCCGCACGGACTGAGACGCTCTGTCAGATCTCGGAACCAGCGTGACACGCACCGACACTACGTGCCGGGTTACTCTGCGCGGTCGACGTCGACTTTCTCTTTCAACGTCTCGAGACCGTCGGCTTCGGCGAGTTCCTGTAACCGTTCGCGGAAGTGTTCCTCACAGAGACCGACTTTGAGACCTTCCGATTCCGCGGCGAAGGCGGCCTCCCGGTCACAGTAGTGGCAGTTCATGCCCGCCCGTTGGGACTACGTCGCATTGAACCCTCCGCTATCGGCGACGATTCACACTATTTCTCTGGTATCTCTTCGATTCCTAGCTGTTCGTACTCGTGTCGTGACAGTCCGGCAATTCCGAGCTCATCGTCGTGGGCATCGGACCCGCCGGTCACGAACAGCCCATAGCGCTCGATTGCTCGATCGACGAGCCCGTGATCGACTCCCTCACGCGTGTACGCATAGTGGCGCTCGACAGCCTCGAGCGACGGCTCGGCTGTCAGTGCAAGTGCCGCCTTGGGGTCAGGATACCGCAGCGGATGGGCAAGCGAGACGAGCCGACAGGACGCGGTGAGCGCTCCCAACCCGTACTCGAACGATGGGACATCGCGTGGGACATAACAGGGGTTGTCGTTGCCGATGAGCTGTTCGAACGCGTCACCGTAGTCGTATGCCGTCTCGGGATGGGCGTCGATCGCTCTGGCGACGTGTGGCCGGCCGAACCCGTCCTCGACAGTGACGCCGAGATCGATCCCGAGTCGGTCTTCGACGCAGTCGACGATCGCTTGCCCGCGTTCGACCCGATTGAGCTGAATCTCCTCGACGAGTCCCTCGAGTGCCGGCGTCGCGTCGACGCCGTAGCCAAGCAGGTCGACGCGCTGTCCGGCCGGCGTCGACACTCGGAGTTCAATCCCGTTGATGAACGTCACGCCGTCGCGTTCGACCACCGGCGCATCGAACGGCTGTAATCGGTCGTGGTCTGTCACCGCAACGACGGTCACACCGGCACGGCGGGCAGCGTCCGGCACTGCCTCGAGTTCGAGGCACCCATCTGAACGCGTCGTGTGAACATGGAGGTCGGCGTAGGGCATTTCACTCGAGGCGAAGGCCGATGTCCGTAAAATCGTTTCTCCGTCTCGGCTCCGGAGTTCCACACAGCCTCGCCCTGTTCTAGGAATATTAGGTGTATGGCTCTCCTAGAGAACCCTCATGCACAATGTTTATAATCATTGTTCACCCAGAAACAGGTGTAATGTTCCCAAACGGCTCCGGCGAATTCGCTGCTGACCGCAACTATCCCGTTACGACCGAGGAGCTCATCGAAGAGTACGGCGATCTGACCCTCGAACTCCAGAACGGTTCCGAGACGGTCGGCGATGTACTCGCTCGCCTCGAGTCTGAAACGTTCGAAACACCCGAAGACGTTCGGCTCGCGCTCTCCTGTGCTGTCAGCAACAAGGCGATTGGCCGCGTCGGCTACAGCGACCGTGACCCGACACCGCTGGGAAGCCCGTACGCACCCGAGCCGATGTCGTTCTAACACGTCTCGGTAGACGACTGTTTTCTGCGATCCAGCGACGAAGTCAGTGAGTAACTCGTCCGTCTAGCGGGCCTGTACTGGTAGTTTCGACTGCTTTTGTGAGCGGCTTCGATTTCGTCGCGGTCGTCGGAAAACGACGGCTTCGATCGGCGAATCAGTTCAGAACTCGTCGATCACCGGAATGCCGACCGTTTCGTAGTCGGTCATCGCCTCGAGTTTGTCGTTGACGTCCTCGAGACCGATCGTCTCGGAGACGACTTTTTCAGGTTTGAGTTTGCCCGTCGAGACCATCCGGAAGATCTCGTCGTAGCGTGTCGGCGGCATACCGAGCGAACCGATGAACTCGATTTCCTGCATGACCATCGCGTCGGTCGGGAGGCTGACCATCCCCTGTTCGTCCTGTGTCGTCAGCCCGACCTGGATATGCTGGCCGTGTGCATCGAGACTGAGCACGGAGTTCTGACACGTGGTTGCGATACCCAGCGCGTCCATCGAGACGTTCGCGCCGCCGTCCGTGATTCCCTTGATTTCGCCGGGCACGTCGTCGACGTCCGCGGCGTTGACTGTTTCGACAGCACCGAGCTCTTTCGCGTGCTCGAGTTTGTCGTCTGTGAGATCGACCGCAACGACGTTCGCACCGAGTGCGTCGGCGATGTGGACTGCTGAGAGGCCGATCCCGCCACAGCCGTGGACCGAGATCCAGTCGCCAGCGCTAACGTCGGCGCGGTGGGCCAGCGCATGAAACGACGTCATGAACCGACAGCCCAGACCGGCCATATCGACCGACGAGACGCCGTCGGGTAGGTGGACGAGATTGTGATCGGCGACGGGGACGTGTACCTGCTCGGCGAACGCGCCCTGGGCCGGTTCGACGAAGCCAAGCGGCATGACGTTCTCACAGATGTTCGAATGCCCGCGCTGACAGCGCGGACAGGCACCGTCGCCGAGGTTGAACGGAATCGCGACGTGGTCGCCCTCATCGACGCCTTCGACTTCGTCTCCGACGGCAACAACGTGTCCGGCGGGCTCGTGGCCTAGAATCTGGCCTGGCTGTGTTTCGAGATTGAGCCACTCCCAGTCGCCCTGCCAGCCATGCCAGTCGCTCCGACAGACACCACAGGCTTCGACCTCGACGACCGCACCGTCGGGCGCTGGATCAGGCGCTTCGACGTCTTTGATCGATAGCGGTTCGCCATGTTCCTCGAGGACTGCTGCACGCATACTAAGTGTATTGTCACCATATAACATATAGATATGTAAAGCGGAACTCTCGTGGGGGGAGCTGACTACCAGTCGTCCACCCGAGAAACCGCCGAAAAACTCAGTCCAGGAGCTCGATCGCGTCTGCAAACTCGAGCGGCACCGATCCTTTCCGGTAGCCTTCGACCCGCCCGTTCGGACGGGCGCGATAGACCACGGCGGGACGGTGACGCACGTCGGGCTGTTCACCGCGAACGGCGTTCCAGGTATCATCACGGAAACTCGAGCAGTCGACGAAGAGGACGGCACCGCCGCCGTGTTCGGCCAGTTGGCCGTTGACTTTCGTCTCTGCGGTGTCGCGGACGGCGGCGACGGGACCGGCTGCCGCACGGTTGGCTGGCGGCTGTGGTCGAGTGACCTCGACTAAGACGTTTGTCTCGTCGTCTTTGGCGCGGAAATCCAGCGAATGGCCGGTTGTGACCTCGATCTCGGGGACGACCTCGTAGCCGGCGTCGGTGAGGATTTTGGCGGCGATGAACTCACCCATCGCGGCGCTCATGCGGACGCGATCGACGTGATCGCTGGTCCCTAGTTTGCCGGACATGACGTGTCGGTAGTCGTCGAGAACGCCGGTTTCGAAGAACTCCTCGAAAAAGCGGGTCGTCTCGCGTCGGCCAGCATCGGGGAAGCCGGCGGCGTGTTCACGAAAGAACGCCCGTGTCGACTCGCGGCCGTCTTTTGACATGAAGACGGGGAGGAAAAACCACGAAATGTATGGGTAGTCCGCGAGCCACGGGTCTTCGTCGTGGAGGGTCGCAAGCAGTTCGCGCTTGCTCCAGCGGGCGACGTGATGGGGAACCGATTGCCAGCCGAACTTATCAGTCCGCCATAACGACGAGGGCGTTTCGGTGTTGCCCATCCAGTAGGCTTCCTCGTCAGTTCGCGCAAAGAGAGCGATATCGCCGTTTTGCATCTCGAAGCGGTGTGTCTCCCAGTTCGCGCCGATATCGAACCGCGGTGTCACCGCGCGGGCCCCGATATTCGAACGGAGCGGCTGGAGAATTTCCTGTCGAACTCGCTGTTCGCTCCAAGACGTGGGCGAATAACGAAAGCGAAGCGGCCGTGCCACATCGGTACTACGCCGTGGGAAGCCATACATGTTACGTCCATCCTGTAGTGTGTGTGGGACCGTTACATTGATATACGACACCGTATAACATGAATACACTCGCCATGTCAATGGGTGCCTATGACGAAGACGAACACGAGCGACGCGAGCGGCAAGCCTCGAGGGTCGACGCCGATTTCGACGACGAACGAACGATCTATCATGGGGAAGTCGAGTACGACTCCGGTGACTCAGCCGAGGAGTTGCTAGACCAGTTCGAGCAGATCAAGTCGAAGTAGTGTCGACTACCCGCAACTTTTTCTGGATTACTGAAGCCACCTCGAGAGCGCCGTCACAGTGACGACGGCGACGACGTGGCCACTGAGGATCGCAAGTAAGAGCGGGTAGCCAATCACGAACGGAACCAACAGGAGCTGCACCACGGCGAAGCCGACGTTTATCATGTCGGCCCGACGGTACCGCCGTGTCACCTCCGGATCGAACTCGTAGACGAGCGCCCGCCAGAGCCCGACGAGACTCGCCCACCAGCAGGTGCCGATCCGGTAGACGACGTCCCAGAGAACGAGCAGTGCCAGCCAGATCGCAACGACTGGCGGATCGGCCCCGAACAGGTCGGTCACGAGCGGCTGCTCGCTCCATCCCGGATCAGCCACGAACAGGTAGGTGACCAGTGTGACGAACGCGAACACGCCGAGGACGACGTCGATGCTCGAGCCAAACAGCAGCCGGCGATACGGCTCCGGCGTCGGAAGCTCTCGGACGGAGCGACTGAACTGCACCATGAGCCAGCTCCCGATCGTCGCGACGACGACGGCGACCGTTCCAGGAAGCACGGCTGCCGGGAGGTCGTAGACGGCTGCGATAACGAGGATTGCGGCTTCGAACGCGACAAACTGGATGCCGACTGCCATCCGAGCCGATACGTTGAGCCCGGGAACCGTCCCGACGAGGCTTTCGTACACCCACGTCTCGCCGTACTCCGGCGATGACGTCATTCGGCGTCCCGACCCGGCCGAGTCACGGCCTCGAGACGCTCGTCTGTTCCAGCCTCGGTACTGACAGCACGCCGGACGGCAACCTCGAACGGCGTCGGCTCGACGTCGACGAGTCGTGCCAGTCGGTCGTCGGTGACGATCACGGGGTTACGAACGCCACCGATCAACGGATAGGCGAGCTCTTTTGGCACATCTGTGACGAGCCCGACCCAGTACGCCGAGAGCCGTGGACTCAGGATCGGTACCGGAATAATCAGCGGTCGTCGACCGGTGATGATCTCGGCTGTTTGCAGCAGCATCTCCCGGTAGGTGAGTCTGTCTGGGCCGCCGATTTCGTAGGTTTCGCCCGCTGTCTCCGGTCGCTCGAGGACGGCGAGACTGTATGCGACGACGTCATCGATCGCGATGGGCTGGCAGGGTGTTCGGATCCACTGTGGGGTCACCATCACCGGGAGCCGCGTCGCAAGCTGGCGAATCATTCGAAAGCTTGCGCTGCCGTCGCCGATGATGACGGCTGCCCTGAGAACCGTCACCTCGGCGTCACCCATCGCCAGAATCGACTCGACTTCCCGGCGAGAGGCGAGATGGCTCGAGAGTTTGTCGGCGTCGCTGCCGAGCCCGCTGAGATAGATGATCCGCTCGACCCCGACAGCGTTGGCCGCCAGCGCGAAGTTTCGTGCGCCTCGCCGATCTCGCTCGGCGAAATCCCCGCGTGCGTCCATCGCGTGAATCAGGTAGTACGCGACGTCGATCTGTTCGAGACTCGCCTCGAACCCGCCCGGCTCGAGGACGTTTCCCTCGACGACGGTGACGTCGCCGGGTGGTTCGTAGGCGGTGGCGTCTCTGACGAGGACGGTCACGTCGTGGTCCGTTTCTGTGAGCATGGCGTCGACGAGCTGTCGACCCACGAACCCGGTTGCCCCCGTCACGAGTACGTTCATAGCGTTCTTTCGGCCGGAACGGGCTTAACAGTCGCCCACGCTGTCGGGGTTGGGTTCACTCGAGGGCATCCCAGCCCGGCGTGTCGGGTGCGCCGCGAGCGTCCTCAACGCGTTCGGCAACGCTCGGTGACGGGACTGTCTCGCTCGTCTCTCGTCGGCGCTGCCACTCGCGAATCGCTGGTCCGACCCACGAGTCTTCGGACTCGCCCTCCGCCTGCTCACTGCCACCGTCGTGGTCGCTGTCTCCCTCGAGTATCCGTGTTTTTGCCTGCTCGTAGTGATACTCAGAGGTCGCGAGCGTGCCGGGACTCGAGGCCGCAGCGACGGCGAGACACTCCGCTCGGTCTGCGGTTGTAAGCGCCCCATTCGCAGCTCGATCGATGATGCCCTCGAGTGCGTCCGGTCGGGGATGAGCGAACAGCTTCGCACCGAGTGCCTGCGAGCCCAACAGGAGGCCGTCGAGGTCGTCGTCGACGGCCGCATCGAGCAGGCGCTCGCCACCGCCGGCAGCCTCGACGCGTTCACACTCCGTCTCCTGCTCGAGTTCGATGTTGTACGCTGGATACGCGCCACACTCGTCGGGAAAGTGATCGCCGCCGTGGACGCGACACTGTAGCGTCGTCGGGTCGAGAAAGACACAGGTTGGGAGCCACGTCGGCTCCTCGCGACCGATGGGCGCGACCGGCTTCGGTGGCTTTCGCAACCCGACAAAGAAGACCGGGCGACCGGCAACGGCTGCGATCGAGTGGCCGTCGATCTCGACGCCCTCCGACGCTTGCGGTGTCTCTCCGCTCGAAGAGTCCGAGGAACGTGATCCCTCGTGTCCGTCGCGAGCGTGCCAGAATCGTGGCGTCAGCGCGGCTGCCAGCCCCGCCTCGAGAAATGCCCGAACCTCATCGCGGGTCAACGGGACGAAGTTGGTGTCGCCATCGAGCGATGCTCGTGGAGCGTCACCCGTGGCGCTAAACGGCGTCTGCCGGCGCTTGTGTGTCGTCTCCTCGAGTTCCGCGTCGAGTACCTTCCAGTTCAGACAACAGCCCGCACAGCCCTCGCAGTTCACCTCCATGCGCAGCGCTACCACGACACTGTATATATACTGTCGGTGTGGGGGAACGACTTTCAGCGCCCGCCACCGATATACGCGCATGGCAACGGACTCCTGTGACGGCTGTGGTCGACAGGTCACGGTCACCGGCGGCATCGCCAATATCTGGACGTTTGGCGACGGCAGCGAGGGGACCGCGATGACGCTGGAACTCGCAGACGGGACGACGCATCTGCTGTGTTATCCCTGTATCGAGGCGCTGCCCGACGAGGGGGAGCCGACCGCTGCAGATATCGACCGCCTCGAGCAGGTCGACGAGGAGACGTCACAGCTTGGGACACAGTAAGAGCAGTCTCGACGCTGTGTGCCATCGGTAGCTATCTGGGGTGAAAACGGTGAAAGCGGAAGGGGTGGGATTTGAACGCCACGAGGCATACTGCCGCCGCGGGTCAGAAGACACCGCGGTGCTCTACCGCTGAGCGACCCTTCCGCATCTGTATGCAAGGCGAGAGTTCGTATTTGTAATCGGCTGACTACCCGCAGGTAAACACCGCCTACGGTCGACTTCACGGACCGATCGTGTACTGTGACAGTTCATGGTGAGCAACGGTCCGTAGCCTTTAGGATGCGGCCGCGCCGTGGAACGAACGGTGAATCCCGAGCGGATCTTCGAGGAGTTTCCCGCGCCGAGCTACCGCGGGACCCAGGAACGCGCCCTCCGTGACATTCGTGACGCCTTCGCGGCCGGCAACGACGTCGTGCTTGTGCGGGCTCCAACGGGAAGCGGCAAGTCTCTGCTCGCCCGTGCCGTCGCCGGCTGTGCCCGTCGCGTCGACGAGGCTGATCCCAGCGACGCGACCGGGGCATACTACACGACCCCACAGGTCTCACAGCTCGACGACGTCGCGGCAGACGATCTGCTGGCGGATCTGAACGTCATCCGTGGGAAGTCGAACTACACCTGCATTCTCCCCGACGAACGGGAGACGCCGGTCAACCAGGCCCCCTGCGTTCGCGAGCGCGGCTACGACTGTTCGGTCAAGCATCGCTGTCCGTACTTCTCCGACCGGGCAATCGCTTCGAACCGAGATATCGCGGCGATGACGCTCGCCTACTTCATGCAGACCGCCGGCAGCGAGGTGTTTCGAAAACGCGACGTCGTCGTCGTCGACGAAGCCCACGGCCTCGCCGAGTGGGCCGAGATGTACGCGACGATCCAGCTCGGCCCGCGAACGGTGCCGTTCTGGGACGACCTCCGCGTCCCCGTCGTCGACGACCTCGAGCGCGCCGTTCAGTACGCCGAAAACGTCGCCCAGATCTGTACACGCCGGAAAGACGACCTGCTCGCCCAGGAGTCGCTCTCGGCAGCCGAGGTCCGCACACGCGATCGACTCCAGGAACTCATCGGCGAACTCGAGTGGTTCGTCTCGGATTATCGCGACCCACAGAGTCCGACGACGTGGCTGGTCGACCAATCCGAGCCCTCGAGTGCGCGGACAGAGCGCCGCGACGAGGACGACGACCCCGCGGGCGGGCCGCTGACGATCAAGCCGATGAGCCCCGAAAAGTATCTCCAACACACGGTCTGGGATCGGGGCAACAAGTTCGCGTTACTGTCGGCGACGATCCTCAACAAGGCGGCGTTCTGCCGACAGGTCGGTCTCGACCCCACAACCGTCGCGCTGGTCGACGTCGAACACACCTTCCCCGTCGAGAACCGGCCGCTGTACGACGTCACCCAGGGGAAGATGACCTACGACCAGCGCTCGGAGACGACGCCGAAAATCGCTCGCACGATCGTCCGACTCATGCAACACCACCCCGATGAGAAGGGCTTGATCCACGCCCACTCCTACAGCATTCAGGAACGGCTCGCCGAGTTACTGGCCGACTTCGGCGTCGGCGACCGCGTGCGGACACACGACCGAGACGGCCGCGACGCCGCCCTCGAGGAGTGGAAAGCCAGCGACGGCTCCGACGTCTTTCTCTCGGTCAAGATGGAGGAAGCGCTCGACCTCAAAGGCGACCTCTGTCGCTGGCAAGTGCTCTGTAAGGCCCCGTTTCTCAACACGGGTGACTCCCGGGTCGCCCACCGACTTGAGGACGGCCAGTGGGCGTGGTACTACCGGACCGCGCTGCGGACCGTGATTCAGGCCTGTGGCCGCGTCGTCCGCGCGCCAGACGATTACGGGGCAACGTATCTGGCCGACTCGAGCTTACTGGATTGCTTCGACCGCGCGCGGACGGACATGCCCGACTGGTTTGCGGTGCAGGTCGACCGAATGAGCCAGCCGGAGCTGCCAGCGTTCGACCCATCCGCGGCGATCGCTGGCGACAGTGGTGGGACTCGAGGCGGCGGTGGCGAGCGAACGGACCGCTCGCGGCGGACGCGCTCGCGTTCTCGGCGGTCGGGACGGTCGGCATCCTCGAGTCCGCTGGCCGACGTCTGGGATACGGACGGCTAATCGAGCGTTCTGGATTTCGAAAGAAACACGAGTCTCGTGGCGGTGAGCTGTCGCTCCCCAGGAGCGGTCGCTGGTCGAAAACCGATTCAGAACGCCGCGAGTGCGCCCCAGGCGACCATCGAGGAGACCATCAGGAACGCGAACGTCAGGGCGATGAACTGGTTTTTGTCCATATGTGGTATCACTCACTCCGCCAGCATGAATGTCACGACGTTCAGCCGCCAGTCGGCACCCAATAGCGTCGGCGCTACTCGAATCGGGCGTCGACGACGACGTGCTCGACGCCGGCGCTGTGACTCTTGACACGACGTTTCTCGAGGATCTCAAGGTCCCTGCCAGCCGCCTCGCCCGCCGCCTCGAGGCGCGCTATCGGTCGATCCCAGAGCCGCGACTCCGGGGTCGCCTCGTGGTAGTGGACGACGCCGCCGGGGACGAGCGCCTCGAGAGCACTCGGCAGGAACTCGTGGGCCTCGTCGGTCCGGGTTCCGTGGGCGTCGTCGTCCGACTCGTCCGCACGGCCGTAGTACCCCATCACAATCCGGTCGGCGTCGACCTCGCCGGCGATCTCGCGGCAGTCGGTCATATAGGCGTCGACCCGATCGGTAACGTCGTTCAACATGGCGTTCTCGAGCAGGTAGCGAAAGGCCGTGGAATTGAGTTCGGTTGCCGTCACTCGCGCGCCAGCCCGTGCCATCGGGAGGGTGAAGTAGCCGATGCCAGCGAACATGTCGAAGACGTGCTCGTCTGGCTCGACGTACTCGCCCATTCGAGCGCGTTCGGCCTGATTCCCCGGCGAGAACATGACGTTCGCGGGATCGAGCCCATAGCGCGTTCCGTGTTCCGTGTGGATCGTCTCGGTATCTCGCGCGCCAGCAAGCAGACGCGTGCGTGGCTCGCGATAGGTGCCAGCGTCGCCGTCGTTTGCGATCCCTTCGTCTGCCAGCACGCTGTCGGCTTCGCCGTGGATCTCGAGCAAGGCTTCGGCCAGCGCCGTCTCGTCGTGACAGTCGTCGGGCACCGTTAGGAGGATCACCGAGCCGATGACGGCCCACGAACCCGGAACCGACTCGAGCGCGTCATCGGTCCACCCTCGGTCGGCCAGCATGGCCTCGAGATCCGGGTTTCGAGGCTCGGGCTCGAGTTGACGCACGACCTCGAGGACGCGGGTGTCGGTCGGCGGCGCCGTCACGGGAAGCGCGACCCGCTCGGGGCCGTCCTCGCGGACCCGTCTCGAGTCGTCGTAGACGCCCTCGGCGCGAAGCGACTGCATGGCTGTTTCGGTGCGTGGCTTTGCGACGATCGCAGCAAGCGGTGCGTCGGGTTCCGCGCCGACGTGCTCGAGGGCGTCGTCGACCGGCAACGCTGGGTCGTCTTCGTTCTCACGCATCAGTTTCGTCGGGAAGGATGTGCAATCCAGCGCGGCTCTTCAGCACAGGCACCGTTTCGGCGTTGGGATCGAAGTAGTCCGGACGCGCGATGGTTTTTGCCCGATAGCTTTCGGGGTCGAGCACCTGGACGGCGTTGTCGTCCTCGACGGTGACAACCGTGGCGTCGACGGCGTCGTCGGCCTCGCCGAGTTTGCGCGCGTCGGGCGAGTCTCCTTCTTCGTAGCTTGCCTCGTAGCGCTCGCCGGTCGTCAGTCGGACGCCTTTGAGATTGCCTCGAGCGCTGCGGACGAGTACCGGTCCCTCGTCGTCGTCCGCGAGGTCGATGACGTCGCCCGGCGGGTACGGCGGCAGGCGGACGGCGAACGTCACCCGATAGACCTCGTTGCCGTCGGAGTCTTCGGTGACCAGTGTTTCGGCGTCGTTGACGGTGCCGCCGAACTCCTCAACCATCTTGTTCGAGATCTTCTTGCCGATCTTGTTGGTCGAGATCTTGATGTTCAGGCCGTCGTCGACCTCGCTGACCTCGGTGACGAAGGCGTTTCGGTCACCTGTCGCCTCCATCTCCGCGACGATCTGATTGGCGATCTCCTTGGCTCGGTCGGTCTCCTCGCTCGTCGGGGTTCGGTCCTCGGCGCGGATCTGGACGATACTCGCGTAGTAGTCGCCGGAGATCCGGCCACAGCGGGTACAGGTCTGGCGAGCCATCCTGACCGGGACCATCACCTGCTCTTCGACCGGCGTTCCACGGACGACGCCCGTGAAATAACAGTGCATCCGGATCGTGTTCGGGTCGATCTGTTCGGGTTCGACCTGCCAGGCGACGTCTTCGACGTCGACGTGGACGGCTAGCGCTTCGCTGACCTCTTCGATGGCGATATCGGTGTAATCTTCCGCACCAACGTCGACCCATCGGTTGCCACGATAGACGGCCCCACACTGGGCACAGACGCGAACGTCGATCCGATCCGGCGCATCCACGAAGTCGAAATCATCGAAGTAACACGCATCGCAGAGTTCGACCTCCGAACCGGGTCGAAGGGGATCCGCCGCAGACTCGTCGTTCGCGTCGCTCTCCGACCGCTCAGGTACCGTGTCCCCACATCGGGGACAGAACGCACGCGATTCTTTCATTGTTCCCAGTTAGTGGCTCACGGAGTTAAACGGCGTGTTCCACTCGCCGCCAAACTCGGCTGGGCTCTCACCCCAGTCAGTCTCATACTCGAGTCGCCAGTGCTCACACAGTCGTGTCACAGAGATGGAGGGCGAACGCCCACGACTCCAGTCATTGTTCACTGACAGTTTCGTGTTCTAATCGTGTCAGACGGCGTCATGTCCCGTGGTCTCCATGTGAAACGAAGGGGTTGTGCACACGGGTTGTAGATGTGATTTCAGCCCGTCATGTTCCGTGGCGGTCGTGTCGGTGACACTTATTCGTCCGGCCCACCTCATTCGAGATATGAACTGGCAGGCAGACTGGGGGCTTCGGTTTCGGATGTTCCTGACGATGTTTCTGTTGTTTGCGCTGTACATCGTCTTTGCTGGGGTGATCACCGCCTACATGGGTGGCGGACTGATGGTCTTCGCGTTCCTGTTCGGCGGCATGTCGCTGGTCCAGTACTACTTCAGCGACACGCTCACGCTCAAGAGCATGGGTGCGAAGACGGTCTCGGCCGACGAGTACCCACAACTGCACGGCTCGATCGAACGCCTTTCCCAGCAGGCTGATCTCCCCAAGCCGAAAGTCGCGGTCATCGACTCGGACGTCCCCAACGCCTTTGCGACCGGCCGGAACCAGAAAAACGCCGCCGTCGCGGTGACGACGGGACTCATGCGCACGCTCAATCAGGACGAACTCGATGGAGTTCTCGCTCACGAACTCGCCCACGTGAAAAACAGGGATATGATGGTGATGACGATCGCCTCTTTCCTCTCGACGATCGCGTTCATGATCGTCCGCTGGGGGGCTTTTTTCGGCGGCGGGAATCGCGGCGGCAAGGGCGGTGGCGGCGTCGTCGTTGCGATCCTCGTCTCCTTGCTCGTCTGGATCATCAGCTATCTGTTGATTCGAGCGCTCTCGCGGTACCGCGAGTATTCGGCCGACCGCGGTGCAGCCGCGATCACCGGCAACCCCGCGGCGCTGGCCTCCGCGCTCATGAAAATCTCCGGGCAGATGGACAAGGTCCCGAAAAACGATATGCGCGAGGAAGCCGAGATGAACGCCTTCTTTATCATCCCGATCAAGTCCGGCATCGTCGGTCGCCTCTTTAGCACCCATCCGCCGACCGAGCGACGGGTCGAACAACTGCGCGACCTCGAGCGCGAGATGCAATCGTTCTAAGGGGTCGCCATCCTCTGTCATCGTATGGGACTGCTCGATGGACTCCGCGCCGTCCTCGGCTTGCGCGCCGAGACGGACGCCAGACGTGACGCCGATCCGGACGACCTCTTCGGAATGAGTACTGCCTATCTGACGATGGAGGCCGACCTCGGCTACGACTCGCTCGACATCGGCGCGCTCTGTTTCTCCGGTGTCGACTCGAGGAGCTTTCGAGACGCCGTCGACGAGGTCGAAGCCATCCTCGAGGCGGGCCGCGAGGAAACTGGCACCGAGTTCTCCGTGAGCAGCGACGACCACGGCTACCACTGGGTCGTCCTCGAGGACGACAATCCCGAGGATCTCATTACGAGCATGCATTTCGCTGCGGACACGTTCATCGAGCACGGCTACGGTTCGCGGCTGCTTGCGGCCGTCTTCGCGTATGAAGACCGCGACGGGCCAGCCTACTGGATCTACTCGTTCCGTCGCGGAGCATACTACCCCTTCGCGCCTCGACCCGGCCGCGAGCGCGCCTCGAGCGCGGAGTTCACACTCGAGTCGACGCTGGATGGCGAACTCGAGATCGAACGCGAGAAAGAGTACTGGTACCCATTGTGGCCGAGTTCGGGCGGGACACATCCCTGGGAGTGAACCGCCAGCGGGCCAGCTGCGCTGCAACGGTAGTCGATACCAAATTCTGTTGGCATCACCGGTATTAGTTCTGACTCCATACACGATTGTACGGCAGGAACCCTCTATCATCATCAACTGCGCCATACACCAGTTGTTGCCCCCCCTTTTCCTGCCGGGCCGTTTCGTTCCGTCCAGTCACTGAGTCGTCCAGTTTGTGATCAGAGTGGCAACACCAGCCGAGGAACGAGCGTTCTCGCCCGTCATCCGGTGTCGCATCCATTATACCGATCCGTTCGGTATCTCCATTCAGTGACAGACTGGAACCAGTTCAAAGGCGATCCCCAGCACTCGGGGCTGCGGCGTGATCTCGAGGGTCCCCAGCGGATCGCAGAGTGCTGGACGGCCGACCTCGTCGGCGCGGCTGGATCACCGGTACTCGACCGCGATACCGTCTTTGTCGGGACGAGCCACGGGAATTGTTACGCTTTCGAACGCGAAACCGGGCGCCGGCGCTGGGTGTTCGAGACGACTGCGGCGACCGACACGGCACCAATTGTCACACACGACCACCTGTATCTCGCGACAGGCGAGGGCGTCGTCTACGCCCTCGAGCCCGCGACTGGCGAGCAGCGCTGGACGGCCGACCTTCCCGGCACACTCGACTCTGCACTCGCGCTGTCGGGAACGGTGCTCTATGCTAGCCATACAGCCGGACTCTCGGCGCTCGAGGCTGACAGCGGCGAACTCGTCTGGACACACGAGACCGACACACCTGTCGTCGGCGCGCCGGCCGTCGACAGCGACGAGGACCGCGACCGACAGGGGGGCTGGGGACAGCGCCCGGACCCCGACCAGGAGATCGACCTGCTGTCGCTCGATGACGCCCAGATGGACGTGGATGGCGACCAGACACACGACAGGAACCAGGTTTACGTCGGCACCGCTGATGGGACGGTTCTGGCCCTCGAGGCGACGACTGGTGAACCATGCTGGGATGCCCCGACCAACGGCACGGTCGTCGACGGGCCGACAGTCGTCAACGACCGGGTGTACGTCGCCGACGACGACGGGACGCTGATCGCGTTTCACACCAGCAGCGGGCAGTCGTGGTTCACCTACGAGATACAAGGCTCGTTTACGTCCTCACCCACCGTCCTCGACGAGATCGATTCGACGTACGTCGGTGCCGCAGACGGCTATCTCCACGTCACCGACACGACGTTTGGCCGCCGGAAACTGCGGGGCTGGCTGTTTTCGAAGAAGGGCGTCGCCCTCGATGGCCCGGTCACCTCCAGTCCCGTGATCGTCGGGGAGATCCTCTGTATCGGCGATTCGACCGGCTCGCTGTACGGGATCGACGTCTCCGATGACTGTGACCTGTGCTGGCACCACGGACTCGAGGGAGCGATAACGAGTACGCCTGCAGTCGGCGACGGCCAACTGTACGTCGGCAGCGACGAGCAACTCACCTGCCTCGAGTGGCAGTCCGGTGACCGCACGCCCTGACGGGAGTCGACAACTGCGCCTTTCTACATAATTCCGCGGACGACCAGCTCAATCACCGCGCCGCAGTCGTGCACTTTCACTTTCACTCCCCTGTTAACGAGGGTTTATACAGGGTCCGGCACAACGACTGAGTATGCCAGACGCAGACCTCGAGACCCTCCCCGGTGTTGGACCCGCAACCGCAGACAAGCTTCATGACGCTGGTTTCGACTCGTTCCAGAGTCTCGCCGTCGCGTCACCTTCGGAACTGTCGAACACAGCCGACGTCGGCGAGTCGACGGCCGCGGACATCGTTCGCGCCGCTCGTGACGCAGCTGATATCGGTGGCTTCGAGACCGGTTCGACTGTTCTCGAACGACGAAACGAGATCGGCAAGCTGAGCTGGCACATCGACGAAGTCGACGACCTGCTCGGTGGCGGTATGGAAACCCAGTCGATCACCGAAGTCTACGGTGAGTTCGGCTCCGGGAAATCGCAGGTCACCCACCAGATGGCCGTCAACGTCCAGCTTCCCAAGGAAGTCGGTGGCCTTCACGGCTGTGCGATTTTCGTCGACAGTGAGGACACGTTCCGTCCGGAACGGATCGACGACATGGTCCGCGGCCTCGAGGATGAGGTCATCAACGCAACGCTCGAAGATCGCGAGATCGAGGGCACTGCGGCCGATGAGGAGGCAGTCGATGAGCTCGTCGACGACATCCTCGATAAGATCCACGTCGCAAAGGCGTTCAACTCCAACCACCAGATGCTGCTAGCCGAGAAGGCGAAGGAACTGGCCGGTGAGCACGAAGACTCCGACTACCCCGTTCGACTGCTGGCGGTCGACTCGCTTACGGCACACTTCCGTGCGGAGTACGTTGGTCGTGGCGAACTCGCGGACCGACAGCAGAAGCTCAACAAACACCTCCACGATATCGACAAGGTCGGTAACCTCTACAACTGCGCCGTTATCGTCACTAATCAGGTTGCCTCGAACCCCGACTCCTACTTCGGCGACCCAACCCAGCCGATCGGTGGGAACATCCTCGGACACAAATCGACGTTCCGAATCTATCTGCGCAAATCCAAAGGGAACAAACGAATCGTTCGACTCGTCGACGCCCCGAACCTCGCCGACGGCGAGGCCGTCATGCGCGTCGAAGACGGCGGACTGAAGCCGGAGTAACGACTGCCCGTTTTCACGACTCGAGTGAGACCGTGACTGAATCGCCGTACTCGACGAGCACCCTGTAGCCACAGTAGCTGAAGGCGATCTGTCCGGCTCGGTTTACCGTCCGATCACGTTTCGACGGTGAAAACGCCGTCTCGAGTGCGTCAGGATTGACCACCTCCCACAGCGGCGGTAACTCGAGGACGTCGACACCTTTCGCGTCGGCGACTGCTGTGACGATTGCGTCGGTGACCGAGTCACGGTTGCCGTCCCGTTTCGACGAACCGGTGCTACTCATCGAACATCGTATGACTCGAGTTAGCAAAAACCTATCTCTGAACAGTGCAGTGGCCACACTGGCTGGCAGAGCCGTTTGCACACAAGTCAGCAACTACGACACAGCCGGGTCCGAGCGGGTTTGCCGTCGGTCGGAGAGCGAGTTAAAACTGTTTGATCGGGCCGCTCTCGTGGGCAGTCGGTCACTATGACGGCCGCGAATCCGCGACCGATTCCGGAGTGCGTATCCATCACTCCGTTTTGTCGACAGGATCAGTCTTCGGTCGTCGTCTTCTCGACATCGAGTTCGCCCTGATAGATCTCCGCGCCGTCCTGGGCAACCTTTTCGGCCAGAACGGCACACTTGACTCGCATTGGCGAGATATCGACACCGAGCATATCGACCACGTCGTCACGGTCCATCTCGAGTAACTCATCGACCGTTTTGCCACGAAGCTTCGTCGAGAGCATACTCGCAGAGGCCTGGCTGATCGCACAGCCGTCGCCCGAAAACGCAACCTGCTCAATTGTCTCTTCGTCGTCAGCGAGTTTGACGTCCATACGAATCTCGTCGCCGCACATCGGGTTTTCGCCGATGTGAGTAAACGTCGGATCCTCGAGTTCCCCGTAGTTCCGCGGGTTCTTGTAGTGGTCGAGGATCTGCTGTCTGTACATATCCGAGCCCAGTCCCATTGGTATCCTCGAGTAGCACTGAGAGTTGTAAAAGGGTTCCGGGGCACACAGTATCTCGTTACCACGAATGGTTACGCAACTTCACCGTACGAAATGATAAACGGTTCTCTGTGGAGACAATCAGGTATGGATCTCCACTGTGAGAACACGCTGTCGACACGTCGAACGGTTGTTGGCCGATGCTGCTACGGCGACCCCTGATCGACTGGGGGGTTGAGATAACAGGCATCGATGATGACGAACACACCGATCGGTGCTGCGATGAGCATCGCCTGCACTATCGATACGCCCAGTACACTCGCCGCGACCAGTGCAACCGCAAACGCAACCGGGACGATCACGAGATGAAGATCGTACCGGGTTGCCGCGGCGAGAACGTCGACCAGTGCGTCGAACGGGTCCCGTTTGGGACGACTAATTGGTTTCTCGTACATTATTCTCACCTCGGCACTCCCATGTACAACTGGTGGGTCCAAAAATCCTGTGTGAGTTTGTTGTTGTTCGTTACAATTGCGCGGCGGTCTCTCTTCGGGAGGCCGGGGGCAGCTATCGCTCCCCAGTCAGTTCTCCCGCGAACTGTTCTGTATACTCGCGGACGAACCGGCCACGACGCTCCGCAACGGCCCGGCCGACGTCGGTGTACATCCGATCCGGAAGGTCGAGGATCTTCTTGTGGAGATGGTTGTACTGCGTCTGGCCGGCCGACGTATCGTCGTCGGCAACCGGCACCTCGGGATCGTACAGCGAGGTTCCGAGCGCACCCCCGTGGGCGAAGACGCGAGCGATACCGACCGCGCCGAGGGCATCGAGGTTGTCCGCGTCGCAGAGGAGTTTTGCCTCGAGCGTCTCCGGATCGATCTCGTTCGAGTACCGATGTGAACGCACACAGTGTTGTACGTGCTCGATCGTCTCTGCGTCCGCGCCAACGCCCTTGAGAATCCGGCCCGCCTCCTGGCTCCCCCAGATCGCATGGTCGTCGATCTCGCCACGGTCTTCCCGTTCGCGGCCGATATCGTGGAGAACGACCGCAAGGCGCACGACTCGCCGGTCTATCGACGCCGACTGTGGGTGGCGCTCGAGCAGTGTCTCCGCGAGCGTCTCGACACGCCTGACGTGGTGCCAGTCGTGTGCCGGTGGGGCGTCATCGAAGTACGAGCGGGCCTGAGTGCGGACTGCCTCGAGCATGACGTCGTGTTCTGGCGACGGACAATAAACGACCGGATCGCGAAAACGCAGTGTAGACGGCGTCGCTATGCGAACAGCTGCCGTGCGTCGTCCAGTGCGGCGATCAGTGTGTCGACTTCGTCGCGTGTGTTGTACACGTAAAACGACGCGCGAGTCGATGCCGGAACGCGGAGTTTGTCGTGTAGCGGCTGCGTACAGTGGTCGCCCGCTCGCACGGCGACCGTGTGATCGTTCAGGATCGAGGTCAGGTCGTGGGCATGGACGCCCTCGAGATTGAAACTGACCAGCCCACCGCGCTCGGGACCGCCTTCGGGACCGTAGATCTCGACGTCGCCTTCAGCCTCGAGCTGGTCGTAGGCGTAAGCTGCGAGCTCTTCCTCGTGGGCCTGTACGCGCTCCATACCAAGGTCCTCGAGCCAGTCGATTGCGGCGTGGAGTCCAACAGCTTCGGCGATCGGCGGCGTCCCGGGTTCGAACTTCCAGGGGAGCTCGCCCCAGGTCGAGTCCTCGAACGTGACTTTACGGATCATGCCGCCGCCGTAGAGGTAGGGCTCGAGGTCCTCGAGCAGGGCTTGCTTGCCGTAGAGAACGCCGATGCCGGTTGGGCCAGCCATCTTGTGCCCCGAGAAGGCGTAGAAGTCGGCGTCGATCTCGCCGACGTCAACAGGACGGTTTGGGACGGCCTGTGCGCCGTCGATAAACGAGAGCGCGCCGTGTTCGTGGGCGAGATCAGTGAGTTCGGAGACGGGATTGACCGTCCCCAGCGTGTTCGAGACGTGCACGGCCGAGACCATCGCGGTATCGTCGCTGATCAGTTCGCGGGCATGGTCCATATCTAGCCGGCCGGTGTCGTCGACGCGGATGTACTCGACGTTTGCACCCGTTCGCTTGGCGAGCTGTTGCCACGTCACAAGCGAGGCGTGGTGTTCCATCTCCGTGAGGATGACGTCGTCACCGGGCTCGAGTTCGTGCAGACCCCACGAGTAGGCAACCAGATTCTCGCTTTCGGTCGTGTTTTTCGTGAAGATAACTTCCTCGCGCCCCGCAGCGCCGATGAACTCGGCGACGCGGTCGTGGGCCTCCTCATACGCGATCGAGGCCTCTTGGCTCAGGTGGTGGATGCCCCGGTGGACGTTCGCGTTGGACTCACGGTAGTAGTCGCTCATCGCGTCGACGACCACATCGGGGGTCTGGGTCGTCGCCGCGTTGTCGAGGTAGACGACCTGCTGGCCGTCGAACTCCCGCTCGAGAATGGGGAACTCCTCACGAATCGCCTCGACATCCAGCGGCTCGAGGTTCTGCTGACTCATTATGTAGTCAGAGGTATCGCAGACAAAACACTCCTTCGGTCTCGGGCATCGAGGCGGATGGAATCGTCCACTCTCGACCTGCAAGCTGTGGGATCTCGCCGTCGGTTCGAGGGCGCCAGTGGCGACGGTGCTGGCTATGGCGAAAACGCACACTTTGAGGGTGTTAGCGCCGGTGTTGAAGGAGTTTCGGAACCTGAAACTGCGGCCCGTCGATTATATGTGATTCCTGTGTATGTGCCAACAAGATGACCGCGATCGAAACGACTGGGTTGACGAAAACCTACGGTGAGTTGACCGCCGTCGACGACCTCGATCTGACGATCGAAGACGGCGAAGTGTTCGGCTTTCTGGGCCCAAACGGGGCGGGGAAGTCGACAACCATCAACATGTTACTCGACTTCGCTCGCCCGACATCGGGATCGGCGACAGTGCTCGGTTACGACGCTCAGGACGAGGCAGACGAGATCAGCCCCCGTGTCGGTGTCCTGCCGGAGGGGTTCGACATCTACCCGCGACTCTCTGGCCGTCGACATATCGAGTTCGCAATCGACACCAAAGACGCCACGAACGACCCCGAGGCGATCCTCGAGCGCGTCGGCCTCTCGGTTGAGGACGCCGCACGGCCGGCTGGCGACTACTCCAAGGGGATGCGCCAGCGCCTCGCGACTGGGATGGCACTGGTCGGCGACCCCGACTTGCTGATTATGGACGAGCCCTCCTCCGGGCTCGACCCCCACGGGATCCGTGAGATGCAAGACCTCGTCCGCGCGGAGGCCGACCGCGGGACGACCGTCTTCTTCTCGAGTCACATCTTAGAGCACGTCGAAGCAGTCTGTGATCGTATCGGCGTATTGAATGAGGGCACGCTCGTCGCTGTCGACACCATTGAGGGGCTCCGAGAGTCGCTTGGTGACGGGGCGACGATGGAACTCACACTTGCCGACGCTGCCGACGGCCATCTCGAGACCGCTCGTGGCGTTGCTGGAATCACTGCCGTCGCCGCCGCTGGACAGACGCTCGAGTGTTCGATCGCCGATCCGGCGGCGAAAGCGACCATCGTGACTGCGCTCGACGCCGCGGGCGCAACGATTCAGGATCTGCGAATCGACGACGTCTCGCTCGAGTCGCTGTTTACCACACTCACCAACGGTGAGGGGGACGCTGGGGTGCAGGCAACTGACGACACAGTGGCTCCCGAGGCCGTGGCCACGGAGGTAGACAAATGACCACACAGATCACGACTGTTGCCCGCAAGGAGTTCGAGGACGCCGGCCGATCGAAACTGCTCTGGTCGCTGATCGGCCTGCTCGTCGGGATCGTTGTCATCGGCTATACGGCGATCTGGTATACGGCCGACGACGTGACAGCGGCTGAGGTGCTTGGCTTCCTTGGCTTCCCACTGCAGACGATCGTGCCGATCGCCGCGCTGATCGCCGGCTACATGGCCGTCGTCGGCGAGCGTCGCTCGGGCAGTATCAAACTCCTGCTTGGCTTGCCGCCGAACCGTTCCGATATCGTCTTCGGCAAACTGCTCGGACGGATGGCTGTCGTCGGCACGGCCGTCGTCCTCGCCTTCCTCGTCGCACTCGTGTTGGGCGCGGCCTTTTTCGGCTCGGTGCCGCTTGCCGATTGGGTCGCCTTTGGCGCAATCACGCTCCTGTTCGGCGTCGCCTTCGCGGGCCTCGCAGTCGGCGTCTCCGCTGGTGTTTCGACACGGGGCAAGTCGATGGCGCTCGTCGTCGGCCTCTACATGCTCTTTGTCGCACTCTGGGAACTCGTCACTGCCGGGCCGTACTACCTGCTCTACGACGAAGGGCCGCCGGTCGAAGCCGAAACGTGGTATCTCGTCCTCGAGCAGTTCAACCCGATGTCCGCCTACACGACGCTTGCGAGCAACGCCATCGACGGCGAGGTGTTCCCCTTTACGTTCCAGTACGGCCTCGAGGATTTTGAAGCGAGCCAACTGACGCCGGCCGAACGGTACGCAGGTGACGCGCCGTTCTACCTGCAAGATTGGTTCGGCGTCGTCGTCTTGCTGTTCTGGCTTGTCGTCCCCGTCGCTATCGGCTACTATCGGTTCAGAAACACTGATTTGTAGTCCACAACCCGCTCTCTGCTTTCGCGTGCTACAGCCACAGCAACTGCGCGTGCAGCGTTGGCCCAACCTCGAGGACGTTCGCCTCGTCGACGAACCCGTTCTCGACGGCGAGTTCGACAGCTTCCGTGCCGACGATGTTGGCGACAGTCGCTCGAGCGAGGCTGTCGACGACGACGTCTTCGTCGACTGTCTCGCCGCCGTAGAACTCCTCGGTGACGGCCAGCGAGATCCCCTCGCTCTCAAAGGTCTCGCCGAGGACGGCCTCGTCACAGACGGCGACCAACAGCCCTTCTGGTGTCTGTCGTTCGTTGACGATCATCCGTCGTTACTCGAGTTCCCACTCGTCATCACGGTCTGATGCGCGTCCCGGATCCGTGATGTCGACCCCGCCCTGTTGTCGCTCGGACTGCTCATCGACGTCGGGAGGGGTGTGACCTTGCATCTCCTTTCGCTGTTCGATCATGCGCTGTTCGGCTTCTTCACGCATCTCGTTTGCTTCCTCGGCGATCTCCTCGGCTTCGTCGTACTCGCCCAGTTCCTCGAGAATCTCGGCTTTCTCCTCGAGGACTTTGGCGTTGCGCAGTCCCAGCCGAATGGCGTTGTCGATACAGTGGAGTGCCTCCTCGGCCAGGCCACGCTCCGAGAGGAAAAAGGCGCGATTGAACCAGCCTTCGGCGAAGCGCTCGTCGATTTCGACGGCGCGTTCGGCGTGCTCGAGAGCCTGTGTCGTCTCGCCGAACTCCCAGAGTGCGTAAGCGAGGTTCGTCTCGGCCGTCGCGGCGTGTTCGCTCTCGCCGTCGATTCGAATCGCCTCGCGGTGGGCACCGATCGCCTCGTCGTACTCCTCGAGTTCGGCGTGGGCGACACCTTTGTTGACCCAGGCCTCTTGTGCGAGACCGTCATCCTCAGCGAAGCGGGCGGTCCGCTCGAAGGCCTCGGTGGCCTGTTCGTAGCGGTTGATCTGCATGTAGTTCAGCCCGACGTCGAGCAACTCGCTCGCATCGACCTCGTCCTGATTGATGGTCCGTTCATCGAGCGTGTCAGCGAGGACGCGGGAGTCGACCGGGTCGACCTTCGACGGATCGACGTTCAGTTCCGGTGGATCCAGATCGAACTCGTCGTAGGTGTCCTCGAAGCCCTCTCCTTCGGAGAACTGGTGGTCGCGATTGCCCTCTCGGTCAGTCATTGCCAGACGTTGGCGACGACGACTGTTAAGGGCTGCGACCCGGTATCGGCTCTGCGCCTGAGAGACGCTTCAGAGCCGGCTGCTGAGCCGTCTGGTGACGCCTCGAATCGAGTGGGTCACGTCACCGGGATGCGGGAGTCCGAGCCGATACCGAAACCGGTCCTGTCGCTTGAACGGCTCGAATACGGCTGGCTCCGTAAGCTCCCAGGTCGCGACCGTTGCCTTCCGCCCGTGTCGTTCGAGGATCGCGTTCGCTGCGCGGCGACCGGCTTCGTTGGCCGACTCCATCGAGGCCAGATCCGAGTTCGTCCGCACGTAGTCGCTTGCGAGTGTGAGATTATCGATCGCCGGGTCGGCCGATGGTCGGTTCGCTAACGCGCCGACGGTGTTGATTAGCAGTGGCGAGCGGTTCTCGACGCCACCGTCGTCGCGTTCGACGATCGCCGGATCGAGGAACCAGTCGACGAGCATGTCGTCGTCCAGCATCGTCTCGGTCACGTTCAAGTGGGCTTTCAACTGCGCCCAGATCTCTGTTGCAATCTCGTCGCGCGTACACGATCTGGCTGGCTTCTCGTGGAGCATGCCGGGTGTATCCCAGTCGGAGGCGATCACCGAGAGGACACCCTCGACCGCGTCGGGACCGTGATCCGCGACGTCGTACCCAGTCCAGAACTGCCGCTGTGAGATCGATGTCAGCGCCCACGGCGCGTCGGCGTAGACCTGGTGGCCCCGCGTCAACTCGACGTCTTCGGTCAGGTAGAACTGGATCCCGTTCATCCACGCCGTTTCGAGTTGACTGATCCGCTCGAGTTCGGGTGCGAGACGCCTCATCTTTCGTGTGAGGAACTCGGTGGCGATCTCGACTGGAACAGCGAGGACGTACTCGTCGGCTGTGATCGTCTCCCCGTTGGCCAGCGTGACGCCGGTGATCCGGCGCCCATCGAACTCGAGTTGCGTCGCTGGCGTGGCCGGTCGGAGGTCGACGTCGAGCGCCTCGAGATGGCGGACCCATGGCTTGATCCAGGCCTCGCTGGTCGGTCCGTTCAGGACGCGTTCGGTCGGCTGGGTGGGATCGAGCTGGCCGAACAGAAGCTGCAGATAGATAGTCCCGATCGTCCGAGTGCTCCCGACCTGGGGCCGGAGCGCAACGAGTGACTGGGTCGCGTAGGCGAGGCGATCACGAAACTCCTGTGAGCGGTTGTCGGCATCGATGAACTCCCACCAGGAGATGTCGTCGAGCTCACCCTCGCGTCGCTCGTCACAGGCTGTCAGCAGATACAGGAGTCGTTCGAGCAGAAAGCGAACGTCGTCGTCGGGCAAGTCCTCGGCAAAGGCCGGGCGCAGTGCCTCGAGCCACCCACGCAGCGAGTTGGGGGTCCGCGTCTCGGCGATCCGGCCCGGGCTGTCGGCGTTCGCGATAAGTGTCGCTTCGGTCTCGACGAGGTTTTCGGCGACGGTCCCGGTTCCGTCAGGGATTCGCTCCATCGTCTCGATGACGTGCTGGTAGAACGCTGGGAAGAACCGAAAGCCGTGCTCACCGTGTAGCGCCTTCGGATCGTCCGTGATCGGTACCGATCGGGCCTTTCCACCGAAGCGGTCGTTGGCCTCGACGACGGTGACGTCGAACCCGCGCTCGGCGAGTTCGTGCGCTGTGGTGAGGCCACCGATCCCACCGCCAAGTACGACAACGTCGGTCATCATCGTATGCAAGTGTCGTACCAATATAATCGTCGGCCCTAACAGCCTTCACGTAACCGACACCGGTAACCGAGTGCCTGACGGTCGGCGCTCGGCACGGCAGTGTTGGCGACACGAGCCGTCCGTCCAGCGAGCTAACCTAATCGTGACACACGCTCACTCTCGCTGAACAAGTAATTGTTTGTGGTTACATTACTGTGGATTAGGAATTGGATATGGTTATATGAACGAGGAAAACAAACTGAGACATATGGCTCTTGGTGGCGATTATGATGGGGACGGCGTCAGCCGCCGTACAGCTCTCGCCACGGCGGGTAGCCTCGTCGGCATCGGTGTCGCTGGCTGTTTGGGAACTGCGACGTCCTCGGTACGTGTGCTTTCGGCTGGCAGTCTCGCACAGACGTTTGAATCCCACATCGGCCCGGCGTTCGAGGACGAAACTGGAATCTCGGTTCACGGAGAGTACTACGGGGCCAACGCGGTGATGCGGATGGTCGAAGACCGAACCAAACAGCCCGACGTTATCGTGAGCGCCGATTCGACGCTGCTCCGTGATCGTTTGTACGGCGAGTTCACCGACTGGGACGTCGAGTTTGCGACCAACAGTCTCGGGATCGGATACAACGCGGAGACGACGTTTGGACAGGGCCTCGAGGACGGCATCCCGTGGTATGAGCTAGCCCTCGAGACTGACGACGGCGAGCTCTCGATCGGGGATCCGGATCTCGACCCGCTGGGCTATCGCGCCGTCCAGGCGTTCGAGCTTGCTGAGAACGAATACGGCCTCGAGGGGTTCCAAGACGAACTTCTGGAGCGCGTCTACGAGGAGCCCGAAGAGCCACAGATGATGGCAGGCGTCGAAAGCGGGTCTCGAGCGGCGTCGGTCGTCTATCACAATATGGCGGTCGATCACGAGATGCCCTTTTTCGAATTTCCCGACGCGTACAGTTTCGCAAACCCCGAACTGGCCGACCACTACGCGACGGTCGAGTTCACGACGGATGAGGAGGGATACACTGCTGAAGGGCGGCCGATACTGTACAACGCCACGGTCAACGACGAGGCAGACGACCCCGATGCGGGCCACCAGCTCGTCCAGTTTCTCATCGACAACCCGGACCTGCTCGTCGATGCAGGACTCACCGTTAGCGAGAGCCTCCCGCGTCCGGAGGGGTCGCTTCCGGAGGCAATCGACGTATGAGCCTCTCCAGGCCGCCCCTCTCTGGCTACTCTCGGCGAATGCCGGAGCTCCTGCTCCCAGCCGTCCTCGGTGGGGTGATTCTGCTCTACTTTGCGATTCCGTTCGTCGCGTTCCTGTCCCGGACCGGGATCTCAAACGTCGTCGCTGGACTGTCGACGCCGGAAGCGCAGGTGGCGATCCGGAACTCGCTGCTTACGGCCCCCATCTCGACGGCAATCGCGACCGTGTTCGGCGTCCCGCTCGCGTACGTACTCGCTCGCACGTCGTTCGTGGGTAAGCGTCTCGTGGAGGCGCTGGTCGTGTTGCCGCTGATCATCCCACCGGTCGTCGGCGGTGCAATGTTGCTGACGGCCGTTGGCCGGTTTACACCGATCGGCGCGGCTGCTGCTGCCGTCGGGATCTCGCTTACGGACAGTCTCCTCGGTGTCATCCTCGCACAGACGTTCGTCGCCGCGCCGTTCGTCATCATCACCGCCAGAGCTGGCTTCGGAGCCATCGACGAGCGGTTAGAACAGGCCTCACGGTCGCTGGGGTACGGGCCGCTCTCGACGTTCTGGAACGTCTCGATTCCGATGGCTCGTGGGGCGATCGTCGCGGGGATCGTCCTGACGTTCGCACGGGCGATCGGGGAGTTCGGTGCGACGATGATGGTCGCCTACAACCCACGAACGATGCCGACCCGCATCTGGGTTGACTTCATCGCCGGCGGGATCGACGCGATCGTCCCGCTGGGGCTTGCACTCCTCGCCATTACGCTCGTCGTCCTCGCAGCAGTCCAGCGACTTGGACGGGTCCCGACGGTGGTCGACGAATGATCCTCGAACTCGAGCAGCTCTCGCACCGATACGGCACCGAACTGGCCGTCGACGACGTCTCGTTCGGCCTCGAGTCGGGTGAGTTGGTCGCACTGCTCGGCCCGAGTGGCTGTGGAAAGACGACGATCGTTCAAGCGATCGCCGGCCACGTTCGACCGACAACGGGCCGAGTGGTGCTTCGCGGCGACGACGTCACCGACACCCCACCCGAGACACGCCGCGTCGGTATCGTCTTCCAGCAACCGACGCTGTACCCACATATGACTGTCAGTGAGAACGTCGCATACGGGCTCAAAGCACGCGATATCGAACCTGCTCGTCGTGACGAACTCGTGACCGACTACCTCGGGCTGGTCGATCTCTGCGACCAGCGGACCGCCGCTCCCTCGGAACTGAGCGGTGGCCAACAGCGCCGCGTGGAGTTGGCTCGAGCGCTGGCTCCACAGCCGGACGTCCTCGTCCTCGACGAGCCGCTGTCGGCGCTCGACCGAACGTTACGTGAACAGCTTCGAGATGAGATCGCACGCATCCAGCGCGAAACCGGTGTCACGACACTCTTCGTTACTCACGATCAGGAGGAGGCGATGGCGCTTGCGGATCGGCTCGTGGTGATGAACGACGGGCAGGTTGCTGGCGTTGGGCAGCCACGAACGCTCTACGAGTCGCCACCAACGCCGTTCGTGGCGTCATTTCTCGGCCGCTCGAACACGCTCGCGGCGACCGTCGTCGACCAACACCCACTCACGATCGCACTGGGGACACACGAGATCAGACTCGACAGCACGACGCGTGAGCTGCCAGCTGGAACGCCGGTCACGTGTCATATTCGCCCGAAAGACCTCTCGCTTCGGTACTCTGCGTCCCCCGGGACGACGCCGTCGCTGCCGTGTGAAGTCGTCCATGTCGCGGATATCGGCCGTCGGTACGACGTGACCGTGCAGTCCATAACGGGTGACGAACTCGTCGTCGAGCAGTCCGAACCCCCGAACGAAACTGGCGAGACGCTCTGGGTCGAGTTCTCTTCGGACAGCATACAGCTATTCGGTCCCGACACCTGTTGACCGACCCCGATGGCCGTGGTCGCCCCCACCGTCACCATTGAGTACACCGCCAGCGATGGCTCGAGTATGCGACTGTTCGTCAGTGTCGACCTCCCAGACGACCTCACAGAAGCGGTCGCCGACCTGCAAGCCGAGTTCGAAGACGCAAGTGGGCTCAACTTCACCGATCCCGAACAGACCCATGTGACGCTGAAGTTTCTCGGCGACGTGGATGCGGATCAGCTCCCGGCCCTCGAGCGCGAACTCGAGGCTGCCGTCGCCGACGCCGACGTCGATCCGTTCACCGTCCGGTACGGTGGCCTGGGGGTCTTTCCCGACCTCGAGTACATCAGCGTCGTCTGGCTCGGTACCGAAACGGGTGGCGAGGAACTCACACGGCTCCACGAGGCGATCGAGCACCGAACGACTGACATGGGGTTCGATCCGGAGTCACACGAGTTTACGCCCCACGTCACGCTCGCACGCATGAAGCATGCTGGCGGGAAGGAGCTGGTACAGGACCTCGTTCAAGAACGTGATCCAACGATCGGCAAAGTGCGTGTCGACGAGATTCAGCTGACCGAGAGCACTCTCACGGACGAAGGGCCGGTGTACTCGACGGTCGAGTCGTTCTCACTCGAGTAGCTGTCTCGGTCGCGGGCGAGTGTCGACTGCCGACTCACTCGAGTGGATCTCGGCCGTCCTGACTTAACTTGGTCGGCACCTGCAAGTCAAACTCCCATTCTGGTCACTGGTGTAGTATCTACGGAACGATGGCGACTGGACCGCACAGCGCTCAGCCGTGACTCCCTCGCTTCGAACCCACCGCTCTGCGGATGGGGCGAGACGAATCGTCTCTCGTCGAGAGCTGCTTGCATCGGTCGGCGGTGCGACTGCGGTCTCGACGCTGACTCACCGTTTCGACGAGCAAGCCGTCGACGACACACCGATTCACGTCCGCATCTATCCCGGCCCAGTGGCGCTTCGAGCCTGGGTCCGATACGGGTTCAACGGCATCCGAGACGATTGGCCGCCACCGTTTCGAGATGCTCGTTCGGCGATCGAAGATGCGTTCGACCAGGTCCTCGCGTACGCCCACGAGCGCTCGCGGCTCGAGGGACTCGAGGCACGCGTCGACCGCGGCACGCTGGTTCGCTTTCCGTTCTCGGCGACGCCACGGTCGTCGGAGGCGCTCTTCCCGTCACTCGAGACGGTCCTCGAGGTCTTCGACGATCGCCTCCGGGAGCGAAACGCTCTCACTGGATCGACCTGCCATCTGCTGTTTTGCTGGGCACCGTTTAATTACCGGCTCGGCTACGGCGGGACGCTGTCACCGAACGCACTGGTCGGAAACGACACCGAAGGAACCACTGGAGACGCCGGAACCGTCGCCAACCTCGGTGCAACCGAGTTCTGGGACTCGCGGGCGGTGACACGGAATATGGCGATCCACGAGACGCTACACACGTTCATCTCGTCCAGCGTCGCCGAGACAGTCGGCGGCGCTGGCTGTGACCACAACCTCGGGACTGCGGTGCGAACCGACGACGACACGATGCGCGTGTCGCCGATGGCGACCGCCTACGCCGGACCGGACGAGATCGGTGGTGGGACTCGCTGGCACGGACGTGGCTGTGGCAATCACGACGATTTCCACCATCACGACGGCTACGAGGGTGTTGACAACTGGTCGTACACGACGTCTCTCAGCGAAGCCACGCTCGAGGCCGTCACGCGCACGCTTGAGGAACACGTCGATCGAACCCAGTGAGCTGATCGATGCGGTGATCGCACAAGCGCGATTGGGTGGACAATGAGTGGCAATGGCTATGATACCACTGACTGTGTGGCTGACAGTACGGTGTGCGTGTCTTCGAGATGGACAAGATTTTAAGCCACCGCGGGCTACGTCCGGCTACTATGGGTAAGAAATCGAAGGGCAAGAAAAAGCGTCTTGCCAAACTCGAGAACCAGAACAGCCGCGTTCCGGCCTGGGTCATGATGAAGACCAACATGGAAGTGCAGCGAAACCCGAAGCGACGCAACTGGCGGCGCAACGACACTGACGAATAACAATGAGTGCAAGTGATTTCGAGGAACGCGTTGTAACCGTTCCACTGCGCGACGTCAAGAAGGGAGCCAACCACGAGGCCGCCGACTACGCGATGCGACTCATCCGCGAGCACCTCGCGAAACACTTCGCGGTCGACGAGGACGCCATCCGTCTGGACCCCTCGATCAACGAGACGGTCTGGTCGCAGGGCCGATCAAACCCGCCACGGAAACTCCGTGTTCGCGCTGCTCGCTTCGATGAAGACGGAGAAGCCGTCGTCGAGGCCGAGGTCGCCGAGTAAATTTGAAGCGTCTCGCTTTCGCCGGGTCGGCTTACGTCGGCGTCTTCGCCCGTGCGACCGACTCGTGCGTGCTCGTCCGCCCAGACGTCGACGACGACGTCATCGCTGACCTGACCGACGAACTCGAGGTGCCCGTAATCGGGACGACCGTCGGCGGTTCCTCGACGGTCGGCGCGTTAGCGACGGGCAACGAGAACGGGCTGCTCGTCAGCGCCCGTGTGCTCGAGTACGAACGCGAACGACTCGAGGAGGACGTTGACCTCCCCGTTGCGGAACTCCCGGGGAACATCAACGCCGCGGGGAACGTCGTGCTCGCCAACGATTACGGCGCGTACGTCCACCCCGACCTTCCACGAGAGGCGATTCAGATCGTCAAAGACACACTCGAGGTCCCCGTCGAACGCGGCGACCTCGCGGGTGTCCGAACCGTCGGCACGGCCGCGGTCGCGACGAACGATGGTGTGCTTTGTCACCCTAAAGCGACCGACGAGGAACTGGACGTCCTCGAGGACGCCCTCGACGTCCGCGCCGACGTCGGCACTGTCAACTACGGTGCCCCACTCGTCGGCTCCGGACTGATCGCCAACGACGCCGGCTACGTTGTCGGATCGGATACCACCGGGCCAGAACTGGGCCGGATCGAAGACGCCCTGGGCTATCTAGACTGATCGCGGTCGGTCGCGTCTCGTTTCTGGTTGCCCAGCCGTTTTTCATCCCGTCTACTGCGTTTTAAACCGGTGTAGGACGACCTCGCTGTCGTCATCCCACTCGAAATTATCGTGCGCTCGCTCGAGCAGCTTGCGGTAGGCCTCGAGGTCTGCCATTCCTTCAGCCTGGGCGTCCTCGTCGGTCAAATCCCCGAGCGTGCGCTCGGTGACATCGGTAACTTCGAACGTCGTCTCGTCGATCGTGAACGTATCGCCCACGTCGGCATACTTGTGGCCACGATGGATCTGGGTGACCTCGCCCTCGAGGACCTGGGTTTGCATCCGTTCACTTGGCAACAGTTCGCTTGGCTCGAGTTCGCTCATACCGGAGCGTATCACTCGCTGGACAAAACCGTTTGGCCAAACTCGGATGGCTGTCAGCGCTGCAATCAGTCGTCAAGGCTTATATTCGCAGCTGCTGATACCTCACTCATGTCCCTCCAATCAGTGTTCGCCCGGTTTCGAAACGGGTTTGCGATCGCGAAAGCGTCGTTCGGGGTGCTTCGACGCGAGAGGTGGCTGCTTGCGTTTCCGTTGCTGTACGGACTGACGTGGATTACAGGGCTGGTCGTTCTCGTCGTTGGTCTCGCTGTGGCCCTCTTTGGAACCACGTTCGGACTGGCGGCCATCGAGCAGGCCGGTGCTCTCCCCGATGGTGGCGGCGAGACGGCGATGACCGTCCTTGGCGTCATCGCCTCGTTTCTCGTTATGTTCGCCGCGACGGCGATTGCGACCTTTTTCAGCGCCGCCCTCGTCCACTCGGTCGGCAACCTGTTCCACGGTGAGCCAACGAGTCTTCGCGATGGCCTCGCTGGTGCCTGGGAGTCCAAACGGACGATCCTCATGTGGGGTGTCGTCGGCGCCGTCGTTGGCCTGATTTTTCAGGCCCTCGAGAGTCAGGATGGGTGGGGTGCCCAGATCGTCAGAGCGATCGCCGGTGCGGCATGGTTCATGATGACGTTCTTCATCGTCCCCGTAATCGTCTTCCAAGACGGTGGCGTTCGGGAGTCGTTGCGCGACAGCGTGAGCCTCTTTCGCGACACCTGGGGTGAGGCCGGTGGAGTCAGCCTCGGTGTGGGGCTAGTGACTGTGCTGTTGGGCGCGCTCGTCGTTGCTGGTGGGATCGGCGCACCACTGTTGCTAGTCGCAACCCCCGAATCAGTGCTCGTGTTCACGGTCATCCCGACTGTGGTGGCGCTGGGCGGACTCGTCGTCGTCCACATCGCCGCGACGGCGATCGCGAAGACGGCACTGTACCAGTATGCAACCGACGGCGAGTTGCCACCCGAGTTCGACGGTATCGACCCCGACCAGATCGTGAAACCAAAACGCGGCTCGAGTGCGCTCTCGAGTGGCCCGCCGGGCCAACAGCCTGGACAGATCTGACGGCGTTCGCTCTCGCGTGGTCGCTTGTCGGCCCGGAACACCAGTGTCGCCCCTCCAATCTGGTCGTCGTTTCGGCCCGGGCTGGCTCCGACAGAAGGGAAGATTCTTCCGACTGCCTGCCGGAGGGGTAGTCATGAGTCAATTTACGGTCACTGGCCAGTTCAAGAGCCGCGACGGCTACTCGCCGTTCGAAACGACGATCGATGCCGAAAACGAAAACGTCGCCCGCGAACACGTCTACTCTCAGCTTGGGAGCCAGCACGGACTGAAGCGCAGCGAAATCGAACTCGACGAGGTGAGCGCATAATGGGTCAGCAGCAACTCCAGCAGCTCTCTCAGGAAATCCAGCAGCTCGAAGCCGAGATCGAGGAGCTCGAGGAAGACGTCGAAGCGATCCAGCAGCAGAAGACCGAAACCGACGAGGCCATCGAAGCGCTCGAGACCCTCGAGACGGACTCGACCGTTCAGGTCCCACTCGGTGGCGGGGCCTACCTCCGCGCGAACGTCGAGGACATCGACGAAGTGATCGTCGAGCTCGGTGCAGACTACGCCGGCGAGTTCGAGCAGACCGACGCTGTCGAGACGCTCAAGAACAAAAAGGACAACCTCGACGACCGCATCGACGAGGTCAACGCCGAAATCGCCGAACTCGAGGGCGAGAGCACGGAACTCGAGCAGCAGGCCCAGCAGCTCCAGCAGCAGGCCATGCAACAGCAGATGCAGCAGATGGGCCAGGGCCAGGGCGACGAGTAACGTCGGTTTTCTACCGTTAGCATGTTCGATAACCTGAAGAAGAAACTCGGGAGCTTCCGGAAAGACGCCGAAGAAGCCGCCGAAGAGAACGTCGAAGAAGTCGACGAGGACGAACTCGAAGAGTCAGCTGACTCCGAGGCGACGGCCGAAGCCGACGTGGACGCGACATCGGAAGCCCCAGAGACGACCTCTGACGAAGCCGACGGCGATGGTGAAGCCGAGGCTGAGTCGCGATTCGAGAGCGACCGTGAGGCCGAGACTGCAACGGCGACGACGGAGACAGAGGAGCCATCGGCCCCTGATGGCACCGCCGTTCAGGAGCCATCGGTCGACACCGAGTCCGAATCTGTCCCCGAGACTGAAACCGACGAGCCGGACGCAGAGACGGCTGCCGAGGCAGATGACGGCGACGATGTGGCCGACGCCGAAGCTGAAGACGATACGACCGAAGACGATGCGGCCGACGAGGACAACAACTCGACCGGCTTCGGTGCCAAAGCCAGATCCCTCGTCAAGGGGAAGTTCGTCATTGAGGAAGAAGACCTCGAGGGCCCATTACACGAACTCGAGATGGCGTTGCTCTCGAGCGACGTCGAGATGGGCGTTGCCGAGGAAATCCTCGACAACATTCGCGAGGAGTTGGTTGGCGAGACGCGGACGTTTACGACCTCGACGGGCGAGGTCGTCGAAGACGCACTGCGCGATGCGATCTACGACGTGATCAGCGTCGGACAGTTCGACTTCGACGAGCGGATCGCGATCGAAGACAAACCCGTCACCATCGTTTTCACCGGCGTCAACGGCGTCGGCAAAACGACATCGATCGCGAAGCTGAGTCGCTACTTCGAGGAGCGTGGCTACTCGACGGTGATGGCAAACGGCGACACCTACCGTGCGGGTGCCAACGAGCAGATCCAGGAACACGCCGACGCACTGGATACGAAGCTCATCGCCCACGAGCAAGGCGGCGACCCCGCAGCCGTGTTGTACGACGCCGTCGAGTACGCCGAGGCAAACGACATCGACGTCGTGCTCGGTGATACCGCGGGTCGACTCCACACTGACGAGGGGCTGATGGACCAACTCGAGAAGATCGATCGGGTTGTCGGTCCCGACATGACGTTGTTCGTCGACGAAGCCGTTGCGGGACAGGACGCAGTCAATCGCGCCCGCGAGTTCAACAATGCGGCCGCGATCGACGGCGCGATCTTGACGAAAGCCGACGCAGATTCCAACGGCGGTGCGGCAATCTCCGTCGCCCACGTCACCGGAAAGCCGATTCTCTTCCTCGGCGTCGGACAGGGGTACGACGACCTAGAGCGGTTCGACCCCGACGAGATGGTCGACCGACTGCTCGCAGACGAGTAACGTCACAGCCCTGCTCGGTTGCTCACAGCGCACACTCGAGGACGCGACGCTATCTTTGATGCCGGTGTTAAAACGACAGTCAGCTGTAACGAGTCCGAAAACCATATATAATTTATTACTGACATTACACTATGCGTCCTCCCCGCTCCCGTCGTTCCCTCCTCGCCGCTGCGATACCGTCTGCGGTGGCGCTTGCGGGCTGTTTCGAGAGGGAACTCACGAGCCATGACGAGCCGGCCGACCCTGGAATCGTTCCTCCGGACAGATACGACTGCGCCGACAGTGACCGCCCCGATCCAGAGACGGTGTCTCACGCAGACGACGTCGAACCAGCGCCGTATCCCTCACCGCCGTCGCCGGTGTCCGACGGCGCTGATCAGTACGTCCTCGAGTTCGAGCGAGCCTATCGACGAAACACGTTTCTCGAGACGTACGGCTCGGAGGCGGACCAGTTCGAGTTCAGGTTTCAGGAACGACAGATCGATGGTATCGAATCGGACACTGAGATGGAGGCTGTACTGGCTTCGATCGTGTACGATCTGACGACGTCGACACGCCAGACCGACGCATCGACCGAACGAGACACTCGCGTTACCTACTACGTCGATGAGAACGTCGTGCTCCGGGCACGATACCGCGGCGGACTCGCGGATGAGCCATCGTTCGACCCGGATCCTCGAGACGCCGGCGACCCAGTCGCCTGCTTCGAGTAGGCGACCCAGTCGTTGCCGTTTCCGTGTTGGGCTGACGGTGTCCCGTCTCTCGTTGTCGAGTCGGTCGTGAGCGCAGCCGCCGGTATCCCGCTGTCGACACGTGGTCGGTCTCAGCTGTTGAACAGCTGTTCTAAATCCTCGTCGTCGTAGTTGACCAGCAGTCGCGACTCCTCTTTGAACGTCCGAAGAACGATGTGCGTCGCGGAGTTTTCGACACCGTCGGTTTCAATAATTTCCTCGATGAGTGACTGCAGGTGGTCGTGATCGCGAACGTGAGAGATGACGTAGAACGACATCTCCCCGATCATCGAATACACCTGTTGCACGCCCGAAAGCTGTGCGAGTCGTTCGCCGACTTCCTTCGCTTCAGGGCCGTAGACGGTCTTGATCTCAGAAATTGCCGTCATACCGAGGCCGAGTTTGTGTCGATCGAGATGGGAGATCGTTCCCGTCAGGATCCCCTGTTCACGGTATTTCTCGAGCCGATAGTAGACTGTCGACTGGCTGATGTCGAGCTCTTCAGCGATCTCGTCGGCATCGATCTCTCCGTTCTCATCTAGCTCTCTGAGCAAGCGGAAGTCGGTTTCGTCGAGTGTGATTTCGGCCATAGTACTAGGTTGTTGCTACTCCTTGAAATGTCGTCGAAACCCCTGAATCATGCACCAAACATCCCGCTGGGGGACATGTCAGTGCTTCCCACCCCCAGAACCGATTGAAACTCGATTCGTCGGTGGTTGATCGTCGCGTCGGTCGCGTCGCATCGGGTTTCGCTCCCGTTCGTCGTGGAGTGTCTCGTGGGTGATCTGAGAGACGAGCGTGCCGGACTGGTCGTCGAGTCGTTTTGCGATCGAGCCATCGGGCTCGTAGGCCGTAGTGTGGCCGTAAAACGACAGCGCTCCCTCGGATCCGGCCCGATTACAGCCAAAGACGTACGCCCCGTTTTCGAGTGCTCGAGCGGGGAGCAGCCGATCCCAGTCACCCGCCATCGGAACCGACCACGCGGAGATGTTGATGATCGCGTCGACGGCGTCCCGTGCAAACGCCGCGCTCTGTGCGGGAAAGTTCAGATCGTAACAGATCTGAACGCCAAGCGTTCGGCCCTCACACTCGAGGACGAGGATGTCGTCGCCGGGAACGAAGACGTTGCGTTCGTCACCCCACGGGTTTCGCTTGTTGTAGCGGGCCCGGACCGCCCCTCTCCGATCGATCCAGACGGCGCTGTTTCGAACGCCACGCTCGTCGCGGACCGCCATTCCAAAGAGGACGTGTGACTCGACGGCAGCGGCTGCCTTGCCGATGGCCCGTGTCGTCGGCCCTGGAATCGGCTCTGCACAGGCATCGATCTGATCAAAGATCGAGTAGCCGGTCGTCGCGAGTTCGGGAAAGACGATCAGATCCGGATCCGCCTCGGCTGCGGCCTCTCGAATCCGATCGCAAAGTCGCGCGATGGTGCCGTCGTCGGCCGGGCCGAGCGTGGGATCGAACTGGACGAGTGCAACGGTGTCGAGGCTCATTCGCCCGTAAACTCCGGTTCGCGGTTTTCGGCGAACGCATCGACCGCTTCCGCGTGGTCGTCGGTCTGGGCACAGATCCGCTGGGCGCGCGTGGCGTGTTCGAACGCCGTCTCGAGGTCGACGTCGGCGCTCTCGTTGACCAGCGACTTGCTGAAGCCGAGTGCGATCGGCGGCTGGGCGGCGAGATCGGCAGCGAACGACTCGGCTGTCTCGAGCAACTCGTCGGCGGGGACACACTCACGGGCGAGGTCCCAGTCGACGATCTCTTCGCCCTCGAGGTGGCGGCCGGTGAAGATCAGTTCCTTTGCCCGGGCCTCGCCGATCAGCCGCGGCAGGAGGTATGCGCCGCCGTCGCCGGGGACGAAGCCGACGTCGATGAACGTCTCGCCGATGGCCGCGTTCTCGCTGACGATGCGGATGTCACAGGCGAGTGCCGTATCACAGCCGGCCCCGAGCGCGTAGCCGTTGATTGCGCCGACGACCGGCGTCTGAATCGTCCGCAGGGTGCGAACGACGTTCTGGAACAGGCCGAGTCCCGCCTCGTAGTCGGCAAACTCCATCTCGGGGGTCAGCGGCATGTTCTCGAGGTCGACGCCGCTGCAGAAGGCCCGATCACCTGCGCCGGTCAGAACGATGGCGCGAACGTCGTCGTCCGAGTCGAGTTTCTCGAGGCGGGCAACGAGCGTCCGCAGGAGTGACTCGTCGTAGGCGTTCATCGCGTCCGGACGGTCGAGTGTGAGGCGAGCGACATGCTCGTGGGGACGGTCGACGCGGACGGGCGGTTCGTCAGTCTTGGTTTCAGTGGGATCTGTCATTTGTCGACACCTCCATCGGGGACCGCATCCGGCTCCTGTGTCTGCCTGTCGGGGTCGTCGTCGCCATTGCCTGACTCGAGGACGATACTCGCGTCGAGGATCTCGGCACGTTCCTCGCCCGCGAGCACCGGGTTCAGGTCAATCTCCGCGATTTCGGGGTGGTCGGCGACGAGCTGGGAGACCGACAGGAGGACGTCGACGAGCGCGTCACGGTCAACCGGCGGGTCGCCACGAGCCCCCTCGAGCACGTCCTGCGCCTCGATATCGTCGAGCATCGCCCGCGCGTCGTGTTCGGTCAGTGGTGCGGCACGGAAGGCGACGTCCTCGAGCACTTCGACGAAGATGCCGCCGAGGCCGAACACGACGACGGGGCCGAACTGCTCGTCATGGGTCGCACCGACGATCACTTCGACGCCGTCGGTCCGCATCGGCGAAACGAGCACGCCGTCGATCGCGGCGTCTGGATCGTAGGCTCGAGCGTTCTCGAGCACGCTCTCGTGTGTCGATCGAACTGACTCGTCCGCGACGTCTAGTGCGATGGCGTCGGCTTCGGTTTTGTGAATGATATCCGGCGAGACGACCTTCATCGCAACGGGGCCGTCGAACTCGGCGGCAACGCGTTCGGCATCAGCCGCCGTTTCGGCGAGCGCGTACGGCGTCACCGGCGCGCCGTACTCCTCGAGGAGCGCTTTGGCGTCGTACTCCGAGAGGGTGCCGTCGGTGGCACGGTCCTCGAGCGCTCGAACGCCGTCGGGGCTGTCGGCGGACTCGGAATCGAGCTCGAACGAACTCTTTTTGTCGGCGACCTGTAGATGTGTGCCGTACGTCGACAGCGCATCGAGACAGGCGACAGAAATGTCTAGCGACTCGTACACCGGAACGTCGTGCTCCCGAAGGATGGTGTGGGTTTCGGGCTCGGTGCTTTCGTAGGCGCTCTGGATGACCAGCGGCGTCTCAGTCGCCGCGGCGGCGTCGGCAATCTCCGCTGCGGCGGCCTGCTCGATCGGCTCGAGGTCGTCGGTAAAGCGCTGGCCGTAGCCGCCGAACAGTCCTGAGAGCAACACGGCGTCGACGTTCGGATCGTCGAACAGCGCCGCGGCGCAGTCGGCGAACACCGACGGGTCGTCGTCAGTGCCGCCAGCGACGTCGACCGGGTTTCGGACGCTTGCGGCGTCGGGAAGGACGCTCTCGAGTCGGCGCTGGGTGTCGGCTGCCAGCTGCGGCACCGAGAGGCCACGCTCGGCGAGGGCGTCGGCTGCCAGCGTCGCGTGGCCGCCGCCGTCGGCGAGGACCGCGACGTTCTCGCCATCGACGGGTGGCTGGGAGGCCAGCGCGTCGGCTGCCGCCAGCAGTTCGTCGGATCGATCGGCGCTGACGACGCCCGCCTGCTGGAAGACGGCGTCCGCGACTGCTGCATCGCCCGCGAGCGACCCCGTATGGGAACTCGCCGACTGCTTGCCGACGTCCGAGCGACCGCTCTTGCAGACGACGATCGGCGTCTTCGCTCCGGTTTCGCGGGCTTGCTCGAGGAACGCGCGACCATCGGAGAAGCCCTCGACATAGCAGACGACGGCGTCGGTGTCGTCGGTCCGTTCGAAGTAGGGGAGATACTCGTCGAACTGAAGGTCGGCCTCGTTGCCAACGCCGACGTAGTGGCTGAAGCCGACGCCTTCCCGGCCGGCGGCTTCGGTGAAGAGCGCGATGGCGAGGTTCCCGCTCTGACACAGCAGTCCAAGGTCGCCCTCGGGAACGCCGTCAGCACCGACGAGGTTCGCCCCGTCGCTGACGTTGATCAGCCCGGACGTGTTCGGCCCGACGAGTCTGACATCGTTCTCGGCCGCGATCGAGACGATTTCCTCCTCGAGGGCTTCGCCTTTCTCGTCGGTCTCGCCGAAGCCGACGGCGATGACGACTGCGCCACCAACGTCGATCTCGCCGCAGTCTTCGAGCACGGACGGGACGATCGGTCCCGGAACGACGATCAACGCGAGGTCGACCGGCTTGGGGACGTCGGCGATCGAGGCGAAAACCTCGAGGCCGCGGATCTCGTCGGCCGACGGGTTGACCGGGTAGATCGTGCCTTCGAAGCCACCCGCCTGGAGAGTCTTGATGGCCTGGTAGCCGCGTTTGGACGGATCGGACGAGGCACCGACGACGGCGATCGACGACGGCTCTAAGATGCGATCGATCGGATCACGCATGATTACTGCCCCTCGAAGATCGGTTCGCGGTCCTCGGCGAACGCATCGACACCCTCCTGCCAGTCGTCTGTTTCCATGCAGGTAAGCAGCGCGTCGACCTCCGCGGTCAACGCGAGCTCGGGATCGTCCGGCCGCCGGTCCAGTTGTTCTTTCGCGAACGCGACTGGGATCGGCGCGTTGCCGGCAATCTCGCCCGCGAGATCGTCGACGGCAGCGTTCAACTCGTCGGGAGGGACAGTCTCGTCGACGAGACCGATCGCCGCGGCCTCGTCGCCGTCGACGCTGGCTGCAGTGAGCAACAGTCGCTTTGCCGTCGCAGTGCCGACACGATCGGGAAGCCGATAGGTGACACCACCGCCGACGTAGGTGCCGATCCCGGCCTCGGGAAATCGCATCTCTGCGTCGTCGGCCATCACGATCAGATCCGCGCTGAGGGCCAGTTCGGCGCCGGCACCAATCGCGTACCCCTGTACCTTTGCGACGACAGGGCGCTCGTGGGTTTGAAGCGCCCGACAGGCTCGCTGGGCGGCCCAGGCGTACTCGCGCTTCTCGCCGGCGGTTCGCTCACGCTCGCCGTGGGCTTTCATGTCCGCGCCGACGCAGAATGCCCGGCCGGCCCCCTGAAGGACGATGACGCGTGCATTCTCGTCACTCGCCCGCTCGAGTGCACCAAGGACGCCTGCGTACAGTTCCTTCGTGACGGCGTTGAGCCGGTCCGGGCGTGTCAACGTGACAGTGGCGACATCGCCCTCGAGGTCGTACTCCACGGCATCAGTCGCTGTCGGTTCGACAGTGTCCACTCCTCGATCATCAGTGCAGTCCATTGTTTTCGTTTTCCCTCGTCCGTAGCGAGAGAGTTACTAGTCATAATTTCTCCTAACTCACTTAGCTATTTCGGAGGTTTTCTTAAAATCCTGTATCTAATTCGGAGTCGGCGTTAGAATTATATAGCTCCTTATCATACCAGTTGTCAGGCCCATGACTGACCGTAACATGGTAACAAGGCGGAAGGCGCTGGCAACGATCGGTGCAGGATCACTCGCGGGTGTTGCGGGCTGTCTCGGCGGCAGCTCGAGTACACTCCGATTCCTCGGGTTTGGCGGCAACACGCAGGAGTCTCAGATGGAGATCTTCGAACGCTGGGCCGACGACTCGGAGTACGAAATCGAGGGCACGTCGGCCGGTGGGACCACGGAGATGATCTCGATGATCCAGCAAAACCCCGGCGATTTCGACATCGTCGCGCTCAACGACACGGGGATGGCGCAGGCAGCGGCCGAGGACGAGCCCATCCTCGAGCCGATCGACGTCGACGACGTCCCGAACTACACCGACAATATCCGCGATGGGGCCCAGGACCTGACGTTCCTCGTCGAGGACGGCGACACGATCGGGCTGATCCGAGAGAACGGTGCGACGGGCTACGCATACAACACCGAGCTCGTCGACCGCGAGCTCACCTCGTGGGACGACATCAAAGACGACGAGTTCGACGGCGAACTCGCCTTGCTCGACCGAGCAGTCGACCGGTTTTCGAACTGCGCGGTTGCGATCGACGCCGACATCAACGACGCCGCTGACGACGAGGCCCTACTCGAGGACGTGATCGACGAGGCCGAGGCGCAAAACGAGAACTGCTTTAGCTACTGGTCCGACGGAGCGACGTCGATCCAGTACTTGCGCCAGGAGAACGCGACAGTCTGCGAGGCGTGGGGTGGCCGCGTCCTCGCACTCCAGGAGGACGGCTACGACCACATCGAGTACGTCATGCCCGAGGAGGGGGCGATGGCCTGGACCGACACGCTCGCGGTTGTCGACGGCACTGAGAACCGAGAGACCGTCCACGAGCTGCTGGACTTCACCTACGAGCGAGAGAACCTGATCGACATGTCGGATGCGATGAACTACACGGTACAGATCGAGGATCCACCCGAGGAGATGACCGACCTCCCGGACTACGCGCCCGTCGAGGATCTCGCCTTCCGCGACTGGTCGAAGATCCTGCCGCTGCAAGACGAGTGGTCCGAACAGTTCCAGGAAGTCAAACAGACATAACTACCGATGCTCGAAGTCACCGGACTCACGAAGTACTACGGAGAGCTGCTCGCCGTCGACGACGTCAGTTTTCGAATCGACGAAGGCGACTTCGTCACACTGCTCGGACCGTCTGGCTGTGGGAAGACGACGCTGTTGCATATGATCGCCGGACTCCGTGAGCCAACCGACGGCCAGGTCAAACTCCGCGGCGAGGACGTCACCGACCTGGCACCTGAGGACCGCAATATCGGAATGGCGTTCCAGAGTACGGCACTGTTCCCCCACATGACGGTCCGAGAGAACATCGCCTACGGCCTCCGAATGCACGGCTACGATGCCGAGGAACGCGATGCGCAGGTCCAAGAGTTCTTAGAACTCGTCGATCTTCCCGACCACGGCGATCATCGCCCGGACGAACTCTCGGGTGGACAGCAACAACGCGTCTCGCTCGCTCGAGCGCTCGCATACGAACCTGACATCCTGTTGCTGGACGAGCCGTTGACGGGACTGGATCGCGTCCTTCGCGAGGAGATGCGCGAGTGGCTGATGACGCTGCAGCGCGAACTCGGCGTCACATCGCTGTACGTCACCCACGATCAGGAGGACGCGCTCTCGATGTCTGACAAGGTGGTCGTCCTCGACGACGGGCAGAAACAGCAGGCAGCCCATCCCGAAACGATCTACGAGGAGCCAGCCAACGAGTTCGTCGCCACATTCGTCGGGAAATCCACGACGTTTGGTGGGACTGTCACAACCGTCGACGAGCAGCCGACCGTCGAGACCGACGCAACTCGCGTCGCCGTCACTGGCGACCACGACGACGGCGAGAACGTCAGCCTGTTCGTTCGCCCCGAAGACGTCGACGTCGAACCCGTTTCGGCGACCGCGGACGGTGGCACGCCCGTCTCACAAACGGAGTCGGCGGCACCGACCGCAGCAGCGACCGCCGACAACGCGTTCCCCGGCACCGTCGAAAAGGTCTCTAACCTCGGCAATCGGACCGAAGTCACCGTCACACTCGAGAGCGGCGAAACGGCGATGGCGAACACGCCTCGGTTCCCGGACATCGCAGTCGGTGATGCGGTGACGGTTACGTTCGACCCCGAGTCGGTGGTCGTGGTATGAGCGTCGTCGTTGACCGGAGTCCGGTCCCCAGCTGGCTCACCGAGCGCATCAGTAATCGCCATCTCGTGGCAATCGGCATCGGCTGGGTCACGCTCTTTTTCGTGTTCCCGATCCTGTTTCTGGTCGTCGAGAGTCTTAATTTCGGCGACGGCAGCCTCTTCCAGGCCTACCACCGGGCGACCGGCGGCGTCTACGTCAGTGCGTTCGTTCGGTCGTTCATCTACGGGTTCGTGACAACTGTACTCACCCTCGTGTTCGCGTACGTGCTCGCGTACTACCTCGTCTTCGCGAGCAAGCGCGTTCGACTCCTGTTGACGCTGGTTGTCGTCCCGTTGTGGATCGCCTACATCATCCGCTACTTCGGCTTGATGTTGTTTTTCTCACCGACGGGACCGCTCGCACAGGTCACCGGCCTCGAGATTGACCTGTTGTTTACCTCGACAGCCGTCGTTCTCGGGTTGACCAACGCGTATCTTCCGTTCGCCGTACTGCCGATCTACAACTCACTGAACGCGATCCACCACGAGACGATCAATGCATCTCGAGTGCTCGGCGCCGGGCAGTTCCGAACGATCCGCGAAGTCGTGTTGCCGTTATCCATGCCAGGAATCGTCGCCGCAGGTGTTATCGTGTTCATCCTTGCGACCGGGTCGTTCCTCGGGCCTGCAGTTCTCGGTGGACCGAACCAATCGATGATCGCAAACGAGATCGCACGCACGTTCCTCGAGGCGTACAACATTCAGCTGGCATCGGCGCTGGCGGTGATCTACACCGTCTTGCTCGTCGCGTTTATCGCGGCGTTCAACGCCGTCTTCAACCTCCAGGAGGCGCTCGGTAACCTATGAGCGTGACCTCCTCGATTCGTCGGGCCAGCCTGGTGCGACAGGGCACGTTGCTGTTCGTCCTGTTGCTCATCTATGCGTTCTTGCTCGTGCCGGTGGCGATCGTCGTCCTCACGTCCTTTACCGGGCAGACGTTCCCGGCGATCCCCTACGACGGCATCAGCCTCCAGTGGTACACGGAGTTACTGACCGACAGTCAGCTCCTGGGTGCGCTGGTGACGAGTTTCATCGTCGCGACAGCGGCGTCGCTGCTGGCCGTCGCGTTCGGGACGGCTGCGGCCGTCGGCTTCGTTCGCGCCGAGTTCCCGTACAAACAGCAGCTCTCGACGATCATGCTGTTGCCGATGATCATCTCGCCAGTCATCACCGGGATCGCGCTGATCCGCTACTTCGGGATGGCCGACGTCTCGAGTGGCTACCCAGCGCTGATTATCGGCCACTCGATCCTGACGGTGCCGTACGTCTTCTTGCTCGTCCGGTCACAGCTGGTAACCTTCGATGAGGACCTAGAACAGGCCTCTCGCGTACTCGGTGCTGACTCGACGGTGACGTTCCTGAACGTCACTGCGCCGATCATCTCGCCGGCGTTGCTGGCGGGCTTTTTCGTTGCCTTCGTCGTCTCCTTCGGCGAGTTCACCGCGACGCAGTTTCTCATCTCGCCGGCCTCGAGTACCGTCCCGGTCGAGATCTACACCATGCTTCGAACCGGATTGACACCGACGATCAACGCGCTCTCGACGGTTCTCGTCGTCATCATGGTGGTGGCGGCACTGCTCAGCCGCTACTTCGAGAGCTGATCACCGTTTCTGGCCGCAGTTTTACACGCACTGGGCGCTTCCGACGGCCTACCCTGCCTGTGGTCGTGCTCGTTCAGCGCTCGCGCCATCTCCTCGAGTCAGCGTTGCCGGCTGTCCCGGCTGAGAGCGTGTTGTTCCCCTCCAGACATCCCGCGAAGCCGACCGCAACCGTGCGCCCACGGTGAGCCTGATGGTGGCTGTCGAGTGAACTGCTGAGAGTATGGAGCGCGCGTCGTCACTCCTCGAGGATCAACGGCAAAAAACGGAAAATCAACCGGTCGCGATCAGTCGTCGGCTGGGGCAGCGCCGCTGCCGCCTTCGGCCTGTTCTTTCGTCCAGGCGAGTTTGCCACCGGCGGCGAGGATGTCGCGCTCGCGCTCGGAGGCGTCGAGTGTGGCGGTGTACTCCTCGTCACCGACGCGGACCGTGAACTTTTCCTGGCCGGAGGTGACGGCCTCGTAGACATCGTCGACAATCTCGATCTCGTCGCCCTGATCGATCGACTCGTAGGTGTCCTCGTCGATCGTCAGCGGGATGATCCCGAAGTTAAAGAGGTTCGCACGGTGGATGCGGGCGAAGCTCTGTGCGAGGACGCCCTCGATGCCGAGATACATCGGACAGAGCGCGGCGTGTTCTCGCGAGGAGCCCTGGCCGTAGTTCTCGCCAGCGACGAGGAAGCCACCATCGGCGTCCAGTGCGCGCTGTGCGAAGGTGTCGTCGACACGCGAGAGCGTGAACTCGCTCAGTTTGGGGACGTTCGACCGGTACATCAGGATGTCCTGCGTTGCAGGAATGATGTGGTCGGTCGTGATGTTGTCCTCCATCTTGAGCAGCGCTTCGCCCTCGATTTCGGAGTCGAGCTGGTCCTTCAACGGCACGTCGCCGATGTTTGGACCCTTGATGAGCTCGTCGTCGACGGCCTCGTCGGGGGCGATGAGGTCCGTCTTGGAGCCGTCGTACTCGTCTGGGAGCTCGACGCCGGGTGCCTCGAGGTCGTCGAGTTCGTCGGCGAGATTTCGTGGGTCGATGATCTCACCTTTAATTGCCGCGGCGGCGGCGACCTCTGGCGAACAGAGGTAGACGTTGTCGTCTTCGATACCCGAGCGACCCTCGAAGTTACGGTTGAAGGTTCGCAGCGAGACCGAATCGGAGGCAGGCACGTGGCCGATACCGATACAGGCACCACACGTGGCTTCCGAGAAGTTGACGCCAGCAGCCATCATCTCCGCGACCCAGCCCTCACGGGCGAGCATCTCGGAGGCCTGCTTGGAGCCGGGGGCGACGATCGTCTCGGTCTCCATCGAGGTCTCGCGACCCTCGAGCATCTTGGCGACGGGGAGGATGTCCTCGTAGCCACCGTTCGTACAGGAGCCAACGATGACCTGCTCGACGGATTCGCCTTCGACTTCGCTGACGGGGACGACCTTGTCGGGCATCGAGGGCTGTGCGATCAGCGGCTCGAGATCCGAAAGGTCGACGACGATCTCGTCGTCGTACTCGGCGTCGTCGTCGGGCTGGAGCTCGACGTATTCGTCGCCGCGGCCGACGCGTTCGAGGTAATCCTCGGTCTGCTCGTCGGTTGGGAAGATCGACGTCGTCGCGCCGAGTTCCGTGCCCATGTTGGTGATCGTCATCCGCTCGGGTGCGGTGAGCGACTCGACGCCGGGGCCGGTGTACTCGAGGATCTTGCCGACGCCGCCTTTGACAGAGAGACGGCGGAGCAGTTCCAAGATGACGTCTTTCGCGGTGGCCCACTCGGGGAGTTCGCCCTCGAGACGGACGCTGACGATTTCGGGCATCTCGATGTAGTAGGGTGCGCCACCCATCGCGACGGTGACGTCGATCCCGCCGGAACCGATAGCGAGTTCGCCGATGCCACCGGGTGTTGGGGTGTGGCTGTCAGAGCCAAGCAGCGTCTTCCCGGGGGCGGCGAAGTTCTCGCGGTGGACGTTGTGACAGATACCGTTGCCGGGGCGAGAGAAATGAGCGCCATATGTGCCGGCAGCGGAGCGGAGGAAACGGTGGTCGTCCGTGTTCTTGAAGTCGAACTGGTAGGTCTGGTGGTCACAGTACTGGGCGGCGATCTCAGTCTGGACTTCGTCCAGTCCCATCGCTTCGAACTGGAGCCAGACCATCGTGCCGGTCGTGTCCTGGGTAAGTACCTGGTCGATCTCGATCCCGACCTCCTCGCCGGTCTCGAGTTCGCCCTCGACGAGGTGATCGTCGAGAATCTTCTCGGTGAGAGTCTGTCCCATAGCACTACGAAATGCGCTGTCCGTCCTGATAAATCCAGCGTGTTTCTGTGAGGAAGCGGCCGTTTCGAGCGTCCCAACGGAAACGGCTTCGTGTTTCGAGAAATTATTGCCATCGGCATGGACGGCTGTCCGAGAAGCAGCGACTCCGCTCGACGAGTCGGGAAAACTGATCGTTCGTCGACTCGACCGTGATGGATTGTGACGTGTACACGTCCCGAACGGGCCGTCATGAACGGATACGCTTTTCTCTGCCCCGGAGCGTTGTCACTGTATGTTCCGTTCCGGTGCGTTCGTTGCCGACCACGTTTCGCCGACGGCTGTCGAACAGGTACAGCCAAACGGCGTCGACCTCACGTTAGACGTCGTCTTCGAGCAACTCGAGCCGGGTCGTATCGGTCGCGACGGCAAAGAGATCGGCGACCGTATCGCCCGCCCACTCGAGGAACTCGAGCAGAAAGACCCCGACACCTTCTATCTGCCCGAAGGGGCCTACGTCGCCCGCTACGATGAGCGGATTCGGATTCCTGAGGGTCACATCGGCTTCGTCTACCCGCGCTCGTCGCTGATGCGTAACTCGTGTATGCTGAATACGGCTGTCTGGGACGCGGGCTACGAGGGTCGTGGCGAGGGGCTGTTACAGGTCCACCACGACATCGAGATCGAACGCGGCGCCAGAATCGCTCAACTGGTCTTTGCTGAGGCCAACCACGAGGACGTCTATGACGGTAGTTATCAGGGCGAAAACCTCGAGTAGTCCTACGAACCACCGGGTCGCGTACTGTTTTGGTCGTTCCCGTCGGACGTTCGAACGATGATGGCGACCACACACGTCTTCGCCGGGCTCGCTGTCGTTGCCCCGATCGCCTACGCCGTCCCCGAGTTTGCAATGGCGCTTGCAGTCGGTGCGATTCTCGGCGGTCTCACACCGGATTTCGATCTCGTCGCTGTTCACCGACGGACGCTCCATTTTCCACTCGGCGGGCTCGCGGTGGTCATCCCTGCGGTCGGTCTCGCGGTCAGTGTTCCCTCGAATGCCACCGTTGGGTTTGCGGCGTTCGCTGTCGCCGCCTGGCTCCACGCCGCAAGCGACGCCATCGGCGGCGGCCCCGAGATGGACCCGTGGAACGACCGGAGCGAGCGAGCCGTCTACGACCACGTTCGCGGGCGGTGGATTCGGCCGCGGCGCTGGATTCGCTACGACGGCGCGCCCGAAGACGCCGCGCTCGCGGTCGTCCTCGCCATCCCCGCGGTGCTCGTTTTCGATGGCTGGATCAGCGCCGTCGTCCTCGGCGGCGTCGCCATGTCGCTCGTGTACGCACTCGTTCGCCGGGAGCTGGTCGCGTGGGTTCCCGACTGGCTCGAGTGATCGGCCGCGGCGGTGAGTCGGAACGCTGATACTCCACCTCTCCAAGGGACTCGGTATGGTTGATACGTTCGTCGCCCAGACGATCCATCTGATATTCGCTGCCCTCTGGGCTGGCAGCGTCTGTTACGTCGCAGCGGTCGTCTTACCACTCGCCCGCGATGGCGCGTTCAATACGACGAAGCCCCTCGAGGTCATCTCGGGGAGGCTCACGATGCTCTCGCGTGTGAGCGCACTCCTCTTGCTGGTGACTGGGGGGCATCTCGCGGGCAGGGGATACTCCCCTGAGGGCCTGTTCAATACGCTCAACGGACAACTCGTGCTCGTGATGGTCGTCCTCTGGGCCATGCTGGCTGGGCTCATCGAGGTCGGTGCGAAGCGCTTCGAAGCAGGGCTCAACGGGAAGAAACTGCGTGAGCCGGCAAGCGATGCCTTACCACTGTACCGAGCAGCAGCGGTCGTCTCCATCGCGTTGCTCGTCGTTTCCGGCCTGATCACGTCGAACGTCGCGCGGCTCATGTAGGCCAGCCACCACCCCGATTCAGTCCTCAGGCTGACATTTTGGAAGCGCACATTCTTACGAAAGATACTTAGTCAGTTACTGTAACGTACTCCCATGATGATCAGGGGAAAAGAACTGGCGCTGTCGGCACTTGCAGTCGGGGCGGCCGCAGTTGTCGGCTACGCGCTTCGCTCGAGCCAGCAGGTCGACCACACCTCGCGGTCGAAGGCCGATCTCGGCGCACGAATCGTCGACCACGACGAGGTCCCAGCGGAGGCCACCATCGTTGACGGTGCCTCCCGCCGACTGCGCGATATCCCCGGTGCACGGCGCGCGATCGACCGCGCCGTTCGTAACAAAGCCCACGACGAGTGGGAACACGTCACCATCGAGCACGATGGTGCCTGGTCCGTCGTCGACTCCATCCGTGGCTCGCTGCCGTATTATGACGGCGACCAAACCGAGTACAACGGCGTCTACGTCCATTCCGGCGACCGAATCGTCGTTCTCGATGCGATCGGCTGGGCGCGACTCGAGGAGCCAGTTCAGTAATCTCGACACACGGCTCTCGAATCGCCAGACCTGGCCACCACTGCGATTCGTTCGTTTGTTGTACCGACGTTCGTCTCTCCCAGTCACCGTGAGCCACAAATCACAACCACTACTTCTTCCCCCCGCAGAGTGACGCCTATGGAACTAGGCGTAATCGGACTCGGACGCATGGGACAGATCGTCGTCGACCGGACCCTCGAGGCAGGCCACGACGTCGTCGCCTTCGACCTCGAGCCAGAGGCCGTCGCGACGGCTGCCGACGCGGGTGCGGAGCCGGCTGACTCGGTCGAAGACCTCGTCGGCCGACTCGGCGAGGACAAACGCATCTGGCTGATGGTGCCGGCTGGTGCGGCCGTCGACGCGACGCTCGAGGAACTCGAGGACCACCTCGATGCGGACGACGTGGTCGTCGACGGCGGCAACTCCTACTTCGAGGACTCCGTGCGGCGAGCCGAGTCCTGCCCGGCGGCGTATCTCGACTGTGGGACCTCGGGTGGCCCCGCGGGCGCGCATCTGGGCTTCTCGCTGATGGTCGGTGGCCCCGAGTGGGCCTACGACGAGCTTTCGCCCGTCTTCGACGCCGTCGCGACCGGGCCCGACGGCCACGAGCGGATGGGGCCGGCAGGGTCGGGCCACTACGTGAAGATGGTCCACAACGGCGTCGAGTACGCGCTGATGCAGACCTACGGCGAAGGGTTCGAACTGCTCCACGAGGGGCGCTACGACCTTGACCTCGAGAACGTCGCCTCGGTCTGGAACAACGGCGCAGTGATTCGGTCGTGGCTGCTCGAACTCTGTGAGGAGGCGTTCCGCGAGGAAGGAACCGATCTGGGCGACGTCGCGGACCGCATCGAAGGTGGTTCGACGGGCACCTGGACCGTCCAGGAAGGTCTCGAGCAGGAAGTGCCGCTGCCGTTGATCTACACCGCGCTTGGCGAACGATTCGGCTCTCGAGCCGACGACGGTCGCTTCTCGCGGCGGCTGGCGAGCCGACTCCGGTATGGCTTTGGCCGCCACGAGGTCCCGCGTCGGGAGTAACAAGCCCCAGTCACACACGGCAGGGAACGACGAGTGTCTGAACAGATCGCACAAGACCAACCCAGCAGTTGGACGTGGTTCGAACCCGAATCTGGGTTCTGGGCCTACGTTCGGTACGGTTGTCACTCAGTTGGACTGTAATTCTGTTTGTAGGTGCCCCCTCGGAATATTGGGTTATTTTCTTTATTCCCGGCCTCGACAACACCATTGATGCACTCTCATCACTCGACGACAGTGACGGCTGTAGACGAGCAGCGGCCGAGCATGGCGCTCGTTTCTCTCGTTGCAGCGGTAACCAATACCGATCCAGTCGATCTCGAGCCACTCTACAACGCGATTGACCCCGAAGCCCTCGACTCGCTCTGTACACCCGACGCCAGTTTTTCTGCCATCGAGTTCGAGTATGTGGGTCATACTGTCGTCGTCGAACCGGTCGACAGTGGCGTCGAACTCTCACTCGAGCCGGTCACGATCAGTGCCGAGAACACTCACGGAATCGCTGACTCCGAGCCATCGGCGTGACATCTTCCTCGCCGTAACCGGGCAACGTTTCCCGTACTGCAGTTGGGACACTTGCTGGTCTACGACACGACTTGTTCTCTCGTACGAAACCGAACCTCTCCGACGGGTGTCGCTGACCGACTCACAGGGCTCTTTTTGGCTGGAATCGACCACGCGGGATACGAGCGACGACGGAACCAGCACATCGTAACCGCCACGGGTTCGACAAGCCGTCGCGCCGCAGCGACGGTGCAGTGAGTGACGTGTACCGTGAAAACCACAACCGTGTTGGCGCTGCTCTCGTGAGTAGGACTCGATGACGAATGCGCCGGAACGACGGACGACGCTGTGGGTAATTCTGGCGTCGGCAACGCTGACGGTGATGGCCGGGGCGATCCTCGGGCCGATCGTGCCGGCGATCCAGTCGGGCCTCGGGGTGTCGGAGTCAAACGCCGGCCTCATCATCACGACCCACGGCGCGCTCATCGTTCTCGTCAGTCCGATCGCGGGAGCGCTCATCGATCGCATCGGTCCTCGCCGTCCGTTCATTCTCGGTCTGCTGTTGTACGCGGCCGGCGGCGGGGCTGGACTCGTCGTCGATTCGTTCGGGCCGTTGCTTGCCTCGAGAGCGGTATTGGGCGTCGGCGTCGCATTCGTCTACACCGGGATCACGGTGCTCATCTACCAACTCTACGAGGGCCAGCGGATGGAGCGGGCACTGGGGTTGCGAAGCAGCGCTAACAGCGTCGGCGCGGTGATCTGGCCGCTGGTCGGTGGTGCGCTCGGCACCCTCTCGTGGCAGGCACCCTTCGGCGTCTATCTGGTCGCGCTCCCGCTCGGGCTGCTCGCGGTTGCGACCGTTCCCGAGACGGGGATCCGCGGAGCCAGCAGCCGAACGGACGCAGAACGCGGCCTTGCCGGGGTTCTCGCCGTCTTTCGACGCCGTCCCGGGCTCCTGTCGGTGTACCTGCTGTACTTCGGGGCGAACGTCTTGCTCTACAGCATCGTCGTCTTCTACCCCCAACTGCTTGCGGGGCTGGGGATCACTTCCTCGCTGTCGATCAGCCTCTATCTCGCCGCCAACGGACTCGCCGGCGGCGTCTCGGCGGCAGTCTACGACCGACTTATCGAACGGACGAGTCGCCACGCGCTCGTCGCGGCGGCGCTTGGCCTCTGGCTCGTCGCGTTTGCGGGTGCAACCGTCGCGGGGTCGGCGCTGACGGCCGTCCCGTCGGTGGTTGCGTTCGGGCTTGGGCTCGGGCTGGTCTTCCCGTCGGCCTTTGCCTGGATCGAAGCGCTCGCGCCCGCCGGTCGGCAGGGGCAGTTCAGCTCGTATCTCGCGTCGGCGGGCTATACGGGCCAGTTTCTCTCCCCGGTGTTGTTCGGCCCGCTGGTCCCGCTGTTCGGCGTTCGCGGGGTATTCGGCGCAGCGGCGACGGCGGCCATGCTCGGCATCGTCGCGCTTGCGGCCGTGCGCGGGCGCTAAGAGTTACACGACTTCCCGAAGCGCCCAGCCGTCCTCGGTTGGCTCGAGTCGATGTGGCTCTGCCCCTCGAGCAGTCAGAATCCCGGCGTGGTACAGCATCGCCTTCAGCTGGAAGACCGTCGGCGAGTGATAGACGGTGCCGTCCTCGAGCGCTGAGCGCCGAAGATCGCCGTCTTCGGTCAGGACTCGTCGTCGAACCGCCTCGTCGCCGCGGACGAACAGTTCGACGGTAAAGGTCGGGTGAAGTTCGTGCATGTGGACGACCAGATCGACGAGCGACGGTTCGGGCTGCCAGTCGTCGTGCATCGTCTGGAGTTCCGTGACGAGCAGCTCCGTCGCGGGGTACTCGAACAGAATTCGCCGCGCCAGCCGTCCCCACGCTGGCGCGACGTCGACGAACCGTTTCGACGACCGGTACCAGTTTTCGAACTCGGCAAGCGCCGCTTCAACCGAGCCGTACTGTGCCGTCGCAAATCGAACGACCTCCTGCCCAAGTGACGTTAACTCCGGGGCGGGGCCGGGCTCGATCAACCCGAGAAAGGCAGCGCCGCGTCTGGCATCGTCGGCCGCACCAACGACCTTGTACGCCGAGAGCAGCGTTTCGGTGTCCCCATCTGCGTACTGTGCGAGCGGATAGCCGAGATAGTTCTTCGGATGGTTCAGGCCGAACGAGGCGTCGGTGACACCCTGCGCGCCGGCCTGAAACCGCAGCGCCGTCGCCTCGCTCGAGGTCCGATTGCCGACGACCCGGGGGACCTCGAGGACGTCGACCGTCCCCGACTCGGCGACGCCGAGGACGCCGACGTTCAACTCCCGCGCGAGCGTGCGATCGGTTGCCGAGATCGCGGTCGCCGGCGCGGCGAGATACGCCGCGTTCGCCTCGTGGAGTCGGTCGTAGGCCTGGACGATTCCGCGTTGGGTGTCGACGCCGCCGCTCGTCTCCCCTTTCGCCTCGATGGCGATCAGCGGCGGCTCGTCACCGAGTCGGTCGACGGCCAGCAGGTCGGACTCGAGCGTGCGTACGCCGACGAGATCCGGGTAGCCGCCGCCGATCCGGACGTGATTAAACGGGGCGAGACAGTCCCGAACGGCCGGATCGACAGGGTGACCGGGAAGCCACTCGGCTTGAGAGAACTGCGTGTCGGCGACCACGTACGCGGGCGAGTCGTCGTCGGTCTGACTCGGAAAGAGCCGTCGCTTGGTGTGGGCCAGCACCTGTGGTTCCGACAGCGGCCGTGCCGCGCTGCTCATGTCTCTCGATTCGGGACAACGATCAAGAATGTTCTGGCAGCCTGCTGGATCGGGCCGGACGCCACCGTTTGAGTGGACTCGGCTCGAGGACCGGCTCAGTCCGTCGGCTCGGTCGGTGCCGCCTCCGCCCCGCTCGAGTCATCGAGCAGGGCAACCGCGATTCGGCCAGCGACGTACGCAAAGGCGTTCGAAAGATGGAAGAACGCGAGTCCGAGAACAGCACCGAGCACCACTGCGAGGGCTGCTTCCGGGAGCGTGTCGATCGTCCAGGTGATCGGCTCGTCGTTGATCCTGAACAGCTCTTCCGTGTGTGGATACCGGAACGGGACGGTGAGAAACGAGAGCGCGGTGACGAACACGACGAGCAATACGATCGCGACGAACCCGAACCAGAACTTCACCATGAGAAAGCCCAGTCCGCGCCAGGTCGAGGAGGCGTCGAAATATCGTCTCACCGTCGCCAGCAGTCCGGTCGACGAGGATCGAACGTCGTCAGCCGTCTCGAGAGTGACCGAAAGCAACGCGTTTGCGAGCCATCGTTCGAACCGCGCAAGCAGTCGCGAGCCGATGACGGTGCCGATCAACAGCAGGATGCCGATGCCGAACGCAGAGAGGATGGTTCCGAACCCGAAGCCGACGAGAAACACCACCGAGTACACCATTCCGAGTGGAAACGCCACAGCCAGATAACAGAGGTTTTTGTACGTCTGTCGCTTGGCGACGACGCCAACGAGACTGGCGACCGAATAGCTACGCTCGCGGCCTGGACGAGCTGCAGATGGCATTTCGACTGAATGTTCTCGCGCGCAAATAAAGAGGCTCACGTCCAGTTACAGGATCAGAAACAGCGCGATGAGCCACGTCCGACGACGGTTACGGCCTGGTGACCACACGAGCCGAGCGCTCGAGCGGCTCGCTGACACGTCGGCCGCCCCATCCTGAACCCTGCCTCGAGGCTGAGGACAGGCGTTTGTGCCTCGAGTCCGTTCACTCGCGTATGATCGAACCGACGCTCGTCTACGACGACGACTGCGGGTTCTGTACGTGGTGGGCGGACTACGTCGATCGACACGGCGAACTGCGTCTCGTCGGCTTCAGCGACCTGTCGGCGGAACCCGAGCTTCGCGAGCGGCTGCCGACTCACTACGAGCAGTGTTCGCATCTCGTAACCGACGACGCGGTCTACTCCTGTGGGGCGTCGATCGAGGAGGCACTCCGTCGGACGACCACCAACAGCACCGTTCGCGACGTCATCGAGTTCGGCCGCCACTTTGAGGAGTACGAACACGTCCGCGAGTGGGCCTATCGGCAGGTGGCAGACAACCGCGAGACGTGGGGCCAACTCGTCTCGAAAACGCCGCCGGCGAGGCGGGAGTCGGACGACAGCGGGAGCCGCTGAGAGCCCATCTGCGACCCAGCCGCCCTCTCGCATGCCTGCTCTGGCCTGTTAGCCACCGCCGTACTCGTCGAGCCACGACTGTACCGTCCCCTGCAGGGCACCGGTCGTACTCCCGATATTCAGGATTTGGTAGCCCGATTCGGCCTTCTCGTTGACGTCGTCCATTCCGAAGCCGAGCCCACCGAGCGGGACGTCGGCCTCGAGCGCTGCCTCTCGAATCCGGTCGACGTGTTGCTCGACGTCCTCGTGGGTCGGCTCCCCAGGATGGCCCGTTGACACGGCGAGATCGAGCGGACCGGCGAAGACGAAGCCCAGTTCGGGCACTGCGAGGATGTCGTCGATGTTGTCGACCGCCGTTGGATTCTCGATCGTCACGCCGAGGACGATCTCGTCATCTTCGGTGCCAGCGTAGTCGTCGGCCGTCCCCCAGCGACTCGCACGGGGGCTTGCAAAGCCGCGTCTTCCGGGGTCGCCGTCGTACTCGAACCGAGAGGCCTCGAGCGCCTGCCGGACTTCGTCGGCCGTCTCGATCCGCGAGACGAACAGCGAGCGGACGCCGGCGTCGAGCGCTTTTCGGATCATCCCCGGATCGGGTTCGGGCAGGCGAACGAGCAGTTCCGTCTCGGTTACGTCCGCGGCCCGAAGCAGGTCCTCGAGTCGGTCGCCGTCCCACGGACTCGGGCCGGCGTGTTCGAGATCGATCCAGACGAAGTCGAGCCCGAGATCACCGTAGAACTCGACGAGCGTTGGGTTGTACGTGTTCTCGAGGATTCCGAGGGCGACGCCGCCGTCCTTGAGCGTTCGTTGAAGCCGGTTGCTGCGGGGAGTGGTCGGCATAGACGACGGACCAGCAGAACCACAATAAAGCTTCACGGTGAACCAGCACCGTCGGCTCGAGCAGTTGGTCCGTTCGTCGGTTCGCCAGCTTCGAGCGGGACAGATCGGCGACTGCGGGCACTCACACAGGGTCAAGGAGAAAGCGCGTGACTTACGGGTGGATGTCAACGGCGCTCGTATCGAAGCATGGCCCCAGCGAGGACAACGACGAGTGCACCGGCCGACAGCATGACCAGCCCGGGAACGAACGACCCCGTCACGTCGTGAAAGACGCCGATCAGCATCGGGCCGAAGAAGCCGCCGATCTCGCCGACGGCGAAAATGAAGCCGACCGCCGTCCCGGTCAACCGTGCCCCGATCCCCTCGAGTGCAGGCGGAATCGCCCGGACGAGCGGTGAGACGCCGCCGATCCCGAACCCGGCGAAGATGATTCCGACGGCAACGGCTCCGCCCTTGCCACCCATAATCATCCCGACAACGCCGAGAAACGCGATGCTGCCACAGCTCATCAGCGCGAGTCGCCGAGCAGTGAACCGATCGGCCAGTGTGGGCACGACCAACACGCCGACGACGTAGGCACCGATCAGCAGGCTCGTGGCCTGTCCAGCCACGGCAGCCGAAAACCCGCGTGACTCGAGCACCGTCGGCAACCACCCTTGCAGACCGTGGTGTAACAGCAGGTACATCGTCCCGATGACGACGACCAACCGGAGCTCACGGTGGGAAAGCACCAGCCGCAGGTCGTCGACGACCGACTCGAGGGAAAACGAGTCGGTGGCAGCCATTCGGCCGTCGATGTCGACACGCCACGTAACGAGCAGCCAGCAGAGGCCGTAGCCGACGGCGACGACGCCACTCCAAAAGAACAGCGGTCGCCAGCCGCCGAGCCACGGCCCCAACACCGGGCGTCCGACCGCGAAGACGAGCGCGGAGCCCGCCGAGGCACCGATGAGATAGATCGCCGATGGGCGACCGGTCGCCTCGGGCGGGAACAACACGCCGACCAGCTTCGGGAGGCCGAACGTAATGGCGGTCGCACCGATGCCGAGAAAAAGCGTCGCGGCAAGCAGCGACGGAAAGCCGCCGGCCGTGCTTCGAACGATCTGTGCGACGCCGTAGATCAACACCCCGACCGCGAGGCTTCGACCGGGTCCGACTCGGTCGACGGCGAGCCCGGAAAACAGCGCAAGCGGGATGTACGTCAGCGGCACGGCTCCGGCAAGCACACCAGCCTGTGTACTCGAGAGGTCGAGTTCCGCGATAATCGTCGAGAGAAACGCCGGCAGCGAGAACCAGACGAACATGAGACAGGTGTAGCTCCCCGCGGCGAGGACGACGAGAGCGTATGCCTGTCGGTGACTACCGGTACCGTGACCCATGCGAGCGGAGTGTGTGCTGGCACACCGAGTAGGTTGCTATACCGGTCGATACGACCGGGTGGCACACCGATCGCATGTCGCCGTGTGATCGGCTGTGCAGTGACAGCCAGTGGCGACGAGAATACCCACGTGGGAATTATATCGGTTGTGGCCGTAGGTGGCGTGTCCCGCGGAAGTGACAACCCGTGACATGCACCAACTGCGGCGCGACGGAGTACCCAGTCGAACGCTATCACGTACATCTGTCCACAGGCCAAGTCGTCGAGTTTTCGCTCTGTGAAGGATGTCGTCATAAGTTCGTCACTGCAGAGTGGGTCGAGGCTGTGGTTTAATAGAGGTGAACCACGCCAGCACACAGTGCTATGGGGAGTACATCGACCGAAAGGACGAGCGCGGAGGGACACCCTGTCGGCAGGAGTCCACTCCCGGAGTTCGTCGACTGGCTGTTCGGGGCCATCATCGCGCTGAGCGGATTGCTCCTGGTCGTCGGCGGAAGCGTGCTCGTGTTCCTCGTCGACAGAGCGCTTCTCGCAGAGGGGATCGAAGACGAAAGCGTCACCGTCACCGTCGGGACGACCGAACTCACCGACGCCGAGTCGCTGACGGTCGCCGACGCTGTCGTCTCGTGGCTGGGACCGGGACTGCTCCTGACCGGTGGCGGGCTGGTTCTGTTCGCGATCGGATACGTCATCCTGAGACACCGCGCTCACCGTCAAGCCCGGACAGGCGAGTCCATCAGCTCGTTTGGCACGTTTGCCGTTCTCGGTGCTGTGACCACTGTCGTGCTCTCGTTTGTCCCCGTCTCGCCCGCGTTTGGCGGCGCACTTGCGGGTTACTTAGAGCGAGGCGAGTCCGATCGGACAGTCAGCGTCGGAGCGCTTGCAGGGCTGTTGCCCATGCTGCCACTCCTGCTGATTCTTCTGTTCGTGTTCGGCGGCCTGCTGTCCGGACTGCTGGCCATCGAACAGGTGGGGAACGCGATCGTCATCGGAGCCGCACTGCTCTTTTCAGGGCTCCTCATCGCGACCATCGGTGCCGGCCTCGGCGCTCTCGGCGGGTACGTCGGTGGTCGGCTCGCAGAACGCCGAGCGGCTCCCAACTGATTCTCACTCCGTTTCGCCTCCCACGTCTCGTCTCACGAGGCGGGCTGGCGACGTTTACACGGAGACGACGTCGCCGAGTTCGGGTGCGCTCGCATCGAATCCATCGCCTCGCAACTCCTCGGCGAACGCCCCACAGCGATCGCCGTGGTTGATCAAGACTGAACTGTCGCGGTAGGATGCGAGGAACTCGAGGATGCCGTCTCGATCCGCGTGGGCAGAAAAATCGTACTGTTCGACTTGGGCGCTGACGGGCATCACTCGGCCGTCGATCTCGGCGCTGCCGGTCTCGAGCAGATCACGGCCGGGCGTCCCCTCAACCTGATACCCCGTCATGGTGATCTTGTTCGCCGGATTTCTGCGGATTTCAGGGATGTAGGTCATCGCCGGCCCGCCCGAGAGCATCCCGCTGGTGGTGATGATCACGGCTTTCTGGTCGACGATCCGCTTGCGCTGGCCGTCCCGGCCGGTGACGAATCGGGCGTGTGAGATCGCCCGTCGAAACGCCTCGCCATCGCGGACGTACGCTGGATACTGGCGGAGCATTTCGGTGACCTGTGTCCCCATCCCGTCGACGTAACACGGGATGTCGTGGGCCGCACAGACGAGCATCAGTTCCTGTGTTCGGCCGATCGCGAACGCCGGGACGACGACCGTGCCACCATCCCAGAGCGTCGTCTCGACGCTTTCGACAAAGCGCTCCTCGACGGTGGCTCGAGGCTCGTGGTCGACGTCGGAGTACGTACTCTCACAGAGGACGATATCGGCGTCCGGCCGCGCCGTCGTCCCTTCGACCAGTCGCTGTCCGACCACAGGGTCGGCGTGCCTGTTTGCCTCGCTCGAGGCAGCGTCGATGTGGAAATCGCCCGTATAGAGCAGCCGCGTCTCCCCGTCGTCGACGAGCACGTGAGCGCTGCCCGGAATGTGGCCAGCGTTGTAGAACGTGATCTCGTGGCCGGCGGCCTCGAACGGCTCTCGGTAGCCATGCGTCTCTGAGACCTGCGTGACGCGTTTGAGATCGGGCTCGGTAAACGGGCAGTTGTACGAGCCGCCGTGGAGTTTGAGCGTGTCTCGAGCGAGCGTGCGCGCGAGTTCGGCCGTTGGCGGGGTCCAGTGGATCGGCGGCCGTCCATCACCCGAGAGGAGGGTCGGAATCGTCCCGACGTGGTCGAGATGGCCGTGTGAGACGACGACCGCCTCGGGGGCGGGTGTCTCGAGGGGAAACTGGGGCGGGTTGGCGGTCAGCATCCCGAAATCGAGCAACAGCGCGTCGTTGACGAGAATCGCGCTGCGCCCGACCTCGCGAGCGCCACCGAGAAATCGGATCTCCATTACCGTCGCTGGGTTCTCGAGCCGTTTTCATCCATCGCTTCCGTTCGTTCGGCCGTCGAATATGACACGGACAGCGGAGGACAGCCTGTCACCGAAAAGGAATAGGGGTGGCTACGTCAAACAGACGCATAGATGAGTGCCACACTGGACGAGCGGGACATCAAGATCATCTTCGCAATCGCAGAACAGGAGACCGACAACACGGAAATCATCCACGAGCAGACCGGCATTCCGAAATCGACGGTGCACTACCGGCTGCAGAGTCTGAAAGAAGACGGCGTCATTACCAACGAACTGTACGAACTCGACCTCGAAAAAGTCGGCCTCGGGATCACGATTATCTCCGAAATCTGGGCTGAGTTCGGCGAGGGATATCACGAGCGGGTCGGCGAACAGCTCGCCGATATCGAGGGTGTCAATCAGGTCTATTTCACGATGGGTGATACGGACTTCGTCGTCATCGGGCGACTTACCTCGCGGGATATGGTCGAAGAGCTCGTCGACGACTACGAGTCGATCGACGAGATCCGCCGGACGAGCTCGAAGTTCGTCATCTCGACGATCAAGACGAACACGGGGATCGGCACGCTGCGCGATTACAGTCAGGAGTCGCTGCTGGCCTCTCACGAGCTGTCCAGCGGCGAATAACAAAAAACGGGGAGCGACCTACTCGTAGGCGGCGATCCCGGTCAGATCCTCACCGAGAATTAGCGTGTGGATGTCGTGGGTGCCTTCGTAGGTGTAGACCGTCTCGAGATTCGCCATATGACGCATTGGCGAGTAGTCACTCGTAATGCCGTTGCCGCCGAGCATCTCCCGGGCGACTTTCGACTGCTCGCGGGCCATGCGGACGTTGTTGCGCTTGGCCATCGAAACGTGCTGTGGACGCAGGTCGCCGCGCTCTTTGAGCTCCGTCAAGCGATAGACGAGCAGCTGTGCAAGCGAGATCTGGGTTGCCATCTCCGCAAGTTTGTCCTGTTGGAGCTGGAAGCGACCGATCGGGCCGCCGAACTGCTCGCGATCCAGCGCATACTGACGGGCCGTCTCGAAGCAGTCTCGAGCCGCGCCAACGGCGCCCCAGGCGATACCAAAGCGTGCCTGCGTGAGACAGGACAGTGGCCCCTTCATGCCGGAGACGCCGGGAAGAACGTTCTCTTCGGGAACGTGAACGTCGTTGAGCCCGATCTCGCCGGTGATCGAGGCACGAAGCGAGAGCTTTTCGGTGATTTTGTTCGTGCTGACGCCGTCACGATCGGTCTCGACGAGGAAGCCACGAACGGGCGTGTCCTCGCTCGAGCGATCACGCGCCCAGACGATCGCAACGTCGGCGATCGGGGAGTTCGTGATCCACGTCTTCGAGCCGTTCAGGACGTAGCCGTCGGCGTCGCGTTCGGCGTACGTCTCCATCGCCGTCGGGTTCGAGCCGTGTTCGGGTTCGGTGAGGCCGAAACAGCCAACGGCCTCGCCGGCTCCGAGCTTTGGGAGCCACGCTTCTTTCTGTTCCTCGCTGCCGTAGGCGTGGATCGGATACATGACGAGTGCGCCCTGGACTGAGGCCATCGAGCGCAGGCCAGAGTCACACGCCTCGAGTTCCTGCATCAACAGCCCGTAGGCCGTCTCGGAGACGTTTGGCGAGCCGTATCCCTCGAGGTTGGGCGCGTAAAAGCCCATTTCGCCCATCTCGGGAATCAGCTCTTTCGGGAACGTCCCGTTTTCGAAGTGCTCGCCGATATCTGGGCGAACCTGTTCGTCGACGAACTCGCGTGCCGTATCGCGGATCAGTCGTTCTTCGCCGGTGATGTCTTCCTCGAGGCCGAGATAGTCGAGCATCAGTGTGCCTCCGCGGTCACTGCACGAACGGCCTCGCCGAGGACGTCCATGCCGAACGCAGCCTGTTCGTGGGTGAGGACGAGCGGCGGGATGAGCCGCAACACGTTCCCGTGTCGGCCGGCGCTCCAGACGAGCACGCCGTTCTCGTAGCAATGGGTCTGGATCGCTTTGACGATGTCGGCGTCTGGGTTGCCGTCGGCGTCTTCGAACTCAACACCGACGAACAGCCCTTTCCCGCGCACGTCGACGATCTCCGGGGTCGTCTCCGCGACTTCGCTGATCCGGTCTCGGAGGTAGCTGCCGAGTTCCGTCGCGTGTGCGAGCAGGTTGTGGGATTCGATGTACTCGATCGCACGGAGGCCGCCGACCATCGCGGGCGCGTTGCCGCGGAACGTGCCGACGTGGCCACCTGGCCCCCAGGTGTCGAACTTCTCGTGATAGAGCATCGCACCGATTGGGAGGCCGGTGCCGCCGAGTGCTTTCGCCATCGTAATCGCGTCCGGCGTCACGTCGAAGTGGTCCGTGGCGAACCACTCGCCGGTTCGGCCCAGTCCGGTCTGGATCTCGTCGACGATCAACATCGCATCGTTGTCGTCTGCGATATCACGAAGCCCCTGCAGGAAGCCCTTCGGCGGCACGATGACGCCGCCTTCGCCCTGAATCGGTTCAACCCAGATACCGGCTGGCGTCGAGTGACCGCCGTAGGGTGCCTCGAACTTCCGCTTGACGGCGTCGAGCGCGCGGGCACAACCGTCGTTCATACAGCAGTCGTCGGCCGGACAGAGTGCGCCAGCGTCGCCGGTGTCGGGATCCTGGGCGGGGTAGGGGTAGGGCACGTGGACGGTGTCCGCAAGCAGCGGGCTGTATCCTTTCTTGTACTTTTTGCCCGCAGTGAGGCTGAGCGCACCGGCAGTCGTGCCGTGGTAGGAGCCTTCGAAGGCAAGCAGGCCGTGTCGACCTGTGTTGTGTTTGGCGAGTTTGATCGAGCCTTCGATTGCGTCGCTCCCGCTCGGGCCGCCGAAGACGACGTTACTCGAGCCAGCCAGTCCGCCAGGGGCGATCTCTCGAAGCTTGTCGATGAGATCGATTCGTGCTTCCGTCGGGAAGTCGATCGTGTGCGCAACCGACTCGAGTTGTTCCTGCGTCCCCTCGAGGACGTACGGATTCGAGTGGCCGACGTTCAGCACGCCGATACCGGCGAAAAAGTCGAGGAACGTGTTGCCGTCGACGTCACGAACCGTTGCCCCGCGTGCCTCCTCGAGAGCGATCGGGATTCGTTTCGGATACGCAACGGCGCTACTGTCGACTTCCTGTTGACGCTCTAGGAGTTTCTGTGAGTTCGGTCCTGGAATCTCATCAACAGATGGTTCCATCGCGAAATGAAGGTCTTCGATTGACGGGCCTACTGCCATAGTATACTATTTCCATCATCGCATATATATTTGATGCGAAATCTCACATGGATTGCGTTAGACAGCAATAATCTAAGAAGTACTATCGGTATTGGATCTTATCCAACATTGTCGCGCTGGACAGTAGGTGGACGCTGTGAGAACGACGCATTCTGTTGGACAGTGGTCGGGGACGGTTGGCCAGTGAAACCATCAACCAACCAATAATAAAGCCGGTTCATACGTCCCGTTAGTGACAACTTCACACATAGATCAGTTTAACGTTTGTATATGAAGGATGAATTTTATGAGATGTTCCCAAAACCACTGGTTCTCCCACAACAGAATGGTCCGATATTGGATTTGAACCATGATATAGTACAATATTTGCTCGTAATACAATATCTACGAAAGATACATTAGGTGTCGTATTTATGGCCCATACGGTAACGAAACTCAGGCACGATACTCATGTCAGATACAACACAAAGTGGCTTAGAAAAGGCGTTGGGTACCAAGGAAATGTTGATCTTATCGTTTGGAGCAATGATCGGCTGGGGGTGGATTATCCTTGCCGGAGATTGGATTAATGAAGGGGGGCCAATGGGTGCGATTGCCGCATTCATTGCAGGGGGGATTGTCGTCAGTATCGTCGCAATTATCTACAGTGAACTGGCGTCGTCGATGCCGTTAGTCGGCGGCGAACACGTCTACAGCCTTCGTGCGCTGGGTCCGATCGGCTCGTTCGTCTGTACCTGGGCGATTATCTTCGGCTACGTCACCGTCGCCGCCTTCGAGGCGGTTGCGCTTCCGTCCGCGATGGCGTTTATTATTCCAGGATTCAATGCCATCCCGCTCTGGGAAGTCGCTGGAGAGCCGGTTTACGGCACCTGGGTCCTCGTTGGCGTCCTGGGAACGATCGGCGTCACGTATTTGAACTACATCGGCATTCGAATCGCCGCGCAGTTCCAGATCATCATGACTGTCGTCATCGCGTTCGCCGGTGTCGTGTTGATCTCCGGCGCGATCACCAACGGACAACCATCACCAGACCCCTCCTTCGGGGCCGGAACGGCCGGAATCTTTGCCGTCGTGTTGATGACTCCGTTCATGTTCGTCGGGTTTGACGTTATTCCACAGTCAGCAGAGGAGGCTGACATTCCAGCCCGGACACTGGGGCTTTTGATCTTGCTGTCGGTTGGACTGGCATCGATGTTCTACATGGCCGTCATCTGGGGCTCGAGCCGCGCACTTTCGGGTGCAGCGCTCGTCGACAGCCCACTGCCAGCAGCAGAGGCAATGGAGGTCCTGTTCAGCAGCACGGCTGCGGGTCAGCTGATGGCACTTGCAGGTGTTGCGGGGATTATGACCAGCTGGAACGCGTTTATCATCGGCGGCAGTCGCGCACTCTTCGCACTCGCTCAGTCGGGGATGCTGCCGAAATCACTCGCGAAGGTCCACCCAGAGTACAACACGCCGAGCAACGCGATCTTGCTGATCGGAGGTCTCTCCGTGCTCGCCCCGTTCTTCGGCGAACAGATGCTCGGCTGGATCGTCAACGCCGGCGGACTCGGCATCGTCGTCGCCTGGTTCCTCGTCGTCGTCTCCTTCCTGGTTTTGCGCTACCGCGAACCCGAGATGAATCGCCCATACAAGGTTCCGGGCGGCTCGGTTGTCGGCATCGTCGCGTTCGTTCTGACCGCGATCTTCATCTCGCTCTATCTGCCAGGCGGCCAATCCGCACTGCTCTGGCCCTACGAGTGGCTGATCGTTCTCGGCTGGTGTATCCTCGGTGTCGTCCTCTATGTCTTCTCGGGCGATGAGCCGGTCGAGACATCCGAAGAAGTGGTGAACAGAGTCAACACGTTCAACGACGACTGATACGGACTGCGGTCGTCACGCCTCGTCAATCACCGACCTCGTCGCTGGGGATCGGGACAGTAGATCAACTGTTTTGAAACGGTAGTCGTGTTGCTTGTTCGAGGCGGACAAGCGGTGGCAGTGTGTCGCCGGCCGGCCACTCCGACTCCGAAGAGACCTCGCCCGCCGCAAGCGACTCGAGGGCCGCCCGTGCGTGCTCGAGGGAGTCTCGAACAGGGGGAGAACAGCGTTCGATGGAGCTCTGTTCGCCCACGACTCGTCGGGACTGGCCATCGAATAGGGCGCCAACGGCAGTCGCTCGAGGCGCAGGGTCGGCGCTCGTGACCGCCGACTGGGACGCGAGTGCAGTCACCAATTCGTGTCCATAGCGTCGCAGCGTCTCGCGTGTGTCGGTCGATCCACCGACAGCTGTCACGCCGAGTGCGCCGGCCAGACCGGCAAGCGTCGCCTCTACGGGGACCCGGTCGTCGGCTGTCTCGTCCGTGCTGGACGCTGGGAATGTCTGCTGAGCCAGCGCCGTCGACCCCTGGATCACGAGCTCGAGCAACTCGAGGAGTTGGGCATCGGAAACCGGTGTCTTGGCAGCCGTTACGTAGGCGCTGGCGTGCAGATGATCGCTCGCGAGCAGCGCCGTGTCCCGATCGATCGATTGCCCCTCGAGCCAGTCGACGATGGGATCGGTTTCGGCGGTCGTTCGGTCACTGCCAGCTAGCGCCAGCCGAAGCCGAACATATCCCTCGAGCAGCCTGACAGCACCACAGACTGGTTCGAGGACACACTCGAGAGTATCCGGGTCCAGTCCCTCTCCGTGGTTGGCGTCGCCGGCGGCGAACTCACCGGCGACGGTACACAGCGCGACCGGGAGCGACTGGTCGGGTGGTGACAGTGCGTCGTCGACGGCTGCGTCGACTGGCGGTGCCAGTCCGGCGTTCTGATCGGCGATGCTCGAGCGGGCGATGCGTCGTCTTAGTTCACTCATTCGTCCGTGTCACGGGGTTCGGCAGCGTCAGTTGCGGTCTCGGCCGGTGTCTCCTCGTCGTTTCGCAGTCGTTCATCACGTGGGAACGTGAAACTCGCTTCAGCTGGCAACTCGGTGTCGGGAGCAAGCACGTCTGCGAGAATGTGGTCGACCACGCCCGTGCTGATCGTCTCGAGATACTCGTTTCTGTCGAGCGTAACCTGGCGGATCCGTGCGCCGTCGAACGCCGCAAGCAGGAGTGTCGCGATGGCGTCCGGGTCGTGGTCCCGAAAGACACCCTCTTCGATGCCGTCCTGGAGGATCTCCACGAGGGCATGGCGAAGGTGGGCGTCGCTCTCTCGGAGTTTCTCACGGAATACGTCGTTGTAGGGTGCCTGTGCCCGAAGTTCGAGCAACGCGGTGTGAAACGCCCGCTCGTCGTCGTCCGGTGCAGAGAGAAACCAGTCGATAAACGCAACGAGTCGCTCGAGTGCCGGTTGATCGCGAGTTTTGGCCACGCGCGATTCGAACCCCTCGATCAGGTACTCGATGAGCTCGGCGACGAGCGCTTCTCTGGAGTCGTAGTGATAGAACAGCGCGGACTTGCTTCGGTCGGTCCGATCGGCGATCGACTGGGCTGTGAGGTCGCTATACCCTTTCTCGCAGAGCGCTTCATAGGTGGCGGTCATGATCGCATCGCGGACGTCGGGATCGGTCACTGACTGATTAGTCAGTCAGCGCCGGAAAAGCTGTTTCGGTCTCAGACGGACTGCTGTCCCGATAACCGGCGTGACCGCAGGACGAGTCGCGCTCGCGCTGGACCTGACGGGCAACGATCCATCTCAGTCGTGGTCTCGGTACTGTCGAATCCCAAACTGGCCGTAGCCTCCATAGGCGAGTTCAAGCGAGCCGATCCACCAGTTCCACCGCTCCGGCGGGGTGCCGTCGGGTGCATCCGACAGCTCCTCGATGACGGCGTCGGTCGTCAGTGTCGCACCGACGTCAGCCTGATACCGGCCGGAGTCTGCGAGGTCGACGGCTTGGCGAACGACGACACGAGACTCTCCCGTCGTCCCGCCAAACTCCTCACACAGACGACTCTCGAGTCGTTCGGGATCGATGAACACGAATGGGCGTAGGCGGGCAACGCACTTGACTGTTCGAGCCCCGAACACCGTCAACGGCCGGGACCGAAGCCGATCACAGCAGACAGTTGTAGGTCGTATCGATGTTCTTTTGAGCAACGGCCGTCTTCCGTCGAACATGGCAAGTTTCACTGTCGTCGTCGGCGATCCCGATTCCGGGTCGTCCTACCAGCTTGAGGCGGAAGAACAGGACGCAAACCGGTTTATCGGCAAGTCGATCGGCGAGGAAGTCGACGGCGGGGCAGTCGGCCTCGACGGCTACACACTCGAGATCACCGGTGGCTCCGACGAAGCTGGGCGACCACTCAACCCGGAAGTCGCTGGCTCGAACCTGCAGGAAGTGCTGATGAAAGAGCGACAGACGGGCTACAAGCCATCGCGTGACGGCGAGCGTCGCCGCATCACGGTTCGAGGTCGTGAAGTCTCCGACGTCGTCGCACAGATCAACGCCACGGTCGTCGAGTCCGGCAGCACCGACATCGACACGCTTCTTGGCGACGGCGAAGACGCCGACGAATAACTCAGAGCCGAATTTTCAGTTCGTCAATGGCAGACCGAATTTCGAGCGACCACCCGTCAGTGCAGACGGTCCGGTCGACGTGTACAGAGACGGCAACCGGTGTCCGTCTCGAGGTACCGGCCGACGATCGCGATGCGTTCCCGACCGACGAGGTCGTCCGAGTCGTCCTCGACGGCGACGAGTGTTTCGCACGGATCGAACGAGCGCTAACCGGTGACGACCTCTCGGTCCCCGGCATCTACGAAACGCCGGACGAGGCCCGTGACCCAACCGGTGCTACGGATCGACTCGTCGACTGGATCGACGGCCACAGCGTTTCGATGGGTGGCTCGGTCCTGATCGACGTCATCGAGCCCGAGTTCCTCTACGGACTTCGCTCTCCTGGCGAGACCGTCTACTACGACGCTCGAGAACCCCCAAGTAGCAGTCTGCAGGATATCGCGTCGGATCTCGAAGAGCAGTGATCCGCCCGCGGGTTCGAGAGTCGACGCCACCGGTAGCAACGGGTGTTCGACCGCCGACAGCGGCCAGCCGTCGGAAACCAGTATAGCGCCTTTTTTCCACCTCGAGCGGAAATACAGGGGTATGACTGACCCACGCGAGGAGTTTCTGGCCGGCGAGCGACCGGACGATGTCGCGTTGTTTCTGGCCGATTCGTACGTCTCCGACGACCGCTTGGCGGAGTTCGGCGAGCCCGTCGATGACGGCGTCTTGATCGTCGTCGACGGCGAGCGCGGCCGGAACGCGTTTCAGGCTGCAACCGGGATGGAGGCGATGCAGTTCGCCAAATCCGCGATGGATCTCGAGGGGATCATCGACGCGGATCTCACTGGCGGCACCTGCCCGGAGACGCCGGGTGACGGCGACCACGAGGTCCAGTTCATCTTCGCTTTCGCCGAAGAACAGAACGAAGACGTCGGCGGCATCTACGCCGAGGGCGACGTGATTCACGCGTACGCGCAGTGTACGTGTGGAACGGCGTACTCGGACCGTTGGAACCCAGCCGACGCGTAATACTGCCGGACAAAACTATTCACGCACCGATCGTACGCAAACGATCGTCGCCTTCGGCAACGAGCCGTGAGACGCGATCGGGCGTTTACTGACTTTTGTCTGGCAGTATAAGCGGCGGGTCGAAACAGCGGCGCGGACACTGGTCGGGCGCAAAGACCATTCTTTTGCGACCGGACGGCGTACACTCGAGTCATGAGTTCTTTCGAAACTCCACACGAGACAGGCCGTGGCTTCGGCCTCTCGAGTCGCGAGGTGCAGGTAATCGGCGGCGCGACCGGGCTGATGACGATCACCGTCGCGTTGATGTACGTCTTCGCGGCGACACCCCTTGCGGTCGTCAACGACTACCTCTTTGCGTTCCCGATCGTCGGCGTGCTCGTCTACGGGGCGGCGATCATGGGCGGGGAGCTGATCGCCGAGCGCGGGGTCACGAACGGCGACATGGGGGTGGCGTTCATCGGCATGGTCGTCTTGCAACTGGCCTTTGGAATCTTCGGTGCCGGGATCATCTCGTTTGTCCCCCAAGAGACACAGCTGCTGGTGCTTGGCATTACAGCGGTGGTCACCGCACTGATGACGGCGCTGATTTCGGGCTACATCTACGCACGCTCGACGACGTTCGAACACTGGGGTCAGTTCGCGAACTACGCCTTCCTCGGCGGCGTCGGTGTGATCCTCGTCGGAACGTTCGTCCTGCAGGTGCTGTTGCTGGTCGGCTTCGTCCTCATCTTCCTGGGCTTTCTGCTTCGACTGGGCTATGAGATCTGGCAGGTTCGTGATCAGCGCAACGCCTCCGTTGCTCTCCAGACGATCGGCGTCTACATTGCCGTCGCTGGTGTCTTCGTCCACGTCCTCCAGCTCGTGATGCGATACGTCCTCTCTCAGGACTAGGTCGGTGTCGGCGTCTCCCCTCAAGGGGAGTTCTCAGTTCGATTTGGGACTGCTTCTCGAGTCAGCTACTCGTCGGCCTGTTCGTCGTCCGCCGCGGCGGCCTCTGCGACGACGTCGCGGAACGCATCGAGGATGACCTGTTTCGTCACCGCGCCGCGGGTCGTCCAGTGGTTGGCGTAATCGAGCATGTCGTCGTAGATGTCGGGTTTACAGCCCGCAGCTTTCGGGTGGCCACCGCCGTTGACTTTGCCCGCGACCTCGTGACACAGCTGGAACTCGTCGGTGCCTCGAATCGAGGCCGAGCCGGCGGGTTTGACGACGACTGAGGCGTCGGCCCCCTGCTCGCGCATCGCTTCGGCGACCTCGTTCTGTGAACAGCGGCCGTAGGTGATCCCGACCGTGTAGCCACCGATGTCGCGGAACTCCGAGCGACCGACCGCCTGTTCGATGAGCGCTTCCTTCTCGACACGGCGCTCCTCGAGGAACTCACGAACCCACTCGGGCAGGTCGACGCCGTACTCACGGACGACCTCGACGTACTCGGCGGGGTCGGTCCAGTAGGCGTAATCCGCGAGGTCGTCGCTGCGTGGGTCCTCGCGCAGCCAGAGGTCGTGATCGCGCGTGACGGTCGCCAACTCCTCGTACATCGGCCCGAACTCGTACTCGAGCGAGCGGTAGACGACGTCGGCACTGCACTCTTCGTCGGAGTCGCCAACGACCAACGTTGCCCCGGCGTCGCGCACCGACGCGGCGACGTCGTCGTCCCACTGGTGGTGGTCGTACCACTCGACGCTGGCTCCGGTCTCGAGGGCGGCCTCGAGTTCGTCTTCGACGTACTCGTAGCGGTCCGGCGCGAGGTCACAGACGAAGATGTCGATCCCCTCGTCGCCGTACTCGGCGACGCGGGCGAGTGCGTCCTCGACGTCGTGGGGACTGGCGGGGATCAGGGCGACGGTATGTGGTGTCGGTTCGGGTTCCTCGAGTGGCTCGTCAACATCGCCAGCTATGACGGGGTCGGCGGTGTCATCGACAGCATCCGCCGCGTCAGTTCGCTCGTCGACGGGGTCGTCATCGTCGTCAGGCTCCGGGACGTTCTGGACGTCGCCGTAGGCCTCTCGAATCAGCGCGACGCAGGCGAGGCCGTCGGCGTCGGGGTCGGCGATGACGGCGACCTCGGCCCCCTCAAGGGCGGCAGCCGTCTGCTCGTCTTCAAGATCGTCTTCGAGGGTATCAGGCAGGAAAAAGCCAGTGCCCGGCAGGACCGACTTTCGGGCGAGCGGCAGATCGCCACTGTCGATAAGTTCGTCGTACATGGTTCGTCCTGCGGGACGGGCGGGGAAGTGACTTCCCCTCTGGCGTGGCGCTACTGGGCTGGCGCGTCGTCGGCCTCGTCTTCGGCCATCGGATCAAGCTGTCGAACGGAGAGGACGGGGACGGGCGAGGTGCGAACGATGCGTTCTGCGACGCTGCCAAGCAGGAGGCGGTTCTCGCCGTGACGGCCGCGGGTTCCGGTCGCAACCAGATCGGCATCGATCTCGCGGGCGTACTCACAGATTTCGGCTGCGGGGCGTCCCTCTCGGACGGCAGTCGTAATCTCGACGTCTTTGTCCGCTCGATCCTCGACGGTCGCAAGTGCAGCGTCAGCGGTCGTCTCGAGGGCAGTCCGGAGTTCGTCCCGGAGCTGTTGGGGCGAGGCGTCGACCTCGCTGGCATCGACAACCGAGAGCGCATGGATGTCGGCATCGAAACGATCCGCGAGATCGAGTGCAACGTCGACGGCTCGTTTGACGCTCTCGGAGCCATCAGTGGCGACGACAACCGTATCGAACATATGTCGTAGTTACGACTGGGGTGGCTTAAATACCGGCGCCTCTTCGACGCGCCTGGCTTCTAGCGCCCTCGGCGACGCCGGGACATCGGTACAGCAGGCCATCTCATAGGGGTTCTCGTAGCTTGCCGGTTGTCGCTGTCCAGACGTGCCGTTTCCGTGGCTTGGGTTCCATGCCGCAACTCTATGCCCGTCTACGAGAATTCCTATAGTAGCCACTGAAAGCCAGTGCGCACCCGATCGCACGACTGCTGTGCGATCGGTGTGCAAACCGTTTCAGTTGTTACTATATCAGACCTCACTCGAGCCCAGGCGGTTTGACCGGTTCGAGTGCCCGTGACTCGAGATATGTCTCGAGAAACGCGGCTCGGTCGCCGATTTCGGCTGGGCGATGAGAGTCCGAGCCGACGGTGGCGGCGACGTCATACTCCCGGAGCAGTTCGAGAAACGAGTCGCTCGGGTGGACGATCGCTGCGTCGGAGGTCGCACGTCCGACGTTGATCTCGGGAACCGTCCGCGAGTTAGCGAGTGCTCGGGCGACGCGCTCGTAGTGAGCGGTTGTGGCACGGCCTCGTAACGGTGGGGTCCGTTCGATCAGGTCGAGATGGGCCGCGACGTCGAACAGCTCCGACTCGATCAACGAGACGAGCGCTTCGAAATAGTCGTCGACGATCGCATCACGCGACGTCTCGCTCAATGCCGTGAAATTGCTCGCCACCTGCACGTTCTGTCCGTTGATGACGTGGACGCTCCCGATCGTGTACTCGAAGCCTGCATCGTCGAGAAACTCACGAATCGCGCGCTCGTCCCGGGGATCGTAATCCATCTCGACCCCGTCGTAGATCTCGAGTGAAACGGCCGTCCGATCACGGAGGGCTTCGATCGCCTGTCGCCGTCGCTCGTAGGTCAGATCCAGATTAAAGCCATAGACGCTGCGGACGGCCGCCGGCCCATCGCGAGCCGAGATCGTACAGTGGTCAGTCAGCCCAATCCCCTCGAGTCCGGCTGCATCGGCGGCCTGCACCATGCCCTCGAGAAACCCCCCGTCGGAGTAGTTCGTATGCGTATGGAAATCGTGCATACGACGACGACATCGGGCTGACAGTTGGGCGTTTCGCCCGTGAACCCACGTTGACGCCGTATACGGACCCCGGTCCGTCAGTGCCGGTGGATCCGCGACGGGTGCGGGGACACCGGGACAACAGACAGTTCAGTGGCTATGATCGTGGTCGTGGTCGTGATCGTGATCGTGGTCGTGTGAATGACCACTGCCACCGCTACCGAGGTCGCCGCCCGCGACGAGGGCATCGTGGTCGCCACCCATCATATCCATATTTTTCAGCGTGTCTCGCTCTTCGAACTCCTCGACGGCGTTCAACAGATCCTGCTGGGTCAGCGTCATCCGGTCCTCGGTCAGGGCCTCGAGGACGGCTTCTCGGAGGACCATCCGAAGGTCACTGCCAGTTAGTCCCTGGGTAACCTCGGCGATAAGCTGCGGATCGAACTCTTCGATGTCCATCGTGCGCGTGATGACACCGAGAATGTCTGCCCGCATACCGTGATCGGGCTTGGGGAAGTTGATAATCTCGTCGAAGCGCCGCCAGGCGGCGTCGTCGAGCTGGTCCGGGTGGTTCGTCGCGCCGATGAGCAAGACGTCGTCATCGATCAGCGAGATGTTGTCGATGCTCTTGAGCAGGGTGTTGACGGCGCGTTTGAGCGCGGCGTGTTCGTCGCTGCGACGGGTTTTGGCGACGAAGTCGAACTCGTCGATAAAGAGGATACACGGCGAGAGCCGTTTGGCGACTTCGAACGTTTTGTCGACGTTTTTCGCCGTCTCACCGAGATACTGGCTCGTGATCATCGAGAGCTTGACCTCGACGAACGGCAGATCCATGTCCTGGGCGAGTGCCTGTGCCGTCGACGTCTTGCCGGTCCCCGGTGGGCCGACAAACAGCAGTTTCCCGATCTCGCGCAAGCCGATATTCGCGAGGTAGTCGCGGTGTTCGATCGCTTTGGCGATCTTGTCGAGTTCGTTTTCCTGATCGTCCGTGAGGACGAGCTCGTCCAAGGACATGTCGACCTCCTCCGGCGCGCGGACCTCGACGAGATCGAGCATCTCCTCGTCGTCTTCTTCGTCGAAGTACTCCTCGAGCAGCCCGTCGATCCAGACCCGATCGGCCTGAATCGGGCGGTTTTGCTCTCGAGCTTCCTCGTGGGTGACGTCGAACATGTCACCGAACTCTTCGTGGGTCGTGAAGTGTTTGGCCAGGGTCGGGTTCTCACGCAGTCGATCGTCGTCGACGCGTTCAGCGAACCACTGTTCGGCCATTGCTTCCTGAACGAGGGTGATGGTCCCCGAGAACTCGTCGCGATCGGTAAACATCAGCTCCGAGACGGCCTCCCAGGGTTGGTTGACACCCGTCGCCTCACGGGCAGTACTGTTCGTGGCTGAGAGCGGCCGACTGATGCCGGCGTGTTTGCGACCGTCCCCATCGTCGCTGTCGTTATCGACGCCGCCGGTCCAATATACCCGACGGAACGACGGTGGGAGATCGTTCTCATCCAGTGTCCGATCGTCCGAATACACGCTCGTCGTGAGCAGAAACTCCACGACATCGAGCGCCGCGTCACTCATTCCGTCAACGTATTCACCACACGGTCTTAACATCGTCGTCATACGCAACGCCTGCAAGTGACCCGCACTCACACGCGAGTATTCATCACGGTTATCGAAAGCGCTGGCCGGATGCCGGCTTGAGGAGATTTCAGAGGGGTTGCGGCACAACGGTTTTCGTCCACCGGTGCACACGCATGGGTATGAACGTCCTAGTGGGTCTCGTTGGAAGCGACGAATCGATCAAAACGCTTCGGCGGACGATCGATCGGACTCGCGAGATGGGCGACGATCTCACCGTCGCCATCGTCGACAAACCCGAGGCGAAACGCTCACAGGAGGAGATGAAGATGCAAGCCGAAAAACTCCTCACCGAAGCGAACATCGACGCAGAGATCGTCATCCTCGAGGGCGATCCGGGCAGTTCCCTGGTCGATTATGCCGAACAGGGAGAGTACGATCAGCTCGTGATCGGCGGCGGAACGCTGAGCCCGATGGGGAAGATTCAGCTCGGCCCCATTACCGAGTTCGTCCTGTTGAACGCACCGACGACGGTCAAACTGGTGCGATAACAATGGCTGGAACGCGACCGTACCCCGACGAGCCGGCCGGGCCGTTCCCCTCGCCGACCACGGTTCTCGAGGACCGGGAGGAACGCCCCATCGAGATCAGTGCCGAGGCCGACTTCGGGGAGGCACTCGAAGACGTCGTCGAGATGTACGACCAGTTTGATCCCACCGACCGGGCACAGGGGATTCCACCGACGGGCAAATCCCGTATCCGCAACTGGCTCGAGACGATCGCCGACGAGAGCGTCAACGTCGTTGCCCGCCACGGTGAGGACGTCGTCGCACACGCAACGCTTGTCCCCGACACTGATGATCCGGAATCGATCGCCGACAAAGGCGACATCGAGTGGGAACTCGCGATTTTCGTCTTACAGGACTACCAGCGGGCCGGGATTGGGACGAAACTCCTCGAGCATTTGCTCGGGCACGCGAGTGACAGCGGGATCGAACGGGTGTGGTTGACCGTCGAGCGCTGGAACAACCCAGCGATCGCCCTCTACGAACGTGTCGGCTTCGAGTCGACCGGCACCGAAAGCTTCGAACAGGAGATGGCGATCCGACTCGAGTGAACGGAGACGGGTGCTACACCGAGAGAACTGGCTGACTCGCATACGCGAGGACGTATTCGGCAGCCTTTTCGAGGACCTCTGATGTGGCGGTGTCGGTAACCGGTTCTCTGGGCAAGACGATGAAGTCGGCGTCGATCGCATCGGCAGTGTCGAGCGTGACGTTGCCGGGGTGGCGTGTCTTTCGTGTCTGTGAGAAGCCGTCGTCGACGGCGGTCACGAGTGGCACGTCTGCTGCATCTGCGACAGCCTGTATTTCGTCGAAAAAGCCCTGCGTATCCGTTGCGACGGTCTCTTCATCGACGGTGCCGGCGTTCAGCCCACGAACGACGCCGCGACCGAGCACGAATAGGACGTGGACCGTCGCATCATAGCGGTCGGCGACGGCAACGGCGTACTCGACGGCAGTTGCAGACTCTTCGCTTCCGTCGACCGGGGCGAGAACAGTATCGACGGTAAACGGCTCGCTGTCGTCCATACGCGGTGATGCGTGCCCCGTGTTCAAAAAGCCACCCGACAAGCCCTGCCAGGCGGGGAGAGACATACCGTTTCTGGCTGCGTCGCCTGTCGGCGGGAGACGGTTCGGCTCGGTCGTGGGAAACACCCTTTATGCGACGGCTACCTATCACATCGCAATGAGCAACCTCGCTGGCGCGGTCGGAGGGGTGACGTGACGATGCGGGTGACGCTGCTCGGAACCGGTGACACGACTGGGACGCCCACTGTTGGCTGTGATTGTGACACCTGCGAGACGGCCCGCGAGCGCGGTATCGAGCGCACCCGGTTTTCGGTCCACGTCGAGAACGAACGCACGGGCGAGTCGCTACTGATCGATTTCAGTCCGGACTTTCGGACCCAGTTTCTGCGCGATGGTGTCTCGCTGCCGGATGCCGCCATCGTGACTCACATTCATTTCGACCATCTCGACGGGCTGGGCAACGTCTTTCGTGTCTTCGACGCACTTGACCTCTACGCGGCAAACGAAACCGATCCCAAAACAGGCAACAGCGTCGCCGAGACGGTCCGTGAGGACTATCACTATCTCGAGATGCTCGAGATCCATCCGACGACGCCGCTCGAGCCGGTGGAAATCTGTGGGTTCGACGTGACGCTGGTGCCGGTCGACCATCCCCCGCTGATCTGTTACGGCGTCGCGATCGAGGATCCAGAAACGGGTGCGAAGCTGTCGCTATCCGGCGATACGAGCTACGATATTCCCGACCCCTCTCGAGAGTGCCTTGCCGATCCCGACCTGTTGCTTGCGGACGCGATCGTTCCTGCTCATCTCTGTGAGTACCATCCGATGGGCGGCCGCCACGAGAACGACGACGGCGTCCCTCGAACGTTCGGGACGAAACACATGACTCGAGAGGGCGCGCTCGATCTCGCCGACGAGTTAAACGCCGAGCAGACGCGGCTGGTCCATCTCGCTCACTACTACCCGGCCGACGAGGCGTTCGAGGAGCCACTGGCGGTCGACGGCGAGCAGTACGACCTCTAGCGAAACTCAATCCCACCGTTCATCCGAACTGATCCAGCCCCGACTGCTGGCGGCGTTTGCCCGCCGGCTCGGCCACCCACGGCGTTCGTCGATCGCGTTCGGCCTCGAGATCCACCTCGAGGGCCGCTGCGGAGTCGTAGCCTGGACACGACGGCCCACACTCCACGCTGGCGTCAACGACACGGTCGTACTGCGCACAGTAGGGCAGCGTCGCGCCGCTCGAGTCGTCGGCTCGACAGGCCCCACACTCGGGAAATCCGTACGTTCGCCACCCCTTTCCGTAGGCGCGTTCGGCGATGCGTCGCCGCCGCCGGGCTTTCGCCTCGGGCGAGACGACGGCGATCTCGGTCCGCCCCGGCTGGTACTCGAGCGGCTCGATCCCCGGTTCGTCGACGGCAAGCGGCGTTGGCTCGCGAACGACCTCGATCTCGAGGGCGGCTGGGTCGTCGCCACGGTGGACCCGCCAGACGCCGACCGCATCGGGGAGTCGATGGAGATGCGCACCCGTCACGTAGCTCTCGGTCGCGAGGACGATTTTGTCGACCACCGCGAGGCTGACGTCCGTTCGGAGTTGGGCCTCGAGGTCGCCCGGCCGCTCGAGGTCGGGTTTGTTCTCGATACCGACGAGGCGACCGTCCCAGTCGGGATAGCGCGCGACCTGCCTGACGTACTCGCGGCCCTTGCGTCGGTCGCGTTCGAAAAAGCCGATCTCACAGGCTCGCTCCGTGGCCCGACGAGCACGATCAGGATGACAGTCGAAGGCGTCTTTCCAGTAGCGTGCACGGCCGGTGCCGATGTCCGACTCGATCGCCGCTGCCGGAATCGACGCGCTCGTCAGCTCGAGCCGGTCCTCGAAAGCTGGGCCAGGTTCGACACAGACGACGTCGAGGATTCGGCCACCGGGCTCGGCGACGCTGGCTCCAAGCTGGCGGGCGACGATGCCCGTCCGGTGGCTCTCGAGGTGGGCACACAACTCGAGTTCGAACGCGAACTCACTCACACGAGTTCGAAGGGACCAGGTGCGCAAAAGTGTCCGCATCTCTCGTCTTCGAGAGCGTCAGCATGCGAGCCACACGCGCAGCTACGGCCGCGGTGCGGCCTTCTGCAGTGCCGTCTCAGCGATATTGCCACCGTAGTCGGCGCTCCGGGAGAGCGAGTCGAGGATCAGCCCCAGCGACTGGGCCTGGACGGGATCGAGGTCACGGAGCATGTCGTCGATGGTTCGGGTGTGCTCGTCGATCTCGAGGACGGATTCGAGGGCGTCGTGACCGAGGTCGGTCGCCTCGCCACTGTCGTCGGCGAACAGGGCGTCCATCGATTTCTCGAGAATCGCCGCCGTGTCGGCGTGGAGTTCGAGCAACGCGTCGGCGACGTCGTCGGGAACGTCCCCGAGTTTTCGCGCGAGCTGGCTGATCTTGACGGCGTGGTCGGCGACCCGCTCGAGCTGGCGGGCACTCGAGTGATAATCGAAACAGTCCTCGCGGGAGACGCCGAGGGACTCCGCGGCCCGTGGCGAGCGCAGCGTCGCCCGGAAGATCCGCGAGACGACGAGCCAGAGTCGGTCGACGTCGTCGTCGCGTTCGACCACGTCGATGGCTCGTTCGTCGTCGTTCTCGACGAGCGCGTGGATGGCATCCTCGAGCATCGAGGTCGAGATCAGGCGCATTCGCGTGACGGCGTTGACGATCGACAGCTCCGAGGAGTCGAGGAGGTCCTGGACGACGACGCAGTCGGCCGACTCCTCAACGACTTCGACGCCGATCAGCCCCTGAATCGCACTGCGGATCGCCCGCCGTTGTGCCGTCGTGATCCGGCCGGCCTCGAGGCGGATGATATCGAATCCGCTGACGTACATCGTCAGGACGGCACGAGTGAGTTGCTCGTCCTCGAGAGTGGAGACATCGAGGTGGCCTTCTTGATGGTCGGTCTCACGCTGTGGCGTGACGAGCAACATATCGTCTTCAGCATAGATTTCGACGGTTGCACCACTGCTGATGTCGTTATCGATGGCCCACGTCTTCGGAAGTGAGACGGTGTACGTCGAGCCACCGGTCACCTGGACCTTGCGTGTCTCCATAGGGCGCGGTTTCGATGGCAGGAATATAAATCTACTCGAATCTATAGAGAGATTTTCAGAGGGCGCTATTAGCGGCCCAAGAAGGCACATGGACCAGTATAGCGGATAGAGTTGAACATAGAAATATAGTACAATTAGTAGTATTCTATAGTACTATATATTATTTTGAGCGGTGGCTGATACGTCGTCAAATTCACCGGAACAGCGATGAGAACAGCTTCGAAGACGGTTCGAATTGGCCGTCAAATCTGACTTGAACAGATCGAAACGGTCGCTCAGACGTTGTATTAGCCGTTTCTCAACGATGCCGATCGATCTATAGTCGAGTACATAGTGGTCTATTGAAGTATGAGTTGAGATATATAGATATTAGCACCCTCTTTATATGACTGCCCCAACCGATTGGGTGATGACGGACAACACGTCCGAGGGTGACCAGACCGGGTTTACATCGCGACGAACATTCCTTGCCGGCGCCAGCATGGCGGGGCTGACTGCAATCGCGGGCTGTATGGGTGGCGACGATAGCGGCCTGTCCGGAACGATCGACGCCTCCGGATCGAACACGGTTGCGCCGATCACCTCGTGGGCCGGCGAGAACTTCGAAAACGAGTTCCCGAGCGTCTTGGTCGACGTTGCACCAGAGGGGACGGGAGCCGGCTTTCAGGAGTTCTGCCGGGCCAACTCCGCCGTCCAGAGTGCAAGTCGAATGATCACGGAGGACGAGATCGACCTCTGTGAGGAAAACGACGTCAACTACGGCTTCCTCGAGGTCGGCCTCGACGGGCTCTCGGTCGTGAAAAACTCCGAGAACGACTGGGTCGACGAGATTACGCTCGAGGAACTCCAGCGCATCTGGGAGTTCGAGGCGACCGGCGAAGTCACGCTCTGGAGCGACGTTCGCGACGAGTGGCCAGACGAGGAGATGCAGCTCCACGCCCGCGACAGCGCCTCAGGGACGTTCGATTACTTCACTCGCGAGATCAACGGCGAGATCGGGAACGTCCGTGACGATTATTCGGCGACCAGCCAGACCAACGAGATCATGGCTGCGGTCGCCGACAACGAACACGGCTTCGGCTGGGGTGGTCTCGGGTACCTGCGCGAGATTGAGGACGACCAGCCGATCGAAGCCGTTCCGGTCGAAAGCGACGTCGACGGGGAGTTCTACCTGCCAACCCAGGATAACATCGAGGAGGGGCTGTACTCACCGCTCGCACGTCCGCTGTTCGCATTCGTCAACATCGCGAGCCTCGAGGAACGGACCGACCTCATCGGCTCGTTTGCACGCTTTTACACCAACGACGCCCAGGAGTTCGCCCGCGACGAGGGCTTCTACGCCGCCCCGGACGAGGTGACCGAGGAGAACCACGAGAAGATCGACGAGTGGCTCGAGGGGGTCGGTGCGTCGCCAGATGACCTCACCGTACAGCGCGCATAAGTCTCGAGGCATCCAATGAGCACCGAATCACACCACGAGTCAGGGGCCGGGATCAGCGGCGATGGACCCGTGCAGGCCGATAACGAGACCAACCGTCGTGCTCGCCGCATCCTGTTTGGCTGTGCGACGATCACGGTCCTGACCACGCTTGCGATCTTTTTTGTACTGATCGACAACGCGGCGAGTTACTTCTTCGGCGCGAAGTTGACGGAGATGCTCATGGGAGCAAGCCCCGAGCAGACGGTGACGTTCACCGAGTTCTTCACCGGAACGCGGTGGGCACCCGACCACGCGACGCCGGCTCACGGCGCGATCCCGATCATCTTCGGGACGCTCGCGATCACGGTCGGCGCGGCGTTCGTCTCGATCCCGATCGGGACGGCGACCGCGATCTACCTCTCGGAGTATGCTCCTGACAGCGTCCGGTCGAAACTCAAACCGACACTCGAAATTCTCGCCGGAATCCCAACGATCGTCTACGGCTACTTCGCGATCGCGTTCATCAACCCGGTTCTCGTCGCCCCGATCGCATCCGCGCTGTTCGGCATCAATATGGGTCGATACAGCCTGCTTTCGGGGATGTTGGTCGTCGGCATCATGACGATCCCGATGGTCTCCTCGATCAGCGAGGACGCCATGTCGGCCGTCCCGGACGAGCTCAGAAACGGTGCGTACGCCCTCGGCGCGACGAAGTTCAACGTCTCGACGCGAATCGTCGTTCCGGCGTCGATCTCCGGGATCTTCGCGTCGTACATCCTCGCCGTCTCTCGAGCGATCGGGGAGACGATGGCGGTCACGCTCGCAGCCGGGTTCACCGCGAACCTCACCGCCAACCCCTTCGCTGAGATCATGACGATGACGGCGTACATGGTGAAGATGGCACGCGGGACGACCGCGGTGGGCACCGTCGAGTATCAGTCGCTGTTCGCCGTCGGCTTACTGTTGTTCATCATGACGCTCACGATGAATCTGCTTAACGACTGGTTCAAACGCCGCTTCCAGGAGGAGTATCGATGAGTACCGACACCGACACCGATCTGTTCAGTGACATCGACCTCGGCTGGGAGCACCTGAAGAACCGACTCTTCCTCTGGGTCATCTTCGCCGCGTCGATGTTCGGCGTCGTCATGCTCGCACTCCTGTTGTTCGACGTTGCCACCGACTTCTACGTCGGCCTGACCGAGTACAACATCAGCCTGGTCGACTTCTTCACCCGGGACGGCTCCCGGCGTGAGGAACTCTCTGGGTTCAGAGGAGCGATCGTCGCCTCGATCATGTTGATGATCCTGGTGACGATCCTGTCGTTTTTCGTCGGCGTCGGCTCGGCGATCTACTTAGAGGAGTACGCCCCGGACAACCGCATCACCCGCCTCATCGAGGCGAACCTGGCGAACCTCGCGGGTGTCCCGTCGATCGTCTACGGCCTACTCGGGTTGGCGGCGTTCGTCAACGGGATCGGGATGGGCCCGATCCTGCTCGCCGGAGCCATCGCCCTTGCCTTGCTCGTCATGCCGATCATCATCGTCTCCGCACAGGAGGCGCTGCGGTCGGTCCCCGATGGCGTCCGCAACGGCTCGTACGCGACGGGCGCGACGAAGTGGCAGACGATCCGTCGGGTCGTCCTGCCGGCGGCGATCCCCGGGATCATGACGGGAACGATTCTCGCACTCGCACGCGCGATCGGAGAGACGGCCCCGCTGATCATGGTCGGAGCGATCTTCATCAACCGGATGCCCTACGGGCCGTTCGACCGCTTCAGCGCGATGCCGACGACGATCTACAACTGGGCGAACGAACCGAGCCAGCACTTCATCCACCTCGCTGCGGTCGGCATCGTCGTGTTGCTCACGTTCCTGTTCGTGATGAACGCGGTCGCGATGTACATCCGGCACAAGTACGAGACTGAGGTCTAACATGTCTACAAAAAATACTGAGAAGTCGCTGATTACGACCGACGTACAGACCGGAGAGAAAAACCGAACTGATCGCACGCACGAGACGGTCGTGAAAGCCCAAAACCTCGACGTCTACTACGGCGACGAGCAGGCGATTTCAGACGTCTCGATGGCGATCCCCGAACACGAGGTCACCGCGATCATCGGCCCCTCGGGCTGTGGGAAGTCGACGTTCCTACGCTCGATCAACCGAATGAACGACCAGATCGACGTCTGTCGCGTCGACGGTGACCTCTCTTTCCACGGGAAGAACGTCTACGACGAAGACGTCGACCCCGTCGCCTTGCGCCGGAAAGTCGGACAGGTCTTCCAGAAACCGAACCCGTTCCCCAAGTCGATCTACGACAACGTCGCCTACGGGCTGCGTATCCAGGGGAAAGCCGATGAGGTCGATCTCGACGACGCCGTCGAGCGCGCCCTTCGCGGGGCAGCCCTGTGGGACGAGGTCAAGGACAAACTCGACTCTTCGGGACTCGATCTCTCGGGTGGCCAGCAACAACGACTCTGCATCGCTCGAGCGATCGCACCCGACCCCGAGGTCATCCTGATGGACGAACCGACCTCGGCGCTCGATCCCGTCGCCGCCTCGAAGATCGAGGACCTCATCGACGAACTCGTCGAGGAGTACACGGTCATCATCGTCACCCACAACATGCAACAGGCCGCCCGCATCTCCGATCAGACCGCCGTCTTCCTCACCGGCGGCGAACTCGTCGAGTTCGATGAGACGGCGACGATCTTCGAAGACCCTGACGACGATCGCGTCGAGGACTACATCACCGGCAAGTTCGGATAACCATGGCACGAACCGACTACCAACAGCAACTCGAGCAACTGCGCGAGGACGTCCTCGAGATGAGCGCGCTCGTCTGCCAGCGACTTCGCCGGGCGCTCGAGGCTCTCGAGACCAAAGACACCGCCCTCGCCGAGGGGATCATCACGGGCGACCACGAGATCAACCAGCTCTATCTCGACCTCGAGCAGCGCTGTATCGAACTGCTCGCCCTGCAACAGCCCGTCGCGGGCGATCTGCGATTCGTCGCGGCCTCGTTCAAGATCATCACCGACCTCGAGCGAATCGGCGATCTCGCGGTCAATCTGGCGGAGTACACCAAGCAGGCCGAACGAGAGCGCTACTCCGAGATCGACATCGACTACATCGGGACACAGACAGTCGAAATGGTCGAGATGGCAGTCGAGGCGTACGCAGCCGACGACGCGGCGGCGACCCACGAGATCGCGGCGACCGACGACGAGATCGACACGCTCTGTGAGGGCGCAAGTGAAGTCGTCGTTCGAGACCTCCTCGAGGCCGAAACGACGTCGATCGGCGAGCTGACCGATGACGCGCTGCTCGAGGACGTCTCGCGAATGTTATTGACGATCCGTGATCTCGAGCGAGTGGGCGATCACGCCGTGAACATCGCTGCCCGAACGCTGTACATGGTCGAAAACGACGACGAACTGATCTACTAAAGGGTGTACACCGCCGCGCGGCGAAACAGTGGGTCCTGTCGAACGAACGGTGCAGTTGGCCGGCAACTCAAACAGGTCACAGCGCATGCATCGGCAATCGCAGCGATCGCCGAACAGAGACGACTCCGTGTCGTCGGCGTTCGCCGACAGTATTGGGGCTGCTGGCGCCATGGCACGACCGGTCATCGAGTCGGCACCGGATATGAGACCGTACTCTCGAGCAGGAGTGATCGACTCGAGCGATAACTATCGCGTCTGCGAGTACCGCTCCTCGAGCGGTTCTGCAACCGACTACGACGACCGTCGCGTCAGCGACCGGTCGCCCACAGCGACGGCGAATACGGAGCAGCCACCCACACTCGAGTGCGTTGTCGTCCGGTGTCGAGATCGGCCAGATTAGTGTACGCTTGCCCCACAAAGGTGCACGGACGCCGATGCGTCGCTCGGACCGAACCGTTCCACGAGGCGAGATGGTCGTGGTACAGCAGTCGAATACGGACGAACTGTTTTCCTTACGCACGCCTAACGGTCGTGTACAATGTGGACACGACGGACGGTCGTCGGAGCAGCCTGTACGACAGCCCTGTTAGCAGGCTGTCTCGAGGGCGACGAAGATGACACTGACGAGGAGGAGGAAGACAACGGCTACGACCCAAAACTTGACGAGATCGACGACTACGACCCGGTCGATCGAACCGGTGAGTCGGAGATCACGATACAGATCTCGCCGGACAGCGAGCCCGCGTTCGATCCGGATCCCGTGATGGTCGACTCGAATACGGACGTAACCTGGCGGTGGAGTGATAGCGCTGGCGAGATCGAACCGGTCGAGATGCATAGCCCGTGTCAATGGACCGGCAGCGACGGTGGAACCAGCCATTCGTGGACGTTCCCGTTCGAAGGGAAGTACGTGATCGGCTACTCATCACCCGACGTCGAGGAGGTCACTGGCACCATGTTCGTCGTCGATCCGTAGCACTGATCCGACCAGCGTCCGTCCGCAGACGGCCCTACTGTGCGTGACAGTCGCCGAGATGATGGCAATCACCAGGGCTGAACCGCCTGCAGAACAGTAGGTTTATCAAGCGCACGACGGAACCCTTATCTAAGATTACTCACCGTCTTATGGCAGGAAATCAACAACCGGAGGTGAACATCGGGCTCGTCGGTCACGTCGACCACGGCAAGACCACGCTGGTACAGGCCCTCAGCGGCTCGTGGACTGACCAGCACAGTGAGGAGATGAAACGCGGAATCTCCATCAGGCTTGGCTACGCCGACGCCACGTTCCGCCACTGTGCGGAGCTTGACGAACCCGAATGTTACACCGTCGAAGAGGAGTGTCCGGACGGCTCACCGAGTGAGCCGCTGCGGACCGTTTCGTTCGTCGACGCCCCAGGTCACGAGACGCTGATGGCAACGATGCTCTCTGGCGCATCGCTGATGGACGGTGCCGTGTTGGTCATCAGTGCCAGCGAATCCGTCCCACAGCCCCAGACCGAAGAGCACCTGATGGCGCTCGACATCATCGGCATCGATAACATCGTCATCGCCCAGAACAAGGTCGACCTCGTCAGCGGCGATCAGGCCCGACAGAACTACGAAGAGATTCAGGAGTTCGTCGAGGGAACCGTCGCCGAAGACGCACCCGTTGTCCCGGTTTCGGCTGGCCAGGAAGTCAACCTCGACCTACTGATGCAGGCGATCGAAGAGGAGATTCCCACACCCGACCGGGATCCCGACGCCGACCCACGGATGCACGTCGCCCGCAGTTTCGACATCAACAAACCGGGAACCACCCACGAAAACCTCGCCGGCGGCGTCCTCGGCGGCAGCCTCGTCCAGGGTGAACTCGAGGTCGACGACGAGATCGAAATTCGTCCCGGCCGTGAAGTCGAAGAAGGCGGCCAGACCGAGTACGTTCCGATCGAGACGTCGATTCGCTCGCTGCAGGCTGGCGGCGAGTCCGCGGAGACAGTCACACCGGGTGGCCTTCTCGGCGTCGGCACTGGACTCGACCCCGCACTGACGAAAGGCGACGCTCTCGCCGGTCGACTGGCAGGCCCACCGGGGACGCTGCCGCCGACCTGGCAGGAGTTCACTATGGACGTCGACCTGCTCGATCGTATCGTCGGGGCTGAACACGGCGAGACCGTCGACGAGATCAGCACTGGCGAGCCGCTGATGATGACCGTTGGAACTGCGACGACAGTCGGTGCCGTGACCAGTGCCCGTGAGGGCGAATGCGAGGTCAATCTCAAACGGCCCGTCGCCGCTGAACCAGGCGCAAAGATCGCGATCAACCGCCGCATCGGCGCTCGTTGGCGGCTGATTGGACTCGGAACGCTCAAAGAATAACGACAGCGACGAGCATGACTTCCCCGACGCAGGTCGCCCTCGATACGAGCGCGCTCATGATGCCGGTCGAACTTGACGTTCGACTGTTCGACGAGCTTGACCGGGTGCTCGATGGATACGAACTGATGGCCCCACAGGCCGTCATCGAAGAGCTCCGTCGACTCTCGGAGAAAGGCGGCCGCGAGGGAACGGCAGCAAACGTCGGTCACGATCTCGCGACCGAGCGCTGTCTCGTCGTCGATACGGACGCATCGTACGCTGACGACGCGCTAGTCGAACTCGCCCGCGAGGGTGTCGTCGACTACGTCGTCACGAACGACCGCCCGCTGGGCGACCGAGTACTCGAAGCGCGTGTACCGGTAATTGCATTACGCGGGAGAAACAAGTTAGCGATCACTCAACCATAGATGTACAAACGGGTCAGACTAAAAGACACGGTAGAAGTACCACCGGAGGAACTCGGCGACGTCTCGCCGGACCTCGTGAAGCGACTGCTGCAGGACAAACTCGAAGGCCGCATGGACGAAGAGGTCGGAAGCGTCGTCTCGGTCACCGAAGTCCACGACATCGGTGAAGGGACGGTGCTGCCCAACCAACCGGGCGTCTACTACGAAGCCGACTTCGACGCCGTCACCTTCGATCCACAGATGCAGGAAGTCGTCGACGGCACCGTCGTCGAAGTCGTCGAGTTCGGCGCTTTCGTCGGCATCGGCCCCGTCGACGGCCTGCTCCACGTCTCACAGATCAGCGACGAGTACCTCGCGTTCGACGGCGAGAACCAGCAACTCGCCTCGAGCGAGTCCAACCAAACACTCGGCGTCGAGGACGCCGTCCGCGCTCGTATCGTCACCAAGAGCATCGACGAGCGCAACCCGCGTGACTCGAAGATCGGTCTAACAGCAAAACAGCCCGGCCTCGGCAAACACGGCTGGCTCGAGGAAGAACACGAGAAACGCGAAGCGCCAGCGGGTGAATAACCATGGCCGCTGACCGTCTCGTCTGTCGCGAGTGTCACCGGGTCAACGATCCGGACAACGAAACCTGCGACGCCTGTAACTCCTCGTCGCTGACCGAAGACTGGGCCGGCTACGTCGTCATCGCCCACCCCGAGGAGAGCGAAATCGCGACCGAGATGCAGGTGACCGAACCCGGCGCGTACGCACTGAAGGTCCGGTAGCCGTGCCTGGCGAGGACGACCGTTCGGCGTCCGCCGACAGCGACGAGCAACTGCTAGTTCTTCCCGACGCGCTCCGACATGAACTCAAAGAGCCGATGGGCCCGATCGAAACCGATGCCGACCGGCTGCTCGAGGCCGTCGACGGCCCACTGATCGCCGTCGGCGACGTCGTTACCTATCACTTCCTCGAGGCCGGACGGCCGCCGGATGTCGCCGTCGTCGACGAACGGACCAAACGGGAGGCTGTCGACGAGGAGATCCGTGAGACCGTCACCGAAGAGACGACACTCGAGGCCACGAACCCGCCCGCCGAACTGTCGGTGGAGATGATCGAGACGCTTGTCGACGCCTTCGATCGCGAGGAGCCGACGACGATTCTGGTCGACGGCGAGGAGGACCTGGTCGCGTTGCCGGCGATCGTCGCCGCCCCTGAGGGGGCGAGTGTCGTCTACGGCCAGCCCGACGAGGGGATGGTCCACGTGAAAGTCACCGACGACCACCGTGCGGCGATGCGTGCCCTGCTCGAGCGATTCGAGGGCGACACCGAGCGGTTCTGGGCGCTGCTCGAGTAACCCGCCGACACCGTCAGTCTCGTTTTCCAAGTGCTCGCTCGAAGACCCGCTGGGCTCGTTCGTAGGCCCCGTTTCGATCGACGATCGGGGCCGGGTAGTCGGGTGCAAGCGCCTGTCGACGCTCACTCGAGAGCGTCGGCCACTCGACGATCTGTTCGGCGGGCACCGACTCGAGTTCGGGGACGTACTCGCGGACGAACGTGGCATCGGCGTCGTATTTTGCGAGCTGTGCGACCGGGTCGAAGATCCGTACGTCGACGGAGTCGGTGCCCGTCGAGGCGATCCACTGCCAGTTGCCGGCATTGACTGCTGGGTCGTGATCGAGCAGTCGGTCCCTGAAGTGGGCCGCGCCGCGTCGCCAGTCGATCAGGAGGTGTTTGGTCAGGAAACTCGCGACGACCTGTCGCGGCCGATTATGAATGTACCCCTCGCGCTCGAGTTGGCACATTCCGGCGTCGACGAGTGGATACCCCGTCTCGCCGCGTTTCCAGGCCGCGAACTCGTCTGCATCGTTTCGCCAGGCGATCTCGTTCGGCGGGTCGTCGTAGTTCTCGGTCTCGAGGGTGGGCGTGTAGGAGAGCAGATGATAGTTGTGTTCGCGCCAGGTGAGCTCGTCGGCGTACTTCTCGACGTTGCGCCGCTCGGCTCCGTCGACTGTCTTGAGGATATCCATGACCCGCTCCCAGACCTCCCGAATCCCGATCGCGCCGACAGCCAGATACGGCGAGAGCCGGGAAACGGCCTGTGTCGGCTCGGTGACGGCCCGCTCGAGGTCGTCCCGCGTCTCACGGTAGTGAGTAATTCCCGACGCACAGAACGACTCGAGACGGCCGCTTGCGGCGTCGTATCCCGCCGCCGGAAGCTCGATGTCGGTCGCGGTTGTCGGGATCGACTCGGTGTCCGTGACGTCGGCGAGCGCGTCGGGGGTGGGTTCGGGTACCGGCGGTGCGTTCGTGTGTGTCTCCCAGTCGGCGGCGAACTGCGAATACGTCGGATACGACGGCTCAAGGCTGGCGGGATCGACGAGCACCGAATCGACGTGGGACTTGAGTGGGATCTCGAGGGCGGCCTCGACGGCATCGGTCTGTGCTTGGCGGGCGGCGTCGGTGCAGTCGTTGGAGACGAGCCGATCGACATCGTACTCGTCGCTGAGCGCAGTGAGAACGTCGGCTGCGGGCCCGGTTCTGACGACGAGTTCGCCGCCTCGCTCCCGGTATCGCTGTCTGAGTGCGTCGACGGTGCGCTCGACGAACGCGCGTTTCCGCTCACCCATCTGCTCGGTGACGGCAGGATCGAAGACGTAGACGGGGACGATCGGCCCCTCGTCGGCGTCGACCGCCGCGGCCAGCCCGCGATTGTCCGTGGTCCGTCGGTCGCGGCGATGCCAGAACAGGATCATAGCGAAGCTAGCGGCTGTAGGGTGTAAACCCCTCGAGTACCAGCACTGGTGGCCGAAATCGTCCGGCCGTCGCTACAGCCCCCAGATGAGGACGATACCGGCCGTCGTGACGAGCGCCGACAGGAACTGAAGCGGACCACCAACCCGCAGGAAGTCGGCGAACTCGTAGCCACCGGGGCCGTACACCATCAGATTCGTCTGGTAGCCAACGGGCGTCATAAACGACGTCGCGGAGGCGAACATCACCGCGAGCAGGAACGAAAACGCCGAGGCGTCCAGACTCGTCGCGGCGTTGATCGCGATGGGACTCATCAACACCACTGTCGCGACTGGCGTGATGACGTTCGCGAGCAGCCCTGTCACGATCGAAAACAACAACAGGACGAGGACGAGCGGGAGGTAGCTCGCTGTTGACACGAGCCCGGCGGCAATGAGTTGGGAGCCACCGGTGGCCTCGAGGGCGACACCGAGCGGGATCACGCCGGCGAGCAGGAAGATGACGTTCCAGGAAACGGCATCGTAGGCGTCGCCGATCGAGAGACAGCCGGTAACAACCATAAGGAAGACGCCAGCGAGTGCGCTGACCACGATGGGGGCAATCCCGAGTGCGGCCGTCCCGATCACCCCTGCCATGACCGTGATCATGACCGGGGTCTTCGGCGACAGCGGCGCGAGGTCGTCGACATCGTCTTCGAGTAGCCAGTCGAAGGCGTCCTCTTCGATGACGACGAGGTCGCTCGAGTCGGTGAAATGGCGGATCGAACTGGGGATCGTCTGAACCAGGAGGACGTCACCAGCCTCGAGCCGGTGGTCGCCGAGATCGGTTCGGAGCAACTCGCCGTCGTGACGGATCGCGAGCACGGTCGTCCCGTAGAGCTCACGGAGACGGGTTTCGGCGAGGGTTTCGCCGACGAACGAAGATTTGTCTGGAACGATCGCCTTCGCGAGCAGGTCCTCGCTCGTCGACTCGTCGAACGTCTCGTCGGTCACCGGCTTGCGGACGAGCTGGTGGAGTCCCTGATTCGCGACGAACCGGTTGACTGCCTGTAGGGAGCCATGGACCGTGAGCACGTCGTCCTCGCGAATTCGCTGGTCAGTTCTGACCGCGACGTATGATTCGTCTTCGGCGTCGCGCTGGTCGTTGTCGGGTGTGTCGATGCCGTCGGGATCGACAGGCTCGGACTCGAGGCCGTTGACTTCCTGCAGTTGCTGCTCTCGACTGCTTGCGCCGGCGGTTGCGCCGGCGTCGGTGTCGTCTGTGTCGTACTCGAGGAGCTGTCCTGTCTCACCCGTCTCGAGATCGGATTCACGGCGAAGCTGCAGAATCCGAACGTTTGCCTCCGTTCGCGCCTCGAGGTCGCCGACAGTGTTGCCGACGGCGGTAGAGGAAGCGCCAACACGGACGTGTGTGAGATGGTCCTCGAGATCGAACTCCTCGACGAGATCCGCGTCGACAGGGATTCGTGCAGGCGTCAACCACCGGCCGACAGTCATGAGATACGCCAAGCCGACGATCAGAATGACGAGACCGAGCAGCGTGAACTCGAACATCCCGATCGGGTCGCGCCCGAGCAGGTCGACGGCGAACTCGCTGGCGAGCAGGTTCGTCGACGTCCCGATGAGCGTTAGGGTCCCACCGAGGATCGCCGCATACGAAAGTGGCAAGAGCAGTTTCGACGGCGAGATGCCCGTCTTTTCGGCGAGTTCGGATATCATCGGGATGAAGACCGCGACTACGGGCGTGTTGTTGATAATGCCCGCAAGCGGCCCTGTCGTGGCAATCGTCGCCGCTAACGCTCGCGTCTCACTGCCGCGAGTAAACCGAGCGAGCCAAAGGCCGAGTCGCTGGACCAGCCCGGTCCGCTGGATCCCTGCGCTGAGCATGTACATGGCGACGATCGTGATGGTCGCGGTGCTCGCAAAGCCCGAAATCGCTGCTCGGTAGCCGACGCCGGTAACCGGCTCGAGGGCGGCCAGCGCGACGATGATCCCAATCGCCGTCACGTCGGTTGGGATCGCTTCGGTAACGAACAGGACGAGCGCGACGGCGATGAGTCCGAAAACGACCAGCGCGCCGGTCGACATGCCGGCGATCATCTCACACCTTCGAAGCGGCCATCCACCACAGACACTACAGATATCGCGTTCACACATCATCGAGGACGGACAATTCACAAAATAATACCTGTTCACAGAGGTGCCGTTTTAGTGTCGACGGTGGCCGGAAGCTGGTGAGAGAATCTCGAGAAACTATTTACTGCCCGCCGAGTACGTGACGGACATGTACGATTTCGTCGTCGTGGGGGTTGGTCCAGCCGGGGCGCGCTTCTCGCGACGGGCCGCCGAACAGGGGTACGACGTGCTCGCACTCGAGAAGGGAACGGTGGGGACGCCACTGGCCTGTTCGGGCCATGTGAGCACGGACATCTGGGCGTTCACTGGCGAGGGAGCGCGTGAGGAACTGTTCCAGAACGAGATCTACGGCGCACGGTTTCATGTCGGCGGGCCACACAGCACTGCCTACCCCTTTTATAAGGACGACGTCGCCTCAAACGTCATCGACCGTGTCGGACTGGATCGCCATCTCGCGGATCTCGCACGGGAGGCGGGGGCAGACGTCCGCGAAGCGCATACCGTTACGGCGGTGACCGAACACGACGATCACATCGCTGTCGTCGTCAACGGCCCCGATGGCGTCCTCGAGGTCGAGGGGAAGATGCTGGCCGGCTGTGACGGCCCTCGATCGCGCGTTCGTGAGGCGCTGTCGCTGCCCGAACCCGATGAACTCCTTCACGGCGTGCTTGCCTTCTCCGATGAGGTCGACCACGAGAACTTCGTCGACGTCCACCTGACTGCGCCGACGTTCTTTGCGTGGCGAATCCCCCGCGGCGAGGCTGGTGTCGAGTACGGGCTCGCGGCCCCACCGGGCGTGCAGGTCACCAAACATTTCGAGGAACTGATCGACGGCTACGAGATCGACGTCGCTCATCGTTGCTCGGGCGCGATCCCGATCGGGCCACCCAGCCGCGTGACGAGCCGTCGTGCGTTTCTCATCGGCGATGCGGCCGCCCAGACGAAACCGTTCACCGGCGGCGGCATCCTCTATGGGATGACTGCTGCCGACCACGCCGCCCGCGAGATCAACCCCGACCGACCCGCGACGCTTGCGGCCTACGAGCGCGCCTGGCGCGACGACTTGGAGCGCGAGCAGTCACTCGGCCACATCCTGCGCCGAGCCTACTCGTTGCCCGAGCCCGTCCAGCGGATCGGCCTCAACGCGCTCTCGGGCGAAATCGGCGTCCACATGGATCGGCCGACCTCGCTCGTCTCGCCGTCTCACCTCAAAACGATGCTCTCGAGGCTGCGGCCGTAATCTCGAAAGCTGGGCGGCACTCGAGCGAGAGCAACAACACGACGCGATGGGAGTCGGCAGGCGACAGACCGAAGCCGCCACACTCGAAACGCCCGGACGATGGCAGGTTGGCAGGCGGCAGCCGTCGCGTTGCTCGCCGAGACGCTCGAGCGACTCGGCATCATCGACAGCGAGCGGTTTCGCCCGACGGTCGACCTCGCGTGGCCCCGAATCATCACCGGCTTTGCGATCATGTCCAAGCAGACGGCCGATCTCGCGATGGTTGGCATCGCCGTTGGGACGGCCGGGACGGCGGGACTGGCCTTTGCGCTTGCGTTCTGGGAGATCGTGACGATGCTCGGGCTCGGGCTGGCGGGCGGGACCGTCAGTCTCGTCTCACAGAACTATGGCGGCGAGCAGACCGATCGGGCCACGCTCGTCGTGAAACAGAGTATTCTGCTCACCGTCGCACTCGCAATTCCCATTGCGGCCATCTTCGTCCTCTTTGCCGACTCGCTGATCGGCCTCTTCGGTGCCGGGCCGGAGTCGCTCGCCCACGGGCGTACCTATCTCGTTCTCGTCGCACCAGCCGTCCTGTTCGAACTGCTCAATCTGATCGCCAGTCGGACCTATACGGGCGTCGGCGACACGTTCACGGAGATGGTCGCCCGCGCCGGCGGGGCCGTGCTCAACATCGCTCTCAGTGCGGTCCTCATCTTCGGCTTCGGGCTCGGCGTCGCCGGCGCAGCGATCGGGACCTCCGTCTCGACGGGCTTTGTCACGCTCGTCCTCGCGTGGGGCATGACCGGCCGATCCTACGGCATCCTCGGGATGGAACCCAGCCCAGTTCCAGTGACGCTTTCGGGATCGTGGCTCGAGCCAGCGCTTCTCTGGCAGGTCGTCGAAATCTCGGCGCCGGAGATCGGCCGCCGACTCGCACAGGGGATCGTCGTCTTTCCGCTGTTGTGGATCGCGGCCACCTTCGGACCGGTGGTCGTCACCGCCCTCGAGGTCGGCCGCCGGGTGCGGAGTCTGATCAACAGCGTCAACTGGGGGCTCTCGCTTGCCTCGAGTTCGCTCGTCGGCCAACACCTCGGTGCAAACGACGAGGACGAAGCCGGCGCGTACGGCGCAGCGATTATCCGACTCTCTGCAGTGTGTTACACCGGACTGGCCATCCTGGTGGTCGTCTTTGCGGAGCCGATTGCGAGCCTGTTCGTCTCCGGAAGCGAGGAACTCGCGCTGGCGGCCACGTTCGTCGCTGTCGGGGCGATCAGTTCGATCGCCTTTGGGATCGACGGCGCGGCCACAGGAGCGCTGCTGGGTGCCGGTGACACGCGCCTGCCCTTTGTCGCCTCGCTCGTCGGTCGGTACGTCTTCGCGCTCCCGGCAGCCGCGCTGGGGCTGGTTACCCCCCTCGGAGTCGGTGGCCTCTATCTCGCCTTGCTGCTCGAGACAGCCATCCCCGGCGGGATCAACTACTGGCTGTTCCGGCGGGGCCGCTGGAAAGCCGTGAGTCGGCGGTATCGGCCCGGTTCGGGGGACGGGTGAGGGAGCGCGAAACGGCAGCAGTCGGCGACAGACGGGTCGGTCACGATCGCCGCTTTCGGTCGGAGCCCCATGTGCCGAACGAATGCTCGAGGTCGGACGCTTCGTTCAGTTTGAGCAGTCGCTTTCCCGACGGTGCCGGCCACGATGGGCGATCGTGCCGACGCTGACTCCCGTCCGTCAATCACCGACGTCGCCGTGTTCTTCAGCGACGACGTACTGGACCTCGACGACCAGTGATTCGTCGCTGTGTTGGCTGATCGCCGCGTGGAGCCGTTCGGCGAGCTCTGGTTCCGGCCCCGGTGTCTGTCCAGTGACTGTGATGACGATCCGGTCGACCGACTGAATCGGGTAGTTCCCATCGAGTTCGACCGTGACATCGTCGACCTCGCGGTCAGCATACTGTGGCTCTTCGAGCACCGTCTCGGCTTCGTCCGTGGCAACCGACTCGAGTTCGGTCGTGTGGAAATCGAGCAGGGTGATGCCAGCAAGCGGGGCCGCCAACACCAACAGGGCGATCCCGAAGATCGCCGCGTAGGTGTACGTTGGCGTCCGGGTCGGTGACACCTCGAACAGCCCCTGCGGGCGGTAGCCAGCGATCCACAGGGTCGCCAGTGCGGCGAGGTTGATCGACAGCACGTTGACGATCACGAGCACGGCGGCTCCGGTCGCCGCACCGTACATCCCCCAAGCGACCGTGATCCCGACCGCGGCCGACGGCGGGATCAACGCGGCAGCGATCATCACGCCGACGATGGCTTCCGAAAATCCTCGTGTGAGACTCAGAATGCCGGCGATTCCCGCCCCAAGCGCCACCGCGAGCGAGAAGAGATTCGGCGCGACGCGCTCTTGGAGTTCGGTGGCGACGACGATATCGACGCCCGCCGGCTCGAGCCCCGCAAGCCGAGCGAGCGTCGCGAGTCCGATCGAGGCGCCGACGACTATCGCGACGCCGACGATCTGATAGCTGAACCCGGTCGATTTGAGCCGGCTGTCGCCGGTGACGATGCCGACGTTCGCGGCGAGTGCTGGCCCGAGCAGCGGCGCAATCACCATCGCACCGATCACGACCGCCGGCGAGTCGGCGAGCAACCCGGCAGTGGCGACGACGGCGCTGATGAGCAACATGACGGCGTAGATCGTAAACGGCGGCGTGAGTTCGTCGGCTTTCGTCCGCAGGACCTGCCTCGAGGTTCGCGAACCAGCCTGCCCGCCGTGGCTGTACTGTTCTCGAAGCGTCGAAAACTCCTCGGAGATCACTGTCTCGGCGTCGATAACGACGACGCTCGCATCCTCGCTAATTCCAGCCTGTCTGAGGCGGTCGAGCACCGGCTCGACGGCCCGTGTCGGAATGGGAAATCGGACGACAGCGGTGTACCCCCGACCGCTGGTTTCGTCGCTGACGACGTACTCGATGCCTTCGTCCTCGAGAATGTCGATGACGGCTGCTCGTTTCCCCTTGGGGACCGTCACCTCCAGATAGCGCATACAGGACCGACCATGGAGTCACCAATAATACTGCGGGCGAGACTGCGTGGTGTGTGTCGGACAGCCCAGTCGCTGTGGGGCTACTGGTATGCTGGCAGTCGAGCCGACTGATCCGACCCCTCGACGAACGGCAGTGCGGAGACCCTCGTGGAGACTTCTTCGCCACCGACACGGACCGTCAGCGTCTCACTCTCGAGGGTGTAGTCGACGAGCGCGAGTGCGATGACCGACTCGAGCAGCGGGCTCTCGCCCGCCCGTGTAATCTCGCCGACGGCTGCGTCGCCGTCGAAGACGGCCCCACCGGCTTCGGGAACGGACTCGCCGTCGAGGGTTAGCCCGACGAGTTTCCGGCTGGGTTGGCCGCGATTTTCGACGCGGGAGACGACCTCTTGGCCGACGTAACAGCCTTTCTCGAAGTCCAGCGCGGTTCGCAGACCGAGGACGTTCGGGAGCGTCCCCTCGAGTTCGGTCTCGAAAAGCGGCGAGCCCGCCTCGAGGGCGAGACTCTCGAAGGTTCGGTAGCCGAAGGGGGCGGCGTTCAGGCCGTGGTTCAGAAGGGTGTCGTAGACGGCCTCGGCGTCGTCGGCCCCACAGATCACCTCGTAGCTCTCCTCGCCAGTGAGCGCGTCGGTGCGGATGACGCTGACGCCCTCGTCGCCCATCGTTCCGCGGACGAACGAGTAGCGGTTGTCGGGTGAGCCAGCCCCGTTGAGGACGCTCGCGATCTTTTCGGTCGCGTTGGGGCCGTGAATCCCGAAGATTGCGTAGTCGTCGGTCGCAACCCTGATCTCGACGTCCTGAATAAAGACTTTCTCGGACCACTCCTCGGCCAGCGGTTCGGCCTCGGCCGGCGGCGTAAAGAGGAGGAGTCGCTCGCCCGCGTTGTAGATGTAGAGGTCGACTTCGATCCCGCCCTGTGGGTCGAGCACGAGCGCATAACAGCCCTGTCCGTCTTCGTCCGGGACGCGATTCGAGACGACGTTGTCGACGTACTCGAGGCGGTCGTCACCCTCGACGACGACCACGCCGTAGGCCATCTCGAGCAAGCCGACGACGTTGCGAACCGCACGATGCGTGCGCTCAGGTCGCCCGAAGTGTTCGACGATCGTTCGTCCGTCACGCTCGCCGAACGTCGCCCCGTGGTCAGTATGAATAGACTCGATGACGCTCATGCCTACTCTCTGGGGCCTGAACGTATCAGGCGTTTCGGTTCAAAAAGGAAACCGTTCGCGGAGCCACTCGCTGATCGACTGTTCGTCGTCCTCGTCGGTCGGGATTTCGGGGACGACTCGTTCGTCTGGCTTGATCACCGTCTCGTTGTGCGTGGACTCGACGACGATCAAGTTGTCTTCTTTGAGCGTCGAGAGGGCGCGCTCGAGGTCGTCGATATCCACCTCGACAGCAGCACGGAGTTCGAAGACGGTCATGCCGTCCTCGGTCCGATCGACGAGTTCGTCGAGTACCGCTACCTCGGTCGGCTCACGGTCTCGGTACTCCCGCTTTGCTCTCATCCGTTTCTGTATTCGACGACCGGGGATTTGACGTTTGTTGTTTTTCCAGCATCTGACGCTCTCGAGCCAACTCGAGGGGCCGCTGGTGTCGGTTGCAGAATGTGAAACAGTCTCCTGTGCAGAATACGTTCCGACAGGCAGTACGTTTTTTATGCCATGACTGGGAACGGTGGGACAATGGTCCTGCGATGTTCGCTGCTCGGACACGACTACGGTGAGACCGAAGTCGAACGCGAGCGCGAAGAACGGGGCAGTGAGGTCGTCGTAACCGTCCAGGAGTACGAAGAGTGTGTCCGCTGTGGCGAACGAAACGTCATCAGCGAGAACACCGAGATAACGAGTCTCTCCTTACAGGCGGACGCCGACTCGCTTCCCACCGAGCCCGAACCCGAGCCAGACACGACTGCAGCGGCAGACACCGAAGCTGCCGACAGTGTCGAAACACCACCTGATGTGGCCACCGAAACCGATTCGACGGCGTTCATCGACGACGACGATGATGCCAAGTTCATCGACGCCGACGCAAGCGAGGACGACGCCGAGTTCATCCACGATGAGGCCGAGGCCGCCGAGTCGACGACACCACCGTCTGACGCCGACGCAAGCGAGGCTGACGATGGGTTCGACGTGCCAACCGACGAACACGGCGAGCCGGTGACCGACGACGGCGAAATCCTCGAGGAGACTGATGAGACGGCCCCGGACCGTGATCGCGAACACGGAGAGTGGCCGGATTCGGAAGACGTCGGCCCACCAGTCGGTTCTGAGACGACTCCAGCAGGGTGGCCAGATGACGAGTCGGACACCGACGAGGCTGCCACGGCCACCGCTTCGACGGTCGACTCCATGGAGACCGAGGTGACGGACGATGCAATCGTTCTCGAGGATGACACCGATCACGAAGCCGGTGGTGTAGGCGCCGAATCAGCCGCCGCAGCAGACGCCAGAACGGCAACAATGGAGCCACCAGCGGCCGACACACAGTCCGAGGCCGACGACGAGCAGCCGGAAGCCGATGCTGGAAGCGGTATCAAGCGAGCGACGTCGGCACCGGCTCCCGGTGAAAGCGGCGGGACAGCGCGCAAGGGCGTTCCAACTGAATTCTACTGTCCACAGTGTGCGTTCGTCGCGCCCGGCACCCGCAGTTCGCTTCGGACTGGCGACATCTGTCCTGAGTGCCGAAAGGGGTATCTCAGCGAACGGGAACGTCGCTAGTTGGCATCCCAGCCTTCACTGCCGGCAAAACTCGACCCTCGCGACGCCGGCTATGAAAAGAGGTAAACAGTCCGCCGTGTATCTCCAATCCATGAAAGAGTACAAGATGCGCCGCGGAGAGTATCTCGAGGAGCGAATCCCCGATATGGAAGCGACAGTCGAGGACTACTTCGGTCCGATCACCGAGACTGAGGAGTTCAAGGGGAGCGATCTCTACGTCATCGGCGAACCCGACAACCCCGTCTTCGAAAAGGTCGTCGTCGGCGCCGTCGAGTACTCCGGCAAGAAGGACAAACTCGGTGTCGAGTTCTACGAACGCGACCCCACCGAACTCGGCCCCGACGAACTCGAGGCCGCCGGTGAGGCCGTCGACGCGAAAAACAGCTTCCTGCTCGAGGCGACCGGTCGTGACGCCAAGTCCCGCCGTGAGTCGATGAAACGGAAGGTCGAAGACGACCCGGATCACGACTTCTGAGGCCCACTGTTCGATTTATGCATCACACGCGGACAGCATGCCGATCAGCGACGCTGCTCGTGTGACTCGTGGACAGCGAGCAGTCCTGCACCGGAGCTTCGAACGACGAGATCAGCGATATCTCCGGCCTCGAGGTCGTTGAAATCCGATCGGACGAGCGTCGTCTGTCGACAGTCGCCGCCGTCGACGTCACAGCCACGGATCCTGTACTCGACACTTTCGAACTCGGACTCGAGACGCGCTGCGAGTCGGTCCGAAATTTCGAGTGGGTCGTCCGCATCGAGGTCGTCGGCCAGCGGCTCGTGGAGCGTCCCCTCATAGTACGGCCCGTCAGCAAGGTCGTATCGTCTCACAGCCACATCGATCGGGTCGGCTCCGTCTGCGGGATATCCACGAACGGTCTGCTGATCGACCTCGACGCGGTCGGCGAGTCCGAGACGGGTCGCACAGCCAGCGAGCGCAATCGACGTTGCGGCTGCGAGGAACGCACGTCGTTTCACTGTCGAGATGTTCGTGGAGCGCTTTCGAGTACCTTTCGCCAGCCCGGTCCGAAACGGCTATTACTGGCACGTCGAATCTTCCGGGTGATGGATCTCGCTGCGTTTCTCGCCGCGACGCTCGTCGCACACATCGGCTTTGCGATCTTCGTTACCGCACACGCCGCACTGACCGACCACGACGCCGGCAACTGGCCGTATATTACGCTCGTGCTGGGGCTTGCAGGCGTTGCTGGCTACTTTTTCTACGACGAGCGATAAGAACGAGACGATCACTCGAGCGGTGAATCACTGAGAAAAATACTATCAAGAACGGTCGAACAGCGACGCGTCGACGCTGTCTCAGGCGAGGAAGACGTGTCGTGGCCGGTCGGTCAGGATGTCGCGACCGAACTCGACGGCCTCCGAGAACGCATCGCTGCGGAAGAACTGCATGGCGTCTTCACGCGAGTCCCACCGACTGGCGATGAACATGTCGTTTTCGTCTTCACGGTTTGCCAGCAGGTCGGTCTTGCGGTGGCCGTCCATGTCGGCGAGGAGTGTGGCCGCATCCTCGAAAACGCCAGTGAAGTCCTCGCGGTGGTCCGGCTTGACGGTGTAGAACATCCCCATCGTGCCCCAGGAGTCGTCCTCGTCGTCGCCCGCCTGTCGGACGATTTCAGGGAGGTCTGCAAGGAAGCCCGCGGCCGTGTTCGCGGCACGGTCGGTTTCCCAGAGACTGACGATCGCCGTCTCGGCGTCGTCGGCTCCCGATTCGGACTCGTAGACCGCGGTCTTGACGTGTGTATCGTAGTGGTCGAAGTTCGTCCGCAGTCCATCAACTTCCTCGAACAGCTCGTCTGGGTCCGCCGCCGAGTAGAGAACGACTGCGTGGACGTCCTCGCCATGTGGTTTGCCCGCATAGACGCCCAGGTCCTCGAGTTCGCTGCGGACCTCTTCGTCGTCTGCACGCTTCGAGCTGCCGCCGTGGCCGTCGCCGCTGCCATGGCCGTGGCTCTTATCGGCGTCGCCGTGGTGTCCCTCTGCGTGTGGGTGGGCGCTCGTGTCGTCTGCATCCGCTTCGGCCGGGACGGCATCACCGGCCATGTACGCGTCGAGGTCGGCGGGTTCGAATCGTCGGCCGACGTAGAACCGACCGAACTCGGCATACTTCGATGTCGACGGATCAAAGCGCATCTCGGCGAGCAGATTCTTGATGTTCGCGGGGTCGTCCGCAAACAGGGAGACACTCCACTCGTAGTCGTCGAAGCCGATGCTCCCGGCAGTGATCTGGCTGACTTTCCCACCGTAGCTGCGGCCGATGTCACCGTGGGAGCTCATATGCTCCGAGCGCTGCTCGAACGGCAGGTCGTACCAGTTGTGTTCTGGCTGGCGGCGCTTTTCCATCGGATAGAAGTTGACGTACTCAGCGTCGGGAATCTGTGGGTAGAGCTTCTGCTCTAAGTATCGGGAGAGGCCAGCGCTTTCGACCTCTTCGTCTTCCTCGAAGTAGGCGTCGGTGACGTAATCCGAAACCTCCGCGACCGAAACGTACGAATCAGTCTGCTCGGTAAACTCGGCAAACGCGGTCTGGTTGAACCGTCGCTCGAGCTGTTCGATGTCGGCCATCGTCGGTCGAATGTGCATACACAGCAGGTCAGTCTCGTGGCCGAGCATGGCGAACGTCCCCGAATCGCCGTCTTCGGCGTCCGTGACGTCCTCGCAGTCGGCGAGAAACGCCGCGCCCTCCTCGAGTGCCCGTTCGCGGACGTGATCAGGTGCATCCCGCCACGCGTCCCAGTCGACCGTTCGGAAGTCGTGTAGGATGTACCAGCCCTCTTTCGTTCGCGGTGGTGTCCGTCGTTCCATAGCCGACGGTTAGAAGGCAACCGACAAGAAGGAACTGCTTCTTCCCAGCACCCCCCGAACCCGGCCCCTATCGCTCCGAGCCAAGAGCACGACTGGCTCGAGGATGACGATGTGCACGCGAAAGCAAACAGGCCGAATCCGGAACGTTTAGAGCAGGAAGGGCAGGAACAGCATCGTCAGGAAGCTGACGAGCATCGTTAGCCCGATCGTCGTCGTTACCGTCCGCACGTGGCCACGGGTTGCCTCGATGGGCAGTCTCGAGACGACGGCCTCGGTGCTCGTCCGCAAGATGTGGCCGCCGTCGAGTGGGAACGCCGGAATGCAGTTGAAAAAGCCGAGTTGGACGTTGATCCAGCCGGTCCAGAACAGCAGGTTCGCGACGATAAAGACGGTGCTGTCGCCGAGTGCGGCCAGCGAGCCCTGCACCTCATAGAAGTTTTCGACACCGCCAGTGAAGCCAGCGAAATTGAACGGGAGAAGCCCGATCACACCGATCACTGGCAGGAAGATCGCCAGCCCGATCTTGCCGAAGAAGGAGTCCGTCGCGCCACCGTCGCCGCCGTTCCCGCCGAGGATCGACAGGTACTCCTCTGCAGGGTAGAGCTGGACGCCGATATCGCTGACCTCGAAGCCGGAGATGCCCTGATTCGCGAAGATTCCGAGGAAGCCGCTGTCTTCACGCGGATGGTCGTCGAGTGTGACTTCGTGCTCCTCGCGGTCATCGCCGAAGTAGCCCACGACCGAGACCTCGTCACCGGGCTCGCTCTCCTCGAGCAGCGAGCCGAGTTCATCATACGAGTGCGTTCGCTCGCCGTCGAACTCGGTGATAACGAACGTCTCGTCAGTTTGGCCAGTTGCAGCCGCGAGTGGCCCATCGTCACTGACCTCGACGGCGGCACCGATCGCCACCTCACGTTCGTTCTGCTCGCCGGCTGCGTTCTCGGTCGTCAGCGTGACGCGTTCGTCGTCGCCGACGGCCTCGAAGAAGCCGCGCTCGGTTGCCACCTGCTGGCCGTTGACGGCGATGATCGTGTCACCGGCCGAGACATCTGCCGGCCCGTTCTCCATTGCAGTGGTGACGAGCAATGAGCGATCGACAGTAACGGTTTCCTCGCCGTTGAGTTCGATCGTGATCTGGTCACCAGCCGCGGCCTCGAGGCGGTCGGCAAGGTCGTCGTTCGTCTCGACGGCCTCGCCATCGACGGCGGTGATCCGGTCGTTAGGTTCGATCCCTGCGGCATCAGCAGACGAGTCGGGCGCAACGCCGCCGACTGCAGCGCCGGGGGCGACGGCAATCGCGCCGGCAATCGGCCCAAAGAGAAGTGCGAAGACGAGCAACGAGACCGCGAAGTTGTTGGTGACGCCCGCCGCAAACATACGAGTCTGCCCGCCTCTCGAGGCCTTTCGGCTGCTCTCTTGGTCGGGTTCGACGAACGCACCGAACGGGATGATCGCAAGCATCGCGACGCCCATCGAGTTGATGCCGATATCCTCGACGCGACAGAGCAGGCCGTGGCCGCCCTCGTGGACGACCAGTCCGACGAGGAGCCCGACGACGATCCCGGGCGTTGCAGACAGCGGGAGGAAGTCGTTAACACCGGGAATCGGCGTCACGTTACGGGGCTGTTGGACGCCGGAACCGGTTGGCTGTGGTGACGTGACTGCAGAGATCGCTGCAAGGAGGAGGAGAACGAACATGGCCACCATCACGACGATTGCGATGCCGACGCCAAGGTTTGCCCACGCACGCCAGAACCGTTTCGGACCCGAGAGGCGGTCGAGAAACTCCCGACCGCGTTTGGTGTGGAACGTAAGAATCGGGCCCTGGGTCCCGACGTACTCCGGCAAGAGATCAGCTCTTCGGAGTGCAATAACGCCGAGCCAGTAGATGAGCAGGCCAATGAGAGTCCATGTCGCCAGCTCAGAGCCGAAGAGTTCGGGAACCGAGACGACAGCGGGGAAACCGTGATCCATCGATCGTATGTCCGAGCGGCGTTCTCAAAGGGCTTTTGTCTATCAAGTCGGTCAGATGACCGACCAGTAGTCTGTGTTACCGTTCTCGGCGGAGTCGGGCGACGACGAATTCACGGTCGACTTTCGCAAGGAACGAGCCGAGCTTTGGCCCCTGGGACTCGTCGAAGAAGAGCCGATAGCCGGCACTGAAGAACTCACCGACGTCGACGTCGTGACGTCGCGCCGTCTCGTAGATCTCGCCCTGAATCTCGTCTGGTTCGTGGCCCTCCTCGATGAAGTCTGCGAGATCTGCGAGTGCGTCCTCGGTCGCGTCGTCGAACTCGTGGTCCGGAATGGCCGAGCGCTTGAGTTCGTAGTCGAACTCGTTTTCAGTTCGTCGGGCCCAGTTGCGGGCCTGTTCGACGCGCTTGAGTGCCCCGTCGATCGCCCACTCGGGGGCATCGTCGGCGATGTGACCCTCCCGCCGAGCGATCTCCTCGCGCAGGTCGGGATCGTCGGTCATGCCAAGCACCGCTGCAAAGGTGTACGGCAGTCGAATGCGATCTTCTCGCGGCTCTTCGACCACGAGCGGGTAGACACGATCTGCGAACGCTTGTTCGTCCTCGCTCGCATCGATCTCATCGAAGTAGATCGCCTCGAGGCGATCGAACTCGTCGACCAGTTGATCGAGGCGCTCGATGCTGAAGTCTCGCGCCTTCGAGGGGTCTTTCGCGAAGAAATAGCGCAGCACCTCGGGCTCTAACAACTCGAGCACGTCCGAGACGAGGATGACGTTCCCTTCCGACGACGAGAAGGGCTCACCGTCAAGCGTGAACCACTCGTAGACCATCGGGACGGGCGGCTCGATCTCGAGGACGTTGCGCGCGACGTCCTGGCCGCTTGGCCAGGAGCCTTCGGCGTGGTCCTTGCCGAAGGGCTCGAAGTCGACACCGAGGACCTGCCACTGGGCAGGCCACTCGAAGCGCCAGGGCATCTTCCCTTCGCGCAGGGTTGCCGTCCCCTCGTGGCCACAGCCATCGATCGTCTGATCGCCGGCGTCCATGTCGGTACAGCGATAGTCGACGGTCGGTGTCTCGCCCTCGAGATCGACGCCAGTAACGGTTTCAGTCACCTTGCCACACTCCGCACAGATCGGGTTGAACGGGACGTAGTCTTCGTCGACTTTGTCCTGGTAGGCAGCCAGGACCTTGCGTGCGCGATCCTGATTCTCGAGCACGTACCGGGTGACGTCTTCGAGATCGCCGTTCTCGTACAGTTCCGTGTTCGAGACCAGTTCAATCGGAACGTCAAGCGCGTCGGCGCTGTCCTGGATGATCGTCGAGAAGTGGTCGCCGTACGAGTCACAGCAGCCGAAGGGGTCCGGAATATCGGTGTAGGGCGCGCCGAGGTTTCGTCCGAGTGCGCCCGCATCGACCTCGCCGAGATCGACGAGATTCCCCTCGAGATCACAGAGCGTCCGCGGGAGCCCACGCAGTGGGTCGCGGTCGTCAGCAGTGAAGACCTGCCGGACCTCGTGGCCGCGCTCGCGCAGGGCTTCGGCGACGTAGTAGCCACGCATGATCTCGTTGACGTTGCCGAGGTGCGGGACGCCCGACGGCGAGATGCCGCCTTTGACGACGATCGGCTCGTCCGGCTCTCGGTTTTCTATCCGGTCTGCAACCGTATCCGCCCAGAAGGCATGGCGTGTGTCGTCGCCATCCTCGCGCTGGAGGGTGTAGGGACTCTCGACGTCCCGTTCGGTGGCGGAGTCCGGAGCGTCGTCGCCGCTCATCGTTCGTTCTGTGCCCAGTAGGTCGGTTCTTCGCCGGCACCTTCGGGAAGAATGTCCGTCCCTTCGTGATCGCCAAACCGAACTGCACGCGCGATCCGGTCCGGATCGGTGCCGTCGAGAACGATCGTTCGCATTCCCGAGCGCTGAATGATCTTTGCCGCCAGCAAGTCGACAGGCGAGGACGCACCGGCGTTCATCTCGAGGTCGGCGATCACGTTGACGAGCTCTGCGGCCGAAAGCTCCGTGAACTTCGTCGCGTCGTCGGTCTCGTTCGGATCGTCGCTGTAGACACCGGGAACGCTCGTCGCATAGACGAGCAAGTCGGCGTCGACGTACTCTGCGAGGGCCGCACCGACGGCGTCGGTGGTCTGTGCCGGGGCAACACCGCCCATGACACAGATGTCACCTCTGCGAAGCGCCTCGCCGGCTTCGTCATAGTTTTTGGCCGGTGCAGTCACCGAATCCTCGCTGAGTGCGGTAATCAACAGGCGTGCGTTGAGCCGGGTGACATCGATCCCGAGCTGATCGAGTTCGATCTCGTTTGCCCCCAGGTTGCGAGCGGCACCGATATACTCACGCGCGACGCCGCCGCCACCGACGACAGCACCGACACGACAGCCGTCCTCGACGAGGTCTTCGACGACGGCAGCGTGTTCGGCGACCCGATCCGCCCCGGGTTCAGGCACGAGTACGCTTCCGCCGATAGAGACGACCACTTTCATACTACAGCGGTGTAACCGCGAGCCAATCTTAAGGGTTGCCAACTGTCCGGCACTACGCGAGTCTCACACCACCACGGGACCAGTTCTCGGGGATCCGTCGCGACGGCGTTCCCTCGCGATCCAAGAACGGCGACGTGACAGCTCGAGTGTTAGACGTGGCTACGACTCGAGTGCGAGCACGAGCGCATCACCGTCACGGTCGAACTCGGTTTCGAACGGTTCGGACAGTTCTCGCATCCGCTCGCGGGACCACTCGGCTGCACCCGGACTTGCCTCGTGGACTGCACAGTCGCTGATTTCGGTCGGGTGCAGTCGCAGTTCTGTCAGCGTTCCGTCGGCTGTCACCGTCAGCTCGAACAGAAATCCGCGGTCGTTGCGCAACTCGTCGTCGACCGCATAATCGTCGACGAAATCGCCCGCATCGTAGATGATGGGCACTCCCGCGTAGACCTCGACCCCCTGAAAGACGTGGGCGCTATGGCCGTGGATCAGATCGACGCCTGCCTCGACCAGCCAGTGGGCGAACGCTTGGAACGTGTTGGGTGGCTCCGTGACCATGTTCGGCCCCAAGTGAAGCGAGGCAACCAGTAGGTCGGGAGTGTGCGCGCGTGCTCGCTCGAGTGCCTCCCGGACGCGCTGGCGTGTCGCTTCGCGTTCGACACCGTCGCCGGACGCAGTCCGATTGCTCGAGTCACGTCGCCAGTCGTCGACCTCGATCCAGGCCGTTCCCGGTGACTCCTCGTCGGCTGCGTACTCCGGCGTGTTGTCGGTAAACGCGACGATGACAGCCTCGAGGCCGTTGATCGAGATGACCGCCGGCTCGAGTGCTTCGTCGATCGTTTCCCCGGCCCCGGTGTGGGCAATCCCGGCCGCATCGAGGTGCTCGAGAGTATCGCGCAAGGCGACCTCCTCGTAGTCGAGCACGTGGTTGTTCGCGAGCGCACAGCAGTCGACACCAGCACGCTCGAGCGCGGGAATCGCCCACTCTGGATCGGCACGGAAATGAAACGGGCGATAAGTCCGTTGCCACTGTCGGCCGCGGGTCGAGAGACAACACTCGAGGTTGATCACGAGGCCATCGAGGTCACGGAGTCGCTCGAGGACAGACCCCCAGACGGCGTCGACGGATTTCTGACGCTGTCGCTCGTTTACCAGTCGACCGAGCATGACATCGCCGGTAAAGCCGATGTGCCACGTCATGGCTGACCCGTCACGACCCAGGCGCAAAATCCCCCACCAGCGATTGCGACACGGCGAACGATTCTGGACGTCGACAGCTACAAAGTCCAACGTCACCATATCTCAGCCATGCACGTACTCGGTATCCTCGACCACGGCGCGGGCGGCGACAGACTCGATCGAATCGTTGACCGAACCGTCGATCGACTCACACAGGAAGGACGCGTCGGCGTCATCAGATACGATGCCACGATCGCAGACGGGATGCACGCCCACGAACCCACGGCCGTCGGCGGTGACGTTATCTACGATCTCGGGGCCGACGGCGACTGGACTGCCACTGGAACGGGGATGGACGTCGCGGACGCGCTCGATCAACTGACGCCAACCTGTGACTACGCGGTCGTCGTCGGCGTCGACGACCTTCGATACCCGAAACTCGTCGTTGGCTCGAGCGATGACGAGGCCGATGGCGTCATCGCTGCCGTCGACACGCCCGACGAACTCGACGTCGACGCCGTCATCACCCATCTCGAGGCGACGGAGCCCCACGAGACGCTCGAGTCGCTGGTCGATCGGGTCAAACGCTCGCCGCAGGCGGATCGATCGGGGGCGATCGCGACCTTTACCGGCCGGGTTCGCGCGAAAGACGACGCGGACGACGCGCGCACCCAGTATCTCGAGTTCGAGAAGTACGAGGGCGTCGCAGACGAGCGGATGGCCGCTCTCGAGACGGATCTCGAGACACGTGACGGCGTGTTCGAGGTCGAACTCTACCACCGGACCGGCGTCGTCGCCGACGGCGAAGATATCGTCTTCGTCGTCATCCTCGCCGGTCACCGCGAGGAGGCGTTTCGAACCGTCGAAGACGGAATCAATCGTCTGAAAGACGAAGTTCCGCTGTTCAAAAAGGAGGTCACAGCCGACGACGAGTTCTGGGTTCACGATCAATCCTAAGAGATATATTCACCGGGATACTGTTCAAAATAGGTCGATTGTCTCGAGAAATGACTGTCTATCGACCATGAATATTTGCGCAGCGATAATAGATTAGAACAGGCTATAAAACGTCTAAACGATTCTCATCGTTTTCTGAAGAGTCTTGTAAACACGGGTAAAACGATGATTACCCCCCAGATAGTTGAACACAAACGAAACGCCGCTAACCAACCATCCTTTATAACAGATCTCCCCCACAACGGGTAACTGTCGATGAGCACCACAGCCCAACCCTCCACGGAAAGCAAGGAACACCGTCTGAAGCGCTACCTGCGCAATCGCGCAGAGGACGGTGAACTGTACTTCAAAGGCAAGTTCATCGCAGACGAAGTCGGGATGTCCCCGAAAGAGATCGGCGCGTTGATGGTCAAGCTCTCGGAGTCGGCGACCGAACTCGAGATTGAGAAGTGGTCGTACACGAGCGCAACCACGTGGCGCGTCGAACCAGCGTGATCGGTCCCCGTCGTGCCGGCGCGTTTGAAACCGCCATCCGGCACAGTTCGTACCGATGTTCTACTGTTTGTTGACGACCAGACGAAAGCGCGGTCACCGACGGCAGCGGTCGGTCGGCCCTGTGGACGCAGTCGATTTATACGGCATGGTCCCTGAGTAGCGAGCAATGGATGACGTCGAATCGCCCGGGTTCGGATCATCGCGGGCGGAGCGGCCGTCAGTCACGGACGGCCCACCACTCGAGCAGATCGAATCGGTGTTTTCGATCTACGAGGTCCGAGTCGAGGACGAGCAGCTGGTGTACTACGGTGATCCGCGGGTCCATCCCGAGCAGGCGATGCAAGAGCTGTGGCCCGCGTTTCGGAAGGCGGGATACGAGCCACAGCTGACGACCAAGTACGGAGAGTATGTCATCGTCGCCAAACCGGTCAGTCTCGGCATCAACGGGATTCCGTGGACGAACATTATCCTGTTTGTGGCGACAGTCTTCTCGACACTACTCGTCGGTGCGCTGTGGTGGTATCCATCGATCGATCCGTTCGCCAATCCACTCGAGATCGTTCACGCCTGGCCGTTTTCGCTCGCGATCCTCTCGGTACTGGGGATCCACGAACTGGGTCACTACGTGATGAGCCGGTATCACGAGGTCGATGCCTCGTTGCCGTATTTCCTTCCCGTCCCGACGATCATCGGGACGATGGGTGCAGTCATCAAACTGAACGGGCGGATGCCAAACCGGAAGGCGCTGTTCGATATCGGCGTCGCCGGCCCGCTCGCCGGACTGGTCGCAACGATCATCGTCGCCGTGATCGGGCTTCACTTGCCGCCGGTGACTGTTCCGGAGTCACTCGTCCAGGAGTCCAACACGGGCGGGGTTCGACTCGGGATCCCGCCGTTGCTCGAGTTACTCGCGACGGCAGTCGACCAGCCGCTGTACGGTGACGATCCAACGCGAAACATCAACCCTGTCGTTATCGGTGCCTGGGTCGGGATGTTCGTCACGTTCCTCAATCTGATCCCTGTTGGCCAGCTCGATGGCGGCCACATCCTGCGAGCGATGGCCGGTGAGTTCCACGAGACGATCGGCGCACTCGTTCCGGCCGTGCTGTTCGGTCTCGCGGCCTACCTCTACTACATCGGTGGCTACGGCCTCCAGACAGTGTTCATCTGGGTCTTCTGGGGACTGCTGGCGATGGTGCTCGCCTCGGCGGGCGCGGCACATCCGGTCACCGAAGAGGAGCTTGGCACCTCACGAGTCGTCATCGGCCTCATCACGTTCGGTCTCGGACTGCTCTGTTTCATGCCGGTGCCACTCGAGGTCATCCAGTGAACTACCCCACCCTACTCGCTCACTCCGCGATGCTCCGTTCGCTCCTTGAGGAAGGGACATTCTCGCCTCATTTCTGGTAACGAACACACTGGAGCTACCCACCGTGGGTGAAGCCCTGATCCGCCAGTGGCTCGCCGTCGAGTGTAATTCCGTGGTCAGCGGCTGTGGCGTGCCCGAGTACCGTGAGATCGACATCGATCGCTGCTTGCACGGCCTTGAGTGTCGATTCAGGAAGCGTGACGACGAGTTCGAAATCCTCACCGAACGTCGTCGCAAGATCAAGTACGTCCTCGTCGCCAGCCACCGCGCGTAAGTCATCAGCGATCGGCACTGGGTCGGACTCGATCGCAAAGCCGCAGTCGCTGGCGTCGGCAAGCTGATGCAACGACCGGGCGAGACCATCACTCGAGTCCATCATCGCCGTCGCGTGGGGAGCAAGCGCCCGCCCGGCCGCGACGCGTGGCTCAAAGCGGAACAGCTCGTTTGCGCGGTCGAGTGCGGCGTCGTCGCCGCGTTCGAAGAACTCGAGTGCAGCGGCGCTGCGGCCAAGCGTCCCGGTCACACAGACGAGATCACCGGCTCGAGCGCCGCTGCGCGGAACGGGATCATCGGTGTGGCCGATGGCCGTCGTCGTCACCGTAAACTCGTCGTGACCATCGAGATCGCCGCCGACGTAGTTCGCGTCGACGCGTTCACAGACATCGCGTGCCCCACGGACGAAGCCGAGCAGTTCCTCGGGATCGAACTCGGGGGCAGCGTAGGCGGCGACGGCCGCGGTCGCCTCCGCCCCCATTGCAGCCACATCCGACAGCGATGCGCCAACGGCTCGCCAGCCTGCTGTGTAGCGGGTCGTGCCGTCGGGAAAGTCCGTCCGGTCGTGGAGCATGTCCGTCGTGATCACGAGTCCGTCGATGATGGCGGCGTCGTCGCCGGCAAACTCGAGTTCTCGCGCTAAGAGCGCCAGGGCGGCGCGTTCGTCCATGCACTCCGTTTCGACTCGAGGGCGAAAAGCGATGCGGGCCGGCGGCGGATGTGTGTGAGCGACACGATTCCGACGGCGATACGATGCTCTTAAATGCCGCGGACGGGAACCACACGCCAATGGCTACGATGTACGACGTTCCGGCGGACGACCTCATCGAGGCGCTCGCCGACGACCTCGAGGACCGACTCGACGAACCCGATTGGGGCAAATTCGCAAAGACTGGTGTCGACCGCGAACTCCCACCGGAACAGGAAGACTTCTGGGCAACGCGTGCCGCAAGTCTCCTGCGCAAGGTCGCTGACCGCGGCCCTATCGGCGTCGAGCGACTCTCGACGGAGTACGGCGGCGGCAAGAACGGTTCGAACCGGTATCAGGTCGCTCCCGACAAGCGCGCAGACGGCTCGAAGAACCTCATTCGAACGATCCTCCAGCAGCTCGAAGAGGAAGACCTCGTCGAGACCGCAGAGGGCCAGGGTCGCCGTATCACGCCCGAGGGACGCAGCCTGCTTGACGACACCGCCGGCGCCGTTCTCGAAGAGCTCGACCGTCCGGAACTCGAGCGCTACGCGTAAACGACGAATCCAGTTTTCTCGCCGACACAACCCTCCAGAGCCGTCAGTAGCTCACTGTCGTCCGTAATCATTTTCCGCCGTGCGACGGTAGAGACACGTAGCTATGAGTGGTTCACCCGACGAGGAGAAACTCGAGGAACTCCGTCAGAAGAAGATGGAACAGCTCCAAGAACAGGCAGAGGGCCAGCAAGGCGGTGCCTCTCAGGAGGCGGCCCAGCAACAGGCCGAAGCCCAGAAAAAAGCCGTCCTGCGCCAGCACCTGACCGACGAGGCTCGCAAGCGGCTCAACACCGTCAAGATGAGCAAGCCACAGTTCGGCGAACAGGTCGAACGACAGGTCGTCACGCTCGCCCGCAGCGGTCGCCTTCAGGGGAAGATCGACGATGACAAAATGAAACAGCTCCTCCAAGAGCTCAAGCCTGACTCGAAGAGCTTCGACATCAAGCGCCGCTAATGGAGCTCGGCGTCCTCTACAGCGGTGGCAAAGATTCGACGCTCGCGGCCCTTCTCTTGGAAGAGTTCTACGACGTGACGCTCGTCACGGCCCACTTTGGCATCAGCGACGACTGGAAACACGCCCGCGAGACTGCCGACGCCATCGGCTTCGCGTTCGATCGGCTCGAACTCGACCCCGCAGTTGCCCACGACGCCGTCGCCCAGATTCGGGCTGACGGCTTCCCTCGAAACGGCATCCAGCAGATCCACCAGCACGCCCTCGAGCGGCTGGCCCGACAGGAGTTCGACGCCATCGCCGACGGCACCCGGCGTGACGACCGCGTCCCGACGGTCTCTCGGGCGCAGGCCCAGAGCCTCGAGGATCGTCACGACGTCGACTACATTGCGCCGCTGTCTGGCTTTGGCCGCACCGCCGTCGATCGGGTAGTCGAGGATCGACTCGAGGTGATCGCCGGACCGAGCGAGGAGATTACTCGGGCCGACTACGAGGCGGAGCTGCGAGCGCTCATCGCCGACGAAGACGGGCACGCGGCGATCAGAGAGCTGTTCCCGGACCACGACCAGACGTACGTAACCGGCGTCCACCGCGGCTAAGAGCTGGCAGCGACCGCCGCGTGCCGACGGCAAACGAGCAATCACTAAATAACAGGATAGAAGTTCGCCGTGCCCTAATACCGGGGCATGTACGACGGCATCAAGGGTTTTCGTGATTTCTATCCCGGCGAGATGGCCGCCAGACGGGCGACCATCGACACCTTAGAGGACACTGCCCGCAGCTACGGCTTCCGCGAGATCGGCACCCCCGCACTCGAGCGCGCGGAGATGTGGACTGACAAAAGCGGCGACGACATCGTCGACGAACTCTACTCCTTCGAGGATCAGGGCGGACGACACGTCACGCTCACGCCGGAGCTGACGCCGACGGTCGCACGGATGGTCGTCGCCAAACAACAGGCGCTCTCGAAGCCGATCAAGTGGTTCTCGACGCGACCGTTCTGGCGCTACGAGCAGGTCCAGCAGGGCCGCCAGCGCGAGTTCTACCAGACCAACGTCGACATCTTCGGCTCGAGCGAGCCCGAAGCTGACGCCGAAATCCTCGCCTGGGCCGCCGACGCACTGACTGGGCTGGGACTGACCGGCGAGCACTTCGAGTTCCGAATCTCCCACCGAGACATTCTCGAGGGCGTCCTCGAGAGCTACGAGGCCGACGTCGACACCGACGCGGCGATTCGGGCCGTCGACAAGTCCGACAAGATCTCACAGGTCGAGTACCACGACCTGCTGATCGGGGCCGGCCTGACGGCAGAGCAGGCCGCCGAGTTCGGCGACCTCATCGCCGGCGGTGACCTCGAGGAAGTCAAGGCGTTCGCCGACACCGAGCGCGTCACGGCAGCCGTCGAGAACCTCCAGAACGTCCTCGACGCCGCCGAGGACTTCGGCGCGCGTGAGTACTGTACGATCTCGCTCGAGACCGCGCGCGGCCTCGATTACTACACCGGTGTCGTCTTCGAGTGTTTCGACTCCGCAGGCGAGGTTTCGCGGTCGATCTTCGGCGGCGGCCGCTACGACGACCTCATCGAAGGCTTTGGCGGCCAGCCCACGCCCGCAGTCGGCGTCGCCCCGGGCCACGCAACGCTGCCCCTCCTGATGCAGCGCGCAGGCGTCTGGCCCGAAGAAGAAGTGACGACCGACTACTACGTCCTCCAGATCGGCGACACGCGATCCGAGGCGGCCCGGATCGTCCGCGACCTCCGCGACCGTGGCCACGTCGTCGAAACCGACGTCGCGGGCCGCTCCTTTGGCGCGCAACTGAACTACGCCGACTCGATCAACGCCGAGACGGTCGTCATCGTCGGCGAGCAGGATCTGGAGAACGACGAAGTGACGATCAAAGACATGGAATCGGGCGACCAGACGCAGGTTCCAGTTGACTCGTTCCCCGGCGATCTCGAGCGGCCGACGTTCGACGACCTCGCATAGAGACTCAGCGTTTCGGACGGCCCGTTATGGGCAAAGAGGTTTCCCCGTCGTTGGGCTACATCGCCCATGACTGACCGAAAGGAGACAGTCGAGTCGTTCCCGATCCAGCGCCGCGGGACCGTCGATTACATGCAGGCGGCCGGCAGACGAAGCGTCGTCCACGGGCTCGTCGAGTTCGACGTCACCGACGTGCGGCGTCGCATCCGGAACGGGGAAACCGAGCGCGGAGCACAGCTGTCGTTCACCGCGTTTCTCGTGTTCTGTCTGGCACACGCCCTCGAGGACCACCCAACGCTCCAGTCATACCGCGACTGGCGAGGACGAATCGTTCGGTTCGACGACGTAGACGCGATGGTCATCGTCGAAACGCAGGTCGACGGCGCACAAACCGGTGTCCCACACGTGATCAGGCGGCAAATCGCCGGTCGTTACGATCGATCCACGATGAGATCCGTACCGCCCAGCGCGATCCCAACGAGGGCCGGCAACCCAAACTGGCGTCGCTGGGTCTTCGACTCCCAGCCCCCGTTCGACGGCTGTTCTGGCGGTTGCCACAGTTCTTTCCGCGACGTTGGAAACGGATTGCGGGGACCGTTGCCGTAACGTCCGTCGGGATGTTCGGAACGGGCGGTGGCTGGGGAATCAGTCCGACGAACTACTCGTTGCAGCTGACAGTCGGTGGCATCGAACGAAAACCGGGCATCGTCGACGGGACCATCGAACCCCGCGAGTACCTCAATCTCACAGTGACGGTTGACCACGACGTCGTCGACGGTGCGCCGGCCGCGCGGTTCGTCCAGCGGCTGAAAGAACTCGTCGAGGGCGGCCATGGAATCGAGACGGCGCTCGAGTCGCAGCCATCAGGAACTGACTGACCGGTCGCGTCGACTCCACAGCAGGCCCCAGCATTAACTACGCTCTCGGTGTACGACCCTCGATGGTCGACGCCGATCGCCCGAACGTCCTCTTTGTCCTCACCGATCAGGAGCGATACGACTGCAGCGCGCCCGAGGGGCCGCCCATCGAGACGCCGACGATGGACCGGCTCTCGAGTGAGGGAATGCGCTTTACACACGCGTTCACGCCGATCAGTATCTGCACGAGCGCCCGCGCATCGTTGCTGACCGGCCGGTATCCACACAGTCATGGGATGTTAAACAACAGCCACGAGGCCGACTCGATTCAGCCGAACCTGCCCGCCGAGCATCCCACGTTTTCCGAACAGTTGGCCGAACACGGCTACGATCTGAGCTACGTCGGCAAGTGGCACGTCGGCCGCGATCAGACGCCCGAGGAGTTCGGCTTCTCGTATCTCGGCGGCAGCGACACACACCACGACGACATCGACGACGCGTTCCGCGAGTATCGCCGCGAGCGTGGCGAACCGATCAAAGCGGTCGAACTCGAGGACGAGATCTATACGGGGGCGAATCCTCGAGACAGTACCGAGGGAACGTTCGTCGCAGCGAAAACACCGATCGACGTCGAAGAGACCCGTGCCTGGTTTCTCGCCGAGAAAACGATCGAGGCGATCGACGCCCACGCCGAGCGCGACCGAGACGAGCCGTTTTTCCACCGAGCCGATTTCTATGGGCCGCACCATCCCTACGTCGTCCCCGAGCCGTACGCCTCGATGTATGATCCCGACGAGATCGAGCGGCCCGAAAGCTACGCCGAGACCTACGACGGGAAACCACGGGCCCAAGAAAACTACCTTTCCTATCGTGGTGTCGCCGGGTTCGACTGGGACATTTGGGCCGAAGCCATCGCGAAGTACTGGGGCTTCGTGACGATGCTCGACGACCAACTCGAGCGCGTGCTCGAGGCGCTCGAGCGCCACGGGCTCGCCGAGGAGACGGTCGTCGTCCACGCCTCGGACCACGGCGATTTCGCCGGCGGCCACCGCCAGTTCAACAAGGGGCCGTTGATGTACGACGACACCTATCGGATCCCACTGCAGGTTCGCTGGCCCGGCGTCACCGACCCGGGAACGGTCTGTGACGCCCCCGTTCATCTCCACGACCTCGCGGCGACGTTCCTCGAAATCGGCGACGTCGCGGTCCCAGACGCCTTCGACGCTCGGAGCATCGTCCCCTTGCTCGAGTCCGGCGGCGACCCCGAGGGAGTGCCGGCGACGTGGCCAAACGCCGTCTTCGCCCAGTATCACGGCGACGAGTTCGGCCTCTACACCCAGCGAATGGTCCGCACAGCGCGACACAAGTACGTCTACAACGGGCCGGATATCGACGAACTGTACGATCTCGAGGCCGATCCCGCCGAACTCCAGAACCTGATCGACCATCCGGGCTATACGGACGTTCGATGGGAACTGCGAGAGCGACTCATCGGGTGGATGAAAAAAACGGACGACCCGAATCAGGGGTGGGTGCCCGATGTGCTCCGAGCCGCAAACGAGGACTGAGACACGATACTCGTCACTCGAGCACGAGATGCTCGCGTTCAAAGCGCTTGTCGTCGGCCCGCCAGCGCCACGAGCCGACTTCGCGTGGCTCGAGTGAGACGATCAGATACGAGCGATCCGGCCAGGTCGCCTGCGCGACATCGGTCTCGCTCGGCCGCGGTGGACCGCGGGGATGGGAGTGATAGAAGCCGACGATTTCCTCGCCGCGCTCTTCGAGCCGGTCGAAGAGCTCGAGTTGGGCCTCCGGATCGATTCGATAGCGCGTTCGTGGCGTCTCGGCGACGTTGTCGGCGGGGTACTGCGAGCGAACGCGACTTCGCCCGTCGGGGTCGTATTCGCCGCCGAAGACTCCACAGATCTCCTCGGGGCGGCCGTCACGAGCGCGCTCGAGGATCGTTTCACGGATTGCGGTTGGAACGACGAGTTCGGGATCAGCGGTCATCAGCTGGTTAGGCGTCCGCCTCGAGTCGCGCCGAAAGCGTCTCGAACGGAACCGCGATCTCCGAAAGCGGTTCCGGCGGCGTCTCCTCGTCGAAGATGTCGGGCTGGACGATCGGGGCCAGCGCCTCGAGCGTGTCGACCAGCCGCGGGCCGGGCCGGTTGAGGTAGTGATCGCCGTCCATTGCCCAGACGCGACCGTTCTCGACTGCGGTAAGCTCGTCCCAGCCCTCACGCTCGGTGAGGTCTGCCGCGTTGGCGGCGATCTGCTCGAGGCCAAAGCCACAGGGCGCGACGATCACGAGTTCGGGGTCGTAGGCGCGAATATCCTCCCACTCGCGGGGCCGCGAGCGCTCGCCGACGTCGGCGAGCCCGTACGTGCCGCCGGCCCACTCGACGAGTTCGGCCGTCCAGTGGCCTGCGATCATCGCGGGGTCGGTCCAGTCGAAGATGGCGACGCGCGGGCGGTCGTTGGGGTCGAGATCGGCGGTCTGGGTTCGAATGCCCGCTATTCGCGACTCGAGTGCGGTCCGGACCTCGCTGGCCCGGTTCTCGGAGCCCGTCGCGTGGCCGACTCGCTCGAGGTCGTCGAGGACATCGCCGACGCTGTGGGGGTCGGTCGTCAGAATTTCCGGGTTCGATTCGAGCGTGTCTACGGCCTTGGTGATAACCGTCTCGTCGACTGCACAGACGTCACACATTCCCTGGGTGACGATCAGCTCGGGATCGATCTCCGCGAGCAGGTCGGTATCGACGTCGTAGACGCCCCCGTCGTCGGCGGTCTCGAGGACTTGTTGGTCGATCTCGGCACTCGAGCCATCGGTGTCGATTCTCGAGGCCGTAACCGACGGGAGTGTCTCGACGCCAGGCGGGTGGTCACACTCGTGGGAGACGGCCGCCGGCTCGAGGTCGAGGGCGGCGACGGTTTCGGTTGCCGAGGGAAGCGTCGTAACGATTCGCATGGAGGGTCGTAGGGAGCGGACGGGCAAAAACAGCCGGCTCGAGGTCACCCTCGAGTCGGTCTGATCGAACTGAGAACTACTGATGAGGACCCGAGTACGATTTCGAGTAACAGACTCGAGTTCCTCACTCGAGCGAACTGCTCAGACTGGCACCACTGATTGCCATGACCTCCCCAGCCGATTCGTTCACTCCTGTCGGTCGTTCACTTACCTCGCGCGGTGTCGTCGACGCGCTCGAGCGCCACGAGAGTGCGTCGACAGCGCGCGCCGCTTACGTGGAGTGTCTCGAGCGAACGAACGCCGAAACGCGGCTACTGGAATTTGACGCCGACGTCGTGGAGATCTGCGTTGTACTTGGCGATGTTGATCACGAGGGGGGTGACGCTCTCGACCTCAGCGGCGTTTGCGAGTGGGCCGACGTCGAGTGCGCGGAGTCCCTCGATCTCGTTCGTGAGGTTGCGGAGGGTCTCTTTGGCATCGTCGTCGTCTGCGACCAACAGCGTGTCGAGGTCGAGATCGTTGTCGAGGTTCGAGAGCGCGTCGGCCGCGAGGTTGTGGAACGCACCGACGACCGGCACCTCGTCGGGGGCCCGCTCAGCGACCAGTTCGGTGACGCTGCCGGTTCCTGGAGGATGGTAATGTAGGCCGTCCTCGTCGCCTTTCATCCCGACTGCGGGGGTGACCAGGATCGTCTCCGCGTCGAGGCTGTCTTCGACCGATTCGATGGTGTCGCCGACGTGATATGGCGGGACGCTGAGGACGACGATATCGGATCGGTCGGCCGCCATCCCGTTTTTGAAGCCCTTGATGTTCGCGTCGACACCGCGCTCTTCGAGTTCGGCCTCGTAGTCGTCGACTGCCTCGCGGGCCTTTTCGGGGTCTCGAGAGCCGATGAGGACCTCGTGGTCCGTGTCGCGCGCAAAACGCAGGGCCAGTCCCTGTCCGATGTCGCCGGTTCCGCCGAGTAGTGCGATTCGCATGTCCGACACTCGGGACGGCAGCCGAATAAAAGGGGTGGAGCGCGGCCGATCTCGCCGGGTTTTCGTTGGGGCTCCCAGCAGATAGCCTACGGCGCGTCCTCGTCGTTCGGATTCATTGCCGCTCCAAACTCGCTGTCGTAGGCCTCACGGTTTTTCACCTCGCGGATCCGTTGCTCGAGCGTCGTTGCGAGTTCCTGTCGGCGGTCTTGGTCGACATCCGAATCGCACTCGAGCGCCTCGAGTTCACCCTTGGCCGTCCGTAGCTCGTCGACGGCGGCCTCGGCCTCGAGATCGGTCGCGCGGTCGAGCGTGTGTTCGACGTCCTCGAGCGTGGTGTCGGTCATGGGCGTGCGTTTGACGACCAGTGTCATCAACGCGCCCCCGTCACTCGCCACGTTCGACGGTTGCCACACTGGCGAACACAGGCTCCATTATAGTAACAACTGAAACGGTTTGCACACCGACCGCACAGCTGTCGTGCGATCGGGTACGCACTGACGGTCAGTGGCTACTATAGCCCTGCCGTCGTTGCCCGAGTATGGCTACCGTGATCGCCCACCGTGGCTACGCCGGCGTCGCTCCCGAAAACACTGTTGGCGCGGCCGTCCGCGCCGCCGCGGCCGACGGGACGACGATGATCGAGATCGACGTCCAGCCGGCGGCCTGTGGCACACCGGTCGTGATCCACGACGAACGCCTCGAAGAGCCTCGCGATGGTCGCCCGCTCACCGACGCGTCGGGGTTCGTCTGGGAAACGGACCTCGAGACCCTCCAGTCAGCCCGTGTTCTCGGTACCGACGAGACGGTCCCGACGCTCACCGAGTTCCTTGAGGCGATTCCCGAATCAGTTGGCGTCAACGTCGAGTTGAAAACGCCGGGAACGACCACTCTGGACCTGCGGATCGGCGAGTCGCTTCCCGAGGCCGACCGCGACGACCGCCGCGAGGCCTGGACGCCGTTCGTCGAGCGCGTCGTCGACGCATGTGGGGCTTTCGACGGCGAACTGCTCTTCTCGTCGTTCTGTGAGGGAGCGCTCGCGGCCGTTCGGGAGATCGACCCTGCGTATGCCGCTGCCCCGCTCGTTTTCGATGACCTCGAGGCAGGTCTCGAGATCGCTCGTCGCTACGACTGTGAGGCGATCCATCCACCGCGAAACGCGATCGCCGGGACGGAGTTAGCGGAGACGTCGTACGTCGGATTCCCGGGCGGTAAGCCCGAGATCGACGTCCTCGAGGTGGCCCACGACGAAGGCCGGACGGTCAACGTCTGGACAGTGGCGAACTGGCACCAGTACGATCAGCTGGCAGCCGCGGGCGTCGACGGGATTATCGCCGACTATCCGAGGCTGGGTGTGCCCTCGAGCGGGCGCTGACTCACTCCTGGTCCGGATTCGGATCGGCTCCTGGCCGTCGCGTCGGCAAGTCCTCCGTCGCCGGCCCCTCGAGGAGCTCGCCGTCGATTCCAAACCGCGAGCCGTGGCAGGGACAGTCCCAGCTCTGTTCGGCATCGTTCCACTGGACGAGACAGGAGAGATGCGGACAGACCGCCGACGTGGTGTGGAGGACGCCGTCGTCGTCGCGTGCACGGGCGATCGGTTTCCCACCGCGGCGGACGACCCGTCCCTCGCCGGGCCCGAGCGTCTCGAGCGTGGGCGTCAAGAGGGTTCGCGCCCAGTCAGTCGCAAACTGACTCGCCGCGTCGGCGTTCTCGGTGAGCGTCGTGCCGAGTGAGGTCTTCGGCGTGAACCGAAGTGGGGAGAAGAGGTCGCGTTCTCGCGGGTGTTCGCCCGTGATGAGGTCGGCAAGCAGGCGTCCGGCAGCGACGCCGTTTGTCATCCCCCAGCCGCGAAAGCCGGTCGCAACGAAGACGTTCTCACCGCCAGGGCCGACTCGGCCAACGAACGGAACCTTGTCGACCGTCTGGTAGTCTTGGGTCGACCACCGGTAGTCGATCGACTCGACTGCGAATCGCTCGCGTGCCCAGCGCTCGAGTCGTCGATAGCGGTCGGCAGTCGAGCCACCCTGTCCCGTCTTGTGGTTCTCACCGCCGACGAGCAGGAGGTCGCCGTCCGAATCGCGGTGGGTTCGCACCGAGCGGTAGTTGTCTCCCGACCGGTAGTACATCCCTTCGGGCGGGTCGCCATCGAGTCGAATCCCGAGTACGTAGGAGCGTTTCGGATGCATCCGGGCGAAGTAGCCCGCCCGGTCGAGGATGGGAAAGCCGGTCGCGAGGACGACCCGTCCGGCCGTCACCGTCGCTTCGCGAGTCCGGACGCGACACGGTTGTCCCGGCTCGACGTCCGTCACGCGGGTGTGTTCGTAGATCGCCGCGCTGTCGTCGCCTCCGAGTTCGGCCGCGATGCCGAGGAGGTACTGTCGCGGGTGAAACCACGCCTGCTCGTCGAATCTGACCGCCGCTTGCGCCCGCTCGAACGGCGGCACGGAGGTCACGTAGCTCGCGGCGAGTCCTGCAGCCTGTGCAGCGTCAGTCTCGCGCTGGATCTCGTCCGGCTCGTTGCTGTAGAGATACGAGGGGTGGCGTTCGAACCCGCAGTCGATATCCAGTTCGTCGATCCGCCGTTCGACTTCGTCGATCGCGTTCTCCTGGAGTCGGGCATACTGGGTCGCTTGCCGGCGACCAAACTCCTGGCGCAGGTGATCGTAGATCGCCCCGTGTTGACTCGTCAGCTTCGCCGTCGACTTCCCCGTTGTCCCCGTCGCCACACGATCCCGCTCGAGGACGGCGACCGTCTCACCACGCTCACGAAGCGTGATCGCCGTCGAGAGACCGGCGATTCCGCCGCCGATGACGGCAACATCGACTGTTCGGTCGGACGTGAGCGTCTCGTCGTATGCGGCCGTCTCCGGTCGGTCATCTTCAAGGCCGTCGTGATCGGTCTCGAGCGTGCTCGCAAGCCAGAACGAAGTCGGTTCGCCGGGAAGGTCGCTGGGGAAACACTCAGCCATAGGAACTGCGGCGGGCTACATCAGGAGTGGACAAAAAGGGCTGGGCGGCTGTGAGGTCGCACCGCTGTGAGTCGAGTATCGGTGGACTGAGCCGTCGGTGAACGTGGGACAGGCGGCACAGTGAGTACAGGTGGGCCACCACGTCATTCATCTTCAACACGACCGTAACGAGCGTATGACCTCACCGGCTGAGAATACGATCGCGATACTGCTGGTCGAGCCGAACCCCGGGGATGCGAGATTGTTTACCGAGTCGTTCGCGGATGCGAGCATCGCAAGCGACGTCCACACCGTTACCAACGGTGAAGCGGCACTCGAGTTCGTCCACCAGCGTGGCGAGTACGCCGACACTCTCAGACCAGATCTTATCCTGCTTGATTTCCAGCTTCCGGGCACGAGCGGCGAAGCCGTCCTGTCGGAGCTCAAATCCGAGCCGTCCCTGCGGTCGATCCCCGTGATCGTGCTGACGAGTTCGGATTCTGAGGAAGATATCGCTCGGTCATACGATCTCCACGCGAACGCCTACCTCCAGAAGCCGGTCGATCCCGAGGAGTTCGTCGAACTCGTTCGCTCGTTCGAAGAGTTCTGGCTGACGTTCGTTCGACTCCCTGGCGACGGCGACGGCGCGTAAGTTATCGTCGCCACTGAGCTCGTGTGACGAGCTTACTCCTCGAGCAGTGCCGGCAACTCGGTGATCGACTCGAGGACAGCCGACGCGTTCGCATCGTCGTACTTCTGACGTCCCTCTTTGCCGGTAAGCCCGCCAGTGAGCACGCCAACACCGTGATACTCGCGGTCAGGATCGGTCTCGTCAGCGTTGGTAGCCGTTCGGATGTCGTCTAAGGTGTCACCGACGAAGACGACGGTGTCAGCGTCGAACCGTTCGGCAAGCGTCAGCAGTGCTTTCGGATGTGGTTTCCCCTCTTCCCAGTCGTCCATCGTAAACCGGTGGTCGACGGGAATCGCGTCCTCGAGGCCGACGCGCTCGAGGGCGATCTCGGCTTCGGCTTCCGGCCGGCCGGTCACGACGCCAACGTCGTAGCCCTCGAGCAACGCCGCGCGTGTCTCGTCGTCCAGCAACAGGGGTTCGTCGTGGATGAAACCCCGACTCTCGATGTCGGGTTCGCCGCCCTCGAGCCCACGGTAGAGCTCAGCACCGAGATACAACTGCTGGAAGACGTCACGGAGGCGGTCGCAATCTAAGCGATCGGTCACGCGCTGGGTCGCCCGCGCACCGAGCTCGTCTCGGACCGCGGCCTTGGCTGCCTCGAGACCGCCACCGTGTTCGGCGATCGCATCGGTAAACGTCTCGATAGACGCACTGTAGCCCTCGCCCGTCGCGAGGATATACATCGCAGCTGCGTAGGTGAGCTCCCAGTCGTTGTTGAAGCCGCCAGCGTCTTTGAATAGCTGGATGTCGGCTTTGCGGATCGTTCGGTCGTAGACGCGATCGATGGACTCGACGATCGCGCGGCGATAGGAGTCGGCGACGTCGACGAGTACGCCATCGATATCGAGGACGACGGCATCGGCACGGATGGTCATACGCGGGCTAACGGACTACTGTGAATAAAGGGCGACGGATCGAAGCGCTCGAGCAACGACGCACAGAGACGGATCGAAGCGCTCGAGGGACGGACACGATCACGACCCGCTCGGCGTCAGTCAGTCGACGTGGACGGCTGGGGCGAGTCCGCGGCGAACTGTTCGTGGACTGCCCACAGCGACGGCGTCTCGACCGCGGCGTCGACGACGACCGTCCGTCCAGAGCGGTGGATCGTCGGCCCCGTCAGAGCGTGGTCGCCCGTCGTGGCTTCGTCGACAAGTGCGTCGATCGACGCTCTCGAGAGGCGAGATGGGCCGGTGACGAGGCCGTACCGGATTCGAGAGCGGGTCGACCCCACCTGAAGCGAGCAGCCGATCGCGCTGGCGGTCTCGACAACCGCCGCGAGTGACTCGGAGCGGTCGGCTGCGCTGTCGACGAGCTGTGACCGAGTCTTCGAGCCGAGGTCGGCGTACGCGACAGCATCGCCGTCGAGTAGCGACGGGAGCGAGCCGTAGCTGGCGGTCGGCGTGTGCGCTCGAGTCTGTCCTCGACCGTCTGCGAGCGCTGCGTCGAGATGGCTCACGGCACGCTCTCGAGTCCGTCCGTACCCCACCCGAAGCGTTGACGACTCGAGTGCAACCGCGTACGGACCGTTGGTGGCGACAAACTGGGTAGCACCGTCGGACCGTCGAGAGCTGGTGCTGGTAAACCCGAGTTCGTGGTTCCGGAGTTCGGATTCGACGGCCCGGGTGTCGAACGAGCCGACTGCGGCGGCACAGCCACCGGCGACAGCGGTGCCATCGATGGCGACGCTTCCGTGGACGTACTCAATGTCGTCGACCGAAACCGAGCGCGCTCGAGCACGTGCGTCCGTCAGTACCGAGTCGATTGGGTCGGGAACGCCGACACTCTCTACGACCGCTGGATCGACTGCTGCGACCGCCGTCGTCGCGGCATCAGCGACGGCACTGGCATCGTACCGACCGGCCGTCGGGATCGACCGCGATCGCGCCGCCGTCCCAACATCAGTTGAAAGGACGCCACCACAGACGAGGGCCAACGCGTTCCGAGCGAGCGACCGTCTTGAGACCATTAGCTGATGGTTCCGGAAGAAGACATATAAATACGAACGACAACATTCTCGTTGAGAAAACACACTCGTATTCATACATGTCCGATCTGAGAACGGTGCAACGACATGGAATTACGTCCGTGGCGGCGTCTCACACGCCGACAACAGGTCGCTGCAGTCGTGCTCGTCGCAATCGCGGCGGGTGCACTCGCAGCGCCACAGGTTTATGCTCAGGCGAATGGATCAGATGAAACCGTTGCAGTAATCGAAATCAACGGGGCAATCGACTCGAACACCGCCCAGGAGTTCGAAGACCAGCTCCGAGAGGCTCGACACAACGAGTCGGTCGGCGCCGTCGTGCTTGATGTCGACAGCCCCGGCGGCCAGCCCGCCTCGAGCGAACGGATGTACACGGCAGTCGAACGCACGTCGGCTGAGATGCCGGTGATCGCGGCTGTCGACCAGATGGGTGCGTCCGGTGGCTACTACGCGATGCTTCCAGCCGACGAGATCTACGTGACATCGTCCTCGACGGTCGGAAGCGTCGGTGTGATGGGGCCTGCGCCAACGCCGGCGGGACCAAGCGAGGGCACAACGGCACCGGATAAGGGAACCTCACATCCCGACGACGCTCGGTCAGATACCGAACTCATCAAGCAGACATTCCTCGAAAGCGTGTTCGAACAGCGTGGCGACGAACTCGAGCTCACCCGAGAGGAAGTCGCACACGCGCGGATCTACTTCGGCACCGAAGCCGTCGATAACGGAATTGCAGACGAGATTGGGACGGTCGACGACGCGATTCACGACGTCGCAACTGACGCCGGAATGGGATCGTACGACGTCGTCACACACCGTTCAGAAGCCGGCGCTGGGATGCCGATCGGATTCGACGCTGCGGAAGACGACCACGATGTCGTCGACCGATCAGGTGAGGGCCTCAACCCCCACCAGCCCCAGCTCGTCGCTCCTGAGGTGTGGCATAACGCGGTCGAAAACACTGACGACAACGCGACAACCGACCCACAGGAGACGGTGGTTGAAAACGGAGGTGAGACGGAATGAGCGGCCGCAGCAAAACCCTCGTCGCTGCCTTCGTCGCCGTATTCGTGCTGACAGTCGGCGTCGTTTCACTTGGAACGCTGGCGCTCGATGAAGGGACACCCGAGCAGCCAGCCGTCGAAACAGACCACTTCCAGCCCGAGAACGCACTTCCAGAGGAAACGGCTGACGGTGGAGAGATCTCGATGGACAGTGCCGAACCGACGAACGATGTGGTGATCCACACCGGAACCGGGATGCCAGGTGGAGGGCTGCTGATGATGGCCGAAGACAGCAACGATCGCGAACTGTCGACCGGCTCCACCGGCGGTCCGGAACGCGATGTCGGCCCACTCGCCACGACACTCGTCTCGAACGGCCACGGTGTCGAGTTCTACGCCGACGAACTCGAGGACGGGCCACTCGAGCAGACACTTGCCGACGCCGACGCGTTCGTGACGACCGCGCCGGAACAGCTCTCGAGTGCTGAGCGCGAGCAGATCGACGAGTTCATCGACGCCGGCGGCCGTGTCGTGATTGCCGCGGATCCGGGTCATTCCGAAAGCGTCATCGAACTTGGCTCGTCGGCCGGCATGTACACTGAATCGGGGTATCTATACAACCTCGCCGAGAACGACAACAACTACCTCAGCCTGTACGCCGAGCCAGCAGGCGACTCGCCGCTGACCACGGGTGTCGACGAGGTCGTTCTTCGGAGTGCAGCCGCAGTCGGAACCGCACAGGGGACGACCACGATGAAGACGAGCGCCGACACGCGGCTCTCGACTACCCGCGAGGCCGACAGCTACGCCGTCGGTGCCCACCACGGTGATCTCGCGGTGATCGGTGACTCGAGTTTCCTGGCTCCGGAGAACGCCTACCGGGCCGATAACAACATCCTCATCGGCAACGTCGCCGAGTTCCTCGTCTCCGGAGAGACGACGGGCGAGTTCGGACCCGATGACCCGGTCGGACCTGACCCCGGAGCACAGCCACCGGCTGAGGAACCGATCGAAACAGAACCGGTAGACGAACCGTAGCTGACTCGAGTGCCAGTATCGAGGAGCCACACCGGCTGTCATTACAGTCGCTCGGAAGCTGTCTGAAAACGGCAGTCGCCCTCATTGCGTCTCTTTTGAGCGATTTCAGAGGCCCACCGAGCCGACCGCATAGAACGCGATGATGGCCAACCCGATAGCGTAGACCACGTCTGCCCACAGCCACGAGAGCAGGTTCACGACGTAGATGACGAGCACAACCGGCACACCGAGGAGCACGACCGGTGATCGCCGCCACTCTGCTCGCGACCGGACCCAGAGCGTGTTCGCATCGCCGGTGCTCGGAAACGCCTGCATGCCAACGGACAGTCCCAGCCAGCCGAGCACGGCGGCAAGGACGAGCACCTCGTTCGAGGCTGTCCGAAGGTCGCCGAGCAACTCGAGTGAGATCGAACTCTCGACGACGGTGGTCACGAGGACGGCAACGCCGAGAAACGCCGCCAGTGAAACGACAGTGTTGACCAGAAACGGCGCCACACTGATGACGAACGACTTGCGGTACCGGTCAGGCTGTGCGTGGCGCACGTAGCCCGACGGATCGCCGAATCTGAAGTACGCGACCTCGAGAACGGGGACGCCGACGAGATGGCAGGCCTGCTTGTGGGCGAACTCGTGGACGACGACCCCCGGAAGTGTAAACAGTTGCAACCCGAACCAGCAGAGCGTCCCGATGCCGATGATCGCGGTCGCGAGAACGGCAAGTGCGAAGACGAGCGCAACGACAGGGAGGACGGCATCGACGGGCATCGATCACTCAACTATCGTGACCGTCCCTAATACCTTCGACTCTTGGAATCGAGCTGTGTCCGGCCGCGAGTGACTGCGCTGGTCGTGTCATCGACCCCTCGGCTGGGCGACGTACAGCGTCCCAGTCTCGATGGTCCGGCGTTCGACCGGCACCGTAGGCTGGTCGCCACCGAGGGTCGTAAACAGAAACACCGCGTCGGCTGTGCGAGCGACCTCGAGTGTTGGGCGGTGGAGTTCTGGAGGGAGGTTGAGCGCGTAAATCGCGTCCGCATCGGCGTAGATTGACGAGTCGGGGTCGACGATATCGTCGCGGACGAATCGAACGCCATCGGGAACCTCGCGGTCGTGAACGTCAGTTGCGGTGACGGACACGTCTTCGTCGATGAGTGCCGCCGCCACGTCGGTTCGCCGACCGATTCCGACCTCGATCACTCGGTCGTAGACAGACAGGGTGTCGAGCAACGGCGCTATGTTCCGGCGAGAGTGTGCCACGGCGGGACGTTTATGCCACCCGCGGCCATAGCCCTTGCCATGCTCGTCGATATCGTGCCGGTCGGCAATGTCTCCGCGAACGTCAAGCGGGCGGCTTCGACCGCATTGCGATCGGTCTACGACTGCGACGTCACGGTCAACGACGCCCAGTCGGTCCCGAACGGCGCATACGATGCTGACCGGAACCAGTACACCGCCGAAACGTTCATTCAACTCGCCGAACGGGTCGGCCGAGGAGACAAAAACATCGCCATCACGCCACACGACCTCTTCTACCGCCGTCGCAACTACGTCTTCGGCTTGGCCTACCTCGACGGCAGCGGCAGCGTCGTCTCGACCTACCGACTCCAGACCTCGAGCGACGGCGGCTTCTCGAACCAGAGTGCGGCTGACATCTTCGAGGACCGCGTCCGCAAAGAGATCGTCCACGAGATTGGCCACACCTACGGCCTCGAACACTGTGACAACAACCGCTGTGTCATGAACTTCTCGCCGACCGTTCGCGAGGTCGACATCAAAGAGGAGAACCTCTGTGGGAGCTGCCAACGACTAATTAGCTGACACTCGAGGGGGCGTTCTCGAACCGTCTCGGCGTCCCCTGGTGGGCAACGGCCAGCCGCCAGCTCGTTTGATACGGACCGTTATCAACCAGTTCTGGCGCGATCGCAGGGCGTCGCGGTCGACGTGTCACGACGCGTTCGCCGGTTCGACCGATCGCGGAACAACGATTTATTTCTCGACCGCCTAACGCGGCTATCTGAATCACCGTGTCACCGCACACCCAGTCCTTGCCGACCGACGCGCGACCCTCGACCAGTCACGACGCTCGTCACCATCGGCGATGTCGATGCTGGGGGTGGAGCCAGTGACCGGATCGACTGACGACGACGAAATCGAGATCGAAATCGAACGCGAGACGCGGTCGCCGACGGCGGATCGATCGGCCCACGATGACGAGCGACCACCTGCGTCGGCAGCGGGTGACGCCACCGCACCCGAGCGAGCCCTCGAGGACGAACTCGGTCGAATCGACCTGCTAACGACGCCGGATGGCTACGTCGAGGGACGCGTGACGGGCCTCGAATCGGTGGACGAACGAACAGTCCGACTCGAGGTCACCCTGCCCCACGACGAGGTCGCCGTCTTCACGCTCGACAAACCGATCCCCTGGTCCGAGCAGTATCTCCTCGCGCGAATCGTCGAGGACGTCGGCTACGACGCCGCATCGATCGGCCATCTCGTCGGGGAGTCGGTGTATCTGGCCCGGATAGACCGTGAGACACGGGCCGACGAGGACGAGTGGTGGACACCGCTGACTCGACGCGCCGGCGACGCCGTCGTCGCCTCGCTGTTGAGCGATCGGTACCGACTCGAGGAAACCCACTCCCCCGAATGGCGGCTAGTCGATCCACTCGAGCGGCCCTCGACTGCGGACGACGACTCCACAGCGGATGCGACGCGCGTCGTCGCCGCCGGACTGATCGTCCTCGGCAGCCTCGTCGCCGCGGCGGGTGCCGTCTTCGGGGCAACGGGCGGGCTCGTCGTCTCGAGTGCCGTGCTCGGGTATGCGCTGCCGGGGCTCATGCTCGCGTGGTTCGGACTCGCGATCCTCCTTGATGAGTCGTAGTTTGAGATTGCAGAAATCGATCAGCTGACGCGCACTCGCCGTTGAATCCCGAATCGGCCGTTCGATCAGGGCGCGTAGTAGTACTCGCCCTCGCTTTTCTGCTTGCGATCCAGCTGCGAGTCGGGTTTGTTGATCCGTGGGCGCGACGTGCGCTCGTCCCGGCGGAACGTCACGTCGAGGTTCGCGAGGAACTCGTTCATGCCATCCCGCATCGGCTGTGGCTGGCCAGCACGACCGGAAACGGCCGGTTCGCCGTCGAAGACCATCAGTCGGTCGGCGAGCAGGTCGATCGTGTAGATGTCGTGGTCGATGACCATCACGGTCGCGTCCTGCTGTTCGGCATACCGCCGAATCGCGCTCGTCGCCTGCACACGCTGTTCGACGTCGAGGTGGGCGGACGGCTCGTCGAGCAAGTAGAGGTCGGCGGAGTCGGAGAGACAGGCTGCAATAGCGACCCGCTGGCGCTCACCACCGGAGAGATCAGAGAGGTTCTGCTCCATGATTCGCTCGAGTTGGAGTGGCTGGGCGATTTCTGTGTTCCAATACGACGAGCCAAACTGATCGGTGATCGACGAGAGGAAGGCGTCGACCCGCATCGGCTGGTCGATGGTGACGTACTGGGGCTTGTAGGAGATATCCAGATCCAAGTCCGTGTCGCCGGCATCCGACTCGAGGTTGCCCGTCAACAGCTTCGCGAACGTCGATTTCCCGATCCCGTTCGGACCGACGATCCCGAGCACTTCGTTCTCCCGAATCGCACCGCCTTCGACCTCGAGGGTGAACTCGCCGTCGCCGTAGCTCTTCGTGAGGTCGGGGTACTCAACGAGCGTGTCGCCGCGGGATTCGGTCCGTGGCGCGTGTTCTTCGAACTCGATTGGGTTCGGCCGAATCCGCATATTCTCGTTGTCGAGATAACCCGAGAGATACTCGTTGATCCCGTTTCGGACAGATTTTGGCGACGTGATGACACCGTAGGCCCCCGGCTCACCGTAGGCGACGTGGAGTGTGTCCGCGAGCAGATCCAGGATCGCGAGGTCGTGTTCGACGACGAGCACCGACTTGTCTTCTTCCTCGGCGAGTTCGCGAATCAGCCGCGCTGCGGTGACCCGCTGGCTCATGTCGAGATACGGTGTAATTTCGTCCAGGAAGTAGAAATCCGTGTCTCGTGCCAGCGTCGCCGCAAGTGCAACCCGCTGGAGTTCACCGCCGGAAAGGTCGTCGATCGCCTGGTCCATGACGGGGCCGATCTCGAGGCGCTCGACGAGGTACTCCAGTGCATCACGCTCGTTCGTGCGCTCGAGCAACTCACGGGTGTTGCCGTCGAAACTGTTCGGAATCTGATCGACGTACTGGGGCTTTCGGGCGACGGTGATCTCGCCGTCCCGAACGTCCGCGATGTAGTCTTGTAGCTCCGTCCCGCGGTAGGCCTCGAGCACTTCGTCCCAGCCAGGTGACTCGTCGTGACGGCCCAGATTGGGCTCGAGTTCGCCCGCGAGAATGCGAACGGCGGTCGTCTTCCCGATCCCGTTTGGCCCGAGAATCCCCGTGACCTGCCCGTCCTGTGGCGCGGGGAGTCCGTACAGCGAGAACGCGTTCTCGCCGTAGCGGTGGACCGGATCGTCCTGCAGTTCCTTCGGGAGGTTGATGATCTCGATTGCATCGAAGGGGCATTTCTCGACACAGATCCCGCAGGTCTCGCCGAGACAGATTTCCTCGGAGATGTGGATCTGTTCGGGTTGGCCCTCGGTGGTCTCCTCGCCACGCAGGGTGATACACTCCTTGCCCGTTCGGTTCGGCGGGCAGTAGTTCTTACACTCGTAGCTACAGCGGTCGGGCTGGCACCGATCCAGATCGACCACGGCGATACTGTCGTCGGCCATCGTTAGATCGTGGCCTCCGCCGTCAGCAGGATCCCCCACGTCACGAACCACAGCGAGAACGTCATGAACGTGATGAACAGGTAGTGTTTCACCCCGAACTCGTCCTCACCGTAAATTCCGGTGAAATCGTAGAGCAGAAACTGCGCGAGGATCGCCCCTGCGACGAGCATGAGCGCTCGCGTATCTCCAGCCGCGTCCGCCGGGCCGACATCGCCCGTAATGGACATCGAGGCGAATGCCGCGGCGACGCCGAGCAGCGCTGACAGTGCCGTCACGCTGATCGAGCGAATGTGCTCGCGTCGGTCACTGATCGATTCGGTCGACATGGCTCGATGTCCGCGTTCGGGCCTAAAAAGGCGTTCGGGTTGATCTCGAGAGCGTGCAGACCATCACTTGGACGTGAACAGCCGGCTATCGAAACTGGCGACTCAACCGATCACGATGTGATCGGAGTCGATATCGATGCCGGTATCGTCGACCCCTTGACCGCCGGATACACCATCCCCATCGGAGTTACCGGGTCCGACGTCGGGCGAGCCACCGGAATCTGCATCCCCGCCAAGCTCGAGGTCGACATCGCCCGGCGTACCGGCCTCGCCGCCGTCTCCGGAATCAACGTCTGCCTCGCTGCCTCTCTCGGGGCTGATAGTGATGCTTGGCTTGCGGGGGTCGACGCCTGCCTGTTCAACCTCGACGTAGACGATCAGGTCGTTAAAGTTGGGGTCGTAAGTCTCATCGGGATTGTTTTCGTAGGCATCGATCGCCTCGTTCCAGAGTGCGTCGATGCCGTCTTCGTTCGTTGACTCAGTATTCTCGAAGAGGAACACGAACTCTCCTGGGCCGAGATCGAGTTCATTGTCACCGTCTTCGACCAGATCGTGTTGCTCGAGCACCTCTGTGGCACTCAGCTGTTGCTCGGTCCCTGCAGGGAGCGCCGGAATCGTGTTGCTCTCGTTACTTCGAACTCGGACGTTCTGGAGGTTAGCGTCCTCTGAGGCGTCGATTGGCCCGAACACTGACGATCCGGAAACGTCTTGACACCACGTAAATTCATGATTGGTCGGACCATTGTAGTGATTAAGGCTGTTTGGATCAGTCTGTTGATCTTGACACGTCTCATACCGCGCGTTCCTGAGGGTAAGGTCCGTTTCGTCTTCGACAGTGAAGTTGTACGTGTAGCTGTCTGCGCTCTTGTCTTGCCACGTCGGCCCAGTATTGACGTTGTTTCCTCCATCCGGATTCTCGAAGGAATGGACTGTCTCCCCATTAGCCACGATATCGAGTGTCATCGGCGCCAGATTGTGAGTGTACTCGCCAAAAAACGGTGGGAGTCCAATTTGGCCAGGACCGGACACCTGCGACCCTAGCACCTCGACGGCCACCTCGGCATTCTCGACACCACCGAGTTCGACATCCCCTGGATCGATACCGGCGTCGACGTCGAACCTCATCTCGAGTTCGTCGTCCTCGGTCGCTATCGTCGCGTCGTAGGTGCCGGTGACCAGGACGCTCCGGTTGATCGGTAGTTCGATGGTAGCGTTCTCGCCAACGGCTCGGTCGGCAGTGCCGGCATCGATAGTCTCTGCGTATGGGTCGTTGTCGAGTTCGTCGTCTTTCAGATCGAGATCGACGGTCACATCCTGTTCGCCGCCTTCGACGCCCGTGTTGTGTAGATCAGCCGTGATCGTGACGTTCTCGTCGTCGACCGTCGCGTCGCCGTTTGCCAGTCCGAACTCGGTCCCGGGATGGCCGAAGTAGAACGATGCGTTCTCGAGTCCGTCGCCCTCGGCCTGGACGTCGTAGTCGTAGACCTCTCCGTGCTCGAAGTCGTGGTCATCGGGGTCGACGGCGAAGTCGACTGTGTCAGTCGTCCCGTTCTCGAGTTCTTTCGGTTCAGAGATGTTGACGTTCGCGTCCGGGATCGAAAGCGTCACGTCCCGCTCGACGGTGGTCAGGTACGTACTCTCGACTTCGGCACTGACGGTAAAGGGACTCCCGTCGTCGGTAACGAACTGGTCGTCACCGACACCTTCGTCGCCGATGACCACGAATGCCATCCCGTCGCCACCGGTTGCGTCGCCTTCGATCGTGCCGTTGACTTCGTTGTCATCTACTGTGATTGTGAATTCGTGTTCTCCAACTGGGATCGCACTCTTGTTTATCACCCACTCAACGGTTCCCTCGGCTCCGTAGTCGACGTCGATTTCTTTGGTATCCGTTTTGTTGAGGAGTTCGAGAGTGACGTCGGCGTCTACCGCTTTCCCGACGCCGATATTCGACACATCGGCCGTGATCGTTACATTGCCGTCGACTTCGTTGGTGTCGACGTCATCGGTCTTGAGAGCGGTACCCGGCTCACCGTAATAGAATGAACCTGGTTCGTCGAGTTTGTCGTCTTCCGTCCAAATCGTATACTCGTACGTCTCGCCTGCTGTGAACTCGAACGAATTGGGTGCTGGGATCTGAACGTGGCTTCCCTTGTGACCACCGAGACCTGGTTCAGATATGTCCTGTGGATCATCGTCGGGTGTAAGTGTTAATTCCCCGTCCTTGCTGTGTTCGCCTTCATCATCCCAGATTGTGATGCCGACATCTTGAGTGTCTGCTTCGTCACCGACATTTTCGATTACGCCACCGATTCGGAGAGCCGATGACTTGTTACTGAGAACGGGCGGATCAATCCGATCACCGTCCGAGTCCGTGAGTCCCTTATCCGCTGCAACGATGAACGTTGGCTCCTCTGACGACTCTCTGATGCCTTCGATCGTTGCCACGACCGTTCCTCCGTCCTCGTCGTGCGTGATGGTGACTTCGGGGTTTTCGTCCTCGCCGAGTGCATCCTCGAGGAACGTCGCCCAGCCTTCGTGGTACGAACTTTTGATCCTGAACGCGACATTGCTGCCGTCACAGTCGCTTGCTGTCGCCTGGATCTCATTCGTCAGGGCCATTGACTTGCTGTGATCTGCCGTCGCTGCCAGTCCGGAGCCATCGACATCACTCTCACTGATCTGCATGAGTTGGAGTTGCAGCGACTCTCCGTCGTAGCCGATTTGCGGATCCGAGATGGCCGTCGTGTCGCCGCTGTCGTGCTCCCAGACACCACCACCCTGGTGGACAATCGTTCGGTCGTCGAGTTCGTACTCAAGCGCACCAAGCGTCCCTGACTCATTGGTAGGTGCAGTACACGCTTGGCCGCTCCACGGATCCGCTGACTCGTTGTACCATGAGACTTCGATCAAGCCATCATCAATAACCGACATCTCGGCATCAGGAGGAACCTCGAGCGACTGTGACCCATCCGAAATCGTCGCCGTCGTGAGCGCTTGATCGGTCTGTCCCATGTAGGTGATCGCCCGCTCCCGTTCGCTTTGGCCTTCTAGGGCGTCGAACAGCGGCCCCGCAGCGACAAAGACCAGCACTGCACCCGCCAGTACCATTCCAAAGAGCAAGACGATGCCAATGATCGGTGCGCCACCCCGATCAGCGGACAGTTCTGATCGGTCATCGGCGCGTGTCCGGGGAGTCATTTATTGAGCCATCGAAGAACCATATTATATATCCTACGTATATTAAAGTAGAGAAGAATGTCTGTCTGTACATCAGGAACGGCTTGAAACGGGACAAAAGTCCACAGTGACCGCTTGATTATCACTCCTGAAAGTGACGATCCCGTCTCGAGGCCGAGCTACGGAGGCTTCTCCATCGCTCCTAATCGCAGCCGCCGACTCTGGACGACGTGGACGACCGCCGACCCGACGAACAGCGCGACGACGATCGTCGCCCAACCGAGTTCCGGCACTGTCTCGGTGGGGATCCACTCGAGCCACAGCCCACCCATCACGACTGTTGCGACCGCAGAGAGGCCGAGATAGTACGTGCTCCAGGGAATCGAATCGCTGGGCACCACGTCGAGGTAGATTTCCAGCTCCGACACGTTCTCGGTGAGCTCGATCGTTCGATTATCGAACTCGATCATCTCGGCTCGCTCGAGCGTCGGCAGGTGGGTCTGCTGTAACGATGTGTAGACGCGCTTGCGTTCGGCCGAGGTCAGCTCGTCGATCTCCTTGTCGAGTTCCCAGGCGGCGACGTGTTCGGCGAGGTCCCCGAGTTCGACCGGCTCGCCCTCGCGTTTGCAGTAGTGAATCGTGTAGCGACGGCGCTGATTGCTCAGCAGGTCGAAAATTTCACCCTGACCTGGATCTGACCGTGTCTCAGCCTGTGTCGCCATTGAAGCACCTGTATGAAGCCGTGGAACTCACGACCAATAAGTATACTGTACTATCACGAACTCGTGGGATTACCCCCGAGTACGGCCTGGAGTCACGTTTTCGGATTGTCAGGACACAAACAGCAATCTCAACACTGCACACCGGGCAGATCGGTCTGATTCTCGAGGATCGTCCCAGTGACGACCGCATTGTTCCCCACGACGACCGAACCACAGGCCGAGACGTCGCCGTCGATCTCGGCGTTGTTGCCGATGATGACATTCCCGCCGGCGACGATGTCACCGCTGACGAGATTGTTCGCGACGATGATATCGCCTTGAGAGACGATACTGCCAACGTTCGCGTTGTTGCCAACGGTCACCGAGCCGCCGCTGGAGATCGTTCCGCCGACAGCGACGTTATTGTCGACCGTCACATCGCCGCCGGTGGCGACATCACCGTTTTCGTCCACCGAGACCACGATCGGCTCGTCTGAAAGCGTCGTACAGTCAACGGGGACGAACGCGGCCGTCGTCCGTGTTGCATCGACACTCGAGCCAGCCGCCGAGGCGAGAAGCCGCAGTTCGACGCGATAGCTCCCATCGAGCGTCTCCCCGTTCCCACACGCGAGGCCCACGTCGAACGTGTCGGCTGTGCTGCCCGGCTGGACCGTCGCCTCGAGGGCGTCCGACGCGACGACTGCGCTGCTCTCGTCGGTGATCCGAACGACCGAGGCGTCGACGGTAGCCGGCTCTGCCCCGCCGAAATTGTCCGTCAGCGTGTAGACGGGTGTCGTCCCATCCGGTGCGTCGATCGCCGCCGACGCCGAGCGATCCTCGAGGCCGAGATACGCACTCGAGTCGTCGGCCGTCCCGACACTCACGCCACGGTCGGCGGCGATGGTGGCAAATCCGAACGTCGGGCCGGCCATCGCCATCGCTCCGACGAGGATGAACGCGAGCGCGATGACGGTGAGTGGTCGTGTCATAGATCTGTGGGTCGGCTGCGTGAGATAGAAATCGGCCCAGATACGGGCTGACTCGAGTGTCTACGCGCGTACTAGAGCTACGCGGGCAGCAAATATAAGCTCGCCGTACAGTCAGGGTATCGCATAGCTCGATCGCGTTCTGTGTGGTGACTGTAACGGTTCGTCGTGGCCTCGAGTATACTGCGAACTGTGTCTGTGTCAGCCGCGTCGCAAATGGTGGCGTTTGCAGGGTGACTCGAGTAGCCACGACAGTGGGACATATGGGTATTGCTAACTCGCCGAATTCTCGAGACGGCCGATTTCGACGGATCAAGCCAGTCTTGAAGGTGATCTGGGAATTTTCGGTGCAAGTATTATCAACCTTGAACAAAGTCTCGATACACAATACAAAGTAGGTGGGGTCCCAAGGTAGAAGCAAGAGCCGCGTTCCATCCCATCGGCGAGGGTCGCAGCGCGGTTACATGGAGACCACAATCATGAGCATGAACCGACGCAATGTGTTAGTTGGACTGGGAACGATCGTCGCGGGCGGCGGAGCCGCACTCGGGACGGGTGCGTTTAGTAGTGTGGAAGCCGACCGGACAGTCAGCCTCACTACGGCAGGTGACTCAGGTGCACTCCTCGGACTGGAGGTAAAGAGGGACACGCTGCAGGGCAGTTCAGGCGATGATGACGACGTAATCGAAATTGACGTTGATGACCTCAACCTTGACGCACTGACGACATTCGATGGTGCGCTAGAGATAACAAACAATTCTGAAAATTCTATCACGGTCGATGTTTCTCTGGGAGAAGTCGGCGATGAGAATGATTCTATTCTTAAAGAGGACGACGAGCTGAGTATTGGTACAGGTGATCCGGAGATCGTGTTCGCTGTTGATTCAGATGCATGGAACGACAGTGACGAGAAGATAGAGCTTGGTACTGATGATGGAAGTAACAATCAAACCACGGTTGATATTATAATCAACACGCTCGGGATGGACGATACCGGTGATGGTGATGACGACCCTCTCGGCGACATTGATAGCCTCCTGTTCGAGGCGAACCAAGACCAATCCGCCTAATGAACTTTCGGCGAGTCAACAAACATCATCAACTCATCCTGTGAACTGAACATAATTCTGGAATGATCGGACGGCTCGAGACCCAACGCACTGGTCACGGTCGATAAAAGACCGATGTCAGCAGATAAAACACACAAGAGAATCATTGACAGTGAGACTGAACCGGCGGAACGTGTTGCTCGCAGCAGGGACGGTAGCCACAGGTACTGGTGCCGCAATCGCGACCGGTGCGTTTAGCAGTTTGAGCGCTGATCGGACCGTCACAATCAATACAGCGAGCGACGAGGATGCGGTCCTGTCGCTCGTGGTCAGCGACGAGTACGCCGGGCTCTCTGCCGGGGGCGGTGACGTGATCGAACTGAATCTCGATCAGCTCAATCACAACGCGACGACCAGGTTCGATAACGCACTCACGATCGAAAACAACGGGTCTCAAAGGGTTGAGTTGGAGATCGAAACCGACGACGAGTTGGAAAATATCGTTGAATTCTTCCCACGCTCGGCGATACTTGAACCGGACGAGGCAGGAGACGACGACACAGAAATCATCACTATCAGCGTCAATTTAAAATCTAACACAGCACCCAGCAATCCTAGCGACATTACGATCACAGCAACCACGACCACTTCTTGAGCCGCTCTCGGCCCTTCAGGATCACGGTTGCGGATGGGAGTTGAGGTACGAGCAAAACGGGTAGTGATTACTTGAACCGCTGAGCGATCGTCGTACACATTTCGGTATGAGTCTCGGTGACAATCCTGCCAATGGACTTATTGCGATATAAGACATATCAACTGTCAATGAAGCGCCGGGTGTTCATGGGACTGGGGGCGGCGTCGATCGGTGCCGGTGCACTGATCAGCACCGGCGCGTTTAGCTCGCTCGAAACCGGGCGTGGGGTTGCGGTCAGTGCTGCTGATAATAAGCAGGACGCGTTACTCGGTATCGACGATTCAACTAGTACCGAACCAGTGTTCACGAATAACACATCACTCTATATGGACGTAACGCTGGAAGAGAGTGACGATAGTATAAATCTTGATTTTGAAAAGCGGAATTTTAATTTAACAGAATATGGCTCAGAGGAAGACTCAAAGAGTATTAAGATTGAGTCAAATGATACTAGTGTCGCACCCGTAAAAATCACTGTACATATATATGAGTCTGAAAGCGGTCCAAAAAAAGGTCAAATCGTCATACAAGAAGAGTTCAGTGCAGTACAGGCCGAGCAGGCTGAAGTCACGGGTGAAGTAATTCCCACTGGTGGAAGTGGCCTTATTACTTTCACACTGGAAAATACTGGTGATATAGATATTGTCTTAGAGGCTATTGGAATAAGAAATAGCACCAATGACTCAATCACTCGCGTTCATGACGGTGAATTACTGGGAATCCCCGGAAGTGGGCAAGGGAGAAATATTGACCGTGTTGTTGAGGATGTTGATGAAATACCGATCGATGATAGTACGTTGGTCGACTTCCTTGTGAGTGAAGATCTTGAGTTGAGTCCCGGAGATGATGTCGAATTGCGCTTCGATGATTTTGATGGAGACCCGCGAGGTGCTACGATAACGGTTGAACTAACATTCCAAGACACAAGTGGGGATACATTCGAACTTCAAATAGATTGAGTTCGATTGTCCCATCCGTTTCCTCTGCGTAGCCCTCATTAGGGCTATCGAGGTATGGTTCGAGTCACAACAGCGCGTCGGAGTCGCTCGCCCCCGTAACGCTCACCGTCCGATCGACTGAGACCGAACTGAATGCGCCGGTGCTGACCAGCGCACCGCCATCGCCAATCGCGAGCGAACCGAGTCCGGCCAGTATGTTTCTGCGAGAGTATTCCATGTCGGTCCTGCTGTAGGTGATCCGGACGACGAGTCCGCGCATCCTCGCGTCGGTTTCCGGACCGACCTGTGGTTGGTCGGTAGTAAACCTTCTCCCTACCTTCTATTTGGTAGCTTGACAGTCATCAATTCAAACCGGAACGTGACGGGAGGGGATCGATCGACTCTGGGCCACCCACCGATCTGGAGTGACCGACTGTCACGCAGAGATCGCAAACCTACACTGGAAAAAACAGCAGGCGTTCCTGCTATTCCGTCCCCATTGGATGTGGGCACGATCGCGGTTCTCGACGAAAGTCGTGACCCGACTGATTTCGGCCGTTCAGGCCGGACTTGAAGTAGGTATTGGTGCCCGTTCAACGGGTACGGGCAAGCCAGAAATCCTTCTCGACACCTAATACAAAGTGGGTGGCACCCTACGGTGTGAGTAAGAACCGCGTTCTGGACCCGTCGATGCAGGCGATGGGTTCGACGAGGTTGCATAGAGAACACACTCATGAAACTTAACCGACGAAGCACACTCATTGGACTGGGAACGATGGTAATTGGCGGCGGCGCTGCACTCGGCTCAGGTGCGTTCAGCACAACAGAAGCAGACCGTGGCCTTCAAGTCAACGTCGTCACGGGTGACGCTATCGCCGAGGAATTCATCGATATTGTGCTGAAAGACATCGACAATGTGGAGAATGTAGGTGTCGATATCGACGAGGTGGGCAGTGCGTTCCCTACCGCGGGCGACGACTACGATAGTTACGAGGCCTCCAGTGGCGACCTTAGCCTCATGGACAACGATGTGACGATCACGTTTGGCGACGAAAATTCGTTTTTGGCAAATTCCAGCAGGGATTTCGAGGACCTCATTGTGCTCGTTAATGATGAAGGCGACAATTCGAACGGGACCGTAAACGTCGAGTTTTCCGCTACTACCGAGTCAACGTTCACATTTGAGGCTGAAGTGGATGAGGAAAGCAAAGACTTTGGTGATGAAAGTGACGGCGATACGGTTGATGATGGCGAAGCCGTCGAAGTAACAGTCGGCCTCGAAACTGGATCCACAGATGACGATGACGGTCTTTTAGAAATTGAAATTACAGACGCACAATAAGATTTTCCTGTTGACCGAATTTGTCACACGGAGTATCAGATAGGATCAGGGCCGAATTAAAATATAACTGACCCCTCAGATGCCATCCACCAACGCCCTATTCGCAGCCGCGGCGGTTTGCTTTCTCCTCGCACTCGCAGTCCCGACTGCGGCGATCACGGTGGGTGAGGATCCAGCGAGCGACGACGTCGTCCTCGAGCCGGCCGACAAACGGTACGCGACCATCGAGAACGGCGAACTCGAGCTCGATCTCACTGTTATCGACAACACGGTAACGGAGTTCGTCGAGGTGTTTACGATTTCGCTGGGTGACGATGCCGACGATATCGAGTCGATCTGGATCAGTAACGACGTCGATGGCCTCGAGTTTTACGCGGATGGCGACGCAACTACCGAACTCACAGAATCGAACCCCCTCGAGCCAACGGCCGGCCAAACGACGAGCATTGGCGTAGCGATCGATACGCATCTCGCCGAGAGCGGGACGGAGACGTTCACGGTTCACGTCCGGTACGAGGCCGACGAAGAGGATGACGACGAAGACGACGAGTCGACCGATGTCGACCTCGAGTCCATCGAACTCGATACGACGGCCGTCGAGACGGGCGACTCGGTGACGGTGAACGCGACCTACCGGAACGACGGTCCGACGACGAAACAGCGGACGGCCGAGCTGACCGTCGACGGCGTCGTCGTCGACACCAAGTCGTTCGAGATCGGCCCCGGCGAGACGGTGTCGGTGATCTTCGAACGGGAGCTCCAGTGGCCCGGCACGTACGAGATCGGCGTCGACGGACAGACCACCTCGGTCACCGTCGAGGGGCCGCCGATCGACGTCCTCGACGCGTCGGTCACCACTGCAGAGATCACCACGGGCGGGACGGCGACGATCGACGCGACGGTTCACAATCCCACGGACGTCGCCGTCGACCGCACCCTCGAGCTCGCCGTCGACGGAATCGTCGTCGACACACGAACGGTGACGATCGAGCCGAACTCGGAGCGAACGGTGACGTTCGAGCGACAGTTCGACGAGGCGGGAACGTACGAGATCGCGATCAGTGGCGTCGACGCGGGCTCGGTCACCGTCACCGACCCCGAACCGTTCCAGATTCGGGACCGCGAACTCTCGGCGGCGACGACGGCAGCGCTTGCCCCGCCGACGGCGGCCGGGTTCCTGTTTCTGGCAGCCGCGGCGAACCGCCGCTGGGCGTTCGTCTCGAGGTAAGCGTGGCGACTCGAGGCCACTCCACGAGGCGTTTAAGATGGTCGATCTCGAATAACAATCCAATTGAATAGTCAGGTGTTCATGAACGTCCGCAGGACGAGTCAATGACGTCAGCGACGCTCCTCAAGCGAGTGTTCGGCGTCGTCGTCGCACTCGCCATCGTGTTGCTGTTAGTCGGCCAGCTACTGGGACAGCCGATTTTGCTGGGCTACGTCGCGACGGGCAGTATGGAGCCGACGATGAACGCCGGCGACGGCTTCGTCGCGATTCCAAGCGCGGTCACGGGATCGGTCGAGGAGGGCGACGTGGTCGTCTTCGACGCGCGAGAGCTCCACGGCGGCGGGCTGACGACCCATCGCGTCGTCGGCGAAACCAGTGAAGGATACGTCACGAAAGGCGACGCCAACCCGTTTACCGACCAGGACGGCGGCGAGCCCCACGTCACGGACGGCCAGATCGTCGCCAAAGCCTGGCAGGTAAACGGCGAGGCCGTCACGATTCCGCATCTCGGGACGGCGATTATGAGCGTTCATGACACCGTGGAGTCGGCTGTCGGGACGATCGCACCGATTATCGGTCTGACGACGTCGCCCGACTCGGAGGGGATCGGCTCGCTGCTGGTCGCCGTTGGCGTCGCCCTGCTCGGCTTCGGGGCGCTGGTTGATCGACTTGGGCCTGGACGACGCGAGAAAACGCGCTCGCGCTCTCGCGAGAACGTGCTCGCGTTCTGGACGACACTCGGCCTCGTCTTGCTCGTGTTCGTGACGTTTGCGACCGCAGCGATGGTGGTTCCAGCAGGCACAACCGAGTACGAAATCGTGAGCACTGAGACTCCCGAGGACAATCCACAGGTGCTCGCCCCCGGTGAGACGGGTGAACTCACCCGGACGGTCGACAACGCGGGCTATCTGCCGATTGTGGTCGTCCACGAGGCCAGAAGTAACAACGTCGAGACGGACCCGCCCTGGCAGACCGTGGGGATTCGCTCGAGCGGGGAGACGACGGTCTCGCTGACAGCGCCCGAGACGACCGGGGAGTACACCCGCCATGTCGGTGAGCACCGCTATCTTGCGGTGTTACCGCCGTCGCTTCTGGTCTGGCTCCACGGACTCCATCCGCTCGTCGCGATCGCTGCCGTCAACGGCGTTATCGTCGGCGTCGCCGTCACGATCGTCCTCGTGGTGTTCGGCCGCGGCGATTTGCGCCTTCGCTCTGCTGGCACGCACGTCTCGCTGTCGACGCGTCTCGCACGGCGACTCCGAAAATGGCTGTAACCATCGATCCAGCAGGAAGGGCCGATATCGTTATAATGGTCGCAAAAAGTGAATGTGTATGTGCGCGTCCTCCAGCCGACCCATTGGGACGGGCCGGGAACAGTGGCGGGACGGAGCCAATATGTCTAGCAAAGTGTTCGAACCGTGATCGATAATCCACGTCTCGAGCTCGCGCTCGCCCAGTACGGTCGCCTACTTACGATTGCACTGATCGTCATCGGCGTCCTCGCGCTCGTCGCGACTGGGTGGGCTGTCGCAAACCCCACGACGGAGACGACCACCCAGTACGGCGACGAACGTGTCTCGACCGATGTCCAGACGAGTGCCGTCGTCGTCCAGGACGGCGAGCTCTGGAACGAAGGTGATCGACTCGAGAACAGTGGTGTCTACGTGCTCAACGCCTCGCCAGAGTTGACCCTCGAGCCTGAAACCAGACTCGTCGACGAGGGCGACAGGACGCCGATCGACGACGCCAGCGTCCACCACGAGCTGACGCTTCGCTTCGAGGCAACCAGAGACGGGCAGTCGTTCTGGAACGAGACACACACCGAAATCGACGAGTCACCGGCAGTCGAAGGCGGTGTCGCGATGTCGGCGACGACAATCGATGTCGAATCCTACCGCGACCGTCAGCGCCAGTTAGAGCGTGAGCTGTCCGGCGTCGGTGATGTCGATCTCGAGGTCGAACTCCACGTTGAGTACGAGACGGCGAGAAATCAGGGGACACAAGAGGCAACGACAACGTTTCACGTGACCGACGACGCATACTGGCTGGCGGAGTCGCTGTCTGCCTCCGACGGCCACACCTACCAGACAGCGACGGAACAGACGACCGAGTCACGAAGTCTGGGAGTCATTGGTGGGCTCTCCGTACTCGGCACACTCGCGCTCGTGGGTGCCGCGTTCGTTGCTCGACGAGCGCCGATCGACGAGGATGCTGCCCGCCGTGCAGTCCACGAACAGCGCTATGCCGAGTGGATCTCGCGTGGGTCGATTCCGATGTGGGTTGGAGACTATCACATCTCACTCGATACGTTAGAAGACGTCGTCGACGTCGCCATCGACACGAACGAGCGCGTCGTCAACGACCGCCAGCGTGGTCTGTTTGCCGTCGTCAGCGACGGTGTGGTCTACTACTACAGCGAACGTGGTCTCTGGGAGGAGACCGCCTGGCCGGAGATGAACCTCACGAAGCAACAACACGCGACCGACAAGAAGCCGGCACTCTCAGCCGAGGAGTTAGGACTCGAGGACGAAACCGAGTTCGCCGACCCTGCCGACGGCGGGTTCGAGGACGATGAGGACGTCTGGAAGCAGCTGTAACCGTCAGAAATGTCGCGGGGATGTGGCCACTGAACGGCAGTAGACGGAATCGAACGACGACTATGCGATGAGGTGGAGCCCATTTTGAGTAGCACTATGGGGAAAGCGACAGCCACAGCGTCGGGACGTGGTATCGGAACAACTGAACCGATTCACACACTGACCGCACAGCCCTCGTACAATCAGGTGTGCAGTGACGTGCAGTGGCGACTAGAGAATTACGGCCATCGGTTCGCACAGAGATTGGGCAGTCGATCACACAGCAGGTCTCCTTTCACCCACTGACAACGACGTGATAGCACAGTAGTGCTAGTCTCGGTTGCTGCAGAATCTACCAGTATTTGACTATCGGGTCAGGTTTCGATATACTGCCATACACGCAATCTGACTCTACTTTACTGTCTCGATTGTATCGGAATTTTTCATTTCGGCAACGTCTCGTAAGGCTCAACTTTTATGCCGCTGGGACCGTTCGATTCGTAGTATGGCAGAGACCGACGGGGAGGACATCGAAGACTTGCCACCGAGCGCCAAACTCGTCTTCAAGGTTCTCGAGTACGATGGGCCATTGACCCAGAAACAGATCGTCGAAGAATCGATGCTCTCAGCCCGGACCGTCCGGTACGCACTTGAACGTCTCGAGGGTATTGGGATTGTTGACGAGAATATCTACTTTGCAGATGCTCGGCAGAGTCTCTATCGAATCGAAGAACCGGTTGCCGCAGACGGTAACGGTGTCGACGAATCCCCGAAAAAGGACGCCTGCTGCGCGGAATAATCGAGCGTAAACGGCAGATTATTTTGTTGCGATGACTGTCCACCAGCATGGACAAAGAGACACTCCCACGGTGGGGATGGCTGTTGATCGGCCTGTTCGCGATGGCAATAATCGCGAACACGCTCAATATCGTCGTCCTCGGGCCAGCAGGACTGCCCGAGCAGTTCCAGGTAATTACAGTGATCACGCTGATGGCACCGGTGTTGATCTACATCGGTGTCTGGTACGACGAGGAGCGCCAGCACTACTGGGAGCAGTCCCAGGAACACATCGCCGGTGATGTGCTGTTCGTCTTCGTGGGTGCCGCGGTCGGCTCGGCGATCGCACTCGTCGCAATCGTCGATATCGGGCTCCCACGCCTTCTTCAGGACGTCGGCGCGATGGCTGCCGGCTTCATGCTGTCGTGGGGACTGTTCTGGTGGCGAAATCCGAGCCTGTATCGCGCCGAGGCCAGTCGCTAGCTACCAGCCAGTATCGCTCTCTCGATCGCCAACCGCTGGCATCGGCGGCGTGACTCGTTTGTGTTGGGTTTCAGCACACAACCACGCGATCGATCGGGCCGTCTCACGATCGATACCGAGCGCAGCCGCAGCGTCACGGATCGACTCACCATCGTCGACGAGACGCTGTAGCAGCGGGTCAATAACGTCGTAGGACGCACCGAGTTCGTCGGCATCGGTCTGGTCAGCCCAGAACCCTGCCGTCGGCTCCTTGTTGACGATCCGTCGTGGGATGCCGATCTGTGTTGCGAGGGCGCGTACTTCTGTCTTATATAGGTCGCCGAGCGGACACGTATCGGCTGCACCATCACCGAACTTCGTAAAGTAGCCGAGCAGCCACTCCGAGCGGTTCGCCGTTCCGAGCACGAGTCGCTGCTGTCGGTTCGCCGTATAGTACGCACAGCACATCCGCAGTCGCGCAATCACGTTGCCGATTGCGTGGTTTCGCTCGTGTGGGCGCCCACTCGAATCTGGATCGGCATCGGACTCGAGATCACTCGCGACTGTCTCCTCGAACGTCTCGAGCAACGGCCGGAGCTGAATCTCCGTAAACTCGATGCCAAGCCCCTCCGCAATAGTGCGGGCCTCGCTGACGCCGGTGTATTCGGCCTTGTGACAGGGCAGCCCCAGTCCGACCACACGGTCGCTTCCGAGCGCTTCGACGGCCAGCGCCGCCGTCACGGTAGAATCGACTCCACCACTCATTGCGACGACGGCTCCCTGTGCGCCTGCATCGTCGACGGCCGTTCGGATATCGTCGACGATCAGCGAGCGGATTCGCTCGAGGCCGTTCGGGTCCGTAATGAACGATCCTGTCGATATCTGGGTTCCAGGGTACCCGATTGTTTTCCCATCAGCGCCCATAGACATCGAACACCATTCTATCCATACTCGATTTAAACATTCGTCTTGTATAAATGCCTGATCCTTAAACAGCTAGTAGATCGGTGTGACATTGATAAACAAACAAGTAGCCAATGGAGCGTTTGCGAATGTACCTCAATGGTTTTCGTGGAAAGATGCCACCTATGTCGCATTAATCGGCGTCAAAATAATCATTCGTTTAAGTTTGCTATTCTACTCTCCTACGCAGGGCTTTCTGTCCAATTCGCGTGCGGATCGGCTCCGCTTCCGTTCGCGACTCTGTGGCGCGTTGGGCCGCCTCCTGCTTGCCCTTCCTGTTGTCCGTCGATGCAGTTGGTACGCTATCGGTGGCTCGTGGCCACAGCCTATCAAACGGGCGTTTCATATGAGTGCACTCTCCAAAAATGGACACTGGTTAGACATGTGCCGTGCTGAATCGATCGGCTATCAGTCCCAGACCGTCTGCACTCATACGGACTGGTGTCAGTTTCGGCGCGCCTGCGTGCCGTCGCTGCGGTTGCGCCGGGAAACAGGGACAGCAGACCGTCTCAGGCGCGGCAAGTGGTCGAGCGACGTACCAGCCCCAGCTCGTGTTTTCAGGCTGACTCCGACCGAAGATGTCGGCTGCAGAGGTAGACAACAGCGGAGCTGATCGCCGCTGCCGTGCCGACTGCGATTACGGGGACCGAGACGTCAGTCTGTCCGTATGGGTTTCGCGGTGCAGCGTTGATAACCGAATGGAACGTTTCTCCTCCCGTGTGGCCGAGCAAAAAGAACCCAACTGTGAGCAGAATGGCAAACCCACCGGTCGCTAATCCGAACATCGACGCGACGTCTTCAACGTTCAGTAATGTGTGTGCCGTTGCCTCCGATAACTCCGGTTCACGGCTGCGACGCACGGTCGATACCGCGATGAGACACGACGCAGTTCCAAGCTGGATCGCGCCGGCGCAGACGCCGACCCAGAGAACGAGCGGCGACGCCCACAGGGGCTCACCTCCCGGGAAGGCTGCCCGGACCGAGGACGGATAGGTGGCTGCAATCGGCACGACGAGTGCAAGCACGAGCAACAGCCCGCTCTGATAGACGAGTTTCTGCGGAATTCGTCGTTTGATCAGCGCGTATCGCTCCACTCGAAGCCGCTCGTACGTCGACTCACCGAGGAGTGCGTCCGCAATCGGATCGTTTGGATCAGTTGAACTCATCAGTTCGAGAGTGTGATTGGCCGCCGGTTCAGGTGGCCGAACACGGAGCGTCGAAATATACACTCCGATTTCAAACCCGGAGTCAGAACACCGGACATACACTCGCGGCTAGATGTTATCTCCGTTAGGGTTTACCGGTATATTTTGCGAGATTCTACTCGTAAATATGACCACACTAGTTGGTCCAGAATCCCTGTGGCTGTGGATTGGAACGATCGGAATGACGCTCGGAACGCTCTACTTCATCGGTCGTGGACGTGGCGTTCGAGACCCGAAGATGCAGGAGTTTTACATCATCACGATCTTCATAACGGCGATCGCGGCGGTGATGTACTTTGCGATGGCGACGGGCTTTGGCGTCACCGAAGTGGTGGTCGGCGACCAGGCGCTTACGATCTACTGGGCGCGGTACGCAGACTGGATCTTCACGACACCGCTGCTGTTGCTCGACCTCGCGCTGCTCGCCGGCGCGACCCGCAACACGATCGCGACGCTGATCGGTCTCGACGTCCTCATGATCGGAACCGGCACGATCGCGGCGTTCGCGGCGACCCCCGGCACTCGGATCGCGTGGTGGGGCATCAGCACCGGTGCCCTGCTCGTGTTGCTGTACGTCCTCGTTGGGACGCTTTCCCAGAGCGCCCGGAACCAGTCGCCAGAGGTGGCGTCGCTGTTCAGCACGCTGCGCAACCTGCTCATCGTGCTGTGGCTGCTCTACCCCGTCGTCTGGATCCTCGGAACTGAAGGAACGTTCGGCATTCTCCCGCTCTACTGGGAGACGGCCGCGTTCATGATCCTCGACCTCTCGGCAAAGGTCGGCTTCGGAGTGGTCCTGCTCCGAAGCCGCTCTGTGCTCGAACGGGCCGTCACACCATCCGCCGCGGCTGTGTGACGACTCGCCGTTACTCGCTCGAGTTCGACTGAGTGTGACATCGCGTTCCGCTCATCTCCCGTCTTCGCCTCGGCCCTCATCGCGCTGTGACCCTTCAGCACCTGTAAATATCAGTTTTGGGACGGATATCTGTTTATGTGTCGTGGCACTGAAACAACCTGTGCGCATGCAATCACTAACTGCGTTCGCATTCGACGGGCGACATCACGTCCTCCAAAACGGCCTAACCGACGCAGAGCTGGTCGAGTACGTCTTCGGTGGCGGCAACACGTTGCTCGCGCTGTCGTTCGTTGTCAACATCGTCCTCGCCGGACTCACGATTCTCGGCATCGTCTACCTCGGGCGGTCCCTCACCGATCCGCGTTCGAAGGCGATCGCGACCGCGCTGATGCTGATTTCGGTTGTCTCGATCTCGAGTTACACCGGACTCACATCGGGGCTGACGCTGGGTATTATCGAGATGCCGGCGAACCACCCTGCCGCGGGTTCGACGACGGCCGGTGAGGACGGCGTACTGGTAATGTGGGGTCGATACCTCACGTGGACGTTCTCCACACCGTTCATTCTGATCGCACTCGGAATGATCGCCGGATCGAACTGGACGAAGATCCTGACGACCTGTGCGTTTACGATCGCGATGTGTGTCACCGGTCTGGCGGCGGCCCTGACGACGTCCTCGCTGGCGCTGCGCTGGTGGTGGTTCGTGCTGAGCTCTACTTTTTTCCTTGTGATCGTGTACGTCATCCTCGTCGACTGGACCCGCGAGGCCGAGCGAACCGGCACCGCGGACCTGTTCACGACACTGAAGATTCTCACCGTCGTCGGCTGGTTCGGCTATCCGATCCTCTGGGCACTCGGCGTCGAAGGGTTCGCAATCTTAGATGTCGCGATCACCTCGTGGGGATACAGCATCCTTGACATCATCACGAAGTACATCGTGACATTCGTCGCCATGTTCTACGTTGCTAACGAACCGGCGTCGATCACTGGCGGTGCGGACTACGGCTCCACCCTCTCCGGGTCCAGCCCAGCAGACGACTGACCGAACCGAGCTCGTCGACCCAGCGTCCACATCAGTACCGAAACGCCGACTTGCGCCCTGATCGGGCCTAACCAGTTCGGATTCAGGGCTTTGCAGACGCCGACCGTAATTCGGCTACGGGACAACGACTCCGTACTGAGATCCGACGACAAACGCCAACACGCTCATGACCGTTCCACTCACATACTTCGGTGTTCATTTAGCGTTTATCCTCCCACCGCTGTTGATTCTGGGCTGGCTCGCGTTCCGGCGCGACCGGGCCTGGTGGGGCGTCCGCCCGCTCTCCGGACTTGGAATCATGATCGGACTCGCCGTCGTCTACACGACACCGTTTACGAATCATCTCATCCCTGAATCGGTCTGGTGGTACGGCGAGGGCGCAGTCGTCACGACCATCTGGTACACGCCGATCGAAGAGTACCTCTTCTTCGTTCTCCAGCCGATACTGACCGCGTTCTGGCTATTCCAGATCCCGGCGACTGCCGATCGATCGCTGGCAATCCCGCTCACACACCGGCTGATCGGCGTTGGGGGCGGCCTGTTGATCGCCGGCATCGGCTGGCTCCTGACCGGTGGCACCTCGACGTACTATCTCGGCTGGTTGTTGCTCTGGTCCGGCCCGATCCTCGCTATCCAATGGGGGTTCGGCCTTACGTACCTCTGGGGCGTCCGTCGGCCGGTACTGGTCGCTATCGCCGTCCCGACGCTCTACCTCTGGATCGTCGACCGGCTCGCGATCGAACTCGGTATCTGGGTCATCTCGGACACGTATACGACTGGATATACACTGCTGGGACTCCCCATCGAGGAAGCGCTGTTCTTTCTCATGACCAACGTCTTCATCGTTCAGGGAATCGTCATGTATCTGTGGCTGCTCGATCGCATCCACGAAGTGCCGACGCTCTCTCAAGCGCTAACTCGAGTCGGTGCGAGCGCTGATGAGTCGTGAGGCGACCTCTCGCTGCGTCGCTGTCGGAGGCAACGAGAATCGGTGGTTCGCCCGTGATGCAGCCCCGCTGACCGTGGGCGGACTGATCGCACCCGCGGGTCTGGCTTCGGGAGAGAGTGACGGGGTCGCTCACAGTGTTCATTCACCACTCCTCGAGGAACCGACGCCAAAAAGACTGGACACGGCGTTTTCCAACCCGCGTTTGCGAGCCGGTGTCTACGACGGAACGACCGTGATCGGCTCTTTCCGGTCGATCGCCTGCTCGAGTTCGTCGGCGATTGCGCTTCCGCGAGAGACCTGGATTTCGCCACCGCGGCTGACTGTCGCGGTGAACAGATACTCGCCACCGGCCTGCACTTCGACGGTTTCGCCGTGGTTGCCGTCGACAGGGACGATGACGTGTCTGGAGGTGATCTCGGGAGTAACCATCTGGCCCGGGGGCTGTCCGCCACCGCCGTTTGAGCTGGCACCAGCGCCGCCACCAGCGCCCGCGCCGTAGTTGGGATTCTCGTCGTGGGTGCGGACGTCGATATCGATCCCCAGCCGGTTCTCGACGTCCGTGATTCGGCCACCGCCCTTGCCGATCACGCTCGAGATATCGTTCTCTTCGACGTAGACGACGGCTTTGTTCTGACTTTTGAGTTCGACGTCGACGTAGCCGCGAGCGATCGACCGGATCTCGCGTTCGATCTCGCTTTTGGCGATTCGGTCGACGCCGGACTCGGTTCCGGGGCCACCCTCCTCGTCTTTGAGTGGGACAGTGACGACCTGCCGGTTGAAGGTGTAAATTTCGTACTCGGGCTCGCCCGTCTCGAAGTTCGTCACCTGGATCACGGGCCGGGCGAGGTCTTCTTCGGTCAGGCCAGCGGGGACTTTGACTTCCGTTTTGACGTCGTAGACCGTGTTGACTTCACCAGCCTCGATGTAGACGACGGTGTCGACGACTTGGGGAATCATCCCGAGTTCGACGCGGCCGACAAGACGCTGGAGGGCGTCGATCGGTCGGGTTGCGTGGACGACGCCGATCATGCCGACGCCGGCCAGTCGCATGTCCGCAAAGACCTCGAAGTCGTCGGTTTTGCGGACCTCGTCGTAGATGGTGTAGTCGGGTCGGACCATCAGGAGGGCGTCTGCAGTTTTGGCCATCTCGCCAGCCAGTTCGGTGTACTGGGTGATCTCGGGGCCGACCTGCAGGTCCCGCGGTTTCTCCATTGTTTTGACGGCGTAATCGTGATCCGAAATGAATCGGGCGACTGCCTGTGCGAACGTCGACTTCCCGGCACCCGGTGCCCCCGAGATGAGGACACCCCGCTGGCGCTCGAGCAGCCGATCTTTCAGCTCATCGGCCTTCTCGTAGTCCTCGATGTCGGTCTGGGCGATCGGTCGGACGGCCGTGATCTCGATCCCGTCGGCGAACGGTGGTCGGCCGATGGCGATCCGGTAATCTCGGAACTGGACGATCTTCATACCCGGTTCGGAGAGTTCGATGAAGCCGTCGGGGGATTCTTTCGCGCCGTCGACGACCTCGCGGGCGTACTCGTCCATGGTCGCCTCATCGAGCGGTTCGTCGGCGATCTGTTCATACCGCATCTCGCCGAGTTCGCCCCGTTTGGCCATCGGAATCGTATCCGTCTTGAGGTGGACGCTCATCGTCTGGTCGTCGAAGAAGTTCTCGACGGTCAGCGTCCCTACTTCGCGGACCTCTGGCGAGACGTGCTCGACGTCGAGGCCTTTCGCTTTCGCGACTTCGGCCTGGACGACATCGCTCGTCAGGAACGTCGCCTCGAGATCCTCTGCGAGATCGCGAATCAGCGCGTCGATCTCGCCTTCGGCGGCGTGGCCCCGTTCGATGGCGTCGGGTCGCTCGCCGATATACTCGAGGACAATAACACCCTCGTCGGCGAGTTCGGCGAGTCGCTGGAGCTCTGAGAGGCCGTCCCAGCCACTGTCGATCCCATCGTTTGCCTGCGCCTCGAGTTCCGCGACGACAGCTTCCGGCACCGAAATCGTCGCTCCCTCGAACTGCCCATCATCGATCGTCGCCGAAACGCGGCCATCGATGACCACGCTTGTGTCCGGCACGACGTGCATACCGTAACTGTTCGACGGACACCTATAAGGATGTTCCACCGAGGGAACCTCGCTCACCGCGATAACCAGTGCGAGCGGGGCGCTACCGTTACTCATTACGGGACGCTAAATTCCTGTTCAGAGGGAACATTCGTTGGATATTAAGTATGCACCGAACACGTTCAGATAATGGATCCGAAGCAGACATTTGGGCAGGGTGGGCTCAATCAGTTCCTTGAAGCCGGTGAACTCATCGACCGTATCGGTCTCGACGCTGACGAGATCGCGTGGCGAAAAGAGTTCGTCGGCTTTGACGAAGCCGACGAGCGGCGACTGGCGGATCTCGAAACGCTGTTGCGAGAGAACCAAAACGAGATCGCGGACGATTTCTACGACAAGATCCTGCAGTACAAACAGACCAGAGACGTCATCGACCGCTCGCCGAAAGGCGTCGAATCGCTTAAGCAAACCCAGCGAGCGTATCTCGTCTCGCTGTCGACGGGCGAGTACGACCAGTCGTTCTTTGCAAATCGGGCTCGAGTCGGGAAACTCCACGAGATTCTCGACATGCCGCTGAAACACTACGTGGGACAGTACGGCGTCTACTACACGCTGTTGCTCCACCAGTTGAACGAGCGTGCCCAAGAGCAGGTCGTTGATGCGATCGAGGAGTGGGTCGAAGAACAGGACTCGGATGGCAGTGGACTCGGTGGGTTCGTCAACGCACTCGGATTCGGTGGCGACGACGGCGATGAGGGACTCGAGGAATCGTTCGAGGAAACCGTCAGAGACGCTGTCGACGACGGAATGATGGACGTGCTCTCGCTGTTGCGGATCATCAACCTCGACATGCAGATCGCGACTGACACGTACGTCGACTCCTACGCCCAGCGACTCGAGGATTCGATCGAACGCCGCCAGAGGCTCGCACGCGAGGTCGAAAAAGACGTGCAGGGGCCGATCGAAGAACTCCACGAAGCGGGTGGCGTGATCGCCAGTCGCGCCCAGACGATCAGCAGTCACACGGCGGCCCAGGCCAGAAACACGAATCAGGCCGCGACCGAACTCGGCGAGCTGAGTGCCGCAGTCGAGGAGGTCGCAAGCGTCGCGAACGAGGTTCGCTCGGAGAGCAAGCGAGCCGAACAGCTCACCGCTGAGGGCGTCGACGCCGCCGACGATGCCCTGGACGAACTCGAGGCCATCGAGGGCGCGACGGAAGACGTGACCCAGTCCGCCGCCGACCTCGAGACGAGAACCGAAGAGATCGACGCGGTGCTCGAGCGACTCGATGACGTCGCTGAACGAACGACTGTGCTGGCGAAAAACGCGAAGATCGAAGCCTCTCGGTCGGGTGACTCCAACTCGGGGACGATGGGTGTCATCGCGAACGAGGTCGAGTCGTTCGCCGAACAGACCAAACGCGACCTCGCGGCGATCGAAGACGCTGTCGAAGGCGTTCGCCGGGACGCGATGAAGACGGTCGAAACGACCGAGGAGACGGCCGAACGGATCGATGACGGAACGGATCGGGTCCGCGAGACGATGGACTCGCTCGAGGAGATCCACGCTGCTGTCGGGCAGACGGCCACGAAGATGGAAGACATCGCGGCGGCAACTGACCAGCAGGCACGGAACGTCGAGTCAGCCGCAACGACTGTCGAAGAGATCTCGCAGACGGCCGATCAGGTCGCCGACGCCACGGAATCGGTCGCTGCAGCGAGCGAAGAACAGACCGCCAGCCTCCAGAGCGTCGGCGAGACGGTCTCGAGGCTGACGGACGGGGACGACGAAGAGCAGCAGCCGGTGTACGAGCAGGTGTAGTAAGCCCGCTGAGAAGCTGTCACCGACGCCGTTCGACCATCCTGACCGAACTCGTTTTGTCAGAGCGGTACGCTGTCGGTCGCTCGATGGACACAACAGGCACCACGCCGTAGTGGTCGCTATGACAGTCCGTGAGCTGACACAGGCGCTCGTCTCGATTCCCAGTCACGAAGACGAGACGGCCGCAGGAGACTACATCGAGACGTGGCTTCGACGCGAGACCGACGCCGACGTGACGCGTGATGCGATAGGCAACGTGATCGCCCGAAAAGGAACAGGTGGAGAGACACTGGCACTCGTCGGCCACCACGACGTCGTCGAGCCAGCGACATCACAGGTCAACAGCGGTGTTGATGGGGACCTCGAGTACGTCGTCGAACATCGCGATGGCCGTCTCTACGGTCGTGGCACCGCAGACATGAAAGGCGCAGTTGCGGCCGCGATGCTCGCGTTTCGCGACAGCAAACTCGAGTCGTCTGGGCCATCTCAGTCGGCGTTGACAGGCGAACTGGTCTTCGCCAGCTTCGTCGGCGAGGAGATCGGCGGCGTTGGCGCACAACACGCCATCGAGCACGGTTTTGCCCCCGAGTACGCAATCGTCGGTGAGGGATCGACAGGCTACTCGAACCCGGGCGTAACAGACGTCGCCGTCGCCCATAAAGGCCGTCGCGGAAGCACGATCACCGCAGATGGAACGGCCGCCCACGCGAGCGAGGTCGGTGCTGGGGAGAACGCGATCTATCGCGCAACCGCGGCCGTCGACCGCATCCGCGAGCTCGAGGTGCCGTCGATCGAGGTCGCAGGTGACCAACTCGAGGGCAGCCTCGTCGTCACCGAAATCGACGGCGGATCGGCGATGAACGTCGTTCCCGACCGCTGTGAGCTGACCGTCGACGAGCGGACGGTGGCAGGCAAGCGAGCGCCACTCGAGCACGTCGACGCTCTCGAGGGGGTTCACTGGACCGTCGATCAGGATCTCCCGCCGATGCGCTGTACGGACGAGGCGTTTGCCAAGACAGTACTCGAGGCAGCCGACGCTGTCCAGCCAGGGTCGCCGGAACTCGTGACGAAACCCCACGCGACCGATGCCGGGTGGCTTTCGGAAGCCGGAACGGAGTGTGTGATCTACGGTGCTGCCGAACCCGGCGAGGCTCACACCGAAAGCGAAAGCGTCTCCATCGACGTGCTGAAGCGATGTCGAGATACCTATCGGCGGGTTGCGGAATCGTGGCTGCAGTGAGGTCTGGCTGTGCTATTGCGAACAGTTTCGCGCGGCCTCGAGTGACTGTTCGCCGTCGCTGTGGCGTCTGTCTGCAGTGACTGGATCGCCGGCTGCGGCTGCAGCCGCTGCATCCGAAAAGGCCGTCGCTGCGTCCGTGAGTTCGCTGCTCTTACAGCGTGCCGTCTCGACGTTTGTGGTGAGTCCGGACGGCGGCTCCGGGTCGCTCTCGAAGGTGTCCGTCGCCATCTCGAACGCCGCTCTAGCGTCAGTGAACGACGTCTCTGCTCGTTCGTACTCGCCGTTGTCGAACTGGGTCTGTCCCTGCTCGAGGGCTTCGTAGCCATCCAGTAGCGACTCGTAGCCGTCCCCGAGCGTGACAAACGAGCCAAGCACGTCGCCAAGCGTCGTGATGCCATCCTCGAGCTCCGCGTAGTCGATCCGGGCGAGCGCCTCGAATCGGGCTTTCTCGAACGCCTCGAAGTCGGCCGCTGCCTCGTCATGGCGTGTCTGTGCCGTTGCAAGTGTCGCCGTTCGCTCGTCGACAGCGTCGACTGCCGAATCGAGATCGCCGTCGCCACCGATCGCCGCAGCGACATCGTCGATGTCGTCCTCGAGTGTCTCGTCGGTAATCGCGTCGGTCACGACGACCAGTCCCTCGAGGATATCGGCGTACGTCTCCAGCCCGTCGACGTCGGCCTGCCGATCGTCGGCGAGTTCGGCTGCCGCAGTCTCGAGATACTCTCGCGCGTCGTCGATCAGGCCGTTCGGTTTCGCGGGGTCGAACTCGATTTCTTCGGGGTCGTCGATGGCATCGTCGTTCACCTGCAATGCCAGCGCGGCCTCGTTTAGCTTCCCAGTTGCACGATCGAGTGCACGCTCACCAGTTCGGTCAGCGGCCTCGCCATCGGTTTCGCTGCCGGTCAGATCACCGAGACAGCCTGCAAGCAGCGTCAGTGTGCCGACACCCGTGCCGGCGCGTGTGAGATACTGTCGACGATTCATTGTTACTCGAGCATACGTCTAGAAACGTATGAACGTAGTGGCAGCCGTCAAGAAAGCTCAAACGAGTCTGTATCGTCCTGGAACCGAACACAGACCGAGGAAAGCCAGAACGTGGGGTCTTAGAACGGCCCCATCCCGCCCATGCCGCCGCCACCGCCGCCGCCTTGCTGTTGCATCTGTTTCATCATCCGCTGCATCTCCTGTTCGGAGCCCATCCCCTGGAACTGCTTGATCGTCTTCTCCATCATCTTGTACTGCTCGAGCAGTTCCCGGACTTTCTCCTCGCTGGTGCCCGAGCCACGGGCGATGCGTTCGATCTGACTCGCGCCGATAGCTTTCGGATACTCCTTTTCGGTGTCGGTCATCGAGTCCATGATGACGCTAAAGGTGCGCATTCGGTCCTGAGTGACGTCCATCGCGTCGTCGGGGAGCTGATCTTTGATCCCGCCGCCGAAGCCGGGGATCATATCCATCACCTGATCGAGCGGCCCCATGTTGTTCATCGCCTCCATCTGCTTTTGCATGTCGTTCAAGGTGAACTGGCCCTGAAGCATGTCCTCGGGCTCCCAGTCGTCATCTTCCATCTCGGTCTGCTCCATCGCGCGCTCGACGCGCTCTGCGAGCTGGCCGAGATCGCCCATCCCCAGCAGCCGGGAGATGAAGCCGTCGGGCTCGAAGCGTTCGATGTCTTGGACCTCCTCACCGGTCCCGAGGAACGCGATCGACGAGTCGGTCTGGTCGACGGCCGTCAGCGCGCCACCACCTTTCGCGGTCCCGTCCAGTTTGGTGATGACGACGCCGTCGATGCCGATCGACTCGTCGAACTGACTCGCCTGCTCTTTGGCACCCTGCCCGATCGCTGCGTCGAGGACGAGCAACGAGGTGTCGGGTTCGACGACGCCTTCGATCTGCTCGATCTCGTCGATGAGATCGTCCTCGAGTGCGTGGCGACCCGCCGTGTCCACGATATGAACGTCGGCTTCGCTGGTCTCTTCGAGGCCTTTGCGGGCGATTTCGACGGGGTCCTCGCTGTCGGGGTTGCCGTAGTAGTCGACTTCGGCGCGGCCGGCCATCTGCTGGGCCTGCTCGTAGGCACCGGGTCGGAACGTGTCCGTCTGGATCACGGCGGGGCGCAGCCCCTTCGTCGAGAACCACCAGGCCATCTTCGCGGCGGACGTGGTTTTCCCGGACCCCTGTAGTCCTGCGAGGAGGATCGTCTGTTCCTCGAGTGGCAACTCGGTCGACTCACCGATGAGCCCGACCAGTTCTTCATAGACGATTCGGAGGACGAAATCCCGCGCCGGCGTGCCGGCTGGCGGTTCTTCCTCGAGTGCGCGTTCTTTGATGTTGTCCGACAGCTCCATCACGAGCGAGACGTCGACGTCGGCCGAAAGCAAGGAGCGCTGAATCTCCTTGACGATCTCCTCGATGTCTTCTTCGCTAATCCGTGACTTCCCGCGGAGTTTATCTAAAGTGCCCCGCAGAGAACTGCCGAGATCGTCGAGTACCATTTGGCCAATATAGGGGGTGACGTCGTTAAAGGCTTTTTCTACTGTTCACTCCGCTCGACGGTGCGAGGCGATCCCCGGACAGCGCCGGAGCGTATTTCAACCGACCGTGACAACGTCTCCGTATGACTGCCGACGCAGACGTCGATCCAAGCGAGTACGACGCACTCGCGGATGCGGACGTGACGATGCGAGAGAACGACCACGGCCTCCACATCGCCGACGACGAGATAACTGGAGTCTCGAGCCAGGGACAGACTCCCGAGGAGGCCCTCGAGAACCTCGCCGCGGCGGTCGAGTCGTACAGAGAAGCGACCGACGACGATCCCGGCGACGACTGGCTCTGATAAGGATTATCGTCGGGATTTATAGTTCTCTGACGACAGACCGAGAGACACCGCTGATGGCCGGGGTTTGTAAGCTCCGGTTGGCTACGAGAAACCCTACGAGCTGGCCGCTCACTCGTCAGCAACCGGTCCGGTTTCGACTGTGCCGTCGTGTGCCAGCCACTCCGTCAGACTTCCTTCGTAGAACGCAACGTCCTCGTAACCAAGCGCTTGGAGCACGAGGTAGGTGTGACTGATTCGGCGGGCGGTGTTGCAGTAGAGGACGATTTCGCGGTCGGGCGTGATGCCGTGGTCTTCGAGGAGCGTCTCGAGTTCGGCCTCGGACTTCAGTCGGCGTGTCTCGTCGTCGACGGCCTCCCACCAGTCGAACCGGACCGCCCCGGGAAGGCGGGCCTCCTCGAACTCGTGGGTATCGCGCGTGTCGACGAACAGCGCATCGCGCTCGAGGGCGTCTTCGACGGTCTCGAGGTCGACCAGCGGGCTCTCCTCGCGAGAGAGTGGTTCGGCTTCGTAGCCCGTCGGCTCGATCTCAGGAACGTCGCTCGTCGTCTCGTACGCGCGGTTCCAGGCGCTGTAGTCGCCGTCGAGCAGTCGCACGTCGTCGTGGCCGTACTCGAGCGCTGTGAGCACGAAGCGAGCGGCGAAAACGCCGTGGGTGTCGTCGTAGGCGACGATCGTGTCGTCGGGGGAGATGCCGGCCTCGGAGAGCAACGCTGCGAACGCATCGGCACCGGGAAGCGTTCCGCGATCGACGTCGCTTTCGTCGCGATAGCTGTCGAAGGGGATACTTACAGCACCGGGAACGTGCCCAATGCCCTCGTACTCCCAGGCGTCTCTGACGTCGACGATGCGGAGTTGGGGATCCTCGAGGCGTGTCGCGAGCCAGTCAGGAGCAACGACGACGGATTCATCCATTGGCGGCTGATTCGAGAGCCACCCCTGAGAACACACCGGTCCCGGCACCACTCCCCTGGGTACCGAGTTTCCGGCAACATAATCCGCTTCGACGGGAGTTGATCGGCCACAAACAGGTTCGCCGTGAGATGAGACGGATCGGTCGCTGGCAGGAACGGCCGGCCTCAAATCGCGTCGATTCGGGCCGTTCTGAGTAGCGGCAACAGTCTCCGCCACGGTTGACCGTCGTCCGAATTGTCCGGTTGGGGTGCCACTATGACCCTGGCAGCCGTTGGATTATGTATGGCAACAAACTACGCCAACGACGTACTCGTCACCGCCGACTGGGTCGAGGACCACCTCGAGGAGTTCCAGGCCGACGATCCGGCGTATCGACTCGTCGAAGTCGACGTCGATACGGAAGCCTACGAGGAGGCCCACGCCCCCGGCGCTGTCGGGTTCAACTGGGAAACCCAGCTGCAAGACCAGACCACTCGAGACGTCCTGACCAAAGACGACTTCGAGGACCTGCTCGGCAGTCACGGCATCGGCGAGGATTCGACGGTCGTCCTCTACGGTGACAACGCCAACTGGTTCGCCGCCTACACCTACTGGCAGTTCAAATACTACGGCCACGACGAGGTGTATCTCCTCGACGGCGGCCGCGAGTACTGGCTCGAGCACGACTACCCAACGACTGACGAGGAACCCGAGTTCTCGGCTGTCGAGTACGACGCCGCCGGGCCACGCGAGAGCATCCGTGCCTACCGTGAAGACGTCGAAAAGGCGATCGACCGTGGCGTTCCACTCGTCGACGTTCGCTCCCCCGAAGAGTTCCGCGGCGAGATCCTTGCGCCGCCAGGCCTCCAGGAGACCGCCCAGCGCGGCGGCCACATCCCTGGCGCGAAGAACATCTCGTGGGCCGCCGTCACCGACGATGACGGCACGTTCAAAGATCGTGACGAGCTCGAGGAGCTTTACGCCGAAGAGGGTATCGACGGCGACGAGACGACCGTTGCCTACTGCCGTATCGGTGAGCGCTCGTCTGTTGCCTGGTTTGCCCTGCACGAACTGCTCGGCTACGAAGACACGGTCAACTACGACGGCTCCTGGACCGAGTGGGGGAACTTGGTCAACGCCCCGATAGAGAAAGGCGAGGGCGACGACTGAAAAGAACGACACCTCGTTGCAGAACGGCTGGTCGGGGCGACTACTACCCGTTTTCCGCCCACACGACAGCGCCCAGCGCGACAGACCTAACTCGAGTCCGGCCGAAAAAGTCGACATGACCGATTCCGAAACGTTCATCGAGGCGGTACGTGAGGACAACCAGACCGAACTCTCACGACTGGGGTCCTCGAAGTCGCTGTATGCCGACACTGGTGGCGATATCGACACCGAACCAGTCCTTCGTGCGACGGCCGACGCCGAACACGCGGCCTGGCAGACGTTCGAAGCGTGGGCCGATAGTGAGGAAGACGAGGCAGCCCGTGATGCGTTCGACACCACGGCTGCAGAGGAACGAGCCCACTATGAGACCGTCATCGACTACCTCGATGTCGAGGACTACGAACCGGGCGAGATTCCCGACCTTCACGAGTATCTGCGTGGCCTCGAGTCGACGGTCGAACGCGTCGGCGCGTTTATCGGCCGCATCCTCGCGAGCAAGCGCTCGAAAGAGCAGGTGGTTGGCTACTTCGTCGGCGACGCCGACCCTCAGACCGCGGGCGTCTTTCGCGAGTTCGGCGCGGAGTTAGACGACCAACTCGAGCGGGCAGGGGAACTCCTCGAGGACGTCTGTGACAGTGCCGACGACGACGAACGCGCCCAGAGAGCAGCAACCGGCGCGATCGAGGCCGCCTACGACGAGTACGTCGCAAACCTCGAGGCGATGGGCGCAAATCCAAAACCCGTCTGCTGATCGCCGCTCGAGTCATTACACGCCTTCGACTGTTTCGCGGAACGCACGGATCGACTCGAGGGCGTCCTCGACGTGGGTTGTGACATCGCTATCAGCGTCGGCTGCAACCTCGGTGAGGATATGTTCGTGCCGAGCGAGTGTGCCGTGGTCCGGACCGCGAGCGGCTTCGGCCAGCTCCGCGAACGCGTCCGATTGGTTCTCGAGCCGCTCACGGACGTCGTCGTCCGTCGCAGCGTCGGCTGCATCCTGTAGCGTTTCGGCAGCATCTGTGAGTTTTTCTCGCGTCATATGCTACCGTTCGACAGCGGTCGACAAAACGGTTTCATCGGTCGTGACCGGGACGTCGAGACAGCGTGGAACGATCAGGCGACGCGGTCGATCCGGTCCTCGAGATCGAGTCCTGAAACGGTTTCCGGCGTGAGTCCAGCAACGGTGTCGTGAAAGTTCGTCCGGTAGCTTTCCGGCCCATTGTGGTCGAGTTCGGCTGCGCGTTCTCCGGCGATCCCGAACGCAAGTGTGCCGTGGACGGCAGCCGTCACGGGATCCTCGAGTGCGCCATGGAACGTGGCGAGTGTGGCACCGAGCATACAGCCGGTGCCGACGACGTCCGACAGTCGGACGTGGCCAGCCGTGATGCGAACCGCCTCGTCGGCGGTCGCGACGACGTCTTCGACGCCGCTTGCGACGACCGTCGCACCGGTCGCGTCCGCAAGCGACTGGGCCGCGTCTTCGATCTCGTCGTACTCGCCGACAGATTCGACGCCGCGTACTTCGGCTTCGACACCCGCGAGCGCGCTGATTTCGCCGTAGTTGCCTTTGATAATCGAAAACTCGAGCTCCTCGAGTAAGGCTTCGGCGACCGATTTTCGAGTGGGGGTCGCACCGACGCCGACGGGATCGAGCACGATCGGGATGTCACGGTCGGCCGCGGTCGACCCAGCGTCGTGCATGGCCTCGACTTTTCCCTCGGGGACCTGCCCGGTGTTAAACAGGAGGGCGGCCGCACCGGCAGCCATCTCACCCGCATCGCCCGGCGAGTCGGCCATCACCGGGAGTGCATCCCAGTGGAGGGTTAGATTCGCGACGTCGTTCATCGTCACGGTGTTGGTCAGATGCTGGACGAGCGGCGTCGTCTCACCGATCGCCTCGAGCGACGACGCGAGGTCGTCACCTGAGACAGCGGCTGGAAGCGAGCTAGCCATCGTGTGGGGGTGTGTCTCCCACGGCCTTCGCAGTTTCGACGGCCATCGCGAGCGATTCGGTCGCCGCGCATGGGTCCTCGGCGGCGGTAATCTCGGAAATGACGGCCACGCCGACCGCGCCGGCATCAACGACCGAACCGGCGTTTGCGGCCGTTATCCCGCCAATACCGACGACTGGGATCGATACTGCGTCGGTGATTTCGGCGATCCGTTCGGGACCGACGCCGTCTTTGTACGCATCGACCGCCTTCGATGTCGTGCCGTAGACGGTCCCGACACCGAGGTAGTCCGCGCCGTCAGCTTCTGCCTGTCTGGCTTCGTCGACCGTCGACGCCGAACAGCCGATCACTGCCTCGGGGCCGAGCAACTCGCGTGCGACCGCGACCGGCAGATCCGACTGGCCGAGATGGACGCCGTCGGCATCAATCGCCTGGGCGATATCGACACGGTCGTTGACGATCAGGTCCACGTCCGCACCAGCAGTTATCTCGCGCACCTCGAGGCCGAGTTCATACCGCCGCTGTGCGGTCGTCTTCTTTTCTCGAAGCTGGACGACGTCGATACCGCCGTCGATCGCCGCCTCGACGATCTCAGTCGTCTCTCGGCCCGCAGACACCGACGCCTGCGTGACGAGGTAGGTTCCGTAGGTCGCGGGATTCATGTACAGACCAGCGGAACTGAGCCACTAAGTGGCTTCGGTCAGGCGAACAGACGCCAGGTAGTCGGCGCTGTACGCGCGCTGCGAACCACCTACGACAACTCGAGGTGATCCATCCCTGTCTGAACCAGCGCGTCCCAATCGGGCGACTCGCGCACCGCCGATAACGGCGTCGGCCGGTCCGGAGCGGCTTCTTTTTCGGCGATTGGCCGTCGCCACCAGGCGACGTCGTGCCACGCGTCCTGGGTGTACCCCATCGCGGGAAAGTCGGCGACGCGCTCGAAGCCGAGCCGTTCGTGGAACCGGACTGTCGCGGGGTTCGGCAGTGTCGTCACAGTGTAGGCATCGCAGTATCCCTGTCGCTCGAGGATCGCAAACAACGACGCGTACAGCGACTGGCCGACACCCGACTGGCGGACACCGTCAGCGACGTAGACGGAGAGTTCGACCACCCACTCGTATGCGCGACGCTTCCGCAGTGGCCCCGCATAGGCGTAGCCGACGACCTCGCCAGCGTGTTCACAGACAAGCCAGGGATAGCGCTCGAGCGTCGAGTCGATGCGCTCGGCCATCTCGGTCTCGGTCGGTGGGGTTTCCTCGAAGGTGACTGCCGTCGAGTCACAAAACGGGGCGTAGATCTCCCGAACTGCGTCTGCGTCGCCTGGCTCTGCGATCCGGATGCGGGGATCGGACTCCATAGCGGTGGCTCTCAGCGCGGCGGCAATAAACGCGCGGAACTCGACGGCCGGCCTCGAGACAGCAGCGACGAGCCAGCGACCGTGTCTGCCGGAGCCGAATTCGATGGGCAGTGACGACCGCTCGTCGATCTCGCTGCTCGAGTGTGCTGTGACAGCGCCGGGCCGTTGTGAACGAACACTGTCTTGTGGATCGGGAGGATAACTCGATCGAATGTCTCCTGACGACGCCAACGCGGGCTACCGGCGGCTGTTCGACCGCGATGGACTAACCTTCGGCGCGGGCTTTCCGCTCACTGGCACGAACCGATCGACGCCAGCTCCCGGACGCGAGATCGACCTCGCGAAACACGCCGAGGCGGTCGGTTTCGACGGCCTCTGGGCGCGGGACGTCCCGACCTACTGGCCGAAATTCGGCGATGCCGGCCAGACGTTCGACACCTGGCCGTGGCTCTCTCACGTCGCCGCCCACACCGACGATATCGCACTCGGGACCTCGAGCGTCGTGCTCACGCTCCGGCATCCGCTTCACGTCGCGAAATCCGCGGCGACGGTCGACCAGCTCTCGGATGGCCGGCTCGTCCTCGGCGTCGCCTCCGGCGACCGCGACCCGGAGTATCCGGCCTACAACGTCGATCGCGAGGAACGTGGCCAGCTGTTTCGCGAGTCCGTCGAGGCGATGCGAACCGTCTGGCGAGAGGAGTTCCCGGAGTTCGAAGGCCAGTGGGGCCAACTCGAGGGCGACCTCGACGTGGTCCCGAAGCCGACGACGGGGACGATTCCGCTCCTGCCGACGGGTCATGCTCGCCAATCCCGAGAATGGATCGCCGACCACGGCGATGGCTGGCTGTTCTATCACTTGCCCGAGCGCACCCTCCAGAACTATCTCGTCGACTGGCGCGAGACAGCGGGCGAAAAGCCGTTCACGATCGCGATTCGCGTCGAACTGGCTGACGACCCAACGGCAGAGCCCGAGCCGCTCCATCTGGGCTTTCACGCCGGCATCGAGTGGTTTCAAGACTACTTCCGACGGCTCGAGGAGTACGGTCTCGACCACGCCATCGTCGGCATCCAGAACGACGACAAAGAAGCCGCGCTGTCGACGTTCGCCGACGAGATTATCGACACGCTGTAGCGACGTGTCGACGCGTCAGAACCGATCGATCGAGAACAGCTCAGTCGGATGGTCAGTCTCGCCCTCGAGTGCGAGATCGGCCAGGATCTCGCCAATCACGCTGGCGAATTTGAACCCGTGACCCGAGAAGCCAGCGCCGACGGTGACCTGTGGATGGTCGGGCAGCGTATCGAGGACGAAGTGATCGTCGGGTGTGTTGGTGAACAGACAGGTTTGCAGGCGCATCGTCGGTCCTGCGCCGTCGGGGAAGTACTGTTCGGCGAACGCCCGAAGCAGTCGTTCGTCCGCCTGTGTTGGTTCGCGCTCGAGAGCGTCGGGATCGACCGTCTCCTCACGGTGGTTGTAGCGACCGAACTTGAACCCTGGCACGTCGTGGACGGGAAAGCCGTAGTATCTGCCCTCTGGCACCTGCAGATTCCAGACCGGGAACTGCGCTGGCGTGAACAGGTCGGGTTCGTGGGGCTGGAGCCACGCGAGGACCTGTCGCTCGGGGACAGCGACTCCCTCGAGTGCGTCGACGAACTGGGCCGCCCAGGAACCCGCAGTGAGCACCAGTTTGTCTGCCTCGTATCGGTCGTAATCGGTTTCGACGCGAACGCCGCCGTCGGCCGTTGGCTGCCAGTTGACGACGCGTTCTCGAGCGCGGATCGTCGCACCTGCCCGGTGGGCACGGTTGACGTGAGCGACGATACACTGCTCGGGGACGAGATAGCCACCGTCGGGCTGGTAGATCGCTTCGTACTCCTCGGGCAGCCCGTAGCCCGGATATCGCTCGCCGAGTTCCGCACCCGAGAGCTGTTCGTACGTGAGGCCGTGTTCCTCACAGGAGCGTCTCGACCCCTCGACGAGCGGGTCGCCGGCCGGCCCGGCATCGATCGAGCCGGTTCGATAGAGTAGTTGCCGATCGTGATCGGCTTCGAGGTCGTCCCACAGTTCGTACGCTCGTTCCAACAGCGGGACGTATGCGGGATGTTCGGCGTAGGCTAGCCGGATGATCCGGGTGTTCCCGTGTGAGGAGCCGTAGCTGTGTGGGATATCGTAGCGCTCGAGGCCGAGTACGTCGACACCGCGTTCAGCGAGGTGTGCGACAGTCGCGCTGCCCATGCCGCCGACACCGAGGACGATCACGTCGTACCGATCAGCCATAGCAAACGATGTAACGACGAGCGCGAAAACAGTTGGTATTCGGACTGGTAGACAGCTGCCGGCGTCTCCACACCCTGCTCGCTTGCGCGGCCACGCCGCTCAGTCGTCGTCCCGTTTGGCCCGTTCGCGCAACCGTCGCTTCTGGCGACGCTCGGTGACGTGGTCGACGCCGTCGGCCAGTTCGTCCCGAACCTCGTCTTCGAACGTGTCGACCTCCTCGAGAAACGCAGTCGAAAATTCTTCGACGAGTTCGAACGTCCACTGGTCGCTGACCGCCCCGGCTGGCAGATGGTTGTCCCGGAGTTCGTCCGCCCACTCCTCGTGGCCGGCCTCGCGAAGCCGGTTTTCGGCGTTGCTCATTCGGTCCATCGCGTGGCCGAGTTCGTGATGGAACTCGAGTAAGTTGCCGTAGGCCCGATAAACGTACTCAATACCGAGTTGCATGTTGTGGAGTGCTTCAGCTTCGGCGTCGCTCAACTCGAGGTCGTCGGGATCGGTCGACATACTTGTCGAACGACGGACGGGTGAAAAGGCGTTTCAGGCCCGGCAATGGGTGCCGATGTTCGGCAATCGAGACTGTCTCGAGTCGAAACGCTATCGGCGGTCGACTCGGTAGTCGGACCTGAACGTGATGGCGATACTCGACGACCTCTCGGGCTACGAGTTCGAGGACCTGATGGAGGACGTGTTTCGACACCTCGGCTACGAGAACGTCCGCCAATCACGACGGACGGCCGACGAAGGGCGAGACATCCTGATGGAGGAGGTCGTCGACGGGACCCGGCGGGCGGTCGTCGTCGAGTGCAAACACACGGCCACCGTGAGCCGCCCGGTGATCCAGAAACTCCACTCGGCGGCGGCGACCTACGAGTACGACGGCCCGGTCCGCGGGATGGTGGCGACGACCGGCCGATTCACCGACCCTGCCCGCGAGTACGCCCGCCAACTGGGTGACGGCGACGGCGGCGTCGAACTCCTCGATGGGCAAGCCCTCCGCGAGATCGGCGAGGAGATCGGGATGAACCTCTACAACGGTCGGATCGAGATCCTCTGTACTGAAACCCTCCAGCCGGTCCATCCCACCGCTGGCCGGGACGCCCCCGTCTTCGAGGCCGTCCGGGAGATCGACAATCTCGAGGCCGTGACGATTCCGACACCGGAGACGACGGTCTCTCTCGAGCCGATGGTGACCGTCCGCGCACGAACGGACGCCACGTTCGAGACGTCCGTCGGCGTCATCCACCGGATCGATGAGGCAAACGAGTTCGTTATTCACGCCGACCGCGACGCGCCCGCCGTGGCGACCGATGACGTGCGAGCCCTCGTCGCGACCCGAACGGCACCCCGGATCGACCTCGAGGACGCGGCGCTCGAGGCGACGTTCGACGGCGTCGAGCGCAAGCGTTTCGGCCAGACCGAGACGGCGTACAAGGAGTGGGCGATCGACCGCCTCCGGCAGGCCCACACGACGACGGTCCACTACACGGGCGGGAACAACGTCGACTACGAGAAGACCTGTACGCCAACGCGCTCGGATATCTCGGTTCAGGAGATCGATCCAGTCTACGTCCCACACGTCCGTTCGCTGCTCTCGCTTGGCGAATACGAGTACGAGTACAGCTATTACGCCGCTGGCCCCTCGCGGTCGACCACGACCAACGATCTGCAGGGGTGTGTTCACTGCGAGACTGCCGGCTCGAGTGCGTCGTACACCTACTGTGCCAACTGCGGCAGCATCAACTGCGACGACCACATCGAAACGGAGCGACTCGAGGGCGAGCCGGTCTGTTCCGGCTGTGCCGTCACCGAACGATTTGCGTTCAAGACGAAATACTTCTCCGACGAGGCCAATCTCGAGGCGTTCCGCGAGCAGTACGACGAGATGTCCGTCATCGAGAAGGCACAGGAAAACGTCCCGCTGGCCGTCGGTGCCGTGCTTGCCCTGCTGGTCGTGACACTCCTCGTCGCGAGTTCTGTCGGTGGCCTCTGATCAGGACTGTTCGGGTGCGTCGGGGAGCAACGCTGTGAACGCATCGACGAACGCCTCGAGTTCGTCCCAGTCGGTGTACTCGTAGTCACGTGCAGTGTCGGTGTCGCCGCCGGCTTTCCCCGCGATCCGGCGCATGACGACGCGTTTCAACAGGCCGTACTCGCTGTATTTGAGTGCGCCGGCGACCAGCAGCGTGGTGTCCGGCTCCCAGCCCGTCTCCTCGAGAAACGCATCGACGATCGCTTGGGCTGGTTCGCGGTCGTCAGGATCTGGGTGTGCGGCCGTCAGGCTAACCGAGAAAAACGCCGATGGGACGCGATTCAGCGCCTCGCTGTGCGTGTCGACGAACGATTCGACATACGACTGGTGAGACCCCATGTGGATCGATGCGCCGACGATGACGCCATCGTAACGCCCCGGGTCGAGCTCCGCTGGCGGGTGTTTTGCGTGCACAACGACGACGTCGTGGCCCGTGTCCTCGAGGGCGTCACCGATCCGTTCGGCGATCGTCGCCGTCTGACCCTCGCTCGAGCCGAAGGCGACGAGCACGCGGCCCATCAGCGATCCCCTCGCTGCTGTCGGCTCGTGTAATCGACCGGGACGACCCCACTGGACGGACGACCACCACTCTCGAAGACGGTCATACGAGTCCTAGGTGATGGAGCGCTATCAAGTACTGCTGTCATCGAACTGAACGTCTCGAGACCGGACTACTTCTCGAAAGCGTTCATTCGCCGTCCTCGAGCAGTGATCGTGAGGCGTTGCCGACGATCAGCAGGCCACTGGCAGCCAGTGCCGCGGTTGTGATCACGGGGCTCAACAGCCCTGCCAGCGCGACGGGGATCACGATCGCGTTGTAGACGAGCGCGAGCCAGAGATTCTGCACGACACGCCGGCGAGCGCCACGTGCGAGTTCGAACGCTCGCTCGACGGCAGTGAGGTCGTCCTCGACGATCGCGAGATCGGCTGCGTCGGCGGCAAGCGCCGTCCCGCCACCGAGTGAGATGCCCAGATCCGCTGCAGCAAGCGCGGGTGCATCGTTCGTCCCGTCGCCAACCATCGCCACACAGTTGTCGGCTCGCAGCCGTCTGATCGCTGCCGTCTTCCCGGCCGGCGAGACGTTCGCAAAGACGTGATCGATACCCGAGTGGGTTCGGAACCGAGCCGTCGCCGAGTCGTCGTCACCGGTCAAGACCACGACGTCGATGTCGCTGTCGGCGAGCGCCGTCACCGTCTGTGCCCACTCCTCACGCGGTTCGTCACCGACGACGATGATCCCCGCTGCGTGGCCGTCACGACCGACGACGACAGGGAGGTGACCGTCGTCTCGAACGGCCGCAACTCGCTGCTCGAGGCCGTCCTCGAACGTCCACCCCTGTTCGTGAAAGAGGTCGGGGTGGCCGACGAGCACTCGCTGGCCGTCGATGGTCCCCTCGACGCCGGTCGCGTGGCGTTCGAACGCCTGAATCTGTCCCTCGCGCTCGTCGTCTGTGCCCTCGTCTATGACACCGCCGTCGGTCCGTGTCGAGTCGCGCTCGTGGCCGTCGGCGAAGGCGTTCTCGATCGCTGCTGCGGCGGGATGTGCGCCACGGCGTTCGATCGCGCCGGCCGCAGCGAGGAGCGCTCGTGGCGCGTCTGCCTCGAGGACGGTCATCTCGCCGGTCGTCAGCGTTCCCGTCTTGTCGAAGACGACGACGTCGACTGCGCGGAGCCGTTCGAAGACGCTCTCGTCGAAGACGACGATTCCGGACTCGAGTGCGTCGCGGATGCTCGTCGCGATCGAACACGGGGTTGCGAGCCCGAGTGCCCACGGACTCGCGACGATGACTGCCAGGAGGACAGCCGTCGTCGTGGCCATGACGCCCGCACCAAGGAGCACTGCTCCCAGACCGACGGCGATGACGACACCTACGACGAGCGGGAGGAGCATCCCGGCGAGGGCGTCGGCCCGTCGCTGAACGCCGTGGTCGGCGCTCTGAAGATTCCAGACGGTGCGTGTCAGCTGGTCGATACTGCTCGTCGTTTGCGTGCCGACGGCGACGACGGCAGCGTTGCCCGTCACGACGGAGCCGCCGACCACTTCGTCGCCGACGGATTTCGAGACCGGGAGCGACTCGCCGGTGACGACCGCCTCGTCGACCGTACACTCGCCTTCAGCGAGCGTGCCATCGACCGGGATTCGTTCGCCCGCGCGAACGAGCAGGCGGTCGGTGGCGTCAACGTCTTCGACCGGCAACTCTCGAGTCGTGCCATCGGACTCGAGGACACGGGCCGTCCCGACTTGCGAGACCGTGAGATCGGTCAGCCGATTCAGCGCCGTGCGCTTGACCGTCTCTTCGTAGAAAACCGCAGCCATCACGGTGGCAGCGACGAGAATCGTCAGGTCGTAATAGATCTGGGGATCGCCAACGACGAACGAGATCGTCCCATAACAGAAGGCGGCGACGATCGTCAGCGCCGCAAACAGATGTGTACTCGGCCGTCGGAGCCACAAACTCACGTACGCACCACGCAAAAGCGGCATCCCGGTCAGATAGAGCACGATCCCGGTCACCACGAAAAAGATCGGCAGGAACAGCATGCCATCGAAACTCGCAAACGCCTCGCCGTAGAGCCCGAACAGCCAGTAGTCGGTGAACGCGGAGAGATACACTGGATAAAACACGGTCATGTACGGCACCAGCAGAAACGAGCCGAAGACGATCCCGATGATGTACCGGATCTCGAGCATGTCCTCCGAGCGGCGTTTTCGCATCCCCCGCATCTCGCGGGATCGGTGTGTCTCATTCGAGTCCGCTGTGAGGGGATCAGTCTCGGCCGCGTCAGCCGCGTCTTCGCGACGGTACGCCGTGTAGCCGGTCGTAGTCAGGACAGCCTCGAGTGTCTCGGCGGAAACGCGCTCTGGATCGTGATCGACCCGAACAGCCTCCGTGACGTAGCTTGCCGCCGCGTTCGAGACGCCGGCTTGCTTTTCGGCGATCGACTCGAGATACGCCTCACAGAGCGCCGAATGCATGCCATCGATCCGGAAGAACGTCCGTGTCTGCGCCTCGGTCCGGGTGTCAGCGTCAGTCTTCGCCGGCGTCGGCTCCGCAGTGGCTGTCTCGGCGCTGTCGGCGGCTCCGAGTGCCGCGACGACCTCGCGACAGCCACTCGAGCAGAACGGACCATCCTCGTCCGTCTCTGGGGGTGTCTCGTCGCTCGACTCGGTGACCGTCGTCCCACAGAGGCGACAGCGGTCGTGGGCTGTTCGCTGGTCGCTCACTACAGAGAGATCCACCGCCGAGCACAATAACTGTGGTCGACGACCGGCTGCTCGTCCGAGCGTGCTGTCTCGTCAGCTGTGTTCGACCACGGTCCCACCCTCACCGACCGCCACCGCACGAGCCGGGCCGAGCGAGACTGCCAGCAACGAGCCAGCCGTGTCCGTGTCGAACCGATCCCATTCGGCCCCGGGGGATTGCCGCTCAAAGACGCTGCCGTCGCCAGCACACGCGACTGTTCGGTCCATGTGACGGGCCAGTCCCGACAGCGAGCCGTCGACGACGCGGTCAGGTGTCCACGTCGAACCATCGTAGCGGTGAACGATGCCGGTATCGTCGCTGACGGCGCAGTCCTCGTGCCCTCTCGTTGCGATGTCAGTGAGTGTTCCGTCGACTCCCTCGAGGCCGATACGCTCGAACGACTCGCCGCCGTCGGTCGTCTCGAAGACAGCGTCGTTGGTATCACAGCAGTAGCCGACCGCTGCGTCGGCGAGCGCAATCGCGCACAGACTCGAGCCGCTGCCGGGTTTGTCTGGGCCTGCCCAGTCGACTGTCCCAGCACGGTATCTGCCGCGAACGACGGCTCCGGAGCCAGTGATCAACAGCACCCGTTCGTCGCCGCTCGAGCCGCCGACGGCGACGCCCAGCCAGTTGTCTGTGATGTCTTCCGGGGCCGTATAGTTCGTGTGGCGGCCGGTTTCGCCGTCGATGCGACCGAGCACACCGCTGTCGCCGGCGATCCAGATCGCCTCGCCGTCTGCCGTCGCAGCCACGCCACGGAGGTCGGTGCCCTTGGCCGCCGGCCCGTCCTCAAGGACGGCGTCCCACTCGTTGCCGTCGCTCGAGAGGACGATCCCACCGTCGCCGACAGCGTAGCCGGCGTTCGACTTGGTGACGGTCACGTCGTGCAGCGTCGCGTCCGTGGGTGTCTCGGTCGTGTTCCAGCCGACGGGCGAAGCGTCGTTCTGGTCAGCCTGTCGTTCGCCCTCACTGGGGGGTCGCTCATCGTCGGGTTCGGAGTGCTCGCGTCGTGTCGCTTCCGGCGAGTCGACCGCTCGAGAGTCGCTGCCGTCTTCGAGCCGTCCTCGCTGGCGGAGATAGAGCACGATGGGCGGAACGACGTACATCGCGAGCGCGAGGCCGGCAAACCAGCGGTGAACGATCGTCAGCGTCCCGAACGCGGTCAGCCCGGCCGTCGCGACGGCGTGAACCCACGTCTTCGTGTACGACCGAAAAAACGGGACGAACCCCCCTTCCTCGAGTCGGACAGTGTGTGATGTCATTGCTCGACGCGTCGATGATTGTCGTTCGTCCCGTCGCTCGAGCCGAACTTGGTGTGGCAACTCGTCGGCGTCCGGTGTCGCGGACTGCCACTCAAACGGGTCCTGCAGACACGGCCGCGCTGTGGCCGGCTACAGATAGCCCAGATCCGCGAGTCGCTCTTTCGTCCCCTCGCGCATTGCAACGTCATCCGTCGTCCCAGCGTCTGAAAGTGGCTCGAATCGCTCCTCGAGGCGATTACGAAGCGTTCGGACCTGCGCGGACTCCTCGGCTGCGATGTCGGTGTGCTCGAGCGGATCCGTCTCGATGTCGTGTAGGCGCTCGAACCCGTCGTCGCTACGGACGTACTTGTACTTCGCCGTGCGGACGGCTCGTAGTCGCCGGTCGAACGCCCGGACTCGATCAGGAATGTCGCCAAACCGCGCCTCGAGGCGGTCGATCGATGGCTGGGGGGCGACGTACTCGGCGAAGACGGCGTCTCGCGGCTTCGACGTTGAATCCGGATGCATCGATCGGCTTGAGCCCTGCTCTCGGAGCGCTGAATCGTCGATGTCGACAGTCTCGAGCAGTGTCGCTGGCAGGTCAAGCAACTGGACCAGATCAGGCCGCTGGCCACCGCCGGTAAACGGCCCGCCGTGGACGACCAGTGGCACGTTGAGCAGTGTGTCATAGAGGTTGTACTGGTGGCCGAAAAAGCCGTGCTCGCCGATGTGTTCGCCGTGGTCGCCACAGACGACGAACAGGGTCTCGTCCCACGTTCCAGCGTCCTCGAGTGCCGTCCGAAGCTCGCCAAGCTTGTCGTCGACGTATGCAAGCTCCGCCCGGTAGAGGCCACGCAGCAGCGCGAACTCTCGATCGGAGAGCTCGTAGTCTTCGCAGTCGTAGGCGCGGGGGTCCTGCCGGATCGCGGCTGCCTCCTCGTAGCTCGCACCTTCGGGGAGGAACTGCTCGGCGTGCGCTTTTGGGGGATCGTACTCGACGTGTGGCTCGATGTAGTTACAGAACAGAAAGAAGGGCTGGTCGTCGTCTCGCGCCGTGAGCCAGTCGGCGATCCAGGCTGTCGACCGATCGGCACCATCGTCACCTGTCGGCTGAAGGAGTTCGCTGTAGAGAATGTTCGCCGTGTTGACCATCGGGTTGCCATCGAAAAGCCGCCGCCGCGTGGCTTGCAACTTCTCCCGAAGGTCCTCGCCACGGACGACTGCTCCCATATCCGCGTCGGACTGGATGTACTGCCAGCCTTTCCGTAACTCATCGAACCCGCGATCGAAGCCAAACTCCTCGGTGATCCAGGTGTTGTTCGAGACGCCGACAGTTTCGTACCCTGCGTCGGCGAACGCCTCGGGGAGCGTTCGTAACGCCTCGTCGAGATAGGTGTGCCCGCCATGTGTGCCGTGTTCGGATGGATAGGTTCCCGTAAACATCGAGGCGTGGGATGGAAGCGTCCACGGGGCAGTCGCAAACGCGTTGTCGAACGCCGTTCCCTCGTCTGCAAGCTGGGTCAGCGTTGGCGTTGTTTTCTGGCCGGTGCTTGCCGCTCGAGCCGTATCGAGAACGACGAGAACGACGTTCCGCACAGTCGAGTGTGACTCCGGATCACGTCCGTTAGCCGACACTGTGTCGTGTCCATTTGATTCCGCCATGGATGGCACAACTCCGCCCCTTGGAGGGAAGGCCACCAGCCCAGAGTATGCAGGTGATTCAGACTCCTGGAACGTACCGACGTCCAGACGGTCATCGCTGGGCGATATTCACGCGCCTGTAGCCGTCCGAACGCTTACTCCCGTTGTCCCCGTATCTTATCGCCGTGACCTCGCCTCATATCGTCCTCGTCCACTGTCACGACCTGGGGAAGTACGTCGGCTGTTACGGCGCGGCCGTCGATACCCCACGGATCGACGACCTCGCCGCCGACGGCGTTCGCTTCGACCGTCACTTCGTGACTGCACCCCAATGTTCGCCCAGTCGGTCAAGTCTGCTGACCGGGCGGCACCCACACCAGAACGGGATGTTCGGGCTTGCACACGCCGACTGGGAGCTTCACGACGACGAGCAACTCCTCCCCGAACTCCTCGCCGAAGCCGGCTACGAGACCCATCTGTTCGGGCTCCAACACGTCACCGAGTACCCCGACCGACTCGGCTACGATCGAATCCACACCGAACAGCCACTGACGGCGGAGACGCCGCCGTCGATTCACGAGACCGCTCGGGCTCGAACCGTCGCCGACGAGTTCGCGACAATGGCTACTGCCGGCGATCACGACGACCCCTTCTTTGCGTCTGTGGGCTTTTTCGAACTCCACCGTGTCGGAGAAAACGGGCACTTCGGCTTCGAAAGCGACCGCTACGAGACACCCGATCCCGAGACGGTCGATCCACTCGAGTTTCTTCCCGACCGGCCCGGGATTCGGTCGGATATCGCCGCAATGCAGGGAATGCTGTCAGCCATCGACGACGGCATCGGCACGGTCCTCGATGCCCTCGAGGACGCCGGCCTCGCCGATGACACGCTCGTCGTCTTCACGACCGAACACGGGCTGGCCATGCCTCGAGCGAAAGGCAGCTGTTTCGACCCCGGTATCGAGGCGACGCTTCTACTGCGGTATCCGGGCGTCCTCGAGTCGGGCCGCGTTGTCGACGACCTCGTGAGTAACGTCGACGTTTTTTCGACGCTGCTCGACGTTGCAGACGCGGAACTGCCCGAACTCGAGGTCGATGATGGAGGGATCGCCGGCCGGAGCTTCGCCCCGCTGTTGCTCGACGACGAGGACGGATACGAACCGCGTGATCGCGTGTTCGCCGGCATGACTTGGCACGACCGATACAACCCGACTCGAGCGATCAGAACGGAGCGCTGGAAGTACGTGCGCAACTTCTGGCACCTGCCAGCGGTCTATCTCACGACCGACATCTACTGCAGCGACGCCGGCCGCGAGGTCCATGAGGACTGTTACGGCGAGCAGCGAGCCTACGAAGAGCTGTACGATCTCGAGGCCGACCCGCTCGAGCAGCACAATCTCGTCGCCGGGGATGGGCCCGACGACCCCGACCTCGAGCGGACTCGCGACCGGTTTCGCGAGGAGTTACGCGAGTGGATGGTCGAGACCAACGACCCGCTGCTCGAGGGCCCCGTCCTGCCGGGTGACTGGGACGCAATCAGTCTCTCTTTGACCGACGGTCGGCGCTGAGTGGCCGATCCACAGCACTATCGCGACGATTGGAACCCGGTCGCTTCCACGTCGGCACGCGAGAGGGCGCGCTCGAGGCTCTCGGCGAGGACCGTTCGAAATCGCTCGTCGTCGACGCCGACGGCGACGGTGCCGTTTGGCGGCTCGCCTGTCACGCTGTTTGCGTCACAGACCAGCGCGCCGCGGTCGAGTTCCGAATCGGTGCCGACCGTCATCGGATAGGGGTCGGTTTCGAGGACCGCGTCGTCGACGAGCCCCGCAATCACGAGCGCGTCGTGGATCGCAGCCGACTCGATGCCGTAGCGCTCGAGGCGGTCATCGTCGTAGTAGGTGAGCCATTCGTCGATCGATCGACCCAGCGGATCGTCCTGCGGGAGCGACTCGACTCGATCGGGCGGAAGGGTCGCGCTCGTCGTAACGTCGAGGCCGACGATGGTGGGTGTGGCGTCTCGAACGACTCGCCGGGCCGCGTGTGGATCGGCGTGGAAGTTCGCTTCCGCAAGCGGCGTGATGTTGCCCGGCACGAACGCGGCCCCACCCATGACGATGAGCTCGTCGAGCAGCTCCGGTAGCTCGGGTTCGATCGCAAGGGCGAGTGCCACGTTCGTCAGCGGGCCAATCGCCGCAAGCGTGAGCTTACCCTCGTGTTCGCGGGCCTGTTCGATGATGAACTGGGCAGCATGGGTGTCGACGGGCTGTGTCTCGGGGCCTGGTGGCGGCAACTCGCCACGGATACCGCCCTCGCCGTGGATGTGTTCGGCCGTCTCGAGGTCGACGAGCAGTGGCCGGTCAGCACCCATTGCGACGGGGACGTCCGTCCGATTGAGCACCTCGAGAATCGAGCGGGCGTTCTCGGTTGTCTCCTCGACAGGGGCGTTTCCGTGGACAGTCGTCAGCCCGACAACATCGAGTTCGGACCGTTCCAGCGCCAACACGAGTGCGACGGCGTCGTCACAGCCCGGATCGGTATCGATCAGTACCGTCATACGGGAAGCGTCGGCCCTCGTGGTGTATATACTGTCGGTCGGCACCGTCGGGCGTGGGTTCGACGCCCCTAACACGGCCGCGCTCGTCGGTGGAACTGACTGATGCGCGCCTTTCGGATCGCCTACGACGGCACCGGCTACTACGGCTTCCAGCGCCAGCCCGACGTTCCCACTGTCGAGGACACCATCTTCGACGCCCTGCGCTCGCTTGGGGTCCTCGACTCCGACGCCGACAAGCCCGCGGGCTACGCCGCCGCCGGCCGAACCGACGCCGGTGTCTCCGCGCTCGCCCAGACGATCACTCTCGAGGGACCGGCGTGGCTGACACCGCGAGCGCTCAATGCCGAACTCCCCGCCGCCGTTCGGGCCTGGGCGTTCGCCGACGTCGACGACTCGTTTCACGCGACCCACGACGCGACGCGCCGGACGTATACGTATCACCTGTACGCGCCGGCCGCTGTTGACGACTCGAGTGCGACTCCAGCTGAAATCGAGCACCCAATCGACGACGACCGGTTCCACGCCGCCTGTGAGGCTCTTTCCGATACGCACGACTTCCACAACCTCACGCCGGACGACCACAACACCGAGCGCTCGCCGACGCTGTCGGCGACCCGCGACGGCGACTACCTCGTCGTCACCGTCACCGCGGGCGGCTTCGCTCGCGAACTCGTCCGGCGACTCGTCTCGCTCGCACAGACCGTCGCCACCGGTGCGGCGTCGTTCGCGAAAATCGACCGCACGTTCGAGTCCGAGCCACTGCCCGGCCACGAGGGAATCGCGCCTGCGCCGCCGGAGCCACTCGTGTTGACGGACGTCGACTATCCGGGCCTCGAGTTCGACATCGACGACGACGCTGCCTCGAGCGCACGGGCGGTCTTCGAGACGCGTCGTATCGACCGCCAGACAGGCGCGCGGGTCGCAGGGCAGGTCGCCGACGGCATCCAGTGAGTTGACGAGCGCTTTTTACGGTCGGCGATAATTGTTCAGCGCATGGAACTGTCGCCGGAAGAGTACGGTGCCTACTGGCGGGCGTCGATCTACGTTGCCGCAGGAATCGTCATCGCGTTTCTTGGCACCCGTCTCACGTCGCCGTTGCTCTCGCATCCAAACGCCGGGGCGATCGGGCTCGGTGTCTTCCTGTTCGTGACCGTCATCTTTGCGAGTACGTTCATCGCAATGCTCGGTGTTGCTCGCGTGGTCCGAACTGCGGTCGACGCTGAGCTGCGACGCTGATCACGCAGACCACCGTCGAGGCGACGCGCTCTTGCTCGAGCAGGGTCAGTCGTGTTCTTCTGGCGCAGATCCGAGCGGTGGACAGAGATTTATTCGCCCAGTCCGTTCGTGCTCCCATGAGCGACTCCGCCGACACCCAGTCTCCGGAAGACGCCGTCAGAGAAGCCGTCTCCCTGTTCCTCAAACGGAACTTCCCGCAGATCCAAGCCCACGGCGGCGACTCGTCGATCACCGAGGTCGACCTCGAGGCGGGCCACGTCTCGATCAACTTAACCGGCGCCTGCAGCGGCTGTGGCGTCAGCCCGATGACGACACAGGCGATCCAGCGCCGACTGCCCGGCGAAATCGACGAGATCGACCACGTCTCGGTCACCACCGGCTTCGATGGGCTGACGGAGGGGACGTCACGCGACATCTCGGACGACGTCCCGTTCTGAGCGGCGCTGTATTTTGAGTCACGCCCCGTCCTCGGAGACCGCTGGCAACGTCATCGAGAACGTCGATCCGCGTTCGGGTTCGGACTCGACCCAAATCTCACCATCGTGTCGTTCGACGATTCGCCGACAGAGCGCCAATCCGATCCCGGTTCCATCGTGCTTCTCGCGGCTATGGAGCCGCTGAAACACCTCGAAAATTCGGTCCGTCTCCTCGGGTTCGATGCCGATGCCATCGTCGCAGACCGAGACGACCCATTTTTCGCCTCTCCGTTCGGCCGAGACGTGAACCCGAGGCTCTCCCTCGCTGTACTCGAGTGCGTTCTCGAGGAGATTCTGGAACAGCTGTCGAAGCTGGCTCGCATCGCCCTCGACCGTCGGCAGCGATGCAGTCGTAATTTCGGCGTTGGTCTCGATGATCCGAACCTCGAGGTCTCTGAGAACGTCTTCGAGTACTGCGTCGAGATCGACCGGCTCGAACGGGCCACCCTGGGCCTCGACACGCGAGTACTCGAGCAGCCCCTCGATCATCGACCGCATTCGCTCGGCGCCCTCGACGGCAAAGGAGAGAAACTCACGGCCGTCATCGTCGAGTTTGTCACCGTAGCGGCGCTCGATCAGCTGGAGATAGCTCGAGACCATCCGTAACGGCTCCTGTAAGTCGTGGGAGGCGGCGTAGGCGAACTGCTCGAGGCGTCGGGTTTCGGCTTGTAACTCGTCGATGTACTCCTGGCGTTCGAAATGAAACGCAACGAGCGTCGCGAGCGTCTCGATCAGCTGTTGTTCGTCCTCGAGAAACGGCTCCGTGTCCGTTTCTGGCTGACTCGTTGTGCGGACGACGTCGATCGTAACTGGCGTGTCGTTTGCCGTGGTGGCGGTGGCAGCGATCGATTGCTCGGACGGTTCGTACGATTCGGTGGCTGCCTCGTGTTCACCGACCGAAACACACGCTGCGGTCCGGTCTGGATACCGAAACGACTGCGGGAGTTTCGTTACGAACTCCTGGAGTAGTTCCTCAGTCGGTTGCTCACCGGTTTTGAGCAAGTTCGTGGCGAGTCTGACCGTGGCGAGTTCTTTTTCGCGTTCCTTGAGTTCCCGCTTGCGCCGTTCGGCGACCGCTCTCAGCTCGGTAATCTCCGTCGCCGTCACGACGACTCGCTCCGGGTCGCTCTCCTCACTGGTGATTGGCGCGGCGTTAACCGACAGCCATCGCCGCTTTCCGTCCGGGTCCAACAGGACCTCCTGATCGTACAGCGGCTCACCCGTCTCGAACACCCGAAACGCGGGCCGTTCTTCGACCGGAAGGAACGCCCCATCCGCGTCGAACATCGCTCGTTGGCCGGCGGTGTACGCCGAGGCGTCTTCCGCTGGGAGCTCGAGCAGTTGTGCCATCCGCTTGTTGGCTCGGCTGGTCGAGCCATCCGGGTTCACGACTGCGATCCCAACCGGACTGGTCTCGAGGATCTGCTCGATCAGGTTGCGTTCATGTCGCAGCTGCCGTTCCCGTTCCCGTCGGTCAGTCATATCCCGCGTGACCTTCGCATACCCCTGTAACTCGCCGTCAGTTCGAATTGCCGTGATCGTCACGTTCGCCCAGAACGTCGAGCCGTCGGCACGGACACGCCAGCCTTCGTCTTCGACCATACCTGTCTCGCGTGCCTGTGTGAGATTCTGCTGTGGAACGTCGTCTGCACGGTCCTCGTCGGTGTAGAACACGGAGAAATGCTCGCCGATGATCTCCGCTTCGTCGTAGCCTTTGATCCGCTCTGCCCCCTCGTTCCAGCTGACGACGTGCCCCTCGGTGTCGAGCATGAAGATCGCATGCTCTTCGACTGCGTCGACCAACGACTCGAATCGTTGGTTGCTCTCAACCCGGGCCAGTTCCGTCTCTTTTCGGTCGGTGATGTCGTAGTACAGTTCGATTCGACCACCGGCGTACGGCCCTGACTCGAGCGGTGTACTCCGATGCTCGAGCCAGCGCCCCTCGCGATCAGGCCCCGGCGTGATGTGACACTCGAACTGTTCGACGTCGGTGTTGTCATCGTCGGTCTCTGCGGACGCATCGGGCTCAGCGAGGGAGGTTCGAGTTGTCTCCTCGATCACCGTCCGCTTGTCCTGCCCGATGACGTCGCTTCGGTCCACACCGAAGTACGCTTCAGCAGTCTCGTTGATCCAGACGACGTCGAACGCATCGTCGATGACAACCATGCCGACATCCGCTTCGTCGATCACGGTCGCAAGCGGTTCGGATACTGCTGTGGCCGGTGGCTGATCGGGTTGGCGCGCTCCGTTCTCGATCGGTCGAACGACGCCGACGGTTCCATCGACCTCGCCGTCTGCCACGAGCGGACTGACCTGCATTGTACACGGCCGTCGGTCGCCATCAGCAGTCTCGATCGCGGTCTCGAACGTGGTGTTGGCGTCACTCTCGAGTCGGGTTCGGAGATCATCAAACCGCTCACCGTCTTGCCCGTCGACGAGACTCGAGACGTGCTCGCCAAGCACGTCATCACGAGTGTGGCCCGTTAGCTCGACGAACGCGTCGGTGACCGCAATGAAACACCCATCGGCATCGAGCCGATAGACACCGTCGTCGACGAGATCCGCGACCGTCCGGTACTCCCGTCCGGGTCTCTTGTCGTCCGCCTGGGAGTCACCCGTTGCGTCCCGATTACCCATTGCACGGTCCACTCGGTAGACGTAGTTAAACCCTTTTCCCAGCCGGACAATCGCCACACCCCGGTAACAGGCGCTTTCGCCGCGTTGTATACTACCTTCGGCGTCCGACACGTTTTACCACCTCCGTTCCGAAATCGGGGGTATGAGTTCCGTTCCCGACCGCTCCGAGGTCGACGAGGAGTATACCTGGGCCCTCGAGAGCATTTACGCGACAGACGACGACTGGGAGGACGCCTACGAATCAGTCGCCGAACGTGTCGACGAGCTCGCGGCCTACGAAGAGCAGGTCACCGACGATGCCGAAACGCTCCTGTCAGTCCTCGAGTTGCGCGATGAGATCATGCGAGAGGTGGCGACGGTCGCCGCCTACGCCCGAATGCGCCGCGACGAGGATACGACCAATCAGGAGTATCAGGCACTGACAGCGCGAGCGCAGTCACTCGCCGCCGACGCACAGTCTGCGGCGTCGTTCATCGATCCCGAGATTCAGGACCTCACTCGAGAGGCGTTCGAAACGATGGTCGAGGCCGAACCCGACCTCGAGACCTACGACCACTACATCGACGACGTCCTCCGGATGAAACCCCACACCCGCTCGGCGGAAGTCGAGGAACTGCTCGCCGACCTGAGCGAGGTCACGGGCGCAACGGGTGACGTCTACACCATGCTCTCGAACGCCGACATGGAGTTCCCCACCGTCGAGGACCCTGATGGCGAGGCTGTCGGGATTACCCAGAGTAATTTCGTCAACCTGCTCAAACGCCCCGACCGGGAGTTTCGCCAACAGGTCTACGAGGAGTACTTCGACGAGTGGGAGGCGGTTCGGAACACGGTCGCGTCCACCTACAAAAACAGCGTCAAAGCCGACGTCAAGACGGCCCAGGCACGCAACTACGATACCGCTCGCGAAGCCGCTCTCGATGGTCCCAACGTCCCCGTCGACGTCTACGACACGCTCGTCGAGACCGTCCACGACAACCTCGATAAGCTCCACCGCCACGCCGAACTCAAACAACAGGCGCTCGAGGTCGACGAGCTCCAGATGTGGGACATCTACATGCCCCTGACCGGTGACGAAGGGCCGGAAGTCGACTACGAGCAGGCGACCGAGTACGTCGTCGACGCGCTCGAACCGCTGGGCGAAGCGTACCAGTCTCGCGTCGCCGACGGACTCGACTCCCAGTGGGTCGACGTCTACGAAAACGAGGGCAAACAGTCCGGTGCCTACTCCGGGGGGACCTACGACACCCAGCCGTTTATTCTGATGAACTACCAGGACGACATCTCCTCGATGTACACGCTGGCCCACGAACTCGGCCACTCGATGCATTCGGAACTGACGAAAGACGAACAGCCGTTCGTCTACTCGGGCTACGAAATCTTCGTCGCCGAAGTCGCCAGTACGGTCAACGAGGCCCTGCTGACGGCACACTTACTCGAGACCGTCGACGACCCCGAGTTCCGCAAACACGTCTTGAACGAGTTCGTAGAGCGCGTGCGCTCGACGCTGTATCGACAGACGCTCTTTGCGGAGTTCGAACACAATGCCCACGAACTCGAGGAAGCGGGCGAGCCACTCACGGCCGACCGTCTCGACGATCTCTATTGCGGACTCAAAACGGAGTACTACGAACCCGCCGCGATCGACGACCGGATCGCCCGTGAATGGATGCGCATCCCTCACTTCTATCGGGCCTTCTACGTCTACCAGTATGCGACCGGGATCTCCGCCGCGCTGGCCATCGTCGACGATATTCTGCCGAACGGTGCCGGCGGCGAGCCGGACCGCGACGCCGCCAACGACTACCTCGAGTTCCTCCAGCGTGGCTCCCGCGAGTATCCCCTCGAGCTGTTGCGGATCGCCGGCGTCGACATGAGTACGTCCGAGCCGATCGATCGTGCCCTCGAGACCTACGGCGAGCGACTTGAGGAGCTAGAAGCGCTGCTCGACTGATCGGGGACGGATCGTTTTCACCTGCGGAACCGACGCCCGCTCACGGCGGGCGGTCGATGTCGTCGAATCGACCGCCGGAAGCGCCTGTCAGCGCTTGCGTCAGAATCCGCCGTTCGCCGCGGCGGAGAATCCCGCTTGCCGTCGACTTATCGATCCCGAGGTCCGACGCGAGTTCGGCGAGCGTACACTCTCGCGGGACGTCGAAGTAGCCCGCCCGGAGTGCCGCCTCGAGCACTGTTTGTTGCCTGTCGGTGAGTAGACCGCCCGTCTCTCGGGTTTCGACGCACGACAGGAGTTCGTATCGGTAGTCGATTGCATCAAGCGCGTCGCAAAGGCGGTCGAACGCCGTGTTTGTGCCGGTAAAATCCAGCACGTACCATCCGTTTCGAACGTCGATCGGAAACTCCGGCGGGAAAGCGGAATCCTTGATGAAGGCGTAGAGATCCGTATCAGTCGTCTCGTACTTCGCGAGTGATCGATCGTCGGTTACCTCGAGTCGTTGGTAGCTCTCGATCGACGGGTGGGCCGCGATCCGCTCCGAGATGGGGCGTGGCTCTCTGGCGATGACCTCACCGAGTTCAACCGCTGTCTCGCCCATCTGGACGCCGGTCAGTAATCGGAACGTCGCGTCGGGAAACGCCTGTGACAGGTCAGTCACCCAGATGCCCTCCGGGAGCTGAATCCGAAACGATGCTGTGATCATTCCGTTCCGTTTTGTATTGGTGCCCACTGTACCAATCGCTTTGGGTCAGAGTGCCAGCCGCGTCGGCTGCCACGTGGGATCGCCAACATGTTGGGGGAAGCTATTCCCTGTGAGTCGTCCAGTCCATAGCCATGCTCGAGAGACGAACACGGGTCGACAGACGCGAGGTGTATCGATGACGGGCGAGAGTGAACTCAACTCGCTGCTCGCTGATCCGCTTCTTTCCATCCACATCGTCGCGGGAGTCGTGGCGCTCGGGGCGGGGCTTGGCGCGATCGTGACACGAAAGGGTGGCAGGCGACACAACGTCGCCGGGAAGTGGTACGTGTTGTCGATGGTGATCGTCGTTGTGACGGCGCTTCCGCTCGCTGGCCGAGACGAAAACTGGTTTCTCCTCGCGATCGCCGTGTTCAGCGGCTATCTGGTGTTCGGGGGGTACCGGGTAATCGCACGCCGACGGGCTGGGCTGACAGCACCGACGAGGATCGATTACGCTGGCCACGGAACGATGGTGCTTACTGGGGGGCTGATGCTGACCGCAGGCGGCTGGCAAACGATCACTGGGCCAATCGGACTGGCACCTGCTCTGGCCGTGTTCGGTGCTATCGGAGCCGGGTTCGCCATCCGCACGCTGGACGAACTCCGCTCGCCACCAGCGGATCGCCGCCCGTGGCTCAGTTCGCACATCGGGTTCATGGGTGGTGCCTATATCGCGACCGTGACCGCCGCGATCACGGTCAACCTCACAATGATCCCGGCGCTGGTCCGCTGGTTGGGGCCAACGGCGATCGGCGTCCCGTTTCTCATCTACGCGATTCGGGACTGGGAACCACAGCCCACTTCCACGCAGTGACCGCTTGTCCGTTCGACATCCCCCAGTCGGTCCCTGTAATCCGCGCTGCAGGGCTGCGAACGGGAGAAACGCCGCCGACGGCATTAGACGGGTGACGCAAAAACCGTCCGCGACCCAAAGGCACATTTATCATGGGGGACTTACCAGCGTACGTCAGGATGTCTCGAAGCCCGTCTATTCCAGACCGACCTCACCGCGATATCGATCCCGATCTCCCCGACGATGAGCGGCTCGAGGCGCTCCGCGGGCATTATGCCGATCTCGTGGACGTCAATGAACAGCTCTCCGAACAACTCGAGAACGCCGAAGACCGTCGTCAGCAACTGCGCGAGCGCGCCGACCGCGTCGAGCGCGAAAACGAGACGCTCAAAAGCTCCTCGCTATACATCGCGACCGTCGAGGACGTCCTCGAGAACGACGAGGTAATCGTCAAACAGCACGGTAACAACCAGGAGGTGCTCACCGACGTCTCGCCGCGCATTCTCGAGCAGGTCAGCGCCGGCGACCGCGTCGCCGTCAACGACTCGTTTGCGATCCAGACGATCTTGGACGCCGAAACCGACGCGCGTGCCCAGTCGATGGAGATCACCGAGAAGCCGGCGGTCACCTACGCGGATATCGGCGGAATCGACGAACAGATCCGCGAAGTTCGCGAGGCCGTCGAACAGCCACTTGCCGAACCCGAACTGTTCGACGAAGTCGGCATCGAGCCGCCAAGCGGTGTGTTGCTGTACGGCCCACCGGGCACCGGCAAGACGATGCTCGCCAAAGCGGTCGCTCACGAGACCGACGCGACGTTCATCAAGATGGCTGGCTCGGAACTCGTCCGTAAGTTCATCGGCGAAGGCTCCCGGCTCGTCCGCGATCTCTTCGAGATGGCTCGCGAGCGTCAGCCAGCGATCATCTTTATCGACGAGATCGACGCAATCGCAACCACACGCACGGAATCGAAGACCTCCGGCGACGCCGAGGTCCAGCGAACGATGATGCAACTGCTCTCCGAGATGGACGGCTTCGAGGCCCGCGGTGAGATCCGCATCATCGCCGCGACGAACCGATTCGACATGCTCGACCGCGCCATCCTTCGTCCCGGCCGGTTCGACCGCCTCATCGAGGTGCCCGAACCCGACCGCGACGGCCGCGAACAGATTCTCCAGATTCACACCCGCGGCATGAGCGTCTCAGACACCGTCGACTTCGAGGCGCTGTCCGAAGAGACTGAGGGGTACTCCGGTGCCGAAATCGAAAGTCTCGCCACCGAAGCCGGGATGTTCGCTATCCGCGACGACCGCGACGAAGTCAACCACGGTGACTTCCTCGAGGCCTTAGAAAAGATCGAAGACGATGACTCGAGTGACGTCATCTCCTCGGCTGGCTACTTCTACCAGTAAGACTCCTGAACCGTTTCACTGTTGGATCGCAACGCCTTACGCCGTCCATCCCCGAACACGGATATGAGTCTGATTCGAGTCGTCTGGGGATCGGCATCTGCGCCGACCGAAATGGCCTCCTACGACGCTGCACTCGCAGCGGCAGGCGTCGAAAACTACAATCTCGTCTCCGTCTCGTCTGTTATTCCGGCTGCGACCGCTGTCGAAGCCGTCGGCACCGCACCCGACCTCGGCCCCGCTGGCGAACGGCTGACCGTCGTCGAGGCTCGAGCCACCACGGCCGGCCCGGGACAGGTGTCCGCCGCGCTCGCGTGGTCCCAATCCGCCAACGACGGGCCGGGACTGTTCTACGAAGTTGCGGGCGAGACTGACGCCAACGACGTCGACCGGCGCGTCCACGAGGGGCTGCGTGCAGGACAGGAGCTGCGTGACTGGGAGTTCACCGAGCCGAACGTCGTCGTCGAGAGCGAGCAGGCCGAGTCAGGGACGTACACGACAGCACTCGTACTGGCTGTCTACGGCGACAGCGAGCCGATTTGCTAGTCTGTGACAAGTCGCCTCGTCTGGATTGTCTGAAGGCGAATCCTTTTCACCCGTCAGCGCATTGGTCCGGGTACACACTTCTCATGAACGGAAATACGCCGTACGCAGGGCTGCCGGGAGAAACTGGTGCTGGTCAGCGTGCCGCGGCGGACGTTCCGGACCTCTCGAGGGCACAGAAACGTCTGCTTCACCGTGATGTCTCGCGAATCGCTGCTCGAACGCGAGAGTTCCTCCCTGATGAATACGTTGTCGACTCCGATATCTCCAGTGGACTCACCGGTCCACAGGTCACCGTCGCCGTCCGACCGCCGATCGGCCACGCCGTCAGTGCTGGCTTTACCCCGGACGTCGAAGAGGTCGCAGCCGCTGAAGAAGTCATTACTGCCGCCGAACGCGACGAGGTCGCCCGTGGCCTCGCTGCAAGCGCTGCACTGCAGGTCAAACAGGCCGTCAGTGACGGCGTTACTCCGACCGCGAAGTAACTCCACGCTCGATCCTCGGGCATCGCGCCCACACGTTTTCACCGACCAGAAAGCCGTGGCTATCACCGACTATCGTAGCCACTGACCGTCAGTGCGCACCCGATCGCACGACAGCTGTGCGGTCGGGTGCAACCAGTTTCAGTTGGTACTATCGCAACTCAGTATCGCGGCTCCGGAGCCCCGACGTGGCCACTCGAGTCGCCAGTGCGAACTCATAGGGATTCTCGTAGCCTGCCGGTTGTCGCTGTCCAGACGTGCAGTTTCCGTGGCTCGGTTTCCATGCCGCAACCCTATGCCCGTCTACGAGAATTCCTATCAGTACAACAGCTGCTCGAGTTGGTGGCGTCGTCGCTCGAGGTCGATCGCTGGCTCCACCGTGGGATCAGCACTGAGCCGGTCGAGAACCAACAGCGGGTCCGTTCCCGCCCGCTCGACGTCCTCGAGTAGCGTCTCGATCGCTGACCGGTTGGTCGCAAGCGAGGAACACAGCCCCAGTGCAAGCGCCAGTGGGACCGCTGCGTTCGCCGCCGTCGGAAACGCATCACTGACGCGCGTAAAATCCGGCTCGTCGACCGACTCGATCGATGTCGATTCGACGGTCAGACAGCGCGTACAGAGTGTCGCCGCCGCTGATTCGTCCGGCGTGTAGGCTCGATACTCCTCGGGAACGGAAAACACGATCGTCGATGCGTCACACGCTGTGCAGGCCATGGTGGGGCGCAAGCGGTCTCAGTCGCCGCCCGGAATGCCGCCCGCAGTCGACTGCTCCATGTCCGGCTCGGCCGTGCCTTCGTCTTCCGTCGCTTCTTCTTCTTCGGCTTCTCGCTCTGCTTTCTCCTGTTGTTCTTTCTTCTCTTTGATCTTCTTCAGGCGGAAGGTTTCCTCGCGTTCCTGTTCCTCGAGTTTCTGCTCGATGTACTCCTGGTTCTCGTAGAGGTCGGGCAGGAGTTTGAACTCGAGTGCGTTGACACGGCGCTTGGTGGTCTCGATCTCTTTGAGCATCTTCTTCATCGCCGTCTCGACTTCGGCGGCGAGGATGATGCTCTCCAAGAGATCTTCGTAGGCTTCGGCGGCTTCGTCGATACGGGCGGATGTGCCCATGATCCCGTAGCCACGCTGATCTAAGCTCTTCGAGACCCGCGAGGACTCGATCTGTGGGACGACGACGCCCATGATGTTTTTCGACTCGGTGGTGATCTCGGGGTGTTCTTGCAGTGCAGCCGCGGCCCCGCGAACGGCGACGTCGCCTTCCATGGCTCGAGCCATATTGATCTTCTTCTGGGCCGAGTTGTAGTCGTCGGCTAAGTCACCGCGGACGTCCTGGGCTTTGTCCAGGATGTCCATAAACTCCATAATCAGCCCGTCCCGTTTCTTCTCTAAGGTGCCATGCCCGCGCTCGGAGAGTTCGATCCGATCCTCGATCTCCATCAGGTTCTTGCGGGTGGGCTTGACGTCCTTGGCCATCTTGTGGGGGGATTGAGCCCCCAGTCGGATAACTGTTTACAGTTTTTTGCGTCGTAAGCCGGTGCCACGCCTCGACGGCTCCCCCCTTGCCATGCCTCGAGTCGAATCGCCGCTGTCGACGGGCTCAGCCGCTCGTTGGAAGCGGCGTTACCCCTGTCCGACCATCTGGTCTTCGTCTTCCCACTCCTCCTCGCGGAGTTCGTACTTCTGGACCTTCCCCGTCGCCGTCGTCGGCAGCTCCTCGACGAACTCGATTCGGTCGACGGTCTTGTAGCTCGCGAGGTTTTCACGGGTGAACGCGACGAGATCATCTTCGGAGACACCGGGCTCGTCGGGGTCGCCACTCGTCGGGACGACGAACGCCTTCGGCGTCTCGCCCCACTTCTCGCTCGGTGATGGGATAACCGCCACATCCGAGACCTCGGGGTGGTCAAACAGCGTGTCCTCGAGTTCGATACTCGAGATGTTCTCGCCGCCGGAGATGATGATATCCTTTTTGCGGTCCTGAATCGCAATCATGCCGTGTTCGTCGACCGTCGCGAGGTCGCCGGTGTGGTAGTATCCCTCGATGCGGTCGGAGAAGGCCTCCTCGGTCTCTTCGGGCTTGTTCCAGTATTTTTCCATGACCTGGTTGCCCTTGACGACGACCTCGCCGATCGATTTGTCATCCTGGGTGACGTCCTCGCCGTCCTCGTCGACGACGCGAATCTCGGTCCCGAGGAACCCAAGCCCCTGGCGTTTCTTGACCGCGAACCGGTCGTCGCTGTCCGCTTCGAAGTGTCGACCGGCGTCGGAGGTCGCGATCAGCGGCCCCGTCTCGGTCGCCCCGTAGACGTGTTTGAGATACCACCCGAACTCGTCTTCGATAGTCCGGATCGTCGCTTCCGGCGGCGCACTTCCCGCAGTTGCGATTCGAACGTCGTTTGCACCGCTCGTCTCGATGTCGTTGTCGCCGTAGTAGTCGATCAGCATGTTGAGCACCGTCGGCGCGGCACACATATAGGAGACGTCCTCCTCGCGGACGGTCTCGAAGATCAACTCGGCGTCGATCCCGCGGGTACAGACGTGTTTGGCCCCCATGCCAGTGATAGCGTAGATGTGCCCCCAGCCGTTGACGTGGAACATCGGCAACGTCCACAGATAGACGTCGTCGTCGCTGATTCCCTGATGGGTCGTTGTCAGATAGGCGTGGATCGTCTCTCCGCGGTGGGTCCGACAGACGCCTTTCGGATCGCCCGTCGTCCCCGACGTGTAGTTGATCGTGATAATCTCCGATTCGTCCATCTCCGGACGGTCGTACTCCGTCCCGGCGTCCTCGAGGACCGCGTCGAACGCCTCCCACTCTCCCTCGACGGCGTCGGCGTCGTTCGTAATGAACGTCTCCGTCGGCACCTCCTCACGGATCGGCTCGATCTTCTCTGCGTACGCGTGGTCGGCGTAAATCACGTCGACACCCGCATCCTCGAGGATGTATCCGAAGTCATCGGGGGTCAGTCGATAGTTCAACGGCGTGTGGACCGCGCCGATCTGCATCGAGCCATATGCGGCCTCGAGATGGTAATGTGTGTTCGGATCCAACACCGCGACGCGATCACCCTTCTCGATTCCACGGTCTTGAAGCGCTGCCGAGAACCGGTCGGCTCGCTCGCCGAGTTCGTTGTACGTAAACCGTTCCCCTGTCGTGGCGACAACCGCCTCATTGTCCCCGTAATGCGTTCGTGCCCGGTCTAAGAACTCCGGCACGAGCAGTGGCTTGTGCATACGTGTCATATTCTGCCACCGGGTATACGATTGTTTCGATATGCTACCTCCCAGTCATATTTTCAGACCGACACGCACTCGCTCAGGAAGAGAGATCTGTCTCGACAGGTCGTGTCCATCGATAAAAAAACGGCTTCCGTGGGAAACAGCGGTGGGCTCAGTCGGCCTGAACCGCTTCGGCTTCCTCGGCGTCTTCGCGGTAGTGCTCCTCGATGAGGTCCTCGTCGATACGGTTGAGCGCCTCTTTCGGGAGATCCGACAGCAGATCCCAGCCGAGTTCGATCGTATCGTCGATCGAACGGTTGGTATCGTACCCCTGCTCGACGAACTCCGTCTCGAAGCGGTCTGCGAAGTCGAGATACTTGTTGTCCAGTTCGGACAGCGCCTCGCGACCGACAATGTTCACGAGGTCGCGCAGGTCTTCACCCTCTGCGTAGGCAGCGTACATCTGGTCGGAGACGTCAGCGTGGTCACCGCGGGTGAGACCCTCACCGATCCCGTCGTCCATCAGCCGCGAGAGGCTTGGCAGGACGTTGATCGGCGGCTCGATACCCTGACTGTTGAGGTCCCGGTCCATCACGATCTGACCCTCGGTAATGTAGCCGGTCAGGTCCGGAATCGGGTGGGTGTCGTCGTCGCCGGGCATCGTCAGGATCGGGATCTGGGTGACCGATCCTTCCTTCCCCTCGATTCGACCGGCACGCTCGTAGAGCTGTGCCAGGTCAGTGTACATGTATCCGGGGTAGCCACGCCGACCCGGAACCTCCTCACGTGCGGCACCGATCTCACGAAGCGCCTCACAGTAGTTCGTGATGTCAGTGAGGATGACGAGCACGTGGTAGTCCTTCTCGAAGGCGAGATACTCGGCCGTGGTGAGCGCGAGTCGCGGCGTGACCGTTCGCTCGACTGCGGGGTCGTCCGCGAGGTTCATGAAGACGACCGATCGCTCGAGTGCACCCGTGCGCTCGAAGTCGTCCATGAACTCGTTTGCCTCTTCTTGGGTGATTCCCATCGCACCGAAGATGACTGCGAACTCCGAACCATCTTCGTCGTCGCCTTCCTCTTCTTCTGGCACGGTTGCCTGCCGGGCGATCTGGAGTGCGAGTTCGTTGTGTGGAAGTCCGGAGCCAGAGAAGATCGGCAGCTTCTGGCCACGGACCAGGGTGTTCATCCCGTCGATACCGGAGACACCGGTCTGGATGAACTCTTCGGGGTACTCCCGGGAGAAGGGGTTGATTGCTTCGCCGACGATGTCTTCACGGGATTCGGGGACGATCTCCGGACCGCCGTCGATCGGCTGTCCGGACCCGTCAAGCACCCGCCCGAGCAGATCCTCGGTGACGGGCATCTTCATCGTCTCGCCGAGGAATCGAACGGACGCGTTGCGGTCGATACCGCCCGTCCCTTCGAACACCTGGATCGAGACGAGTCCCTCGCTCGATTCCAGCACCTGTCCGCGGAGTGTTCGTCCGTCGTCGGTTTCGATTTCGACGATCTCGTCGTAGCCGACCGGTTCGTCGACTTCGGCGAACACCAGCGGGCCGCTGATCTCAGTGATTGTCTGGTATTCTTTCATGGTTAGTACAGACTCCGAATCTGTTCTTCGAGATCCGATTCGAGTTCGTCGATGAACTCGTTCCACTCATCGGACGTGTTCATCCGGTTCAGGCGCGGCGTGGCATCGACATCCTGAATCTCCTCGACTGGGACGCCTGCCTCGAGTGCCTCGAAAGCTTCGTCGTTGAACGTCTTGATCGCGAGAAGCATCCGGTAGGTCTTTTTCGGTTCACAGTAGGTGTCGACGTCGTGGAACGCGTTCTGCTGGAGCCATGCCTCACGCAGGTAGCGTGCGACTTCCAGCGTGAGCTGCTGGTCTTCCGGCAGCGCGTCCTTGCCGACGAGCTGGACGATCTCTTGGAGTTCGTCCTCTTCGTCGAGCACGTCGACGGCCCACTGACGAACCTCCGGCCAGTCTTCCTCGACGTTCTCTCGGAACCACGGGTCGAGTTGCTGTCGATACAGCGAGTACGACTCGTTCCAGTTAATCGACGGGAAGTGTCGTCGTTCTGCAAGGTCTGCGTCCAGTGCCCAGAACGTCTTGACGATACGCAGGGTGTTCTGTGTCACTGGCTCGGAGAAGTCACCACCAGGTGGCGAGACAGCGCCAATCGCCGTCACCGAGCCTTCGGTCCCGTTGATGTTCTGGAACTTGCCGGCACGCTCATAGAACTCCGAGAGCGAGGCGGCCAGATACGCTGGATACCCTTCTTCGCCGGGCATCTCCTCGAGTCGGCTCGAGATCTCACGCATGGCCTCTGCCCACCGGGAGGTGGAGTCGGCCATCAGTGCGACGTCGTAGCCCATGTCGCGGAAGTACTCCGCGATGGTGATTCCCGTGTAGATACAGGACTCACGGGCTGCGACAGGCATGTTGGACGTGTTCGCGATGAGACACGTCCGAGACATGAGCGGTTTGCCGGTTTTCGGGTCTTCCAGTTCTGGGAAGTCCTCGATAACCTCGGTCATCTCGTTGCCACGCTCACCACAGCCGACGTAGACGACGATGTCTGCGTCGGCCCACTTGGCGAGTTGGTGCTGGGTAACCGTCTTTCCGGAGCCGAACGGGCCGGGAATCGCGGCCGTCCCGCCTTTGGCGATCGGGAACAGGCCATCGAGGATGCGCTGGCCACTGACCAGCGGCACCGTCGGCGTTTCCTTCGTATCAGCAGGACGGGCCTGTCGAACCGGCCACTCCTGGTGCATCGTGATCTCCTCGCCGGAGTCGAGTTCGACGATGACTTCGTCGACCGTGAACTCGCCGCTCTCGACCGACGTCACTTCGCCACCCTCGTAATCCGGCGGCACCATCACCTTGTGGGTGATGCTTTCGGTCTCGGGGACTTCGCCGACGATGTCACCGGAGCCGACGGTGTCGCCTTCGTCGACGGTTGGGGTAAACTCCCACTCCGTCTCGAAGTCGATACCGGGGGCGTCGACCCCACGGTCCAAAAAGGCCGTTCCCATCTTCTCCTCGAGGACGTCGAGTGGACGCTGCACACCATCGTAGATGGCGTCCAGCACACCCGGTCCGAGGTCGACGCTCAGGGGCTCGCCCGTGTTCTCGACGGGTTCGCCCGGTCCAACGCCGGAGGTTTCTTCGTAGACCTGAATTGTGGTCAGGTTCCCTTCGATCTCGATGACCTCTCCCATCAGCCCTTCGTCGCCGACGTAGACGACGTCGTTCATCCGGGCGTCGAGGTCCGCGGCGGTCACGACTGGACCGCTCACGCTTTCGATTACACCGTCTTCGTCGACGGTTTCGATGTCTTCTGCCTGGCTCATAGTGTTACTCGCTGTCTTCTTCCATTAGGTCGATACCGATCGCACGCTTGATCTGGTCGCGCAGTCCGCCGCCACCGGTTCCGCTGCCGATGGTGACGACGACCGGTTCGACGCTCGTTTCGACGGTCTGGCGCACGTTTCGCGACAGATACTCGAGGTCGTCGTCGTGCATGACGACGATCCCGACTCCCTCGTCATCGAGGACGTCCGTAACGGCATCGTCGAGCTCCGCTCCTTTGTCGTCGTCCGGGACGTTCTCGAACCGGCGGACGCCCGCAAGACGGAAGCCGGTCGTGAACTCCGGACTGCCAACAACTGCGATTTCCTGGCTCATAGGATCACCAGCTCTTCTTCGATCTCGCTTTCCTCGAGGCCGACCTCTCGACCGCGCGCGATCGCACGGATGTTTTCGACCTCACGTTCTTTCGCGAGGATGTACGACAGCACGGCCGAGACGGAGGCCGGGTAGATGCTCGAGAGCGTATCCGCGTATTCGAGCAATGCAGCGTCTAGTGCGTGCTCGAACTGGATAAGGCTGTCAGCATCGCGCAGCCGATCCATCGCTCCGGAGAGTCGCTTGCCGTAGCGTTTGTTCTCGCCGATGTGATCGACGAGCGCGTCGTAGTCGTTGACGAGACGGTTCAGTTCCGACTCGCCGAACAGGACGCCGCCCTCGATGTAGTAGGACGCGGGGTCGAGGTCGGCACCGCTGCGAGCGAGTCGCAGGGCGTTCCGGGCGTTCCGGAAGTCAATCTCAGCCTGCAGGAACTCGACGTACTTCGCCTCCGGTCCCTCCTGGGGCTCGGCTACCGGACCGCGGGAGAGATCGTCGAGCAAGTGCTCGTAGAACTCTCGGTCCAGTGCGTTCTCGAGCGGGACGAGCGCACCGGTCTCTTCGAACTCCTCGTAGGCGTCGGAGAGGGGCTCGTAGTAGATCGTCCGGTTGAGGACTTCGATTGCGTCCTCGATCGTGTCGACCTCGAGCACGCGATCGATCGTTGCTTCCTCGAGTTCGCCGGCCATGATCAGGTCCGTCCGGATCTCCTCGGGATCGGTTTCGGTGTAGATCCCGCGAATAATCGTTTTCAGGTTCCAGACGTCGAACTTTCGCAGGTAACGCGAGATGAGGTCGTACAGCCGTCCGCTCGACCAATCAAGCAGATCATGGAAGTGTTTCGCGAGATTCCGGTTCAGCGCGTACTCGATCAGGTCGACTCCCGAAAAGCGCGCGCCAAGTTCGTTGATCTCGCGTTCGTACTCCGATTCTTCCATGAACCGTGCGATCCCGCTCGGCCCCATCCGGATCAGCTTCCGATAGTCTTCGTCCGCGAACAGCGAGGCTCGGCGTGACCGAACGCGAGCGTTCACGTATTCCGGATTTGAGGCACCTACACTCATTGCTCGAAGAGTTGGTTGCTGATTGTCCGGAGGTTATCTTCCCAAACGTCCTCCAAGACCGAGTCAAACGTGTTGTTCACTCGGACTCGGGACTGCTCGCTCTCGACGACGACGCCGCCGAGGCAATCGTACTCTCCGGCGAACGAGTAGCCGTCGTACTCTTCGAGAATCTCCTCGAGGAGTTCCTCGTCGCTGGCACGACCGTAGACACTGACGTCGTCGCCAGCGTCGAACTCGTCGCTTGCGCCCTCGAGCAGAGTCTGTGTCAGCTCTTTGCGGCTGTCTCCCTCGAGGGAAGCGAGCTCGTCTTCGACCTGGTCGTGAACGTCGCTGAGGACGTCACGGCGGGCCTCCAGACGCTTCTGTTTCGCCTCCAGCTTGGCGCTGGAGAGTCGCTGTTCACGCAGCTGCTCGATCTCGCGCTCGACATCTTGTGCTGCGTCGTCGACGATCTGCTCGGCGTCCTCCTCGGCGGCCGATTCGATCTCTTCGGCGCGCGCTTCGCCCTCAGCACGGATGTCCTCCGCACGCGCGTGGGCTTCTTCTCGAATGTCTTCTACGACTGTATCCAAACTCATTGGTAAGAGAAGGGGTGCGGTTTTAGACGACGAAGACGACGACCAGTGCCAGGATCACGAGCGTCTCAGGAAGGACGGTCATGATCAGACCTGGGACGAACATGTCGTCGTCCTCGGCGATTGCGCCGACTGCGGCTGCGCCGATACCACGTTCTGCGTATCCTGCTGCGAGTGCGGCGAGACCGACTGCGATTGCCGCAGCACCCTCGTTCTCGAGGGTTGGGCCGCTCATTTCTTCTGCTTGCAGTGCGAGTTCCGCCAGTTCTGGTGCGTTTTCAATTGCCATGTTAGTTAGTCCTCACTGTGGTTTCGATCGGTTCCGAACGGTTCGTAGTTCTTTCCACCGCCTTCATAAAACTTCCCAAAGAACTCCACGTACTCGAGCCTGATACCCTGTAATCCGGCACTTGTGATACCAAGTAGCAAGACTACGATGTGGCCAACGATCAGCACGAGCACACCGACGATGAACGCCCCGATCGCGGTGACGCCATCGCCCATGTGGAAGAGTCCTTCGAACATTACCTCTCCATCTGCCGGGCTGTATCCGGTCCAGGGTGCCAGGAAGGGCCGGTCGCCCTCCGCCGTCTGGATCCCACCGAACACGAGCAGGTTGACGACGAACGCCATCCCACCCTTTGCGAGCAGGACTGCTGCCATTCGGGTGTAAGAGACGACGTGCGCGAACGGGATCGCGAACTCGGCGAGTTCGACGGGGTCACCGAGTGCGAGCAAGACGACTCCGATAATGACCAACAGGAACGGCAGGGTCAGCTCGAAGCCGCCTGCAATCGGCAGTTCGACGAGCGCCATCATCGGGAAGCCATCGAAACCGAAATCGAAGGCTGCGCCGTCGAACGTGGTAAACAGGAAGTCGGGTTTGACGTCCGCTGCCTGTGGTGTGAACACCCAGATCCAGATCCCGTTGAGCATCAGCATCCACGAACCACTGTGGGTAAGCGCTCCCCAGAGGCCGTGGCCGTGCTGGATGTTCTCGACGAAATCCAGGATGTAGCCGATGTTCAGATGGATGATACCGAGCAGGAGGCTCACGATGAGCCATCCTAACGCGAAGTCAAGCGTGGCTGGTGAGAGTCCTTTATCTCCCAACGGCGGCCCACCGTCTCCGAAGACGATGTAACCGAGTTCGTGCGTTCCGAACACCTCTCCGAGCAAGAACCCAAAGAGGATGGTGAACCCACCACACCACATCGCGATACCACCGAGACTCGTGATCCCGGGGCTATCGAAGCTCTGGTACATGTAGAACCCGATCAGCACGTACAACAGCCCGTATCCGATGTCACTGATCATGAACCCGAAGAACAGCGGGAACGTCAGGAACATGAAGATCGTCGGATCAAGTTCGTTGTACTTCGGTCGGTTGACTGCCTGAACGAGCGTTTCGAACGGTTTGGCAGCCGACGGGTTCTTCTGAATCGTCGGTGGCTGATCGTCCATCGTGACGGTCGAGCCACCGTCGGTGACGGCTTTCTGCTGTTTGCCGTCGTTTTCCGTGTCCGCTGTTGGCTGCTCGTCGTCTGCAACCGTTTCGTGGTGTGAGCCACCGTGTCGGTCGTAGCTCGCGCGCTCGAGTTCTTCGATTTCGACACTCTCACCGACTGCCTTCTCGAGTGTCGAGACGAGTCGCTCGTACTCATCGCTGGGGATCCATCCCTCAGCGATGAACGCGCGATCCGTCGTCGCGAACTGCAGCGGTGCTTCCGCACGCTGTACCTCGATGGTCAGTTTCTCTTCGACGCGAAGGAGGAAGCTGGCTTCCGCCTGCTTGATCTCCTCGAGTTCCGCGTCGATATCTTCGATTTCGTACTCGAGTTCGCGTTTGCGTTCCTCGAGTTCCTCGACGTACGCACTTGGGGTCTGTTCAGTCTCCGGCACCGGATGCCGGGTGAACTCGATCCCAACGAGCGCATCGCCGAGCGGATCCGAGCCGGCGTCATCGGTGGGCGCAGCCACGATAGCCACGACGTCGCCACCGGTGAACAGCTCGAACGCTCGGATATCCTCAGATGCGTCGACGGCTGCTTCGATCTGGTCCTGTGGACCTTCGCCGACGACGACAGCGACCGAGTCATACCCCGACAGCAGGTCGAGGTCGATCCCAAGCTCCGCGAAGGGAGCGACACGGGAGATCTTCTCGTTGACCTGTCGAAGCTCCTCGCGGACCTCCGCGCGCTGGTCGTCGAGTTCGTTGACTCGGGTTCGAATCTCCTCGATTCGGTCTTCCCAGTCGTCTCCGAGCGTCCCCGGATCGGCCTCGTCGGCCGACAGCTCCAGGGTACTCTCGAGTGCTCGGACGGTCACCAGCTTCTCGGAGGCGTCGTCGGCACCCTCGATCGGGTTACCGTTGTCAAAGCCCTCCCAGGAGCCGTCGTAGTCCGAGAGATGGACCAGGTTCAGTCCGTGTACCGTCTCGATGACCGTGGGCATGACGCCCTTGGATCCGGTCACCGAGACCTTGCTCATCCGTTCAGGTCTGAGCATGAACGTCCTCCTGGAACAGTTCGACGACGTGGTCGGTCACTTCGTCGACACGGTTTTGGGCACGCTCGGCAAGCGCCTGGCGTTCCTGTTCACCGTCCTCGAGGACGCGTTCGCTTTCTGCATCGATCTCCTCTCGCGCCTCCTCGAGACGGCGCTCTTTGAGATCCCGCGCTTCTTGTTCCGCTTCCGTGCGAATCTCCTCGGCACGTTTCCGGGCCTCGGCTATTCGCTCGTCGCGGTCGTTTTGTGCCAATGCGACGATCTCGTCGGCTTCCTCTTCCGCCGACTTTATTCGTTCGAGAACCTCTGGCCTCGGCATACTCTAAGCAAACAGATGTTTACCAGAGCGCGTATATGGTAGTTGCGAAAGTCGTTCAGTATTTTCGGGGCGAGTCTGGACATTCCGAATCGATCCATTGCGGTTTCCATCGCCCGGAACAGCAGACATATCCCGGTCCGGTCGAAACGACTGCATAATGGGAATCCTCGAGAACAAGGCCCGGGCTCGACTGTTCTATAAGTACCTCTCGAAGGTCTACGACCAGATCAACCCCTTCATCTGGAACGAGGAGATGCGAACGGAGGCTCTCGAACTGCTCGATCTCGAGAACGACATGACCGTTCTCGACGTCGGCTGCGGCACCGGCTTTGCGACTGAAGGCTTACTCGAGCACGTCGACGAGATCTACGCGCTCGACCAGAGCGAACACCAACTCGAGAAAGCCTACGCGAAGTTCGGCAAGCGCGCACCCCCCGTCCACTTCCACCGTGGCGACGCCGAACGGCTGCCGTTTGCGACGGACACGTTCGATGTCGTCTGGTCGTCCGGCTCGATCGAGTACTGGCCGAACCCAATTCTCGCGCTCCGGGAGTTCCGTCGCGTACTGAAACCCGGTGGGCAGGTGCTCGTCGTCGGTCCGAACTACCCCGACAACATCCTCGCACAGAAACTCGCCGACTCGATCATGCTCTTCTATGACGAGTACGAAGCCGACCGAATGTTCAAAGAAGCCGGCTTCGAGGACGTCAAGCACATGTTCCAGGGTCCGTCCTACGACCCCGAGGTTGCGATCACGACGATCGGGCGCGCACCCGAGTAACGGCGGTATACCTGCATCACTGCGTTTTTCCGGCTGTTATTTTGCCGTCGCCTCGAGCACTGCGATACGAGTGTCGTCCACGGCGAGCGTGACAGTGACTGTGTCCCCGGGATCGATCGTCGGGTCGTTCGTGTCGGCAATCACGAAACTGCCACGCTCGCCAGCCCGCCATTCGGGATCGGTTGCCGAGTTGAACGGGCCAGTTGGCGTTCCATCGAATCCGCTTGCACCGACGAACGGGACGGGCGGCTGTTCGATCAGTTCCTGCTCATCGACAGTGATCGTCACAGACAGCTCCGAGACGTTGATCGGGTCGCCGCCGACGTGTTCGATCGTGATCCTCGAGGGCTCGCCATCGACAGCGAGGTCGAACGCTGCAGTCGGGCCACTTGACTCGAGTGAGATTGCGCCGACGCCGACGGCGACGACAGCCGCCAGAGCGACGGTGAGCGCAAGCAGAACGACGAGCCCGACGACTGGGCTGATCCCGCGGTGTGACCTCGAGTGAACAGCTGGTGTCTCTGTGCTCGGACCTCCGCTCACGCACCGCTCTGGTCGCCCGTTCCAATATAAACATTCGCTCGAAACACGCGTGCCGCGTTGTGTCCTCGAGGATTAGTTGCCGACGGTGAGTTCGATACGCTCGTCTTCAGTCGTGACTGCCAGCTCGTACGACTCGGCCGGTGGAACGAACCAGATGGTCCCTTCACTGTCAGTCGTTCCGATCTCGAATCCATCGACTGCAACCGTCGCTGTCTTGGACTCGTTGGTTGCGTCAGTCACCATCAGTTTGGCAGGTCCGTTCGCTGGCGTCTCGTTGAGCGAGAGTCGGTAGTCGTCGCTGGACCAGATCGTTTCAGTCTCCGTCGGCAACGAGGTGTGACTCAGCTCCTGTACTTCTCGGTACACCTCACCCGTTCCACCGTCGAGATACGCCTCGAGCTGGCCCTGGTCGTGTGAGGCTTCGATATGATAGAGATTCACGTCAGTGTGCTCTCTTGCCCCTGCTGACTGTCTGTTTTCGAACACCCACGGGTAGAGTTCGCCAGCGTACTCGTAGGCGTCGGAGATATCATCGAAGTCGCTTCCCCAGGCCGCCTCGCGATTATCGAATCTGGTCGCCTCGCGGACGTAGTTGCTACCGATCAGTGAGAGTGTATACCCCGTCTCTGACGTTTCGACGGTGACGATTGTTCCGTCCTCGATACCGTTAGCTGCCGACTCGAGCTGTGCTCGAACCGGGGTTCGATGCATCTCGAGTGCGTCTTGCTGGTCTTGGATCGACAGCGAGTAGCCGGAAATTCGGTCCGTTCGGTCGTCGAGATGATCGAGTGCATCCGAGAGGACTGCTGCCTCATTGTGATTCCGGAGCACGAGCTGGAGGAGTTCCGTCGTCGACAGCTGGCCCGCGGCGTGGGCTTCCACGGCAGCCTCTTCTCGCTCCTCGAGTTCGTCTGCTCGATCGAGTATCTGGTCGTACGCGTCGTCGACCATCGCCTCTCGTTCATCCGCACCCGCATCGTTGAACTCGCGATCAAGGATCGTATACGTGGTATAATCAGTCCGCAACTCGTCGTCCGTACTTTGGAGTACCACCCCAAGGTCGGCGCCGTACCGCACAGTCTCGCTTCTGATCTCTCCCTCGAGAGAGAGGCGATTGGTCGTCGCCTCGGCTGCGTCGTCGTCGGTCGTCTGCTCCTGTTGTTCAGCCTGCAACTGGGCTTGCATCCCATCTCCGGGACCCGCTGCGACCGGAATCGCGACGAGCGAGAAGACGAGAAGCAACGCGAGGAGGGCGGAAGTCGCGCTGTTCATCGAGCCACTGTATGAACTCTTGATACAAAAGCGGGTCGCACTCGGACGTGCTGGAATAATAACTCTTTGTTCGAGTTCAGCGGTGTCTTACGGCCGCTTCGTCTCGATTCGAAACTTCGTTCTCGCTGCGGAGACTGTTCACAGCCGATGGTAAGACTTTATTTTTCGATGGAAAGTGTTTTTTCCCCCGGGGGACCACCCTGTTGGTACGTATGCGGGTATCCACCGCCATTGCACTCGCCCTCACAGCCCTCCTCGCGACATCCCTGTTTGGGGCGGTGGCCGCCACACCGGCTGTAGCCGCCTCCGGACCCGAACAGACCCAGGCGGCGCCAGTCGCTGATCGGCCACTGATAGATTCCGCTTCAACGACACTCTCACAGACCTCCGCAACCGCACCAACTCTCACAGCGACCCAATCTGCGCTCGATGACACCGACCCAGACCAGGTTATTCGGATCTCTGTCGATGACACCGGTGACGCACAGTGGACCATCGAGAGTCGCTTCCTCCTCACTGACGACGACGATGAGGAGGCGTTTACTGAGTACGCTGACGAGGTGACGAGCGGTCAACGAGATGCTGTGTACGATGTCCAGCAGTTCGAACCGTTCCGTCAGGACGCTCAGCAGGCGACCGACCGCGAGATGAGTCTCGAGAACGAAGGCTGGGACGAGCCACAGATCGTCTCACCCGAGGACGCGGGCATCAGCGAGCATATGCTCCCCGAAACTGACGAGGACGAGTCCGTTCGTGTCGGCGTAATCGCCTACTCGTTTACTTGGACGAACTTCGCAACTATTGATGAGGATCGGATCTATTTCGGTGACGCTTTCGAGGCCGAGAGTGGTGTGTGGCTTTCGCTAACCGACACCCAGCGTCTCGTCATCGAATCACCGTCGAACTACGCCCTCGAGACGCCGACATCCCTCGAGTGGACTGGGCCTCACGAGTTCAGCGATGATGAACTCCAGATCGTCTTCGTCCGCAGTGCTGGCGCTGGCGGTGGTGTCGCGCCGGCACCTGCGATGTCAGAGTGGTTGATCGCTGGCGTCGTTGGGCTCATGTTCGCCGTCGGCATCGGGAGCTATCTTCTTGCGCGGCGGCCACAGGTCGACCTCCCACCACCGGCCGATCGGCTCCGCGAGCGTGTCATGGCCCTCGGCATCGTCCGTCGACTCCGTGCACGCACGGGAGACAACCAGTCCCATCCCGAGTCAGGGACGACGGATACCGACGGAGGTTCCTTCGAGACCACAACGAGCCCAGTTGACAATGCTCCACCCGGTGGAGCTGGCACACAACTCGAGTTCGAAGAGGAGTTCGACGACGGGATCGATCCAGAGCTCTTGAGCGATGAGGAACGTGTCCTCCGACTGCTCAAACAAAACAGTGGCCGGATGAAACAGGGCTCGATCGTCTCGGAGACCGGCTGGTCGAACGCCAAGGTCTCACAACTGCTCTCACAGATGGACGAAGACGATGAGATCGAGAAGCTCCGGATCGGCCGCGAGAACCTCATTACGCTTCCCGACGTCGACCCAACCGAGATCAACTGATCGGCGTTCACTCGGCGGGCGTCGTTCTCGGTGGAACTGATCTACCAGTTAAAATGAACGAGGACTTCAGCAGAGACGACTGACAGAGAGCGGGGCCACCAGAGCCCGCCGTTCTCGGAGTCGCTTACGAGTTGTTGGCTCGAGTGCCTGCTCTCTCCCGGGCCACACTGCTCGGCACGAGCGGGGCTCGCTTCGGCTTCGGCGGAAATCTGGAGCCGAAAACCAGTCGATCGCTGAGCCGACGGAGAATCGAGGAAACCGATTCGTCCGTGCGGGCAGGGAGAAGGTCAGGCCAACGGCGCTCGCTCGACGACCTGGCGCGTGTCCCTTTTTTCGTCGGATTCGCTTCGCTCATCCTCCTCTAAAAATCTACGCTCAAAAGCCACTCGCTCGCGGTCAGGACATCACACCAACGGCGTTCGCTCGACGACCTGCCCATCGTAGCTTGGATACTGCTCGACGATTTCGCCGTCCTCGAGGTCGCCCGCTTCGATCATCTCCTCTAAGAGCCACCAGGCGACTTCGACGTGGTTCGTTTTGACGGTGTAAAACTCCTCTGGGACGCCAAGCACCTCGAATCGCTCGGGGTCGGCGTACGTCTTGCCGTAGACGAGCGTGCCGTCGTCGGTGACGTCGTCGAACTCCCGACGGACGTTGCGGGCCATCCGTTTCAGCCGACGGCGGTGCTGGGCGGCGTCTTTGAAGACAGAGGTACAGAAGTAGACCCGCTCGTGGTCGCCCATCACGTCGAGGATGCCATCGCGGTCGTTGTCGACGGCGCTCATGTGGTCTTCTTTGAGTTCGTACCCTTCCTGCTGCATTCGGCGGTAGTTCCCATCGCTCATCTCGAACTCGTTGATATTACAGAACTCGGCAGCCCCTTCATCGAGGAACTCGAGGAACTCCGTTTCGGCGCGGATACCGGGAATCTCGAACGCGGGCGTCAGTCCTTCCTCACGGGCGATATACAGGATGTCTTCCCACTCGGTGCCATGAAGATCGCCCCACTGCTCGAGTGGCGGGTGGAACCGAATCTCATCGAGGCCGGCCTCCGAGAGGCGGCGCATGTTCTCGCGGCCGCCCGTGATGCCGGTGTAGAGGTGGGTGTGGTGGTCCTCGCCGAACTCGTCTTTGAGCAGCTCGAGGTAGTGACAGGTGCGCTCGAGGGCTTCCTGGGGTTCGCCGCCGGTGATCGAGGTCCCCAGTGCATCCATCCGGTGGGCTTCCTCGAGGACGTCTTCGTCGCGTTCGACCTGTCGCTCGTTAGCGTAGACGTCGGTAACGTTTTTGCGGTTCTCACCGAGCGGGCAGTAAAAGCAGTCACGCTGGTCGCAGTAACCGTAGACGAACAGCACCATCTTGCCACCTTCCGCGCACTGCTCACAGCCCTTCGAGATCATTCAACGGTACATACTGGGCCAACTCACAAAAGCCGTGCGAAACGACCGTGCCGGGCCTGTCGGCCTCGTGTGTCGGTGTCGCATTCTGTCGTCCCCAGAAGATGGAAATACCCTGCGCTCGAACGTGTGATCCAATGCTGTTGGTCCTCTGTGTCGATCTGGACGACGATCTTGGCCGTAAAACCGGCTTTTCGACGCCAGTTATCGGCCGCGAGTCGGCGGAAGCGGCAGCCGTCGCGCTCGCGACCGCGGACCCGGAGGACTCCGACGTCAACGTGATTTTCCAGGGGCTGCACATCTACGATGACCTCGATGCGCGCGACGAGAGCGTCGAGGTTGCTGTCGTCACCGGCAACGACGACGGCGACGTCAGCGCCAACCGCGAAGTCGGGGACGAGGTCGATACTGTCCTCGCAAGTCTCTCGACTGCCGAGGACGTGACCGCGCTCGTCGTCACCGACGGCGCACAGGACGAATCCGTTATCCCGATTATTCGCTCTCGAGTCCCGATCGATGGCGTCCGTCGCGTCGTTGTCCGGCAGGCACAGAACCTGGAGTCGATGTATTATACGATCAAACAGGTGTTGAACGATCCCGAAACGCGCGGGACCGTATTGATCCCGCTCGGTATCCTATTGCTCATCTATCCGCTTGCGTTGATCGGGACCGTCCTCGAGATGCCGGGATTCGTGCTCGGAACGACCTCAGCACTGCTCGGTCTGTATCTTATCTCCCGCGGGCTGGGGCTTGGTGATCGACTCGACGACGCTGTCGAGCGCGCCCGTCGGTCGTTGTACGCCGGCCGGACGACGCTACTCGCTTACGTTGTCGCCGCGACGTTACTCGTCCTTGGCGGTGTTAGTGGGATGAACACTCTCGAGGACGTACAGCACACAACTCATGGCGAGGTCGGTGTCCCAGTCATGCTCGCTGCAGTGGTCTACGGCTCGATCCAGTGGCTCGCTGCGGCGGGTGTGACGACCAGCCTCGGCCAGATCACCGACGAGTACATCGCCGGCACGCTCGAGTGGCGGTATCTCAACGCGCCCTTTTATGTCCTCTCGATCGCCGTCGTCCTCTATGCGGTGAGTGCCTTCTTCCTCGATGAGGTCGGGATCAGCTATCTCGCAGCAGCGCTGACGGCTGGCACGCTTCTGGGGATCGTGAGCACGCTCACTTTTGCCGTTGCTGAATCCAGACTGTCCGATGTGGGTAACGACGATCAGGAGACAGACGGCGAGACACGGCAACTGGGCCGCGTCTGATAGGAAGTATCGTAGCCAACCGGACGTTCCGAGGCCCGGCCGTCAGCGGTCTGTCGTTGAAGAACGCCGACGACAACCGCTCTGCGTTATCGCTCGCGCTCGACGACGAACTCCGCGAGTTCGACCAGGTAATCTCTTGCTTCCTGATCTGCGACCTCGACACGATCTAAGGCCTCGATCGCCCGATCGGACTCGGCTCGAGCGCGGTCGTTGGCTTCGTCGGCGGAGAGATCGGTCACCTGGACGACCGATGGTCGCTCCAAGGCAGCGTCGTGGCCGGTCGGTTTGCCCAGTTCGTCGGGGTCGGCGACCGCATCCAGAACGTCGTCTCTGATCTGGAAGGCGACACCGACCCGTTCGGCGTACTCGCCAAGGGCCTCGACAGTCACTGGGTCCGACCCGGCAGCGATCGCTCCGAGTTCGGCGGCAGCTCGGAAGAGTGCGCCGGTCTTCCGGCGGGCCAGCGTCATGTACTCCGCTTCGCTCTCTGGCTTTGCAGACAGCTCTGTCGCCTCACCGACCCCGAGTTCGACCATCGCCTCGGCGACGACCTGCATTGCATCAGGGTCGGCAGAGAAGAGGGCAAACGCCTCTCCAAGCAAGCCATCACTCGAGACGATCGCTGGGCCGTAGCCGAACTCGGCCCATGCGCTGGTCGTCCCTCGGCGCAGTTCCGAGCGGTCAATGATGTCGTCGATGACCAGCGAGGCGCTGTGGACGAGTTCGATGCCGACACCGAAATCGACCGCCTCCTCGGCGGACCCACCGACGGTTTCACAAGCTAACAGCGTCACCATCGGTCGGACGCGCTTGCCTCCCGACAGCGCTGTGTGGCGAACTTCCTCCCTGAGCGTGTCCGGCTCGAGGCCGTCGACCACCTCGACGAGACGCGCTTCGATCAGCGCCCGACGACGCTCCAGACGTTCCATTGCCAGCGCTTAGGACGGGGGTAAAAAGTAGGTGACGGATCACAATCCAGGTTTTCTCCTCGCACTCGTGTTTGTCACGCCCGTGTGAACGTCGACTGGCGTAGTACAACGCGCCTGTCGCCGCTCATGTAGACCAATCGAACGGTCCGCCCCGCTCAGTTCGACTCGTGGGACTCGCCGTTGGTTCTCGCCGTTGGTTCTCGTCGTTCGAATCGCTCGGTAATCACTCGCGAACCAGCCTCGATCAAAAAAGCTGCGAGCGATCCAGTTACTGGAACTGCTCGGTCAGCGCCGGCACGACATCGAAGAGGTCGTCGTGGATTGCGTAGTCGGCGATATCCATGATCGGTGCGTTGGGGTCCGTGTTGATCGCGACGATCGTATCGGAGCCTTTCATCCCAGCAACGTGCTGAACCGCACCGGAGATACCGATGGCGATGTAGACATCGGGGGTGACGACTTTCCCGGACTGGCCGACCTGCCGGTTCTTTGGCAGCCAGCCGTTGTCGACGATCGGGCGCGACGAGGAGACTGTCGCGTCGAGCGCCTCGGCGAGCTCCTCGATGAGTGGGATGTTGTCCTCCTCTTCGATCCCACGGCCGACGGAGACGAGGACGTCCGCCTCGCTAATGTCGACGTCGCCACCGCCGACTTCCTCGAAGCCGGTGACAGTCGAGCCGATCGCATCCTCGTCGATGTCTGCGTCGAAGGCCTCGATCGAGGCGTCGCCGGTGCCTTCGGCTTTAGGCCACTCGGCGCTTCGGATCGTGACAACGGCCTCGCCCTCGAGTTCGTTCGTCGTCTCGACTTTGCCACCGTACATCTCGCGGGTAGCGATTAGCGTCTCGCCGTCGGTCTCGAGACCGATCGCGTCGGTGACGATCGGGAGATCGAGCTCGTTGGCGACAGCAGGCGCGTAATCGAGGCCGTTGACGCTGTTTGGCGTGACGACGTACTGTGGGGCGAGCTCATCGTAGAGCTGCGTGATCGTCTGCGTGTAGACGTCGTGGTTGAACTCCTCGCCGTGATCGACGGTGTGGATGGCGTCGACGCCCTCTCGGTTGAGGTCGTCTGCAAACTCGTCGACAGTCCCGCTAATGACGGTCAGATGGAGGTCGCCACCGGTCTCGTCGGCGAGCTCTCGGCCCGCGGTGATGATCTCGTAGCTGACATCGCGCAGTTCGCCACGGCGGTGGTCGGTAACTGCAAGGACGTCCGTCATTGTGCCACCCCCTTCTCGCGAAGCAGTTCACCCAGTTCCGCGGCGGTCTCGTCGGCGCTGCCTTCCCAGACCGTCGCGTCGCTTTCGCTCTCGGGCTCGTACATGTCCGTCAGCTCGAGTTCGGATTCGACTGCGCTCTCGTCGACGCCGATATCGGCGAGACCCTGCACGTCGAGTTCCTTTCGCTGGGCCTGTCGAATCCCACGCAGGCTCGCATAGCGGGGCTCGTTGATCCCTGTCTGGATCGTCAGGACCGCGGGCAGATCGATCTCGGTGAGTTCCTCGACACCACCCTCGAGTTCACGCCGCACAGCGGCGACACCGTCCTCGAGGTCGTGTTCGAGGTGGTTGACGACGGCTCCCCACTGGGCGCCGATCTCTTCGGCCAGCGAAACGCCGGTTGCACCGAAGCTGTCGTCGCCGGCTTGCACGCCCGTCAGTACGAGGTCGGGGTCCTCTGCCTCGACGACGGCGCTCAGGATCTCCGTCTTCGCGTTCACGTCGAGCAGGTCGACGCCTTCGAGTGCGTTGTCCCAGACACGGATGGCGCGGTCGGCCCCTTTTGCGAGCGCCTGACGGATGGTCTGCTCGCAGTCTTCTGGTCCGATCGTGACCGTGACGACTTCGTCTGCGATTCCAGCTTCCTGGAGCTGAACTGCCTCTTCGACGGCGTAATCGTCCCACTCGTTGAGGTCGGCACCGAGGTACTGGTCTGCAATCTCAGTCCCCTCGATCTCGAACTCGTCTTCGACGGTCGCGACTTCTTTGACCGTAACGAGGATTTTCATCATCTATCACTGCAACGTCCGTACCGTAAACCTTTTCGAAACGCCCCGTCAGATGGGTTCCGTTCATTTACTAATTGTTGCGTATTGCTTCCGTTTGCATTGCGCATTCTACCGCGAAACAGATGGTTTTACCGGCGTTTTCGGTTGCGACGGTTTCGATTCAGAAGACGGAAACGGTTTAACGGCGCCGCTGGTAGTACACCGTATGGCAGACTGTCCACTTGCCGACGACTGTCCGAGCTTTTCAGAACGGATCTCTGGAATGGGGTGTCAACATTACGGTGACCGGGGTGGCAAGGAGTGGTGTAAACACTACAGCCAGCCGATCGAAGATCTCAAAACACAGCCAGTCAAATCCGGCCAAGAAGTGATCGTCGACGTCGTCGACATGCACGAAAGCGGGGCCGGTGTCGGTCGGACCGAGGACGGCTTTATTGTGATGGTTGATGGTGTCTTGCCGGAAGCGCGTGCTCGCGTCGAAATCACCCGCGTGCACAGCAATCACGCACGCGCGAAAGAACTCGAGTTGCTGCCGATGGATCCAGACGACGAGGCAGACTCCGACGAGACAGATTCTGCAGACGACGAGGGTTCGGACACCGACGCCGATGACGCCGACGAATCCGACGGAAAAACCCGTCGCGAACGGCTCGGAAGTCGCGATAACTTCTGGGGCTCGTAATCCTCGAGTGCGTTCCGACGAGTGGACAGTTCACTGGAGCACGCTCGACGTTTTCAGCACGTTTTTGGCAACAAGACGTAAGTATCAGTTACATCAACTGTAGCCTGATCGATGGCTGCTGGATCGAAGATGAGACGACTGTTCGTGACGACTGCCGTTCTCTGTGCGGTCTGTGGGCTCGTTCTCGCCGCGAGTGCGATGCCGATGGTGGCGTCGGAATCGCCGGCAAGTGACTTCCTCGACGGCGATTCTGGCGAACGGACGGCTGAAGGAATGGATACTGCAGTTGCACAAGACGAGCACGCAGCGGAAGGGGCTGAAATCGGGGGACAGAACAGCCTCGACAGCGATATACCGGGTGGAGCGCTCGTAGAACGCACCGTCGACAGCGAGAATCCGGACGTCGAAGGCACGCTGTACGGACTGGCTGCATTACTCTCCGCACTCGATGGCGACTCGAGCGCCGGCAATGGCGGCAGCGTGGACGAGGCCGGTTTCGGTGACGCTGAGGAGGGGAGTACCGACGAGAGTAGCCTGGACAATGAACGCGGTGACGACGGAGGCACTGATGATGAGCCGGCGGATGAGAGCACAGCGGATGCAGACGGCGGTGACGACGGAGAAACTGATGATGAACTGGCGGATGAGAGCACCGCGGATGCAGACAACGGTGGCGATGACTCGAGTCTCGAGGATGCAATCCCCGGACTTTCCGATGGTGTGGTACTGGGTGGGCTCGTTGTGGGTGGCCTCCTGCTCATTGCCTACGTCTTCGCCACGCGATCGAACCCGATCGCCACGTTGCTCTCGATTCCCGGACGGCTCGTTTCGGTCGCGCTTTCGGCTGTCGTTGCCTGCTCGCAGGCGCTCGAGCGGGCGATCCGGGCGCTGGGCAGGCTGCGGTCGGTCGCCGAGTTGCCGGGGCTTGTGATGGCGACGCTCGTACATGTGTTCCACACGGCAGGAAAACGGGTTCGAAACGCCGGTTCGTCGCTGTTTGGCGGCGGGGTCGACGATTCGGCACCCGACGAGGAGGAATATGCCAGCGCACGTCAGCGGATCAGACAGGCGTTCGAGAGTGTGATCGACGCCTCACGGATGCCCCGTGGACGCGTCGCTACGGCGACACCAACGGACGTCGCCCGCAGCGCCCGTGATGCCGGTGCGCCCGACGACCCGGTCGAGACGATTACCCACACATTCCGTGACGTGGAGTACGGGGATCGTGACCCTGAAGCCCACCTTGAGCGGACGACGACTGCACATAACCAGCTTCGTTCGGCACTCGAGGCGACCCCAGACGAAGACGGAGCCGACGACCGTGGGGCCGATACCGATGAGTAGAACGCCGTCGACGACGGGACTCGTGCTGGGAACGCTCCTCGCGACGATCCTGGTTGCGGTCGGTGCAGTCGTCGCCATTCGGCCGGAACTCCTCCTCGAGCCGGTGCCTGAACTCGAGGCGCTGCTTGCGGCCGTCGATCCCGAACTCGTCGTCCTCGGACTCGCCGTGGTGTTCGTGCTGTTTGCGCCAACGCTCGGGATCGCTGGACGGCGTCGCTCGTCGTCGACGACTGCACTCGTCGCCCCAGACGCTCCGGCCGAGACCGGGCCACGATTCGATGACGGCTCTCCTCGGTCCGACCGACAGCCCGTCGTCGGCGCGACGGCCGAGGAACTGGTCACTGCGGCGACGGCGTACGACGATGAACCGCGAGCCAGTCGCGAGGAGGCACGGATGGCCCTCCTCGAGTCGCTTCGTCGAATCGCGGCGACTGCCTACGGAACCCACACCGGACGTGCCGACGACGCGATGGCGGCAATCGAAGCCGGGACATGGACTGACGATCCGCGTGCTGCTGCCTTCCTCGCGACCGCGGACGGGCCGCGGATTCCGCTGTGGCTCTGGCTGATCGACCTCGTAAGTACCGGCGAGCCGTTCGAACGGAGCCTCGAGCGGACACTCGAGGAGATCGATCGATTGCAATCAACGACGGGTTCGGGAACACCGACGGAGACGACACCACGAAATGCCGAGATCGAGGGGGTGTCGTCGTGACCGAAACGAGCCGACAGGCACGCTGGCAGGCCGCGCTCATCGGTGCGCTGACAGCGAGTTTGCTCGCGATCGTGCTCGGCGTTCCGTCGCTGTTTTTCCTCGCAATCGTTGCGCTGGGGTTCGTCCTCGTCGGGCAGGCGAGTTCGACACCCACACTAGGTTCGGATACCAATACCGACAGTGCCGACACGGCCGAGACCGGGACTGAGACCGATGCTGACACCGGCGGTCCGGTTCGGCTCGAGCGAACGCTCGGGGAAACCCGTCTTCGGCCCGGCGAGTCGGTGACGGTGACGCTGTCGGTGACGAACGAGGGGACGCGAGTCCTGCCGGATGTTCGTATCGCCGACGACCCGCCGGCGGACGTGGCAGTAACGCATGGCTCCCCCGCGTTCGCAACGGCTGTTTCGCCGGGTGAGACGGTCACACACGAGTACGAACTCACCCCACCGCGAGGCGAGCACGAGTTCGGCCCGGCGACGCTGCGGCTACGTTCGCTTCCGGCGACGGCTGTCACGACCGACGAACGCGAACCGGACGGCGACACGACGTTCGCCTGCGAGACGCTGCTCGATGGGTTCCCGTTTCAGGACCGAACGATCCAGTTCGTCGGACAGACGCCGACCGACGACGGCGGTAGCGGCATCGAGTTCTTTTCGACCCGTGACTATCGCCGTGGCGACCCGATCAACCGGATCGACTGGCACCGATTCGCCCGGACTGGTGACCTCGCGACCGTCGAGTACCGCGAGGAACGGGCCGTGACGATCGTCTTCGTTATCGACGATCGCCTGACTCACCACCGCGAGACTCCCGGTGGCGGTCCCGACTCGTTCGATCTTACCCTGTACGCCGCCTCGCGTGGCGTCGTCGCCTCGCTCGAGAACGGCAACCGAACCGGATTAGCGACACTGTCAGGGGAAGCGTGGATCGAGCCGGGTGCCGGAAGCGACGTCCGCCGACGGATCGACGCTGTCCTCGAGGACACCCGGTCTCCTGCTTCTGAATCGGCTGTCGACGATCCCCGCGCCGTTGCTGACGGCGGTGAGCAACCAACAGCGAACGCGTCCGCTGATGGGGATGCACTCGCGACCGACCTCGAGCGGCGGCTGCCACGCCGGGCACAGGTCGCGTTCTGTACGCCACTGCTCGACGACGAGGCGGTCGATCTCGTCGAGACGCTGCGGAGCCATGGCCGTTCAGTGACAGTTATTACACCCGACGTGACCGCTGGTCTCGCAACGGCGTCACCTTCGATGGGTGCCCGGATCGCTGGCCTCGAGCGGGCAAACCGAACGGCTGCTCTCCGCGGTCTCGGGGTGACCGTCGTCGACTGGAATCTCGACGATCGGATCTCGATCGCACTCGCGCGGGCGTTTCGGGCCGGTACTGGGGGTGGTGCGGCGTGACGCCCGACTCGATTACCGGGACTGGAACTGACCGTGGCCAGGAGGGGACGAGCGCTCGCTCGCGTCGGTCGGTCGCCCTCGAGACGGGAAAATACGCGCTGACGGCGGGCAGGCGGGGGCTCTGGCGGGCACTCGCTCGCCCGACCGCAAGCGATGTGGTGATGATCGCGTGCACGCTCGCGATTGGGATCGGGATCGGGATCGGCTCGCGGCTCGTCGGGTTCGAACTGGCCGCCCTCGCGATGGGTGCCGGACTCGGCGCGGCGATGGTGACGATGTTGCTTGGGAGCACACGTCCGCTCGTTCGTGGGCTCGGCGGCGTGCTCGTGGTCCCCGTTTCGGTACTGTTCTCCTCTCCCGCATTGCTGGCTGGTGCGCTCGTGCTTACGTCCTCGGGCATCGGCGTCGTGTCTGCCCTCACCGTCTGGGCGCTCGTCATCGCCGCGTTTGCGGCGGGCGTTGCCCCCTGGAATCGACTCGGAAACGGTGGCGTCCGCCGCGGTGCAACGGGGACGACGCTCGCTGCACTCGGCGTGGTCGGCGTCGTCGCTCTCCGGGTAGCCCCCGAGTCGGCCGTTCGCGACCGCACCAGCGCTGCCGTGGTCGACGTACTGGGGGTTGCTGGCGACGCCGTCATCGCCGCAAACGACTCGTGGGCGGTCGTCTCCTTTGCCGGCCTGGTGCTGCTCGCGGCGCTCATCTCGAGTCGGGCGCTTCGATATCTTCCGTTCGAGCGGATCGTCCCGCCCGATCGTCGTGGCTCGCTCGCAGCCGGCATCGCGCGGCTTCGGTGGGTCTGCTCGCGCGTGAGCCGTGTTGCGCTCGTCCTGGTGATCGTGGCAGTTGCCGCGTCGTCGGTAAGCGCGCGGTTCGAGACGAGACCGGTGACGCCCGCGGAACTGCAGACGGGGCTCCCCGCACCCGTCGGTACGGGGCTCGCAACGCTGGTGACGGCGTCGGGGCTGCGATTCGTGTTGGTTGTCCTCACTGCCGTCGCGCTCGCACTCCTGGGCCTCGAGTGGGGCCGTCGGCTCCTCGGTCGGAACGTCGCTCGCGTCTGTGCCCGCCTGCTCGCTCCGGTTGTCGGCGGGGCCGCTGTCACGCTCGTCGTTGCACAGGCACTGTCCGGGAGGGCACTCGAGACAGACCTCGAGGGGGCACTCGAGGGAGTGGTTCCGCCGTCGGTGGTCGAGTTGATCGGGGCGTTCCCGGCGTTTGCGTTGGCGGCGGCCGTGCTCGTGGTGACGCTGACCGTTCTCGGATCGATGTTATGGTTTGTTACTGTGGTACGCACGTTCCGGATCCTGCCCCCGCAAGCGATCGGAGCTGCGCTCGCGGCCGGTGCGGTGGGTGTCCTTGCGGTCGGGCTCGCGATCGCCGGACAGGTCGAGCCCGCGATCCTCACGGCAACGGGGGCGTTCGTGCTGTGGGACATCGGCGAGTACGCCGACGGCGTTCGAACGGAACTGGGCAGTGGGGCGGCGACGCTGCGGGCTGAACTCGTCCACATCGGCGGCGCGGTGTTAACCGGGGCGGTCGTCGCCGTCGCGACCGTGGCCTGTTACCGGTGGGCGATGCGAGAACTCACGATCACGACGCCGGCACACGCGGCGGTTACCGTCGGAACGGGGCTGCTCGCCGTCGTCCTCGTTGTGTGGGCGTTGCGAGGCTAATCACTGCCAACTGCTCTCGAGTCTCACAACAGTTTTCACGTTTTCCGTGTGATATACTGACATGGAGCGAATATCCTTGTCGAACTCCGCATTCGAGGGCAACAACAACACGTATCTCTTTAGCGACGGGCCGGAGACAGTCCTGATCGATACGGGCGACTGGATGGAGACGACACGCGAGCAACTCGAGGCCGCGTTCGACGAGCGTGAGCTCGAGTTTTCGGATATCGATCGCATTTTTCTCACACACTGGCACGGCGACCACACGGGGCTGGCAGGCGAGTTACAGGCCGCAAGCGGTGCCGACGTCTACGCCCACGCCGCCGACGCACCGCTCATCGAAGGCGACGAGGACGTGTGGGCCGAGCTGTCCGACCTGCAAGAGCAGTACTTCGAGCAGTGGGGGATGCCCGAATCCAAGCGGGACGTCCTTCGGGAGGTGTTGGCTGGCGGGAAGCCGACGGGCGAGTCGCCGACGGTGACGACGTTCGAAGACGGCGAGACGTTTTCGGTCAACGGCACCGATCTCGAGGTCGTCCACACCTCGGGCCACGCCGCGGGACTCTGTATGTTCGAACTCACACGAGCTGGCCGCCGTGAGGTGGTCTCCGGGGATGCGTTGCTGCCAGTCTATACGCCGAACGTCGGCGGCGCGGACGTCCGCGTGGAGCGCCCGCTCGAGAAGTACCTGCGTGCACTGCAGGGGATCGTCGACGCCGACTACGACCGGGCCTGGCCGGGCCATCGCGATCCGATTGACGACCCGGCCGCACGGGCCCAGTACATCATCGACCACCACGAGGAACGGTCGTGGCGGGTGCTCGACGCCCTCGACCGGAAGGGACCCTGTGATACTTGGACGGTCAGTGACGACCTGTTCGGCGACCTCGAGAGTATTCACATCCTTCACGGTCCTGGCGAGTCCTACGCCCACCTAGAACACGTAGAGCGGGCCGGCACCGTCGTCAGAGAGGGCACCGAGTACCGGCTTGCCGACGGCGTCGCCGACGAACTCGCGACGATAGACGCGGACCGCTGGCCACTCGAGTACTCTCGCAGCCACTGAACGTCACTGCACACCAGGTCGCATGGCGGCTATGCGATCTGTGTGTCCATCGGTTCAGTTGTTACTAAAGTGGCATCGCAAGCCTGGCCGAGAGGGGACTAGTCACCCATCGACGGCACCGGAACGCTGTTGACCGCCCCCTCGACGATCGTTCGCGGATCGACACCGCGGACGGCCGCCTCCGTCGTCAGAACGATTCGATGATCCAGCACGGGGTGAACAACCGTATGAACGTCTTCAGGGGCGACGTACTCCCGACCCGCGAGCACGGCGCGAGCACGACTCGCCTCGAACAGCCGTTGGAGTCCACGGGGAGAGATCCCGACGTCAACGCGGTCGTCCTCGCGGGTCGCCCGACAGACGTCGACCAGATACGCCCGAATCGCCGGATCGACGCTGATCGTCTCCGGAACCGCTTGCAGATCGAGTACCGACGTTCGGTCAACGATGCTTTCGACCGTTGGCGTCCGCGAGTGCCGGTCCGCCCGCCGGTCGAGCAACTCAAGATCGCCGTCGCGGTCGGGGTAACCCATTTTCGTTTTGATCATAAAGCGGTCGACCTGCGCTTCGGGGAGCGGGAACGTCCCCTCCTGTTCGACCGGGTTCTGGGTAGCGATAACGATGAATGGGTCCGGCAGCTCGCGGGTCTCACCACCGATCGAAACCTGGCGTTCACCCATCGCCTCGAGCAGGGCAGCCTGGGTCTTCGGCGGGGCACGGTTGATCTCGTCGGCCAGCACGACGTTTGCAAAGATGGGGCCGGCTTCGAACGAGAACTCCCCGGCGTGTTCGTCGTAGATGTGCGTGCCGGTGATGTCGGCCGGCAGCAGATCCGGTGTGAACTGAATCCGTGTAAACTCGAGATCGAGTGCCGTTGCCAACGATCGTGCGGTCAGGGTCTTTCCGGTTCCCGGGACGTCCTCGAGGAGGACGTGACCCTGGCCAACGACGGCGGTTAGAATAGTCTCGAACAGGTCCTCTGCACCGATGACGGCGGTTCCAATCTCGTCGAGGACGTCGTCGCACGTTTCGGCGGCCGCAGCAACGTTCATGTTCGATGAACAGTCACGCGATCGATATATACGGTTCGGCCGTTTCCAGAACAGACCGGGGAAGCTTTGATCCCGCCGCCGTCTTACTATTTATATATGGACGCACGCGAAATTCGGTGGTACCGAAAGTGGAGGCGGTCGCCATGATCGACGAGGTCGAGGAACTCCTCGAGGAGATCGGGTTCGAACCGGAGACGAGCGTGCTGACCCATCGGCAGGCACAGGTGCTCGTGTTGCGCGAGCGTGGGATCTCACAGGCCGACATCGCCGATGCACTCGGAACGTCACGAGCGAACGTCTCCTCGATCGAGTCGAGCGCCAGAGAGAACTTATCGAAAGCTCGCGAGACCGTCGCCTTCGCGGAAGCGCTCCGAGCACCAGTTCGTATCCGCGTTCCTGCTGGAACCGACCTCTATGACGTGCCACAGCTCGTTTATGAGGCCTGCGACGAACAAGGTGTCAAGGTCGACTACACTGCACCGGAGCTCATGAAAGCCGTCAGTGACGCTGCCGGCGCCGCGGTCACGGGACGGAAAATCTCGACACCGCTGATCGTCGGCGTCACTACGGAGGGCATGGTTCGGGTCCGTCACCAGGAGTGAACGCCGTCGCTCGAGCGACCGCCAGACCGAAAGGTGATGGTCGCGTACTGCCGCGTGATGCCGTCCGATCTGCCGGAGCCGTTGGCCACCTCGTGGCGCCCGCTTGGAACTCGAACGGGGCAGCTGAACGTCCTCGTTCTCTCGATTACTGCAGAGACAACGCTGTACGAACCCGTCGAACCCGCTGTCCGAGGGACAACAGTCGGCGCAAGCGAGATACCGGTCCGCTCGCTGTTTACCGTCGATCTCTCGTTTTCGCCACCACTCCCGAACGTCGGTATCCCGCCGTCGTCGGTCTTCTCGCAGGCAGCACCGAAAGCAAAACGCCAGTTTGTCAACACGATCGAAGACGAGGGGCTGGTCATCGACGGCACGCGAACCACCCTCGAGTTCGAAGCGACGAACGGGGAGTCAGGGGTCTGGTACGTCCTCGACGTGGGCTATCCCGTCGATCCCGACCTGTTTGGAACCGAAATCGATCCGATCGATGCAGAGGTTCACGTCGCCGTCTGGCCGACTGAGACGAGCTATGGGATGGCTGGCGGAACGGTCCCCCTCGAGAGCGTCGCCGACGCCGTCGGCGAGACGGAACTGGCCACCGCCGCCGATCTGCCAGCCGACATCGAGGTCACTCCGGACTGTGACCGCGAGACGATCGCAGAACTGGTCCGGACGATCGACCTCGAATCTGACGACGAAACAGCAGAGTAACAGTGGTTTCGACGATCGCTGGTGACAGCACTCAGCTCCGTTCGATGCCGAGTCTCGGATTGTCGAGTCGCGCCACTGGATCGCTGTACAACCTTGTCAATCGCTAGGCTTTTGGGATTGGCTAGCAGGGGACAGGTATGGGAGATGAACGGCGATCGGTCGATCCCGCCGGACTGGAACCCGACTCGAGCGCCGACCTCGAGGACGCGTTCGACCGGATCTCCGACGCCGCCTACGCTCTCAATTACGAGTTACAGTCTATCGCCGTCAACGACCGTGCCAGGGTGCTTTTCGGTCGGACTGACGATGACGAGACGACTACTGTCGCGGCATCGACGATCGAGACCATTCGATCACTTTTCGGGGACGCACACGAACGCGCTCTCGAGTCCCAGCAACCGATTACAGTCGAACAGTTCCACGACACCACAGGGACGTGGCTCGAGGCGCGGTGTTATCCGGACGAGACGGGTGTGACGGTCCTCGTTCGCGAGATTACCAGGCGTAAGGAACGAGAGCAGACTCTCGTCGACGGAAACAGACGGCTTCGGTCGATCTTCCAGGATGCACACGATGCGATCCTCGTCAGTGACGACGACGGCGAAATCGTCGCTGCCAACCCGGCCGCAAGCGAGTTGCTCGGCCTCGAGCGCTCGGCGCTGTCCGGGCGCTCACTCGATGAGTTCGTCCACGACGATATGGAGTCAGTCTGGACGGATCTCCGCGAGCAGGGACGGCTTTGCGACTCGGCCTTGCTGAGTCGGCCCGACGGCACTGAACGGATCGCCGAGTACAACGCCGTCGCCAACGTACTGCCCGGGTCCCATCTCACCATCTTTCGGGACGTCACCGACAATCGCCGTCGTGAACGCCAACTCGAGCGCCAGCGCGAACGGCTGGCGGCGCTCGATCACGTCAACCGCGTCGTCCGCGAGATCAACGATGCGATCGTCGACGGCTCAAACAGAGCCCAACTCGAGCGGGTCGCCTGCGAATCGCTGGCCGATTCGCCGTCGTACGAGTTCGCCTTTATCGCGGACGTCGACACCAGATCGAAACAGATCACACACCGTGTCGAGGCAGGAATCGACGACTACGTCGAGACGATTCCGCTGTCGACGGACGCCGACGACCCTGCTGGCCGTGGACCGGCAGGGACGGCGATTCGAACCGGGACGATGCAGGTGTCAAACGACGTCTTTTCGGATCCGTCGTTCGAGCCCTGGCATGAGGACGCCCGCGAGCACGGCTACGCCTCGGCGGCGGCGATTCCGATCACACACGACGACATCCTCTACGGCGTCCTTGGCGTGACGAGTGCCCGCCGGAACGCGTTCGCCGACGAAGAACAGGACGTTATCGGCCAGCTCGGAGATATTCTGGGCCACGCGATCGCCGCCCTCGAGCGACGGCGCGTGCTGTTGGGCGAGGAACTGATCGAACTCGAGCTCGTGATCGACGACGCCGTCGAGATTTTCGACGGCCCTTCGATGAGCGGCCACTCGGTCTGGTTCGACCGCGTCGTCCGGATCGACGACGAGCAGTATCTCGAGTACGGGACCACGGCCGCCGAGACGTTTCCAGTGGTGGAAACCCTCGTCGAGTCAGTTTCACACTGGGATGGCGTAACCGTGATCGACAAATCGGCCGGCGAGGTGACCTTCGAGCTGACGATCAGCGAACCGCCGATGATCGGCGTCATCGACGCCTACGGCGGCTACGTCAAGTCGGCAGCCATCGAGGACGGCGACTACACCACGACGGTGCGCTTTTCGACCGGAACGGACGTTCGAGATGTCGTCGACGAGATCACCGCGGTGTATCCCGGGATGCGGACCGTCGCCCGCCGACAGGTCACGCCCTCGAGGGAATCGATCGAACAGCTTCAGACCCGGCTGGCGGAGACGCTGACCGACCGCCAACAGGTGGCCCTCGAGACGGCCTACTACGGCGGCTACTTCGAGTGGCCGCGTCACAGCTCCGGCCAAGAGGTCGCCGACGCGATGGGCGTAACGCCCGCGACGTTTCACGAACACCTCCGGGTAGCCCTGCAAAAACTCATCACCGCGATCCTCGAGGAGCCGACGCTGCTCGACCAGGACCAGTCCGACGATCCCTGATCGCCGAGACCGTGACCCACGCTGCTCTCAACGTGGCGGGATTGATTACGATGTCGTGTCTACGTATCGCGTATGCAAACACATATTGTTCCGGTCGGCTTCGACTACGACCGGCTGATCGCGCCACTGGTTCGCGATCAGATCGACGTCGATAGCGTCATTTTGCTCGAGGGTGCCGTCGGCAGCGAGGCCAACGTCGAGTACTCCCGCCGGCTCTCGAAGAAACTCGAGACGGACTTTCGAAACCTGTTAGGGGCGAGTACGGAACGGTTCGTGCTGGCTGACGTCTACGATTACGACGCCGCCTTCGAGCAGGCCTACGAGCTCATCACCGCCGAACTCGACGCCGGCAACGAGGTCTGGGTCAACGTCGCCGCCATGCCCCGAACCGTCAGCTTCGCCTTTGCGAACGCAGCCCACTCGCTGATGGTCGAGCGCCAAGACGACCGCGAGCACATCCACACCTACTACACCGCCCCCGAGAAGTACCTCGAGACGGAACTCGCCGAGGAACTACGCGAGCAGATCACGCTGCTCGAGGAACTCAACGGCGCCGACGACCTCGAGGATGATCGAGTCGATGACCGCCTCGAGAGCGCACGGGATCTCCTCTCGGAGTTCGACGAACGCGGGACGACGATCGGTGCGAAGGAGATCGATGGCGGACACATCGTCGAGTTGCCCGTCGCGTCGTTCTCGAACGTCAAACCCTTCGAGGAACTTATTCTGTACAAACTCGGCGAGGACGGCGAGTTCGACTCAGTCTCGGAGCTCGCTGAAGCGCTTGCTCGCGAACTGAACGAAGAGTATACTGACAGTTTCCGTTCGAAAGTGATCTACAACGTCGATCGACTCGGTCCCGGCGGCAAAGGCTACATCGAACGCGAAGAACACGGGAAATCCTACCGGACGCGCCTTTCACGTATCGGCGAATTGTGGGTTCGGGCCCACTCCGATAGCGGCCTCGAGCAGTAACGGGTCAGCAGAGCACGGTTTCTCACCTCGGGTTGCACGTATTGTCGTCGGCCTCCGGTGGCCGACTCTCGAGGAGCATCGCTGAAGGGCTGTTGATTCGAGAGAAGTGACACACCAGAACTGACGACGCGGCCGTAGGATCATCTGGACGACTGTTCGTCGGTGCCGGCAACCGCGAACCGTCCCGCGAGTGCGCCGGCACACCGGCACAGGGGGCCGTCTCACTCGAAGTGGATCAGCGGCTTGATGATCCCGTCTTCTTTCTTGTCCATCATCTCGAAGGCGTCCTCGATCTCGTCGAACTCGAACTCGTGGGTCGTCATCTCGGTCGGATCGACCCGGTCGTTCTCGAGCAGTCGCAGTAGTCGTTCGATACGGAGCCGGCCGCCCGGACAGAGGTCGGTGACGATGTCGATCTCGGCCATCCCGACGCCCCACTCCTCGCGGGGGATGTGACGGAACTCGCCCTCGCCATGGTAGCCGACGTTCGAGATGGTCCCGCCAGGCTTGACGGCCTTGATACAGTCCTGAAAGGTCTGATCGGTGCCGAGCGCTTCGATGGCGGCGTCGACGCCCTCGCCGTCGGTGTGGTCCATGATCGCCTCGACCGGATCGACTTCCTGGAAGTCGACGACGTGGTCAGCACCGTAGGTTCGGGCAAGCTCTTGGCGCTTGTCGACTGTTTCGACGGCGATGATCTCGCCGGCGCCCTGTAACTCGGCTCCCTTCGTCGCCATCAGCCCAACCGGTCCCTGGGCGAAGACGGCGACGGTTCCACCGACCGGAATGTCGGCGTTTTCGGCCGCGGCGAACCCGGTCGACATCATGTCCGTCGTGTACAGTGCCTCGTGATCGCTGACGTCGTCTGGAATGTGTGCCAGGTTCCCGTCGGCGTCGTTGACGTGGGCGTACTCAGCGAACGTCCCGTCTTTGACGTTCGCGAACTTCCAGCCGCCAAGCGCCCCGTTCGACTGCGAGGAATGGCCGTCCTGTGCGGCTCTCGAGTTCCAGTCGGGCGTGATCGCGCCGACAGCGACGCGGTCGCCGGGCTCGAAGTCGCTCACGGAGTCGCCGACCTCCTCGACGACGCCGACAACCTCGTGGCCCAGCGTGAGGTTCTCGCGATCGCCGATCGCCCCGTGGACGGTGTGGCAGTCCGAGGTGCAGATCAGCCCCTTCGTTGGCTTGAGGATCGCGTCCGCCGGTCCCGGCTCCGGCGGCTCCTTCTCCGTAATTCCCGTCTCGCCGATCCCATCCATGACAAATGCGTTCATGCTCATTGTGCGCTATCTCGCGACATCGCCGACCAGCAAAAAGGTTTCAGCGACCGACTCACGCACTGACGCGCTCGAGCACCCGTTCACGAAGCACGAGCAGACACGGCAACACGGTGAGACAGGCGATAAACGCGAAGATGATGCTCAGGCCTGTCACCAGTCCGAACCGCTGTAGCGGTGGCGCGAGTGCCAGCGCGAGGACGCCGAACCCGGCGGCTGTCGTCGCTGCACTCCCCAGTAATGCCCCGCCGGTGCCGGTGATCGTCGCCGCAAGCGCCTCCTCGAGTGATGCGCGCTCGTCTCGTTCTGCAATAAACCGTTCGCCGACGTGGATGCTGTAGTCGACGCCGAGGCCGATCGCGAGGCTCGTGATCACTGCGGTCTCGCTGTTGAACGGCAGATCCAGTAGCGCCATCGTTCCGAGCAGCCACGCGAGCGCGGCGACGACGGGCGCAAGCGTGATCGCCCCGAGCGAGAGCGCGCGGTGGCGCACCCAGTAGAGGACCGTCAGGAAGACTAGGATCACTACCAGCGTGACGGCAAAGGCCTGCACGAGCGTCTCGAGCAGCGCATCCTGGACGACGGCCGTCGTCACGGGCCCACCCGTCGCAATCGCCGTGACGACGCCGCTGTCACTAATCGCGGCTGCCACCTCACGGGTGTCGTCGGCGACGGTCTGGGCGGCGGCGTCACCTTGCACGCTCACGAGGAGCCGCGCTGACTCGTACCCGCCGTCGTCGTCACGGTAGAGGACGTCGGATGCACGATCCGGATCGACCTCGAACAGCACGTCGTAGAAGCCGGCGACGTCCTCGTTCGGCAGGCGGTTGTCGGTGGTGTCGCGGTCCTCGAGAGCGGCAGCGACGGTTTCGTTCTCGGCTGCGAGTTCACGGATCACTGCTGGCGGGCCATCGATGGCTGCTTGCCCGCCTGGCCGAACGATGATCGTTCCGTCGCTGTCGACGTCACGGATCGCGTCGTCCATCGCGACGAGCGCGTCCGGATCCGTGACATCCCCGCGTATCAGTATCTGTGTCTGACTCCCCTCGCCACGGTCGGCGAAGTTCGCGCCGAGATACGCGGCGTCGTCGCTGATCGTGTAGGTCCCCGTCGCGAGCGGTCCGGGGAGCGATTTGGCCCACTCAGGGGCGTCTTCGGGGAGGAAATCCGCCTGGTTGAACTCCGTGTCGATCCCCGTTGCGCCGTATGCACCGCCGACGGCCAGGATGAGCGCGACGAACACGATTCCAAGCGGTGCCCGACGAGCGACCGTGACGAACTTCGAGAGCACGCGGTTGACGACGCTGGTGCCCGTCCCGAACGGTGGTTTCGCTCGGTTTCGGTCGAATCGACTTTCGAGGAAATCATCGACAGTCACCTTGAGCGCGGGTACCAGGACGGCAAAGGCGACGAACGTCGCGAGAATCCCACCGGCGCTCAAGATCGCGAAGTCCTGAATCGCCGGGAGCGGACTGACGACGTTCGAGAGGAAGCCGACACCCGTCGAGACGGTCGCTGCGGCGAGTGCGAGCACGACGCCCGTGAGTCCGAGCGTCATTCCGGCCCGTGCGCCGATTCTCGGCCCGTCGCCTGCTGTGCCGCCGTCGCTCGCTGCCCTCGCGCGTGCCTCGCTCGAGGCCTCGAGTTCGCCGGCTCTGGCCTCCCGGTAGCGCATCACGACGTGGAGCGCGTAGTCGATACTCAGCCCGATCAGCAAGAAGGGGACGGCGATCAACAGCTGACTCGAGGGAATCTCGAGCCAGCCCTGGATGCCCGCGAGCCACGCCATCACGACGGCGATGCCGAACAGTCCGATGAGAACGTCGACGATGTCTCGGTACGTGATCGCGAGCACCCCGAGGACGAGCACGAGCGCGACGGGCGTGATGATCGCGAAGCTGTCACCGACCGCGCTTGCCGACGCCGCGTCGGTGATCCCCTGCCCGAAGACGAAGGCGTCGTCGAATCGCTGGTCGACGAGTTCGGCGATCTCGACCTGTGCGTCGTAGGCTGCCTGTGGGTCCTCGTCGGGGCCGCTGTCGTCGACCTGGAAAATGAACGTGATCCGCGATTCAGCCTCGGTCGAGCCCGGTTCGTAGTTTGTCGGCAGGAACTCGTAGGCGTCCTCCCCACCCTGTTCGGCGTCGGGATTGAGCACGTCAGCAAGCAGCGCCTCGACTTCCTCGTCAGAGCGGTCCTCGAGTGCAGCGATCTGTTCCTCGAGGGTTGGCTCGCTCGTGTCCGGCGGACCCCCGGCAGCGGCCCGATCCTCGAAAACCGCACCCGTCGCGACGATGTTCTCGAGGCCGACGAAGCCCTCGTCCTCGAGCGTAGCGTTCAACTCGTCGTTCTCGCGGATCTCCTGTTGGAGGCGCAACCCCTCGAGTAACGACTCGCGAGTAAGGACGTCACCACCCTCATCGCGGACGACAAGTTGGGCGACGACCCCGTCGTCGGTGCCGTAGGTCGAATCGATCTCCTCGAGCGCCGCAGTCTCTTCGGAGTCAGTCTCGAACTGTCCGATCTCGCCGTCCTCGCTCTCGCCGAAGGCGACGCCAGCGGCGACGACGGCAGTCAGCAGTAAGACGAGGACGACGACGAGCCGGCTATGCGAGACGATCGTGTCCGCGTATCGGGCTGCAATGGACCCGCTCATCGGTCACCCCCGTTAGCCCGTTGGCCATCTGGCTGGACAGAACTCTGACTGACTGGCCGGCCAGTCCCGCTCGGTGGTGTCCGCCCAGCGATATCAGGAAACGAATGCATTAGCTGCCATTCAGACCGGGAGAGTCATAGCAGTTCGGATGGTATCGGGTGTTGTATAATCCGTATCCGATTATGAATTCCGACATCGACCGTGAACGCGGTGTGTTAAGTCCCGCAGATCGAGCCTATCTGCTCGGCGAGCGGGAGATGAGCCACGAGCAGTCCAAACGCAACGCCGAAGCGCGCATCCGGCGGCGAATCCACGCAGCGGTGCTCGACTTCGACCTGCTCTTGCATACCCTCCCCGAGAAAGACCGCAAACAACTCTTCGAGCGGGCGACGACCGACGAGGCGTTTCTGGACGGCCTGCGGGCACTGGTTGCCTTTCTCTATCTCGGCACCGAGAAGTACGGCGTCGACTTCGAGGATGTACTCGAGCCCGCGATCCGAAGCTCCGAGGAGTACCTCGCGGCGACCGACCGCGAGGCGAACGTCTCAGTCGACGTCACCCTCGACGTCGAGACGACAGTCGAATCCTCACTCAAGGGCGTTGCTGCGCGACTGGACGCCGACGAACCCGTCACGCCCAGAGAGCTGTTCTCGCTCGTCATGCAAGGGACGTACGACGCACGCAGCCACGACCGGATCACGCTGGTCAGGACCGACGATGAGCAGACGCCCGATGGCTTCCTCGAGCGACTGGCGTCGTATCTCGACGGCGAACTCAGATTCGTCAGTGACTCGCGGGCAGTGATTCGCCTCGAGGGGATGGCTGCGGATGCGGACGACCAGTGTTGAGACTGCCGAACAACAGTCAGTACCCGCTCGATCTCGTCTCATGGCCCGTCGCCTCCGGCGACGACTGTTCGCGTGCGATCAATGCGCAAGTGGCGGTATCAGACAGCCACGGGACGCACAGGGCTGTGAACCGACGCCGGGACGACGAAACACCTAACACCGTGCCCGGTGCTACGTTCGACTATGTCCGACGCCGTCGCGGTCACGGCTGATGCGCTCGACGGTCCGTGGACCGCCGTTTTTGTAGGGGCGACCTAGCCCCACACTCCCCACCCCGTTTCGACGGATGTATTGTCGGCGACCAGCATTCACCGAACAACGACCGGTATCACCAATGGACGAACACCATTCCCACGTCACGACGACGTATCGACGACGCCCATTTCGGGCGGTGAGAGCATGAGCATGGACGACCCCGAAGCAGCCGAACCGACGCTCGAGGGTGGCTACGACCCTGACGCCGTCGAAACGCGCTGGCAACAGCGCTGGGTCGACGAGGAGACCTACGCCTACGACGGTGAGCCAGGACAGGACCCGAACACGACCTACGCGATCGACACGCCGCCGCCGACGGTCTCGGGCAGCCTGCATATGGGCCACCTCTACGGCTCGACGCTGCAGGATTTCGCCGCTCGCTTCCAGCGGATGGCCGATGGCGACGTCCTCTTTCCCTTCGGCTACGACGACAACGGGATCGCGAGCGAACGCCTGACCGAGACGGAACTCGACATTCGCCACCAGGACTACGAACGACGCGAGTTCCAGAAGCTTTGCCGGGAGGTCTGTACGGAGTACGAAGCCGAGTTCACCGACAAGATGCAGTCACTCGGCACCTCGATCGACTGGTCACACACCTACAAGACGATCGAACCCCGCGTCCAGCGTATCTCCCAGCTGTCTTTTATCGATCTCTACGAGAAAGACCGCGAGTACCGCAAGAAAGCACCCGCGATCTGGTGTCCCGAATGTGAGACAGCGATCTCACAGGTCGAGACCGAAGACGACGAACGTCACGCCCACTTCAACGACATCGCGTTCGAACTCGCCGGCGATGACGCCCCGCGCGAGGAGTTCGTCATCTCGACGACGCGCCCGGAACTCATTCCGGCGTGTGTCTCCGTCTTCGTCCACCCTGACGACAAGGCCAACGAAGACCTCGTCGGCGAAACCGCCCGCGTCCCGATCTTCGGCCACGAAGTGCCGATTATCGCAGACGAGCGTGTCGACATGGAGAAAGGCAGCGGGATCGTCATGTGTTGTACCTTCGGTGACCAGAAGGACATCGAGTGGTACCAGGCCCACGACCTGCCCCTGCGCGTCGCTATCGACGAGACGGCGACGATGACCGACCTCGCCGGCGACTACGAGGGACTCTCGACTGAGGAGGCCCGCGAGGCTATCGTCGAGGACTTAGACGACGACGGATACCTTCGTGACCGCCGTGAGATCGTCCACGACGTCGGCGTCCACGAACGCTGTGACACCCCCGTCGAGTACCGCGTCTCCAAACAGTGGTACGTCGAGGTCTTAGACCACAAAGACGAGTATCTCGAGGCCGGCCAGGAGATGGACTGGTACCCCGAGAAGATGTTCACCCGCTATGAACACTGGATCGAAGGACTCGAGTGGGACTGGCTGATCTCGCGCCAGCGTGACTCGGGCATCCCGTTCCCGGTCTGGTACTGTAGTGAGTGTGACCACGAGATCCTCGCCGAAAAGGAGGAGCTGCCGGTCGATCCCCTCTCTGATGAGCCGCCAGTGGACACCTGTCCGGAGTGTGGCAACGACGAGTTCGTGCCCGAAGAGGACGTCTTCGACACTTGGGCGACCTCCTCGCTGACCCCGCTGATCAACGCCGGCTGGGACTGGGACGCTGATGACGAAGCGTTCACGATGGAGAATCCGGAACTCTATCCGTTCGACCTTCGCCCACAGGGTCACGACATCATCTCCTTCTGGCTGTTCCACACCGTCATCAAGTGCTACGAGCACACCGGTGAGGTCCCCTTCGACGCGACGATGATCAACGGTCACGTGCTCGACGAGAACCGCGAGAAGATGTCGAAATCGCGGGGCAACGTCGTCGAACCCGACGCAGTGCTCGCAGAGTACCCCGTCGACGCAGTCCGCTTCTGGGCAGCCAGCGCTGCCGTCGGCGACGACTTCCCGTATCAGGAGAAAGACCTCACGGCCGGTGAGAAGCTCCTGCGAAAGCTCTGGAACGCCTCGAAACTCGTCGACACGCTCGCTCCCCGCGACCCCGACGAGCCCGAGACGCTCGCGGCGATCGACCGCTGGCTGCTCGCGGAACTCGACGACGCCGTCGCGGATCTCACGGCCCATCTCGAGAACTACGAGTTCGCCAAGGCTCGCGACCGGCTGCGGACGTTCTTCTGGAACACCTTCTGTGATGACTACTTAGAGATCGCCAAGACCCGCGAGGACGAGCCATCGACGCAGTACGCGCTGCGGACGGCACATCGGACCTTCCTCGAGCTGTGGGCTCCGTTCTTGCCCCACGTGACCGAGGAGATCTGGCAGGCGGTCTATGCAGCAGACACGGACGACCTCGAGAGCATCCACACCCGCGAGTGGCCCACCCCACAGGGGTACGAGGCCGACCTTGAGGCCGGCGAGACCGCGATGGAGGTCATTTCGGCGCTGCGACGCTACAAGAGCGAAAACCAGCTGCCGCTGAACGCCGACCTCGAGTCGGTGTCGGTGTATGGCCCGATCGAGGGCTTCGAGGGCGCCATCCAGCACGTGATGCACGTCCAGGAGCTGTCGGTCCTCGAGGCCGAACCCGAGGTGGCGACCGAGGTCGCCTCGATCGATCTCGATTACTCGACGCTCGGGCCGAAGTTCGGCTCGAAAGTCGGTGAGATCGACGCCGGAATCGACAGCGGTGAGTACGAAATCGACGATGACGCTGGTGTGTTGCGAGTCGCTGGCGAGGAACTCGAGGACGACTTATTCGAGGTCTCCCTCGAGCGCACGTACTCGGGCGACGGTGAGATGATCGAGACCGAGTCGGCAGTCGTCATCCTCCAACACGACTGACCGAACAGTCTCTTTTCTGTCACTCATTTCCACTATCGCGTCGTATGGCCTCTGTCACTGACAGTCGCCCGTTTCGGGTCGTCCAGTGGCAGAGACAGTCTCGTTCGAACGAGTTTGGTTCACGGAACGTTGGAGAAAAGTTATAATTACTGTGGCGAAATCTCTGCTGTGCTCTGCTGAAGTCGCTCAGCGCCGAGATCGTCGTTTGCCGCCGCGTAAGCCGAGTACAGAGCACTATGAACACCGATACCACTGCTGTCGAACACGCCGATACTGACGCTGGTCTCCCCACGGATACGGTCTTCGAACTGCTACTCGAGGACCGACGTCGGTACACGTTGTACTACCTCTCCCGCAAGATCGGCGCAGTGGCGCTTGACGACGTTGTCGACCGACTCGCTCATCGAGAGGGAGCGCCGACACGCGAACGACGCGAAGAGATCCGCCTCGAGTTGCACCACAGGCATCTCCCGAAACTGATCGAATCGGGTGTAGTGGCGCACGATTCAGCCGCCGAAACGATCGAGCGCGAGCCGGCGGCTCGTGCGCTCGATTCCTATCTCGAACTCGCGTTCGTTGATGACCTGCGTTAGGTGCGCTGAGTAGACGTCGCCTCACACTTTTTGACCCGCGTTGCCAGTGCGAGAAAGAGCGCCAGCAGGACGAACGTCACTTCGCCCGCAGCGATGACGCCGAGTGCGTCCGCGGCGAGGAACATTGGTTCGTCGCGCGCGACGGGGATGACGGTGTGATGTGGCTCGCCGACGATCGGGATGAAGTAGTCGACGATCAGGTTACTCGTATACCAGACGGCGGCGACGGCAATCCCCCAGACGGGAAAGTCGGTGATTCGATGGAGCACGAACGCCTGCACGACCATCGCGAGATGGCTCCAGAAGAGAAACTGGAACATCAGCGGATGGAGGTACGAGTACGAGTCATAAAACGCAAGCAGCGTATACGGCGTCCACAGTCCCAGCACGATGTTGCCGAAAAATGCAAGCGACGTCAGCCACGGCTGTTCGTAGCCGAGTTTCCATGCTGCAATCGCCAGCGCGATAAACAGGGTCGCCATCGGGCTGTCGGGAACCCACGGCCACATGACGGTCGCCGTGGCAGCGAACTGCCCAGAGTAGTACCAGAACCCGAACGCCGTCCCGACGAGATTGATCGCGACGATGAGCCATGCAAACCGCAATCCGAAGTCTTCGATTGCCTTCGGCAGCGGCGCAAGATATCTCGGCAGTGAGTCCCGGTCGGGCAACCCAGTCGTCGCAGACATCGTTTCATCCGGCGTGACGGTCGACACCCGCAAAACAGTAGCGGTTGTCCTGCCTCGGGCGCTCGTTTTCAGCGCCTTGAGTATATCAGTCACCACACCGTTCGTCGCCGTATGGACGTCCCGACCGGCGATCGATCTCGAGTTACCCTCTCGACCGGTCACGAGATCGAGTTGCCGCTAGCGCTTTCGTGTACCGTCGGCGGCGTGACGGTTCCGGCCCAGCGCCGACGACTCGAGGCGATGCTGCCGGCCCCGCTCACGTCGCTCGCCATCGCACCCGGCGTCGGCTGCGTGACACTCGCGGGAATCCAGTACCATCGAGTCGGTGGACGGGGTGACGAGCGCGAAACGGCAGCCACCAGCTTCGAGCCATACGACGAGTTTGCGGTCATCGTCCCAGCCGTCCGTGGGAGTCGAACGACAATCCCTCTCGCACAGCTGGTCGGCGGTGAGGTCGGCGGCTATGTTCATTGGCTGCCCGTGACCACCGAGGCGTCGGTCGCACTTGGACGCGAGATCTGGGGGTATCCGAAAGAACGGGCCGCGATCACCGTCACAGACGGGCCACGCGGAATTCACACCGTCGTCGATGACACTGCCGGGGCGCGGGTTCGCCTCGAGGTCCCGCGACCACGGGCTCGAGTGGGCACAAGCGATCGTGACGTGTCGCTGTGGAGTTACACGACAATGAACGGCAAACTGTTGCGATCACGGATGCGGATTCAAGGGGAAATCACCGTTGGAACGCCGCTGGGAACGACACTCGAGATCAGCCCCCAGTTGCAGGCAGTGCTTGGGCTCTGGAACCGACCACTGGCCCGACTGCACGGTGTGCGAGTACACGCGTGGCTGTTCGATGGCGAGCCGGTCGCCGTGGTCGACGGGACCTAACTGTTGTCCAGTCTGTCACGAGAGGAGGCAAACACGGGGGAGAACGGACACGTGTAAGTACAATCGATCCTAACGGCGCGACATGACCGAAGACACCGATCTCGAGGAACTACGACGCGGGACTGACCTCATCAAACGAGGGTTCGCTCGGATGCAGAAAGGTGGCGTCATCATGGACGTCGTCAACAAAGAACAGGCCCGTATCGCAGAGGACGCCGGCGCGGTCGCCGTCATGTCACTCGAGGCCGTCCCAGCAGACATCCGCAAGCGTGGTGGCGTTGCCCGGATGGCTGACCCTGCGGACGTCGAAGAGATCGTCGAGGAGGTCTCCATTCCGGTAATGGGGAAATCCCGTATTGGCCACACCAAGGAAGCCCAGATCTTAGAGAGCGTCGGCGTCGACATGATCGACGAGTCGGAAGTCCTCACTCCGGCCGACGACGCCTACCACATCGACAAACGTGAGTTTACGGCCCCGTTCGTCTGTGGCGCACGTAACCTCGGCGAAGCGCTGCGCCGGATCGGCGAGGGGGCAGCGATGATCCGAACCAAAGGCGAAGCCGGCACCGGCGACGTCAATCAGGCCGTCCACCACCAGCGCACGATCAAAGGTGAGATTCGCAAACTCGAGGGCATGAAACACGAGGAACGCGAGGCCTACGCCCGCGAGATCGAAGCGCCCGCGGAACTGGTCCACGAGACCGCCGAGATGGGGCGTCTACCGGTCGTCAACTTCGCTGCGGGCGGAATCGCGACGCCTGCCGACGCCGCGCTCATGATGCACCACGAATGCGACGGCATCTTCGTCGGCAGCGGGATCTTCGGTGCGGAGAACCCCGAAGCGATGGGAGAAGCCATCGTCGAGGCGACGAACAACTGGGACGACCCCGACCGCCTCGCCGAGATTTCGAAGAACCTCGGCAAGGGGATGAAAGGCGACGCGAACGCCGACCTCGCCGAAGAAGAGAAGCTGCAGGGCCGCGGCGTCTAAGACGCCAGTAACGTCACAAAACCGATCTTTTGTCGCGACAGCTCGCGTCTGAAGCCGTTTCTCGCGCAACTGATACGATGAGTTATGATAGCCACTGAACGTCAGTGCGCACCCGATTGCACGCCAGCTGTGTGATCGGTATACAACCCGTTTCAGTTGTTACTATAATTGTTCGGGATACTCCCACAAATAGGTAAGTTAAATTATAAACTCGATCCCGAAAGAACACCAGTTGATGACCGCCACTGCACTGACTCGGGATGAAATCGACGCCTTTCTCCGCGAACAGGGCTCCGGTGTATTGTCGCTGACCGATGGGGCAGAAACGTATGCCGTTCCCGAGTCGTTCGGCTACGACGGTGGTAATCTCTATTTCCAACTGGTCTCCGACTCGGATAGCCAGAAACTGTCGTTCATCGAAACGACCAACACCGCGACGCTCACAGCTTTCACCGACGACCCCCCACGAAGCGTGCTCGCTCGCGGTCCGCTCGAGCCCGTCCCCGAGGCGGCTCACCAGCGTGCCTCGAGTGCAATCGCGGCGAACGCGACGATTCCGGCGCTCAACGTCAGTCTCGAGACGACGACTGACGAGCTTGCCTTCGAGTTCTACCGATTAGTTCCACGGGAACTGTCGGGGCGGGCGTTCGATCCCAGCCCATGATTACTCCCTGTTGACACTCGATTCTGCGTTCGCGTCTCTCTGGACCACGAACAATACGACGAGATACGTCACCAGCGCGCCACACATGACCGACAACACGCTCGAGGGCGCAACGACTGCGCCAACGGCGATACCGGCCAGTGCGAGGATGACACTCCCTCCCTGTATGAGAGGACGCTCCCAGTAGCGGCGAACGGCGTCGGGGTCTCGAGCGGCGGCGAGTTCGAATCCGAGCGTACCGAGGCCGCCGATGCTGGCAGCGACCCACGAAATCCCTGGCTCGACGATCACGAACGCCGTTCCAACAGCGACGAGAACAAGCAGTGCAAGCGCTGCGTCGGTCCGAGCGCCCATCGTCAGTGAGACGGGTTACGATCGGTCTGGATAGAGGCGTGCCCCCTCGCTGACGTGTGTCTGATAGGCTCGGCTCTCGATGTCGACGCTATCGAAGGCGTCGATCATCGCGCCGGCGATCGCGTTCTGGTCGCGGTCGTGACAGACTGCGAGCACGCCCGGACCGGCCCCGCTGACCGTGACGCCGGTCGCACCCGCCTCGAGGGCTGCCTCGTGGACTCGATCGTAGCCGTCGATCAGGGCGGTTCGCTGGGGGGTGACGATACTGTCGTTCATGCCACGGCCGACGAGCTCAGGATCGTCTCGAGTCATGCCGACGGTGAGCGTCGAGGCGTTGCCGACGGTGGCCACGACATCATCGAGCGATGCTGATCCCGGCACGACGCCGCGTGCATCGCGCGTCGAGACGGTCGTCTCGGGGAGACAGGCGACGACGGAGATCGAGGTGTCGACCTGTGTGACGCCGTCGTCGGTGACGATCGTGAAACCGCCGAGAATCGAGGGCGCAACGTTGTCGGCGTGAGCCTCGCCGGAAACGATCGCCTCACCCTTGGCTGCGATCGGAACCAACTCTTCTCGAGAGAGGCCACGGTCGTAGAGGGCGTTCAACGCGACGGCCGCACCAGCCGCGCTCGCAGCTGAGGAGCCAAGGCCCGACGATGGGCGGATTCCTTTGTCGATCTTAATATGTGCCGGTGCGTCGAGGGCGTCGGCGACCGCGCCGACGGTGTTCTGGTCAGGATCCTCCGGAATGTACTGGCTACCCGCCCCAGTAACGGTGATCCGAGTTTCCGGTGCGCGTTCGACCCGGATCACGTCGGCGGGCGTCCCAAGGGCAACACCGAAGACGTCGAAACCACTCCCGAGGTTCGCACTCGTCGCTGGTGCCCGCACGGTGAGCATGCCGATTCCTTCCAAGACTGCAGTCAAAAAGGTAGCGGACCACGACGACCCAATGGGCGAGGACGACTGCCATGAGACGAGATCTCAACCCATTACTCGGCGATATAGCTCCCACAGCGTTCGCCGACGGAACGCTTTCGATCGCCACTGACCGTTGGTGTACACTCGATCGCCCGGTGGCAGCGAGGACTCGAGCGAGAATCACGGACAGTTCGGTCGGTGTGGAACCCGTTTCAGCTGTTTTTATAAAATGGAAAGTAGGCAGATCGATCGCCGGCAACCGTCACCGGCGACGATTCGTTAGTCCGGTCCGATGCGACGGCGACGCGTCACTTGTCGGTGTTCCCGAACGTGAACACGTCGTCCTCAGATTCGTTCTCATCGCTCTCGTCAGCGCCATCTGCATCGGTATCTTCAGCATCGCTTTCGTCATCCTGGTCGGGGTCGGTACCGACACCAGCGTCGGTCTCTGCCTGGCCGTCGCGTTCACCCGTGTCGTCTTCGACCGGCTCGAGTGGCTGTGCGTCCTCTGCAGACGAATCATCGGCGTCGTCTTCGACCGGCTCGAGTGGCTGTGCGACCTCCGCAGACGAATCGTCGGCGTCGTCTTCGACTGGCTCGAGTGGTTGTGCGACCTCCGCAGACGAATAATCAGCGTCGTCTGCAAGCGGATCTGCATCCTCGAGCGGAGCAGCGGTGTCGTCTGCGGGTGCCGTCGCGTCTCCGAGTGGGTCGGCAGCGTCGTCGCCAAACGGATCATCGTCTCCGAACAGATCGGCAGCGGCGCCAGCGTCAGCGCTGGTCGTCTCATCTGGTGTCGCTTCGGATGTCTCTGACGCAGCGTCGCCGTCGATTCCGAGAATCTCCTCGGCACTGATCGCACCGGCTGTGTCGTCGGGTTCACCGGCTTCGGTTGGCGCATCTTGCGTGGTGTCAGGTGCAGACATCGGTTCGGCGTCGGCTGGCTCTGTGTCGGGGGTACGGTCCTCGGTCGGCTCCTCGAACGCCAGTTCAGTGTCGAACTCCGAGACAGCCAGTGGCGAGTCGTCGCCCTCTATCTCAAACTCCGACGGATCGACGTCGGTTTCGAACCGGTCGAGTGCTTCGGACAGCCGTGTTGCTTGTCCGGTGAGAGTCGATGCGGAGGTCGTCACTTCGGTCAGCGCGGCCGTCTGTTCTTCAGCGGCTGCGGCGACGGTTTCGGCCTCCGCAGTTGTCTCCTCGGAAATCGACGCTGCGTCGTCGACCATCGCAACGACCTCCTGTGTCGAGGCGGCCTGTTCTTCGGTCGCTGCGGAGATCTCCTGAACACCGATATTGGTCTCTTCGGCGAGGTCTGCGATCTCTTCTAAGGCGTCGACAACTTCTTCAACCTGCTCCCCTGCATTTTCGATCTGATCGTTGGTCCCTTCGACCTCGGCGGCGGATCGTTCGGTCCGGTTGCGGATCGCTTCGAGCCGGTCCTCGGCTTCGTCGGCTGCTTTTGCGACGTCTTCCGAGAGGGCTTTGACCTCTTTTGCGACGACGGAGAACCCTTCATCGTCGTTTCCACCCGCGGATCGGGAGGCCTCGATGTTGGCGTTCAGCGCCAGCATGTTGGTCTGACGTGCAATCTCGGAAATCGTTGCGATCAGCTCGTCGATCTGCTGGACCTCTTGCTCGAGGCGACGAATCTCGTCGACAGCACCACCGGCCTCGGTCTCGATCTCTTCCATCGCAGCGATCGCCTCGTGGGCGGCTTCCTGGCCATCTGCGCCGGTGTTGACCGTCCGTTCGGCGATGTCGGCGACTTCGTTCGAGGAGGCAGCAATCTCTTCCGTTGTCGTCGAGAGGCCGCTCATCTCCTGATCGACCGACTGCAGCGACTGGTTTTGCTGTTCTGCGCCGTCGGAGATCTGCTGGATCGAGCCAGTAACCTGCTGGGACGCCGAGCGAACTTCTTCGCTCGAGGCCGTGACCTGTTCTGAGGACGTCGCAACGTCGGTCGCAAACCGGTTGAGTTCAGCAACGGTTTGCTCGATTTCATCGAGCATCTGGTTGAAGTCCTCCCCGATCTGCGCCATCATCTCGTTGTCGCTGTCGGCGTCGGCGCGAGCCGTAAGATCACCGTCTGCAGCATCGCCCATGACGCTGCAGTACTCGCCAGCCTTCTCTTCCAGGTGGGTGTTGATCTCTTCGACCCGCTCGCGTTCGTGTTCGGCTTCTCTGCGAGCCGTTTCGGCCTCCTGAATCTGTTCGCGCAAGGCGACACGCATCGAGTCCAGGCCGTCGTAGAGCCGACCGATATTGTCGATACGTTTGGTCTCTAAGTCGACGTCGAGATCGCCCTCTTCCATCTTGTTTGTCTTGTGGGTGAGCCGGTCGATCGAGACAGCCATGTTCCGACCGAGTACGGCGCCGACCAGCCCAATCATGAGCACGCCGACCAGGGTCGCGATGTAGCCCCAATCGTTGACTGTGTTGACGAAGCCGTAGGCCTGGCTTTCAGGCTCGTGGGTGACGACGACCCAGTCAGTTCCGAGGACGCGTGCGGAGCTAACGACGTATGCATCGTCATCGAAGGCGTAGGCAGTCGTCTCGAAGCTCAGCGCAGAGCCATCGATCTGATACGTGCCGGCCCCATCGGTTCGTGCCGGCTGCACGATCGTGTCGATGTCGCCGCCGTATGCGAGACCGAGTGTCTCGTGATCATCGCCGTAGCCGGCGTTGTCGAGCATCACGTTGTTGTCGCCGTCGAGGACCATCGTCGTGACGTGCTCGTCGTCGGCGAGTTGGTTCGCGTACGCCTCGAGTTCTGCAGTGTAGATGATTGCTCTGTCGTCTTCGCCAGGGACGGAGAGGACATAGCTCATGACGGCGACGTTGTCATCGCCCAGTTCGCGTTCGACGGTGTAGGGACTCGAGACCCACGGAACGTCAGCCGTCGCTTCCTCGTAGGCGTCGGCGGGTATGCCTTCGATACTATCGGTCGATTCGCCACGGACGTCACTGTCGGTGCTTGCGAGCACTGTTCCCTCGTCAGTGTCGACGTAGCTAATCGCGGACGTATCCGCATCGAGATGCTCCTGCCAGTTGAGGAACTGTGCTTCGATCGTCTCCGGATCGTCGCTCTCGACGGCATCAGACCAGGCGATCACCCCGACTGTATGCTCGTTCTGTTCGTTCCACATCTGGAGGTTCTGCGCTTCCTGACTGGCGATCGAGGTCTGGTCGCTCTCGACACGCTCTTCGACCTCTCCAGTGATGCCAGCGGTTGCGACGAACCCGACCAATCCAACTCCCAAACCGAGTATCAGCAGTACGATTCCAAACTTGACCGCATATCTGCGACGGATCGCTGATGGAACCAATCGTCGAAGGACGTCCATAGATATAGTACGGATCTGAGTGTCCCTACATAAATTGTAATCCACAGTTATCGGGGCTGATAACTGGATGGTGTGAGGCGTTCCCTGCCACGGCATTTTCGTTATCGTGTCCTACCCGATTTATTGTTCAGAACCATCCATTCGTGGGGAGCGGCGACCCGTATCACTCCTATCTAAACGACATCAGGCTGATACTATTCCAGATGTTCCGAGTATATTTCCTCCAGTAGAAATAGTTTTGTAGCTGATACTATGTGCCTGTTCGTGCATCCCATCAGCTCGCAACCTCTATACTGCCGCTCAGTTCGCCTCTTCGGACGCACATGTGCATGCCCGGAAAAGGAATATTGTTTTTGATGTTTACCCAAAAACACTAAGGAAGATGATTATACATAACAGTTACCATGACTGATATCGGACGACGGGAGGCGACGTCACGCGACAGTTCAAGAAACGAGAGCCAACAGCAGACACTGAACCGGCGACGCCTGCTCAAAACCTCGAGTGGTGTCGTGGCAGGCGCATCGATTGCTGGCTGTCTCGACTCGTATGAAACGTTCGCTGGACCCAGCGACGGCGAGGAGCCGGTGACGATCGGAGTACTGGCTCCGAACCCGGACAGCGACTATACTGGGCAGTCGATCGTCCGAGGTGCAGCGGTCGCCGTCACAGAGCTCAACGACAACGGTGGCATCAACGGACGAGACGTCGAGTACGTCGTCGGTGACACAAACGGGAGCCCACTCGAGGCCCGCCGCCAGTACCAGCGACTCGTTCTTCAGGAGAGAGCCGATGTGACGGTTGGTGTCTTCAGGAGCGAGGCGCTGATGGGCATTATTGACGACGTTGCCGAACAGGAGACGATCCATCTCACCGCCGGTGCGGCGACGACGGAAGTGAGTCGACTGGTCAACGAGGCGTATGACCAGTACAAATATCATTTCCGCGTTGGCCCAATAAACGACTACGACCTCGGACGAACCCAGATCGATTTCATGGATGATATGGCGGCCGAAATCGGGTGGGAGTCCGTTGCGCTTCTCGCAGAGGACTACGCTTGGACTGAAGAGCTCTGGGACATCGCTCAGGAGCAGCTGACGGCGTCAGGCGTCGATGTCGTTATGGATGAGCGGTATCCGCCCGCGACCGACGATTTCTCCGAGCTGTACGACCAGGTAGAGGCGGTCGATGCTGACGTGGCGTTCATTACGGCTGCACACACCGGTACCGACGCGCTGGTGGACTGGGCAGTCCCTCAACGCCAGTTCGCGTTCGGTGGCATCCACGTCCCAATGCAGTTGCCAGCATACTACGATCAGCTTCGTCATCCAGAAACCGACAGCTCGCTCGCCGAATACGGTGTCTGTTACACCAGCGCAACGGCCCAGAGCACGGTCACTCCGAAGACACAGGAGTTCATCCAACAGTATCAGAACACGTTCGATGGCTCGAACCCGGTCTACACCGGGTATCACACCTACGACGGAATCATGCTCTTTGCTGAGAAGGCAGCTGAAACCGGAACCGTCGACGCCGACGATCTGATTCCGGCACTCGAGGACGCGACGTTTACGGGCACAGCCGGTACACTCGAGTTCTACGGGCCGGAGCATCAGGCCGAGGGCAGAGAGTACGGCCACACTCACGACGTCGTGTACGGCGAGGACAATCTCCAGCCGCTGTTTTTCCAGTGGCAAGAAGACGAAGACGGCGAGGGGGTCCAGAACGTTATCTGGCCGAAAAGTGAAGTCGGTGATGCGGACGGCTACGTCGAGCCGGACTGGCTCTGAGCGGCCCAACTGATACTGTTAGCGAGACCGAGTACAGCCTATTCAATCGGTTCAACCTACGCTCGTGTTGACGGCATCCGTTTCGTGTCGACAACCGAAAGCACCCATAGCACAGGTGCACTCAAACCACGAGACGAGCCACCGGGGCCGCTACTGATCCTCGAGTTCCTCGTCGCTCACGCCGACTGCCTTCGAAACGTCGGGGTCGTCGGGTCCGTCCTGCCCGCCGATGACGAGGTCGCCATCTTCAGTTTCGACATAGACGTCGTCGGCGAACCCGCCCTCGGCGTGGGGATGGGTGGGATCATCGAGTCGCTCCGGCGCCGACGGTGCCTCGGGAAGTCCTGCCGGCGGTGTGAACTGGCCGAGCGGATCGTCGATCGTGATCCCCCACGTCTCGAAGAACTCTTCGTACCGCTCGTAGTGGTCCTCGAGTTCGTCGGCAGGGAACTCCATCATCTCGGTCCAGCCGTGGTTGTAGAAATCGAAGTTCGCCTGAATATGCGTGATCTCACGGGCCTCGGCTTCGGAGTAGCCGTCCTGCAGCGCCCGCAGATAGGTGTCGATCGTTGCGTCGAAGAGCCCATCGAGATGGTCCTTGCGCTCGTCTCTGTGGTCCGGGTCGGCCTTCTCGAGGAACACTTTGGTGTGGAGTCGGACGAGTCCGGCTGTCGCAACCGACCGGACAACTGGTGTCTCGAGGGCCTTGCGCGAGGCAAAGTGGCGGGCGTTCTGGCGGAGTTTCATGACGACGTCTATGAACAGGGGCCTAAAGAACGGTTCGGCAAACAGCGCAGGTATGGCCCGAAACCCGCGACCGCTGTCGGAAACACTGGGGTGGCGGACGGCAAGAAAAGTTTACAATCTCAAAAAACAACCCCGAAGATATTCTGTCTGAGCAAATCTCTGGCAGCCATTTCCGAAATCAGTGTGCGACTGTGAGGGGGGTGTCGTTTCGGGTGGCAAAATAGACGAGATAGCAACCCACTTTAACCCGCATTACGAACGATTACAGTATGACCCAGTACGTGATCATCGGTGACGGGATCTCGGGCAGTTCAGCCGCCGAGACCCTCCGGGAGAAGGACCCGGAAGCGCAGATTACCGTCATCACCGATGAGGGGGAGCCACTGTATAACCGGATTCTGATCAAAGAACACGCCAAGGGGAAACTCCCCGAAGCGCCGATCTCGATCCACGACGAAGGGTGGTACGAGGAACGCGACATCGAACTCTCGCTCAACACCCACGTCACGAGCGTCGACACCGACGCAAAGGTCGTCCACACTTACGACAGCGGCGACCTCGAGTACGACAAACTGCTCGTCGCGACGGGCGGAACGCCGACCCAGCTGCCGGTTGATAACAGCGACGCCGACGGTATCCACCACTTCTGGACGTTCGAGGATGCTCGTGGCATCCGCGAGCACGCCGAACAGTCGGATACGGGTGTCATCGTCGGTGCCGGCCTGCTCGGTATCGACTTCGCGGCCGTCTGTGGCGCACAGGGAATCGACGCCAAATACCTGATGCGCGGCGACCGCTGGTGGCGCTATGCGCTCTCGGCCGACGGTGCCGAGATCATGCACGAGGGGATGCGTGACGTCGGCGTCGAACCCGTCTTCGACAGCGGTGTCGACCACTTCGAGACCGACGACGACGGCCACGTCACGGCTGCCGTCGATCCGAACGGTGACCGTTACGGGTGTGACTTCGCCGGCGTCGCGATCGGCCTCTCGTTTAACACCGAGTTCCTCCGTGGGGCTGGCCTCGAGGAGGAGAACGGACTCATCGTCGACGAGTACATGCAGACGAACGTCGACGACGTCTACGCTGCCGGTGACATCACGCGCTTCCACGATGTCCTGCTCGGCGAACAGGCCCAGAACGGCTCGTGGGGTTCGGCAAAAGAGCAGGGCCGCATCGCCGCCGTCAACATGGCCGCAGACAACGAAGCAGAGCAGTTCGAGTGGGTGTCGTCGTACTCGATCACCCACTTCGACTTCCCGTTCCTGTCGTTCGGTCACCCGACGCTTGGCGATGACCACGCCGAGCGCAAGTACAGCGACACCGAGTGGCGCCGCATCGCGTTCAAAGACGGCAAGATCGTCGGTGGCGTCCTCATCGGCGATCTCTCGCCACAGACTGCGTTCAAACAGCTGATGCGCGAACAGCGAGTCGTCGCCGACCAGAAAGAAGTTCTCCTCGAGCCGTCCGTCGACCTCGACGAACTCGCGCCGACACAGGAGCAGTAACAGTCGCAACCTACACGGTTTTTTACGCCAAAGGGCCACCTCGAGTCGAATCGCCAGTGGCCCACGCACCACTCGCCGGGGCCTCGGGGCCGCGAGGCGGTCGCAGTGGCTTTCGCTGTCGCTTGAGTGCGGCCAGCGGGCGAACGGCTGGGATGGGACGAACAGCCGACAGCCCCACCCGCCGGGATCACGGAGATATCACGTTCGACGACCGTTCGAGAGTGATCTCGGTCGATCACTCCTGTTTTTCCGGAGACAAAATTGTTAAGTAGAATACAGTCATTTGGTACCAATGCACATGGCAACCAGTGAACTCCGAGGGTCGTCGCTCAAACTCACGCGAATCGAATCCGTTAGCGCGGACGAGACCGTCCACCACGTCGATCAACTCGAATCGGAGGCACTGGACACGTTTTATGAAGCAGTTGGGGGAAACCGGCCGATCACGGCTGCAGAGATCGGACTCGACGCTGGCGATGTAATCGTTGGTCCCGAGTACTACAGAGTCGATCTGGTGTAGCAACGCGCCAACCGAGTGCGAGTCTAGTCGGCTGTCGGAAGTATCGAAGCCGTTTTCCCCAGTGCGGGCCTTCGGTAACGTATGAACGGCGGCAGCGACATGACCCTCGCGTTTGAACTCGAGGCGCTGAAAGAACTCGCCTCCCCCGAGACCGTCTTCGAAGATGCCAGAGGCTGGACCGAGTACATCGGCGTCGTCTCCGAAAAACCGACCTACGTCGTGACGAACTTCACACGGAAAAACCGCATCCGGCAGGACTTCTTCTCCGGCCCGCGCGGGAAAGCCGAAAGCCTCGAGGGCGTCAAAGGCCAGTTCGACACCGACCGATACGTCTTCGTTGGCTCGAGCGACGACGACAAACAGTTGGCCGACGACGTCGGCTGGGAGTATCTCGCCGTCGAAGACGCTGCAGAGGCTGCAGACTGGATCCTCGCGACCAACGTCGAAAGCGAAGACGACGACCCAGAGCCGGTTCGAGACGACTGGCCCTGAGCACACCTCGTCATCCTCGCCGGCTGGCTGCTTGTCTCGGTCGTCGGCTACACCCTGTTCGGCAGGCAAATTTTTAGCAGGGAGCACACGCCAGTCGGTCAGCCATCAGACGAGGTCGTCGCCCGCTTGGATGGTCTCACCATCCGTTCTGACCGCTTGCTGACTTATCTCCCGTCCGTTTGCCCAGAGCAGATCGAACAGTTGCGACTGTGTTCTGTACAGCGTCTCGCTCGTAACGGAGATGCCAACGTAGCCGTCGGCGTTGCTGGCAGCAAACGCGACGAGTACGTGTGCAGTATCGTAGAGATAGATCCGGCCTTCGATATTCTCGACCCATCGAACGTCCATAATCTCGGTCGCTCGATCGTAAACCGCGGGTGAGACGGTTCCGTCGTCGGCGACGATCGCCTGAATGGGTATCCCCTCATCTGCCTTGCTGGCCAGTCGCTCGGCGTGATGGTTGAGAATCCGCTCGAAACTGACTGGCGTCGTGATCATCCGAATCTCCGACGTGGTCGCAGCCGTGAGCTCGGACAGTTTCTCGAGGATTCGATGACGGTCGGAGTACGTCCAGCAGATTTCAGACCGTTCCTCGGGTGTGGTCTGGTCTTCGATCGCGTCTATGAGGTGGTCACCGAGCCGTTGCATTCGAGCGATCTCTTGGTTGTACTGGCGCTCTTTGAACTCACAGAACCGGTTGATGGCGATTTCAGGTTCGATCGGGCCGAACTTCTTGGGGCGGCCGGGCTGGATATCGACGAATCCTTTCTCCTCGAGACTGTCGAGTGTATCGTACGCTCGCGGCTGTGGCACGCCGGCACCGTCGGCGACTTCCTGTGCAGTCGACGTCCCTCGTTGGAGGAGGCAGATGTAGGCGTTTGCTTCGTACTGACAGAGTCCGAGTTCCTTCAGGTACATCGACGTCTGGTGCTCCATATTGGTGCTAGATAACACACCTCTTGAAGGAGTTTTCCGATCATTTCAAACGACGAACTTCTGTATGATTCGCGGATACCACCCGCGTCTCGCGGCTGCAGCGTGAGTTGCTTAAATGCTACCGGTTACCACACTCGAGTTGTAAACAATCTCCATTACGAAATTCGTGGATACATCAACATATCTGCTCGGGCACACAATAAACGTCCACTGTCTGAGCATGTTACACCATGAGCAAATATCAAGAATCAACAACCGCCGACCATCCGCTCGATCCACTCACTGCATCGGAGATCGAAACCGCTGCTGAAATCGTCGCGGCCGAAACCGATCTCGACGGTGTACAGTACCACAACATCACGCTCGACGAACCGCCGAAAACGGCCGTCAAGTCGTTCGAACCCGGAGACTCGTTCGACCGAGCGGCGACAGTCGTCGCCAGAGCAGACGGCGAGACGTACGAAGGGACCGTTTCGATCACCGATGGGGAACTCCTCGAGTGGGAACATTTACCGGACGCCCAGCCTGCGGTGATGCCGGAAGAGATCGAGGAGGCTCGAGCGGTCGTCAAAAACGATCCAGAGTGGCGTGAGGCCGCAGCGAAACGCGGTGTTGAGAACTTCGATCTCGTTATGGTCGATCCCTGGTCGGCAAGCGGGTTCGAACCTGAAGCCCACAAGGGGAAACGGCTCTGCCGAGCGATTTCGTGGATTCGAACGAGCGAGAACGACAACGGTCGTGCACGGCCGATCGAAGGGCTGTTTGCGTTCGTCGATCTCGACGAAATGACAGTCGTCGAGATCGAGGACAACGGTGTTCCCGACTCGGACAGTCCGCTCCCCCCTGAAGACGCAGACTACCGCGCCGACAGAGTCGAAACGAGAGACGACTTCGAACATCTCGACGTCGTTCAGCCGGATGGCCCCAGCTGGGACGTCGACGGAAACACCGTCGAATGGCTTGATTGGGAGCTACAGGTCGGCTGGACCGCCCGTGAGGGACTCGTCTTTCACGACGTAAAATTCGACGACGGCGATGAGTCTCGTCGGGTCCTCCACCGCGCATCCGCCTGTGAAATGGCCGTCCCATACGGCGATCCGGATCCGAACCACTCCTGGAAGAACGCGTTCGACATCGGAGAGTATCACGTCGGCCGCATGGCCAACGAACTCACCGAAGGCTGTGACTGTCTTGGCGTGATGAAGTACTTCGACGTCGAGATGAACACCATCGACGGCGAGGCAGAAACCTTAGAGAGTGCGATCTGTATGCACGAGGAGGACGACGGCGTCCTCTGGAAACACACCGAAGAGCGCAAACCCCACACCGAGGTTCGACGCCGCCGCAGGCTCGTGATCTCCTTTATCGCGACGGTGTACAACTATGACTACGGCTTCTACTGGTACTTCTACCCGGACGGCAGCATCGAGGCCGAGGTTCGCCTGACCGGCGTCGACTCGAACGGGGTCGTGCCCGCCGACGAGACCGCCGAAGACACCTACGGCCAGTACGCGATCGTCGCACCACAGGTCAAAGCCCCGATCCACCAGCACTTCTTCAATTTCCGGCTCGATTTCGACATCGACGACAGTCCGATGCGGGCGTATGAGGTCCACAACGAGCCAACGGGCAGCGAACGGAACCGAAAGAACGGGTTCCGGGCCAAAGAGACGTTACTGGAGCGAGAGAACGAGGCCAGACAAGATATCGATCCGCTTCGTGGTCGGTACTGGCGGATCGCCAGCAGCGAGACTGAAAACGCCTACGGACGCAGCTGTGGCTACAAGCTCGAGCCCCATACCAACGTCTCGGCGCCGATGAAGCCGACCTCGAGCTACATGGAACGGTCGGGATTCATCCAAAACCACTTCTGGGTAACTCCACACGACGACGACGAACTGTTCGCTGCAGGCGATTATCCGAATCTGAACGATGACACGACCGGCCTCCCCGAGTGGACGGAACAAGATCGGTCGCTCGTCGACGAGGACCTCGTCGTCTGGTACACGCAGGGGGTCAATCACGTTCCTCGAGCGGAGGACTGGCCCGTCCTGCCGGTCGAAATCGCGAGCTTCCATCTCAAACCCGAGGGCTTTCTCGACAGCAACCCCTCGATTTCCTTGCCGCCCGAACCGTGTCACACTGAGTACGACCTCACCAGTCCCGGCGACGACTGACGACGACACGGGCTGGCGGCCGCTGGTTTCGGCCGGCTGATACGTTTCGCTATGCTGCCTTTTTTCGCCGGAAAACACCCTAACGGACCCCGTCTCAACGGATCAGTTCGACAGGACAGTGAAGCCCGTCTCGAGTCCCGCCGGGCCGAAATGGACTGCGCAGTCACGCGAACGTCGGTGGAGGTCCCACGTGCGGTCGCCACACCGAGTCGTCGCCCTTATGCCCGGTCCAGCCTAACGGTAGCCAATGGCAGAGCCCCGCGTCCCGGGTTCCGGCGGTGATCGGACACTCGAACTTCCCTGTGGGACGACGATCGACCCACACGAGATCGACCTCGGAATGCGCGAGTATACCTGCGGCTGTGGCGACTCCCATGCCGTCGTCACCGACGTTCATCCGCCGTCCCGATTTTTCCCCGAATCGCTCGTGACGATTCTTCAGGAAACGATCGAAACCGACGACGACTTCGGCGAGTTTGGCACACCCCATCTGATGGGCGTCGTCTTAGAGGAGTTCCCCGAAAAAGTAGTGACCTATGACGGCAGCAACGATGGTGGCGTTGGGTACGCGATGGTGTGGGTGACCGACTTCGACAGCCGGCGACTCCACCAAATCATCGTCGAACTCGTCGTCGAACTCATGGACCACGCGATCAGCCACGCCGAGGACGACGACGCCGTCACCGACTTCGAATCACAGATGCTCGAGTTCGATGTCAGTGAGTTCGTCGACCAGTACCGCCGTCAGCGTGATTTCGAAAGCGAACACGACCGCGCGCTGTAGGCTCTCGTTCACTACTCCAGTTCGACATCGCGAAACTCAAATCGTGCACCACCGGTGTCGCTCTCGGTAACCGTCACTGTCCAGCCGTGATTCTCGGCGATTCGCTCGACGATTGCAAGTCCAAGACCCGTGCCGCCGGCCGCCATCGAGTATCCAGTCTCGAACACCGCATCGCGTTGCTCGGCCGGGATTCCCCTCCCATCGTCTTCGACGTAAAATCCAGTCTCTCCTGAGAGATCGCCGACAGTGAGTGTCACACTCGCGGCAGCAGGCTGTCCATCGCGAGCCGTCGACTCGCGTTCGACGTTGTCCTGACGAGTGTGCGAGCCGGGGGGTGGCGAGCCTTGCCCGACGTTGTTGTCGGCTGTAGGCCGACTGCTCGTTGAGCTGTGCTCGACAGTATTTCGTATCAGATTCTCCAGTAAGCGTCTGAGTCTGGCTCTGTCGCCATAAACGACGGCATCAGTCGTCGTGGTGAGTGTCACCTCAGCGGTCTCGACGTGTTGCCAGCACGTTCGAGTGACTGTCTCGAGGTCGATCGGTTCGGTTTCGACCACCGGTCTTTCTTCGCGGGCAACCGTCAGGAGATTCTCGATCAGGGTCTGCATTCGTTCGTGAGCGGTGGCCACCACCTCGAGGTGGTCGTTATCGGCCTGTTCTCGAGCCAACTCGAGGTTTCCGTGTGCCACGTTCAACGGATTCCGGAGGTCGTGAGAGACGATACTGGCGAACGACTCGAGGCGTTCGTTCTGTCGTTTCAGTTTCCGTTCGCGTTTCTTCCGGTCGGAGATGTCTCGGAGAACGCCGACGGTTCCCTGAAACTGCCCGTCTTCGGTCATTGGCAACAAGGAAATGTGGTTTTCGTTCGAAATCCGCTCACCGTCTTTCGTGTGGAGATCCAGTTCAAACGACGCCCTCTCACGGTCATCGCCGGCTAACAGTCGTTGAATCGCCGCCTCTCCCTTCGCGATGTCCGCATCGTCGAGGACGAGCGAGACGTGCTCGCCGAGCAGTTCCGCAGGCCGGTGTTTCGACGTGGTCCGGGCCGAATCGGTTGGCGGAATGATGTTCGTAAACACGCCGTCGGCGTCCAGCACGTACACCTCGTCGGGGATCGCCTTGAGAATCGTCTCGTAGCGCTCGAGTTCGCGCTCGCGCGCTTTTCGGTCGGTGATGTCGCGGACAGTACAGATGAGCTCGTCGTGTTCGGTCCGTGAGAGGGTGTGATCGACGACGATTCGGCTCCCGTCTGCTCGGACGCCGACTGACTCACCGTGCCAGCCTCCCGTTTCCATCACCGTCGGGAGCAGTTTCTCGTTAACGAACGCGGCCTCCTCGTCCTCATAGAGGATCTCCCAGTGCTTGCCGATCATCTCTGCGGGATCGTACCCGAAACAGTCGGCGTACGACTGATTGACGTAGCTGAACCGCCCTGCCGAATCGAGGAGACTAATCCCTTCCTGAGCAGTTTCAATCGCCTGCAGCTGGCGTTTTCGCTGTCGACGAGTGCGTGTGTTCTCGACAGCGTTGATGATCCGGGTTGCCAGACTCGGATCCTGGCTGGCGTCCTCGGCTGTCCGTACGTAATCCGTGACACCTGCGGAAATGGCGTCGCTGGCGAGTGCTTCGGACCCATCGGTAGGACACAAAACAAACGGCAGTGTCGGATCTCGCTTGCGGACTCGTTTGAGAAACGCCAGTCCATCGACGCCCGACAGCTCGTACATCGAGACGATACAGTCGATCGACTGCTCCTCGAGACACTCGAGGCCCGCGGCCGCACTCGTGGCCGTGCTCGTCTCGAACCGGTCGTGTTCGCACTCGAGGCGCTCGGCAGTCCGGGCTGCGACGTCCGGCTTCGCATCCACATATAAAATCTGGATGCAGTTCGACTGGGCGTTCTCGCAGGATGGTTCGCCCGACAGTGTCATGCACATGTCTCTCGCCAGTATAGGGATATAGATTGGGTCCGGTGTCACCCACGACGGCGGTCGTTCGTCCCACGCTGTGTCGGTTCACTAGCAATGGAATCATCGCGTGCACGCCGCGTGAGGGCGACAGCAAGCCACGTTGGCGGGGTGATAGACACCGCAGTTCGAATTTCGAAAAGCCATTTCGAGATTCGTACTGTATCGTGGGGCTTATTACGATGTGCGAACTTCGGACGAACAAGCAAATGAGCACGGACCAGCAGAGCGAGGGCGAGGCAGGGGACGGACGCACGATCCTGTTGATCGGCAGTGGACCGATCCAGATCGGGCAGGCAGCCGAGTTCGACTACTCCGGTGCGCAGGCCTGTCGGGCGCTTCAGGAGGAGGGCGCTCGCGTCGTCCTCGTCAACTCGAACCCCGCGACGATCATGACCGATCCGGAGATGGCCGACGAGGTCTACATCGAGCCGATCACGACCGATGCCATCGCCGAGATTATTCGCAAAGAGCAGCCAGACGGCGTCATCGCCGGCCTCGGTGGCCAGACCGGACTGAACGTCACCGCCGAACTCGCTGAAGAGGGCGTCTTGGAGGAGTACGACGTCGATATCATGGGCACGCCGCTGGACACGATCTACGCGACCGAAGACCGCGATCTGTTCCGCCAGCGCATGGAGAAGATCGGCCAGCCCGTCCCACGGTCGACGACCATCTCGCTCGACGAGGGCGAATCGGTGTCGGAACTGACCGAGGACGACCTCACCGAACGCGTCGAGGCCGCCGTCGAGGAAGTTGGCGGACTCCCAGTCATCGCTCGCACGACCTACACGCTCGGCGGGTCGGGATCGGGCGTCGTCCACGAGATGGACGAACTCCTCCGTCGCGTCCGCAAGGGACTGCGACTCTCGCGTAACAGCGAAGTGCTCATCACCGAGTCGATCGCCGGCTGGGTCGAGTACGAGTACGAGGTCATGCGCGACGCCGACGACTCCTGTATCATCATCTGTAACATGGAGAACATCGACCCGATGGGGATCCACACCGGGGAGTCGACGGTCGTCACCCCTTCCCAGCTCGTCCCCGACGAGGGCCACCAGGAGATGCGTACGGCGGCGCTCGACGTTATTCGCGAACTCGGTATTCAGGGCGGCTGTAACATTCAGTTCGCCTGGCGCGACGACGGCACTCCTGGCGGAGAGTATCGGGTCGTCGAGGTCAATCCCCGCGTCTCTCGTTCCTCCGCACTCGCCTCGAAGGCGACCGGCTACCCGATCGCCCGCGTGACCGCGAAGGTCGCACTCGGCAAGCGTCTTCACGAGATCGAAAACGAGATTACCGGTGAGACGACCGCTGCGTTCGAGCCAGCGATCGACTATGTGGTTACCAAGGTCCCACGATGGCCCAAAGACAAGTTCGACGACGTCGACTTCGAGTTGACCACGGCCATGAAGTCGACCGGCGAGGCGATGGCAATCGGCCGCACCTTCGAGGAATCCCTGCTCAAAGCCCTTCGCTCCTCGGAGTACGAACCCGACGTCGACTGGGATGAGGTCAGCGACGACGAACTCGAGGAGCACTATCTCGAGCGTCCCTCGCCCGACCGTCCCTATGCCATGTTCGAGGCCTTCGAACGCGGCTACACGGCCGATGAGGTCGTCGACCTGACGGGTATCTTCGAGTGGTACACCGAACGCTACAAGAACATCGCCGACTCGACGCGTGCCGCCCAGGAGGGTGACTTCACCGAAGCCGCGATCGCCGGCCACACCAACGCCACCATCGCTGCCGCTGCGGGCACCGACGTCGACACCGTCGAACAGGACGTCCCCGGCCGCACCTACAAACAGGTCGACACCTGCGCGGGTGAGTTCGAGGCCGAGACGCCGTACTACTACTCCGCACGCAAAAACGAGTTCGAGGCTGGCCCACTCGTCGGCGACGCCGCCTCGGGCGAACTCGAGGTCGACCGCGATATCGAGAGCGTGATCGTCGTCGGCGGCGGCCCGATCCGTATCGGACAGGGTGTCGAGTTCGACTACTGTTCGGTTCACGCAGTCCGTGCCCTGCGTGAACTCGGCATCGACGCCCACGTCGTCAACAACAACCCCGAAACCGTCTCGACGGACTACGACACCTCCGACGGGCTGTTCTTCGAGCCGATTACGGCCGAAGAGGTCGCCGACGTCGCCGAAGCCATCGACGCCGACGGCGTGATGGTCCAGTTCGGCGGCCAGACCTCCGTCAACATCGGCGAACCGCTCCAGGATGAGATCGAACGCCGTGGCCTCAACTGTGAGGTCATGGGGACGAGCGTCGAAGCGATGGACCTCGCAGAGGACCGCGACCGCTTCAACGCGCTGATGGACGAACTGGGCATCGCCCAGCCCAAAGGCGGGACGGCAGTCTCGAAGGAGGAAGCACTCGAGCTCGCCCACGACATCGGCTACCCCGTCCTCGTTCGCCCGTCCTACGTGCTCGGTGGCCGTGCGATGGACGTCGTCTACAGCGACGACGAACTCGAGACCTACATCGAGGAAGCCGTCCGCGTTAGCCCGGACAAGCCGATCCTCGTCGACGACTTCCTCGAGGACGCGATCGAACTCGACGTCGACGCTGTCTCCGACGGTCGCACGATCCTCATCGGCGGCATCATGGAACACATCGAGACCGCCGGCGTCCACTCCGGCGACTCCGCGTGTATGATCCCGCCGCGCTCGCTCGACGAAGAGACCTTAGAGCGCGTTCGCGAGGTCACCGAAGACATCGCCGAAGCGCTGAAAACGAAAGGCCTGATGAACGTCCAACTGGCCGTCAAAGACGGCGAAGTGTACGTCCTCGAGGCCAACCCACGTTCTTCGCGTACCGTCCCGTTCGTCTCGAAGGCGACCGGCGTCCCGATCGCCAAACTCGCCGCCCAGGTGATGGCCGGCGAGACGCTCAGCAGTCTCGAGATCGACGAGCAGATCCCCGACCACACCTCGATCAAAGAGGTCGTCCTCCCGTTCGACCGTCTGCCAGGATCGGACCCACGTCTCGGCCCGGAGATGAAATCGACGGGCGAAGTGATGGGGACCGCAAGCGGGTTCGGCACGGCCTACTGGAAGTCCCAGCAGGCGGCCGGAAACGCCGTCAGCGAGGGGACCGCAGTGGTCGATCTGGATGTCGACGGCTTCGAGAACCACTTCGACGTCGCGGAGTTCGACGACGTGCCACAGGCGATCCGCGAGAGCAAGGTCGACTTCGTTGTCAGCCGCGACCGCGATTCGCTCGAGATGGCCGTCGAGGAAGAGATCCCGTATCTGTCGACGGTGGCGAGCGCCGAGGCCTACGTCGAAGCACTCGACGAGTTCGACGGCGACCTCGAGGTCGCCTCTGTGACGGATCGTCCGAAGCAGGCCGCAAAGTGGGGCAAGTCGGAGTAACGACACGGTTCCCGAAGCGCTGAATCGCCGCTTTTTCGAACACTGATTCGAGCGCGCTCCGTCGCGGTCGAAACACTTCTCCTCACTCGAGTGTGTACCAGTCGAATCGCTCGATGGCGTAGAAATACGACACCAGTGGCGCGAGCACGCCGATTCCCAAGACGGTCCAAGCGGTGAGCGTGAGCCCGCGGGCCGAAACCGAGACGTCGGGAGTGGGTGCCATCGCGGAGACCGCTCCGATCAACTCGGCGAGCAGCGTGGCGGAGTCGGTGTAAAGGACGACCGCGGCGACTGTCGGGAAGACGATTGCGACCGAGTAGATGATGAATGCGGTCTTGCTCGGCATCACCGCCTCGCGGTTGTTCGTGACGTTGACGCTGCCAAAGCGGGGTGCTGCCGTGCCGATCCCGGTCGCCAGCGCCGGCGTGACGGCGGTGCCGACGACCGTGCCAGCGATCAGGACGGCGGTCTGCTCGAGTGAGAGCGGGCTGACGACACCCAACACGAGCGAGACGACCAGTGCGATGGGTGCGGCAACGACCATCCCAGCGACCACCAGCCCGGTGATGGCCTGGCGGCCGGTGAGCGTCGAGGTGACGACGGCGGGTAGCGCCCGGCCGAGGTCGCCAAGGGGGTTCAGCGTGAACAGCGCGCCGGCGGCCCAGACGACGTACAACGAGAGGATGACGGCGACGTGTTCGGGAACCGTTCCGCTCTGGATGATGCTCTGGACGAATCCGATCGCGCCGAACAGCGGGTAGCCGACGTACGCCAGTCGGATCGGGGCGCGCTTGGTTCGGCGGATCGCGGTCACCGTCACCGTTCGGACTGGTCGCGAAAGCCCGCGAGAGAGCACGGTCGCCAGCCGACTCGAGGACTCGCTCGCGGTCGGTTCGGCGGCGTCCTCGAACCGTGCCGGATCGGCGAACCAGTGGATTCGCGCGACGGCGATGCCGACGGCGACGGCGGCCGTACTGACGACGACTGTGCCGACGACTGCACCAAGGACGAGCGGACTCGAGGCGGAGACGTTCGGAAGCCCGGCCAAGAGGAGGTGGCCGGGCCAGCCGAGCGGGCTGTCCTGCAGGAGGGTAAACAGACGACTCATCACCAGATCGAACCGGCCGGTCGCGAGCGCACCGAAGTACAGCACCCAGAAGCCGATGAATAGGATCGTTCGGTAGCGAGCGATCGGCTCGTAGACGGTGACCAGATGCTTGGCACAGATCCCGACGACGAACCCGACTGGGACTGCACTCCCCAGCACAATCGTGGCGACGAGCAGCGCGAACGGCACGGGGAGCACCGTTCCCGCGCCGTAAGCGAACGCACTCGAGAGCGCCAGTGTCGGCGGGATGACCCATAGCGCGAACAGGAAGAACTCGGCGATTATGACGCCGATGACGGTGTTTTTGAGTGGCGTCGAGACGAGCAGAAACGCTGGCTCGTCGACTGACGCGGTGGCGGTAAACGACCGAATACTGGCCATAAAAACCAGAAACAGCCAGCCGACGGCGACGCCACCGGTGACGACCGCTGTTATCGTCGCGGCGTCGACGGGAAGGGATTCCCCAGCGAACTCCGCGCCCAGACTCGGGAGGAGGTAGCTGCCGGCGACCGTAACCGGACCGAGCATCACCACCGCGAGCACGCCCATCAACAGCAGTTTCGTTCGTTCGGTCGACACCGCACGAACCGTTCGTCGCACCTCTGTTTTGGCGACGATGAGAGAGAGCCGCGACATTACCGATCACCAATATCGACAGCGTGAGGGCTGTATGTACCGTGGAGGACCATGCCCGAGAGCGCGTTCCGAACCCAGTAAATAGTTCGGTTTCTGTCATTCGTTCGCTGCGAACAGTCACAACCCACACCAGTCACCACCCGTGCGTTCGGTTCGGTGCAGGAGGCATCGACTCGAGTCCAGATGACCGGCCACGCCGGCGAAACATGTGTGCTTTTATACAGATCGCGGCGAAACAAAACGGGTATGAGCCCTGCTGATGCCCCTGCCATCGAAACCGATGCCCTCACGAAACGCTACGGGGAGACGACAGCCGTCTCTGGGCTGACGATGACCGTCGAACGCGGCGCAGTCTACGGCTTTCTCGGCCCAAACGGTGCGGGCAAGACGACGACGATGCGAATGCTGACGACGCTCACCAGACCCACATCGGGGACGGCCCACGTCGCCGGTCACTCGATCACCGATCGCGAGTCCGTCACCCCCCACATCGGCTATCTGCCCGAGGAGCCGCCGATCTACGACGAACTCACCGGCCGCGAACAACTCGAGTACGCTGCCGGCCTGCGGGACCTCCCCGAAGCCGAGGCGAGCGAGCGCATCGACTCACTGCTCGAGCGCTTCGATCTGATCGACGACGCTCATCGACGGATCGAGGGCTACTCGAAGGGGATGCGCCAGAAGGTCGGCGTTATCCAGGCGGTCCTCCACGAACCTGCCGTCGCCTTCCTCGACGAGCCGACGAGCGGGCTGGACCCGCGTGCGGCCCGGACGATGCGGGAGACGATCGCCGATCTCGCGGACCGGGAGATGACGATCTTCCTCTCGACGCACATCCTCCCCGTCGTCGACGAACTGGCCGACGAGATCGGCGTCCTCCGGGAGGGCGAACTGGTCGCACAAGGCGACCCCGAGACGCTGAAATCCCGCGCCGAAACCGGCGAGGCACGGAGCCTCGAGGACGCGTTCCTCGAGGTCACACAGGAGACGCCCGGCGGCGAGTCGGGCCGTTCGGCGGAGCCGTCGTTGGAGTAAGCTGTCGTCGCTGTCCTCCCTTCGGGATAGTGTGACCGACGACGCGCTACGGTTGTAAAAGCGACACTGCTCTATCGACTCTGAGCGGCGAGTCCGACACCCCTAAGCGCGCGGACTTTCTGGGTCAGATATGGAGTATCACGAGGCCGCGGACTTTTTATTCGATCTGCGGCGGTTCCGCCCGAAACCGGGGACGGAGTCGACAGCGCGGCTGCTCGCCCATCTCGAGAACCCCCACGAAGACGTTACATTCGTCCAGATTGCGGGATCGAACGGCAAGGGGAGCACGGCACGGATGCTCGAGCAGAGCCTCCGCGAGACCGGGCTCTCCGTCGGACTCTACACCTCGCCACATCTCGAGGATCTGCGCGAACGGGTCCGTGTCGACGGACGGAAGATCCCACGGTCAGCGGTCTGTGAGTACGTCGAGGCCGCCCGAAAGTACATTATGGGTCGCGGTGCCGACGGTGACTCACCCACGTTCTTCGAGACGATGACGGCGATGGCGATCTGGCACTTCGGCCGCGAGGACGTCGATATCGCCATCCTCGAGGTCGGAATCGGCGGCCGGTACGACGCGACGAGCGTTGTCGATCCGGTCGCAAGCGCCGTGACGAGCGTCACGTTAGAGCATACGGGAATCCTCGGCGACACGGAAGCCGAAATCGCCCGCGACAAAGCCCACGTCGCTCCACAGGAGAACGCCCTCGTCACCGGCGTCTCCGGCGACGCGCTCGAGGCGATTCGATCGGTTGCCGGGGATGTCGTCACCGTCGGCTCGTCGACGAACGCCTCGGACACATCGACCACAGACGTTCAAGTCGCCTACGACGGTCGGGCCAACCACACCGAGGCGGCCGTCACGGTCGATACCGACGACTGGCACCTCGAGACGCGGATTCCCCTCCTGGGGGCCCATCAGGCCGAGAACGCGGGTATCGCGGCCACGCTCGCGCGCCAGCTCACCGACATCTCTGACGACGAGCTGGCCCGCGGGCTGCGAAACGCCCACTGGCCGGGCCGCTTCGAGGTGATGGACACGGACCCACTCGTCGTTCTCGACGGCGCACACAACCCCGGCGCATGTGCGGGGCTCGCGGAGACGCTCGGGACCTACGAGTACGACGACCTCTATCTCGTCTTTGGGGCGATGCATGAGAAAGACCACCGCGAGATTGTTGCCACGCTGCCGACGCCCGATTCAGTGATTACCACGGAGCCACCACTCCAGCGTGCCGAAGATCGCGACGTGCTCGCGACGGTGTTCACCGAGGCTGGCGTCGACGACGTTCGAACGGAGACGACCGTCCAGGACGCCCTCGAGACTGCTCTCGAGGACGCTGGAAGCGACGACTGTGTGCTCGTCACGGGCTCGCTGTTTGCCGTCGCCGAAGCTCGCTCGCGCTGGACGGACGCTGGCGTGCCAAAGCGAATCCGAAACAGTGCAGACGCGCGTGATGCGCTTATCACGGCGAACGTCCCCGAGGCCGGCAGCCGTCATCTCAGTGGTGATGCCGTCCACCGTGTGGTCAAGATGACCCTCGGCCACCGACAGGCGACGACGGTCAAACAGGAGCTGTTGCGTCTCGGCGGCGAATGCGCACTCTCGGGGCTCGAACACGAGGATGAAGCCGTCGACGCCGTGTTGATGGGGACGCTTTCGCAGTTCGAACGCCTCCTCGAGCGTCTCGAGTCGGCGTCGCTGGCCGACCACGGCGTCGCAGATGCCACTCGAACACTTCGTGAGACGCTCGATTTCGACGCGAGCGAATCAGACGCTGGGGCTGGGGCCGACACTGATGGGCCACAGTATCCGTGGAGCAACCGCACTGCTGTCATGGGCATTCTCAACGTCACACCCGACAGCTTCCACGACGGCGGCGAGTACGATGCGCTCGAGGACGCCGTCGCCCGCGCCGAGGCGATGGTCGAGGCCGGTGTCGACGTGGTCGACGTCGGCGGTGAGTCGACCCGCCCCGGCGCCGATCCCGTTCCGGTCGAAGACGAAATCGACCGCGTCACGCCTGTCATCGAGCGGATCGCGGATCTCGATGTCCACATCTCGATCGACACCCGCAAAGCCGCCGTCGCTGACGCTGCTCTCGAAGCCGGGGCCGACATTATCAACGACGTCTCGGGCCTCGAGGATCCCGAGATGCGCTTCGTCGCGGCCGAGTACGACGCGGGACTGGTCGTGATGCACAGCATCGATTCTATCGTCGTCCCGGACCGCGAGGTCGCATACGACGACGTCGTCGAGGACGTGATCGATCAGCTCTCCGAGCGGGTCCTGCTCGCTGAAAAGGCCGGCGTCGACCGCGAGCAGATCGTCGTCGATCCCGGAATCGGGTTCGGCAAGGCCGCCCGGGAGAGTTTCGAAATGATCGGTCGCATCGACGAGTTCCACGCCTTAGGCTGTCCGATCCTGGTGGGTCACTCCCACAAATCGATGTTCGAGCACGTCGGCTGTGGGCCCGGCGAGCGACTCGAGGCAACCGTCGCGGCGAGTGCGATCGCAGCCGATCGCGGGGCCGACATTATCCGAGTGCATGACGTGCCTGAGAACGTTGCCGCAGTTCGAACGGCACTGGCGGCCCGTGATCCCGACCGCTTCGAGTGGTAGCCGTGGCCGAAATCACTCGATAGGGAGCCACACTACCAGCTTTCGTTGTCCTGCACATGCGGGCCGTCGCTACCACACGGTTCCAGTCGACAGTACTGTGCTGGTCCAAGCTTCAACCGTGTGGGGCCGATACCTGTTGTGAGCGCAGCGTGCGCGGAGGTATATTCAATGGCTGACGAACACGATCACGACCTGACGGCAGACGTTCCGATGGAGGACCGTGTCGACAACCTCGAGACACCGGACCCGGTGGAGACGGCACTCTCGGTCACCACCGGCGATATCAGACGCGAGCTGGTGCCGTTGCTAGGCGGTGGCGCATTGCTCCTCTCAGCCCTTCGCTCGCTCGGGCGGGGTCAGCTCCGTGCGCTTCCGAAAGGGGCTGCTGGCGTCGGCCTGATTAGCTACGGGCTTCGAAATCGACGCTCGAGCGATGACTCGACGCTCGAGCCACGGGCGACCGAGATCGACAGCGGAACCGAAGGGAAAGAGACGTCCGACGAAGCGCGTGCCGCTGCCGAACGTCCCGACTCTGGTCGAGAATCTCAGATTGCCGCTGACGGCGAGATTGACGACACAGCACAGGTGGGCGACGAGCGAGACAGCGGCGAGAGTTCGCGGATCGAGTTCACCGACAACGCGGCGGATGCGGAGCCGCGGTCGAAGCCGGACGACGCCGACGGATCGGACGATCCCCGGCGCAACGTCGACGACGAGACGACCGAAATCGATATCTCCGACTCGGCGATGGCCGAGGAGGTCAGCGAGGCGACTGGCCCAGATCCCGAACAGGCCCAGCCAACGCAGACCGACGCGACCGAGCCAGAATCGACGCCGGACGACGAGAGTGAGACAGCATCGGACGCTCGAGACGACGACACTGGCGCTGATGCGGCCGACAAGATGGACGAGACGGAAGACGACGAGAATCAGTAAGTGAACAGTCATGAGCCATTCGGATGCAGTGACTGATGTTGAGGATGGCTCGATGACTGTCCACCCATAACCTGCTATCGTCGAGAGCAGTTCCGCATCCGTCGGCCAGTCTGCATGGGACTCCCTCTATATCGGGGTTGTGCCACTATGCGCTCCAATCGCATTGTATGATAGACGATGGAACGTTACGAGTTCACCTGCCCGGACTGCCGTCGGTCGTTCACTGTTACCCCATCCATGCGCGAGGCAACGCTGACAAGCGGCTGTCCCGTCTGTGCTCGCTCGGTCACTGGATCCCATTTCGTTCCGCCGGCACCGAGTGCGTAAGCGAACCGAATCGCTCGAGTGACACAGTCTCGTCGAGCCAGTTCGAGCGCGGCGTCCCTGCGGAGCCGAAACACGAGTGTTCTTACTTGACTGTCGTTGATTGCTGACTGTGTTCATCGCATGATGGTGGCTCCCAAATGAGTACACAGTCGCTGTTGGAACGAATCGGACAGGTCACGAGCAAATACTTCGTCGTCTGGGTGGTGGCAGTCTCCGCCATCGCGCTGTATACACCCGAGACGTTCACGCCGATCGGCGCATACATTACGCCGCTGTTGGGCATTATCATGCTCGGCATGGGGCTGACACTGACGCCGGCGGATTTTCGGCGGATTCTCGAGCGGCCTCGAGACGTCTTCATCGGCGCGACAGCCCAGTGGCTCCTGATGCCGACGTTTGCGTACGTTCTCGTCGTCGCCCTCGGACTACCCTGGGAGATCGGTGTTGGACTGATCCTCGTCGGCGCAGCACCCGGTGGCACTGCGTCGAACGTGATGACCTATCTCGGTCGTGGCGACGTCGCACTGTCGGTCACGATCACCTCACTGACGACGATCGCTGCACCCCTCGTGATGCCGGCCTGGGTGGTCTTGCTTGCGGGTGAGTCGATCACGGTCACGTTCGGTGAGATGGCGCAGTCGATCGTTCTGATCGTCTTGCTCCCTGTCGTGGCGGGACTGGTGCTCCGGTACGTCCTCGATGCGTACGCCCCATCCGTGGCGGAGGCTGGCCTGTCGATTTTCCCGGCGATCAGTGTGATCGCAATCGTCGCCATCGTCGCAGCCGTCGTGGGACTCAACGTCGAGGAAATCATGACGGCGAGCGCGCTCGTCTTCCTCGCCGTCATCTTGCACAACGGCCTCGGATTGGGTGCTGGCTACGGCGTTGGACACCTCACGGGGATGGGCGAGGACCGCGCCCGCGCCTGTGCGTTCGAGGTCGGCCTTCAGAACAGCGGGCTTGCAGTGGCGCTTGCGGTCGCCTTTTTCGACCCGATCGCGGCGCTGATTCCGGCGCTGTTCAGCGTCTGGCACAACATCTCCGGCCCGGCACTCGCGACCCTGTTCACCCATCTGGACGGGGATACACCTGTTGGAGACGACGACTCTACCGTCGCCGCCGACTAAGCAGCTCCGCTGCCAGTGTTTCATGTTAGCACCCCTCAAATATCCTTAATCAGTTTTAATCATTCGGGTGGTACGTTTTTATGTGTCGACAGAGTGTGTAGTTATATCATGGATACCGTAACACACGTCCAGAAGGCATGTGCATACATCACACGCCAGACGGGCGAACTACTGGTCTTCGATGGGCCAGGACACGACGGGTTACAGATCCCAAAAGGAACGCTCGAGGCCCAAGAATCACCGCGCGAAGCGCTGTTCAGGGAGGTCATCGAGGAGACTGGTCTCGGAACGCTGAACTCGGTCACACACCTCACGACAGACGTCTGGACGCGCCGAGAGTCGCCGCCGAAACGATACGTTCGCCACTTCTTTCATGCGACGGTCCACGAGCCTCGAGATCAGTGGATCCACACGGTAATGGATGGCGGCGACGAACACGGCTCTGAGTTCAATCTCCACTGGGTGCAGCCAACGACGGCACAAGAGTTCGCACTCGATCTCAACGACTACGTCCACCTGCTCCCGAACGTCTCCCTGGCCGAAGACGCCGCGACGGTCTCTGACTGATCGGTCCCGATCAGTTCGAAAGCGCCCGCTTGACGGCTTCGGCGACGGTCATTGCTTTCTCCGCTACCGGCTCCGAAATATGGCCCGCATCGACTGCGGCCTCGAGTTCGTCCGCGTCGACGATTTCGACTGTGCCGTCTGTCTGCTTGATCACGTCAACGTGGAGGTCGACGTAGCGTGCAGCGTTCGGGAACAGTTCGACTGGGGTACAGATGTTGACGTAGGTTCCTTTGGCGGTCCCCTGTGTGTCTTTGTACGTCGTCGGATACCACCACCGACCCTCACGGAACTTCGTGACGGCAACGTCGCCGTCTTCTTTCGGCACGCCGAGGGCATCGTAGCTGCCCCCGCCAGACAGTCGGCGCTCGAGGGTGAGCGAGCCGTCGCTGTCCCAGTCGGTCACGTCGCCACGGCCCAGCGTGAACAGTCGTCCATCGGGTTTGCCGTGATCGATCGCGAGACGATCGCCCACTGTCGGACCGAACTGTCGACTGACGGCGGCGAAGGGAAACTCGTCGTCCCCGTCGGTACCGGTCGAACCGCAGACGGCCTCTGCGAAGTCAACCGCGGCGCTTGCGGCCCTGTCGGCGGCTTTGGTTCGGTGGTGGCCCGGCATCGTCGTCTCGACCTCGCGACGACAGTCGTCCAACGCGAACCGGGACTCGCGGCCGAACCAGCACCACGTCGTCGCCTGTGGGGTCACGAGTTGGGCTGGCTCACCGACCTCGTCGGGTGCGTCTGCAAGTGCGTCCTCGAGCGTCTGTGCTCGACTCGTCACCTGTTCTACTGCCGTCGTCATCGCCTCGAGGTCGGCGTCTACGGCTGCGTGTTGCCAGCGCAGCCCCCACCCCTCCGGGATGTCGACCGAGAGGAGATCAGTCATGACGACGAGTTCGTCGGCTCGGTCACCGCGGAGTGCCGCCGAGACGCCGGTTCGATCCTGCGAGAGCGTACAGAGCCCGCCCTGTACTGTCAGTGTCGGCACGACCCGCGGGTCGTCGTCCGTCCACGGTGGTGTCGGCTCGGTAACCTGCACTCGATACTGGTTCCCCTCGCCGACGTAGCCGTCGACATCGTCGTAGTTGAGATAGCCACGCCGACCGTCTCCAAGGTCAACGACCGCGCCACTCCCGCCACCGGCTTCGATCACTTCGGCATCGAAGACCGACCCACGGGCGGCCGTATCGTCCCAGCGGAACGTATCGATCGCGAGCGCCGCGAGTTCGCTGGTGATCGTGTCGACCGTCTCGGGATCGCCTGAAACCTCGACGCCCTGCCTGTCTCGCGTCGTTTCGATCGCCACATCCGCCGGAGCCGTGTCGAACGACTCGTCGAACCGTTCTCGAATCGGCTCAGATGCCTGGACGATCTCGAGGCCGTTTTCCCCGAGCAGGTGCGTGATCGCCGTCGTGTAGATCCCGCGCACTCGAGCCGTCGTCATCGCTTCTCCCCCGTCACGGTGGTGTGTACACGTGCGTCCACGAGAATCACCGCAGGCGCTCGTGGCTGGGTGCGAACCGAACGCGGTCGTTGATTGTCGGTCCGAACGTCAGTTCGACGGCCTCGGCAACGGTGGCTGTGGCGGCCTGTCGGTCGTCGGTCTCGGGGCCGACATCCCGAGCTGCCTGTTGAGTCCGCTGATCGAAGTGCATACCGGTCGGTTGGGTAGCGAGGCCTTTGTGGATTCCGAGTCCACGTCGTGGCCGTCTGCTGTCGGGGTCGGGTATCAGAGAGCCAACAGAAGCGGCTGTGTTGACGTTTCGCCCGTGTCGGGGTGTGTCGAACGCACCTCCTCGAACAGGTCGGTCATCTCACGTCGCAATCGCAGCCAGCGTAAGTACTGAACGACAGACCGGCTCACCGCCGAACGCTTACCGGCACGGGGCTCATAGTGACAGCCATGCAGGGTAGGCGCGACCCGGTCGAACAAGCCGACGAGCACTCGAGAGACCTCTACGATGTGTCGACGTGGGAGCCACGGTCGGCGCTCGATCGGCTCGCATGCTCGGTTTACAACGGAATCAGTTACGGCCTCCAGACAATCGTCCTTGCCGTCGCGTTCGTGATCACCCTTGCCTTGCTCGCCCAGCCGGCAGTGCTCGTCTTCGAGGAGCCGTCGCTTGCCGTGTTCTTTGGACTCTCGGTCGTTCCCGCGGCGTTGCTCGCCGCGTTCATCTGGTACTCGGATATCACGACGAACGAACCGCTCGGGTTGCTCGTTGCGACGTTCATCCTTGCCGTGCTCTTTGCGACGTTTGCGGCCGTTGTGAACTCGACGATGGGGCCGTCGTTCCAGGCGATCCCCGTCGTTGGGACGATCCTCTTTTTCTACCTGATCGTCGGCCCCGTCGAAGAGGCCGTCAAACTGCTCGCGGTTCGCGTCTTCGCCTATCGGAGCGACACGTTCGATGCGGTCATCGACGGCGCAGTGTACGGTGCGGTCGCCGGACTCGGGTTTGCCGCGATTGAGAACGCGATCTACATCGCCGGCACGGTCGCACAGGCCGGGGTCGGGACAGTTACCGCGGCGACCGGCATTGCGACCGTCCGAGCACTCGTCGGGCCAGGGCACGTCATCTACTCCGCGATCGCAGGCTACTATCTCGGCCTCGCGAAGTTCAACCCCCAACACGCCGGCCCACTCGTCGTGAAAGGACTGCTCGTCGCGGCGTTCGTCCATGGGACGTACAACGTTACAGTCGGAATCGTCCCCGAGGTCGTCGCTTCGGCGTACCCCATCAGCTTCGGGCTGGCGTTCGTTTCCTACGTGATCCTTTTCGATCTCGCCGTCGGCTACTATCTCTACCGCAAAATCGTTCGCTACCGTCGGACGTACCGCGCAGTTAGAGACGAGACCTCTGTCCCAGCCAACCCGGGACGAACGGAGTTCGAGCCGCCACAACGGTAGCTGCAAGCCGGCAACAAGGGCGCACCTGCTGTCCCAGTGTATATCCGACTCGAGTGAGTACCACCTTGTGATGGTCCCAGTTATCGGTTCGCCTGTCGCGTTTGTTGTTGCACTACTTGTCGGCGGGCTTGCGATCTACGTCGCCGCGTCAATCGTCGCCGACATTCAGGACTACTCCCACGCGATCCTGACAGCCTTCGTCGGCGCGATTGCGTGGGCGTTGACGGCCTGGATCCCGCTGTTCGGGCCGTTGCTCGCGTTGATTGTCTGGGTTTGGGTCATCAACTGGCGGTATCCTGGCGGCTGGATCAACGCCGGGCTCATCGGGCTGATCGCCTGGATCGCCGCGCTCGGTATTCTCTTCGTGCTCAACGCCGTCTTCGGCCTCGGTGTTGGCGCGTTCGGCGTGCCGGGCGTCTGATACGGACTGCTGTCGTCACTGACCGCCGATCACCGACCCCGTCTCTGGTGAGCAGCGGTACATCGGTACAACAGACCGTATGAGGGGCCGTCTGCTATCCTGTTCGATGTCCTACTCGAAACGGGCCTCGAGCAGCCGTTCGACGTACTTTGCGAGCACGTCGACCTCGAGATGCACCGGATCGCCGGGCTCCTTTTCGGAAAGCGTCGTCAGCTCGTAAGTCGTCGGAATAATCGCGACGGTCACCCGCCCGTCGTCGGCATCTAAATCGGCGACAGTGAGGCTGATGCCGTCGAGCGTGATCGATCCTTTCTCGACGACGTAGCGGCCATAGCCCGCTGGCAGTTCGAACTCGAAAAACCAGTCTTCGTCGACGGATTCGATGTTCGAGACCGTCGCGACCGCATCGACGTGTCCCTGGACGACGTGGCCATCGAAGCGGCCGTCTGCGGGCATCGCCCGCTCGAGATTGACCGTGTCTTCCTCGGCAAGCTCGCCGAGGTAGGTCCGGTCGACGGTCTCAGTCGCAAGGAAGACCTCGAACCATGCGCCCTCCTCGAAGCGTTCGACCGTGAGACAGACGCCGCTGACGCTGATGCTCTGGCCGTGTTCGAGCCCCGTTGCGACCTCGTCGGCACCGATTCTGAGCCGGAGCCCGTCGTCGGTTCGCTCTCGAGCGACGATCTCGCCGGTTTCCTCGACGATTCCCGTGAACATACCCGAAAATGAGAGCCGCCGAATAAATCCGTTCCGAACTCGTGACGCGTTCCAGTTCCGTGAACTGCGTACGACGAGCACTGGTGGGGTGACAGTCGTCGCCCTTTTGACTACATCCGCATTATGAGCGCATAATGGCCGGTATCATCGATACGATCAAACTTGCGGGCGTCCTCGTGCTCGCGCTGCCCGCCGCACTCGCCGGACTCGAGTTCCTGCTCGTTCGCGGGGAGACGATGACCGGGACGATCCTGCTTGTCCTCGCCGTTGCGCTCGTGGTCATCCAGCGGCGACTGACGACGCCATCGGACGTTCCCGGACTCGCTGCCAAGCGCGTTGCCGACGTCGTAACGAGCGACGCGGAGACGGGTTCGGATGAGGACTCTGAGACTGCCACCGATCGTCGCCGCGACGGTCAGCCGTAACGGCTTGACAGGTCACACTCTCTACGGCGCAGACAGCGGTGGTGTCCGTGTGCTGGACGTTCTGACGCTCTCAGGCTCGAATTTATCGGCATGGAGACCAAACTATTGGTATGACAACACACGTCGAACGCTCCTTTCGTGGCATCTCCGAGCGGCTCACAGTGCGATATCTGACGAAGCTGGGTGGCGAGCAGGTCGACGACGACACCGTCGAAGGAGACAACTGGACGGCGACGTTCTCATCGGAAACGGTCTCCGTCGGTCCCTCGCTGACGCTGACCGAGATTACGATCGTGTTCGAGGGCGAGTCGGACCATCTCGAGCCACTCGTCGATGAGTTCGCCCAGAAAGCGATGCGAGCAGGTGGGTAGATGGCCGGCGAACCGATCGACGGCCAAGTGCTCATCCTTACCGCGGCGAAAGCGAGCGTCCCACCAGCCCGACTGCCCGATCTCGTCGACCGAGCACAGAAACGGCTGGCGCCGGCCCTCGAACGATATCGCCGCGAGTACGAACGGCTCTATGCGGACGACGAGCGTGAGGTATTCCTGGTGGAGTGGGGCCACTGGGAGACGCTCGGTGACGACCTCGAGGTCAGCGACCGTGAGCTAGCGGCGATCCGCCGTGCCCACGAGGAACAGCTGTTGCGAATCGGGCGACGAACCGATCGCGAGGACACGTTCGAGACCGCACTCGAGATTCGAGAGCCAGTCTGTATCGGGACCGACGGAGATCGCACGAACGGCGTGTGAGCCGTCTCTCCCCGAAACCGCCAGCAGCCAGACGGCGGCCGATGCCGATGGCAACTATAAAGAGTGTGTTGGCCCTCTCTCGATGCACTGAGACGATGGCTATTAGTCAGGAAACAGAAATGACTGCCACGGCGATAGACGATTTTCTCGGTCATCACGAGACAGGAGTGCTGTCGCTTGCACGCACCGACGAACCATATTCGATTCCGATCTCATACGGCTATGACGACGATAACCGAGTCTTCTATATGCGACTGGTGTCGACACTGGAAAGCGAGAAGCGAGCGTTCCTCGACACCTCTCCATCGGCACGGCTCGTCGTCTACGACGAGCAGGCCTCGAGCTATCGGAGCGTCATCGCAACCGGAACACTCGAGAACATCCCACCGGCGGAGCTGACGCCGTCACAGATTGCCCAGTACGGCGACGCGAAACGACCACTGTTCGAGATCTGGGCACAGCAAAAAGACGAACTCGATATCGAACTGTATCGACTGACACCCGACTCGCTTAACGGCCGACAGATCGACATCGACCGCGAGGCGTAGTTTCGAAAGCCATTGCGTCTCGAGACTGCTGTCGAGGCGTCTCCAACAGTATCAACTCGTCGGCTGCTCGGCAGCGAAATCCCCGGCTGTTGCTTCAGCACCACAGACTGGACAGCCGTGTCTCAGGGTGGCCTCGCGCATTGCCTCGTTAACTTCGATTGCTTGTCCGCAGTCAGGACAGGTAAATTCGTATCTACTCATGAGGGGGGCGACGTTTGTCTAAGCCGGTGAAGTCTATGTACATAGTTGTGCATGATCCGTATATAGTGCTGCGGTTCGCCGTCGAAATCCAGTAGTTGCCGAAGGGTTCTTTAACCAGAAACTGTCGCCACGACCCGCTCATCGCTCGTCGTACTCGAGGATCGAATCGAGAAGCTTCGTCTGTGCGGCCGCGAGATGTTCGGTAAACGTCGTACTCGCAATTCCGAGTTCGTCGGCAACCTCGCCAGCATTGGCCCGCTTTGGGTGATCAAAGTAGCCCATCTGGTGGGCCGTCTCGAGCACTTCCAGTTGCCGGGCGGTCAGCTTACTCCGGTCGACGAAGACGAGCTGCTGTTCGGTATGCTCCTGTTGTGACTGGAGTAGTCGCTGGACGTCCAGATTCGAGTACTGCTGCTTGAGGTCGCCAATAATCGCCTGTAATCCCTCCATATCCTCCGCATGGAACGTCAGAAACAGCGACGAGCCGAGCGTGCTAACGTCCACTACTGGCGATCCGTGGCGTTCGATACACTCACATGGACAGCCATCGCCGAGTTCACGGGTAAACCGATACACACGACTCGAGCCGTATGAAAAGACCGGCGACAGCTCGACGTCGGTGTCGAACGTCTCGGGATACGTCTCGGCTTCGAGCAGAAACTCCACGGAAACGCGCTCCGGCGTGTCCGCGCTCGTACTCCTCGAGACCGAGAGAACGCGTCCGTCTGTCGCCGCAGACGCCGCTGTCACGACACAGTTGGCCGGATCGTCGATCTTTATCTCTGCGCGAATCCCCGAAGCCATCAGCCATCGTTAGCAGTGGGTCCTCCTAAACCCTGTGTCCGAGCGGAATCGTCTGCCCCCCTATAAAACACCCTGTATTTATTGGGGCATACTTGGAGGGGGCAGGGTCACTCTCTTGGAGTGAACACAATGTCCGCGACGAACGCCACTACGAAGCGAGGTTGGTCGACAGCTGACCACTCCGTTGACGCACAGGCAGTACTCGCTGCACTGGACGACGACGCTTGCAGAGCGATTCTCGAGGCGACGAGCGAAGAGTCACTCACGGCGACAGAGCTCTCCGAGCAGTGTGATATCCCGATGTCGACAGCCTATCGGAAAGTCGAGAAGCTGACCGACGCCGACCTGGTCGAAGAGCGAGTCCGGATCAACACCTCCGGAAAGCATGCGACTGAGTATCACAAGTGCTTCGACGATGTACACATTTCGTTCGACGACGGTACAGTTGAAATCGAAATCACGAACTCCGACGCCGACACCGATGCCAGCGCGCAGTTCGCCGTTGCTGACGACTGAGACGGTCTGCTGTCCCGTCGCGATGGTCGGGCCGGCACTGACTGACAACAGCCCTGACGCGCTCGTCGCGTCCAAATCAGCAGTCGTAGCGGACGACGCGACAGTTGCGCTCGATATCTCTCGGCTATTTCCGTCTGTTCATACGGTTTGCTGCCCCTGTGTCCCGGAGCGACCGCGAACGCGCTTGCGGTCGGGTCGGAACTGAGAGGCAGTATCGTAGTCATCGCGACGAGACCCAGACTGTCGGCCGAACTCTCGAGGACGAGTCATCGTCCAACTCGGGCGACGTGGAGTCGTCGAACTGGTCGTCGGGCGGGACGACCGCAAAAAACGATCTCTCGTGGGTCCAGAGGCGACGGTGATCAGTCGTCGGCTGGTGCTGGCGAGTCGCCGGTGCTGACACCTGTTCCCGGCCCGATATCGATCTCGAGTTCTTCGAGTTTCTCATCGGGGACGACGCCGTCGACCCAGCCACGGTGGTCGTAGTACTCGGCTTTCATCTCCTCGAGTTCGCAGTACTCGCCTTCGCTTGCACCCTGTCCGCGGATGCCGTCCTCGAGGAAGCGTGCGGGCAGGGAGTCGTCCGTGCCGTCGAAGCCGGCGAGGTTGTTGTAGTAGCGCTCTAAGTTGTAGATGCGCTCGCCCGTTTCCATGAGTTCGTCCTCGGTGACGTCGAGGCCGGTCATCCCGTTGTACTGGAGGACGTACTCCTCGATGCCTTCGGCGAAGGCGTTGAACTTGCAGATGTCGAAGGAGTCGCTGATCGCGTGGAGATCCTGGAAGGCAGCCGTGAGTTCGCCCTTGCCCTCGTACTCGTAGGGGTCGACTTTCTCTGGGATGCCCAGAATTTCGGCGGCTGGCGTGTACCCGCGCAGGTGGCAGGCCCCGCGGTTCGAAGTGGCGTAGCCGATTCCCATGCCCTTCATACAACGTGGGTCGTAGGCAGCGATCGTCTGGCCTTTGACCGCAAGCGAGTTGTCGTGGGCCTCCTTGCGATCGGCGACGCGGCGTGGCCCCTCTGCGAGCAGGTCTGCGAGGTCATCCTCACGGCGGCCGATCCGTTCGATCAGATCGACCATGGTCTCGGCATCGCCCCACTCGAGTTCGCCTTCGGCCTCGAGTTTGCCCTCGTCGGACATCTCCATGGCCATCGCCATCATGTTGCCTGTCTCGATCGTGTCGACACCCATGTCGTTACAGCGGTCGATCATGAGCGCAACGGCGTCGCGGTCGGTGTGGCCGGAGTTTGGTCCGAGGGCGTACGCCGATTCGTACTCGTAGGACTCCATCCGAACGTTCATCTCCTCGCCTTTGTGCATCGTCTGCACTTCGACTTCCTTCTTGCAGGCGACTGGACAGGAGTGGCAGGTCGGTTCGTCGACGAGAATGTTCTCGCGGACGTTTTCCCCGGAGACCCGTTCGGCGTCGATGTCGACGCCCTCAGCATCGCGCATGGCTTCGGTCGAGGTGTATTGGCCGTTTTTCGTCGGAAGGCCGTCCATCTCCTCGCCGATGTTCATCAGGACGTTCGTCCCGTACATCGAGAGCCCGCCCTCGTTGGGTGCGGTGACGTCGGACTCCTGGATAGCCTTCATCGCCTGCTGGTGACCCTCTTTGAACGTCTCCGGATCTGCCGGCTGGGGCATCTTCGTCGAGGACTTGATGACGATTGCCTTGAGGTTTTTCGACCCCATGACACAGCCCGTGCCGCCGCGGCCCGAGGCCCGGTCGTCCTCATTGATAATACAGGCGTACTTGACTTCGTTCTCGCCGCCAGGTCCGATCGCCATCAGCGAGAGGTTCTTTCCATAGGCTCCGTCGACCTCTTCCTCGAGGTGGTCTCGCGTCTCGTGGACGCCCTTGCCCCAGAGATGGGAGGCGTCACGAAGCTCGAGTTCACCGTCTTCGATGTAGGCATAGACTGGCTCGTCGGCTTCGCCCTCGAACAGCAGGCCGTCGAAGCCGGCCCATTTGAGCCGAGCGCCCGACCAGCCGCCGTGATGGCTGTCGGTAACGGTGCCTGTAAGCGGTGACTTCGTACAGACGGCGACCCGCCCGCTCATTGTTACTTGCGTGCCCGACAACGGCCCGTTCATAACCGCAAGCAGATTATCGGGACCGAGCGGGTCAACGTCCGGTCCCTGATCGAAGACGTACTTCACGCCGAGTCCTCGAGCACCGATGTATTTTTTCGCGTCATCCTCGTCGATCGACTCGTATCCTACCGATCCGTCCGAGAGGTCGACGCGTGCGACTCTGTCTTGGAAACCGCCGAGTTCTGTCATGGTAACGTCTCACTCTTTATTTAGACGCCCACAATGTTAGTCGTTCCCACCATTCAGTAACCATCTATGGTTACGTTTCGTGAGGCGAGTGCTGTCGGGGGAGGCGCGTACAGAAGCTAGACAGTCTCGACTTTCGGTGTAACGACGGCGAGCAAATACTGCCAACTCGTAACTAGTAGCGGTAATTTCATCCGGAACTGGACGGCACCTGCGTGGGTGGCTACAGCCCTGCCAGTAGACGGCATCCACTGGGACTGATTCTATAACAGGAGTGCGACGATCGCGAGGATAATGAAAATCAACACGAAGATGCGGGCGATCTCCATCGAGACACCGGCAACGCCACGCGCACCGACGGCTGCGGCGACGATTGCGAGCACGAAGAAGATCACTGCCCAGTACAGGAAGCCGCCGCCACCCATCTGCAGTGGGTCCGCCATTGTGTTCTCGAGCATATCCCGGGCTATCACCAGATGGTAGATAAACGCCTGCGACCGTCCAGCCTCATAATCCCGCACTACAGCGGATTAAGACTGGCATTCAGTCTGCAGTCTCAATCCGAGGATTGCGTATCGTTGAAAAAGGCCTGACACAGTTTCGACTCAGCTGTCCGCAGGTGCTCGTGGAACGTTGGTCGCGAGACGCCCATCGACTGGGCGAGTTCTTCGCCGGTCGTCGGACGAGGCCACTCGAAGTAGCCACTCAGGTACGCTCGCTGTAGCGCAGCGAACTGGCGCTCGGTGAGATCGCCCTCGAGCCGAGCAGCGAACTCTTGTCGGGTCTCGTGTTCACGATCGCGTTGTTGGAACGAGACGATATCGGTGCCGGGGTATCGGTCTTCGACGCCCTCGACGACCGAGCGGACGTTTGCTGAACGCGGAATCTCGAGTGCGAGGTCGGTGCGTCCGTCTTCGCTTTCGATCGACTGTGTGCGAACGCCACGTTCGGAGAGCCACCCGACGAGATCGTCGCCACCGGAGAGTTCGACCAGACATTCGTCGTCGTGTTCGACAAGGATACGGCAGTCGAGGTCGGGGATTTCGTCGACGGCTGCAGTGAGGTCGGCAGCGGTGGCGTCGGGCCCGGTGACGGTAAACAGCGATGCCGTCTCGTCGTCGGTGCGGTGGACCGAACGTCGGTATTCGAGTCGGCAGTCCGCCGCAGCCGAAAGGGCTGCTGGCGCGACGGCCAAATCGGTAAGCGTGAGTTCGACAGCGACGACAGCGTCGGTTTCGAGCACGCGGCTGGTTTCACGGGCGTTGACCCCGCTTGCGACTGCGCGGGCAAGCGCAGAGAGAATAACCGTCTCACGATCGTTGATGGTTCGACCGTCGCCGGCACAGACAGTGAGTACGCCGTACTCGATGTCGTTGTACGTCAGCGGAAACGAGGCGTGTGTCGTCCCCTCACGCGTCTCGGTCGTCGCAGTATCTTCAGCGAGTGTGGCCGCAGTCGGATGGTCAGCGTCAGCCGGAACGCCCGTTTCAGGACAGCCTCCTGCACTCGTTCGGACGTCAATCGTCCCCGTCGCAGGGTTTCGTTCACCGATCCACGCGCCGTCATAGACCGACTCCATCGCGATCCGATCACAGACTTCTGCTTCGAGTTCGGATCGAGTGGTCGAGCCCGCGACAACGTCGGTGACGTCCTGAATGAGTCCCTCGACCCGATCCAAGATGTACTCGAGTTCCGCGGTTCGGCGCTCGAGTTCTAACTCGGCCCGTTTGCGAGCCGTCACGTCGTTCTGGAAGCCGACGTAATGAGTGACTGTTCCTTCGTCGTCGCGGACAGGGGCGATCGTGACCTCGTTCCAGAACGGGGTGCCGTCTTTGCGGTAGTTCTTGAGTTCGACCGTCACTGGATAATCCTCGTCGATCGCCGCTGCCATCTCGGCAATGGCCTCCTCGCTCGAGTCTTCGCCCTGCAGGAACCGGCAGTTCCGACCCACGACCTCGTCGAAGCTGTAGCCAGTCATGTCTCGATAGGCGTCGTTGACGTAGACGAGCGGGTTGTCCTCGAGATCCGGATCGGAAATCGTGATCCCGACCGGGGCCTCGTTAATCGCGCGGTCTTTGACCGCGCGGTCGCTCTCCCCGACGGGGGTGAACTCGTCAGCCGGACGGTCAGGCTCGCCCGCGTGACCGCTGTGCTCGAACGTAATCGTCGCTCCGTCGACGGACCGGTGGATACGCGCGTTGTAGCGCTCGAGCGACACCGTCCGAACCGTGCCGACCGTCGTCTCGTCGATGGCCGACTCGATCCGTGGCCATGACTCGAAAACGGTCGCTGGGTCCCAGTCGCCCGTCCGCTCATCGGTTGGCAACTCGAATGCATTCCGTGCGGCCGCGTTCGCATACGTGACCGTCTCATCAGCGACGGCGACAACGGGGTTGACGACCGCCTCGAGTGCGCTGGCTGCAGCGGTCGCGTGACCGCCACCACCCCCATACTCCGCATCGGCGTGTTCCATGGTCTCCTCTTCGAGCGGCAGCATCCTAAGAGCCACGGGGATTGCTCGGACAAACAACCAGTTTCGAATCTGACCCGAACTATTATGAGGGACTATGTCATATGATGACATATGTCCAAGGCACGATCACCGTTTGAACAGCTCCGAAACAGATTCAACGAGACGGACCTCGAATGCTCGGCGTGTGGGTACATCGACGACGACGGAAACTGGCGCGTCAGCGCTGCGGGGAGCCGCGTCAAGTACCAGTTCATCTGTCCCACCTGTGACGCCATCGAGACGCGTGAGATGCGTCTTTAGGTCCGTTCCATTCTTGAGTGATGACGAGCATCGTGAGTGATGACGACAGGTGATCGACTGCCGTCTCGAGGACAACACCGCTGGTGCCGGCCGCTAGACGAAGGCGCTTTAGGCGCTGACGCGCTTTTTCCCCACAATGAGTAAACCCACGCCCGACGTCTACGAGCAGGGCAAGGGCATGGACGCCCACAACAAGGTCATGCGGGAGATCCGCTCGCGCAAAGAGGCGAGCTACGATCCCCACGAGCCGACTCGCGTCTGGCTCGACGAGGACAACACCCCTGGCGGCGTCAAACGAAGTCTGACGATCATTCTCAACACCGGTGGCTGTCGCTGGGCTCGCGCCGGTGGCTGTACCATGTGTGGCTACGTCGCCGAAAGCGTCGACGGCGGCTCCGTCTCTCACGAGGCCCTGATGAATCAGATCGACGTCTGTCTCGAGCACGAAGCCGACAACGCAGACGAGCCAGCCGAACTCATCAAGATCTACACCTCCGGCTCGTTCCTTGACGAGCGCGAAGTCGGCGCGGACACCCGCCGCGCCATCGGCGAGACGTTCGCCGACCGCGAGCGCATCGTCCTCGAGTCGCTGCCCGACTTCGTCGACCGCGAGAAGATTGACGACTTCACCCGCCACGGTATCGACACGGACATCGCAATCGGTCTCGAGACGGCGACCGACCGGGTTCGACACGACTGCGTAAACAAGTACTTCGATTTCGAGGACTTCGAAGCCGCCTGCGCGGAAGCTGCCGAGGCCGATACAGAGGCCGGCGACGACGCCGACGCTGGGATCAAGGCCTACCTCTTGATGAAGCCGCCGTTTCTCACCGAATCCGAGGCCGTCGAAGATATGATCAGTTCGGTCGAACGTTGTGCCGACGTCGACGGCTGTCACACCGTCTCGATGAACCCGTGTAACGTCCAGCGGTACACGATGGTCGACGAACTCTACTTCAACGACGGCTACCGGCCGCCGTGGCTCTGGTCGGTCGCCCACGTCCTCGAACAGACCGCCGACGTCGACGCAATCGTCGTCTCGGACCCTGTCGGCCATGGCTCCGACCGCGGTCCACACAACTGCCAAGACTGTGACGACCGCGTCCAGAAGGCGATCAAGGATTTCGATCTGCGTCAGGACCCCAGCGTCTTCGAACAGGTCTCCTGTGAGTGTGAGGGGACGTGGGAGGTCGTGATAGAACGCGAACGCAGCTTCAACCAGCCACTGACGCGATAAGGCCCTCGAGCCGTCTGCTCGGACCTCTCGTTCTCTCTGTTGCTGCCCGACGTCGACTCTCGCGTGTGTTTTCGACTCGAGACGCGACCGCTGTTGCTCAAGCGATCAGCGACAAAAAACCGTCCACCGTCGAGAAAACAGTGTTACGCCGACTCGAAGCCCTGCAGCACGCCCTGTCCGTCGGTCGGGCCGACGTCGGGCAGCGTCACGCGCTCTGGGTGGGGCATCAACACGGCGACGGTCTCGCGGTCGCCGAGCACGCCGGCCACGTTGTGTTTCGAGCCGTTCGGGTTCGTGTCCGGCCCCGTCTCGCCGTTCTCGTCGCAGTAGCGAAAGAGCACGCGATCCTCGTCCTCGAGTTCGGCCAGTCGGTCGTCGTCGACCTCATAGCGCCCTTCGCCGTGGGCGATCGGGATCTCGATGACGTCGCCTTCCTCGTAGGCGGCCGTCCAGGGCGTGTCGTCGCGTTCGACACGCAGGTAGACGTGCTCACACTGGAAGCGTGCGCTCTCGTTGGTCGTAAATGCGCCTTCAGTGAGGCCGGACTCACAGCCGATCTGGGCCCCGTTACAGACGCCGAGGACGGGGACGCCGTCGGCGGCGGCCTCGCGGACCGCTTCCATGATTGGCGAGCGTGCAGCCATCGCACCCGCACGCAGGTAGTCACCGTAGGAGAACCCACCGGGCAGCATGATCCCCGAGGGATCTTCTGGGAGGCCGTCCTCGTGCCAGACGATTTCGGCATCGATGTCGAGGTGCTCGAGGGCGCGTTCGGCGTCCCGGTCGCAGTTCGAGCCGCCGAATCGGATGATCGAAACCGTCATCTACCGTTCGTCGACCTCCACGTCGTAGTCGTGGATGGTCGGGTTCGCAAGCAGTCGTTCTGCCATCTCGCTTGCGCGCTCGCTCGCGGCGTCAGCCGACTCGGCCTCGAGGTCGACCTCGAAGCGGTCCGCAGCGCGCAGATCCTCGAGTTCGAAGCCAAGCCGCTCTAAGGCTTGCTGTGTGGTCTCGGCTTCGGGATCGAGCACGCCGTGTTTGAGTCGGACGGTCACCGTCGCGGTGTAGCCAGTCATTACCTGTTACCCCGTAACCATGCTCAAAAACGCTTTCGCCTTGCGTCTGTCATGCACGTTCGTGGATACCCCGTGCAGCCACCAGACTCGTACGGCCTGCCGTCCCGCGTTCCGGCAAAACCGGCGGCTAGTCACGGATGCATTATCGTAGCCACTGACCGTCAGTGCACTCGATCGCACGGCAGCCGTGCGATCGGTGTGCAACCAGGTTCAGTTGTTGCTATCGCAGTAACTGACAACGGTCCGTGTCAGGGAACGAGTCGGCGAAGCAGCGACGAGAGTCGGTAGCCGATCGAGCCGTTCTGATAGCCGTTCCAGCCACGCATTCCACCGGACAGTGTCACGGCGTCGTAGCCTTTCTCCTCGAGCACCGCTGTTGCCTTCTTGGCAACGATACCTGCCTTACAGACCGTGACGACCGTCTTTCCCTTCGGAACCTTCGACAGTGACTGTCGAAATTCGGCGTCGTCGCCACGTCGAAGGTCGTCGTAAACGGGGATGTTCTGACTGCCGTCGATGCCGTCACGCTGGTGGGTCTTGCGCGGGCGAATGTCGAGGACGTACAGCGACTCTCCGGTTTCCAGTCGCTCCTCGAGTTCGGGTGGCCTGATCTTGCTCATGGAGCACAATACTACACACACGTACAAAACGGCACGGATGCAACGTGGCGACCGAATCGGATCGTCGACGACTCGAGCATGCGATCGGCCGACCGAGCGTCAGTCCGCCGCCAGCGGGAGCCTGTCGATAGCAGCGATCGCCCCCGTCAGCCGGTCGGCTGCACGCCGCGCGCCAGCGATGTTCCCCGCGAAGGGGCCAACGGTGCCGGCCGCCAGCGCGCCTGTGACGAACAGCGACGACTCGCCGCCGTCGGCTCGCGACCACGCCAACGTCTCGTCGTCGAGCACTGGCATGCCGCGATATCCTCGCTCGAGGCCGAGTTCGCTGGCGACGCGGTCGACGAACGGGTGGTCGAAAACGGGTGCAAAGCCCGTCGCCAACACGGCGCGGTCGGCCGAGAGACAGCCCCCGTTCTCGAGCAACAGCCGCACCTGTCCGTCCACCTCACGGGCGAAGCAGATGTCCCCGTAGCGAACCGACAGCGGTCCGTCGTCGGCCACCGACTCGAGGCGTGCAAGCAGCGTCTGGGGAACCGTGGCGTCGTTGCGCGCCGCGCGAACGATCTCGTACCGGTCCTGTGAGCCCGCTGGCTGTCGGTGGAGGTGGTTCTCGATGTGATTCCAGTTGATCCAGCGCGGGTCGGCTTCGCTGGTCGCCGTCTCGAGTTCATGGCGCGAACAGAGCGTCACCGCTTCGCGCTCGCGTTCGGCGAGACAGGTCGCAAGCTGGGCGGCCGTGATCCCGCCGCCGACGACGATCGTCTCCTCAGCAGGCGTCTCAGGGTCGAACCCGTCCCAGACGTGGGTGACCGAGTCGACGCCATCTGCCCACGCTGGCTTCCGGTAGCGGGCGCCGTGGCCGATCGCCAGCACGCAGTTTCGGGTCCGGATCGCCTCGCTCGAGCCAGCGCCGTCGGCTGCTGTCGTCTCGAGAACGAGCCCATCGCCGCATTCGGCCCGACGGATCGCATCGACGCTTGCCTGACGGTGGAGCCGCTCGAGGTCGTTGCCCTCGATCACGTAGTCGGCGTAGTCGAGAAACAGCGACAGCGTCGGCCGCTGTGGATACCCCGGCGTCGGCAGGAGTTCGTCCGTCCGACCTCGCCCTTCGGCGAAGCTCTCGAGACCGAACGGCTCAGTGCCGATGTGGTGGACGAACGTCGACCGGAGTTCGTCCATCTCGCAGGCGTCAGCCTTCCGGCGAAACGACTCGAGCAGGCGCTCGTGGGGGTCGACCACCAGCACCTCGTCGCGTTCGAGGGTCGTGTCCTCGAGCAGCCGCTGAGAGACGTACGTGCCGTGGATGCCACCGCCGACGATAACGCACTCGAACATCGGACGGATGTTCCGTCGCCGTCTTAATAACTATATCGGATAAGATAATAACTACTATTAGCGCCGAGCTCGTGTTGTTAACTGAATGTCCGACAACTCGATTCCCGTCACGGTGCTGTCCGGTATCCTCGGCGCCGGCAAGACGACCGTTCTCAACCACGTACTGCACGAGAGCGACGATCGGGACCTCGCCGTGCTCGTCAACGACATGGGTGAGGTCAACGTCGATGCCGACCTCGTCGCCGAATCCTCGGATATCGCCGACGAAGACGAGGAGCTAGTCGAACTCTCCAACGGCTGCATCTGCTGTGAACTCCGCGGCGATCTGCTCGATGCCATCGGCGAACTTACCCAGCGCCGCGCGTTCGACGGCATCATCGTCGAATCGACTGGCGTCGCCGAGCCACTCCCCGTCGCCCAGACCCTGACGCTTGGCTTCGACCAGTCCGATCTCGATCCAACCGAGTTCTACGAGGAGACCGGTATCGAACCGCTCGAGGGCTGCCACCTGGATACGACCGTCACGGTCGTCGACGCCCACCAGTTCCACACCGCGATGGAGTCCGATGAGATCCTCGACGACGATGGAACGAAAAAACACCTCGGCGACCTGCTGGTCGAGCAGGTCGAGTTCTGCGACGTCCTCCTGTTGAACAAGTGTGATCTGGTCGACGAGGAAACCCTCGAGAAGGTCGAATCCACGCTCGAGGTGCTCCAGCCCCGTGCCGAGATCGTTCGCACCGAACACGGCCGGATCGACCCCGACGACATCCTCGAGACCGATCGCTTCGACTTCGAGGACGCGAGCCAGTCTGCAGGCTGGATCAAAGAGCTCCAAGAGCCCCACGAGTCGGCCGAGGACGAACACGGCGTCACCTCGTTCGTCTTCGAGGCGCGTCGACCGTTCCACCCCGAGCGCTTTGCCGACCTGCTCGATGCGTTCCCCGATGCGGTCGTTCGCGCGAAAGGCCACTTCTGGCTCGCGACCCGAGAAGACGAGGCGCTGACGTTCAACGTCGCCGGCCAATCAGTTCGTGTCGGCCCCGGTGGGCAGTGGATCGACACGCTGCCGGCCGAAGAGCGGCGCGAACAGCTCGAGGCGAACCCGCAACTCGAGGAGCTGTGGCACGACCGATGGGGCGACCGCAACGTCCGACTCGTCGTGATCGGCACCGAAATGGACCACGAGTCGCTGCGAGACGACCTCGCTGACTGTCTGCTGACCGACGACGAACTCGAGGCCGATTGGTCGGCGTTCGAGGATCGGTTCCCGACGTTCGAACCGCCAGAGCCTGCGGCCGAGGACGCGGCCGACGAACCCGACGCCGACGACCAGCAAGAGCAGACGGAGGAACTCGGCATTGCAGACTAACGCCGTTCGCCAATGACGGAACGGAACACCGATGTCGAACGCCGGGCGGACACAGCCGAGCCACCAACCGCTGGTGACGCCTCGCCCGGCGACATCTCGCCGTGCTATCAGGCGTATCTCGAGTGCAACGACCACCGGCCGGACGTCTGTACGATCTACTCGGCGGTGACCGCCGGCTCCATCGAGGAGACGTGGATCAGCGCGACCGGCTCGGCGTTCGTCTCTCGAGAAGCGATGCGCTAAGCTGCCACGGCCGACGCACAGACGCCCCGTCGTACGACCAGCTAGCAGTTTCCCCACACACCATGTCCACACCATTCCAAACCGCCGTCAAATCGACTGTCCATCACACCCACCGTCGCGACGCGATCAACCGACTGATCGAGAGCGACGAGCGAATGACCCTCTCGGTTATCGTCCAGCTAGACGGGCTCCGCGGTGAGTTCCGTCGACAGGCACTCGAGGGGCTTGCCGACTGTCGGGCGACCGCCGAACTCGAGACGCTTGCAGCAGAGCAGACCCTCGAGCCGGCGTTGCGCCGTCGCGCACACGATCTCGCCTAAGTCGGCCCCGTACAGACTGCCGCGAACCGTCACCCAGTGGTTCGTTTTCGGCGATCGTGAACGATTGTTGAGGATCGATATTGCTATCTTGCTACTTGTCTGCCCGCAGAATCATCGGCAGAAAGCAGGACTTTTGACCACACGTAGACTGAAACTCGTACTGATGGACCAGAATTCGCTCGAGCGGAGGTGGTTGCGATGACGACGAACGTAACAGAGATTACCGTTATCGGAGACGACGATACCGGGCTGGTCGCCGGCGTGACCAGTCTCCTGTTCGAGCGCGGGATCAATATCGAAGACCTCGATCAGGCCGTTCGGGACGGCGTCTTCCGGATGTATCTCGCCGTCGACACCTCCGAGATGGTCTGTACGGAAGCAACACTGCGCGAGGACCTCCACGACCTCGGCGACGAACTCGGCCTCGACGTCCAGGTTCGGTTCCCCGCCGACCGCGAGACCCAGCAGATCGCCGTCCTCGTCACGAAAGAGAGCCACTGCCTCGAGGCACTGTTCGAGGCGTGGGCGAACGACCAACTCGGCGCGGATATCGGTGTCGTCATCGGCAACCACGACGACCTGCAGCCGCTTGCCGAACATTACGACGTGCCGTTTCACGACATCGGCGACGATGGCGGCCAGCAGAACGAAGACGAACTGCTCGACCTCCTCGGAGAGTACGACGTCGATCTGATCGTGCTGGCGCGATACATGCGCATTCTCAGCCCGAACGTCGTCTTCCGCTATGAGGACCGCATCATCAACGTCCACCCGAGCCTGCTGCCCGCCTTCCCCGGTGCGGAGGCGTACCGACAGGCCGTCGAAGAAGGCGTCCGCGTGGCCGGCGTGACCGCCCACTACGTGACGACCGACCTCGATCAGGGGCCGATCATCACCCAGCGCGCGTTCGACGTCCCTGACGATGCCGACCTTGATGAGATGAAACGCCGCGGCCAGCCGCTCGAGGCAGACGCGCTGCTCGAGGCCGTCAAACTCCACCTGAACGGAGACGTCTCGGTCCACCGTGGCCGAACGTCGGTTCGGGAGAACGGCACTGGCTACCAGCTTGGCCTGCCCGACGAGATCGAACAGTTCACGCCGGATCGGCCGGTCGACGGGATCGGCAGCGTCGTCGCAAACGACCAGTAGCGAGAGTGGCCGGCGAGCCGTTTTTTCCGACTCGTCCCGTGTTGTAGTAACAACTGAAGCTGGTTGCACACCGATCGCACGGCTGCCGTGCGATCGAGTGCACACTGACGGTCAGTGGCTATTAGCTACGCTTCCCAGAGTTCGAGGCAGGCGTCGCCACAGAAATACAGGTGGTTCGCGGTGCCGTCCTCAACGGTGCTGACGATCCGCTGTTCAGACGCCGATGCAACGGAATCGCCACACTGTCGACACTCAGGTGGGGCTTCGTCTGTGAGTTCAACCATTATGCGACTGGATGCAAGCATCGCACTTGAACGAACCTATCGTTGTCACTGTCCGGCAGTGATAGCCGACCCTGCGCTGGGGAAAAGCATCTCGATTGGGATGGCCTCGTCATCACGGTCGACAAACGCTCAGGTGTGGTGACAGTAGGCTTATCGACAGCGGCCACATAGTGTGGTACGTCATGTCACAACAAGAAATTCAGGAGGAACTGTTCGTCGACCAGTACACGCTCGGCCTCGTCGGCCCCGATCAAGAGTGGGCGGGAACCGTCGCTGACGGCGGGACGATCGAGACGTATACGCCGCCGGGCTGTTGGGGTCCGATGATCACCCCAGAGTTCCGTGGCGGCCACGAGGTCACGCGACCGATCCGTGTCGAGGGGGCGAACGTCGGCGACGCCGTGGCGCTTCATATCCACGACGTCGAGGTTACGAGCATGGCGACGAGTACGGGCTCGATGGCCGAACGCGAGGACGCCTTCGGCGACGATCCGTTCGTCGACCACCGCTGTCCTGAGTGTGGAACGGAGTGGCCCGAGACGATCGTCGAAGGCACGGGCGAAGAGGCGATCAAATGCGCCGAATGCGGGGCGAACGCCTCCTCCTTTGGCTTCGAGTACGGCTACACCGTCGCCTTCGACGACGACGGCACCGTCGGCATTACGCTCGACGAGGACGCGGCCCACGACCTCGCCGAGAACGCCGACGACGTGATGGACATTCCCGAGAACTCTCGCCAACACCCAATCTTGCTGTACGAACCCGGCGAGATGCCCGGCACGCTCGGGCGCCTGCGGCCGTTCATCGGTAACGTCGGGACGACGCCACCGGTCACGATGCCCGACTCGCACAACGCCGGCGACTTCGGCCAGTTCCTCATCGGTGCCGACCACGACTACGGCATCGAGAGCGAGGCCGACCTCGAGGACCGAACTGACGGCCACATGGACATCCCGCAGGTCCGGGCCGGCGCGACCCTCATCTGTCCCGTCAAAGTCGACGGGGCCGGCATCTACGTCGGCGATCTCCACGCCAATCAGGGCGACGGCGAACTCTCACTGCATACGACCGACGTCAGCGGCACCGTCCGCATGGACGTCGAGGTCATCGACGGCCTCGAGCTCGACGGGCCGGTCTTGTTGCCACCCGAGGCGGATCTCCCCTTTATTAGCAAACCCTACAGCGACGAGGAACGCGAGTCGGGCCGTGACCTCGCCGCCCAGCACGGCGTCGACCTCGAGGACGACATGGGCCCGATTCAGGTCATCGGCTCCGGCGCAACGGTCAACGACGCGACCCAGAACGCCTTCGATCGGGCGACGACACTCCTCGACATGAGCGAAGGCGAGGTTCGCTCGCGGTGTACGTTCACCGGCGGCATCCAGATCGGTCGCCTCCCCGGCGTCGTTCAACTCGACATGCTCGCGCCGATGACCGTCCTCGAGGAGCGCGGAATCGACCACCTGGTGCGCGAACAGTACGATCTCTAAGTCGGCTCACCTGTCGGTCGAGCCGCCCTGGACGGCCGGCATCAGTGTCAGTTCGGCGTCGTTCGATACCGGGGCCTCGAGCGGCGCCCGTTCGCCGTTGATCGATACTCGAACGCTTGGTCGTACCGTCTCGCCGTCGTAGAGGTACGGGGTCGCCCGCGGATATGCGGCGGTAAATTCGGCCAGCGCATCCGCGACGGTCGTCCCCGTGAACTCGAGGGTGACCGTTTTCTCGCCGGTCGCACTCCGGAGGGGGCCGTACACTGTGAGTTGCATACCCAATGTTCGACTCGAGCACCCAAATACCGTCACCACGAGACACCGGCACACACCGTTCACGCTCGAGGGCGGGTCCACCGACTCGTGGTTGGGTCATCGCCTGCCACTGCGTGGCGCAGGCACTTGACTTGTCTTCGCATACCATTACTGAAGATGCCTGAGCTCGACCGATATCTCTGGGCGATCGGTCATATTCACCGCCGGCGACTCCTTTTGCAGCTCCTGGAGACGCCCATGGTCCACACGAGCGAGCTGAACATGAGCGAGGGGGAAAAGAACCTCCTGCTCGCAGAGGTGAAACACGCCCATCTACCGAAGTTAGCGGACCACGACGTCATCGACTGGAATCCGGAATGCAACCGAGTAACGCGAGGATCGAACTTCGAAGAGGTCGAGCCGCTGCTCGAGCTGTTAGATACCAATCGAGAGCGACTTCCCGACGGCTGGGTGTAAGTTCTTCGAGCACTGCGGTCGTCGACGGCCGGAATGGAATCGGAGCGTCAGAGCCGCTGGACAGCACCGATCGCACTCGAGAGCGGCGGCGCGTCGAACAGCTCCATGTCCATGTAGGCGTTGGCACCCGCACAGTAGAGGTCGCGAGCAGTCTCGACGACCTCGTCCTCGAGCGGCTCGGGCTCGACGTCACAGAGGGATTTCCAGTCGGCGATGTCTTCCTGTTTAGCCTCGGCTTTCGCCGCTTCGACTGCCTGCACCCAGTCGGGCTGGGTGCGCTTGTGGTACTGTCGGAGCACTTCCTTCGAGAGCTGTGTGCCCTCGTAGCTGAAGCGGTTCTCGTCGAACGTCCCGACGACGTCCGCGACGCGGATCTCGCCCTGATAGTACAGACACTCGATCTTGCCGTCCTCGTGGACCAGTCCAGCGGAGTCGGCCTGCTCGGTGATGATTCGGTTGACCTCGAGTGCGACCGACTCGAGGTCGTCGATCTCGGCTGTGCCGGCGATCGCGTCGGCTTCCGCGCGATCGAGATAGCGGTCGCCCTCTTCGTATTTCGTCGAGAACTCGACGATCGGCTCATCGAGGTCGACGGCTTCCTCGGGCCAACTTTCGACGTCGAGTCCGTGGTCTTCAGGGTCGGTTCGTCGGCGCAGACTCGAGCCGACGGGAACGCGATTGCGGAAGACGACCTCGAGCGGAATCAGGTAGTTCTCGCCGGCTGCCTCGTGGTAGTGGTCGTAATCGTACTCGCGACCCTCGTGGGGGAGGTCGGGAACCTGCGTGAGATCGATCGCCATCTCCCAGGGCGGACTCGAGGCGTCCTCGAGGGGGACGACGTCGCCGTTGTCGACAACACCGCGGTAGTGGGTTGGGACGCCTTCGGACTCGAGGCGTTCGAAGTTGAACGCGCCCATCGTACAGAGGCTCGCGCCTTTCTCGGGGATCGAATCGGGCATCTGGCCCCAGTCGAACACCGAGTAGGCGTCGGTGAAGACGAACGAGCCACGGCCGAGCTCGTCGTCGGTCGCCGCCTCGTCGATGCGGAACTCTTTGACACTCGTCATACGGGACACCTTCGGCTGTCTCCGCCGCCGCAGTTCATACCCGAGTTGCCGTGGCCGGACCCTAAGAAGGTTTCAGTATCGGTTCGCCCGTCCGGAGAACGGAGTTCGCCGCTCAACCCGGCGATCCATCACGCTTTTCTCGCTGTACTGGTATTGATACGCCGATGGAGCGACCGGTGACCGAGGCAGACCTCACGTTCGACCACGTTCCCGAGACCGACCAGTCGTTCGAGAACGCACTCACGAAGGCTCGCGCCGGCGACCGGCTCACGGTCGACGACGCGATCGAGTTACTCACGACCGGGACGGACGTCGACGGTATCGACCAGACGCGCAAAGAGCGGGTGCTCGAGGCTGCCGATCACCGACGCGCCGACGTCGTCGGCGAGGAGGTCACCTTCGTCGCCAATCTGAACAACAACGTCACGACCGCCTGTAACGTGGGCTGTCTCTTTTGTAACTTCAAAGACGCCGCCCACACCTTCGAACGTGACACCGAGATGGAAAGCGCTGGCTTTACGAAAACGCCCAGCGAGTCCCGCGAAATCGTCGCCGACGCCGTTTCCCGCGGGGTCTATGAGGTCACCTCCGTCTCCGGGCTTCACCCCGCGTTTGCGTTGGACGGCGAACACCGCGAGATCCTCGAGGCACACCCCGAGCCGAAGGCAGTCAACTACAAGCCGCCCGAAGCGTACGACATCGATCCCGGCACCTACACGGATCAGATTTCGGCGATGAGCGTCGACGGCGTTCACGTCCACTCGATGACGCCCGAAGAGGCCTATCACGCCCGACGCGGGACTGACTGGTCCTACGAGGACGTCTACGGCCGACTCAAAGCGGCCGGCCTCGATACGGTGCCCGGCACGGCCGCCGAAATCCTCGTCGAGGAGGTCCGCGAGGTGATCTGTCCCGGCAAGATCAGCACGGAGGGGTGGCTCGAGGCGATGGAAGCCGCCGCGAACGTCGGTCTGGGCTTGACGGCGACGATCATGTACGGCCACGTCGAGAACGAGGCCCACCGCGCGATGCACCTCAAACGGGTTCGTGAGCTTCAAGAGCGCGTCAACGGCGCGATCACGGAGTTCGTTCCACTCTCGTTCGTCCACCAGAACACGCCGCTTTTCGAACACGACGTGGTGTCGGGCGGTGCAAGCACCGACGAGGACGAACTCATGATCGCCGTCTCGAGGCTCTTTCTCGACAACATTGAACACATCCAGTCCTCGTGGGTCAAATACGGCGACGAGCAGGGGCTGAAGATGCTTTCGTGTGGGGCCGACGACTTCATGGGGACGATCCTCTCCGAAGAAATCACCAAACGTGCCGGTGGCGAGTACGGCGAGTATCGCTCGTTTGCGGACTACGTCGACCTCATTTCCTCGATCGGCCGGGTGCCGGTCGAGCGTTCGACGGACTACGAGACGCGCCGCGTTATCGATCCCAACGACCCGCCGTTTGGCCCGCGACTGGGGCCGAAATCCGACGGGACGCCCATTCTGACACCCGAGGAGCGAGCGCCGCCGGCCGACGACTGATCGTCACAGACCACTGTTGGGTCGGCGCGAACGGAGGAGCACTTTTTGTGGATGCCACCCGTTACCACTGACATGAACCACCTCTTTCAGACCGACGACGCCAGCTGGCGACTGCCAAACCACGCCCACGTGGTCGTCTACGAACGCGAGGACAGCGATCGCGGCCTGCTCACGATCTACGACTGCGGCGCCGCCCAGAAGCCGCCGAAAGCACAGTTGCTCGGCACCCTCGAGTCGGTCGATGCGCCAGCCAAAGTCGAGTCCCAGCCGACGGGCAAGATCGTGAAACTCCGTGCGGATGCCACGCTCGAGGAAGCCGCGCCGGATCAGTTCCGGATCGTCCGGTCCTGACAGCCTATTCGTCCGTCACGCCGACGGCCCGCACCGGTGCGCCGTCGCCGTCCAGTGCGAGGGGGTACGCACGGAGTTCGAACCGATCGCCGACCGCCTCGAGGTTCGTGAGGTTTTCGAGGATCAACCGCCCGTTGCCCAGCAGCGTGTGGTGAGCCACGAAGCCGTCGGGTTCGGCCGCGCTGGCGGTAGCTGTCGGCGTCGGATCCGGGTTGAGTGTATCCACAGCGACGTCGAGCCCGCGCTCGACACACGCTTCAGCCGCAGTCGGCGAGAGATACGGATGCTCGAGATACCGCTCGCTGCCCCAGTGGGTATCCCACCCCGTCCAACACGCCACGAGATCGGCGTCGACGTCGGGAATCCGACTCGCCGGAATCGGCTCGCGCGCCTCGAGGTCGCGACAGTCGATTCGGACGGCGTCAAAGGCGAACCGCTCGAGCGAGTAAGCCGCGAGCGTGTTCCCGTCGGGGTCGATGTGTGCCGGAGCGTCGACGTGTGTCCCGGTGTGGCTGCCACACTCGAGGGCAGCGACGCTGGCTCCGTGTTCCTCGTGGGTCGCGTGTGGCTGGACGACGACCGGCGGATCGTCTGGGTAGGTCTGCATCCCGGTTTCGATCGGGTGGCTCAGATCGACGTGCATACGCGACTCTCCGCGTTCGAAGAGGGATAACGCTGTGTGATCGTCGGGCCGGGCGCTTCTCGAGGCGGTGTCGCAAAACCGGAGTGTCGAAACCCATCGATGCCGTTCGATGAGCTATGACCACGGACGAAGCCGGCGTTCGACGGGCGATCGATCTCGCACGGACCGCAGTCGACAACGGCAACACCCCTTTCGGCTCGCTGCTCGTCGTCGACGACGACGTCGTTCGGACGGCCGAGAACACGACGCTCACGGACGACGACATCGCCGCCCATCCGGAGTTCAAACTGGCGCGGTGGGCCGCCCGCGAACTCGAGGCCGACGAGCGCGCATCATGTACGATGTACACCAGCACGGAGCCGTGTCCGATGTGTGCGAGCGCGATCGCCTACGCGGGACTCGAGCGTGTCGTCTACAGCGTCTCGGTCGAGTCGCTCGCAGCGCTGCGAGACGACGGCGTAATCGAGATCCACTGCGAGGAAGTGGTCGATCGGTCCGATGCGACGACAACCGTCGAGGGACCAGTGCTCGAGGACGAGGGACTCGCCGTCCACAGGGAGTACTTCTAACGCGTCGACAGCGACTCGCCGTCGAGCACTGCTCGGTAGCGCCTGCCAGCCGCGTCGTCGGACTCGAGCGCCTCGCGAATCGTCGGCGAGATCCACTCGCGGTCTGCGCTCGGGTCACGACCGTCGCTCGCGCCGGCCGTGCCGTCGGCCGGCACGCCGTCGAACCCGTCGGGTCGCAGGTCGGCAGGCAGAAACCGCTCGTAGACCGGCAGCCGTTCGCCGAGCGGTCGCGCCGCGGAATCGGCGATTGCCTCGAGTTCGCGCAGCGCGGGCCACGTATACTCGGGGTTGATGTGGTCGTCCGTGACCGGCGAGACACCGCCGAGGTCGTCGACGCCACAATCGATCAGGTCGCGAGCGGGCGCGAGGTTGGGTGGGACCTGCACGGAGATTTCCTCGGGCAACGCCACCCGAGCCATCGCCGTCACTCGCCGCATCGTCTCGAGGGCGGGCGAGCCCTCGTCCCAGCGCTCGTTGTTGACGACCGGCTGGATGATCACCTCCTGGATGTGGTCGTATCGCTCGTGAAGTTCGCGAATGGCAAGCAGACTCTCCGCGCGGTCGCGCCAGGACTCACCGATCCCGACGAGAATACCGGTCGTGAACGCGACGTCGAGTTCGCCCGCGTTTTTGATGGTTCGCAGCCGTTGGCCCGGTTCTTTCTTCCGGGGACCTGCGTGAGCGCCGACCTCGGCGGTCGTCTCGAGCATCACACCCATGCTGGCGTTGACGTCGGCCACTGTGGCTAGCTGCTCGCGGGTCTGGTCGCCCGGATTGGCGTGGGGAAGCAGCCCTTCCTCGAGGGCGACCTCGCAGGCGTCGCGCAGATAGGTGTGAATCGAGTCGTGGCCCCACTCCTCGAGTTGCGCGTGGATCTCGGTGTAGCGGTCGTCGGGATCGTCGCCGAACGTAAACAGGGCTTCCGTACAGCCTGCGTTGGCTCCGTTGTGGCAGATGTCGCGAACCTCCTCGAGGCTGAGCAGGGAGGCCTGTCCGGGCGCGTCGAAGTACGTGCAGTAGGTGCAGGTGTAGCGACACGCCGTCGTCAGCGGGACAAAGACGTTTCGGGCGAACGTCAGCGCCTCGGGTGCGTCGACGTCGTCGGGCGTGACCGCAAGCAGATCAGCGACCGCTCTGTCGTCGATCGAGATGTCGACACCGTACTCGCTCGCCCCGGCAATCATTACGTCGGAGTGGTATCGCGTGGCAGATAAGCGCTTCACTTCGGGCAGGGATATCGGTCACTCGCGCGTCGATTCCTCGAGTCGGGCAACACCGACGCGGCCGTCTCGTGTCTCAAGCGCGAATCCGAACTCCCGAAGACAGGCTGGCGCGCGGTCAGTGTCCGTGCCGTGGATGAGCACCTCGGCGAGATCTTCTGGTTCGTCGATGTCGGTGCTCAGTCGAAACGAGTCAACCGTCTCGAGGTGTGTGCCCACGTCACGAGCGATCTCACAGTGGTCCAGATACGACGCGCCGTGGTAGTCCACGCGAAAATCGGGATGGGAAACGGCTATCGCGTTCGTGCCGCCGCTTCGTCCTGGTGCGATTGCGACGCCAGTATCGTACGAAAAGAGGCGCTCAAGTGTCTCGGGTGTCGCAAGCGCGAGGTCGGCCATGACGACGGCGGTGGCCTCCGCGTCGTGATCGGCCGGCAGCCGTGCGTTGACAGCCGCGGTCAGCGGTCGATCGTCGACGGCTACCGAAACCGCATCGAGCAGACGACTCTCGAGTGACAGGGCGGCAGGGTCGAGCGGCGCCGTCGACACCACCGTCGGCTCCGCGCCCGCCTCGACGATCGCAGTGAGGACGTCCGCAAGCATGGCTCGAGCGAACGTCGACCGCTCCGTAGACGTCAGGACTGACGCGAGCCGTGTCTTCGGGTCGGTGGCGGCAAACGGGACGACGACGTGCATCGATCCAGTGTAGCCCGAGTACGGTGAAAAACACGTCGGACCCGAACCCCCGAGAGTGGGCTTCCAAGCACTGACACGGCAGCGACAGTCACATCGTTGTGCCCCCAAACGAATGCGGTCGCTAGCGCCTGTGGCTCGGAACGGAACTGCGAGCCTAAAACAGCGGCTCGAGTTCGTCTTCGTCGTCTTCAACGAGGCTCTCTAAGTTATCCTCGCTTTCCTGTTGGATGTCGTCGATGTTCTCCTGGGCCTCGATTGCGACCTGCTGGAGACGCTTGATTCGTGGGACGTTCGTGACGCCCGAGAGCAAGATCGCTGCGGCGACTTCTGGCTCCTGGCGGGGGAAGTCGCCACCACGGACTTCCATGCTGCCAGTTTCTTCCTCGAGCCACTTGCGGCCGCGTTCGATGCCTTTCCGGTTCAGATACTCCGATGGACCTGAAAGCACGAGCAGGGCCCGCTCGGTGCCTTCGATCTCACACGGCAGCGTCAGTCGGCCGAGTGCGGCTTTCCGGACGAGGCTCGTGATTCGGTTGGTCGTGTTCGCAGCGTCTAGGTTGTCGCTGCCCCCGTCGTCGCCGGTAAACCGCGAGAGCAGTCCGCCGCCGGTGTTCAATTCGACTTCCTCGCTTGCAAAGCCAACCGTCGAGACGCCGCCACCCGAGAGCGTGTTGATAATCTCGGAGGAGTCGACGACGCTTTCGGCGACCTCCTGACCGTCGCCGACCTCGCCAGCACCAAAGAGAATACCGAACCGGCGAACGATCTCCTCGTTGATCTGGTCGTAGCCACCTTCAACGGACTCGCCGGTCTGTCGCCACGAGTCGTTATCGAACACGAGCAGGTTGTCGACTTCGTGGACGAACGTCTGGAACGAACGCGCCGCGTTGAGCGTGTAGATTCCACCTTCGTCGGTTCCTGGCAGTACGCCGAGGCCGTAGACGGGGATGGTAAAGATCCGTTTCAGGTGTTTTGCGAGGACAGGTGCACCGCCGGAACCGGTCCCGCCACCCAGGCCGGCGACGACCAGAAAGGCGTCGACCTCGTGGGTTGGGATCGCATCGATGGCGTTCTGTACCTCGTCGATGTCTTCCTCGGCGACCGCCGCGCCGAGCTCGTTGTCTGCACCCACGCCATGGCCCTTGACGCGGGCCTGACCGATGAGTACGCGATTCTCCTGTGGTATATTCTCGAGACCCATGAGATCCGCTTTCGCGGAGTTAACAGCGATCGCCGCGCGGACGATTCCGCTGTTCGTTCGATCGTCGTAATCGAGGAATCGATCGACGATTTTCCCACCGGCCTGTCCGAATCCGATCATCGCCAGCTTCATTGTTTGTAAGGGGGCTCCGTTGGATTGGAACCAGTGTAATCAGGGACATAAGTCTTTTGTTGCAGTGAATGTCACGCTTTGTTTTGTATTGCTGAAAACCGACAGCAGGGCTGCTGTTAGGCACAATCTATGATCTGCTCACAGGACTATTCTCACTACTGATACTGGGCCATATATCAGATCGTTGGCTACCGATCCAGCCCAAGTGACTCGCCGAGTGTCATCAGGTCGTCCTCCGAACGACCGAACGCGGTCACGTCGTTGGTAACGACGGTGTTGTGCTGCTCGAGCGATTTGGCCTGGTCTGACCCGAACGGAACGAACGGAAGCGGGTCGGCTGCCGTCAGCCCTAATTTCGCGAGTGGCATCGGGATCGAAAGGATGCTGACGGATTTCCCTTCAGCCTCGTAGGCGAGTTCCGTCGCATCCGAAAGCGTGACGATCTGGGGTCCGGCAACCTCGTAGATCTCGCCGACGTGGCTGGCGTCCTCGAGGGCGTCTGCAAGCATCGGGACCAGATCGCCGACCCAGATCGGCTGGAAACGAGTCTTTCCGCCACCGGGCAGCCCCGTCACGTACGGCGTCGTCAGCTGTTTGATGAACTCGATAAACTCACTCCCTTCGCCGAAGACCACGGAGGGGCGAAAGATCGTCCACTCGAGTTGAGAGTCTCTGACGACGCGTTCGGCCTCGCCTTTCGTACGGATGTACTCGGTGTCGCCGTTGGGATCGGCTCCGAGGGCGCTCATCTGGACGAAGCGGTCGACGTCGCCGTCTTCGGCGGCCCGAACGAGATTCGCCGTGCCGCCGAGATGGATGGTCTCGTGGTCAGCACCGCTGGGTGGTTTGTAGAGCGGCGACAGCGCGACGAGATTGACGACGGCATCGTGTTCGGCGACTGTCTCTGCGATGGAGTCGTACGCACTGACGTCGCCCCGTGCGACTTCGACAGCTGCAGGTAGGTCGCTGCTGCGTGGGCTGCGAGAGAGCGCCGTTACCTCGTGGCCGCGTTCGTGGAGTTCCGTACAGAGAGCCGTGCCGATAAATCCGGTTCCGCCGGCGACGAGGACGTTCATACAGAAAAGATACAGGCGCAATGATAAATAATTGATCGCCTCCGTTGTTTGGGTCGGAACGGTTCTCGACAGGTTGTAATAGCTCACGGTCTCACGTGCGAGCATGCTGGTCACGCTCGAGGGAGTCGACGGAAGCGGCAAGACAACGGTCTGGGAGGCCTTACAGGAGCGCTATCCCGACGCCACGTTCACACGTGAGCCGACGAACGACTCGTGGTACGGCGAGGCCGTCTACCGGTCGATCGAAGATGACGATGCTGACTCGCTCGCTGAACTGTTTCTCTACACCGCAGACCACGCCGACCATCTCTCGCGAGTGATCGAACCCGCACTCGAGGCCGACGAGCTCGTCCTCTCGGATCGTTACTCGGACTCGCGGTTTGCCTATCAGGGGGCGACGCTCGAGGCATCGTCACGACTCGATGTCGACGATCCACTCGAGTACGTCGTCGACATTCACGAGCCGTTCTCGGTCGAGCCCGACCTGACGCTGTACTTCGATGTCGACCCCGAAACGGCTGCCAAACGTGCGGGTGCGACGAACAAGTTCGAACGCGCCACGTACCTCGAGTCGGTCGCCGAGAACTACGAGCGGCTGATCGCGCGTGATCCCGACCGATTCGTCCGCATCGACGCGACACAGCCACCAACTGCGGTGCTCGAGGCGGTCACAGACGTTATGGCCGACGCGGTCCCCGACAGGGGACTGTAAGCCGAGCTGGCCAACTGCAACTCGAGGACTGCAAGAGGCGCGTGCTTCGGGGACGAGAAAATGGTCCGTCATCGCGAGTCGATTACCGAACGCGGCCGCTCTGTGACTACACACAGCCGAACCGTTCGCTCCTTAATCCATCGCGATGTACGTTTGCGTGGTCTCGATGCCGTCGATCCCCTGAATTTGGGTCGCGGAGATCTCTTTGACCGCAGCCGGTGTCTCGACCTGCGCTTTCGCGATGATGTCGACGTCGCCGGCGACGATATGTGCCGACTGGACGCCGTCGATCGCTTCGATACTGTCTCGGAGTCGATCCGCCTCGCCCGTGTTCGCTTTGATCATAATGAAAGCCGTAACCATCAGTTGACACCTCCAGTGCCCGACGTTGCGTCGGTTCCCGCGTTCGAAGCGGCCTCATCTGGCGTCTCGCCGACCAGCAACTGGCGCACCTCGTTCAACACGTCGAAGTCAGCGAGGACGACGAGTCGGTCACCGTCCTCGAGCGACAGATCTGCGTTCGGAATCTCAAGGGGCTGGTCGCGCTTGCCGAATGCGAGGATAGTCGCGTCGGCGGGCAGTTGCAGTTCGCCCATCGTGTAGCCGTTGACGGGAGCGCCGTTAGAAACCGTCAGTTCGACGACTTGCAAGTGCGGGGCGATATCCGCGATTGCACGGATCGTCCCCCCGAGCAAGGCGTTTTTCGCCCCGATCGCACCGAGGCGTTCGGGGTAGATTACCTCGTCAACCTCATCGGCGTACTTGCGGTAGATTCCCTCGCGGTAGGCCTCGTCGATGCGCATGATCGTCCGACAGCCGTAGTGGTTGGCGATCATACAGGCGGTGAAGTTGACGTTGAGGTCACTCGTCAGCGCGCCCAGCGCGTCGGCGTCAGTGATGCCAGCGTCCTCGAGGACGTCCTCGCGGGAGCCATCGCCCTCGACGACGGGGAACTCCAGGCTTCGAGCGCGTCGGATCATCGCCTCGTCCTGTTCGATCAGCGTCACCTCGTGGCCCTCATCGCGCAGGACACGCGCCGTGCGCAGGCCAACCCGTCCAGCACCAATGATCACGAACCGCATGGACAGGGGTACGCTCGCCCCCGTCAATAAGCTTGTCCTCAGTTACCATGTTACTCACCCGAACGTAGTCGCCGCCAGGCAAAGACTTTAGTCGTGACATGGTGTACCACACCCTCGACAGATGGTTCACGCGTTTATTATGATTAAAACGGCCGCCGGAAAATCCGAGGGGCTACTCGAGGCGATCAGGGATCTCGAGCCTGTCACCGACGCCCATATCGTCGCCGGTAGCTACGACGTCATCGCCGAGGTCGATGCTCCAGAGGTATACGACGTTCTCGAGACAGTCTCTTCGAGGATGCAGGCACTCGAGGGAGTCAGTGACACGAAAACGTACATCGCGATGGATTAGCGACCAGCCTGTCGTGGATCGAGCACAGCAACTGTCCGCCGAGTCACATCGGCATGCCGTCGCGTTCTTCTGTGGCCTGCTGGCTACGATCTTGTGCGTTCTCGAGTAACGTCGCAGCCTCGCCGCGATAGTCGTAGCCGGGGATGATCCCCTGTGCGAACGTCCCTTCGACGTACTCGACGAGCGCTTTGGCGTCCGCGACGCCTTCCGCTGCGTCCCAGGCGACGTACTCGAGGACGACCGTGACCTCGTCCGTGTCACGGTCGATGGTCGGCTCGTCGTGGGTGCTTGTTTGGGCAACGGTAAACACGTCCTCGAGTCGCCGCTCGAGCGTTTCGAACCAGCCGTCTTCGACGACGGTGGCGACGGCGTCACCGGCAACAGCAGCGTCGAGGGTCGGCAGGGTGACCGTCACCCGAAACCGGCCGTCTCGTTTTCCGTCCGCGTCGTCCGCAGTGATGGTCGTGTCGAAGACAGTCGTCGTCAGTTCGTACCCAGCAGTGTCGGCCGACGCAGCGAATGCGTCGTGGGACTCGAGTTCGCGCTCGACGGCGGCGGGGAGATCAGTCATATCCGACTCAATGGCCGTCACGGAGAAGGGTGTTACGCTGCCCGCGGCTGGATGCCGGGTATGAAACAGTTACATCGCTGAAACTGACCGACGGCGACGGGATCGTTTCACGGTTCTAGTCGGTCGTTTCCACGTGAAATGACCTGCATTACTACAACGGATCCTGTCGTTTTTCATCGGCATGAGTCTCGATAGACACGCTGCCGAACGCCGCCGGTTCGCCCGCCTTCTCGGAATCGATGGCGAACACGGCTGCGGCCTGCCGATCGGTTCTCGCTCGAGTCACGCAGATCACGACCATCCGGAGTCGTCAGACCAGCCTGAAAAGACGCGTACCAGCAGCTGATCTCGCGATCGCTGAATCTAGACACCGAAAAACGGAGCCGCGACGCTGCCTTATTCTGCTGCTTCGATCGCCTGCTCGAGGTCGGCGATCACGTCGTTGACGTCTTCGATGCCGACGGAGAGACGCACGAGATCGTCGGTAGTACCGCTTGCGAGTTTCTCTTCGTCGGTGAGTTGCTGGTGGGTCGTACTCGCGGGGTGGATGATCAGCGTCTTTGCGTCGCCGACGTTTGCGAGCATGGTCGTGAGATCGACCTCGTTACAGACCGTCTCGGCGGCGTCGTAGCCGCCCTCGAGGCCGAACGTAATCATGCCGCCGTAGCCGCCCTCGAGATATTTGCTCGCGTTCTCGTGGGTTTCGTGACTCTCGAGGCCGGGGTAGTTGACCCAGGCGACGGCGTCGTGGTCCTCGAGGAACTCGGCGACAGCCATCGCGTTTTCGCAGTGTTTCTCCATCCGCAGCGGCAGTGACTCGAGTTTCTGGAGGGTGACCCAGGCGTCAAACGGCGACTGCTGGTTGCCGAGGTCACGAAGCCCACGGGTACGAGCCACGATCGAGAACGCCTGCTCGCCGAACGTCTCGTAGAAGTTGACCCCGTGATAGGCGGGGTTCGGTTCGGCGATTTCGGGGTAGTTACCCTCGTCCCACGGGAACGAGCCGCCGTCGACGAGAACCCCGCCGACTGTCGAGCCGGCGCCGTGGATCCACTTCGTCGTCGAGTTCCAGACGAGGTCCGCGCCGTGCTCGAGCGGTCGGCACAGATACGGCGTCGCGAAGGTGTTGTCGACGAACAGCGGGACGTCGTGATCGTGGGCGATGTCGGCGATGCGTTCGATATCCGGCGTGACGAGCGCGGGGTTGCCGATCGTCTCGAGATGGACAAAGGCGGTGTCGTCGTCGATCGCTTCCGCGTAGGCCTCGTCGTCGAGCGTGTCGACGAACTTCGTCTCGATACCCCGTTTCGCGACGGTGTGGGTGAGGTAGGTGTAGGTCCCACCGTAAATCGAAGACGAGGAGACGATGTTATCCCCGACTTCTGCGAGGATGAACGTCGCAAGATCGAACGCGGCCATCCCGGACGCGGTTGCGAGTGCTCCGACACCACCCTCGAGGGTCGCGATACGCTCCTCGAGCATGGCGTTCGTCGGGTTCATGATCCGCGAGTAGATGTTGCCGAACTCCTCTAAGCCGAACAGTGCGGCCGCGTGTTCTGTATCCTCGAACTCGTAGGACGTCGTCTGATACAGCGGCGGGGCCCGTGCGCCAGTCGTGGGATCTGGCTCCTGTCCTGCGTGGACGCTATGCGTCGAAAATCCGGTCTCGGATTCGTCATCGGTCATACGCCGAACACGAACTCGAGTGCTTATAATCCCCACTCCTCCCAGCAAAAACGGTCGGGATCTCGGATCTGCCCGTGCTGGGATGGTTCTCTACTGACAACTGAGATTAATTTCCACACCGCTCGCACTGGCCGTGGGTCTTCCTCGAGTCCTCGCTCATGGGTCGTTCCGCCGTTGTGTCGGCCGATCGAGACAGCAAACCGTCTCAGTCATCTGCGAGCGTCGGCTCCGTGCCTTCGGCTCGCAACACGTCCGTCTGGGTTTCGGTCAGCAACCGCACGAACTGGCCGGCGTTCGTCACGAGCTTGTTCTCGGCTTTCCGCAGATGTTCTTCGAACGTCGCTCGAGCGACAGTCGTCTCCGCTGCGAGTTCGGCGATCGACGCGCCCCGTGGCTGGTCGTAGTAGCCCGCGTCGAGGGCGATTCGCAGGGCCTCGAGCTGGCGCTCGGTGAGCCCGTCGAACAGCCGATCGACCGAGACCAGCGAGCTGTGGGGAACGTGGCGTTCTTCGATCGAGGTCTTCGAAAGAACGTCGACCTCGCGGTCGGCGTCGAGTTCCGCGAGCAGTGCGTTGACATCTCCCTCATCGAAGCCGATCACGGAGTAGTGCTCCCAGCCGTTGTGATACACCGTTGGCGGGAGATGCACGCAGTTATGGCGCTCGAACCGCCGAACGATCGACTCCTCGATGGGGCAGGCACAGGACTGGACGAACACGTGCAGGTCAGTGCTGTCGGCCGTAGTGTGGAGAACGGTTCCAAGGCTGTCGATCGCCTCGAGCACCGCCTCGTCGCCGATATCTGGGGCAGTGACCTCGAGCATCTGGCAGTCCTGGAGATACCATTCTCGAATCGTCACTCCCGAAAAGCGCTCGGAGAGCGTCCGGAAGGGACACTCGTGGCGGAGTCGAAAAGAGACCTCGTACATAGCCATGGGTTCTCCGACACCGTTTGACTGGATAACCATGCCGGTCATAACTGGCACTGTCGATATATGTCTGCTCTCCGTACATCGAATCGATGGCAGAGATTACGGCGGATACCGTCGCTGAACGGCTCGAGAACGATGAGGCCCTCACACTGATCGACGTCCGCGACGCTGCGGATTTCGAGGAGTGGCATATTCCAGGCAGCGAGCACGTCGACGTCTATGAGGACCTGAAAAACGACCCCGATAGCGCAGCAGCCACCTTGGCCGAGTTGCCGGCTGACGAGGAGATTATCACCGTCTGCGCAGCCGGTGTGCTCGCGTCGGATGCCGCCGACATGCTCGAGGCAGCCGGCCACGACGCGGCAACCCTCGAAAACGGCATGAACGGCTGGGCGCGTGTTCACCGCCACGCCGAACTCGAGACCGACCTCGAGGGCGAACTGATCCAGGTCGCCCGGCCCGGCACGGGCTGTCTCTCCCACGTCCTCATCTCCGAGGGCGATGCGGCCGTCTTCGAGCCGTCCCAGTACGTCGAGGAGTACGAGACGCTCCTCGAGGAGTACGACGCCGACCTCGTCGGTGTCTTCGACACCCACGCCCACGCCGACCACGTCTCTGGCGGCGCGAAACTCGCCGAACGCAACGGCGTCCCCTACTACCTGCACCCGGCGGACGCCTCCGGAATCGAGGCGCGTGCAGTCGAAGACGGCGACGTCCTCGAGGTCGGCGCGGTCGAGATTACGGTGATCCACACGCCCGGCCACAGTCCAGGGAGCGTCACCTTCGCTGTCGAGGACGAAGCCCTGCTCACCGGCGATACGCTCTTTCACAACAGCGTTGGTCGGGTCGAACTCGGTGTCGACGCCGGTCTCGAGGAGACGAACGTCGAGGAGAACGCCGAAACGCTGTACGAGAGCCTCGAACGACTCCGCACCGTCGATGGCGACCCACTCGTGTTGCCGGCACACGACCCCGGCTCGCCACAGCCACCCGTCGCCGCACGTCTGAGCGAGGTCAACGATCGAAACGAGGCCTTCGGTCAAGACCGAGAGACACTGGTTGCAGCACTTGCAGGTGACATTCCGGACCAGCCGGCGAACTTCCAGCGGATCAAGCTCGCCAACGTCGGCACGGAGGAGATTTCGGACGAAGAGGCGGACGAACTCGAGCTTGGTCCGAATCGCTGTGCGGCTGAATAATCCATGAGCGGTGAGTACGCACAGGGAATCAGACGCAACTGACGACAGTTCGCCCTCCAGGTGTAACGGTCTTTGCAGTCGGGCTGACGATGGGCTCACAGCGAAACGTCGTGCCCATCATGGGCGAGGAGACCTTCGGCGTCGAGTCCCTGCTGGTGATCGGCTCGTTCGTCGTGAGCTTCGGGATCGTCAAAGCCGTCCTCATCGGTCTGTCGGTCGACCTCATCTCGATTGACGCCGCCTTCTACGCCACTGCGATCGCGATGTTTCTCTCCGGCGGGCTCGTCATGGTCTGGATGGAGGAAACGCATCCTGAACTTGGCACCCACGAGCCGCCGTCAGTGGATCTCGAGGCGGAGAACACGCCACCAGAACACTGAGGCAGGGTGTGGTCGGCTACTCGAGCAGCGATTCGCCGGTCATTTCGGGGGGCTGGTCGAGGTCGAGACACTCGAGCATCGTTGGCGCGATGTCGGCTAAGGTGCCGCCCGTGCGAACGGTTCGACCACCAGCAGTGCCGCCCGGAGCGAGATAGATGAGCGGCACGTCGTTGTAGGTGTGTGCCGTGTGCGGGTCGTCCTCGGTCCCCATGTCGTCGGCGTTGCCGTGGTCCGCAGTGATGAGAACGTGCGATCCTGCAGCCTCGAGCGCGTCGACGAGTCGCCCTAACTGCTCGTCGACGGCTTCGACGGCCTCGATTGCGGCCTCGTAGTCGCCCGTATGGCCGACCATGTCGGGGTTGGCGTAGTTGAGCACGAGCACATCGGGATCGTCCGACTCGATCGTGTCTGTTGCGGTGTCGGTCACCTCGGGGGCACTCATCTCGGGTTGCAGGTCGTAAGTCGGTACATCGGGACTCTCGACGATTTTGCGGATCTCGCCGTCGAACTCGACTTCGCGGCCGCCATTGAGGAAGTAGGTAACATGGGCGTACTTCTCGGATTCGGCGATCCGGAGTTGGGTCTTGCCCGCGTCAGCGAGCACCTCGCCGAGCACCTGTTCGGGTTGGTTCGGCGGGTACGCGATTGGGAGGTCGAACGTCTTGTCGTACTGGGTCAGCATGACGACCTCCGTCTCGGGCGGGTTCGTGTCGAACGCCGCTGTCCAGTCGTCTGGCCGGATGTCGGCGAGCATCCGTGTGAGCTGACGGGCGCGATCCGACCGGAAATTGAACCAGACGACCGAGTCGCCGTCCTCGAGCGCCGGCTGCTCTGAAACGAGCGTTGGTTCGACGAACTCGTCGGTCTCTCCGCGGTCGTAGGAGGCTTCGACGGCCTCGAGTGCCGAGTCGGCGGTCCACTCGGCGTCGCGGTCGACGATCGCTTCGTAGGCGCGGTTCGTCCGCTCCCAGTTCTGGTCGCGGTCCATCGCGTAGTATCGGCCTGAGACCGTCGCCATGTCGCCGGTACCGTGGTCGGCGATGACGTCCTCGAGTTCGGAGAGATACTCCCGGCCACCCGTCGGCGAGGTGTCTCGCCCGTCGGTAATCGCGTGGGTGACGGCCTCGACGTCACGGTCGGCTGCCAGTTCGATCAGCGCGTGGAGATGTTCGTGGTCCGAGTGGACCCCGCCATCGCTGACGAGTCCAAGGAAATGAACCCGGCCGTCGTTCTCGCGTGCGTGGTCGAACGCCGTGTTGATCGCGTCGTTCTCGCGGAAGGTGCCGTCGGCAATCGAATCCGAAATGCGCGTATACTCTTGGTACACCACGCGCCCGGCCCCAATGTTCAGATGGCCGACCTCGCTGTTGCCCATCTGGCCTTCCGGCAGGCCAACGCGTCGGCCAGCGACCTCGAGCGAGCCGTCCGCACCCGCCGCGGCAAGTGAATCGAACGTCGGCGTCTCGGCCGCATCAACGGCGTTTCTACTCGTTCCATCGCCGAGTCCCCACCCGTCGAGGATAATCAGCGCAGCATCCATGTGCGACGGGTCGCCAGCCTGTCGTAACTAGCTGTCGTTGTCGTCGCGGGCCGGGGCAGACGGGAGCCGGACAGGTGACTGATCGGAACGCTGAACTGCGCCGTGTCCGAAGACATGGTATGGTATCGGACGTGCCCGACGACGACCCGATCGTCCTCTTCGACGGCGTCTGCAACCTCTGTCACGGGTTCGTGCAGTTCATCGTCCCGCGGGACACGGACGAACAGTTTTACTTCGCATCCTTACAGTCCGAGGTCGGCCAGGAACTGCTGGCCGCCCACGGCCTCGAGACAGATGCCCTCGAGTCAGTCGTTCTGATCGACGGCGAGGACGCCTACGTCAAATCGGACGCCGTACTCCGAATCGCGAGACTGCTCGGTGGCGTCTACGCCCTGGCCGGGCCGTTTCGCTTCCTGCCCCGTCGCCTTCGAGACTGGGCGTACGATGTCGTCGCCGACCATCGTTACCGACTATTCGGCCAGAAAGAGCAGTGTATGATGCCGACCGGGAACGTCCAGGACCGCATTCTCGAGTAGCGACCGATTCGGACACGTCGCGTTCGATCCGACCGTTCAGAAATCGTGCATTTTCTGGTGGGTGTGCAATCGCTCGAGCTACCGCAGCGAATCGCTGTGTTCGGTCGCTGAATCGTCGCGGTGGTTAAACGTCGTGCCACAGTCGCCACAGACAGTGCTGTGACCGGGGGTCGTTCGCTGGGCGAAGACCGCCCCACACTCGTCACAGATCATATAGAGACGGTGTTCGGGCGGAATTCCGGCTTCGAACGTCATTCGGACCCAGGCGTCGGCGTTCGCTTCGTCGTAGAGTGTGACACTGGAGCCGTTCTGTCGCCAGTTGATCGCATCGTCGTCGGATTCGGCCGCTTCCAGACCTCGCTTGGACATCAGGACAGGTGACTCCATGCGATCCGATCAAATAATTTTTCTGATAGTAATTTACCCGTACTCGAGTGAATGGCATCGGCTACTGCGGAGTGTCCGCACCGCTGACTTTTTGCGGGTGGGGTGGGAGCCACAGCATATGACGCTCGATCCGGTTCATTTCGACGGGATCGCACGGCTCGCGAGACGGATCGACCACGGGGCCGACGAACGCGATCGCCGTGCCTTCGCGGAGACGGTCTGGGACTCGTTTCTGGACCCGCTTATCGACGACAGCGGCCGGACGATCCTCGAGCCGGTTGACGATCAGCGCCGCCGACTCGTCGACTGTGAGGACGTCGCCCTCCACGAGCGCCCCTTCGAGACCGAACACGGCCTCGACGCCGGGACGATCAACCCGACGACGTTCAAAAACGGCCTCGTCATCGACATCGCGCAGGCGGCGATGAGCGCGACGCCGAGCGATCTCGACCTCCACCGCTCGCGAACGACCGTGATGACCGTCCATTCGAACGACGAGACGATGACGGTCGACGAGACGTGGGGGACGTTCGACGAGGGCTACAGTCAGAGTCGAGCCGTGAAGATCCCGCCGCTGCCACGCTTTGCGGAGGGTGTCGTCCACGCACTGGCGCTCTATCTCGCCGAGAGCAAACACGCCTGTGACCACGCCGACGACGTCGCGGACCTGCTCGTGCTCGACGGCCCGCTGTACCCGCGCGGACTGCTCCGCTGGGCCGACCAGCATCCCGATCTGTCGGATTTCCTGCTCGAGGACCCGCGGCCAACGACGGTCCTCGAGAACTACGTCCGGCTGGTCGAACGGTTCGTCGACCGAGGGATTCCCCTCATCGGCTTCGTCAAGAATCCGGCGACTCGCGTCATCACGCGGACGCTGAAGAACAAACGCGATGTTGACATCGCCAGTCCCTGGAGCGACGACTCGGCGCTGTTTACTCGGCTGCTCGAGCGCGGCGAGTACGTGCCCGATATCGACGGTGACCGCTGGGAGCGAGAGACGTCGGCGCTAACGTATACCAACTGGTTTCGCTCGCGTGGCGGCGTCGACCGCCCGCTGTCGGTCGACGGCGATGCCCTCGGCGTCGAACGCGAACACTCACTCGAGGAGTACGAGGTCACCTTCTTCATCGTCTACGATCCCCGTGATGATCTCATCTACCGGATCGAGGCGCCGTATGCGTTCACCCGTGACCCGGAGACACGCGAGCAGCTGACCATGCAGGTGTTACAGGACGTCGCGATCGCCCACGGCCCGCCGACGATCGTCGAAAAGGCGGACGAACTCGCGCGAATCAGCCGCTCGGAGAAACGATCGCTTCGAGAAACGCTCGAGGCGCAGTTCGATACATCACAGGATCGGACGTACGACGACCACCGCTGGAGCGAGGAGCCGTACTAAGGCGCTTCTTTCTTCTCGACTTCGAAGGTGACATCGTCAGGATCGACACCGATTCGGGCGAACTGTGTCCGGACGTGTTCTTTGGCTCCCTCGAGCCCTTGCTCTCGAGTGTCGAACCCGCGTGGCATCGGCGATTCGAACGCGAGATTGACCTCGCGGCCGTCGACGAGCTGGATCGAGCCGCCGCTGTCGACCTCGTAGAACTCATCACAGACCCACACGTACGCGGCGTCTTCATCGGGCGCACCACGGAACGAGGGCGCTCGCTCGCCCCGTTCGTACAGCGTGCCAGTCAGTTCGGTTCCGCCGGCACGACCGCGTACCAGTATCATACACTTGTCTAGGATTCCTGGCTGCAAAAAGACAGTGCTCGTTGTCCACTCGCTGATACGGCCTGCTGTACCGATTTGCCGTGCAATCGCGACCGTCTGTGGGTGCACCGGAACTGACAGACAGGAGACCGTATGAGGGGCTCGAGACAGATTCTGCCGAGCGATTCGACCTAAAAAGGCACGAAACGAAGCGCTATCGACCGCCGCTGCGGACGGACGCAGGCGTTTTGTTCCACCGGTTGGCCGGACACCCACTTACGAGCCCACGGTCGCGTTCGTCCGCCGATTTCGATTGCCTGTACGCAAGCTCTCGAACGCACTCAGCTCCGAGCTGATTTCCGACCCAAATCGTTTTGGAAATGGGCTTATCATTGCTGCACCGCTCCGTATGAGCAATGAGTTCGGACGTTCACTCCAGCGGTGACAACGAGCAGGGTCGGCTCGAGAATATTCCGGCGGAGTGGTACGACGCCTTCAGTCATCCACGGCGAGTTCGACTCCTTGCAATTCTCGACGCCAGTCGAACACAGCTGTCGGTGACAGAACTGACGACGGCAATCGTCGAGAACGAGCCGTTTGATGGCTCGGTCGAGCAGGCACGGCGTGACGTCCAGACCAGCCTCCGACACAATCATCTGCCACGACTGGCCGACGACGGCATCATCACGTGGGATGCCGAAGCCGGTGTGGAACTCGACACCGAATTGCCAGTCGATCGCACGACGCTCACCTCACTTTTGGCGTTGTGCGAGCGTGAAAACTGTGCCCGACTGCTCGAGGCGCTTGTCCATCCGACCCGGCTCTGTGTCTGCTCGATGGTCACCGATCGCGATCGCCCGCTGTCGATCGAGACGCTCGCGTCGCGACTCGTTTCCAACGACGCTACGTCGCTGTCCGATCCGGAACGTGCGACACTCTCGTTGTATCACACGCATCTCCCCCTGCTCGCAGACACTGGCCTGCTCGAGTTCGATTCCGAGGCAGGAGTGGTCACGGGTCACGCTCCAGTACCAGCGCTCGTCCAGTAACCGAACGCCACCGCCGCTGAGACGGGAGCCGTATCCTTGGCGCTCATTGGCCTGCAACGAAGACCTGGCGCCCGCACATCGCGTCCGACAACGACGAGTCACGGCTGACTCGAGGCGAACGGAGGGAAACGCGTTTGTGGACCCGCCCGGATGGAACTGATATGACTGATCTGGGTGATTTTGGTGATTTTGACGCCGATTCGGACGGCGATTCCGACGCGACAGACGCCGTCGCTGCTGATGTGGGCGACACGGCATCGGCTGCGTCGAGTGCCAGCGACTCGACAGGGACGAACGGGGAATCGAACACGGCGTTCGAATCCACACCTGTCGAACCTCGCGGCGAGGATGTCGGGATCGGCACGCTCTGTGTCTCCCAGGGACTGCGTATCGCCGAGGACGAAGACGACACCTCCCTGCGCGCGTACGTCACACAGGACAACCGCTCGTCGATCCGTATCGGGAGCTACCTGCTCGCACCCTATCCCGACGGCGAGACGCTGTTCTGTCGGATCACCGGTCTCGAGTACGCCCAGCAGTACCACGCCGACGACGCGACGGAGATCCACGCCCGCCGTGCCATGCGAACCGACGAGGTCGACGAAGCCGACTACAAGTTCGTCGCGACCCTCGAACCGGTTGCGGTCCTCTACGACGATGATGGTGAGTTGAAACGACGGATGACCGACCGCGTCCCCAAACCCCAGACGGTGATCCGGACGGCCGACGACATCGAGGCGATCAAAACCGGGCTGAAGATGCCCGAAGACGGTGTCTTCCTCGGCCATCTCTCGGTTGGCGGTGAGAAAGTTCGGACGGCAGCGTCCCCGCCGACGATCGATTACCGGCTGAAAGACGACTACGCGTCCGGCGATCCGCTCGTCTTCCGCCATACGCTGATCGCGGGCGGCACCGGTTCCGGGAAAACCCACGGCGCAAAGAACATCCTCCGGCAGTATCTCGCCGACGAGCGCACGTATCCGATGGCCGACGGCCGAGAGGTCGGCACCGCAGTCGTCCAGTTCGACCCACAGGACGAGTACGCCCAGATGCACGACGACAACCCCGACCTCGATTCGGAGTTCGCTCGGCGACTCGAGCGTGAAGGAATCGCCTACGGTGGCCACGAGGATACGACGGCGTTTATTCCGAAAGTCGGCTCGGCCACCTATTCGGCGGGCCATCACCGCGCGAAACAGGTCGAGTTCACGATTCCGTTTTCGATGGTCTATGAGAACCCGTGGCTGGTCGCGGGCAGCGGGCTGAACGACAACCAGTACGGCGCGCTCGTCAGCGTCCTGTTGCCGCGATTCCGCAAGCAGTACGGCAACAGCGGGACGTACGAGGAGTTTACCACGTTCCTCGACGACCCCGCGTTGCGCGAGGAACTCGACGAGTCGGGCCGGGTTCACGAGGCGACGTTCGACGCCGTCCGCCGGCGGGTGCTTGGCTTCGGCCACGTCTTCGACCAGGACGCTCGACCGATCACCGAACTGGTCCACGACTTCGTCCGCCCCGGTGGGCTGACGGTCGTCCCGACCTACCACATCAACGACACGCGAGCGACGGAGGCAATCGTCCTCGCGGTCTCCTCGCTGCTGATCGACCAGAAACTCTCGAACGATCCGATCTACGACCGAATCAAGGAGACGCCACTCGTGTTGGGGATGGACGAGGCCCACAACTTCCTGACCGACGCCGACAGCGTGCAGGCGGGCAAGGTCATCCGGAAGTTCACCGAAGCGGCCAAACAGGGTCGAAAAGAGCGGCTGGGACTGTTCCTCATCACGCAGGACCCACAGGACATCCACGACGCCGTTTTCAAGCAGATCAACACCACCATCGTCCTCAATCTTGGCGACGAGGACGCCATCAAGAGCGTCAACATCCCGAGCAACTTAGAGTCGAAAGTCCCCTACATGGAGAAAGGACAGATGGTCGTCTACTCGCCCGACAACTCCGAACCCGTCGAACTGATCGGCCTGCCGAAATGTCTCACACGTCACGGGCGGGACTGAGACTGTCGGCCGACAGTCTACCCCGAAACTCGTCCGTTCCGGGTTCGAGTGAAGCTCCTCGAGCCGTCAGCCACTCGTGTGTCCGCTCAGATCGAGGCGCTGGCTCTCGTTAGTTCCCGTTTCCAGCCGCGGTATCCTGATTGCCGCCTGCAGCTTCGTCGTCGTCTTCGCTGTCTCCACCCTCGTCGTTTTCGTCGCCAGTGTACTCCTCGTCGCCGTAGAGAACCTGTGTGCCGGTTGCAACCGGACGGATGATGTACTTTCCTTGTCCCGTCTGGAACGGTGCGAAGTCGGCGATAAATCGCGTGGTTTCCTCGGCACGAATCTCGAACGACTGCTTGAACTGGAGCGGTGCGTTACCCGGTGTCTCGACGTCCGGCTCATCATCACTCTCTTTGAGAGTGCCTACCGTGTCGCTCACGTCTAACTGGAGGAACTGATAGTCGCCGACCTCGACCTCGGTCTCGTCGATGAGTTGCGTGTTGTCTCCCTGCAGTTCGACTAAGTCTGCCGTTTGGGGCTCATCGAACTCGATGTAGTAGCGACCTGACCCTTGATCCACATCTTCATCTTCGTCCTCGTCCTCGTCGACTTCGGTTTCGCTGTCTTCAGTGTCTTGCTCTTCGGTGTCGTCTTCGGTTTCGTTGCCCTCAGTATCCTGGTCTTCCGTGTCGTCGTCTTCGGTTTCGTTGCCCTCAGTATCCTGGTCTTCCGTGTCGTCGTCTTCGGCATCTTCGTCCGCTGTCTCTGTTGGTTTGATCCAGACTCCTTGAATCGTCACGTTGAGCGACTCGAAGTGGTCGATATCGTTTGGCTGGTCAGTGATGCTCGTCGAAAGGGTTCCGTACTGCGTCCCATCGTCATCCTCACTGCCGTCATCACTGTCGTCACTACCTGCACAACCTGCAATCGTACTGGTCGCAACAACGGCACCAACGCTTCCAAGATATGTCCGTCTGTCCATACAGTCATAAGACATGAACATAATAAATGCTTTTGGTTATAGTTTAATTATATTCTGTACAGTTAGACTCATATATGTGTTCTCAAGTATAATAATACCTTAAGAACAGGAAGCGAGACATCTGATTTTTACACACCCCAAATCAGTCATCACAGAGAGCCATCAATAAATTGATTGTTCAACGGAACAGAGTGCAGCTACATCGATTCGAGCAACACGTCCTCGAGAAAGCCGCTGACTGCGTCGGCGAGCTTCCCGTGCTGGCCGATAAAGAAGTGGTCGCCCGACAGTGCTGTGACCGTGTCGCCGCGTTCGCGGGCGCGCTCGACGAGTGGCTCGCAGTCGACAGTCGAGTCTCGCTCGCCGTACAGTATCTGGATCGGAGACGCGATGGCCTCGAGCGCTGCGAGCGCGTCGAGGTCGTCAGCAAGCTGGACCGTCGGCGCGAGCGCGGAGACGGCGGCGATCTCGCGGTCGATGTCAGCCGCGGCGAGCAACGCCTGGCTCGCACCGAAGCTGTAGCCGAAGACGCCGATCGGGAGGCCGTCGTACTGCTCGTCGGCCCAGCGGATGGCGTTGCGGACGTCTTCGCGCTCGCCGTAGCCGTCGTCCCATGACCCGTAGTCGATCCGGAGACAGGCGATTCCAACGTCCCGGAGCGCCTCGCTCACCGCGACGAGGCGCGGATCTGATCGGCTCCCGCCGTGTTGTGGATGGGGTGGACAGGCGACGACGATCGCATCTGGATCGTCGGCTGGCTCCTCGAGCGTTCCACGAACGTCGCGACCGCCGGGGATGAGGACGTCGCTCATAGCGCATCTCTTGTGTCGCCCGCTAATCAAACCGGCGAGAAACACCGACTAACGGGTCGCTTTCATCGAGGACTGTCGCTGATGTGATGTTTTTAAGGGTGACGAGCGATACGTAGGTATATGGGCATCCTCTCTCGGACCTCCTACGTCATCCGGTCGAAAATCAACTCGGTGCTCAACCGAGCCGAGGATCCGACGCAGACGCTCGATTACTCCTACGAGCAGATGCGCGACCAGCTCCAGCAGGTCAAACGCGGTATCGCCGACCTCACCACACAGAAAAAACGCCTCGAGATGCAGAAACGCCGCCTCGAGGAGAACGTCGACAAACACAACGAACAGGCCCGCACTGCCGTCCAACAGGGCCGTGAGGATCTGGCACGCCGCGCACTCGAGAAAAAGAAGACGAAGATGAACCAGATCGAAGACTTGGAGCGGCAGGTCTCACAACTCCAGAGCCAGCAGGACAGTCTCATCGAGCAGAAAGACGAACTGCAGACCCGTATCGAGGAGTTCCGGACCAAAAAGGAGACGATGAAAGCCCGCCACGAAGCAGCCAAGGCGAGTTCAACCGTCTCGGAAGCGATGACGGCTACGGGCGAGGAGTTCGAGGACGTCGGGCGTGCCATCGAACGGGCCGAAGAACAGACCGAGGATATGGAGGCACGCGCCGCCGCCCTCGATGAACTCCACGAAAGCGGGGCGTTCGATGACGTGCTGTCTGACAAGGATAGTATCGACCGCGAACTCGAGTCGCTCTCGACCGATAGCGGCGTCGAGGCCGAACTCGAGACGCTCAAATCCGAGATGGGAGCGGACGAACCACGAGAGCAAACCGAGAGTGATGCAGACGAACTCGAGGACCTCGAAGCTGATGTCGAAGACAGCGACGTCGAAGCAGAGCTAGCGGAGTTACAGGACGAAGAAAACACCTGATCGGGAACGCAGTCGGCGCCGAGCCCGACCGCTTCGACTATTTTCCACAACTTTGACTCTGTATAGAAAAGCAACGACTACCATGGTTGACGTGTAAGTACAGCCATGGCCACTGAATCACAGTTTGATAACATCTCGCTGACAGAGCAGGTCATCCTGCTGGCCGTTGCCGCACAACACCGCGATGGGGAGACGCCCGTCCAGACACACGACCTTCGCGAGGTCTGTCAAACCCAACTGGAGGGCGTCGACACTGAGGTCGTTGGAACGATCACTGAAGCCGACATCATGCGGTCGCTCTACCGTCTCGAGGACGAAGGGTTCGTCGAGGAAGAGACTGATCAGACGTCACCGACTGGAAAAGGGCGACCGGCCTACACGCTCTCTTTCGCACCCGACGAGGTGTACGAAGGTGTCAACGACAACCTTCTCGAAGACGACAACCGCTGACCACGGAGCTCCCGGAGCGGCTGGCCGACCGCAGATGACGGCCACTCGCGCGCCAGTCACGATTTACGCTGGTGTTCCGAGGACAGTAATATCGTAGCTGGCGATATCCGACGGCGATTCGAGGATAACGACCTGAAACGACCAGCTTGCACCACTGATTAGGTCTCCGGTGCTGTCCAGATACCAGTCGAGTTGTGCTCCGGTGTCGTCGTAGACACGAACACGAACTTCAACGACTTCGACCCGGTTGTCGCCGGTGTTCTCGACGGTTCCCTGGACAGTCGAGCCGCGATAATCGTCCTCGAGGACGAACTCGTGGTCGGCAATCGTCACTTCCTCGAGGGGGGTGATGCCGTTCTGTGTCTCCTGCTGGGCGAGCGATTCCGCTGCAGTCAGCTCAGCTGCGGACCGGTCCTCGGCATCGAGATCGTCGACTGAACCCGTTTCGTATTCTGGTTCGCTGCCCACGCCGTTGTCGCTGCAGCCAGCCAGCACAGCGACGGCCCCGGCGCCGGCTGCAGCGAGAACGCGTCGACGACTCGGCCTCGGTCGTGTCACTGCCACTGCCCTCGCAGTCGTCGAAACGGTGCTGGAAGCTGGGTTCCGTGGCGAGTCATACTCACACTGATACCGCGGATGCATTTCAGTGTCGGCCCTGAACCATCACTGTTCACTCGCGCTGCAGCGATCGGTGTGTCCTCGAGACTGCTACTGCCGGACAACACGATTTACACACCGATCGCAGAACGGTCGTCACCAAAGGCGACGAGCCGTGAGACGCGATTGGGCGTCTACTGACTGTTGTCTGGCAGTATGAACCGCACTGGACCCAACCGGTCTCGAGTGTGCCGACAGTATGTGCAACGCCGGCCCTTATGATTGGCTCTGGCGACGATTGCGTATGGGGTCTTCCGAGCCCGACGACACACTCGAGTCCTACGGGACCGACATCGGGAGTCAAACCAGTTCGCTGGCCAGACTTCGAGAGTGGGTACTGGTCGAAGCAAACCGACTGCTCATCGCAGCTAGCATTTCGCTTTTCGTGTTCGTTTTCTTTCTCGTCTTGTCCGAACTAGGTATCATTTCGTTTGTCAACGACGATTCGGTTACACGACTCGCTGGTGGGATGATCGCTGGCACCTTTTCGCTCGTCACGCTGGTCGTCTCGATTAACCAACTCATCCTCTCACAGGAGTTCGCGTCCGCCGGTAACGCTCAGAATCAGCTTGCGGAGATCATGGAGATTCGAGCCGATATCGCAGCACAGTCGAACGTGCCAGCGAGTCCGGCATCACCGACAAAACTACTCGAGTTGCTCGTTGAAACGATTGCCGTCCACGCCAGCGAGCTCGCCGATGCAACCACAGCACACGACGACAGCGAACACAGCGAACTGGTCCGCACGTTTACGAATAGCATCGAAGAGAGCACCGACCGAACTCGCGACACGCTCGAGCACACGCAGTTCGGAACGTTCACTGCGGTTTCGACGGCAGTTGAGTACGACGCCACCTGGCAGCTCTACGTTGCCAGACAGCTCCGTGAGCAGTATGGTGATTCGCTGTCGTCAGCGGCGACGACGACTGTCGATGAGCTAATCGAGACGCTAGAGCTGTTTATCACCGCTCGAGAGCATTTCAAAACGACGTACTTGCAGCGGGAACTTACCCAGTTCTCACAGTTGACGATCTACTGTGGCGTGCCGGCGATTCTGGCCGCGATGACGATCGGGTTGCTCTACGGTGGGTTCAGTGGCGCCATGATTAGTGGAAGCTACCAACCATACATCATCAGCGGCCTCATCGCAATCGTCGTTTCGCCGCTGTCGTTGCTTGCGTCGTACATTCTTCGCACCGCTGCTGTCACTCGTCGAACAGCGTCGATCGGACCGATGTTGCCACAGAAAGCGCCCGAAGAGGGGCCATTCGAGGTGTCTTACGGCGACGATATGGACTGAGCTGTCTGACAGCCACACTGGAAGGTGACACGGCCGATTTTCGGCGGACTGGTCAGCAGCGGTATCGTCTCGATGCTGCGTGAGGAGTGCACTGAACCGGTCCGATACGACCCATCCGGAAGCCTGCGTGGCAACGGCGATCGACGCATTCGAGCTTATATCAAAACCGTCGAGATCGCAGTGGACGCTCGCCGTCACCGGTGGTCATGTTCGACCGGCGGTGTATGTACCGACCCAGCGCGCAAGCGTCGCGTGCGCGATGCGTGCCGACCACACCGAGTATCGGAGCGTAGCGAACGTATCAGAGCTATACTGCTGGCCTGCGTATGTCACCCATGATACTTGGAACCAAAGACACCGCACTCGACGATATCGAGTTCATCGTGCGGTCCGAACACCGCGTCACCACGCTCGAAGCGGTGGCAGCGGCGCCCCAGAGTCAAGTTGCGCTACAGGAGTTGACCGGCGCATCGCGGTCCACCATCGGACGCACACTGCGCGAGTTCGACGCGCGATACTGGGTCCAGCAAGACGGGGCGCGATACGAAGCGACACCACTCGGCGCGTTCGTCGCGTCGAGCGTACAGGAGTTGCTCGAGCGGATCGAAACCGAGCGGAAGCTTCGCCTGGTCTGGGAGTGGCTCCCGGATGAGGTCAGCGACGTTCTCATCGAGATGGGGGCTGACGCGGTCGTCACCGTTGCACGGTCCGACGATCCGTATCAGCCAGTGAACCGATTCGTCTCGCTGCTTAGCGAGACCGAACGGTTTCGGTTCGTCGGCGCCGATCAGGCCTTGCTCGAGCCGTGCAAAGACGAGCTTCGCCGACGGATCGTCGACGGGATGACGACAGAGATCATCGATCCGCCGGCCGTCGCCAGACACATTCTCTCGACGTACCCAGACCACTGTGCTGGGCCCCTCGAGAGCGGGAATCTGACCGTTCTCGTCCACGACGATCTCCCGGCTTACGGGCTCTGTCTGTTCGACGACCGGGTCGGGCTGTGTGGCTACAACGCCGACAACGGGACGGTACAGACGTTGCTCGATACCGACACGCCGGCAGCCCGCGAGTGGGCGGAATCGACGTACGACGCCCGACGGCGTGACGCGCGGCCGCTCGAGCAGTAACTGCGTGTGTCCGTAGCGCTGTAACGTGTCGGGTCGTCGAGTGGGAGTGTGGCCGGCGAGTTACACGTTCGCGCTCGGGATGGTCCGGCCGTGACGACACGGCACCGTCTGCACGCTGGGCAGTAGCTGCACAGCGCGCAGTGGCTGCCAACCCGGCACGAGGTGCCTACAGGTGGTATCGTATCGTAGCGACAGTTGCCACGGGGGCGAACCGAACCCATGACAGACACGTACGAAACGACGATCACCGACATCGAATCGACACTTGGCATCGTGCCGGGCTTTCTGGAGGCGTTGCCGGACGACGACCTCGTCGCTGAGTGGCCCACGTTCAAAAAGTATCTGGTCGCCGAGACCGAGATTCCGGCGAAATACCGCGAACTCATCGGGCTCGCGGTCGCGGCCAACATCAGGTGCCAGTACTGCCAGCACTTCCACCGCGGGGCCGCACAGCTACAGGGTGCAACGGACGCGGAACTCGCCGAACTCTCCTTCTTGGCGAGTTACACCGCCCGCTACAGCGCCATGTTACACGCCCAGGAGTACGACCTCGAGACGTTCAAGACCGAAGCTGAACAGATCGCCGAGCAGTTCCAGGGCCAACTCGCAAGCGGTGACTGATCATGGCTGAATCACTCGACGTCGACCGACTCGAGCGCGAGGTCAAATCGGTCTACCGGGACGTCGCCGACGCTCCCGACGAGGAGTTCCATTTCGAGATGGGGCGGGCCCTCGCCGAGCGACTCGGCTACTCGCCGGGTGACCTCGATCGGATTCCCGACGAAGCGATCGACTCCTTTGCGGGCGTGGGTTACCACTTCGACCTCGCTGCCCTTGAAGCCGGCAACGACGTGCTCGATCTCGGGAGTGGGTCCGGAATGGACGCGTTCGTCGCGGCGCTTCACGTCGGCGACGACGGCAGCGTGACCGGCCTCGACATGACCGACGAGCAACTCGCAAACGCCAGACAGCTCCGCGACGAGACAGGAATGGAGACCGTCTCCTTCGAACAGGGCTACATCGAAGAGCTCCCGTTCGAAGACGAGATGTTCGATGTCGTGATCACGAACGGCGTTATCAACCTCTCAGCAGCGAAAGACCGCGTCTTCGAGGAGATCAATCGTGTGCTCAGACCGAACGGGCGCGTAGCGCTCTCGGATATCACCAGCGAGCGCCGACTGCCCGAGGGTATCAAAAGTGATGCGGACCTCTGGGCGGCCTGTATCGGCGGCGCCGAACAGGTCGACGACTACACGACGATGGTCGAAACGGCCGGGTTCGAACTCACGGCGGTTCGCGAAAACGACGAGTACGAGTTCATCTCCGAGCAAGCACAGGGCGCGTGCCAGACGTACGGCGTCCGGAGCATCTCACTCGGCGCCCGCAAACGCTGACAGCGCCCTGTGGTCGGCCCGGTCGAAGCTGGGGCGAGTCCCGGCCTCTCGAAGCCGCGTTTCGATACGCCACAGCTGCTCGAAGCAAGATATCGTGGCGATACACCCGGTTTTGCGCGACGTCGAACAGGCGTCGCCGTGGTCCAGAGTCAGGTGCATCGCCGACTGCAACAGATACAGGATCACCGACCGCGAGGATCGAGTATGGAACTCCCGGAGCGAGGGCTGGGAACGATGGGAATCGACGATCCCGACCCGATCGAGACGGCGATCGAGGTGGGGTATCGCCATCTCGACACCGCACAGATCTACGACAACGAGGCCGTCGTCGGCGAGGCGATCGCTCGTGCGGCCGTCGACCGGGACGACCTCGTGGTGGCGACGAAACTCTGGATCGACCAACTCGATCGGGTCGCAGAGAGCACCGCCGAAAGCCTCGAGCGACTCGGCCTCGAGCGCGTGGACCTGTTGTACGTCCATCGGCCGAAGGGCGCGTACAATCCCGACCAGACCCTGCCAGCGCTGGCCGACCTTCGGGACGCGGGCGTGATCGACGCTATCGCGGTGAGTAATTTCGAACTGGCCGACCTCGAGCGATTTATCGACGTTCTCGGCGAGCCACCCGCGGCCAACCAGGTCGAGTACCACCCGCTGTTCCAGCCTACGGATCGACTTGCACACGCCCGCAAGCACGACTACCCACTCGTGGCGTACTCGCCGCTGTCGGGCGGGCGCGTCGGGACGATTGAACCGGTCGTCGACGTCGCCAAGCGCCACGCCATCACACCCGAACAGGCCAGTCTGGCGTGGCTCACCGCGAAGGGCATCCACCCCATTCCGAAAGCCTCGAGTCACGGTCACCTCGCGGCGAACCTCGAAGCGATCGAGGTGACACTCGAGGCTGCCGATCTCGAGGCGATCGATGGCCTCGAGCGAGAACGTGAACTGTTCCCCGAGTAACCGATGGCGTCCTCTCAGGCGTTCCGTTAGTGCTCATCCGTCGGTGCACCGACTCTCTCGACGACTCGCGGGCATGTACCTGTTCGAGGCGTGGCTAGGTCTCCGTCGCCACCTCGTCGAGCAGGCTGTCGTCGCCGGGTTCGGGTTTCAGCCGGTCGATCGGCGTGGGTCTCGGCCAGAGATACCGCCACAGGAGGCCGGCTGCAATGCCGCCGAGCGTGGAGGCGAACATGAACATGACAGCATCGAACGGTTGGATACCTGCGATCCCGGATGTGAAGATCCGCGCAAAGGCGACCTGTGGGTTAAGAAACGCCGTCGACGACGTCGCGATGATCCCCATACCGACGGTAAAGCCCACTGCGAGGCCGATCCAGTCGCTCTCCTGTCTGAGCAGCGAAATAACGGCCGACACGAGCACGATGGTGCCGACGAACTCGGCAAGCCAGGTGGATGCGGGCCGTTCGACGGCGGAGATCGCAAACACCTCCCAGCCGATCGTGCTCACGAAGGTGAGTCCTGCCAGTCCAACGCCGATCACGCCGCCGAGGAACTGGGCCGGAATGTACTGTCGTGCGGTCTTGCCGTCCACATCGCCAGTCACGACAAGGGCGATCGTAACTGCCGGATTCACGTGGGCGCCGCTGATCGGTGCGAGTATCTGGACGATGACGAACAGCCAGCCAGCCGTCGCCAGTCCGATGAATAACACGCCGATACTCGGTGTCGCTTGCAGCATTCCATCTGCGAGTAGTCCCGATGACACGAGGACGAAGACGAGCGTCGCAGAGCCGAAAGCCTCCGCGATGAGTTTCTGTCTAGTTGTGAATTGTTCGGTAGACATTAGCTACCAGAAGGAACGGGAAGTAACATAAACAAACACCCAAACCGCCCGATAGCGGTACTATCCGTCTTTTCGGAACTGCTGAGTAAATGGCTGTATTTGATGTTTTTATCTATCAGTCTGTAGACTGAACCGATGCGAACTCCCGTGTGTCAGTGACGCCGAGACACTCGCCAGGTGAGCGGGATACGAAGTATCTCGAAAAGAACGACGAACAGAAGCGGCGAGATCCCCGATGAAGTCCGACAGCTTCGCTGGCTGTGCGTTACCTCGTTGCCAGTCTCGTTCTGATTCACTGACGCGTCGAACGAGGCACGTTCTGACATTGCTCTCACTGTCCAAACCTAGCAACGAAGGAGAGATATTAATCCGATAGCGAATGGACATGACGGCTGTGGCGGACGACTCACAACCGGTCGCATCCGAATCTGATCTCGATCGGACAGTCGGTCTGATGGGTGCCCTCACAGTCGGGGTCGGAACGATGATCGGGGCGGGTATTTTCGTCTTTCCGGGACTCGCCGCCGGGCGGGCGGGTCCTGCAGCGTCGCTTTCGTTCGCGATTGGCGCGGTCATCGCATTACTCGTCGCGTTACCAACCGCGGAACTGGCGACGGCGATGCCGAAATCGGGCGGCGGCTACTATTTCGTTTCTCGGAGTCTCGGTGCGCTTCCGGGAGCGATAGTCGGCATCGGACTCGGATTCGGGCTAGTGTTCGCATCGGCGTTCTATCTCGTTGGGTTCGGCGAGTACGCGATCTCGGTGCTTTCCGAGGCTGGTGTCCTCGAGTCGACGACCGTTACCATTGGTCCTGTCACCGCCGCCGTTCTGATCGGCGTCGTCGCCGGCGTCGGACTGACGGCGATGAGTATTCTCGGAACCGAGAACGCGGAAGCACTCCAGAACGTCGTCGTTGGCCTATTGTTGGCGATTTTGGCGGTCTTTCTGTCGGTCAGCGCGCTGGACGTGCTTGGCATCTACGGTGACACCCAGCGAGCGACCGGATTCGCACCGAAGGGGTATGGTCCCGTCCTGACGACGGCCGCGCTGGTCTTTACCTCCTATCTCGGCTTCGCACAGATCGCGACCATCGCTGAAGACGTCGCCGAACCGGACCGGAACCTCCCGCTGGCGATGGTTGGGTCGGTGGTTCTGGTTGGTGTTCTGTACGTTGTCACGCTGTTGATCGCCGGCAGCACGTTCGAACCGGACACGATCGGTCCGATGGGCGAGACCGCAATCGTCGAAGTAGCGCGGGTGTATCTCGGTCCTGTTGGCGCGATTGGTATCCTCATCGCCGGCCTGCTGGCGACCCTTTCGAGTGCCAACGCCTCGATACTCAGCGCGTCGCGGGCGCTGTATGCGCTGAGTGCGGACGACCTCATCCCGCCGCAGGCCGCTCAGTTGAGCCACAGATACGGAACGCCGCATTTCGCGTTGACATTCGCCGGCGGCGTGACGGTACTGCTCGTCGCTTCGGGGCGGACGGAAGTCCTCGCTGAGGTCGCGTCGTTTCTCCATCTCGTGCTGTACGGATTCATCTGCGTCGCGTTGCTCAAGCTCCGGCACGAACGCCCAGACTGGTACACCCCCTCGTTCGAATGTCCGGGCTATCCCGCCGTTCCAGTCGCCGGCGCGCTGGCGAGTTTCGCGCTCATCTACTATATGCAACCGCTTTCACAACTCCTCGGCACGGTCATCGGCCTCGTCGCACTCGGCTGGTACTTTTTGTATCCCGACGAAATAGCACTCAACGGAGGCTCCACATGACTGCTGGGACACCGACCGTCGTGGTTCAACTCGCGGTCCAAGAGCGGGAGACGATCTCGGAAACCCTCGCCGAGTTTCTCTCGCCGCTGTCGATCATCGTGATCGGTGTCGTCAAGATTCCCAACCAGACGAGCTCCGAGCAGGCTCGGTCCCAGTTCGAAGCGGACGCACGACAGACCGTCGAGACGGTCGGTGACCTGATTTCGGATGCCGGCGCCAACGTCGAGACCCGGCTATCGTTTACGCACAACCCCCGACGAACCGTCGAGCAGGTCGCGACCGAGATCGACCGTGCCGCCGTCCTGTTTCCGGCACCGGTAACATCGGTCGAGCGCATCCTCGTAGCGGTTCGTGGCAGTATCAACGTCCCGAACATCGCCGCGACGGTCGCAGCGCTACTCGAGCGAACCGACATCACCGCGACGATATACCATGCGGCAGCACAAGACGAAGACACGGAATCCGCAGCACAGGCACTGACAGCCGTTGCCAGCGCTCTCGAGGAGGCAGGCATCGAAAGCCGGCGGGTGACGACGACCCTCGAGCGAGTCGATGAGCCACTGGACGCCCTCGTTGCTGTCGCCAATGAACACGACGTGCTCGTCATCGGTGAGGACGAACCGAAACTCACTGACCGACTGTTCGGCGAGACCTCCAAACGAATCGCCGAGCGAACGACGGTCCCAGTTGTGGTCGTTCGCCGGCCGCCGGTCGAAGCGTAGGCGATCGGCGGCCGCTAGCAGTGGGTGTTCCTCGAGCAGTAACTGAAGCGAACGGACACTGATGGGACAGCTGACAGCCGAGCAGGTGTACAGCGACTGAGGACGGCACCTATCGACCCAACTCGTCGCAGATCGGAGGCCTTGGCACTCGAACAGGAACAGCTTCGGTTCCGAACGCGAGGGAGAGACACCTATAGTAGCCACTGCACGTCACTGCACACCCGGTCGCACGACGGGAGCGCGGTTCGGAGCGTCCGCGGTTCTCACTCACTTCGTTCGTTCCGAATCGCGGAAAGCGAACGGGGAGGAACGACCCGTGAGCTGTGCGATCAGTGTGTACATCGTTGCAGTTGGTACTATAGCCAGCCAGGACATATCAGATCAGACCGGACGCAACTTATGTTCCTGCTCGAGGGAGGATAGAGATATGTTCAAATCGATGACATACAACAGCCGAGCGACGGGAGGGAGACGGTAGATGTGTACGCGGTTGGTGTATCTCGGACCCGAGGACATCGTGCTCACCGGCCGGTCAATGGACTGGCACGGCGAGATTGGAACGAACATCTGGGTATTCCCACGCGGGATGGAGCGAACGGGCAAGGTCGGTCCGTCTTCGATAGCGTGGACCGCGGAGTACGGCAGCGTCATCGCCTCCGCGTACGACATCGCGACGACCGATGGGATGAACGAGGCGGGGCTGGCCGCGAACGTCCTGTGGCTCACCGAATCCGACTATCCCGAATGGGACGGCGACACACCTGGCCTGTCGATTTCGCTGTGGGCGCAGTACGTCCTCGACAACTTCGCGACGGTTGCCGAGGCGGTCGAGACCCACCGAAACAAGGAGTTCGTGGTCGTTTCCGACGAAATCCCGGACGAAGGCCGGTTCGCCACCCTGCATCTGTCCATTTCGGACGCGACGGGTGACAGCGCCATCCTCGAGTACGTCGACGGCGAACTGACGATCTATCACGATCGAGCGTACCAGGTAATGACGAACTCCCCGCCGTTCGACCAGCAACGCGCACTCGAGGCGTACTGGTCGGAGATCGGTGGAACAGTTATGTTACCAGGAACGAACCGGCCAGCCGACCGATTCGTCCGTGCGAGTTTCTACGTGGACGCACTTCCGCAGACCTCGGACCGCCGAGCCGCGACGGCGAGCGTCTTCGGCGCGATCCGCAACGTTTCCGTCCCGTATGGGATCAGGACGCCGGATGAACCGCATATTTCCTCGACGCGCTGGCGCACCGTCGCCGATCACCGGGACCGGCGCTACTACTTTGAATCGGCGCTCTCTCCGAACGTCTTCTGGCTGGACCTCGAGGGAATCGACTTCGACGCCGCTGCCGGCGTTCGATCGCTGGCACTCGGTGCGCACCAGGCGACCGTCTTCGCTGGCGACGTCGCCAACGACCTCGTCGAGGCCGAGCCGTTCGAGTTTCTCGGCGTCCCCGCTTCCTCGAGTTGATCTGAGCTTCGCCCGACGTCTTCTTAGCCCGGGCACGTCAGCAGTCCGTATCAGTGGCGTTAGCGACCGATCGCTTTTGAGCGGTGGAGCCAATCGAGCGGGCAGTAGTGGCACAAGCGTGACGGATACCGTGCTCAGAGTCACGCCTCGAGGCTTCTCGTGTCCACGACGCACTTTGCAGCTTCCGTAAGAGAATCCACAGGGAGCGCAGTCTCCGCAGGCGCTCGAAAATCGCGCATCGATTTTCGCAGCCTCTTAGCGAACAAGGCTCTCCACTGGTCGGCGACCGCTGATTCGCCTCGACAGCTTGCAAATCGATGGCCTCGGGACTCACATCTCTGTGCTCGCTTACCGCGGCGACTGGCCGTTCATCGCCGGAAGCCAGTTACAATCACAGTCTCGCGAAGGGCAACAGCAGCCGTTGTGGCAGGGCTCGGCTGGATCGACACGCACGATTGGACAGTCGAGTGCGCTGACCAGACATCGCATGACTTCACCGTCACCATCACCGTCGACGAGTGGAAACCGAATCCGCTCTTGGTGGTGGTGCTCGTCGGCGTCGTCGGTTCCCTGGATTTCCTTTCCTGTCTGGGGGTTCCGGCCAGTGCGCGCCGAGCGTTTGCTGATCGACGCGAGTCGCTGCGGACCGTCTCCTTCGTGAAAGGCTGGCGGCAGGTACGCGAGAGATTCGCGGTCGAACGCACCGTCGTAGCAGACCGAACCGAACCGGCCTCGATCGCGAGTGAATCCTGACTCCGCCGCCCGTCGCATTGCCGCGAAGTCGTCGCCGTGTTCGATATCGACGATATCGTTCGGACCGTCGGCGACCAGCATCGTCACACTGTTTTTGTAAAGTGACGCGTCGTCGAGGATCCAGCCGCCGACGTAGAGCAACTGGTCGTCGTGACGGATCCGACGGGCGTGAAACAGCGCTGGCATCGGGCACGGACACGCCGGCGGCTGGACTGTGACCGCACCGACGAGACAGGAACTCATCGTGGTCCCACCGACGCTCGTCTCCTCGCCCCAGCTCTCGAGGCGCGTCGGAACCCCGTCGCCGTCGTCGTCATCATCGAGATAGTCCGGGACGAACCGCCACGATGGCACACCCTCGTCGCCGGGAACGGTACAGACAGCGACGCTCTCTCCCATGCGTTCGACAGCGACACCGCGACTGCTGCCGTCGGTATCGATGGCGAGGTGTGTCGTCCGACAGCGGATCTCGTTGTCGCCACTCGACTCGGCGGCTCTGTTTCGATTGTCCCCCCAGCAGTACAGATTCCCGGTATCAGTTCCCGCCTTCGCCCGTCCCCACGCGTACACTGTCCCCTCGCCATCGAGACGGGACGGCTCGTCAGAGAGTTGGTCGAGCAGTATCTCCGGCGTGATGGCGTCCGCGAGTAACTCCTCACGGCCAGTCACACTGGCGTCCGGCACCACGACGACGAACCGCTGGGAGACCGTCGGCTCGCCATCGAGGTACTCGTAGAGTCGATCGAGCGCGTCCTCGTCGAGTTCGTCGCCGTCGTCACCGAAGTCGATCTCGCTCCGACGTTTGTTCGAACGGACACTGTTGTAATCCTGTGCTTTCGCCGTCGAGTCCGTGTAGATGCCCTCGAGCGCAACTGTTCTGGAGACTCCCTCGAGTTCGCCACTGGCGACGATGGGCACGTACTCCTGGGTGTAGCTCGCTTCTACTTGCTGGCGCTGACCGGTGCGGTGCTCCCCACCGGCGTAGAAAAACGACGGGCTCGCCGCTGTCGTCGAGACGAGTCTCCCGGCTGCTTCATCCTCAACCCGACTCCGGATATCGTCGACACATCCGCCCAGACTCACCAGTCCCAGGGCTCCAGCCGCGGCAAGCAGTTCCCGCCTCGGGATCGGTCTATCGCTTTCTCGCCGACGACTGTTTGTGGCCATTTCTATCAGCTTACTTATGATATACGAGAGCTTAACAGTATCTGTACTGGTAGCTACATTTTGGCGTACAAATCAGCACGCCTGAATTAAATATGAAAAATACCGGAAACAGCCTGCACCGATCCATACAGTTATGCTCAATTCGAACAGACCAGCACGATCTCGCAGACGCTAAGCGCTCGGTGAACTGACTGGGGCCGATGGCACAGTTAGATGCCGCTGAAGACGCTTTCTTCCGTCAGAAATGGGGCCTCGGCACTCATAGGGTTCGTCACTGCCGGGTGCCGAGTCCGGCTCGGAACGAGTGAATCGTCATCGGCCGGCCGGCCGACGCTATGGCAGCCGCTCCAAAGACGGTTTGGATCCAGAGCGCAGAATAGCCCGGTTACGCCTCGGACGTCGAGTCCGTACCCGCGTTTGCGAAGGCGGTGTTCCACTCGTCGATCAGATTCTCGAGGCGAGCCGTGTTCCGGTGAGAGAACGTTCGGGGAGCCATATCAGTCGCCGTTCGTGGGTCGTCGATGACGGCTGTCGCGTCGGCTGGCGTCGTGTGGGTCGGCGTTTGGTTCGGATACGATTCGGGTTCGGTTTGGGTCTGCAAGTGTTGGGTGCTCATGTCGGTCGGGTAGTGGGTATCGTCGGAAACGGTACGGATCTCGTCGGGGGCAAACTCGAATTTAGGCTGCTACGTGTACGACCGACATCTGTACTCACCCCTACAGGCTCATCCAATATAAATGTTCATGATAGATCATCCTCGAGTCGCAAGTCGCGTGAAAGCAAGTCTCTAGAGAGGGTTTAGCACGACTTGTGATATCGATCGACATCGCAATCTCAGGGCAACCGCTTTTGATCGCTCCCGTGGAGACCCCACTGTGACGGTTCCACCGGAAGCCGAGCGACTGCTCGAGAGCGAGCCGCTGATGGCCCATCTCGGGACCTGCAGCGAGGGGCGACCACACGTGGCCCCTGTCTGGTACCGATACGAAGACGACGTCGTCGAAATCGTAACGACGGGCCGAAAGCTGGCCAATATCCGCGAAAACCCACGAGTCGCGCTCTCGATACAGGCCGATGAGGGCGGGGACACGAAGTGGATGGTAACGCTGCTTGGCACCGCAACGGTCGTCGACGACGCGGCCGGCACGGGGGCCGCACGTCGGCGAATCAATGAGAAGTACGACGCCGATCCGGACGCCTACGCGGAAAACACGCTTGTCAGGGTCGAGATCGGATCGGCGAGCTATCAGACGTACTGACACCGGTGTGGCGACCCGAGCGGTGGAACGTCGGTAACGGCAGCTATTTCTCGAGCGTCCGTCTACGTTCGGAGACCGCCGGAACGCCCGGAATCGATCATGACCGTGACATCACTACTCGTCGACGCCAGCCCACTGCTCGAGGAGGCAAGCGGCCTCCTCCAGTACGTGCTCGTGTTCGTGCTCGCGGCGATTCCAGTGGTCGAGATTCTCGTCGTCGTTCCGGTCGCGATCGGGCTGGGGCTCGATCCAGCAACGACGGGCGTGGTCGCCTTCGCTGGCAACGTCGGCTCGGTGTACGTGCTCGTCGCGTTTCACCACCGCCTCTCGAGGTGGTGGGATAGCCGACGAGGCGAGACGGACACTGACGAGGACGCAGGCGAGCGACACGCTCGAGCACGAGGACTGTGGGACCGGTACGGATTACCGGGACTCTCGATCGGCGGGCCGATCCTTACCGGTGTCCACATCGCCGCGCTCGTTGCCTTGCTCGCCGGCAGCCCCACACGCGCCGTCGCAGGGTGGATGACGGTCGGGATCGGGCTCTGGACGGTCGTGCTCGTCGTCCTCTCGGTGGCTGGGGTCTCGGTGCTCGGGCTCGCGTGAGTCGGCGGCGACGGCTACAGCCCCGTCGGCAGCTCGAAATAACTCGTCTCGAGGCCCCACGAGTCGACCAGTTCCTGCAGCGCCCGGACACCGAGCGTCTCGGTCGCGTAGTGGCCCGCCAGCACGACGTGAATGCCGGCTTCCCTGGCCTCGTGGTAGACGTTCTGTTTTCCCTCACCCGTCACGAGCGCGTCGACATCGGCATCGATAGCCTCGTCCAGCCAGTCGGTTCCGCTCCCAGTGACGACTGCCACGTCCTCGATCTCGTCGGGCCCGAACGCGAGCGACTGGACGGGCTGGTCGCCGGTCTCGAGGGCCGTCTCGAGGTGTGTACACAGCTCGTCGATGGTGTATGACTCGGCCGCAGTTCCGCGCTGGCCGATGTACTCCGGGCCGAGTTCGCCGAAGGGAGCACGATCCTCGAGGCCGAGGACATCGGCAACGCCGGCTGCGTTGCCCAGTTCCTGGTGGCCATCCAGCGGGAGATGTGAGACGTAGAGCGCGAGGTCGTTCTCGATCAGGGGTGCGATCCGGTCGTAGGTGCGGCCCGTTATGCGGTCGAAGCCACCCCACGAGAGCCCGTGGTGGGTAACGATGACGTCCGCGTCGACGTCGGCCGCCCGATCGAACGTCGCAGCGACGCCGTCGACCGCGAAAGCGACGTGATCGACCTCGCCGCTGTCGGGGCCGATCTGCAGGCCGTTCGCGCTGGCATCGACATCGGCGTAGTCGTCGGTTCGCAGCTTCTCGTCGAGTCGGGTAACGAACTCCGAGAGATCCATACACGTGCTTGCGGTGCTGGTCGCTTGTATCCTTCCGATCGACAACAGTGGGCGTTCAACTGTGGGCCACTCGAGCCCACCGCTGGCCTGCGAGCAGTCAGGCTGGATCTGGTTCGACCAGAAGCTGTGAGTCGTCGTCCGCGTCGACGACCAACACTGGAATGGAACTGCCTCGAGCGACACGCTCGGTGACGCTACCAAGCAGCGCGCGCTTGACACCGCCCCGGCCTTGCGACGTCATGACGATGAGGTCGATATCGGTGTCTTCAGCGAACGTCGTGATGACCTCATGTGGGATACCCGCCTCGATTACGGGTTCGACTGTAAGCGCCGCAGTGGTATACTCACGAACGCGGTCGATTGCAGCAGCGGCCCGTTCATGGAGTTCACGCATCTCGCCGAACTGCCCCGCGTCGATTCGATCCACCTGCTCGGAGCCGAGTGCGTGACTGAGCGCGTCGGTATCGACGACGTACATCGGGTACAGTGTCGCATCGAACTGCTCGGCCAGTTCGACGGCGTAGGGGACCGCCAGTTCGGCTGCCTCGCTGCCGTCCGTCGGAACGAGAACGCGGTCGAACATATGTGATAGTAGGCACCACACCATCAAATTGGTACGGATACTCACAGCCAAGCGACAGTGCTGGCATTTCACACATCGCATAGATGACGTGATTCGACGAGCTTGCCGTGCAGGTGGCCCATCCGCCGGTAACGGTCAGCAACGCAGCGCCGACGGCAGTCCTCTCAGACCACTTTCTGAACGTAAACCAAGTCGCTCAGAGTTCTCGAGCGACCAGCTCGCCCCAGTGGTCGAACCCGTGGCGCTCGTAGAACGCCCGTGCGCGTTCGTTTTCTCGGTCGACGTCGAGGACGAGTCGCTCGAGCGGCAGGTCCTGCTCGCGGACGGCGGAAATGGCGGCGTCGATCAACTCGTCCGCCACGCCGGTCCCCCTGACAGACTCGTCGACGTAGATTTCGTTGAGGACGGCGGCATCCCAGATGTAGGCGTGGGTGTCGGGGAGGACGAAGACGTAGCCGGTCAGGTCAGGGTCGGCACCGTCGCCGTCGGCCACGGCTACCTGTACGCTCCGCTCGTCGTGGGCGACACAGCGGTCAACCCACTCGAGATAGCCCTCGCGGTAGTCGTCAGTGAGCTTTTCGGCGTACCGACTCTCCTTGTCGTCGCTGCCGGTGTTGGCTCCGAGTCCGGTTTCAAAGGCTCGTTTCAACGCCCAGAGGGCGTCGGCGTCCGACGCCGGATCGTACGGTCTAATCGGCATACACGTGTAGGTCGCTGGAGCAAGCATAACGCTGGTGATTGGCGCGGCGTCGTCGGTTCCAACGAGAAATGACGGCACAGTTACGCCGAGCGTGACGCGTCCACCGTCGCTGCCGCGTTCGAAAAGACGAACTCACGGACGAGTTTGCCCGCGAGCGAGGCAGCCTGGCCGTCGTCGCGGTCGTTGACTTCGACCACGTCGAAGCCACTCGTATGCGGCGCGACCTCGCGGACGATGTCACGCATCTCGCGTGGCTCGAGGCCAAAGGGCTCCATCGTGCCCGTCCCCGGCGCGTACGCGGGGTCGGCCGCGTCGATATCGACGCTGCAGTAGACGTCTCGGCCCTCGAGTCGGTCCCCGAACGACCAGTCACCGACGTCTTCGGGAGCGACGACGGTCACGTCGTCGTCGGCCGCCCGTTCCCACTCGGCCTCGCTGCCAGTTCGGGCACCAAGGACGATCAGTTCCTCGACCGAGTCGACGTCGTCGAGAATCCGGCGCATCACGGCCGCATGTGAGAGCGGATTCCCGTCGTAGGCATCGCGGAGGTCGAGGTGGGCGTCGAGCGAGACGACGACCTCGGGCTCGACCGCGCGTGCGCCTGCGAGTGTGACGGTATGTTCACCGCCGAGTGTCAAGGGGATGGCGTCCTCCCAGACGACATCTCGCAGCGTCCCTTCGAGCCACTCGAGGTATGCTTCGATGTCATCCCATGCGCGGACGTCGCCGTGGTCGGCGACACCGAGATCCGAAAAGTACTGGTCGGTTCGACGGTCGTAATCGTCGAACGTCTCCGCAAACGTCCTGATGCGTCGGGGACCAAACCGAGTCCCCGGCTGAAAGGTCGTCGTGGCGTCCAGGGGCGCACCGACGACCACGAAGTTCGCGCCTCCGCGGTCAGCCTCTTGGCCTCGCACGTCGGTCCCTTCGCGTTCGGCAGTCGCCCCGGGAAACATTAGACGATCTTTCGCTGGTCTTCCATCTCGAGGTACTCGATGTTCTCGTCAGGGGAGACGTCTTCGCCGTCGGGGATACGCATGGTGATCGTTTCGTACGTTTCTAAGTCCATGACCTGCATGTCGTCGCCGTCGACCGAGACGACCTGCCCGTTTTTCCGCTCGATGATCGGGACCCAGATCTTCGCGTCGACTGGCTGAGAGAGCGAGCGCTTTTTGCCGTCGAAGACTCCCTCGGCCTCGATACGTGCCTTTGCGCTGCCGTGTTTTCCGGGCTTGGCAGTCGAGTAGGCGTTGATTTTACAGGCTGCGTCGTCGATAATGACGTAACTTCCTTCCTGGAGATCGCGAACTTCGGTCTGCTGTTTCGCCATATCCCGCCGTAATCAACCGACGGCCATAAACCGTTTGGAATGGTCGCTCGGTGGAGTCAGACTAACAACACGTCTGAGTAGCTGTGTGCTGGCAGGAGCCATGATCTGCTGGAGACCCATCCAGCCAGCTCACTCGCGGCGCGATCGTGTCTCCAGCAGCTCGTTTCGACGGGAACCCACTACTGGATGGAGTGACAACCTGCTCCTGATGACTGGCAGTCTGGTCGCCGGTATCGGTGTGGGTGTCGTTCTCCTGACTAGTATCGGTCTGGTGCTGTTCGCTCGGCATCGACGGCAGACTCACAGCCGATGTGCACTCGCAGACGAACTCGACGCCCGACTCGCCGAGAGGCTCCCGACGGGCACCGCCTCCCATCTCGAGCAGTCGCCGACGGTTCGCCACATTGCCGTCGTCGACAGCGAGACCGAGACACCGCTGGTCGTCCCCATCGTCCGCGTCGATCTCGAAACGACCGACGCGCCCGGGATGAAACTCGTTCTCGAGTACGTGGCAGCCGTCCTCGAGGCGATCCATCCCGTCCTCGACGGGTGCGAGGAGCGCGTCGACCACTACGACGTGGAGTTCACGTTCGGTCCCGACGGCCTGTTCGTCGAGGGGGAGTGTCGCCGCGTCTCGGTCGCGCCAGAGTTGGCTGCTCGGCTGCTCGAGCAAGAGCGCTACGGCGCGTTCGAGCTCTGGCGAGCGGTCAAAGACGCTGATCGGAGCGACGACACGCCGACGACGCTGTGGGGTGACTGTCGGCGTGGCCGCAGTCGATGACCAGCGGACGGAGCCACTCACGACGGCGGCTGACCGCGTCAGTCGGAACCCGAGTCAGCCCACCGAAACCCACGCGGTTCGGCCGGCGGCTCGAGCGGACTCGACGGCAACGACGCGCTGAGTTCGGGATCGTTGTAGGCTCGCGGCGCAACGTCGTTCGGCCCGTCAGGGTAGCACAGCGACGCCAGCAACTGAATCTGGCCACGGCCGACGCCGAGTTCGAACTGGCCGCCGCCGTAGCAGCGGATGTCCCGGTCGGCACAGTACGCAATCGTCTCGAGCAGTGACTCGAGCGAGCCAAAGCGCGAGGGTTTGATGTTGAGCCAGTCGGGCTCCCACGGCAGCGCCTCGATGTCGTCGACGCCATGAATCGGGGCGTCCCAGGAGACACGCTGGCGCACGTCGGGATCGTCGAACAGCGGCCGCGTCTCGTCGGTGAGTGCAGGGTCCTCGACGACAGCGTCGGGGAACGCCTCGAGGACGAGCGCATACAGCTCGGGGTCGGCAGGAACGTCGACGTCAGTCCCTTCGTACTGGCCTTTCAGGTCCAGAATGCGAACGCCGTCCGGACCAACCGTGCCGACGATGTCGTCCACGAGATCGTCGTCCCACTCGGGGATCGGATCGAGCTTGCACTCGAGGTCGGGGACTCGCTCTCGGAGAGTTTTGAGTCGGTCAGTCGTCGGCGGCTCGCCGAGGCGAGTGCTGGCGACGAACCGAACCGGCTCGAGCGAGCGCCCGAGTTCGCTCGCGATGTCCGTCCCGGCCTGTCGAAGCGCGAGATCGAGTGCGGCGCTCTCGACACCCCAACGGCGATAGTTTCGAAACTCGTCGCGGTCGGGCGGGCCTGCGGGGAAGAGATCGATCGACTCGAGCTGGGTGGCAAACGAGTCGATGGTGTAGTCGCCGGTCAGGTCGGGCAGTCCGGAGTCGGCCAGCGCGTCGTGGTCGTCGGTCTCGTAGGTGACGTCTTCGCCCCGGCCGACGACGGTCTCTCCGTCGGTGTCGGAACCAGCGAGCGTGATTTCGGTCGTTACGCGCGTAAACTCGCTCGAGGTCTCGCGCTCGAGGCGCGAAATCGAGACGTCGTCGATCGATAACGACAGCGACGCGAGCCGGTCGTAGTCCATACCATGTCGTGGAGCGCCAGCGGAAAAACGTTTGACCGCCATTGCACGCGCTGGAGTGGCTACTCCTCGTCGCGTCGCTGACGGAGGTTCTGTCGGGTGAACTGCGGGCGCACGCGGGTCGACCGCGGCTTGCGGAACGATCGGTAGAGTTGAATCACGACCAGCGCCGAAAAGACCGCGGCGGCGACCGACGCTTCGGGTGCCTCGAGCGCATAGAGAACGCCCATCGAGAACAGCGACATGGTGAGCAACAGGCCGTAGATGAGCCGTTTGGCGAGCGTCGTGAACACGCCGTTGGAGTCCTCGACGCCGATGCGGATGAACTGGTCGTCGCGCTCGAGTCGGTCGAGGGTGCGTTCGGTTTTCGGTGCCAGTCTCGTGAGCGACTCGCCAGTTCGACGGAGTTGCTGACCCGACTGCTCGAGGTATTTTCGGATAGATTCTTCGCGGTAGCCCTGTTCGGTGAGGTAGCTGGTCGCGGTGTCGATGAAGTCGAACTCCGGATCGAGGGTGACACAGACGCCTTCGACGACCGTCGCGACTCGCAAGACGAGCGCGAGGTTTTTCGGCAGTCGGAACGGGAATTCGTAGATCGAGTCCTCGATCTGGCCAATGATCTGGTTGACCCGGTACTGTTCGATATCTTCGCCGCGAGCGTCCTGAATCGCCAGCTCCATCACCTCTGCCATCACGGCCCGATCGGCGTCTGGCGAGAGCGTGCCGATCTCAGTGAGTGCATCGAGGATGGCGTCGATATCCTGGTTGGCGACGGCGATGTAGAACTCGACGATCTTCTGCTGGATGAACTCGTCGACCCGACCAGACATCCCGAAATCGTAAAAGACGACCTGGCCCTCGTCGGTCACCGCGAGATTGCCCGGATGCGGATCGGCATGAAAGACGCCATCGTCGATGATCATCTGGAGATACGACCGCTGGAGGTCTTCAGCGACCTGTGTGCGATCGATCCCCTTGCGCTCGAGTTCGTCGACGTTGTTGATCTTTGTCCCCTCGATGTACTCCATCGTGAGCACACGCGGTCCCGAGTGGCTCTCGATCACGTCGGGGATGACAAAGCGGTCGTCGCCGTCGAAGTTTTGGCGGATCTCCTGTAGCATCGTCGCCTCGCGCTCGTAGTTCATCTCCTCACGGATGGTCTTTGCAAACTCGTCGGCAAGGTTCTCGAGCGAGAACGCTCGGGATTCGCCGACGAAATACAGCAGGATCGGAAGCGACCATCTGACAACTCGCAGGTCCGCCTCGACGAGAGATTCGATCTCCGGGCGACGGATCTTGACGGCGACTGCACGACCGGCGTCCGTCGCCGATCGGGACGATTCTGTCTCGGAGTCGAGGCGTGCTCGATAGACCTGTCCCAGACTTGCGCCGCTGATCGCCTCGGTTTCGAACTCGGCGAAGTTCTCATCGACGGGGCCGAGTTCGTCCTCGAGGACCGCCTTGGCACCCTCCCACTCTGCGGGTGGGACCTCGTCCTGTAGTGCCGCGAGGACGTCGATGTACGACGGCGGCAACACGTCAGGACGGGTCGAGAGCAACTGTCCGAGTTTGATGAATGTCGGTCCGAGCGTCAACAGCGACTCGAGCAACACCTCTGCCCGGTGGCGGTGGGTCTCGGGGTCGACCTGCCGTGGACGACCGAACAGCAGAAACCGACGCCGGTCGCGGGCGTAGGCGATCAACAAGGGGAGGAACTGCCAGACGACGACGACGAAGCGCTTGTACGCGCGGAGAGAAGCCAGTCTCGCTCACCTCACGTTAGTCGGTTCCCTCGTCGACGACGTCGATCGTCGTCTCGCCACCGGCTGACGATTTGGGGAGTGTCAACTCGAGGACGCCGCGGTCGACTGCAGCCTCAGAGTCCGTTCCGATCGCATCCGCCGGCAGCGGGAGATCGACCTCGAGAAACAGCGAGCGGTTCTCCTCGAGATAGCGAAAATCACTGTCGGGATCTTTCTCCCGGTGGGCGTCGATGAAGATGCGACCGTCTTCGACCGACAGATCGAGTGTCTCGGCGGATACACCGGGGATATCGAGAACGAGCAGGTACGCCTCTTCACTCTCGAGCAGATCGAAAAACACGTCCTCGGAGAGATCCCGCAGTGCATCACGGAGCGCTGACATGGCTACACGTTTGAACGCCGATACGAAAAACCCCGCGGTAGCGGTGGATTCGACGCCTTTGTGGCTGGACAGTGGCCGACACATGTGATGGTCCCGTACGCTTTTGGCTCCCCGCAACCCGACTTCGAGTATGGAAGGTGCCGACAGCGAGCGCAAGAAGTCCGGGTTCAAGGTTCGAACACCGGTCGACGAGGCGCGCCGAATACTCAGAACTGCCGTCGAGAGTGCTCACAACGGCAACGGGGACGGTGACACCCCCGCGAAAAGTGGACGCGAGACTGTCGACGTCGAGCGTGCGGACGGACGAGTGCTTGCGGCACCCGTGACCGCCGCTCGAAACGTTCCACACTACCAGCGAGCTGCGATGGATGGCTACGCTGTCCGTGCCGCGGACACGTTCGGTGCCAGCGCCCGCTCTCCCGAAGTCCTCCGGATCGCCGACGGCACCGGTGACGATGCCACCGTCACAGCCGAGACGGCTGCTCGTGTCCACACCGGCAGCGCGCTCCCCGACGGTGCAGACGCCGTCGTCATGATCGAACACGTCGAGGCGTTCGAGTCGGCCGGCGAACTCGAGGTCGAAGATGCGGTGGCAGAAGGTGAAAACGTCGCCCCGATCGGCGAGGACGTCGACGCGGACCAGCGCCTCTACGAGGCGGGCCACCGGCTGCGTCCGTCCGATCTCGGCTTGCTCCGGTCTGTGGGCTACGCACAGGTGTCGGTCGCGAAACGGCCGACGGTCGGCGTGATTCCGACGGGTGAAGAACTCGTCGAAGGCGATCCAGATCCGGGCGAAGTCATCGAGACCAACGGCCTCACCGTCTCTCGGTTGGTCGAACGGTGGGGCGGCCGAGCGACTTATCGAGACGTCGTCACCGACGATGCCGAGTCGCTTCGCGTCGCGATCCAGCGGGATCTGACGAACGATGTCGTCATCACGACCGGCGGCTCGAGCGTCGGCAAGCGGGATCTGCTGCCCGAAGTGATCGACGAGCTCGGCGAGGTGCTCGTCCACGGTGTCGGCCTCAAACCCGGCCATCCCGTCTGTCTGGGAATCGTCGAGGACACTCCCGTCCTCGCATTGCCAGGCTACCCCGTCGCCTGTATCGTCAACGCCGTCCAGTTCCTGCGGCCAGTGATCCGCTGGCTCGAGGGGACAGACCCCGACCCACATCCCACGACGCAGGCAACACTCGAGCGCAAGATTCCGAGCGAACCCGGGACGCGAACGTTCGCACGAGTCCAACTCGAGGCCCGCGAGACGGACGATACCGAGAGCGACGAGCCCACGTTCACGGCGACGCCGACCAGAGCGAGCGGCTCGGGCGTGCTCTCGAGTGTCGCGTTAGCCGACGGCTGGGTGGTCGTCGACGACGACCGCGAAGGCATTCCAGCAGGCGAGACCGTCGCCGTCCAGAACTGGGAGCCAAACGCGTAGCAGACAGCACTGAAAGCCACTGCATCTGACGGCGCCGAACAACACCATCGTTTTAAGAGGTTTGTGTGTGTATTCGGCCGGTACGCATGGACGTGAACGAAATCCTTGAGGGTGAGTCGCTGACTGGAAAACAAGCTATTGCTATCTTCTTTGGGTTCTTGATCCTGATTCTTCTCGCTGGACTGTTCTTGATCCTGTTCAGTGATGTTTTCCGGGCACTGGTCTGAAACGCGACGGCAGCGCCGTGCCGATCGTCTCCTACTGAATTGCGAGTCGAACCGCATCCGCAACCGCATTTACCCGGGCGACGTGTTCGTACGAGCCGTCGCGGACCCCGTTTGTCACGTACGAAAAGCCGACCGCTTCCACGGGATCTGCCCAGCCGACGCTGCTTCCGAGTCCGGCGTGTCCGAACGTGTGTGGCGGTGAGAGCGATCCATACGGGGCGATCGTCGTCCCACCCTTCCAGAACCCGAGCGCAAACCGTGCCTCTCGTCCGAGCGTCCCGTCAGACTCCGTTTCAGCCTCGAGACGCGTCATCGTGTCGACAGTCTCTTCGGACAGGATTCGAGTGCCCTCGAGTTCGCCACCGTTGGCGAGACAGGCGTAGAATCGAGCCATATCGCTCGCGGTTCCGATTCCAGTCGAAGCAGGGATGACGGCCCGGTGGAGCGCTTCGGTGTTGAACGGGGCTGCGACTTCGGTGTGATCACCCAGTCCTTCGCCGGGATCACGACAGCGATCGAACGTCTCGAACGGAACGATCGTCGCAACGTCGTCGGCCTCGTCGTCACGGAGACCGATACCCGTATCATCCATCCCGAGCGGGTCGAAGACGCGCTTGGCTGCAGCCATCTCGATCGGTGTGCCTGACACCCGGTGAACGAGCTCGCCGACCAGCCAGCCGAACGTGAGTGGATGATACGCAGGCACCTCACCCGGCGGGTAGACCGGCTCCAGCGCCTCGAGCGCCTCGATGACGGCATCCCAGTCACGCCAGCGGTCGGGTCGCTTGTCGATCTCGCCCTGTGGAAGGCCGGCAGTGTGACTGAGCACCTGTCGGACGGTGATCTCGGCTTTTTCAGTGCCGTCGTCGGCGAACTCGGGCCAGTGCTCGACGACTCGATCATCGTACTCGAGGGCGCCATCCTCGACGAGTGAGTGCAGGGTAACGGCCGCGTACGGTTTCGTCGACGAGAAGAGAACGTGTCGCTGCGTCGGTATTTCATCAACCCCATCCGGCCCGGTCGTCCCACCCGCGAGGTCGAGCACCTGCTCGCCGTCGACGTAGACACCTAACTGGGCGCCGTGGTGGAGGCCGACCTCGAGATGGCGATCGAACAGGGCAGCGATCCGTTCCCGATCGGATTCGGCAAGTCGTGCCATACCACTCGACTCACGCGGGAGGGTTGTAACCGTTCCCCTCGAGCCGGCGGGAAACCGGTGGACAGCTGCCGGACCCGTCACTCACAACGGTGCCAGTTGGATGTCGACTCGAGGTGAGGCAGTGCCCGCTCGAGATCGAGTTTCGCAGCGCCGTAAAACCGCTCCCGGCCGACAGGGGTGCGAACGCATAGGATAACAGTGTGTTCTGTGACACGGAAAATCGACAGCGACCAGCGGCTTCCCGTCTGTTCCCACTTGCTGTGAAAGACGCCATTGTCATCGACCACACGTGATCCGAGTTCCCAGCTCAATCGAGTAAGATGCGGAAAGTCGAACGGGACGACTTCAGGAAGAGAAACGGTCGTGTCACCACCGTTCTGAAAGCCATGGGTAGCCATACCAACCGATATGAAACTCAGTGTGAAAAAGACATCTATCTCTTCACGATTATCAGGCACAGTTCTGCCGGGGCGAACGCAGCGGGTTAGATTGGTACTGGGACGGTCTGCTGAGCAGCCCGATCGGTCGTAGATACTTTGGCCGCGCTCGAGCATTTTCGGCTCCACTGCTCGCCGTCGTTGTCTCACGAACGTTGCTGCACGCAGTGTCGTGATGCGATGGGACGACTACCATCCGGTGTTCCTCTCAGTCGAGTCCCGGAATCAGCGTCCTGTTCGACCGACGTTTTTACCCCCGGCCCACCAACTGCGGGTATGAGCCGCAAGGAGTTTCGCGACCTCGCCTCCCCCGAGGCGGCCCGCGAGGCGATCGACTCGCTGTCGCTCGAAGGAGGAATCGACCGCGTTGCACTCGAGGACGCCCGTGGCCGGGTGCTCGTTGCTCGACTCGACGCTGAACTCGACGTGCCGGGGTTCGACCGGGCCAGTCTGGACGGCTACGCGCTCCGTGCCCGAGACACGTTCGGGGCCGATGAGGCTGACCCGGCCCGGCTCGAGGTCGTCGGTGCGGTCCACGCTGGCGAAGAGCCGACGATCGACCTCGAGGAAGGCCAGGCTGTTGAGATCTCGACCGGTGCGGTGATGCCACCGGGTGCGGACGCGATGGTTCCCGTCGAGCGGACTGATCGCGTCGAGCAACGCTCGACGGACAGCGCAAGCGGCGACAACGTGAGCGAGACGGCCGAGAATGGCGACGAGGTGCTAATCCGCACGTCGGTCGCTCCCGGCGACAACGTCATGTTCGCCGGCGCGGACGTCGCCGCGGGTGAGCGGGCGCTCGGCCCCGGAACGACGATCACGCCGCGGGATATCGGACTGCTCTCCGCACTCGGCGTCGACGAGGTGCCTGTCCGCGCAAAGCCACGCGTTGGGATCGTCTCGACGGGCGACGAACTGGTACGTCCGGGCGGGGACCTCGAAAGCGAGCGGGGCGAGATCTACGACGTCAACAGCTACACGATCGCCGCGGGGGTCGAAGACGCCGGCGGTGAAGCCGTCCTCTACCCCCACGCCGGCGACGATCAAGACGAGATGGAACGCATCCTTCGGGAGGCCGCCGACGAATGTGACCTCGTGCTCTCGTCGGGGTCGACCAGCGCGAGTGCCGTCGACGTCATCTACCGGATCATCGAGGAGCAAGGCGAGCTACTGCTCCACGGCGTCAGTGTCAAACCCGGCAAGCCGATGCTCGTTGGCCGACTCGAGTCGTCTGCCTACGTCGGCCTTCCCGGCTACCCCGTCTCTGCGATGATGGTCTTCCGAACGTTCGTCGCACCGGCGATCCGCAAGGCTGCTGGCTTGGCTGCGCCGAAGGCGGCAACCGTGTCCGGACGGATGGCCAGATCGGAACGCTACGCCGAGGGACGGCTTCGACTGATGCCCGTCGGCCTCGTGACAAGCGGGCCGTCGGAACCCGCCCACGAGTCCGCCGGTGTGGACGGCGACGTCGACACGCTCGTCTACCCCGTCGACAAGGGCAGCGGCGCAACGACCAGCCTCGCCGAAGCCGACGGCGTCGTCACCGTCGATCCCGGGACCGACTACCTCGAGGAAGGTGAATCGGTAACCGTCGACCTGTTCTCGCCGGACGTTCAGCCACCGACGCTGCTCGGCGTCGGCGAGGACGACCCCACGATGAACCGACTACTCGATGGGCTCGAGAACCCACGCTATCTGTCGGTCGGCTCACGGCCGGCCGTGCGCAGACTCCGCGAGGGCGTCCCGGACGTCGCCGTGATCGCGGGCCCGCTCGAGCGAGCCCTCGAGGCTGAGGAACTCGGCCGCTGGAGCCGCGAGTGGGGGCTCGTCGTTCGGCCAGGCAACCCACAGGAGCTCGAGGGGCTGGCAGCGCTGGTTGATCGCGACCTGCGGTTTGTCAACCGGACGACCGACTCTGGGCTTCGCTCGAGTCTCGAGGCCGCGGTCGACGATCTCGCAGCCGATCGCGGCACGGACCGCCAGGAGCTCATCGCGGCGATCGACGGCTTCGACCTTGGGCTCCGCGCCCACGAGAGTCCCGCCCGCAAGGTGATCGCCGGCGACGCCGACGTTGGGGTGGGGCTGCGTGCAACTGCCGACCGACTCAATCTCGGCTTTGTCCCCCTCGGCGACCAGCCAGTGCGAGTGTTTGTAAACTCGGATCGGACAGCCAAAGAAAGCGTACAGGAACTCGCAGCCGCCCTCGAGGAACCACCCACCGAGCACTGACAGCTGCCCACACGGACACTGAGAGCGCCTCGATTCACTGAAACAGACAGTCAGACACTCCAGAACAGTGATTTTTACGCCAGTACGGTGTACGACTGGTGATGTCCACGATCGCCGAATTCCGGCTACCCGCGGCGGAGACAACACTGGGGACAGCACTCGAGTACGCACCTGAAGCCACGTTCGAACTCGAGTCCTCCGTGTCGAAGACACGACCCTCCCTCTGGGTGTCCGGCGTCGACCGTGAGACGGCAACCGAAGCCTTCGAGGCAGATCCGTCGGTCGAGGACTACGAACTGCTCGTCGAAACCCAATCACGGCTGCTGTTCGACGTCAGCTTCGTCGATGAGGCGGTCCGGCTCCGCGACGAACTCCTCGCAGATGGCGGTTCCTTGCTCGAGATGTGGGGCACCGACGGCTGGTGGCAGGTACGGGTCCGCTTTCGTGACCGAGAGTCGCTCTGTGATGCGTACGACCGACTCGAGGCAAGCGGCCTCTCCGTCGACCTGCGACGCGTGACCGACGTCACCGGCGTCACGGACAGTGAGACCCGGCTGACTCCCGAACAGCAGGAAGCCCTCGAAGCCGCACTCGAGCATGGCTACTTCGAGATTCCACGCGGGATCTCGATGGAAGAACTGGCCGACGAGCTTGGAATCTCCCACCAGGCGCTCTCCGAACGGTTTCGACGCGCCTACGAGACGCTGGTTGGCGAGGAACTCCAGCCGGCTGGCGAACAGCCACCGCTCGAATGATCGCCTGCTCCGGCGCTGAACGAGCCGCTGGCAGTCATACTCGCGTTCGAATTACTCGGAACGGTTTACTCACGAGCGAGTGGTAGGTCTGGTTCGTCGACGATCGTCAACGGGACGGCACCGTCGCTCGAGTCGATCGTATGGCCCGTCTCGACGTGGTGGTCGATCGCTTTCCGCGACGGGGATCGGTCCGAATCGTCAGTCGCGCTCGCTTGCCAGTCGCAGTTGAGACAGTACTTCATCGGCGTTCTACCACACTCTCCGACTGCACTCGTGAATCCTTTTTGATCTCGCTTGACTCGAGTAGACGCAGTGATCTCTTGGACGAGTCCACTGTGAAATACACTCGGTAATATCTAGTAGGATAGGTTTACTGTTCAGTGATCTGACTGAAGCCGGATCAGACGATTCGGCAACTACACGTGTGAATGGAACGCTGCGGGAGGAGTTGGGCATCCGCGAGCGAAGCGAGCGTTTCACCGCCGGAGCGGGGTGAAACCCCGCGACGGCGGCCTTTTAGCATCAACGGGTTTTGCCGGGGTTCGACCGAGTGAGCAACGTGAGCGAGGGAGGACCCCGGTAAAAGAGGTTGCTGTACTTATCACGAGTTTCACACCCAAACCCGAATAAAGAAACCGTCTTCCCAATAACTGTGAGCGATCTCGTTGCGTGTGTTCCGCGCATCACACCGTGTTCTAGTTGAAAAACCGACACGATTTTCCCAGTAGGATATGTGTCCTGGTATAATGTTGGAACTCCTGCTCAGCCAGACCGTCTTCTTCAGCTTACTGTTTCTCGGCGGCGTTTTGGCTGCGTCGTACGCCGGGACGATGCTCGCACTAACACAGTTCTTTGACGCCGAGTCTCGAGACCGCTCACGGAGACGCTGAACCGCGTTCTCAGAATAGTTCGTCGAACGACCGGACGCGATAATCGCCACGCACGCACTGTCCGCGGCGCTCGTGGCCGACGCGTTCGACGTGGATCGCGTCGAGTCCGGCGTTCCAAGCTGCGCCGATGTCGTTCGAGCCGTCGCCTGCGAGCACCCCCTGATGGCCGTTGTGTCCGACGCCGAGGTCGTCCATCACACACTGGACGGGTTCGGGATCGGGTTTCCAGCCCGTCTGTTCGGTACAGCACAGGCGGGCATCGAACCAGTCTTGGATGTCGAGGTGCTCGAGCACCGGCTCACAGAGGAATTCCTGACAGTGTGTCACCAGTCCGACCGGGACCTCGAGGTCGGTGACAAACGCTGCATCGTCGTGCAGATAGGTCTGCTCGGCCCGGACCAGTGGATCTTCCTCCTCGTGGAAGGCATCCCAGAACGCTCGCGGGTCGATGTCCCATCTCTCGAGTTGTCGGTCGCGAGAGCCGGTCAAGCCGTTCCAGAGGATGTCTGCTTCTCGGTCGGTGAACTCCCGGCCAAGGTGGTTGCCGACCCGGTCGAACACCTCACGGGTATACGACCACTCGACGTCGACGAGCGTCCCGTCGAGATCGAGCAGCCAGAAGTCATACTCACCATCCATCGGACACTATTGTATGTGCGTCTCGAGTAAAGATGTATCGCCTGCCGGACCGGCAGTCAACACGCTGTGTACACAGCCCTCGTTCGACATCGCACTCGCGTCCAGCCGACGCTGTGCTACTCGTTTTTGTCGGTAACCCTGATACTCGAGCCCAGGTACTTCGAGAGCACTTCCGAAACCGTCTCGGCATTAAACGCCTCGAGGTCGGCCGCGATTTCGGCTTTCAGTGCCTCGAAGTACGCTTCGTCGACCTGCAACTCGCTGAAGCTAATCGATTCGACGGGTTCGCCGAGCCACTCTTCGGCACGTTGACGACCGTACGCCGAATCGCTGATTTCGCCTCGCCAGAGCGTATCCCGGAAGAACAGCCAGCCCTCGGTTCCCGGCTCCGGTGCCTCGAGAAAGAACGTGACGCTCGTCTCAGCCGTCGACGGCTCGAGCGAGACTGACGGCTCGTCGGCCTCGAGCCGGACCTGCGCGCGAAAGACGTAGCGAGCGTCCATCAGTCGAATTCAGGCGTTGCGTTCGGATTCGATCAGGTCGGCCATCTCGATGTCGGCGTCAGTGATCCCGCCCTCTTCGTGGGAGGTCAGTCTGATTTCGACTTCGGCGTAGCGGATCACGATTTCGGGATGGTGAAACTGCGCCTCGGCGATCTCGCCGACCATCTGGGCGAAGTTGACACCGCGGAGGTAGTCGTCGAACTCGTAGGTTCGGACGATCTCGTCACCGTCACGCGTCCAGTCGTCTGGAAGCTGTGCCTCGATTTCGTCGTCGGAAAGCAGGTCGGCCATGGTCGCTCGAACGGAACGCAGTCAAATAATGATTGTGCCACGCCAGATTCTCACCGGCGCAACCGCCATGCCGTGTGGTGATTCGACATGGATTGCGGCCCGGGACCACCGACAGGGACTTACCGGCGAATCGAGTATGTGCTGACAGCGTAATGTGTGATCTGTCTGCAGACTGCTCGAACGACGGTACCTGTCAACTCGTGCTTCAAAACGAGCACACGGGTATCAAAACGACCGAGTACTACTGCAAGGCACATCTCGTTCTTCGCATCTGGGAAGTCGAAACCGACGACGAACTCCACGTCGTCAACGCGACCAAGCTCTGGCGCTAGTACTGCGCCATCCCACAGCAGAACGAACACCGCGTGTCGCGTTAGTCGTCGTCAGTCGCCTCGAGTGGGGACTCTCTGGCCATCGAACCAGTGTGCATCGATGGGGCGATTGGCCCATCGTCGCCGCCGAAGTCGGGATCGAACAACTGGAGCGCGGTGTTGATCGTGCTCCAGTCGTCTTCGGCAGCGGCTTCTCGCAGGCTTTTGGTCGGCGGTGCAAGCAACTGGTTGACCAACGCGTCGGCCATCGCCTCGATGATCTGGCGCTGCTCGTCGGTGAACCCCTCGCCCTCGAGGCGTGAGAGTGCCGTTTCGACCTCGCGTTCTTTCATTCGGTTTGCGGACTCATACATCGCGGCGATCACTTCGTCCGCGCGGGCCCGTTTGTACTGCTCACAGAGCAACTCGAACTCGTGGTCGATCATCGACTCGACTTTGCGAGCCGCGTCAGCACGCTGTGCCCTCGTTTCTTCGGTGATCGTTTCGAGGTCGTCCAGGTCGTAGACGGTCACGCTCGAGAGCGAATCAGCCGCTGGAACGACGTCACGCGGCTGGCCAAGGTCGACGACGACCTGCTCGGTGGCGTCGGTCGTCGCCGCCTCATCGGTTGCGAGCTGTTGTGGCCCGAGAATCGGCTCGTCGCTGCCGGTCGCCGTCACGACGACGTCCGACTCGCGGGCGACGGTGTCGAGCGCTTCCAGTGGAACGCCACTGGCCTCAACGTCGACTTCATCGGCGAGGTGTTCGGCGTGTGACGTCGTTCGGTTCGCGATAATGAGTTCCGAAATACCGGTCTCCGCGAGACTCCGTGCTGCGAGCTGTCCCATCTCGCCAGCGCCGACGACAAGCGAGGTCGCGCCTTCGAGTGAGACGGTTCGGCCGGCGAGTCTGGCCGCTGCAGAGCCAAGCGAGACGACACCCTCGTTGATCTCGGTCTCGGTCCGGGCGCGTTCGCCGACGTGAATCGCTTTCGTTACGGCAGCCTCGAGCATCTCTCCGATTCCGCCGGCGCTGCGGGCGTCTTCGTAGGCAGTTCGGACCTGCCCGATAATCTGATCTTCGCCTAGCACAACCGACTCGAGTCCGGCTGCGACGGAAAGGAGGTGGCGCAGACTCTGGTCGTGGTCGGCGATGATGACGGCGTCGTTGTCAACCGGGTCGAAAAATTCGTCGAGTGCGGCCCGGCCGACGACGCTGTCAGTGGCGACGACGTAGGCTTCGACTCGGTTACACGTCGAGAGGACGTACGCTTCCTTGACCGACGGGACGGACAGCAGGTCAGCAACGGCAATGCGCTGGCTCTCGGGAGTCACGGCGGCGAGATCGTCGACACTCCCACTCTCGTGAGTCACCCGTCCAGCAGTCACGACTCCAGCCGGAATCACTGTTGGTCACCCCCAGCAGACAGTTCTGCGTCCAACACGTCCTCGATCACTTGGGGACAGTTGGAAGTACCTGTACGTAAAGCTGTCCAAACATCCGAGGAACTGACGACACTGGTGACGATCTCGTGTCGTCGGTTCGGGTCGACGCCTCTCGATTTGAGCTCCGTCCGGAGCTGTCCACAGAGCGTTGCCATCGAGCCAGCTTCCGAAAGCGTCTCCTCGAACTCCTGTCGAAGATACTTGCTGAGTGCTGGGGCCGTCCCACCGGTCGCAATCGAGACGACGACGGGCTCATCGCGAACTGTCGCGGGGACGACGACGCTGCCGGGGTCGCGTTCGCCCGCTCGGTCCGCGCGATTGCGGAGAATTCCTCGGTCTCGAGCCGCCGTCGCAACGGCGTCGTTGACCGCTTCGTCGTCGGTCGCGGCAACAACGAGTGCGGGATCGGTTCGCTTGAGCCAGCCGTCGACCTCGGTGGGCGTTGGCGCAGCTCGGATCAGCTCAGCCGTGCCGAAATCGCGGTCGACAAACGTGGGACTGACGACGATTACATCGGCTTCGCGGGCGAACCGCCGGGCTTTCCGGGAACCGACGGGACCGCCCCCAAAGACGAGTACTGTCGTCCCGGTGAAATCGTGTGCGAGTGGAATCATACTGGATTGTGGTGTCAATCGTCGGCGGTGATCTGGATTCGACGGGTGTGTGTCTGCGTGCTCGTCCAGTCGGCTGCCGGTCTCGGTCAGACTGTCGACGCCACCAGGTCGATGATCGTCCGTATAGGTAAATATCGGAACCGGCCAGTTATAAGCAATCCGGACATGGTGGCTCATGGCGGTCGTTCTCGTGTGACATAGCATCACTTTCTTCAGAAACATCCCGCTCTCGAATCGGCAACACCACCGCGGGTCGTAAAACGTCAGTGAGCTGTCTTCAGTCGCCGGTGACGCCGGTAACCTCGTAGCCGAGTTCCTGAATGTCTTCGAGGATCGCCTCGTGGTCGGCGCTGGCCCGGTAGTAGATGACGATATCGAACGTCCCCTGACGTAGCAGTTGCTGGCACTCCCAGACGAACTCCTCGTCCTCGAGAGTGAGTCCCTGGTGTTGGTTCGAGGAAAAGTCGGTGTCGTCGTTGCCCGAGTAGACGTAGCAGTCTTTCGGGTCTTGGCCCGAGTGTTCGGCGATGATGTCACCGACGTCGATAGTCGCCTGCATCATCTGGACGTCTTCGCTGCTGTCGTGTGTTGTGTGCACGATAGCGCCGTTCAGTTCGATTTCACCGGGCTCGAGTAACGCTTTGGTCCGCTGATAAAGGTCGTCGTCGATCGCGTCTGCCATTGCCCGTGACGAAGATGTCTGGACTGATAGCCGTCACGATTTCCGCGACAGCCACGTCTCGGTACCAATTCTTTCACTCGAGTCCTGATACTACCCCTCATGTTATAGTATGACGCACAAAACACATAGGTAACCATAACATCTAGTCGCACAATGAAGCGGTGGCTCCGTCAGCGTATCAATGCGGCCTACGAGCGGGTGCTCTCGCGCGAGATATCCGGCGCACCGACTCACGTTGCGGTGATTCAGGATGGGAACCGTCGGTACGCCCGTGGGAACGGAGACAACGCCCACGAAGGCCACCGACAGGGGGCCAAAACGACCGAACGCGTCCTCGAGTGGTGCCAAGATATCGGGGTCGAAGAGCTCACGCTGTATGCGTTTTCGACGGAGAACTTCGATCGCCCGGAAGAGGAAAACGAGGCGCTGTTTGATCTCCTCGAAGAGAAGCTTCGCGAGTTCGCCGACGCCGACCGCGTCCACGACAACGACGTCCACATCCGCGCGATCGGCGAGGTCGAACGGCTCCCCGAGCGCGTTCGTGAGGCCGTCGACTACGCCGAAGCGCGCACCAGCGGCTACGACCAGTTCGTGCTCAACATCGCGCTTGCCTACGGTGGACGGTCACAGCTGCTCGAGGCAGTCCACGGCGTCGCCGAAGACGTTGACGCGGGCGACGTCGACCCCGACGAGATCGACGTCGAGACGATCGAAAACCGACTCTACGACCGTCCGGTTCGCGACGTCGACCTCATTATTCGGACGGGTGGCGACGAGCGAACGTCGAACTTCCTGCCGTGGCATGCCAACGGCAACGAGGCAGCCGTCTTTTTCTGTACCCCCTACTGGCCGGAGTTTTCAAAGACTGACTTCCTCCGTGGCATTCGCACGTACGAACACCGCGAGGAGTCGTGGCGTCGGACCCGTGCCCGGCGCGGCCTGGCCTTGCTCGGTGCAGTTAGCGACACCGAGCTCGTCGAGGCCCGGTCGGTCGTCGAACGGTTTCGAGACTCGTTGCCAACGGCCGAACAGCCGTCTCCAGAGGAGTTGGCGGGATCCAAACCCGAGTCGGTCGACGGAATCGACTCGAGCGGACAAACCGCCGACTAGGCGGTCGAGTTTCGGGCGACAACAGCTGGCCGATGGGTAGCCGCTACTGTCCGAACCGCCGGGATCGATTACAGTACTCGAGCACCGCGCGCAGGAAGTCACGCTTGCGGAAATCCCGCCAGTTGATGTCGGTAAAGTACAGCTCCGAGTAAACTGACTGCCAGATCATGAAATCCGAGAGTCGCTCCGCCCCGGTCTTGATCACGAGATCCGGCTCCGACGGGAAGATGAGATGCTCTTCGACCTGTTCGGCGTCGATCTCATCGGGGTCGACGTCGCCCGCATCGACGTCTTCGGCGAGCGTTCGAACGGCACTGGTAAACTCGTGTTTGCCGCCGAGACCGATCCCGATTCGGATTGGTGCGTCCGCACGCGTACGATCATCCGGGCCGCGAACGGCCACCTCGCGCGGCGCGTCGATCGTCTCGAGTTCGCGCCGCAAGGCCGGAACAGCCGCGGCATCGAGCACGCTGACGTAGACCGTCACCTGAGAGGCGTACTCGAACGCCCAGTGAAAGCAGTCCGTCAGCGTCTCGTATGCGCCACGCTCGAGGAGGTCGCGTTCGGTGATCACGAGTGCGATGTGATCAGGAGGATCACCACCGTGGCGGCGGATCCGGAGCGCGAGATACCGTTCGTACAGTCCCACGCGCTTGCGTTTCCGGTCCGATCGTATAGGGTTACGGATTTGTTCGCTGCCAGCGGAGCCACCGAAACTGTCATGCCGTCGTGGCTGTCCAGCTCTCGAGACAGACAGAATTCCCGTCTGGTCACGCGTTCTCCGAGCAACAGCGTTGAGACGGGTGAGAACGGCCGCAGCGTGGTTCACGAACCTTCAAGTGAACGCCACAGAAAGGACTCGATATCGTGACAGCACCCGTTCGGCGAGCAAGTGTCTTTGCGTTCATCTGTACGCTTGCACTCGCCGTCCCCCTCGGTGGCCCCTGGGTCGGGGCCGCGATCGCAGTCGTGGTGATCCTTGGGGCCCTTGCCGTAACCGACGGCCCCATTTTCGATCTCCTCGCCTATCCAAGCGACTACGAGGACGGCCGTCTCTACGGACTCATTACGTTCGTCCTCGCGGCCGTCGCGCTCGGCCTGATCGCGATCACGACATCGATGTCCGTTTCGATCTTCGTCGGTACCGTCCTCCTCGTTGGATACGGCAACCTCGCAGAGCAGGCTGCGCGCCGTCGGACAGGCAACGACGTCGCGCTCGTGGCCGTCTTCTGTCTGGTCGCAGCTATCGCTGGCATTGCCGGGCAAGCCATTTCGATCTCGGTTACCGACGGTGCTGGCGCTGTCGAATCGGTCATACCGACACTCCCGACGATGGCCTTCCTTGCTGCAAGCGGTGCGTTACTCGCCGCGTTGCTCCGTGACGTCCTGTTTTCTCACGACGATCCCATCGTCATGCTGTCGGTGGGACTGCTCTGTTGGCTCCTCGCAGAACTCGAGCCAACCCACGGTGCGCTGGGGATCGTCGCTGCACTCGCCGTGACGATCGCACTCGGCTACATCTCCTACGCGCTCGAGACGGCCTCGATCGCGGGGATGCTCACCGGAATCCTGCTTGGGCTGTTGACGATCGTCCTCGGGGGCTATGGCTGGTTCGTCGTCCTGATCTCGTTTTTCGCCATCGGTGGACTCTCTTCGAAATTCCGTTACGAACAGAAAGAGACGATGGGCGTCGCCGAGGACAACAATGGAGCCCGTGGCAGCGGCAACGTACTCGGTAACGCTGCGGTTGCGATCGTGGCCGTCCTTGGCTATGCGGCGAGTTCAGCCACCCTGGTTCCCGGCGATCCCAACCCGACCCTGTTTCTGTTTGCCTTCGCCGGCTCCGTCTCGACCGCGATGAGCGACACCCTCTCGAGTGAGATCGGCAGCGTCTTTGAGACGCCGCGGCTGATTACGACGCTCGAACCCGTCGAACCCGGAACTGATGGCGGTGTGACCTGGCAGGGCGAGATCGCTGGAATCGTGGGTGCAGCCGTCGTTGCTGGGATTTCGTATGCCCTCTTCCCCGAGGTGACCGCAGTCGGCGCCGCGATTATCGTCGCTGCTGGTATCATCGGCATGACTGTCGACAGTCTCCTCGGTGCGACGCTCGAGGGGAGTGTACTGGGCAATCAAGGCGTGAACTTCCTCGCGACGTTATCAGGTGCGATCGTCTCTGCACTGTTGGTGCTGTCGTTTGCCGTGCTCGGGTAGTTCCCAGTGTTGGATCTGCACAGTTTCCGGTGTTGGATCTGCGTAGTCCCCAGCGCTCGGCTCGGGTAGTGTTCGGCCTCGAGCGGATGGCGATACGCCCGAGCCGTCGTTGTCCTCGACCCGTGGCGAGAAGAACCCGACCCGACGCGTGACGGGTGGGGCTGACTCGTGACGATGGGAGGCAGCGGCACACGCCGGACACACCCACCCCACGTTTCCGACGTAACGAGCGACAAGGGAGGGTTCGCTCGTCGCCATTGCCCGTCACTGTGTCCGCCATTGCCCGTCACTACGTCATTGCACACCGAATCACACAGCTGTCGTGCACTGTGCGTCGCCATCGGTTCAGCTGTGACTGTCTCGACTGTCGGTGGTACCCACACCCCATGTTTCCGTCGTTTCGTGGCAGGATGAGTGGCTCGAGAACAGAAACTGGGCGGGACCTCGAGTTGCTGTGGCGAGTTATCGTCGCCACTGAACGTCGCTGCACACACATTGCACAGCCATCGTACGATACGGTGTCAATCGGTTCAGTTGTTACTGTGGTGTTACAGTCCGCTGTCTGACTGCACTCGAATCAGCTAGATTGAAGTATAGAAGCTGAGAACAACTCGTCGAGTATACTTCGTGTACTGACAAAACGGTAGTACTTCGTTTTGTCGGTCGAAACAATGGTTCTGACAGTGCTATCGATCCAGTTGTTACGTCCGAGGAGAACGGCTCTCGCTTCGCGTTTCGTTCTTCGGAGGATCAGTTCGTCTGGACCCCCACTCGTTCTCCGAATTACGACGGAAACGTGGGGTGTGTGGGTCGACCGACTATCGGTGTGACCCCGATGCCGTCACGTTCTTTTGGTTCGGGACGTCGGAAACGCGGATATCTCATCAAATATATTACTCTCGCTGTTTGAGGCTCATATCCTACGGATTCGCCACATATACGTCGGAAACGAGGGGTGGCCGACTTCACCAGTTTTATACAGACACCGTTCTCACTCAGCACACTAGATGACACCTGACTCCTCATCCGACTCCGTCGACGATCCGCTCTTTGACTCCGGCCACCGGATCTTCTCGAACAAAGACCTCCTGAAGATCGGGCACGTTCCGGAAGCCGATCGGATCGTCGGTCGGGATGAGGAAATCGCAAAACTGGCAAAACGTCTGAACGGCGCCGTCCATGGATACTCCCCGGAGAACGTGATGATTTACGGGAAAACCGGAGCCGGTAAATCGCTGGTCTCGAGACACGTCTCTCAACGTGCACAAAATGCGGCTGAGGCCGGCGTCGATATCGGAACGGCGTACATCGACTGTGCAGAAGACAACACGGAAACCCAGGCGGTGTCATCGCTTGCGGCGAAGCTAAACGACGAGGCAGTCACTGATATCTCCGTCCCTCACACCGGTCTCAGCACGTCGAAGTATTACAAACTCCTCTGGAAGATACTCGACGCGCAGTTCGATTCCGTGATCATCATTCTCGACGAGATCGATCTGATGAACGACGACAGCGTACTGATGAAACTCTCACGCGCTGAGGAGGCCGGGAAAATCGACTGCAGCATCGGTGTCATCGCGATCAGTAACAAAATCCAGTATATCGATAAGCTAAACGAACGGGTGCGAAGTAGCTTCCAGCACAAGGAACTGTTCTTCAAACCGTACGACGCGAACCAGCTCCGTGAAATCATGGCCAACCGGGAAGACGCGTTTCGAGATGGCGTTCTTTCCGAAGAGGTAATTCCACTTTCCGCTGCCTTTGCCGCACAGGAACACGGCGACGCCCGGAAGGCGATCGACATTCTCCGTCACGCCGGCGAGGTCGCCTACGAAGACGGCGCTGCGAAAGTACAGGAGAAACACGTCCGACAGGCTCAACAACACGCCGAAAAAGACCGTTTTCGCGAACTCGTCAACGGCGCACCCACACAGGCGAAGGCTGCACTACTCGCGTTGACCGAACTCAGCGTCAACTCTGACGATGATGCGTTTCTCACGAGCCGCGTGTATGATCAGTACGAACAGATCTGTGACCACCTCGAGATGGATGTGCTCTCCGTTCGTCGCTTCCGAGATATTTTAAAAGAACAGGCGTTTCTTGGCGTCGTCGAAATCGAGAAAATCAACAAGGGGAGTGCTGGTGGTATCCATCTCCAGAACCGTCTTATCGAAGACCCACACGTCGTCCGCGAAACGATTCTCGAGGATGCCTGGATGCAAGACTGGTCGAGCGAGTAGTTGTGATGTGCTGATCTGGCCCGCCCGGACGACGGAAACCCGGGGTGGGACGTGAGGAAACGACGGAAATACGGGGGGAGGGGTGGAACCAACGTCGGAAACGTGGGGTCTGGCTGAGTCGACACACGGCGCGGCAGTAACGTCGGAAATGTAGGGGGTGGGGGTCCGATCCCCGTGGCGACCTGACCACCGTCAGCCTCGAGTGTCTATAGTAGCCACTGAACGTCACTGCACACCAGATCGCCTGATGGGTATGCGATCTGTGTGTAAATCGTTTCAGTTGTTACTATATTTCTATGCCAACCCGTTCATTACTCTGTCTTGGGCGCTTTCTCAGCAACATCGTCGATCGCGTGAATACGGACGGCGGTCGGCCGTTTCGTGAACTGGCCGAGCGAGCGTGCGATGAACTGATCGACGCCGCGGTCGGCTGCCAGATCGAGGAGCTGCTGTTCGAGAATCTCGTCGAGGACGACCGTCGACGGAGCCGTCTCGAGCGACTCGAGGATCTCGAAGGCGTCGCCCGCATCGGTTTCCTCGAGTGTGGTGCCGTCGGCATCGAGGAAGCGAACGCGGCCGGTTTGCCCGCGGATGATCTCTGTCGCGTGGTCGTAGACGGTTTCGGGGGCTGCTGACTCCGCTGGTGTCGCCCCGGTAGCTGCCTGGTTGTCTGAACCCGCAGTCGACTGTGCCGTCGATGCACGCGCGCTGTCAGTCTCGAGTTCGGCACCAGCGTCGCCAGTCACGCTCGTGTCGGGGGATGGCGGAGCCGGACTCGCTGTCCCAGCGTTCGAATCGGATGGCTCGTCGGTCGTCGATTCAGTCTTGGAGTTGCCGTGGCCTGTGTCGGCTGGTGCCGGTGCCGGCGTCGCACTCCCGTCAGTTGCGGCGACAGCCTCTCGAGGTTCGTTCAGTTCGGAGACCGTGTCGTACGGAACCTTGTTTCGGAGGGCCGCAAACAGCTGGTGGTGATCGAGGTCCTCGACGGAGTTGCCCGAGGGTGCAAATGCGACGTAATCGATGTCACCGACTTGCGAGAGTTCCTCGAGGATGAGGTCTCCACCGCGGTCGCCGTCGAGAAAGGCCGTGACTGTGCGGTGGCGGGTTAGTTCGGCCACTGCGTCGGGAACGTTCGTTCCCTCGACCGCAATCGCGTTTTTGACACCGTATTTGAGGAGCGTGAGCACGTCTGAACGCCCTTCGACGACGATAATCGCGTCGCTGTCGGTCACACGGGGGCCCGCTGGAAGTCCCTCGTATTCGGTAATGTCCTCGACGCGGACGTGCTGGCGCACCTCCGCGAGGATCTCTTCGGAGGTCATTACGCTATCGTCGAACCCGGTCCGAAGCAGTTCCTTCGCCCGTTCGACGACCTCTTTTCGCTTTGCCGCACGCACGTCCTCGATCTCGGTGACTTCGAGATCGGCTCGGCAGGGACCGACCCGGCTAATCGTCTCGAGGGAGGCAGCAAGCGTTGCGGTTTCGACCTTGTCGAGGCCGGTTGCGATGGTGAGGTGGCCGTGTGACTGGCCGCCGGTGCTTGTTATTTCGACGTCGATACGCCCGACTTTCTGTGATTGGCGGAGATCGCGGAGATCGAGTTCGTCACCGAGTAAGCCTTCGGTCTGCCCGAAGATGGCACCGACGACGTCGCTGCGCTCGACGACCCCGTTGGCCGTGACGTCCGCGTGAATGAGGTATTTGGAGGTGTCTTCCATGGGAGATCGACCCGTGGCACCGCAAAGACGGTACCACAACGGTTTATGTGGTTTTTGGGTCGTGATGGGGAAATAGCTGTTGACCTGTCTGCAAAACCCGGGGTATCAGTACGTCGGTCGATACCAGTACCAGTAGATCGTGACAGTAGCCAGTACGAGGAGGCCGCCACAAAAAAAGAGCAGCCCCGGCGGAATCGTCGCAAAGACTGCCTCGACTGTCTCGACACCGCCGTCGGCTGCAGTTTCGGTGGCAGTATCCCCGTCAGTGGTCGGCGATTCGTCAGCTGCCACATCGTCACTCTCTACTGGCTCGTCGTCGGTGTCTGCGTCCTGGGTTCCGATCTCATCCGACGTCTCCTCGCTTTCGCTCGTGTCCGACTCCGCCGTCGCGTCTGACTCCTCGCTCTCGTCTACCTCGCTCGAGTCGTCCGCGCCAGCTGGGGCTGTCCCCGCCGACGAGTCCAGTGTCGTCTCGGCCCAGCGCGTAAGCCCATACTGGACGAGCAGGCTTCCGCCGGCAAGGATTCCGATGCCGCCGAGAAATCGTGAGAGCGCCTCGCGCAACCGGTTCGCCGTCGACTCATCGCTCGTCACGATCAACGGTCCATCCGTCGCTGCATAGACGCTCATCTCGTTGCCTCGCGAGGAGTACCAGGTGTCAACGACCTCGATGAGCCCGGCATCCTCGAGCTTTTCCAGATGATAGCGAACGTTCTGGATCGACGAATCGACCGCGTCGGCGATATCGCTCGGGGTCCCAGGTTCGTCCTCGAGTCGCGCATAAATCCGACGGGCTGTCGTCGATGAGAGGGCACTGAACACCGCGTCAGCGTCCTCGCCCTCGAGGTCGACGATCCGTGGGTGGCCCTCGGTCTGGTCGGGCTCGGAACGGAACGGGAACAGCCGGGCCATATCAGCTTGACGTACATTCGCCTGCCGACTGCTATACGTTTTTTCGTCCCTGAAAGAGCGATTTTAGCTACGAAAACGCGAGGGAGAAACGCCGTCCCCGGTCCGATAGCGAATTCTCTTCAATATGCACCGTTGAAGGGAAACTGTTACCAACGTCGGACCCAACCACTGGATATGCGCCGTCTGGAACTCGTCGGCTGGATCACGGTTGCGATCATCCTCAGCGGGCTTGCGATCCCGTGGTTCCTCTGGGGGTCGTCGACGATCGTCGCTGGCCTGCCGCTGTGGCTCTGGTGGCATATCGGTTGGATGGGACTCACAGCGGTCATCTTCCACTTGTTTGCTCAGCGGGCGTGGGGCATCGGCATCGAAACGAAACCGGCAGACTCGAGCGACGAGCACGGCCCAGATCGAACTTCCCCAGCACCCGGTGGTGAGCGGCCATGAGCCTCACACTCCAGCTTGGGATCATCGTCGGCTATCTGATCCTGGCACTGGCCATCGGGCTAGTCGCCTACCGGCTCACTGATCGAACGGCGGAGGATTTCTATCTCGCAAGTCGGACGTTCGGGACGATCGTCTTGCTGTTTACGACGTTCGCGACGTTGCTGTCGGCGTTTACCTTCTTTGCCGGGCCGAACATCGCCTACCAGCAGGGGCCCGAATGGATTCTCGTGATGGGGCTGATGGACGGGATTATCTTCGCCATCCTCTGGTATGTCATCGGCTACAAGCAGTGGCTGCTCGGACAGGAGTACGGCTACGTCACCCTCGGCGAGATGCTCGGTGACCGATTCGCCTCGAGGCGACTCCGCGGCCTCGTCGCGGGTGTCAGCCTGCTCTGGCTCTTCCCGTACGTCATGCTCCAGCAGGTCGGGGCTGGCACCGCGTTACAGGCGTTGACCGACGGCGCAGTTCCCTACGCCGCGGGCGCGGGGTTGATTACCGCGTTCATGATCCTCTACGTCGTCGTCGCTGGGATGCGTGGGATCGCCTGGACGGACACCCTCCAGGGCGTGTTCATGCTCGTCACCACCTGGGTCGCGCTGCTGTGGGTCCTCGCCGCCGTCGGTGGCCCGGGAGCCGCGACGTCGACGCTCACTGAAACCGACGCAACCGCCGCGTTCCTCTCGCTGGGCAGCGCGTACTACACGCCCCAGTGGATGCTCTCGACGGCGATCACGATCGGGTTCGGCGTGGCGATGTTCCCGCAGGTCAATCAGCGCTTTTTCGCTGCCGGCTCGAAAACGGTGCTCAAGCGGTCGTTCGCACTCTGGCCGATCCTCTGTGTCCTCCTCTTTGTCCCCTCGTTCATGCTCGGCGCGTGGGCACGCGGCCTCGAGGTCACGGTTCCGGCTGGAGACAACGTTCTGCCGGCGATTCTCGCCGAGTACACCCCAATCTGGTTCGCCGCGCTGGTCATTGCCGGCGCGATGGCTGCGATGATGTCTTCCTCGGACTCGATGCTGCTCTCGGGGTCGTCGTACTTTACGCGGGATCTCTACCGGCCGTTTATCGAACAGGACATTACGGAGCGCCGGGAAGACCTGCTGGCTCGAGTTGGTGTCGTGGTCTTTGCGACTGCCGCCTTCGGCGTGAGTCTACTCAACCCGGCGACGCTGTTCGAACTCGGCGACGCGGCCTTCAGCGGTTTCGCGCAACTTGCCTTGCCCGTCATGATCGCGCTCTACTGGCGCAAAACGACTCGAGCCGGTATTACAGCCGGCGTGTTCACCAGCCAGCTGTTCTACCTCTCGAGTCTCTTTCTCGCTGCCGTCCCCAGCTCTTATGCCGGCTGGACGGCTGGCATCGTCGGGATGGGGCTCGGGCTCGTCGTCACCGTCGGTGTCTCGCTGGTCACATCGCCGGCAACCGAAGAACGGCAAGCGATCTACTTCGACGGCCTCGGCGCGGACTGAGACGATCGGCTTGACGGCGCTCCCAAGCAATCTGCCCCCTCCAGAACTGACGGCTTTCGTCGATCTGAGCCGGTTGCCTGTGGCCCCGAGACTTTGTCACTCCCCGTCGTGGACTTGCGCATGGATCTCGACCTCGACGGCAACAGCGCACTGGTGACGGCGTCCTCGAGCGGCCTCGGCTTCGCGAGCGCGCAGGCACTCGCCGCAGAGGGCGCGAACGTGATGCTCTGCGGTCGCGACGAGAAGCGACTCGAGGCTGCCCGTGACGAAATCGCCGAGACAGCGACGGGGGAAGTGCGGGCTCAGCAGGCGGATCTCACCGCTCCCGCCGACGTCTCTCAGCTCGTCACAGAGACTGTCGATGCCTTCGGCGGCCTCGATCATCTCGTCACCTCTGCTGGGGGCCCGCCGAGTACGACCTTCCTCGGGACGGACGAACGGGACTGGTATCAGGCCTACGACCAGCTCGTGATGAGCGTCGTCTGGACGATCGAGGAGGCCCACGCACACCTCCTCGAGTCGGACTACGGCTCGATCACCTGTATCACGTCCCGAACAGTCAGAGAAGTTGCCGACGGTCTTTTGCTGTCGAACTCGGTCCGCAGGAGTGTAATCGGGCTCGTCAAAACGGTTTCGCGGGAGTTTGCCCCCGAGATCCGCGTCAATGCGGTCCTCCCAGGAACGATCGAGACGCCCCGGATCGAGGAACTGATCGAGGCGAACATCGATCGCGGTGTCTACGACGACTACGAGGAGGGGCTGACGGCGCTCGCAAGCGAGATCCCGATGGATCGCATCGGCGAGCCGCGCGAACTGGGCGATATCGTCGCGGTCCTCTCGAGTCCGTGCGCGAGTTTCGTCAACGGTGTCGCGGTACCGATCGACGGCGGGCTGTTGCGGAGCTAGTGGTTCGACACACTAGCGGAGTTCGCGGCGGATCGTAACCCTCTCTTTGCGCTCGTTCGTCACACGAAATGTGTCCCGTCTGGTCCACCTCGGCGGCTATCTCGCACTGGTCGTGACAGCTGGCGCGTTACTTGCGGGCTCGCTGCGTGCTCCCGCCGAGTTGTCGACCGGAACCGTCGGTGTGCAGATTGGCGTTGCCCTCACCGCTGCCGTTGCTGGTGCACTCGAGTTCCGATCGACGAGCGTCATCAGACAGCCACGGCGGACGACGATCGAACACGAGGGACCGTTCGGGGTCGCTGGATTCGATCGATCAGACGTATTCGACGCGCTCGCGGTCGTCGCCGGTGCCGTCGTCACCTATGCGTTGAGCGTCTCCGTCGGGCTCGGGCCGGTGCTTGCCTCCGCCCTCGTCGGAGTGGCTGTCGGCCTCGCGCTTCCGAACGTCGGTGCGCCGGCCTACTGTGGCTCGTTTGTCGGCATGGCCTCGCCCGCCGTGTTCGGGTCCCTCGAGTACGTCGCTCTGGCGGGAGTCGTCGCAGCGCTTGGATACGTGGCAGCGACCGAATCGTTCGGCGGCGTGGGCGGCAAACTCGGCACGCTCGCGCTGTTTGGGTGTGCGACGACGGCCGCCGTCGTGGGCCTGGAGTACACTGGCCCGGGCACGCCACAGTGGGATCTCGCCCACCTCGTCGTGCCAGTTGCGGCCATCGGTGCCGTCGTGACGGTCCTCCTGAGTGTGCGCCTCGAGTTGGGTGCGGTCGTCGGCTCTGGACTGGTCGGGATCGGTGCCGGACTCAGCTTTCCGCTTGCGCTCCCTGAACTGGGACCGACACTGGCCACCGTCGCTTTCTGTGCCTCCTTCGTCGGGATGTCGAGTACGGAGCGGCTGACCGATGGACGCCACGTCGCACTCGCCGGCGGCCTGTGTGGACTCGTCTTCCTTGCGGTTGCACCCGCCTTTGTCGGTGCTGGTGGTAAGCTCGGAACCACCGCGTTCGTCGCCTGTATCGCCGTTATCGGCGGGCTCGAGCTTCACGAACGCGTGGTCAGTGTCGTCAAACGAATCGTGGGATCCAGCGAGACAACTGCTTAGTCGGCAGAAATCTCACAGCTGCCCTCGTAGGCGACGTCCTCGACCGACTCGATTGCGGGGTCGTCACCACAGACCGGACAATTCGGGTTCGATAACACGTCGACCGTCTCGAAGCTCATGTCCATCGCATCGTACATGAGCAGTCGCCCCTCGAGCAACTCGCCTTTGCCGAGCAGATACTTGACGACTTCCGTCGCCTGAATGCAGCCGACGGTGCCGGGCAAGACACCGAGTACGCCAGTGGTTGCACAGTCGGGGACAGTGCCGGGTTCGGGCGCCTCAGGGAAAATACAGCGGTAACACGGCGGCTCGTCGCCCGCTCCACTGCGCTCGTTCGTAAACGTCGTCACCTGGCCTTCGAAGCGATAGATTGCGCCGTGGGACAGCGGCGTCCCGGTGAGCACACAGTGGTCGTTGAGCAGATATCGGGTTGCAAAGTTGTCGCTGGCGTCGAGTACCATGTCGTAGTCGGCAACGAGATCCGCGACGTTGTCGGCGCTGAGGCGTGTTTCGTAGGTATCGACGTCGATGTCTGGGTTCAGGGCGTGGACGTAGTCGGCCGCGCTCTCGACTTTTGGGCGGTCAACGTCGCCGTCGCCGTGGACGATCTGGCGTTGTAAGTTCGATCGTTCGACGACGTCATCGTCGACGATTCCCAGCCGGCCGACGCCCGCCGCGGCGAGATACTGGATCGCTGGCGAGCCCAACCCACCCGCACCGACGATCAGTACCGACCCCTCGAGCAGCCGCTGTTGGCCTTCAGGACCGATTTCGTCCATGATTACGTGTCTCGAGTAGCGATCGAGCTGGGTCGCATCGAGGCGCAGGTCGCTCATACCAGCCAGTTGGGCCGTGAGCGAGAAAAACCCGCGGGTTGAACAGGTGTGAAACGGCGCAGTGACCGTCTGGTGACCGCGTTCGTGTTCGAACAGGGAATATCTTCGTTGCACTCGAGGCAGATCTGTGGGTGAACCCGATGATTTAATACTGTGGTGGTTATTGACATGGGTATGGCAACCTCACCCAACGATGCCGGTGACGACGTCATTGACCAATTCCTCTCAGACCGCGGTCACACGGTAGAACGAGTCGGGTGGGAACAGGATTATAACAAGAAGCAGTGTCCGGAATGTGGCGGCCTCCATGATACGGCTGCCAGCTCCTGTACCGTCTGTGGGTGGGAACCGACGCTGTAACCGACTGCGCTGACGTCCCATTTTTTGGCAGGCTCACCGCCAATCAGCCTGTGGTTCGCGCGTTCTCGAACACAGTTATGCAATACAATTATAATGTATTGCTCGCTAATAGTTCAGTGAGAACGACAATGCCGGAATGCCAGAACTGTGGCGCGTTCGTGACGGACGCGTACGCTCGCGTGTTCACTCCACCTGGTGTCGACGACCCACGGGTCTGTCCTGACTGTCAGGACAAAATCCGTGATGGCGCTGAAATACGAGCAGCCCGCTCTTCACGAAATCCGTAGTGGCCCAGCCGCGGTACTACAACTGGTAGAACGGGCCTCGAAAGCGAATCCCAACACAGACTCACATCGACTGTCATCGCTGACAGGATAGTTTCTATCGCGGAAAACCCACGTGACTTATGGGTATAGCCCTCTTGAACAGCTACAATGACTACCACGGAGACGAAGGTGACCCGGCTGTTCGGAGGGCCGGGCAGCGGCAAAACGACTGCCCTACTTGATCACGTCGAAGAGATCCTCGAGCAAGAGGGTGTGACGTTCCGGGATATTCTCGTCGTCTCGTACACGCGCGCAGCTGCACAGGAAGTTCGTGAGCGACTGGCCGAGCGACTCGATGAGAGTCCGCGTGCACTGCAGGGCAACGTCTGTACGATGCACGCGAAAGCCTACGAGCTGTTAGATCTCTCGCGGAGCGACGTCATCGGCGAATCAGATAAAGAGGAGTTCTGTGAAGATTACGGCATCGAGTACGAAGACGAGTACAGCGGTGCCGGTCGCCGTACCGCCCGATCGACGACGATCGGCAACAAGGTCATCGCGACCAGCCAGTGGCTCCAGCGGACCGGCCGTGACGTTACGGACTGGTACGACGTCCCCTTCCAGTGGAATGAAGAGGAGGTTCGTCTGCCACCCGAAATCGACCCGAACGCCCAGGAAGGCAACAAGTACACCCCGACCTGGCCATCCGACGACGACCGAATCGATGTCCCCGAGGCGATTCGCGGCTGGCGCAACTACAAAGGCGAGCAAGGAAAGATCGGCTTCGCAGATATGTTAGAGCGTGTTAGCCAGCGCTCGCTGTTGCCGAACGTCGATTATCTGGTTATCGACGAGTTCCAGGACATTACGACGCTGCAGTACGACGTCTACCAGGAGTGGAAACCCCACATGGAAGAGGTGTTGATCGCCGGCGACGACGACCAGGTCGTCTACTCTTGGCAGGGTGCCGACCCCGCGCTCTTGCTCGAGGAGGAGGTCGATGAAGACGTTATTCTGCCGAACTCCTACCGTCTCCCCTCGAACGTCCTCAACGCCGTCAATCAGGAGATTCGCCATATCGATACCCGCCAGGACAAAGACCTCAAACCGCGAAAGGAAGGCGGCGCTGTCGAGGCGCGCCGGAACGCCTCGATGCTCGATGTCGTCCGAAACGTTCGACGGACACTCATCGAAGGCGACGGGACGATCATGATCCTGTTCCGGGCACGCTACCAGATGTTCCAGTTCATTGACGAGTTCATCACCGAGGGCGTGCCGTTTACGTCGCTGACCGACCAGCGGATGTGGACCGATCGGCTCACCCAGTACGTCCGTGCCGTCGAAGCGATCGACCGCGGCGAGGACGTCACCGGGCTGCAAGCCCGTCGACTCGCCGACATGCTTCAGGAATCGGCGTTTGGCACCAACGAGCGTGATGATCTCTTCGACGAGATCGACGACCGACAGGAGGAAGCCGGTATCGACGACCTCGCAGAGCTCATGATCCCCGCAGCGGTTATTCAGGACCACGCGCCGTTCATGCCCGGCCCGGCGTCGGCGGGCGATATGGTCCGGAAGGTCACCAACTTCCAGAAGAAAAGCATCCGCTCGTACTTCGCGATTGGCGAGTATCTCGGTATGGAAACCGATCGTGTCCGCGTCGGCACCATCCACTCCGCGAAGGGTCGTGAGGCCGACCACGTCATCGTCGGCACCGACCTCACCGAGAAGGTCGTCGAGCAGATGGTCGCCACCGTCGACGATCCGACGGACGTTCCCGGCGTCGAGGAGTTCACCAAGAACTCCTCGCCAGTGCCCGTCCTGACCGACAACGAACGCCGTGTCTTCTACGTCGGTATGTCCCGGGCTCGAGAGCGACTCGTCTTGCTCGAGAACCTGGTCGACGGTGCCCCGACGCTGCCGATCGACGTCCTGCTCAACAACCAGCTGACCGACACGCCACTCGAGGAGCTTATCGAGGAGGCCCAGCAGCCACATGATGCCGACGCTGACGGCGAAGAGGTCGAAGCCGAAGCACCGTGACCGACACCGAGTCGACTGCTGGCACTGACACCATCGATTCCGGTGTCACGTCACACCTCGAGCCGGCGCTGTCTGAGACACTTGACGCCCGCGACGCCGCGGCGTTCGTCCACGTCGGACCCCATCACGACCCGGACGTGCGGTACTGCTGTCCGTCGGTCGAGCGGGGTCTCGCCGCCGTCGCCTTCGACGGCGAGACGTGGCTCCTCGAGACGGAGCCGGACGGCTCCGGTCATCCAGCCGAGCGTCTCGGTGCGACGCTGGCCGACCGCATCGAGATGGGACCGATCCTCACGCCGGCACGACTCCCACACGACGCCGCGCTCTATCTCGAGCAGGCTGGCTTCGAACTTGCATCGACGGACGTCATCGCGCGCACTCGAGCGACGAAAGCCTCGCGTGAGCGCGAGCGAATCGGCGCTGCACAACGAGCCGCAGCTGCCGGAGTCCGCCGAGCGGCATCGCTGCTCGCGGATGCGACAGTCGCTGACGGCCGGCTCGTCGCCGATGGTGAGGTAGTGACGCCGGGTCGGCTCCGAAAAGCGATCGATCGCGAAATCGTCTCCGGGGGTGCGTTCCCGGCGGGAAACACTGTTGTCAACCCTGATCCGGGCCATCATCCTTCAACGATCGACAATGCTGACGGCGCGCTTCGACCCGGCGAGCCGATCGTCCTCGAGACGGCCCCTCGCGGCCCTGAGGGCTACTACGGCGGCCTCGTTCGAACGCTCGTCGTCGACAGCGACGGTGGCCGAGAGCGCCGTGCACACGTCGGCGTGACACAGTCGTTTCGCTCTGCAGCATCGATGCTGACCGCAGACATCGAATCGGTGGCAGCTGTCGAAGCCGATCTCGAGGCCGAGGTCCGCGCGTTTGGCTTCGAGGACGCCGACGCAGTCCAGACGCAGGTCGCCGGTGTCGGCCTCGAGCCCGACGAACGCCCGCGTGCCGGCGATGACGAGATCGAACCGGGAGCGGTGATTCGACTCGAGTCCGCTGTCCATGTCGCCGACGGAGAGTGGCTTCGGATCGCTGAGCTACTCGTCAAAGGCGAGGTGGGTGAACGAGCGACCTACCTTCCGGCCCCATCGCGTTCGCTCGAGCCGACGGCACTTTACAAGGAGTAAGCGGTGAGAGGATCCGGTGTCGGTGCTGAGACGGGTTGTGGAACGAACTCCTGACGGCCTCACACCGGTCGTGGACACGTCGGTACTGACTGTCAGGCGGCCGTCTGCACGCGTGTCGACGAACCAGCCGTCGTTACCCGCCTGCGACCGGCGGGAACACCGACAGCCGGTCGCCACTCTCGAGGGGCGTCTCCGGGCCCGCCATGTGGACGACGTCGCGGCCGTTTTTTAGCACGCTCAACTGCTGTCTGATCGCGTCTCCGCCGTCCTCGAGTAACTGGCCCTCGAGCCCCTCGTACTCAGCCTCGAGCGTCGCGAGTACGTCACCAACGGTCTCCTCGTCTTCGAACCCGCGTGTCTGTGTCTTCTCACCGACGGCCTCACGAAAGGTCGCGAAAAACCGCATCTCGATCTCCATACAGGCCTCTCGTGGCCGACGCTCATAAGTTCGGGTGCCCGATCGCCTGCTTAATCGGCAGAGGCGGCCGGTGAGGACGTGTACGTAATCGGGGTGACGTCGGCTTGCTCGAGCACGTCGTCGATCGCGCTGGCACCGATCGCCGTCGCCTCGTCAGCGTCGTCGGCCTCGACGACGACGGTGATCGAAAACTCGAGTGTGATCGTATACGGATCGAACGGTGCGGTCGGCTGTTCGTACACCGATGCGTCGTCGATCTCCCACGCAGAGACTGTTCCCTCGGCTTCGAGACGCTCGAGAACCGCCGCGAGCTGCTCGGTAGCCTCTTCGCGGGCAGTCGTGTCACTGCCGCCGTGTAACGTGATGAGCGTCGTTCCCTCCCGCGAAACTGCAAACTCCATACCCTTTTCTATCAACTGAGAGGATTTGAACGCTTGGGCTATCTTCACAGTGTACAATCCGACCAGTCCAGTGCCGCTTGAGGACGTGATGGCGACCGCCGTTCAGTTTCCGCGAACGTCGTCGTAGAGATCGCGTAACTGCTCGAGAGAGTGCTCGACCGAGAGCATCTGGCGCCGCCGGCGACAGAGATCCGAGAGCCGGTCGTGTTCGGCGAGTGTCCGACGGATCGCCCACCGGAACGACTCGAGGTCGCCGGGTTCGTACCGGTAGCCGGTTTCGCCGTCGATAACGCTGTCAGTCAGTGCGCCCGCGTCGACGGCGACGACTGGCGTGGCACACGCCGTCGCCTCGAGTGCGACCAGTCCCTGCGTTTCGACCGGGCTTGGGAAGACGAAGACGTCGAGAGCCGAATAAAACGCCGGCAGCTCATCACGCTCGAGAAAGCCGAGGAACCGAACGTCGGCGTCGACCGTTGTGGCGTATGCCTCCAGCGACGCTCTGGCCGGGCCATCGCCAGCGAGAACGAGCGTGTAGTCGGTGTCGTCGACGGCGTCGATCGCTTCCTCGAGGTTCTTTTCGGGTCCATGGCGGCCAGTGTATCCGAGCAGTGGCCCCTCGGGTAACTCGTAGGCGTCACAGAACGCTGCTGGATCGACCGGCCGAAACATCGCCGTGTCGATGCCGTTTGAGACGACGGTGACATCGACAGCCGGTTGAATGGCTGTCAGCAGGCGGCGTCTGGCAAACGCCGTCGGCGCGACGACATGATCGACTCGCTCGAGGAACGCTCGCTCGTAGGCCCGGTGCGCTCGTTTGCAGACGTCCACCAGCGGTGGGGGAACGTGCTGATCGACGCGGTCGTCGAGTAACGTGTGATACGAGGCGACGACGGGCACGTCACGCTGTCGAGCGAAGCGAATGCCCGCAGCACCGACGGTGTACGGTGTCTGTACGTGGACGATTTCGGGCGTCTCGAGTCCGCTGGGGACCGCTGGCAGTCCGAGTCGATATCGAGGATACAGCGGCGCGCCGACGCTTGGCACGTCGTACTCGCCGTCTCTGGGTTCGTAGCCCCCCATCTCGGGGAAGACGACGTCCATCGATCCGTGGTGACGGGACCAGCGTTCGCGCCAGAGTGCGACCGTGTACGTCACGCCGTTGACTGTCGGGAGATACAGATCAGTGAACGCAGCGACAGTCTGGGTCCCGGCCATCGGATGGCGATCCATTGTCAGCGCTCAAATCGGTTGTGGAACCGAGATCGAGTGTGGCCACGGTGGGGACGAGCGCACAGTTGTAGCCAGCGAAACAGTCTGTACGTGCTGCGTTCCACCACGTCTGGTCGATAGAAACAGCTGTGTACAACGGACGCTGGTCCGTGAGGAGCCAGGTGGCGATCCAGTCTCGACGCGGTAGGATCCTGATACACACCGCGTTCGGGCTGGCGCTCCGAACGGCGTCGCCGGGATCAACGCTTGGCGGTCGAGAACAGCGAATCAAACCAGCCCCCCACGAGATTGGACGCCCGCGATCGGCTACTCATCTCGAACTCGCCGGAAAGCGTTCCATCGGACGCAGCAACGACCGTAATCGCTTCTCTGTCAACCAACTCAGCAACGCGGTCATCCCCGGCGTCGTCTGATAGGAGCAGTATTGGCTGGGCGTCGACTTCACGGGCTGCCTCAACGAGCCGTTGGACGTCCTCGATGGGTGGTGAGTCGTGAACGCCAGCAACGATTCGATAGTCGAAGAGTTCGTCGACCGCGTACACGTGAACCGGCAGTTCGCCACCTGCCGACGTCGGAATCGTCGTCTCAACGCTCGTTTCGTACCCTCGTTCTTCGAAGGCCGCGACGAGCAGCTGGCGTCTTTCGAGTTGTGTTGCGATCCACTGGGTTCCGAACGGGGTCAACGGGTAGCGATATGCAGGCTCTTCGTGGACCTCGGCTGGCGGCGACACCTGATCGCAGTCAGGACACCACAGTCTGTGTGTTGGGGAGTCGAACCACTCAGTACAGTCGTGACACCGATACCGCCGATCGTTCTCGAGTTCGGAGGGCGACACGTCTTCTGCACAGTCAGAACAGTACCGTTTCTCGTCCGTCTCTTCCGGAGTCGTTGCAGCAGTTGTCGCTGTCTTCTGCTCGAGCGGTGTGTCACAACTCGGATGAACGGCTGTCGACTCCTGTGTCGTGCGAACTGATTCGCAGTTGGGACAGCCGGTGCTGTACCGCATCCCCGTACGAGAACAGTTCGGGCAGCGGTACAGCTTGTACTTGACTTCCGATGCCAGTATCCCGCGGTCGGTCATTGTCTCGAGGAAGTCAACCGGCTCCCCGTCCTGCTTGTCGAGTGCCTGCTCGACGCGTGGGTATGTGATCTCCCCTGTCTCATCGACTGGGGGTTCGAACGCGTTGTGTTCTCCGTCCGTGAGGGTGCTCAAAGCTCGGAGTTTGCCTGGCGAGACCATAATGAACGTTGTTCTGGTTCAGACTTCCCAGACCGGCTTTAGTATACCCTGCTTTATTTAACAAGATATGGAAGCGTTACAACAGCGAGCGTGACACACAGCTGCAGCCGCAACACAGACGGATCATCCGACTCCGATAGCCGACACGCGCCGACTCGTCGTCCAGCGGAAACAGTGACTGAAACCGAGCGTTCGAGAGCGTCGTTCATACCCACTGCTGTCGTCAACGACCGCCGATCACCGATCCCGTCTCTGGTGATCGGCAGGAACTCGGTACAACAGACCGTCTCAATCCAATCTATCGATCCGGAACGAGACGTCGTGTTCTGAGAGCAGTGCTCGCATTCGCTTGACGCCGCCGTGGGTGTCCCAGCCTTCGGCGGTATAATGTTTGTACGGGTGGCGTAGCCACGAGTACTCTCGGTGCGCGAACACGTCGACTGCATCGGTGTCAGTGACAAACAGCGCGATATGGAGTTGCCAGGTCGAAAACGACGATGGTCGCCGTACCCAACTCCCGGCTGACTGCCGGCCGTCCCGGTGGATCTTCAGCGAGGCGATCGGCTCCGGCGCGAACGACATCGTCTCGAGATCGGCTCGAAACTCACCGAGACCGTACTGGATCGTGCCGACGTACTCGTCGGGATGTTGGAGACACTGTGCAAAGCCCCCGAACGGTTCTTTGATGCGATGAACTGTTGGAAGGACGCGACGGCGTACACGCGTCGTCAGGTCGATCGCGTGCGCATCGTCGCGGTCGTCAGTCGAAGCCACGATATCTGTATCGAGTCCGAGCGCAAAACCGTTGTGGTCGGGCCCTACAGGTCCCGCATCCGGATTCCGTCTTCGACCAGTCGTGCGTTTCGCTCCCGATCGAGATGCTCTCCGAGGTCGTCGTGGGCGTGGAGTTGGGCGATCACGTCAGCATACAGCGTCCGCCACGCGATGGCGTAGATCGGCGACTGTCCCCACGCTCGCAGCTCCGGCACCAGCTCGTCGTAGGTGTCGTGGCGCTGTTCGAAGCGATCGATCGCCTCGAGCACGCGGGCCGCAGCTTCCCGGTCGTCGTCGGCGTCGTCGATCGCTCGATTCAACCGCTGTTCCCAGCCAGCGACTGCCTCTTGCATGTCCGCGCCAGCGGTTTCGTCGTCGGCTGGCAGTCGCTCAAGCACCGGTTTCGGCACGCCGAGTGAAATTTCGTCCATACCTCGAGTATGTCTCCGATTGTCAAGAAACTACGGCCACGTCGCGAGCATGATTTCGTCGACGAACGCGTCGCCGATCTGGTACTGAGCTTCGTGTTCGCCCTCGCGTTGCCAGCCGTTGGCTTCGAGAAACTCGATCGCGCCGTCGTTCGTTGCCGGGACGTTCTGGTACACCTTCCGGTACCCGGCGTTTTTGGCCCACTCGAGGCCGTACTCGAGGAGGTGTGACCCGATTCCGTTGTGGCGAACGTCGGACGCGACGCCGACGGTGAGTTCTGCAGTGTGAGACAGCGACGGAAGTTCGTTGACATCGATGTGGAGCCAGCCCACGACGCGTGACTCGCTTTCGGTGTCGGTTGTGGCGGCCGCTTGCCGTGGCTCGTCGCTATCGGCCTCGGTCTCCGGCTCGAAAACGGCGACGAAAAAGATTCGCGATTGGTTCTCGTTGGCCCGAACCAGTGCCGAGTCGCGCTCGAGTTGGGTCGCGACGTTTTCGGCGACGATATACGTGCCCTCGGCTGCGACCTCGTGCATTGTGTCGATGACACCGTGTCGGTCTTCTTCCCGTGCCGCCCTGATCGTCACTGTCCCGTCCTCGAGTTCGACAGTTTTCGGCGTCGTCGAGAGCGCAACCCGGTACTTTCCGTCGGCTTCAGTGAGATAGCCCTGTGTCTCGAGCGCCTCGAGACAGGACTCGAGGTCATCCATCGGGGGACAGATCGACTCGGTGTACGACCCTGATCGAGCGGGCTTCGAGTGGGATGGCTCCGACTCGAGGCGGATCGATCGCGCCAGTTCGTCGGGGTCGACGGCCCCGTGTCGCTCGATGTACTCGTAGACCATTCGCTGGATCTCTGTGTCGAAGGACAACGTCGGGTGAACGCTCATACGAGCCCCACCGCCGACGAACGGCATTAGTATGCACGCTGTATCAGCAAGCAGGGGAGTAGACACGGCTCGAAGAGTTGGCCGCCGCGATGTCGCGTGCTGTCTGTAACGGTCAGAAACCGGCCAACGACGCCGCTAACAGGTCTTTTGACACGAATCTTTTTACTCGGTGACACCATTGGGGAATGTAGACATACATCATGTTAGTAGCCACTGGCGTTTTCGTCGCCGATTTCCGCATTGATGGAGGGATGTATCGATGACTGAACACGAGATCTCGCTCTCTGTAAACGGAACTGATCACGAGTTGGCTGTCGAGTCGCGAACGCTGCTCGTCACTGCACTCCGAGAAGAGCTTGGGTACACCGGCGCAAATGTCGGCTGTGAGACCGCCCGGTGTGGCGCGTGTACCGTCCGCGTCGACGGCGAGGCGATCAAATCCTGTATGCGTTTTGCCGTCCAATCGGACGGGGCAGAGATCGAAACCGTCGAAGGACTCGCCGAAAACGGCGACCTTGCGCCGTTACAGGAGCAGTTTCAGGAGAACCACGGCCTCCAGTGTGGCTTCTGTACGCCCGGGATGTTGATGACGGCGGATACGTATCTGAAAGACGCTGACGATCCCTCCCGGGAGGAGATCCGTGAGGCCATCGAGGGCAATCTCTGTCGGTGTACCGGCTATCACAACATCGTCGACGCGATCGAAGCGACACTCGAGCAGCGAGAGGCAAGCCATGAGTGAGAGCGACCAGCCAGCCGAAAAGCGCGTCTTCGGCGAGGCAATCGAGCGCGACGAGGACGTCCCGTTGCTGACCGGCGAGGCGACCTACACCGACGACGTCCAGCTCCAGGGGACGGCGCATCTGGCGATTCGCCGGTCCGATCACGCACACGCCCGCATTCTCGAGGTCGATACGAGCGCGGCCGAAGCGATGGACGACGTCGTCGCGGTCTACACCGGCGCCGACGTCGAAGATAGTGGCGTTCCCAACACTATCCCGACGGCCTGGATGTTACCCGGACTCGTCACGCCGCAGTATCGCATGCTCGCCGTGGACAAAGTCCGCCACGAGGGCGACGGGATCGCCGCGGTCGTCGCCGAAACGCCACAGGCGGCCCGCGACGCACTCGCGGCCATCGAAGTCGAGTACGAGGAGCTGGAACACGTCACGGACCCAGTCGAGTCGGTCGAGCGCGACGTGCCACCGGTCCACGAGGAGGCCGAGGACAACGTCGCCTTCGACTTCGAACTCGGCGATGCGGACGCCGTCGATGAGGCCTTTGCCGACGCCGACCGGGTCGCGAGCGTCGACCTCCGCCAGCCACGGCTCATTCCGAACGCGATGGAGCCCCGGACGGCGCTTGCCGACTGGGACGTTGCGACCGAGAAACTACGTCTCTGGATGACGAGCCAGAACCCCCATCTGCACCGGATGCTGCTGTCGGCCGGCACGCTTGGGATTCCGGAGAACAAAATTCAGGTGATCGCCCCCGAGGTCGGCGGCGGCTTCGGGAGCAAGATCTACCACTACCCCGACGAGGCCGTCACGGCCTGGTGTTCGATGCAACTCGGTCGACCAGTGAAATGGAAAGCCAGCCGGATGGAAGGCTACGTCACCGACTGCCACGGCCGCGATCACACGACGAGCGCCGAGATCGCCGTCGATGACGATGGTACCGTCCGCGGGATTCGTGTCGAAACCCACGCCGGACTCGGGGCACAGCTCTCGCAGTTCGCCACTGCCACGCCGTCGTATCTGTACTCGACGATCCTCTCCGGCGAGTACGCGATCCCGGCGATCTACTGTCGGGTCATCGGTGCGTTCACCAACACGACGCCGGTCGACGCCTATCGCGGCGCCGGCCGCTCGGAGGGGATCTACGTGATCGAACGGCTCATGGACGTCGCCGCGCGGGAACTCGAGATGGATCCCGCCGAACTCCGGCGGGCGAATCTCGTCCCACCTGACGAGTTTCCCTACGAGACCGCTGCGGCCGTCATCTACGACAGCGGCGAGTACGAACGGGCGATGGACAAGGCACTCGAGCACGTCGGCTACGACGATCTTCGAGAGCGACAGGCCGAACTCCGCGAGGAAGGGCGCTATCTCGGCATCGGCGTCGCCAACTTCGTCGAATCGGCCGGCCTCTCGCCGTCGGGACTCGCCGGCGACCTCGGCGCGCAGGCTGGCGGCTGGGAGAGTTCGATCGTGCGCTTTGACTCGACGGGAACCGTCACGGTCCTCGTCGGCACAGCCGATCAGGGACAGGGCCACCGCACGACGTTCGCCCAGATCGCCGCTGAAGAACTCGGCGTCGACGTCGACGACATCGACGTCGTCGAAGGCGACACCGATCAGATCCCACAGGGACTGGGAACCTACGGCAGCCGAAGCGCCTCCGTCGGCGGCGGGGCCATCGCCCGCGGTGCACGCGAAGTGCGCGAGAAAGCCCGCGAGATCGCCGCCCATCAACTCGAGGCCAGCGTCGACGACATCGAGTTCGACGACGGCGAGTTCCACGTCGCGGGTGCACCCGACCGCTCGTACCATATCCAGGAGATCGCCGCCGAGGCGTACCTCGGCCACGATCTGCCCGAGGAGATGGATCCCGGACTCGAGGCGACGAACTTCTACGACCCGGAAAACTTCACGTTCCCCTTCGGCACGCACGTCGCCGTCGTCGAAATCCAACCCGAAACGGGTGAGATCGACCTCGAGCGCTACGTCGCCGTCGACGACTGTGGCGAGATCATCAACCCGATGATCGTCGAGGGGCAGGTCCACGGCGGAATCGCCCAGGGGATCGGCGCGGCGCTGTATGAGGGGGCCGCCTACGACGACGATGGCCACCTCCTGACCCGCCGCATGGACGAGTACGCCGTCCCACACTCGACGTACGTGCCGGACTTCGAGACCGACCACACGGTCACGCCCAGCCCGCACAATCCCATCGGCGTCAAAGGCGTTGGCGAGTCGGCAACCATCGCTGCCGCGCCGACCGTCGTCTCCGCCGTCGTCGACGCCCTCGAGCCGTTCGACGTCGACCACCTCGATATGCCGATCACACCAGAAGCGGTCTGGCAGGCCATGGGGGGTGAGGAGTGATGTACGCGAACGATTTCGAGTACTATCGCGCCGAAAGCGTCGACGAGGCCGTCGGCCTCCTCGCTGACCACGAGGGGGCCGAACTGCTCGCCGGTTCACACGGATTGCTTCCCCGGATGCGGACCGGAGAGGAGGACCCGCCGGTGCTCGTCGACATCAACGCAGTTGACGGGCTCTCGAGTATCGAACGCACCGACGGCGACCTCTCGGTGGGGGCACTCGTGACCCACGCGGCACTCGCCGAATCGGATCTCGTTCGGGAACACGCCGCGGCGCTTGCCGACGCGGCAGGTGAGGTCGGTGACATTCAGGTCCGAAACGGGGGCAGTATCGGCGGTAACCTCGCCCACGGCGATGCCCGAACCGACCACCCCGCCGCCGTCCTCGCACTCGGGGGCTCGCTCGCGGTGACGGGGCCCGACGGCGACCGATCGATCGACGCCGACGACCTCTTTACCGGCCACTTCGAGACCGCCGTCGGCGATCACGAGATTGTGACCGCGCTTCGGATTCCGATCGAGGATGACACCTCGAGTGCGTATCACAAACACCGCAACCCCCTTTCGGGCTACCCGCTGATTGGGGTTGGGGCGTGGGCACACACCGACGGCGAGACGATCGAGCGCGTTCGCGTCGCTGCCACGGGCAATCTCGCCCATCCCAGACGCCTGTCTGCCGTCGAGGAGGCGCTCGAGGGCGAATCACTCGAGGCGGACACGATCACGGCCGCGGCAGAACAGGCAACGTCACTCGATGATGACGAGTTCCGACCGGACGTACAGGCGTCGCCGGCCTACTGTCGCCACCTGCTGTCGGTCCACACCGAACGCGCCCTTCGGGACGTCCTCGACGTCGACGGGGAGTAACGGCACCGAACAACAAAACCGCGTCACTCGCAGGCGTTTTCGATTGTTGCTCCGTGGAACGGATACTGCCAGCGGTGTCACTGCACGGCTGCTCTCATAAGGGCTGTGCGATGAGTGTTTGCGAACGGTGGGCCAGGCACCACCATTTCATATCGCGGTATAGGATTTATGAAGTAGTGATAGTCGGCCGTACCGACACGAACACTCCCTCGAGAACTTGCCGGAGAGACGGTCGCTGTGCCGACATTGTGCCTCCTCACACTGGCTACCGTTTGTCGCTGGTTGACTAACCTGGGCTGCTGTCCGGCAGGTTCAGCGCGACTGCAAGCCGTCCTGTGAGGCCACCGGAAGATCAGGACAGCAACCCGTCTGAGACGTTGGGTCAAGTACCAGCAGTTGTGTGCTCCAACTCGACACGGACCGTCTCATCGAGTTGGCATCGAAGCGGAGACTGGGTATCGCTCGAGAAGATTGTGACTCACCGACATCGGAACGGCACGCGAGATCACCGGGTACGCCAGCTGTCCTCGAGCACCCGCCGTCACGCTCCCGCTTGCACAACTCTGCGGTCGTCCAGCAGCGATACGCGCGGCAGTTGCTGACACAAATTCGGTTCAGACTGTCTGTCGTGTTCTCGTTTCGAGCGGCGTCGACGAATGCTCACCTCGACTTCGAACGGAGTTGGCAAGCGACTCTCAATGTGACCCATGACGTCGAGACCCGTTTTCTCACCTCGAACCAGGGGGTCAGCGGCGTGATCGTCCTGTTTAGCCGATCGGTTGTCTATCAGGTGTAGCCTAGTTTCGTCTGAGAGTCCTCGCTGTGCATGCTCGGGGAACCGCTGGAACTCGAGCCGAAATCAGTCTCGAATGGATCACTCGAGAGGAGCCGAGTCTGCGACCAGTAGTCCTGCTGTTGTCACCTGTGGGCGCGGATTCGCCGAGAAAGACGCTCAATAAATCACATAGTGCAATACAAAATCGCCTGATGGGCCCGACGCAATCGCATTTCGGTCGATGGGTGTCGCCAAGCGAACTGTTCGTTCTGAAGACGTTTCAGAATCGAACTTTGCCACTAGGTTTATGCCTACCAGTCGACTTGTGGATAGCAGTTGGCGCCCTCCGAAACAATGAGTGATTCGAGATCGTTCAGGCCGGAACCAGCACAGATCCTGTTAGTCGAGGATAACCCGGGCGACGTTCGCCTGACTGAAGAAGCCTTCAAGCAGGGTCGTATCGAGAATGATCTCCACGTCGTCCCCGACGGCGATGAGGCTCTCGATTTTCTGTACCGCCGTGGTGAGTACGCCGATGCAACACGGCCAGATCTCATTCTGCTGGATCTCAACCTGCCCCGAAAAGACGGTGAAGATGTCCTCGAGGAACTGAAAGCGGATCCAGAGTTGCGATCGATCCCGGTCATCGTGCTGACGAGTTCTCGAGCGGAAGAAGACGTCGTCAGATCCTATGAACTGCATGCAAACGCCTATCTTACGAAGCCGGTTGATCCAGACGACTTCATCGAAACCGTCCGTGCGTTCGAAAAGTTCTGGTTCTCGGTTGTTCGACTTCCACCGGAGGATGAACACACATGAGCGAAACGAATACGCAGGCTGAAACGAACGGCGACACCGACAGCCTGGAGATCCTCTTGATAGAGGATAACCCCGGCGACGCACGCCTGATTCGGGAGATGCTTCGGGGAACTGAAGAGCTCGCTCAACGTGTTAGTTCGGACAGGTCGGCCGGGAACACCCCAGAGATAACGTGTCAGTCGAATCTTCAGGACGGGATCGAGACGCTCGACTCAAAGCCGATCGATGTCGTGTTGCTCGACCTCCATCTGCCCGACAGTGAGGGCCTCGAGACACTCGAGACGGTCCACGCAAAATGTGAGGGGGCACCGATTGTCGTCCTGACCGGGCTCCGTGACCAGCAGGTCGGTGTCAAGGCCATCCAGCGTGGTGCACAGGATTTTCTCGTCAAAGACGAGGTGACAAGCGAGTTGCTCGTGCGGACGATCCATCACGCGATCGAACGCGCTCGCCAAGAGCGCGAACGAAAGCGCCAGCGCGAGCAGCTAGAGGCCCTCAATCGTCTCAACCGGATCGGCCACGATATCACGCACGCGGTGATTACAACAGAGACACGAGCGGAGTTAGAACAGCGAGTCTGTGATCGACTCGCCGAGTCCGACGCCTACCGATTCGCGTGGATCGGCGGTGTCAATCCGGGTAGCGACCGCGTCGTACCCAGAGCAGCGGCTGGCGTCGAGGACGGCTATCTAGATTCTGTCGAGATCAGCGTCGACGAGGACGATGAGACTGGGCAGGGGCCGTCAGGAACGGCCATCCGAACCGGAACAGTGCAAGTTTCGAATAGTACCAAAACCGATTCAGGATTCGGGCCATGGCGCGACGCGGCGCTCGAGCGTGACTACCATTCGTCTGCGGCGATTCCACTCATTCACGAGGATCTCATCTACGGCGTCCTCAACGTCTACTCGTCGTCACCGCGCGCGTTCGAGGGGGCGGAGACGACGATTCTCGCCCGAATTGGTGATGTGATCGCACACGCGATCACGGCAATCGAGCGGAAAGACGCACTCGTCAGCGACGCTGTCATCGAACTCGAGTTCCGTATCGAAGAGCTGGCCGAGCCGTTGATCGAGCTGTCGGAAACGAACTCGTGTACGATCGAATTCGAGCAACTGATCCGCGGAGACGAGACGTTGCTCGCCTACGGATCTGCCCAGGGCGTCGATCAAGAGGTGTTCCGCGAAACGATCGCGGACACGGATGGATTCAGCGACGTCCGGTTTCTCGCTGTCAGGCGCGACGAGTTCGAGTTCGAACTCATAACACCGGCTGCCGCCTCGCTGTTCGAGACGATCGCGACCCACGGCGGCCGGGTTCGGTCAGCGACGATCGACGACGGCGAGTTCCGTTTTGTCGTCGAACTCTCCCGCGGACGGGACACCCGCCAGATGATCGAACTCATCAACGAACAGCGGCCGGACGTCACGTATCTCGCCCAACGAACCAGCGAGCGAAGCGAGCGAGACGAGTCACGGTCGATGTCCGTCCTCGACGATCACCTGACCGACAAGCAGCGAGCGGCTCTCGAGACAGCCTATTTTGCGGGCTACTTCGACTGGCCCCGTGAGAGTACCGGTGAAGAGATTGCCGAACGACTTGGCATCGCGCCAGCGACGTTCAACCAGCATCTTCGGACGGCCGAACGGAAGTTTTTCGATTCGGTACTGGGCGAGTAGCGCCACAGTCGATTTCGAGAGCGGCGATGGCTTTTCCAAATACCAGCTGGTTTCCTCGTCATAACCGAGCGGTTCTGGTTTGATCGTCGAATTAATTCGAGAAAAGCACCAGACGTGATTTACAATACCCCTTCGTTCAATGACGTATGGTGAATCAGCCCACACCTGCGTACAGACGACGAGCCCTCCTCAGTTCGATCGGCGTCGGAGCTACAGCCAGTTTTGCTGGCTGTCTCGGTGGTGACGATTCGGAACCCGACGATGAGAACGGCAATGGGGACGACGCCAATGGGGACGCCGACGAAAACGGAGACGATGACGCTGAATTTGAGCAGGCAGCGGATTTCCCGGACGAACGAGAGTGTGCAGTGTGTAGTATGGTCGCTGGCGAATACCCCGACTGGAACGCACAGCTAATCCACGAAGACGGACATCGAGAGTACTTTTGTTCGTCGGGTTGTCTGGCTGCCTACTACGGAGCGCCTGAGGAGTTCGGTGGTCCCGACTCCGAGATCGAGGGCGTCTGGGTTACTGATTATGAGACGGGTGAGTTGATCGATGGCACAGAGGCATACTTCGTGGAAGTGACGGCTGAAGACCATGTCGACGACATCATGATGCGCAACCCGACGCCGTTTGCCGACCGCGAAGACGCCGAGGCGTTCGTCGACGAGTTCGAGGAGTACGACGACGACGACATCATCACCCTCGAGTCGTTCGACAGAGAACTCGGCGAGTTCTATCGAGGTCGGTTCTTCGACGACGATGGTGACGATGGTCACGACAACGGTCACAACCACAGTCTGCACGCTGCATAACGCCGCTCTTACAGAGTAATGGGTATTCGAACGCTCAACAAGACGATGGTGCCAGCGCCCGACGGACCGACACCAGCCGGTCTCCTCGAGGCGTGGGTTGTGAATGCTGAGACGTCGGTTCTCGTGCTTTCGTTCGGTGACTGGCTATCTCCCCATCTGGCACCGGTTCTCGTCTTGGTGATTATCCTCGCTGTGCTCGGGACGATGGTCCTCTTTCTCGTCGGTCTCTATGGCTATTTGCAGCGACAGACGACCACGTATCTCGTGTTGACCATCGTTTTGGGCGCGCTGGTGGCTCGGTCGGTCGTCGGTATGGGGACCGTTCTGGGTCTGGTACCGATGACCGCACACCACCTCATCGAACACGGCTTTGACGTGCTCATCGCGACGCTGCTGCTCTCGCTGATCGTCCGGCATGGGCCGGCTGGCGGGGGCACGAACTCGGACTCAGAGTAAGGAATGTCGGGTCCGACAGACGGTGTCCAGATCGTTCCAGCCGTCGCGATAGACAATTGCACCAGACGCTACTTGAGAGCCTAATCCATATCGTCCACCAATGACCCGACGCAGCGTTTCTGGGGACGGTGCCACGGTTGACGTGACTGCTATCGTGGCTCGCCGACGAAACTGGGTGAGACCGATGCGACCAGGCTCGTGGCGTCCAGTCCACTCGAGGCCGACGGGGTGTGCCGTTTCGCGTGCTGCTCTCGGGACGAACATCTCGAGCAGCTGTTGTTTCGACAACACCGTTATCGAAGCGGTGACTGGTACTGACGAACGTGGCGGTTCGGTTCCGGCCGTCACCGACGCTACGAGTGACTCCAAATGATGATCTGGCTCTCCATGTTCTCGATTCTCGAGCCCGTTTTATTTCAGCAGTGTTATGACCCGTCGCTCGATCCGGCAGCGATCGAGCCGGTGAGTCTCGTCGTCTTCGGGCTGATCGGCCTTCTTGGCGGGGCCCACTGTCTCGGGATGTGTGGGCCGCTCATCACGACGTACTCGGATCGGATGCGGAAACAGAACGAGAGCTCGACACGGCGAAACCAGCTGACCCTCGGTATCGTTCGGCAACATGCACTGTTCAACCTCGGCCGGGCGGGCAGTTATGCCGTTCTCGGTGGGATTTTCGGACTCGCCGGTTCGCTCGTCTTCGTGAACGCACGCACGGTGACGGCGGTCGTCACCGACGTGCACGCAGTCGCCGGGATCGTCGTCGGAGTGGTGATCATTGCGATGGGGCTTCATTATCTGCTCGGCCGTGGCTTGCTCGGGGGTTCGGTCACGATTCCGGGCGTCGAATCGGTTCTTTCCCGGGTCCAGCAGTGGTTGGTCGCTCATGTCGACTCATGGGTCGGTAACTCCAGAATCGTCGGGCTCGGCGCGGCCCACGGGCTGTTGCCCTGCCCGCTGCTCTATCCGGCGTTTCTGTATGCGTTCGTGCAGGGATCGCCACGTGGCGGCTTTCTCGCGCTGGCCGTCCTCGGACTCGGAACCGTGCCGTCGATGTTCATCTACGGCACCCTCTTTCAGTCGCTCAGCGTCGAGACCAGAATCAAACTCCACCGCGTGCTTGGCGTTGCGTTCCTCGCACTCGGGTATATTCCGCTTCAGCACGGTCTCATGACGCTCGGCGTTCACCTCCCCGCGATTCCGCTTCCCCACTACCAACCGTTCTGAGATCGTCCCGCACCTGACTCCCGTGCTATCTGCAAGTAGCTGTGTGCCCTCTCACGGGAGTCGAGTGTCTCGATAGATCCGTGCGATATCCGTATCGACATCCGAAAGCGAGACGATGTCGTCTTCCTTGAGGTCGTCGTACTGTTCGACGTACTCGACGGCCGTCGACCGGTTGGCGTACACCCGTGGATCGATATCCATCGGATCGTCGACACGCCGCTCGTCGTGCTCGAGGACGTAGAATGCCTCGAAGCCATCACTAAGCTGTCCTGTATCGAAGTCGGTGACCCACGCGCCGACGATTTCAGCGTCAGAGCCACCGAAGTGGGTTGGCTCGGCGTAGTAAGCGAACATACAGCCGGGGCTACAGCACATCATTCCGACGCCGTCTTCGTGGGCAACCTGACAGTTCCGGTCGGAGTAATCAGTCACGGTCATCGAACAGACGCCACACAGCTGGTCGTCGGCGAACGCCTTTGGCTCGTCGACTGGATGTTCGACAGTGAAGTCGAAGCCAGCGTCCGGATCGGCGACGTTTGGATCGTCACGATCATCGTCGGAACAGCCGGCAAGCCCACCGACGACACCGGTACCGATCGCGGCAAGCAGCCGTCGACGACTTCGGTGGTTGCAGTGTGACCGTGGCATTGGCAGCGCGTTAGCCTCCGAGACTGTCAACCAGTTCCCGCGTCACCGAGTCGTGATCGAACCGCTCGCCACCGTACTCGTCGGCAAACGAGTCAGCATCCTCGGCCGACCCAAAGCCGATGAGTGACTCGCCCATCGCGCCGAGGACATCGCTGTCGACAACGAACTCAAGGTCAGTTGCCGGGGCGTGTGCCTCCGCCTCGAGATGGGCGGTGATGAACTCGAGGCCCTGCTCTTCGTAAACGTCCCAGTCGACCGACGAGTAGTCGGTCAGGTAGAGGACGAGCGGTTCGTGTCCTGATTCGTACTGTTCGAAGTAGTGTTCGTAGGCACAGGCACTGCTGCAGTAGGCGACGATGCCGTCGTCGTCTGTCCCGTGGACGTCGTCGTCAGCTGGATAAAACGCGTGCCCGGACGGTCCCGGGTGTTGATCAACGACCATACTACAGACCACGCAGTCGTGTCCACTCTCGATCGAGATCGGATCGTCGACTTCGTCGGTCCCATCGTCGCCGAAACAGCCGGCGAGGGCGACACTGCCTGCGACGCCGGCCGCCTGAAGGAACCGGCGGCGAGGAGTGTCGACCGTCTCGTTCGGGTGGCGATCAGGCTGGTTCATACGCAGTTGTTGGCAGGTAATCGCATTAGGGAATCTGGTATGATCGCCGTAACACCCGCTCAAATACTTCGATAACCGAACCAGATTGCCTATTGTTCGGTGCCACTCACGAACTGATATGGCCGAGACCACGCAGTATCTCCTGTTCTCGCTGGCACTCGGCGTTTTGCTGGTCGGCGGTGTCGGACTCTTCGTCGTCGATACTGGCTCGACGTCTCCGGACCCGGTCCTGTTCGAGGATACGGTTACGATGGGTGTCACCCTCGAGAACGAACCCGATGGCGATGATATCGAGATCCCGAAAGCACAGGTGTTCTACTCACAGTACGACTACGTCGTCGGCTATCACGGTCTCGAACGGTTCGTCGACGACCGTCAGCAGCCGGGCCATCAGGAGCGATTCGGCTATCCGATCGCCGTTTATGTCTCCGATTTCAGCGAGACGGATGCTGAACTCACCGAACAGGGGTATCCGACTGCCGACGGGCGGCTCGGTTGGACCGACGCTGAGTCCGCCGCCTTCGTCGTCGGCAGCGACGCAGAAACGCCCGCTGGCGAGACGGTGATGCCGTTTTCTGATCAGGACGATGCTGCTGCGTTCGCCGAGGTCCACGGGGGAACTGTGCTCTCCTGGGAACAGCTCCTCGAGTCGGAGTTCGAGATCGACGACGCCGACGCGATTCGAGAGCGCGTCGACGAGCGCCACGAGCGCGCCGACGATCAGGTCGAGACCTCGCAGACGCTGACAGACCGTCCCGAGACGGTCGTCGTCGGTGATGACGCGGCCACGATTCAGGATGCCATCGAGATGGCTCCCGACGAGTCGACGGTCGTCGTGCCGGAGGGGACCTACGAGGAACACGTCGAGATCGATCGTCCGATCACGCTCTCCGGCGACGGGGACGCGACGATTCAGGGTGATGAGACCGGCACAGTCGTCTCAGTTACCGCCGCCGAGGCCGCAGTTACGGATCTCCGTATTACTGGCGTCGGGAACACGACACGCCCCGAAGACCGAGAGACGACGGCCGCAGATGAAAGCAGCGAGGACGTCCTCGAGATGGCTTATGGGCAGGGTGATGCTGGCGTTGAGATCGAGAACGGGAACGAGACGTTGGTCGAGAATGTAACGGTCGAGACGCCAGCGAACGGTGTCTTGCTCCGTGATAGCCCAGATGCCGTCGTTCGAAACGTGACCGTCTACGGGAGCGACAACTGGAACGACGGCTACATGGGCGTCATGACGATGCGATCACCGGACGGCGTGATCGAAAACTCACGGTTCGTCGACGGCCGTGATGGGATCTACACCCACCGCTCTCACGGACTCGTCTACCGGAACAACACCCTCGAGCGAAATCGGATCGGCGTCCATCTGATGTACACCTCGGACGTGTTGATCGCCGACAACCGGATCAGAAACGCACAGTCGACCGGGATCGACGTCATGACCAACCCCGAACACAACGCTATCGTCGGGAACGAGATCCAGCAGACGTCTCGCGGGCTCTTGATGGACGGCTCGCGATCGTACGTCGCCGACAACCTCATCACCGACACGGAAGTCGGATTGGCGGCCGGGGCTGGCAACTCGATCTACGAGGACAACGTCCTCGCCGGGAACGTCGACGGCATTCAGGCGAGCCATCTCCTGCCGACTAACCAGGTCGTCGGCAACGACTTCGTCGGGAACTACCGCCACGCGAGCGCACGAGTGGGTGTGCTCCGCATCTGGACTGAAAACGGCGCGGGTAACTACTGGCACGGTGCGGTCGGAACGAGCGATGGGGAGATCCTCGATCGCTCGTACTCGCCGACCGATCACGTCGACGAGCGCCTCCACCGTGTTGATGGTACACCGACGCTTGCGCGGGCACCTGCATCCGACGCACTCAACGCACTGGAAGGCTCCGTCTCCGGGATGCGAGAGGAGAGTATCGTCGACACGGCACCGCTCTGTGAGCCGTCGAACCCCGACCTGCTCGAGCAAACTGACTGGGAGGCACCTGACCGCGACTGTGGTCAGTCCGTCTCCGAGACGTCGCCCTGACGCATCCCGAGGTCACTTCGAGAGTGGAGACGAACGCCGGTCTGTCTCCTCCGACGAGCGGGCTCGCTCGAGTCCGTGGCGAACTCGGCCGGCGAGGTTTTTGGCCAACACTCGCCCCGAAAACGAAACGGTCCGCCGCTGGTCTCGATAGTAGAACTCGCCCAGCTGTTCGTCTGGGATGGTTTGCGGCTCGAACGTCGGATCCCGCAGGCTGGTAATGCCCGACGTTAGCAGTGAGATCTGTAGCGTTGCGAGGCGATCGAAGACGTCCCACAGTGTGTGACAGTCGGCGAGCGAGACGTCGTCGTACGCGACGATCTCACCGCCATCGATCGATTCGTTCAGCCGCTGTAACGTCGAACCGGCACGCGCTTGCCCGTCGTGGAAAATCGCTGGAGGACCCATGCCACGATAGCGTCGAATATCCGCCGGGTGGAAACTCAAGACGCCGTACTTTGGGGCGGTTAAAACGTCACCACGAACGAGACCGAATCCGAATCGGATCGCGACATCACACTCCGCCTCGAGTCGGGAAACGACGTCGTCGGGGAGTTCGTTCCAGCCGTTCTCTGTCTCTGGCACACACTGGACGTGTTCTGTCTCGTCGAGACAGTCGACGTTCTCGACCGAGTGTCGGTGCCAGAGTGTCTGCTTGTCGCCGAGCAGTCGAGCGATGTTCCGTTCTGCCAGAACGAGTGTCCACGCCTTCTCTTGTCGGAAGACCTCGAAAAACTGAGTGACGTCGTCGAGTCCGAGCCGCTGTTTCGTGTTCCACGACTCAGCTTCACACTCCGTATCGGTGACGTTTTGAACAACTAACGAGACGGTGATGTCGGTCTCATCTTGTAGGCGTTCGATGGCGCGCACTTGCCACTCGTAGAGAAACGGTTCAGTCAGAATTCCGACTGTCGCTGGCTCGACCTCAGACATATATGGGAGCAGACACACTGCGATCCTTAGTTACCGCCACCATTCAGATCGGATATGTATCGAAAACCGGCATACTACGGGATACTGACATCCTCCCGTGAGATACTGGAGACGAATCAGTCAACCGAGATCGTGGCCCACTCTGGCTGACAAATCATGCCCGACGGCATCCGCTCTCATCGAGACTGTGAACGCCGTGGCGACCCAGTTTCCGCCGTCATCTTCCGTAATCGTTCGCGTACAGCCTGTCCGGGCAGTTGCGGGGCCTCGAGTCTGCTACTTTTCTTCGACGTGGCGGATCTCACAGGCGATGCCGCGTGTGCTCTCGGCCATCTCACGACCGAACATCTCCGCGCGGCCGACACCGAAGGCCTTCGGGCCCTCGACGACGACCTCATCGCCGACACGAATATCCTCGTCAGCGTCGACGATCCCCGGTGCGAGCACGCTGCCGTGGGGAACGAACTGATCGATTTCGACTCGTTTGGTCGGTGCATCGCTGTCAACCCATCGTTTCGCACCCTCGAGGGTAAACGAAAGCGTCCCGTACTGGGGCACCATCGTCGCGAGCTGAGTGTCCTCGCTGTTTCGAACCTGAATCTTCGGATAGCGGCTCGTCGTCTGGATATCCGCAAAGAGGTCGTCGCCAGCGCCGTCGCCGAGCAGATAGTCCGCGATGGCACGGACGGTGTTGTGTTCGCGCTCGCGTTTGGAGTACTTCAGTTCGCCTGCCAGCGCCGCCGAGAGGTTCGCGAGTGACTCGTCGTCGGTCGGATGCTCCTCGACGGTGTAGGTTACGTCGAGGTCCAGTGCCTTTTCGACGCGTTCGACGATGTCACGGTAGCCTTCGTCGGGGACGTGGGCGATAATCTTCGGGTACTCGTTACGTTCCAGATAGCGTTCAAGTACCGTGCTCACGAACTGCTTTTCATCTTCGGACCACCGGCCCGTGACGACGGTGTCGTACTGCTGGGCCGGATAGGTCGTCTCGAGTTCCTGTGGGACGACGCCGATCGGACTCGTCATCGAGACCAGATGGCCACGCCACTGGATGGCGTCGTGAAACTGGCGATGACTCTGAGAGTCGCTGTATGGTTTCGTCGCCGAGCAAGGGACCAACACGAGCGGGTTCGAAAACCGGTTGCGATAGCGCGTCGTCACGCGGTCAGCAAAACGCTGGATCTCGACGCGACGGATTGTGTCCCCGGTCGCTGCGTTGATCTGGGCGTCTCGGAGAATCGGCGTGCGCTCCTCGAGATACCCCCACTGGGAATCGAGTTCGCGCATAGCGGCGGTGAGCCACTGATCGTGACGGGCCTGCCCCTCCACGTAGTCGCGAAGGCGACCGTCGCGGATACGTCGCCGGACGATGCCGAGTTCGGCCTCGAGCGCGTTGACGTTGTGTTCAGCACAGTCCTTGCGAGTGAACTCCTCGCGGGGCTGCTGGCAGGCTGGACACGAACAGGGGAGTTCCTCGAGGTCCTCGAGGAAGTAGGCCTCGTCGGTCGTCAGATATCGGCCTTCCATCCCTTTGACGACGGCTGCGGTTTCATCAAACAGGTCGACGCCGGCGTAAGCAAGCAGGGCAACGTTGCGCGGCGTGGCGACGCCAGAGAACAACAGTGCAGTGTCGGTGGGGATCGCCTTTCGGGTGTTGATGACGGCCTCGACGAGCGCTGCGCCGTGGCCCGTGATCGACTGGACGTCAGAGACGGCGTAAGCGTCCGTCCCGTGGTCCGTGGCGTGCTCACTCGAGATGACGGCGACGCTCGGGTAGTCGACGTCGGGGTAGTCGACGGCGAACGACTCCTGGACCTCCGGAGCAGTGCCGCCGGGGAATCCTCGGTGTGGGAGTACGGTGAGTGTCGACTCGTCGCCCTCGGGGACGTCACGGTCGGCGGCCCAGAGCGAGCCCGCATCCTCGAGGACGTTGTCGACGAGCGCTGGGGTCGTCAGAGCGGACTCGAGGCGGAGTTCGCCCACGCGCGCTGCCCCATCGCGCGCGTGTACTTCGAAGTAGTCAGTCATACCAGATATGACTGGGGAGCGTGAAAGAGACTGTCGATAGCGAGCGAGTGCGACGAGGCGCTGGCGACGCCTTCGAGAAGCAAACCAGACCGCATACGATACCCGATGCCTGAGTGTTGGTATGCTCGCGATCTCACGGAAGGGGTGGCTGCTCGTCGCCATCGCAGCCGTCTTCTTTGGGGCTGGCGCACTTTTCGTCGCCGACGTTGGGTCTTCTTCGCCAGATCCGGTCGAGTTCGACGATACGGTGCAGGTCGGCCTCTCACTCGAGGACGAGTTCGCTCTCGAGGAAGATGTCAGGCTCCCACGGGCCCAGGTGTTTTACTCCAAGTATTCGTACGTCGTCGGCTACCAGGGTGTCGAACGGTTCGTTGACGACCATCAGCAGCCAACGCACACCGAACGGTTTGGCTATCCGCTCGCGGTGTACGTCTCCGACTACAGCGCTGTCGACGTCGAGCTGTCAGATGCTGGCCATCCAGTCGCTGACAGTGTCCCGCCCTGGATCGACGCGGAGCAGGCCTGGTTCGTCGCCGGCAGCGATGCACGCTCACCGGCTGGCGGAACGGTCATGGCGTTTTCCGACCGAGATGATGCAACGGCGTTCGCTGCGGCTCACGGGGGCGATGTCCATACCTGGGACGACATCCTCAACTCGGAGTTCGAGATCAACGATGCCGAAGTCGTCCGCGATCGACTCGACGACCGGCTGGACGACGCCGACGAAACCAGTGCACAGGCGGATTCGCTCCGGGACCGTCCCGTTTCGACTGTCGTCGGTGAGGACGCCGACACCGTCCAGGCGGCGATCGACGACGCCCCGGCGAACACGACCGTCATCGTCCCCGAAGGCACCTACGAGGAACACGTCGAGATCGACAAACCGCTCACGCTCGCTGGCGATGGAGACGTGACGATCGACGGTTCAGGCTGGGGAACCGTCATCGCGGTGACGGCCAACCAAACCGCTGTTACTGGCCTCGAGATCACCGGTGTCGGCGACGAAACGTCCGGCATAGACGGTATCCCGGAACACGCGCCAGAAGAGCGAGGCGAGGGATGGGACGACGAGTTGACCTCCCACTACACCGGCGGTGATGCTGGCATCGCCATCACCGAGGGTGATGGAAGTCTCGTCGCCGACGTCACCATCCAGACGCCGTCGACGGGCGTGTTGCTCCACGAGAGCCCGGACGCAGTCGTCCGGAACGTCACCGTCAACGGGAACGAAATCTCGAACGACGGACGGGCGGGTATCAACGCGATCTACTCGTCGGCTGTTATCGAAGACTCGACGATCCGTGACGGTCGAGACGGCATCTACACCCACGAATCCCCGGATATCGTGATTCGGAACAACACACTCGTCGAAAACCGGCTCGGCGTCCACCTGATGCATACGTCCGATGCGGTGGTCGCTGGCAACGACTTCCGCGAACAAGACACCACGGGGATCTACGTTATGACTGGTCCCGAACGGATCGCGATCGTCGACAACACGGTCAGAGACACTGAGACGGGAATCATCCCGGACAGTGACGACGCCTACGTCGCCTCAAACATCGTTGAAGGGAATCGCGTTGGCATCCAGCAGAACACGGCTGCCTCGCTCATCGAGCACAACGTCATCGCCGGCAACATCGTCGGCGTCGACGCACGGTCGGTGTTGCCGACGAACCGCATCGTCCGGAACGATTTCGTCGGTAACTACGACCACGTCCAGTCGTCGGGCGGCCCGCTTCGGATCTGGAGCCACGACGACGCGGGTAACTACTGGCAAGGAGCGACGATGCTCTCCGATGTGGGCGAGCGCCCATCGTCGTACTCGCCGACTGACCCAGTCGATGAACGCTTGCACCTGACCGACGGTACCGCGATGGTTGCTCGTTCTCCGGCACTGCAGGCGGTGTCTGGTTTCGAAGGGATGGTTCCCGGCCTGCGAACCGGTGCCGTGACCGACTCGGCACCGACCTGCGAGCCACACAACCCGGCCCTGCTCGAGCAGACCGAGTGGGCTGAACAGGCCTGGCGCTGTCGTTGATCGCTCGCCCTCAGTCGCTGATTTCCGCGCACTAGCGTCCAACGCAGTGGCGACTACAGTGGTGTGAACCGACACTGATTCGTGTCGCCGATACTGGCTGCTTCTGGCATTCACGCTCACCTACGCTTGGCACTCGAGTGATGAGTACACGACCGATCAGACGTGGCGGCTCTGTGGCTACTGGCCGCGTTCGTCAGGCCGACTCGAGAAAGGTTGCGGTCGCGGATGTGTGGCCGCGATTAAACGACAAAATCTTCACTTCGATGACGTCGCCCACGTCGAGGCTGGTTGGAATCTCTTCGACGAAAACCACGAAGCCCTCGATCTTGCAGACTGCCTGTCGCTGCCCGGAGTGGTGGTCGGTAAACTCCTGGACGGCGACCTGCCTGACGTCGCCAAGATCGACCGGCGGCTCACGCTCTTGGGCCTCTCTGTGGCGTTCGTATGACGCCTCCTGTGCTGCCGATTGCGTCCCTCCCCGGACCCGTTTGAGCAGCCACGAGCCGAACAAGACGATGACGATCATTCCGAGCAGCAGCGACGTGACCCCGAGCATACTCGAACCAGGTGCCGCCCACACCTTTGATGTTCTGGTGTCGTGGTGAGCAGTCGCCGCTCGATTGCACTCGACGACAGCACAGTTCGGTTGCATTGCTCTCGGACGATCGGCTGTCTACTACCGTTCAGGAGTCACGCTCGGCGTGGTGACTGCAGTACGCTTTTGGCCGTAGATCACACCCATGACGGTCGTTCGTGAGGGATTTCGCCGGCATTCTTTTATCCATTCGTCCTCTAGAACTGACGTGAACGCTTCTTTCACCGGTCCGGCTGACAGTGAGTCCGTAAGTATCGCTATCGTGACTGCTGTCGCGTCCCATCGGGACGTCTCGCCGACCGAGCTGCCGCCGCTGTACGAGTGGATCGACCCCGATGCCGTCGATGCGCTTTTCGAACCAACGCGAGCCAGCGGGCTGCGACGTGGCCGACTCGAGTTTCCGTACGATGGCCACGAGATCGTCCTCGAGTGCGACGACAGTCTCGTGATCACGGTCGATGGGGTGTCCACCGTCGTCGATTCCTGTCCCACAGCAGCCGAGTCAGCTGATGTCTGAACCACGCCGAGTCGATACGACGGCTCGCGTGGCACCGACCGATAACACAGCCCTGCTGGCGACTTGAGGATTAGTTCGTCGCTTCGACAACCGTTTCTAGGTCATCGCTAATCTGCTCGACGTCTGGGTTCTCGCCGCGATAGCTTCGCTCGACGTAGCCGTCGGGGTTGACGAGAAACGTCACCGTGATATGCATAAACTCCGCTGTTTCGCCTTCGCCCTCTCGCTCGAAGAGAATCCCCAGATCGTCGTTGACGACTGATTCGGCTTCGTCGGCATCGGCTGGTCGGAGATAGTTCCAGTTGCCGGCCTCGAGGTCGACGTTGACCATATCGGCGTGGTCACGGAGCTCGTCGGGTGTGTCTCGCTCCGGATCGAAGGTAACTGCGATAAACTGGACCGAGTCGTCGACGCCGCGTTCGATGCTCTCGGCCTGAACTTGTGCCAGGGCTTGCATCAGCGGAATACACTCGGCTGGGCAGGTCGCATAAAAAGCCGTGCAGACGAGACAGTCGTCGCCGAACGAATCGGTGTTGACCTCAGTCTCTGCCAGCGGATCCGGAAGTTCGATGGTCGGAAACGGATCGCCGTACGTCGGGTAGGCGTAGTCGTCGCCGTGCAACTTACTATCTTCCGGCGGCTCGAGCACTGCGTGTTCGGCTGCGTCGTCACCGCTGAGTCGGCCGGTCAGACAACCGGCAACGAGTACAGTGCTGAGCCCGGCCCCCGTAGCGAGAACGTCTCGTCGATGCATCACACGAATGTATGAACGTGGCGGTGAAGTGCCGTCTGGTCCAACTGTCGAAGATCGGGCGAACACGTGTTGTGCCACCATCATGTGCCCTGCGCGGGCGTTTTTGTTTCGCGAACTATACCACATCTGGTTTACTCTGAGACTTCCAAGGACCGACATGGACGAACCGACTGCAGCTGTCGATCGGATCGTGACTCGTCGAACCGTCTTGGGTGGCGTTGGGGCCGTCTGTCTCGGATCGATTGCCGGCTGTCTCGACGGTGACGACGCGAGCGTTCCTGATCCGATCAGTATCGACGACGACCAGAGCTGCGATCAGTGTACGATGGTCATCGGCAACCATCCTGGACCGGCCGGACAGGCCCACTACGAAGACCCTACGGAGGTCGTCGACGACGATCGGCCAGCACAGTTCTGTAGCTCGCTGTGTGCGTACGCCTTCACGTTCGATAACGAAGCCACGGCCGAACCCGAAGGCATCCATCTGACCGACTACTCGACGGTCGACTACACTGTTTCCGACGACAACGGGAGCACCACGATCTCTCGACATCTCGAGGCAGACGACTTCGAAAACGCATCGGCGCTCACACTCGTCACGGACAGTGATGTCGACGGTGCAATGGGAGCATCGCTCATCCCGTTTAGCGACGCCGATAACGCAGATGCGTTTCAGGACGAGTACGGCGGTGACATCTACGACCACGACGACATCACACAGGAACTCATAATGTCCCTGATGTGACTCTCCTGTTTCCGTCCCCGAATCACGGGTGTGCCAGCGTGGTCTGATAGCTGGCTGTCTGTGGAGTGTCGTCCAGCCGATTACTCATCGTCGGGATGGGCGACCTCGAGTTCGAAATCGTCCTCGGGGGAGGCAACGCAGGTCAGCACCCAGCCGTCTTCGACCTGGTCGTCGTCGAGATACTCGTTGCCGTCGTGGGTGATCACCTCGGTGGCATCACCGTCGTATCTCGCGGTGCACTCCCCACAGGTGCCCACTTCACAGGTGTACGGAATGTCGACACCGGCGTCGAGTGCCGGATACAGCAGGACCTCATCTTCCGTGATCGACACGGTCTCATCGTGATCGAGGAAGACGACGTCGTAGGTGGCCACGTCGTCATCGTCGTCCGGCTCGTCCTCGGGCTCTGTCTCAGCATCGAGACAGCCAGCGAGCACAACGGCACCCACACCACCGACCGCGCTCAACAGCCGGCGACGGTCCTCGTTGGGCAGTTCTCGAGGGATCGCCACCATTCTGTTCTGGGCCGCCGGTTCGTCAGCAGTCCGTCGCGGTGGATCACTCATGGATACATTTCGACCCCCTCTCGGCTTGTAAGCGTTATCGCTTGATTGATAGGGGTATTATACGAGGAGCAGGCGCAATACCACGGTCTTCAGGCCGTGGATACGCGCCGTCACGTGATAACGCCAACTACCAAGAACAGCACGGCAGGATATTCCACCGCCTTCAATCCGAACCTTTACAAGAAAATCGAGTATAAGTGATTATACAGACGTCTCACGATGCTGGAAGTCCACCGCACTCACCGAGCGAACATCCTCAACCACTCCCAAGTAGAGGAACCGCTCGACCGACACGCGTGGTCAGCCAGCAAACTGTGGAATGTCGCCAACCACCACTCTCGAGAAGTCTGGGAGGAAACGGGCGAAATTCCCGACCACGGCGACCTCAAAGACGAGTTGAAGACCCACCCGAAATACAAGGGACTACATTCACAGTCCAGTCAGCGCGTTCTGGAGGAACTCGCTGAAGCCTTCAACTCGTGGTACGGCAAGAGGAAGTCCGATAATCGAGCGAATCCGCCTGGCTACCGCAAGAAAAACTACTACGACGACCACGGCAACCGCGTCCACGAAGAACACCCGCGTTCGACGGTGACGTGGAAGCAAAACGGCATCCGCCACGACACCAAAAACAACCGCGTCCGACTCTCGAAAGGGGCGAATCACAAGGAACACCCGAAAGCGTGGGAATACATCCTTGTCGAATACGAAACGCGCCCTGGCGTGACAGTCGAGAATCTACAACAGGTTCGTGCTGTTTACGACAGAGCGAACGAGCGATGGGAACTGCACCTCGTCTGCAAGGACAAAGTCGAGACGCCCAACCCACCCGGGAACGAAACAGCAGGTGTCGACCTCGGCATCTGCAACTTCGCCGCCGTTGCGTACAGCACGGAAGAAGCCGACCTATACCCGGGCAATCGTCTGAAACAGGACGGGTACTACTTCCCGAAAGAAATCTCGAAGTGCGACGACTCAGGTGGCGAAACAGCAACCCGGCTTCACCACAAGTGGTCGGAACGTCGTACCCACTTTCTTCACTCGTTAGCGAAGCACATCGTTGAGCGGTGTGTTGAAAAGGGAGTTGGTCGCATCAACGTCGGGAGACTCGCTGGTGTTCGAGAAGACGAGAACGGCGAGTCGAAGAACTGGGGCCGTCACGGCAACCTCGACCTGCACGGGTGGGCATTCGACCGCTTCACCAGCATCCTCACCTACAAGGCGAAGGTCGAGGGTATCGAAGTCGGAGAAGTGTCCGAGCGCGATACGAGTAAGACGTGTTGTGTCTGTGGGAGGGAAGACGACAATCAGCGTGTTGAACGTGGCTTGTACGTGTGCGAGGCGTGTGATGCGGCGTTCAACGCTGACGTGAATGGGGCGGAGAACATCCGTCTCGAGTTGAACCGAAGTAACTCCGAGTCTTCCGGACAGTTGTCCGGGGATAGGAGTACCGGCTGGTTGGCACAGCCCGAAGTCTACCTTCACGACCTCTCCCGAGGATTCCAACCTCGGATAGAGGTGGTAGACTGCAAACCATAATATCCCAACCCAGCGGCGCGGTGCCGTGGGATTCCCGCGTCTTCAGGCGCGGGAGGATGTCAAGCCGCAAAACGAGTGAAACGTCGAATCTGTGTCTCGAGTTGGTTACCGGTTCAGCGCCCACACCGCAATCCCGAGCGATGCACCAAGCCAGACGACGAGTCCGACGATGCTTGCGATCGGTGACGCAACTGCTGGCCCAGTCCCCGCAGCAACCACGACGACGCTCTCGAAGACGAGGCCGCGGTAGGCGCTGAGTGGACTGATCGCAAGCGAATGGATGAGCGCCGAGTCACCGATCAGCCCAATCGAGAAGCCATAGACCAACAGCAGGTCCAGCCCGATCACCAGCCCAACGAGGGCGACGACCGAGAGTGCGAGGGCACTCCGCGTCGCACTGACGAGCGACGAAATCGCGATTGCGACGGCAAGCACGGTCAGGGCAAACAGCAGCGTCAGGACAATAAACCGGGCGAACAGGATCGGTGAGTCAGCACCGGAATGTGTCGCATAGATCGAGAGCCCATCGGCTTCGAACAGAAACACCATCGCCGCGACAGCCACGAGCGGAACGAGGATCACCGTGAGCAGGCCGACGGCTCTGCCGGTGTAGACGCCCAGTACGATCTCACGGTTCGAGATGGGATACGTCTCGAGGACGTCGAGTTCGCCGCGCTGTTCGTCGCCGAGAATCGCACGATAGCCAAACGCGATGGCGATGACCGGGACGAGCAACTCGAGTGGTGTCAGGAGATCGACCACGGTTGGCACGTAGCCAGCTTCGACGCTGCCACCAACCCAGGCGATCCCCAGCAAGACGGCAGCGAACGCGATTCCGAGGATGAAAAACATGCGCGTCCGGACGATCGTCTGGAGTTCGCGCCCCACGATCGTTTTGAGGAGTCGGCTCGACCCAGGTGCTGTTGGACTCGGGTGTTCGGTTTCGGTGTCGCCTTCCTGGACGGCCGTCCCGGCGCCCGTCGACTGCATATCGCCGCTCATGCGCGCTCACCCTGTACGTCGACCGTAGCAAGGTCACCGCCGATCGCGTTTTCATACACCGATCGCAGCGAGTCGACACCCAGTTTCGACTGCAGCTGGGTGATCGACCCCTGTTCGATGAGCTGCCCGTTCGAAAGGATCAAGACGGTGTCTGCGACCCGTTCGACGAGTTCCAAGTAGTGTGAACTCAGCAGGACCGCAATGCCATCGTCAGCGAGATCCGACGCGATGTCGAACACGTGCATGCTCATCCCTGGATCGAGTCCACTGCCGGGTTCGTCGAGGATGACGACAGGTGGATCACCAACCGTCGCCTGTGCGATACCAAGTAGCCGTGTCATTCCTCCCGAAAGCGCCTCGACCGGTCGATCGGCTGCGTCCGCAAGTCCGACGCGGTCGAGATACCGCATCGCCTCCGTCTCGTCTGCACCGACGAGTGAGGTATAGAACTGCAGCGTCTCCAAGACGGTAAATCCGGGTCGGAACGATGGATGTTGGGGGAGGTAGCCGATCTGCCGTGCGGTGTCGGGGCCGTGGTAGGTAAACTCGCCCGCCGTCGGCTCGTGCAGGCCGGCAAGTCCACGAATGAACGTTGTTTTGCCGGCCCCGTTCGGGCCGATAAGTGCCGTGACGGCTCCGCTCTGGATAGTCGCTGAGACGTCCTGGAGAATGGAGACCGTCCCGTAGTCGTGATCGATACCGGTCGCCTCGAGTATTGGTGTCTGGTTAGTCATGGCTCGTCGTGCGTGTGGTTTCGTAACAGGGCCAGGCGTGGTCGGCCCACTCGGTCTGCTCGAGCAGGGCCGGGTTGTGTGGCTCACAGAGCGGTGCCTGATCGACGATACTGCCGGTTCGCATCCCGGGCACCGACCCCTCGAGACCAGCAAGCGCCTGGAGTGCTGGTGCTCGAGCGAGCGTCGGTGTGCCGTCGGTCAGGTGGAGCCGTTTGTCGAGAGCGTTTGTCGGTGTGTACGACTGGTCGGCGTGGTCGCCGTCGGCAACGGTGGCACCGCCCTGCCAGTAGTTGCCCGCGCCGTCGTGGGTCCAGATCCGGAGTGGACCCCACGTCGTGGTGGCGTGTTCGTCGTTGCCGACGAAATCGTTGCCAACGACGCGGTTGGTGGGCAGTACGGCGGCAACGTCTGTGCCGACGTCGTTGCCGGCGATGACGTTGTCTTCGTAAATCGAGCCTGTCGTATCGATACGCAGCCCGATGTCGGATCTCTCGACGATGTTCGCTGCAACGTACGTATCACTCCCGCCCGTGGTAATGCCGTACTCCGTGCCTTCGACCGTGTTTCCAACGACTGCGTTTCGCTCGGGGCCGGTCATGATGTAGATGCCGGTGTGTTGCTGGTGCTGGAGGTCGTTGTCCGCGACGAGGATGTCATCCGTATGCATCAGGTGGATCCCCAGCCGGTTGCCAACGGCCGTATTCGACCGGGCGACAGTGGTTGGGGATCGGTAGAGATAGATGCCGTTCTGGCCGCCATGGACCGTCGAGTTTTCGATCACAGCCGGCGACTGGAAGGTTAGAATGCCAGCGAGTCCGTCGGTCGGATCATCAGGTCCTTCGACGGTCACATTGCGAACGGTGAGATCATCGCTCTGGTAGGCGATGATCCCGCTTGCCGGCGTCTCGATGTCGACATTCTGGACCAGGAGCTCGTCGGCCTCGTAGGCTGCAATCCCGGTGTCAGTGCCGGCGTAATGTTGCAGGAAGGCTGCGTCCCACTCCTCGTCGTCGATCTCGACGGGAATCTCATCGCCCGATCTCGTGACGTTTCCGACGCCGGTGAGTTCGAGGTTCTGGAGGGCCACCTGCTCGTCGGTGACGGTCACGACTGTCCCGTTTCCGTCGCCATGTAGCACGACGTCACCGTCGCCGACGAGCGTGAGCGGTTTGTCGATCTCGACGTGTTCCTCGTAGGTGCCCTCGGGGACGACGACGGTCGTGTTCGCCGGGGCGGCGTCGATCGCCGCCTGGACGGTGTCGGTGTCCTCACCGACGACGAGCGACGTCTGTCGCTCCGTGAGTTCCGCAGTCGTCTCGACCCGTTCGTCCGCCAGCTGGTGGTAGTCGTCGACACGGTCGCGGGCGACCGTCGCATCGTCACGGTCGAACGAGCGCTCGAGCACCGACACCCAGCTGTGGACAGTGCCGCCGTACTCGTCCTGGAACGTCTCTGCGTCATCGGCGTCGCTGAACGGGACGATCGTCTCGCCGGCGGGCGTTCGGGCGTCACTGTCGACGACGAACCACGCCGATTCGGCAGTCGTCCATCCGGGTGCTGGGTCGGTCACCGGATAGCTGTCGTCCGTCAGTTCGATTTCGGTGTCGCTGTAGTCGGAGACGTACACCGCGAGTGGGTGGCCGAACAGCTGTTCGTGTTCCGCCCGCTGGCGATCCTCGACGAATGTTTCGACCCCGTAGTACCCGACAACGTACTGATACTGGGAATAGAACACCTGCGTACGCGGCAGTTCGACCTCCTCATCGAGTCCGCGCTCGGACTCGAGTGTGAGGCCAACAGGAACCGTATCGTCGAACTCGACGGGATCGGGTGTCGTCGAGCCCGCGTCGACGACGAACAGCCCGAGACCACCGAGAACGACGAGGAAGAACAGACCCAGAAATACGTTTGTCAGAGACAGGTCGAACACGGTTGCTGCTTAGCACCTGCAGGAAATATACAGTTTGGTTCACGCCTCGAACGAAGCTGTGGGCTGTCGTTTGGGCGCCAACACGGACATTTCGACCAGCACGACGTTCACACTGAATGTAAAATAAGTAACATCCCGACGGCGACGAACTACCTGTCTGAAAACTGACCACTCGTCGACAGGCTGCGTTACGTTCGATCCGCGGTCAGGTCGACCAGGGCTACCTCCTCGGGGAGCGTCTCGAGCACACCAGCAGGCCACCCCTTGTGACCCAGCGTAATATCGGTCTCTGGATTCGATTCGACGAGCCGGGTGACACCGTCGGCGGCAGCCTCGAGCGCAGCACGGTCCGTCCGGTCGGGTGTTTCTGCAGTCAGTGGGTAGCTCTTCGAAAGCGCACGCGGGAAGGGGCCAAACGGCGGTTCAACCCGCCAGGAGTCGTCGAACTCGTCGCCACGTGCGGAACTCCCCTCAGTGAGAAACAGCGAGTCGGGAACCGACAGCCGACCGAGACGCTGGTGATGGCGCAGGACTTCCGGCCGGCGGGCGCTCTCGTGAGAGGTGTAGAAAAAGGCCCCTTTCGAGACGGGATCGGCACGCTCGAGTTGGGCAGCGTGGTCGAGCAGGGTTCGGTAGCCATCGAGCATCGTGGGGTGAGCGCGGGCACGCTGTTCGACGAGTTCGAGCAGGTTGCCAGCGCGGATTGCCTGCTTGATCCGGCGGATCTCCTCGAAGGTGACGTGGAGATTGTGGGCGGCGAGTGCTTCCTCACGCTCGTCGTCGGGCAGCGCCCGGAGGTCAGCTGGCGAGTGGGCCGTACAGACGGGGCATGAACACGGGAGATAGTCGAGATCCTCGAGGTGGCGTGTCCCCCGAACCGTGAGATAGCGGTCGTCTCGGGCGTAGAGGGCGTAGGCAGCCGAATCGAACAGATCACAGCCCATCGCCGCGGCAAGTGCGAACATCATGGGGTGGCCGGCCCCGAAGAGGTGAACCGGTGCGTCGGCCCCCAACCCGCGTTTGGCGGCTGCGACGGCGTCGATCATGTCGTCGTACCGATAGTCGTTCATCAGCGGGACGACCGCGCCGACGGGGAAGACGTCGAGGTCGGTGCCGTCGGCATGTCTCCCCGCCGCTTCGCGGAGATCTGGATATGTCGAGCCCTGGACGGGGGCGCTGACGAGCATCTCGCCCGTGTCAATCTCGTCGGCGAGTTCGAGGCGTTCCTGCGTGGTGGCGAGTTCGTCTTCGGCGCGCTCGCGGGAGACGTCCGGCGGCGTCGGGATGTCGACCGGGGTGGCGATATCGGAGCCGATAGCGTGTTGAAACTCGAGGATCTCTTCTGTCGTGACGTCGATCTCGCCGTACTCGGAGAGCTGGAACGAGCCCGAGTCGGTCATGATCGCGCCCGGGAAATCGAGCAGGTCGTGGAGCCCGTCCTCGAGCGCCTGCTCGCGAACGTCATCCGTCCCGTGGATAATATACGAGTTCGTGATCAGGATTTCAGCACCGAACTCGGTGGCGAGCCGGCGGGGAGCGATCGTATCCAGATTCGGGTTGATAACTGGCAGCAGTGCCGGTGTCTCGACGGTAACGTCGGCACGCGGCACCGTGAGCTCGCCGATTCGGCCGCCAACGTCGGTATCCCGGACTTCAAAGCACTCGCGCATTGATCGTGTGTTGTGCCGTCTGACGTAAGTCAGTGAAGATTTGTGCCTGACCTGCAGATCGACATCTATCACTCGATCTGACCATTAGAACACGGATCCGTCGGTAAACGTTCTGTTCTCCAGTAGATGGGGGACGCTGGTGGCGGCCGCAGGCACAATGCGGATCCGCGGTCGCACGTCCCACCCAATTTTCGATCCACTGACTCTCATCGCTGCCGACGGGATGAACATCGGATTACGGACCGTTACACGGTTTCAAACTGTACGTTTCATCGAGATACTTCTGTAACAGTCAGCTCGTTTTAGCCCGGATCCGCTGGTAGGATTGAGCGCATGGTTTCACGACCGCAGAAACTCGGTGTCGTTTTCATCGCGCTGATGGTTGCCCTCTCGGGGGGTCCTGCCCTCGCAGGCGCAACAACAGGAGCGAACGACGATGCCGGAGACATGAGCGCAACACTCGAAAACGTACAGGTAGAGACACTTGACCTCGATACCGTCACTATCGAGGATGCCACGATCGAAGAGCTGAATGTTGAGAACCTCGATGCGGACACCGAAGCGCTCGAGGACGAACTCGACGAGGCTGACGATAACGACGAGATGAACGATGACGACGCGGACGAAGCCGACGATGACGATAACGGCCTCGCTGACGACAACGACGAGATGAACGATAACGACGAGGCTACTGACGACGAGAACGACGTCGCTGACGACGAGGAAGTGACGATCTCCGACATCGAGATTGAGAACCTCGAACTCGAGGACGTCTCGATCGAGGATCTCGAACTCGATGAAGACGACGAGATGGAGGTTGACGACGAAGACGACGCTGCTAATGACGAGGACAACGGCCTCGATGACGACGAGATGGACGAGAATGACGACGCCGATGCTGCTGATGACGAGGACAACGGCCTCGACGATGACGACGAGGCTGACGAGCTGGACATGATCGACGAGGACGCTGACGAGCTCACCATCGAAGAGCTCACCATCGAGTCCATGGATGTCGAGACGATGACCATCGACGAGCTGACCGTCGATGATGAGGAAGCCCCTGAAAACGACGAGGAGAACGACGTCGCTGACGACGAAAACGACGAGGCTGACGACGAAGAAAACGGCCTCGCTGATGACAACGACGAGATGAACGATGACGACGAAAACGACGTCGCTGACGACGAAAACGACGAGGCTGAAGAGGACCGCATCGAGTCACTGACGATCGAGCAGTTCGATGTTGACGAGATCACCATCGACTCGATGACTGTCGAAGCGGTCGAAGAGGACGAGGTTGACGATGAAGACGACGAACTCGTTGACGACAACGACGACATGAACGATGACGAGGAGAACGACGTCGCTGACGACGAGAACGACCTCGCCGACGACAACGATGAGATGAACGATGACGAGGAGAACGACGTCGCTGACGACGAGAACGACCTCGCCGACGACAACGATGAGATGAACGATGACGACGAGAACGACGTCGCTGACGACGAGGAGACCGTCTCACAGGCCTCTGCGTCCACCATCGACATCGGTGACGCGACTGCCGACTCGCTAACCCTCGGCGACGCTGCCGACCTCGAGCAGATCGACGATGAAGAGGTCGACGATGAAGACGAAGAGGAAGATAACGGCATCCTCGACGACGATGACGAAGATGAAGAAGAGGATGACGACAATGGGCTGCTCTCGATCGCCGTCTGAGCGCTGATCGGTACCTGATCAGCCGCGATCGGCACGACGTATCCCAACGGTCAGTGCGGTACTGATCAGCCGTTCCAACTACACTATTTCTTGCCACACCCACCGACAGTACTGTATTGCCACTTGACCGTTCACCATCGAGATCAGTAACGGGTTGTTCTCGAGAGTGTATAATAAGTAAGCGGCACGTGCAGGCAAAAAAGTGATTTCAGATGATTCACCAACCGTAGCCACCTACAGAGGCACTCTCGATGCGGACACGATGAACGAGCGATTAGGGCGCTGAGTGCGGTCTCAAACTGTGCGTTTCCCTGCCGCAAGTCCGTAACAGTCGGCTTGTTTTAGCCTGAATCCGCGGGTAGGCTCGAGTGCATGGCTTCACGACCGAAGAAACTCGGTGTCGTTTTCGTCGCGCTGATGGTTGCTCTCTCGGGGGGGCCTGCCCTCGCAGGCGCAACGACAGGGACGAGCGACGACGCCGGAGACATGAGCGCAACACTCGAAAACGTACAGGTAGAGTCACTCGATCTCGAGGAGGTTACGATCGAGAACGCGACGATCGAGGAACTGAACGTCGATGAACTCGATATCAACGAAGAGGAACTCGACGAGGCAATCGATGAAGAAAACGACGAGAACGATGCTGACGAGAACGATGCTGATGAGGAGAACGACGTCGCTAATGAGGACAACGCGAACGAAGAAGTGACGATTTCTGACATCCAGATCGAACAGCTCGAGTTCGAGAACGTCTCGATTGAGGACCTCGAACTTGACGAGGAGAACGACGTTGATGAGGAGAACGATGCTGACGAGGAGAACGACGTTGACGAGAACGATGCTGACGAGAACGACGTTGACGAGGAGAACGACGCCGACGAAGAAATGGATCTGATCGATGAGGACGCTGACGAACTCACTATCGAGGAGCTCACCATCGAATCGATGAACGTCGATCAGATGACCATCGACGAGCTAGAAGTCGAAGATGACGGACTTCTCGACGACATTTCCGATTTCGTCGGTGATCTCTTCAACGATGACGACGAGAACGATGCTGACGCGGAGGACAATGACGTCGCCGAAGATGAAGAGAACGACGCTGACGAGGAAAACAACGACGTCGCTGACGATGACGAGAACGACGTCGCTGAAGACGAAGACAACGATGTCCAAGAAGAGGAGATCAGCGAGCTCACCATCGAGCAGTTCGATGTCGAGTCGATTGCCATCGATTCGATGACGGTTGAAGAGCTCGAGGAAGCTGAGGAGAACGATGTTGCCGAGGATGAGGAGGACGATACTGCTGAAGATGAAGAGAACGACGTCGCCGAGGATGAGGAGAACGATGTCGCTGACGACGAAAACGATGAGGTCGACGATGCTGAAGTCGTCTCCCAGGCATCCGCGACTTCGATTGCAATCGACACTGCGACCGCCGACTCACTAACTATCGCCGACGCAGAAGACCTCGAGGATGTCGACGACGAGGAAAATGACGTTGACGATGAAGAGAACGATGTCGACGACGAGGAAAACGACGTTGACGACGAAGACAACGATGCAGACGAAGACGATGACCAGCTGTCGATCGCCAGTCTGAGCTAATCGAACGAACACCATTGGCGACGTGGTTCGGTGGGCGAGGTCGCCACCCGTGATCGATTTTTTGCCGACCGATATCCATCAGTCGATCGTCAACTACAGCTCCTGCTCGTTGGTTTCGAACAGCTGATAGTACGACACAGCGAGGACGGCTCGTCCGTCGCGAAGGTTACCACTGCGGACGGCCTCGAGTAGCTCATCGAAAGCGAGCTGTGTCACCCGAATACTTTCGTTGTGATCGAGCTGTTGTTCGGCCGTCGGTCGACAGCCCTCGGCGACGAAGATGTGTAATACAGCGTCGGTGATGCCGTTTGCCGGCTCGACGGTCACCAGTGGCTCGAGGCGATCGGCCTCGTGTCCGGTCTCTTCAGCGAGTTCACGACGGGCGGCTGCCTCGAGGTCGTCGTCGTTGGGTTCGGTGCCACCGACGGGAAGCCCACGGTTCACGCGGGAGACGGCCTGGCGCCATTCTTCGATGCAGACGACGTCGCCGTCGGGAGTGAACGGGAGGATGCAGACGCTTGCGGGTTCGGAGAGATAGTCGTACTCGGTTTCGGTACCATCGGGCAACTGAACGGACTCGTTAACGATATCGAAGCCCGGACAGGAGTAGGCTACCTGCTGATCGAGGGTTTTCCAGGCGAGCGGATCTGGGGTGGGCATACCGGCCCGTACGGGAGTAGCCGTCAAAAGCACCGTGTCACGATCGAGAGTCCGACGCGGACTCGATGGTGGGTGGGTTCAGTTCGAGAGGATATGTGGCCCGTTCTGAACGATGGCCGCTCGTACCTGCTCTATAACAAAACCACAGATCGGTGAACGTCGTCACTCAGAGGGTGATCCATGGATCAGCTAACTGGGTTCCAACGCGATTTGGTGTACGTGATTGCAGGAAAAGACCGTCCGTCAGGACAGGAGATCCTTGACGATATCAACAGCTATATCGACCAGCCGGTCACCCATGGCCGGCTGTATCCCAATCTCGACACGCTCGTCGAGAAGGAACTTGTTGAAAAAGGACAGCTCGATCGGCGGACGAACTATTACGCGTTGACGCCGAAAGGCAGACGTGTACTCCAGCGCCGTCAGGAGTGGGTCGATCAGTACGTCGACGTGTAGACACTCCTGACCGTTCTCAACACTCGACTGTCGGACTGTAAAAAAGCTACTCGAGTGAGATCGATCGTCTGCGTGGATCTCCGTGCTTAGTCGTCAGCCGCGACCGGTTCCTCTGCACCGTCGTTGGCATCGTCTTCGTACTCCTCTGTATCGTCTTCTGGCTCCGTCTCGTCCGGCACGGGTGCTTCTTCGACCTCATCCTCGAGTTCGTCGTCTTCATCCATCACGTCGTCTTCAACTGGCTCTTCTGGCTCCTCTTCTTCGTCGGCCATCGGTCCGTCAACAGCGACGCGGACGGTGAACGGACGCTCGTCCTCGTCCATTTCGTCGACGGGCTCGTCTTCGTCCATTCCGTCAGCAGGTTCATCGGCATCGTCCATCTCATCAGCAGGCTCGTCCTCGGCTGCAGTCACAGGATCGTCCTCTTCAGCAGCGTCGGGCTCCTCGAGGTAGCCAATCGCGTACGCCGTGTACGCTGTGTTCTCCTCGAGTTCGAGGTCGGCAGAGGCGACCGGCTCTGGCTGTGTCTCGTCTTCCTCATCGTCGTAGTCGTCTTCCACGTCGTCCTCAACGTCGTCGAAGTCGTCTTCCACGTCGTCCTCAACGTCATCGAAGTCGTCTTCCACGTCGTCCTCAACGTCATCGAAGTCGTCTTCCACATCGTCTTCAACGTCGTCGACGTCGTCTTCCGCATCGTCGGTGACGGGCTCGTCATCCTCGAGGTCGTCTTCTGCGGCCGGGACGATGTCGACGGTGTATGAACCCGGATCGAGTGGTGCGTACTCCGACGACTCGCTGAAGGAGACGTCCTCGAAGAACGGCATGCCGTCCGCTGCGTTGAGCACGTCGACAGCGGGCGCGTCAGGCGACGCGTGAACGACTCGAACCTGTGACATCCCTTCCTCGATGTCTTCTGGTCCGGCATCGACGAGCAACAAGACGTCGAACGTCCCCGTTTCGAGGTCCTCGTCTACCTCGTCGGGTTCGTCTGTCGGCTCCGGCTCGGGTTCGGGTTCGTCGCTGATCTCGTCTTCATCATCGCGCCTGTGGCCGTTGTCGTCGTGTCCGTGGCCGTTGTCGTCGTGTCCGTGGCCGTTGTCGTGTCCGTGGCCGTTGTCGTCGTGTCCGCAGTCGTCGTACCCGTTTGACTCGCTGTCGTCGTCATACGCTCCGTTATTCTCGTACTCGTTCGGCTCGTCGTTCTCGATCGGCTCCTCGAGGTCGTTCTCATCGTCGGCCTCGAGTTCGCCGATTGCAGCGGCCGTGTAATACTCGGCATCGATTGTGACTGATTCCTCGTAGACGACTGCCTCCGGATCGCCAGTCGCGGTAATCGTTACCGTGTACGTCCCGGGAGCGACTTCGAGATACGGCGAGAGTTCGTCGTATGCAACGTCTTCGAGGATCTGGTCGCCATCGATCAGCACGTCGACGTTCGGCGCGTCCGGCGAGAAGTGGCCGACGCGAAGCGCACCAACGTCTTCATCCTCGGGCATCTCCTCAGGATCGCGTTCGTCGTCCTCGTGCTCGCTGACGGCCAGTGCCGTCCCAGTGAGCGTTGTTCCCGCACCGATAACACCGATCGCCTTGATTGTCGAGCGTCGTGATAGCGTCATGCTACGAATCGAACGGGGTGCCAAACACCGAAAAACGGCTCAGTCAGTTGCCCTGATTGTCCTCTCGTTTACTCGCCCTCTCTCGCTGTAGAACGTCCATAACGGATCGTAACGCGATCCTACAGCCGAGTAGCATCACCGAACAGCGAGGTGTTTTATATATTTCCGTCGAAAGAGACCCGTGAGAGGTCGGCCTCGAGGTCATCGACGTGCTCATTGAACGTTTCGACGAACGCCTCCACATCGCCAGCGAGTCGACGCACCTCGGTCGCCGACGGCGGCCCGTACTGTGAGAGAAGATAGGTTCCATCCGAACCACCGACCCGCAGATAGGCGGCGACGTCTCCATCCCACTTGAGCTCCCAGCGGGTTCCCGAGACTGTCGTCGCGTAGGTCCCATACTCCCCTTCATACCGGTACAGTTCACTCGCCATCGCGTTGCCGACGTCACGAATCCGTTCGACGATCCGATCTCGCTCGGCGACCAGTTCTGCCGTCGACTCGACGGCGGGGAACTCGTCCGGAACATTCTCGAGTAAGCCCTCGACGGACTGGGCGTATTCGTTGTAGGCCGTGACGAACGCCGCGTAGTCCGCCATCGCCGTCTCGAGGGCGTCGGGATCTGGCGGCTGCTTGCTCGAGACAACGTACGTTTCCGAACCGGAGGTGGGATCGTATCGAAGATACTGGACGTCGCCAGCCTCGTATTTGAGCGTCCAGGTGCCGCTGTCGGTCTCAAACTCCGCCTGTCCGTAGTCGCCACCCTCGAAGACGGCAAGCTCTCGTGCGATCTTCCCAGCGTGTGTTCGGACGCGAGCTGCCAGTTCATCGCGCCGTTCGGACACGTCACCCATCTCCTCGACCGCAGCGTCCAGTCCCTCGGTCATTGGTCGCCAAAGGGACCAGGGGCCAGTAACGGTTGCGCTCGAGGACTACGACCAAAAAACGATAATCCAACGGAGTGATGGGGGCCAGCGGCTCCGCCTCGAGGACGGACTCGACCGTACAGTGCTGACAGCCCGATGATCTGGCTCGTGACAGCTGTGTGTCTCAGCTCACTTCTCAGCGGTCCAGCCTCACTCCATCAGCCGAGGTTCGCGTCTTCCGTCCCCTCCCCATCGTTTGCCATTTCGTCGTCTTCGATATCGCTCTACGTCTCCTCCTCGTCGTCCGGTTCATCTTCCTCTTCCTCATCCGGCTCTTCCTCATCCGGCTCTTCCTCATCCGGCTCTTCCTCCTCTGGCTCTTCCTCATCCGGCTCTTCCTCCTCTGGCTCTTCCTCCTCTGGCTCTTCCTCCTCTGGCTCTTCCTCCTCTTCTTCGTCCGGATCACCACAACCCGCGAGAACGGCCATCGACGCCATGGCACCCGTCATCTGGAGCAGTCGCCGTCGTGTCTGACGTGTTCGTCCCATACCTCTGATGTCCCTCTCGAGATCAATAAACCGGGAGCCGACACTCGCATGGTCGAAAGCCATGCGTTTGCTGGGAACCAGCTCGATCTGCCCACATCGACGACAACCCGCTATAGTAACACCTGAACCGATGTCCACACACATCGCACAGTCATCGTGCGATGCAGTGTGCAGTGATTTTCAGTGGCTACTACAGATGACCATCAGTTTCGAGGAGCGAATCCGATATGTTGTTCGGATGCACGCACTCATTCAGCGCGTCATGATAGTCACTGAATCTGGCCTTCAGATCCTCGAAAATCGGTCAAAAACGGCTTCTGAGATTTTGTTTATCCGCCGTCTCCACGGACTTGAAGCGCTGTCGGCCGGGTGTGGGCGTCGGGATCTAAACCGAATCCGGTCGGCTGGGATCGCTCACAGTGTTTAACCCTCTCCGGCGATTCTCTCTACATGACCGATGAAACGCCCGACTCGCCAGAAAGCGCGTGAGGATCAGACAGAGCACGAAACAACTGAGCAAGAGGGCGTTCGAACCTGTCCTGAATGCGACTCGAGTTCGCTCATTCGAAGTTCGGACGAAAGCGAAATCAGCTGTGAAGACTGCGGGTTGATCCTCGAGGAAGAGACCATCGACCGCGGCCCAGAGTGGCGGGCGTTCAACCACTCCGAACGGGATAGCAAGTCCCGCGTGGGCGCGCCGACGACTCAGACGATGCACGACAAGGGGTTGACGACCACGATCGACTGGAAAAACAAAGACGCCTACGGCCGATCGCTCTCCTCAGACAAACGAACCCAGATGAACCGGCTGCGCAAATGGCAAGAGCGCATCCGAACGAAAGACGCTGGCGAGCGAAACCTCCAGTTTGCCCTCTCCGAGACCGACCGGATGGCTTCCGCGCTGGGTGTCCCGCGCTCGGTGCGGGAGGTCGCCAGTGTTCTCTACCGGCGCGCGCTCAGCGAGGACCTCATTCGGGGTCGCTCGATCGAGGGTGTCGCCACGAGCACGCTGTATGCCGCCTGCCGGATGGAGGGCATTCCGCGCTCGCTGGATGAAGTCGCAGCCGTCTCACGCGTCGAACGCATGGAGATCGGCCGCACGTATCGATATATTTCCCAGGAACTCAGCCTCGAGATGGAGCCCGTGGATCCGAAGAAGTACGTCCCTCGGTTCTGTTCGGAACTCGATCTCTCCGAAGAGGTCCAGGCGAAGGCCAACGAGATCATCGACACCACCGCCGAGCAAGGGATGCTCTCGGGCAAGTCGCCAACCGGCTACGCCGCCGCGGCGATCTATGCAAGCGCGCTGCTGTGTAACGAAAAGAAGACCCAGCGCGAGGTCGCCGACGTCGCACAGGTGACCGAGGTCACCATCCGAAACCGGTATCAGGAGCAGATCGACGCGATGGGGATCTATAGCTAGAGACTCGAGTGCGGTTGCGTGTGACTCGTCGTTGTCGGTACTGTTCACGGTTTTTTAGCGTGGTATCAGCGGGCAGTGAGTGACTCGCTCGAGTGAGTGAGGACTCGAGTCAGACACACGATGTTCCCGATCTCGTGTGCAGATTCGGGAAACGGATTTCGTCGACATGCAATCATCGGGGCCGACCCAAGATCGCCGGTCCAAGAGCTAGAAACCAAACAACAACCAACCGTAGTAGTCGGTAAGCACATCTATCGCCCCGTACGCTACCGCCAAGACCACAGCTGTACAAATCACGAGTAAGATCAGTCCGATAGACATGAAATACACGAGCGTTTCAGAGTCCATGCTAATCGATCAGAGACGATTTGATAAAAAACATGGCGACAATCCATCTCTGAAATAACCTCCGTTTCATGTGTTTCAACTGGAGATTTTGTGCGGAGGCGGGGGGAAGGGCGCTGTAATTTTTGTGCTGCCGCTTTGCGACACGCCAGAACTGCCCTTTTCACTTCCACCGGGGTGTAGTCGGATGATCGAGAGCTAACGCATGAATCAGGGACTATTTTCGGGAGAGACAGACATCGACCTAGCACCGTCCCCTGCCACCTGCCTAATCATCTCTACTCTCGTGTAGACAGCGAACAGCGGTTCTACAGCCAAATCCAGATCCGTGCGGTAGGCCGGGACATATCGCCCCCAGTCGCTTTGCTCCGACACCCAGCGGCACGATACGCGATGGGGATTGAGAAAGATCGATACCGACTGCTGATGACGGTATTCGTTCGCTATCTCTTCAAAACACTCGAGGGATCAGCCAACGCAGATTCGAACACGGGAAGACAGTCACTCTCGTTTCACTCGAGCGCCGCGACTTCCCTGCTCGAATCTGCTTGGGTCAATTTCCCCGCACCACAAACCGAGGAGCGTCAGCGACGAGTCTGTGGTGGAACAGTGGGCCGGCGCAGATTACGAACCACGCCCAGAGGTTCCTGCTCGCTTCGCTGCGCGGGCTGCCTCTGGTCTACTTCGAATCTGCGCGCCGTCATCATCGCCCGCATTTCGGACTCCTCGCTTCGCTCGTCGCCGTGAAATGCGGGTAGAATGATGGGCCGGCGCAGATTCGAACTGCGGTTACGGCCACCCGAAGGCCGAAGGATACCAAGCTACCCCACCGGCCCGCAGTCGGAGTGACGACACCGATTTGTTTAATGCTTTCGGGACCGCCAATCGGAGCGCTTGCTTGCGATTTTTACAGTACTCAAAATCGCTCGTAGCCGTCTGTATCCAGATAGTGATGGGCCACCGTGATCGCCTGATCAGCGTGTAACAACTCTGGACCGAGTCGAATCCGCTGGTCGACGGCTGCCTCGAGCACCCGCTCCTCTTCGGCGGTGAAATCGTGGTGGTCCGAGAGAACGAAGATGGGGTTCTCGAGGCCGTCCGTTTCGACGACGGCGTCGCCATCCTCGTGGAGTTGGACGACGGTTCCATCGTCAGCGATCGCCTCGAGCGTGGCCTCGAAGCCGCGGCGGTAGAGTTCGATGCCGGGGCTTGGCTCGGCGGGGAGCGCACCGATCGCGTCCTCGCGGTGCTCGAGGGCCTTGCGCACGAGCGCGGCGGTGCTGCGCTCGTCGGGATTGAGCCGCCGCAGCTCGCTGCCGTCGAACGTGATCGTGAGTTCGTCTTGAATGACGAGGTGGGTACGAACGGCCTCCCGAATGCCATGTGAGGTGACAAACGAGGCGGTGATCGACCGACAGAGTGCGTCGAGGCGGCCGGCCCCGCCGGCGAGGTCGTCGAGCGAAAACTCGGGCTCGGTCGGCACGTCGTGAGCGATGAGTACGAACTGGCGCATACTGGTGGGAGGATGACCGATGGGATAGCCCCCACGATTTCTCGAGCGTGTCGAAGAGACTGTGTAGGTCACACATACCACGGAAATGGGGTGGTGTGCGGCTGCGACAGACAGTGCTGTCACACGAATTCAGGGACGATCACGACCGCTGACATTGCATAGGCATGGCCAACTGTTTCGAGTATTTCCCGTATGGAGTACCTATATGGCGAAATCACAGTCGTCTCAGACGGGCAGCGACGAGCCGCGGCTTCTGAGCCTCCTCGAGGGACGGCCATGTCCGTACTGTCATGCAGGCGAACTCGAGCAGGGCGTCTACAAGGAGAATAAGGCGGTGGTCTGTGGCAACTGCGAGACGCCCCACGCACAGCTGTGGTAGGTTCTCGGAACTCGGTAAGACGCTGAGCAGTTGCGGAGACTCGGCAATCGAGCGTGGACACGTTCTATAGTAACAACTGCAACGAGTTGCACACTGACCGCACAGCCGTCGCGCGATCAGGTGTGCAGTGACGTGCGGTGGCTACTATATCAAAGCGTACGAGAGCGGTGGGTCGGCATCGGCCGACCACGGTCAGTTCGATCAGCGCGAGCCGGGATAGTCGTGACCAACGACAAGCGCAACCATGTGGACTGCAAGGAGGGTGAGCAGAATCGAAAGCGATGTCGTCGAGTCGATGCCGACGAGAAAGACGGGGAAGTAGGCGACCGGCAGGAGGGTGCCGATCCAGAAGCCAGCGGCGGTGACGGCGTTCCCCAGATGCATTGTTGTGACACTACTGCATCGACTCGAGTGAGACGAACGAGTCCGCGTGGGCGGTAATCCAGTTGGTCATCAGCTCCTCTTCGGTTGCCTCTCGCGGAAAGATCGCACACTCGTCAGGCGCGTTTTCGTTCTCGATGGTTGCATGATCGAGCTCGGCCGTCGGTTCCTCAGTTGGGGGATGGCTGTCGGCGTCCGTGTTCATATGTCTCAGGCGATTGGTAATCGCTCCAGATGCGGATTCTAGTGTTTCACTTATTGTTATCGACTCAATAATCCGTTTTACACCGACGATAGCACCCGATTTTGGCCCGACTCTGCTCGGTCACTCACGTCTTTGGGAACAAAATCGGTGCTAACGTGTACGGTGTGACTACGATCGAGGCCTGACAGTGAGCCGAGAAAGTGGTCGGTGTAGGTGATAATTGTGCGCGTGTTCGACGGTTGAGTGTGGTGGTTCCGAGACACCAACCGTGTGGCCTACTCGGAGACGGGGCGTGCGCCAAGTGTCAGTGAGACTGTCTGCTCAGTGCCGTTTCGCCAGATATCGAGCTGGATCGTGTCGCCCGGACTGGTCTCGAGTTCGAGATACGTCGAGAGGGCGTGTCGGTCGGGAATTGGCTCGCCGTCGATCGCGACGATGACGTCGCCGCCGACGGGTGCCGCAGTACCTTGTCGCGAGGTCGTTGCTGGCTCGAGCACACCGTCTGCGGCTTCGCCGTCTGCGACTGCTGTGATGAGGACGCCGGTCGCTTCTGGAAGGCTGTTGGCCTCGGCGATGTGGCGATCAACGGTGAGGATGCCGACTCCCATATAGGGGTGGTCGTACGTTCCGGTCTCGATGAGTGCGGGGACGACGCGCTGTGTTATCGCTGCTGGAATCGCAAAGCCGATGTTGTTCCCGCCGCCGGAGTTGATGACGCCGAGTACCTCGCCGTCCATGTTGACGAGCGGGCCACCGCTGTTGCCGGGGTTGACGGCGGCGTCGGTCTGAACGGCGTTCGAGATCGAGAACTCCCGATCCGGCAGATCGAGCGTGCGGTTGACGCCGCTGACGATGCCCTGGGTCATCGTTCCCTCCAGTCCGTATGGATTGCCGACCGCGAGCACCTCCTGGCCAACGACGGGCCATTCGTCGGTCAGTGAAAGTGGTGTCGACGCGTTCGGGACGTGATCCACCTCGAGGACGGCCAGATCGCTGTAGAAATCGGTTCCGAGGAGTCGAGTCCCCGTCCAGTCGCCGTTGATGTACTGGAGATCGACCGACTTGCCGTCAGCGACGACGTGGTCGTTCGTCACGACGTGGCTCTCATCGATGAGAAATCCCGATCCCTGGCCACGGCCTTCTTGACCGGTGTCCGGATCGCTGACGCCGGCGACGCGGACCTGCGTCACCGAGTCGATGACAGAACGGTAGATCTCTGTGTAGGCCGATCCGTCGGCAGCGTTGTCGCGGTCGATCGAATGGACCGAGCTCCCTTCCATCGAGTTGTCGGCCCGGGGTTCAGAACAGCCAGCGACCGCGCCGGCGAGGCCAGCGCTGGCAAGCGCGAGAAACCCGCGGCGATCCACTCGAGATTCGTTCATGTGCTCTGGTAGGACCCACACCATTTGAACGTCTGGGATACCGACGTGTCGGTTGGGGCGGGATCGACCGTTGGCTGCGGGCGAACCCAACGTCACGCGCGAACACGACTCGCGAGGAGTGCCACTGTCCGCCAGAAGGGAAAACGTGTTACCCGCGGCCGCCCGACTCCAGTCTATGATCACGGAAGACGCCCGCGCACTACTCGAGACGGGTGCGGTCTGTGACTCCTGTCTTGGCCGACCGTTTGCCGAGCGGAGTTTCGGACTGACGAACGCCGAACGCGGCCGGGCGCTACGGACGACGGTCGCGATGGCCGACGACGACGACTTCGATCCCGCCACGCCAGAGGAGTGTTGGGTCTGTGAAGGATACTGTGGGACGTTCGATGCCATCGCCGAAACGATCGTCGACGCCCTCGAGGGCGTCGACTTCGCTACCTATCAGGTCGGCACTCGGGTCCCGCCGCTGGTGGAGGAAAACGAACGGCTTCTCCGGGAAGACGCCGGCCTCGAGCCCGATGTCGGCGAGATGCTCAAACAGGAGTGCAACCGCGAGGTCGGCCGCCGCGTCGGCGCGAAGACGGGCACCGACGTCGACTTCGACCGCCCAGATGTGCTCGCGGTCATCGACCTCGAGGCGTTCGACCCGCTCGAAGCGATCGAATCCGACTCGGTGACGAGCCACGCCGTCGACCTCCAGGTCAACCCCGCGTTCGTCTACGGCCGCTATCGCAAACTCGAGCGCGACATTCCACAGACTGAGTGGCCGTGCCGAGAGTGTGGCGGCAGCGGCGTTCAACTAGGCAACGACGGCGAAGTAGACTGCGAGTACTGCGGCGGCTCTGGCTACATGTATGATACGAGCGTCGAGCAGGTCGTCCGGCCACACGTCGTCGACGCCATGCAGGGTGAGGAAGGCACCTTCCACGGCGCGGGCCGCGAGGACGTCGACGCCCTGATGCTCGAGGAGGGACGGCCGTTCGTCCTCGAGGTCACGCGTCCGAACGTGCGCGACCCCGACCCGGCCGAACTCGAGCGCGAGATCAATGCGGCCGCGGCGGGCGCGGTCGAAGTCGAGGGTCTGCGACTGGCAACGTACGAGATGGTCGAGCGTGTCAAAGAACACGATGCGAGCAAACAGTACCGGGCCGATGTCGAGTTCGCTGACCCCATCGAGGAGGCTGACTTCGAGGCGGCACTCGAGAAACTCACGGGAACGACTGTCGAGCAGGACACACCACAGCGCGTTGACCACCGGCGAGCCTCGCTCACGCGCGAACGAACCGTCTACGACATCGATGGCGAACTGCTCGAGCCGACACGGGCCGAGGTCCGGGTTCATGGCGAAGGCGGCCTCTACATCAAGGAACTCATCAGCAGCGACGAGGGCCGAACGGTACCGAGTCTGGCCGGCCTGCTCGAGACTGACGCCGAGGTGACGGCGCTGGACGTGCTCGGCGTCGAAGGTGAAGACGAGCCGTTCGAACTCGAGGCGTACTTCCATGACGAGCCGCGAGCCGACAACCCAGACGACACCGCGGAAGCCGCTGAGTGATCCGGGCTGGCGAAACGACAGCTCGGTCCACCCGCGACTATCCCATGGGTACACCGGCACTGACGGACAGAAATCCGGCTGCGTGACCAGCGAGTCACAACGATTTTCATCACGGCCGCTGAGCCATGTCGTATGCCATTCGGCGTCGACGAGGCAGGAAAGGGGCCGGCGCTCGGCTCGATGTTCGCCGCAGCCGTCTTCCTCGAGGACCGAACAGCGCTCCCCGACGGCATCGCAGACTCCAAGCGACTCACACCCGCCCGACGCGAAGAGTTGGCGACGCGCATCCGCGAGGACGACGAGATCGCTGTCGGCGTCGCCGAGATTACGACGACACGAATCGACGACCCGGAGACGGACATGAACGCACTGGCTGTCACGGCCCATGCCGAGGCAATCGACGAGGCGCTTTCAGGGCTCTGTGACGACCCGGTTTCGGGGCTCTGTGACGCTTGTGACACCGACGCTGACCGCTTTGCTCGCCGGGTGGCCGACGCCTGTTCGATCTCGAGGTCGCTCGAGATCGACGCCCGACACGGCGCTGACGACGACTCGAAACTCGTCGGTGCCGCCAGTATTATCGCGAAAGTCGAACGCGACACCCACGTGGCGGCTCTCGCTGACGAGTACGGCCCTGTCGGCAGCGGCTATCCCAGCGATCCGACGACACAGACGTTCCTCGAGTCCTACGTCGACGAACACGGCGACCTCCCGTCGTGTGCCCGCGCGTCCTGGTCGACCTGCGAGCGCGTACTCGCTGAGGCCCAACAGACGGGCCTCGAGCAGTTCTAATCGTGGATCTCTCTTAGCGACCGTTTTATACGCCCACTCGACACACTTCTGAAATATGCTCGACGTGATCGCGCTCCTCGGCCTTGCCGTGGTCGCGACGGCCGTCGTCTGGAAGGGGAGCACGTGGCTCGAGACCTCGGCCAATCGGCTCGCCGCGGGCTACGGCGTGCCGGCGATCGTGCAGGGTGCGATCATCGCCGCTGCGGGCTCGAGTATGCCGGAACTGGTCAGCGTCATCCTCGCCACGCTGCTCCACGGCGAGTTCGAACTGGGCGTCGGCGCGATCGTCGGCTCTGCCGTGTTCAACCTGCTGGTGATCCCGGCCGCGGCAGTTCTCGTTGGGAGCGGGACGATGTCGACGGGCCGGGATCTGGTGTATAAAGAGGCGCTGTTCTACATGCTCGCGGTCGCTGCGCTGTTGTTGACGTTTTCGTTGGCCGTGATCTACAACCCACTCGAGGGGGCAGGGCTTCAGGGGAACGTCACTCGGTCGCTGGCGTTGTTCCCGCTGTTGCTGTACGGACTGTACGTGTTCACTCAGTATCTCGACACCACAGAGTACACGGGCACGGCCGACGCTGATGTCGATCTCGTCTCTACCTGGTTGTGGTTCGGCCTCGGGCTGGTAGTCATCATCGTTGGCGTCGAAGGACTCGTTCGATCAGCGATCGGGCTCGGTGAGGCGTTTGGCACGCCCGCGTTTCTCTGGGGAATGACTGTCGTCGCTGCCGGCTCGAGTGTGCCGGATGCGTTCGTCAGTGTCGCTGCCGCCCGGGCGGATCGGCCGGCGGTCAGTCTCGCGAACGTGTTGGGCAGCAACGTCTTCGACTTGCTCGTTGCGGTTCCAGTCGGTGTGTTGGTCGCTGGGACCCTGACGATCACGTTCGCCCACATCGTCCCCATGATGGCGTTTCTGATCTTCGCGACGATCGTCTTCTTTACCATCGCCCGCACGGATATGTTGCTCTCTCGGTCGGAGGCCTGGCTGTTGCTCGTCTTGTACGGCCTGTTCGTTGGCTGGTTGCTCCTCGAGAGCGTCGGCGTGACGAACGTCGTCCCAACCTGACTCGAAACCGTAGAAAACCGTGAGCGAACGCGATTACTTGTCGGTCATCAGCCGCTGGAGGATGTCACCGTAGGCGGGCCGGGTGATGAGCACTCCGATCAGCACGCCGAGGATGGTGATGATCGCGAACCCGCGCAGATCGCCGAGGCTCAACACGGCCAGTGGCGACATGGCGATGATCGTCGTCGCTGCGGCAGCGCCGATGATCCAGAACGCCTTGCGGAAGCGGGATTCGAACACCCGTTGGGAGTTGACGTCGCCGTCGTCCATCACCTCGTCGGCGATGATGATGAGGTCGTCCACCCCCGTCCCGACGACCGCGATGAATCCGGCGACGTGGGAGAGATCAAGCGGCATGCGGATCAGCGCCGCGAAGCCGAGCAGGATCACCACCTCTGCCATCGCGGTGACGACCATGGGCGAGGCGACTCGGATATCCCGGTAGCGCAAGAAGACCATTCCGCTGACGGTCAACACCGATAGCGCGCCGATCAGCAGCGAGTAGAGCTTGAACTGGTCAGCGAGTGCGGGCGACAGCGAGTAGGTCTCGTCCTGACTGAAATCGAGCGTTGCAGGCATCGCACCGGACTGGAGGTTCACGGAGAGTGACTGGGCCTGTGGCTGGGTCTGGGCACCCATCTGGAAGCTCGGATCGTTTGCCCAGCTTCCGTCGGCCATGTTACTCGCAAGCGACGGCCCCATGCTGTGAGCGTCGACGACCTCGCCGTCGACGACGGTGAGCAGACAGTACTCTTCGCCTTCGTGATCGAAGTTGATCGTCTCTCCGTCACCACGCAGCGAACACTGTTGGACGCCTTCACCGGTAAAGCCGAGCTCGTTCATCCGATCCTGGTATCCGGGTGCGGCGTTGCTGTCGACGGCGACCGGGACGACATACCCGGACCCTCGCTCGTCAGGCTCTGGCGGATCGACCGTTGCGATATCGGCGCCGGTCAGCACCGTCTCGTTTTGCTGTGTGCCGTTTTCATCTGGGTGGTATGCGACCACTTCGACGATCCCGCGTTCGGAGAGCAACTCGCGAAGCTCGTCAGGGTCCATATCCGGCACTTCGGTGACGATGTAGTACTCGCCGCCGAGTCTGGCCGAGTCGTAGACGGAGCCACCGGAGAGTCCGGCTGCGTTGATCCTCGAGTCGATCGTCTCGATGATCTGGTTTCGAGTTTCCTCCGTGACTCCGTTACGAATGTCATCGGGGTCGACGTCGACGCCCGCTTCGCCGAGTGCCGCAGCGAACTGCGCTTCGGTCACGTCGGGATCGAAGATTTCGGCGTGGACGTTGCCGCTATCGTCGACACTGACGCGTGCGTCACCCGTCTCGAGTTCGAACTCGTCGTTGTCGTACAACGTGTTCTCGATCTCGGTGAGCCGTTCTCGGTCGACGGAGCCGTCTTCTTCGTTGACAGCACCCGCGTCGATGTCCTCGGCGGTCATCCCGATCACGGGCGCGCTAATCCGTGTCCCGCCGTCGAGACCGAGCCCGTACTCGATGTTCGTCGGGTTGTCGTCGATCTCGTCGTCTTCGACGAGGCTGTCGTCGGCCATGATGCCGCCCGGAATGAACAGGGCAACGAGTGCACCGGCGACGAAGGTCACTAACAGGAGGATCCGCCAGTACTCCTTGATGAAACTTATTGGCCCCATCATGATCGGATCCCCTCGAACTTGTACCATCGAAGCAAACTCAGGTTGAGCATATACGTGTTCATCAGGTCGGCTGCGAGCCCAACGAAGAGGATGATCCCGATCGATGCCAGCAGTTCGACGCCGAACAACCACGCCGAAATACCCATTACGAGCATCGCCGTCATCGAGGTCACCGTCATCGTCACACCAGTCTCCATCGCACGGTTGGTACTTTCATAGAAGTCACCGCCACGCCGAAGGATGTGGTTGTTTAACAGGATGTCCGAGTCGACCGAGTAGCCGATCAACATCAACAGAGCGGCGACGGTTCCCAGCGAGAGCGAGATACCGGTAATCGCCATAAAGGCGAGCGGAATCACGATGTCCGAAAACGCCGAGACGACGATCGCGATCGACGGGACGAACGTCCGAAACAGCAAGAACGCGAGGACGCTCATACCGAGGAACGCAACGGCGATCCCAAGCAGGGCGGTTTGCTGGGTCTGTGAGCCGAAGCTTTCGGAGACCGTCGACTCGAGCTGGACGATATCGGCATCGCCGTCTTGCTCGAGGTTCTGTTCGGCTTGCTCAGTGAGACTCGAGAGATCGGTCGAGGTGAACTGAACGATGTACTGGTTGTCCGTATCGGGCGCTGTAACTGCCTGCACCGACTCGGGCTCTTCGTCGAATGCGTTCGCGATTTCCTCTTCCGAGGAGGTCGTCTGGACGGTCAGCTCCGAGCCGCCAGCGAAGTCCATCCCCAGCTGGACTGGCGTTCCTGTCACGAGAAACGAACCAGTGAGGACGAGCAGTGCAACCGCAAGAACCGCAAGCGGTACCGCCGCGAGTTGGCGGTTGCTGTACCGGGTGTAATTGATCTCCGGTACGTCGAAATACCCCATATATCCGACCACTGGCTGTCAGCCCGTGTAAGCCTTCTCAATTTCTACAGCATGTTCTGAAACGAATTATATCACGAAATGCGACGGGTTGAAGTCTGTTGAGCCCGATTATGGGAGCTATCGTTCGAATCGGGTCGAAACGACGATCTGCCCATACATCTACTCGTCTGATCTGTACACTCAGTCCGGCAGATAGCGGACGCTCAATACACCGTCGTCGACTGCTTGACGGACCTCGACGCGGACCGCCTCGAGGCGTGCCGCTCGAGCGATCGTCTCCTCGTCCTCGAGGACGTCCGTGGCCGCTGCCTCCACGTCGGCAGCAGGGACACAGAAGATATGAATTTCGCCGGTTCCGGCCCGCTCTTCCTGAATCAGATCGCCAATCTCGGCGTCGGCTGCCAGTTCCTTTGCGTGCTGGGTCGGCTCGAGGTCGCTGTCGACCAACTCGATCGCGCGTCTGTCCTCGACGTCGACGAGCTGCCACGTGACCTCAAGCGGCGGCTCCGGCGCGACGGTCGCCTCGAGGACGTCGTGGATATCGAGGTCGGGATTCGACGATAGCGTGTGTACCTGTGCAGTCTCAACGTCACGGATGACGGCCGAGTCGGCCTCGGCGTGGGTGACGACAAACGTGCCCGTCTTCTCGGTCATATCGGGTCGTACGCACAGGACGGGTTTCCGGGTTTCGCCTTTCGGTCGACTCGTTCGCGTGATGGTTCCCAGCCGACGGGGACCGAAACCACTCTTATGGGTCGGATCTGAGTATCTCCTGTATGGTCTGTTCGAAACTGCTGAAACTCTGTTACGCCTCGAGTGCACTGTACGGACTCCTCACGGCGCTGGCCCCGAAACGGAGCCTGTCGCTGTCACTGAACTGCTGGAAGCGTGGCTTCGAGAACGTCTCCGAACTGGAGCCGAAACCGTGGTACGTCCGCAGCACCCGTGCAGTCGGAATCGGTATGATCGCCGCTGGCCTTGCTGGATTCGCGCTCGAGGAGCGTGCTCGGAAGGCGGCTGCGGCAGCCGACGCCGACTCGGAAGTCGACATCGTCGAAGTCGACGTTGACGGCGACGACTCGGACAAGTAACCCACTCACGTTTCGGGTCGTTTCTACGGCGCTGTCCGACTGTGTGACGGAACGCCTTTAGCGCCGGCGGTCGCCTGCTCTCGTATGCACGTCGATATCGGTAACGCACTGGCATCGGTCGCCTCGCCGGGCGTCTCGAGAGCCGCCCTCGAGCGACTGGACACACAAGTTGCAGACGCCCACGAGCGCATCGAGCGCGGCATGGCCGATCACGAACACGGCTACGAGGCGCTGAACCTCCCGCAGCGAACGGATCCCGACGAGATCCGTGCCGCTGTCGAGCCGGTCGCCGACGCTGACGCCCTCATTACGGTCGGTATCGGCGGCAGTGCACTCGGTGCGGCGACGATCACGAACGCGCTTACCGACGAAAGCGATACCGAGGCCGTCTATCTGGACAACGTCGATCCCGAATGGGTATCGAGCCACCTCGATCGACTCGACCTCGAGAACACGGCGATCAACGTCGTCTCGCGGTCGGGAACGACGGCGGAGACGCTGGCGAACTTCCTCGTAGTTCGGGACGAATTCGAGTCGGCCGGTGTCGACTGGACCGATCGAACGATCGTGACGACCGGCGACGCCGGCCCGCTGCGTGATCTCTCCGATCGCCACGATCTCCCCTCGCTGAAAGTTCCGGACGGCGTTCCCGGCCGGTTCTCGGCGCTCTCTGCAGTCGGCATGGTCGCTGCAGAAGTCTGTGGCCATGACCTCGAGGCGCTGCTCGAAGGGGCCGCTGCGGAAGCTGAGACGCTGTCAGGCTCGCTGTTCGAGTGTCCGGCCTACGCCTACGGCGCGACGACATACGCCTTAGACCAGCGCGGTGCCGGCATCAACGCGATGGTTCCGTACGCAGAGTCACTCGAGACCGCAGCCGAGTGGTTCGCACAGCTGTGGGCCGAAAGTCTCGGCAAGGACGACCTCGGCCAGACGCCGGTGCGTGCCCTCGGCGTCACCGACCAACACTCCCAACTGCAGCTGTATCGTGCCGGGCCGCGGGACAAGCTCGTCACGTTCGTCTCGCCGGGCGAGACCGCGGACCGTGCGATCCCTGAGACCGACGTCGAGGACCTCGCTTATCTCGGCGATTCGACACTCGGCGAGTTGCTCGAGGCCGAGTTCGAGGCGACCGAAGCCAGCCTCGCGGCGGCCGGCCGCCCGAACGTTCGGCTCGAACTCGAGCGTGTCGACGAGTACGAACTTGGTGGACTGCTCTATGGGCTGGAGGCTGCCTGCGTGCTCGCGGGTGAACTCTACGCTGTCAACACGTTCGAACAGCCCGCCGTCGAGTGGGCCAAAAAGGCAACTCGTGGCTTGCTCGGTGGCGGCGAGTTCGAGGAAGCCGAGGCCGTCGCCGAGAAGACGTCGCTTCGCGTCGAACGGTAGCAACGCTGTATCCTGTTGACTGTCCGCTCGTCACGACGCCGGCTCGAACGGTACTCGGTCGTTCGGTTGCGGTGAGCCTATGAGCACGCACGCGAACAGCAACATATGAGCGACACTGCACAGGCCGTCGAGGGCGAGGACGATGGTGACCCACTGCCGTCGGCTGTCGTCCCGACGGTCGGCACCGTCCTTGCCGCTCTCACTGCCGCCGCACTGGCGATTCCCGCACGCGCTGGGACCGACGAACTGGCGCTCTGGATCGCCGCGGCCGGAGCCCTCCTCACAACAGGGCTGTTTCTCACACGCCGGCACGAACTCATCGAGCGCCGCATCGCCGGCCCGGTTGCTGCCGGCTCGAGTCTGCTCGTCGTCGTCCTGTCGGGGTATGCGATCACACAGGGAGTGTACGGCTCAGTCGTCGTTCCGGGCCTCGAGTGGTCAATCTCGCTGCTCTTTCTGGCGTTTTTCGTCGGCGCTGGCACCGTCGGCCTCGGCGTCGCGGAGTTCGCGGGCGTCTCCGGTCGAGGGCTGTACCGTCGGCTGGCGCTTTCACTCGAGTTGGTCGTTCTCGGCGTGATCGGGCTGTTCGGCATTTCGATCGCACAGCTGTTCCTCTCGCTTCCGGTCGTTCTGACGGGGGCTGAGCTCTCGGCGCTCCAGGGACGGCTGATCGAGTATCTCTCTTTCGGCCTCGGGCTGGGCGCGGTCGCGGCGGGCTATCTGGCGTTTCGCGACCACGACCTGTCGTTTATCGACCTCGAGACGCCCACTCGCTGGACGGTCAGCTGGATCGTCCTCGGTCTGGGGCTGATTTTCGGGGTGAATCTGGCGATCTCATCGCTGATGAGTGCCGCCGGGATCGAGGGCTCGAGTCACTCCCTGACACAGGATGTGATCGACCAGCCCGAGCTGCTGTTCGTCATCGTCCCGGCGATGGTGTTCATCGTCGGCCCGTTCGAGGAACTGCTCTATCGAAACATCATCCAGAAATCCCTCTATGGAACGTTTTCACAATACGGCGCTGTCGTTGTCGCAAGCGTCGTGTTCACGCTCGTCCACATCGCGGCGTATGCGACTGCGGGTGCAGGACAGATACTCGCGAGCCTCTCGCTGTTGTTCGTGCTCTCGATGATCCTCGGCGTGCTCTACGTTCGAACGGCGAACTTGCTGGTCCCGGCGCTCGTCCACGGTCTGTACAACGCAGTCGTCGTTCTGATGATACTCGTCTGATACGGTCTGCCGTCCGTCAGTCCTGGCGCGACCGCGCGGCACATCGGTACAACAGACCCTCTGAAAGTCGCGACAGCGTTACGTCGGGTTCTTGCGCGCCAGATCGGAGCCACAGATCGGACACCGGTCTTTATGCTCGTCGTACTCCCGACCACAGCCCTGACACTGATACTGCCAGTGGCGCTGTTCGTCGATTCCCTCTCGAGCGATCACTTCGACGGTGACGTTGAGTTTCTCGGCGACGTTTTGCATCGCGTAGTCGTCGGTGACGAGCGTCGCATCCAGTTCGAAACTCGCGGCGACGAGGCGAACGTCGGTGTTCGAGAGCACATCGAGGTCACCTGACTCTTTGGCCGCCCGTCTGACCCGTTCGGTGGTGTCCTCGTTCGGAATGTGAATGTGCATCCCCGAGCCTTCCATCGCATCGTAGCGATAGGCGCTCTCGTCCTCGAGTTCCTCGCGGACGAGTGGGATCGTTGCAGTCTGTTCTGTCGTATGAAAGTCGTGAATAAACGCCGAGGAGTCAAGAACGTACATACCGTTAGCGCTGGACGACAATGTAATCTTTCACCGCCTGAACGCGGTTGACAGGCACGAGGAATCGGCCGGCCTCGTCGACATCAAAATCGACCGCTCGGGTCGGCAACTCTTCGTCAGGATCGATGACGAGGTCGTGTAGCTTGCCCGATTTGATGTCCATCGTGATGTTGTAGAGCAGTCCCAGTTCGACGCCGTCGGAACCCATGACGGATTTCCCCGAGAGGTTTTCAGCGAGTATATCGCTCATGCATACTCGTATTTACTAATCGGTATTAAAAACCACGGGCTCTCCGAACGTGGATGACGATGGGTTTAACTACCGTCCTGCGGACGCTTTAGATAAGACCTTCTCGGGTGGTTCACCATGTCGAATACGGATACGCGCGACCCCACATCTCTCAGAACACCGATCGTCGCTGTACTCGGACACGTCGATCACGGTAAGACCAGTCTCCTCGATAAAATCCGCGGCTCAGCAGTTATCGAGGGTGAAGCAGGGGCGATTACCCAGCACATCGGCGCAACCGCCGTGCCGCTGGATATCATCTCCACGATCGCCGGCGACCTCGTCGACCCGGACGACTTCGATCTCCCCGGCCTGTTGTTTATCGATACGCCAGGTCATCACTCTTTTACGACGCTTCGTTCTCGTGGTGGCGCACTCGCCGACATCGCGATCCTCGTCGTCGACGTCAACGACGGCTTCCAGCCCCAGACGCTCGAGGCCCTCGAAATCCTCAAACGCTCCGAAACGCCGTTTATTGTCGCCGCAAACAAGATCGACACCGTCCCCGGCTGGAACGTCAACGAGGACTCCCCGATCAACGACACCTACGAGTCCCAGTCGGACCGCGTTCGAAAGCGACTTGACGAAAATCTCTATAAGATCATCGGCAACCTCTCGGATGAGGGCTTCTCCGCCGACCTCTACTGGCGCGTCCAGAACTTCCAGCGCAACGTCGGCGTCGTCCCTGTCTCGGCGATGACCGGCGAGGGTGTCCCCGACCTGCTGACCGTGATGATGGGGCTCTCCCAGCGCTACATGAAAGAGGAGATGGAGATCGACGTCGCCGGCCCCGGCGTCGGCACCGTCCTCGAGGTCAAAGAGGAGAAAGGCTTCGGGACGACGATCGACACCGTCCTCTACGACGGGACGATCAGCGCCGACGACACGATCGTCGTCGGCGGGATGAACAAGCCCATCGTCACCGAGGTTCGGGCGCTGCTCCAGCCCCGTCCACTCGCGGAGATTCGAACCGAGAGCCGGTTCGAGAAAGTCGACGAGGTGTCGGCTGCATCCGGGATCAAAGTCGCCGCACCTGACCTCGCAGACGCGATGGCTGGCGCACCAGTTCGGGTCGTCCGCGACCGCGATCTCGAGGACGTCGTCGCCGAGGTCGAGGCCGAGCTCGCAGATATCGCCGTCGACACCGAAGAGCAAGGCGTCGTCGTCAAAGCCGACACGCTCGGCAGTCTCGAGGCGATGGCCGACGCCCTCGACGAAGCCGAGGTGCCGATCGTCCGCGCGGAGGTTGGCGACATTGCGCCGCGTGACATCTCGGTCGCCTCGACAGCCGAGGACTCGAAACAGCAGGCGATCCTCGGCTTCAACGTCGACGTGCTCAGCGATGCCGAACAGCGCGCCGAGATCGACGACGTGAAACTGTTCACTGACGAAGTTATCTATCAGCTTATCGAAGAGTACGAACAGCACATCGAGGAACTCGAGCGCGCCCAGCAGGATACGATCCTCGACAACATCGTCCGGCCCGCTCGATTCCGCATTCTGCCGGATCACACGTTCCGCCAGAACGACCCCGCAGTCGTCGGCGTCGAAGTGAACTCGGGCACGATCCAGAACAACGCCAACGTGGTCAAGTTCGAAAACAACGAGCCCGAACGCGTCGGCCAGGTCAAAGGCATTCAGGAACAGGGCGAAGATGTCGACGAGGCCCGCGCCGGCAACCGCGTGAGCGTCGCCATCGACGGCCCGACTGTCGGCCGCCAGATCGAAGAGGACGACGAACTCTGGACTGCAGTCCCCGAGAAACACGCGAAAATCTTAGAACAGGAGCTGGCAAGCGAGATTCCGGGTGACGAACTCGAGGCGCTGAATATGTATCTGGACAAACAGCGCAGTCGTGATCCCTTCTGGGGCAAGTAGCGATTCTCGCCGGCTGATGGAGACGAAATCGGTCGCTACCCTTATCCTCTCTGCGAGCCTGTCAGTCGTATGAATCAGTTCGTCTGGATCCTTGTCGTGTCGTACGTCGTTCTCGGAGCCGGACTCGTCTCTGGGCTGGCGATCGGTTCGACGACGCTGTTTCTTGTTGCCGGTGGGCTGTTCGCGGTACTCGCCGTTTCCCAGCGGATCGTCTGCTCCAGCGCCGACGGTCGAACGCCCGATCCGGGGCCGACCCCGCGCAAGCGAATCTGAATCCGGTTTCACTCCGCTCGCTCGAGTCGCACTCGAGCCCCACCCTCGAGAGCTGTGAGCGCTGACACGTCTTCGAGTCGGGCGACGACGGTAACGGGCGCAGCAGCGCGCGGCTCGCCGTCGACGCTGGCTGGCGTCTCGCCCCAGAACAGACAGAGTTTGTTACCGTCAGGCCAGTAGGCAATCGCACCCTCCGGAACGACCTCGCTGGCGTTCTCGGCTGGCACGTCGAGTGCGAGATTGAAGTAGAGTTCGTCGCCCCAGCGGATGCCATCGCCCGAGATGGGCAACGCGGCCTCGAGTGCGGCCCTCGTTTCCGGGGCGTCGTCCGTCCAGGTCGCTGTCAGCTCCCGATCACCAACGGTGACACGAAGATCCGTCATATGGATCCCGTCACACGGACACTACTTCGTGTTATCTGTCAGGGCGACTCGATCGTCGGCCAGTGGCTCTCGTCGCCCGCGTGCGCGTTTGAGTTTCTCGAGGATGGCCTCGGGATCGTCGATCGCCGCGCGGTCACAGCGAATGTCGAGCCAGCGGCGCTCGAGGACGAGTTCGTCGTCGGTCAGAGAGATGTCGGTGATCGCAGCCCAGGGGACGAGTTTCGTGGCAAACGACTGCTCGAGGACGACGCCGGCCGCGTGGGCGTGGATCGATGGGGCGTTCCAGCGCTCGCTCGCATCGAAATCGACCCAGTCGCCACCCCAGTTGAATCGATTTGCGAGGAGCGCGACGCTCCCGTACCCCGCCCAGAGAAGGCCGATCCAGTTGCCGGCGGCAATGCTCCCGAGACCAGCGATAACGAGGCCGACCGACATGACGATCACGACCCACTCGTTTGCTCCGTAGCGGGGGTCGTGCCACGCCCAGGAGACGACCGGCTCGTCGGGCGTCATCGCGGCAACGTATCTGTTTCGGGCCATCCGGGCAACGCCAACGGCGACGGCCCCGCTGAGCAGACTGCTCACGACCGCGAGCACGCTGAGTCGGGCCGTGGACTCGAGTGGGGTGATTGCGGGGACGAACAACACGGCCGCGAACGCGACCGCGGGGAGATAGCACGCGAGCCGTCGACGGCGAGACTGGCCAATTCGTTCGGGAAGACCGCGCAGCCGATGGCCGAAAATAAAAACGAGTAGCAGGACGGCCGTCAACGTACTCGGTGCCGTCGCGAGAATCGTCGCCGTCGCTGCATCCGTGACGACGCCAGCGATCGCAGTGAAGCCGGCGATGGTCACCCCGAGATAGAACCCGAAGCCAGCCTTGAAGCCGAGATCAGGGGTGGAGGTGCTGGCGGCCGACACTGATTGGGGACCGTGAGACGTCACAGTATCGCATTGGTTGTGTATATGACAATAAATAGGTCCGGGTCAACCGCGGGTGATCGGTCCGAAACGATGGCCGTCGCGTCTCGAGTCTCGCCGACACGCCGCTATACCGCGAGAAGTCGGTCCGAGACACCGGTCGGTTATAAACTGGTTGAGTCTTCCGTTGAAACGATTACGTGTGTGATGCTGGTGGATCCAGTATGCTCGTACATATCCGCCAGTACAAACACGAAGAGGTTCAGTTCGACGACAACAGGACGACCGGCGAGTCCCAGACCGAAGACACAGTGAATCCGGATGCAGAGGACTATTTCGGCACGGAGATGGACGAAATCAGTGTTGAGACGTGGGCCACTGTCGAACACGAGGGTGATCCGATTCAGCGCCGCTCCGTCACGGTCGAGGGAGTCACTGCAGTGTCCGTGCCGAAAGAACCCACCGACGAGGACGATCCGGACCTGCCCGGGCAAACGATCCAGTTCCGAATGGGCGGTGGCACCGAGCACTTCGCGCAGGCCGAAATCGTCGAAGTCCAAGACGAGGGTCAATAGGTGACGGAAGCCGAGGGGAACGTCTCCGAAGCGGACGATTCCCACGACAAGGCGACCATGGATGAGGAGCCGTAGTCCGTCGGGAGAGGTCACAGTCGACAAATCCGGCTTTCGCTGAGTTCCAGTTTGCCCGTTCGGAAACACGGCCTCGAGCACCCCGTCTTCGACGCATGTGGACAGGAAACACGATCTGGCCGTCCAGATCACAGACCTGTCACACGCGAGAATGACAGCGGTTGCCGGAGACGGACCGGTCCCGAAATCGTTTTCAACCGTTCACACGGACACTCGGTATGCCGACGGAATCGGACACTCATTATGACCCCGATCTGGGGAGCAAGTTCATCTTCGTCACCGGCGGTGTGATGTCGGGACTGGGGAAAGGGATTACAGCCGCAAGCACCGGTCGGCTCTTGAAAAACGCCGGATTCGATGTCACCGCGGTCAAGATCGATCCATATCTCAACGTGGATGCAGGGACGATGAATCCCTACCAGCACGGCGAGGTCTACGTCTTAGAAGACGGCGGGGAGGTCGACCTCGACCTGGGGAACTACGAACGGTTCCTCGATATCGATATGACCTCGGACCACAACATCACCACCGGGAAAACCTACCAGCACGTCATCGAGAAAGAACGTGCCGGCGACTATCTCGGGAAGACGGTCCAGATCATCCCGCATATCACAAACGACATCAAACGGCGCATTCGCGAGGCCGCCGAAGGCACCGATGTCTGTATTATCGAAGTCGGTGGCACGGTCGGCGACATCGAGGGGATGCCCTACCTCGAGGCCCTGCGCCAGTTCGCTCACGAGGAACCCGAGGAGAACGTCCTCTTTACGCACGTGACCCTCGTTCCGTACTCGAAAAACGGCGAGCAGAAGACCAAACCGACCCAGCACAGCGTCAAGGAGGTCCGATCGATCGGGCTCCAGCCCGATATCATCGTTGGCCGGTGTGAGGATCGACTCGATCCCGAAACGAAAGAGAAGATCGCACTGTTCTGTGACATCCCGACCGAGGCGGTGTTCTCGAACCCCGACGTCGACGACGTCTATCACGTCCCGCTGATGGTCGAGGAGGAAGGCTTAGACCAGTACGTGCTCGAGCACTTCGGCCTCGACGATGAGGCACTGCCACGGGGCGAGCGCGCCAACGAGTGGCGCGACATCGTCACGACCGAGAAAGACGAGGCAGTCGACGTCGCGCTGGTCGGCAAGTACGACTTAGAAGACGCGTATATGTCGATCCACGAGTCGCTCAAACACGCCGGCTTCGAACTCGGCGCTGACGTGAACGTCCACTGGGTGTCGGCCGACGAGATGGCCGACGGTCACGACGGCCAACTCGAGGCCGTCGACGGCGTCATCGTTCCCGGTGGCTTCGGGATGCGTGGCTCCGAAGGCAAGATCGAAGCCGTGCGCTACGCCCGCGAAAACGACGTGCCGTTCCTGGGGCTCTGTCTTGGCTTCCAGATGGCCGTCGTCGAGTACGCCCGGCACGTGCTGGAACTCGAGGGTGCCCACTCGGCGGAGATGCTCGAGGACACCCCACACCCGGTCATCGACATCCTCCCAGAACAGTACGAAGTCGAGGATATGGGCGGTACGATGCGCCTTGGCGAGCACACGACCGTCATCGAACCGGAAACACTGGCCTACGACCTCTACGACGACACCTCCTGTACCGAGCGCCATCGCCACCGCTACGAGGTCAACCCCGAGTACTTCGACCAGTTCGAGGACGAACCGCTGACGTTCTCGGGCACGGCGGGCAACCGGATGGAGATCCTCGAACTCGAGGACCACCCCTACTTCCTCGGGACGCAGTTCCACCCTGAGTACACGTCCCGACCTGGCCAGCCGAGCCCACCGTTCGTCGGCCTCGTTGCTGCCGTCCTCGAGCGTGCAACCGGCGCCGACGACACCGAACAGGAATCCGCAGACGCAGACACCGAAACTGAGGTAACCCACTAATGGTAGACACTGAGACGTTCGTTCCAGAGGCAGTTGCAGAGATCGAAGACGAAATCGGCGACGCAAACGCAGTCATCGCCCTTTCGGGCGGTGTCGACTCCTCGGTCGCCGCCGCACTGGCGTACGAGTCCATCGGCGACCAGCTCACCCCTGTCTACGTCGACACGGGCCTGATGCGCAAAGGCGAGACTGCCCAGATCAGCGAGACGTTCGATTACATGGAGTCGCTGCGGGTCGTCGACGCCAAAGACCGGTTCCTCGAGGCGCTTGCCGGCGTCACTGACCCCGAGGAGAAACGCGCGGTTATCGGCGAGCAGTTCATCCGCGAGTTCGAACGCGAAGCGAAAGACGCCGACGCAGACTACCTCGTGCAGGGGACGATCTACCCCGACCGCATCGAGAGCGAAGGCGGCATCAAATCCCACCACAACGTCGGTGGGCTGCCGGATGTCGTCGACTTCGAGGGCATCGTCGAACCCGTTCGCGACCTCTACAAAGACGAGGTTCGCGAGGTCGCTCGCCACCTCGGACTCGACGAACTCGTCGCCGAACGGATGCCGTTCCCCGGCCCGGGTCTCGCCGTGCGCGTCATCGGCGAAGTCACCGACGAGAAACTCGAGGTCGCCCGCCACGCCTGCCACGTCGTCGAGGAGGAACTCGAGGAGTACGAGCCATGGCAAGCGCTTGCGGCCGTCATCGGCAAGGCGACGGGTGTCAAAGGCGACAACCGCGTCCACGGCTGGGTCGTCTCCGTTCGCTCCGTCGAATCGCGTGACGGGATGACCGCCCGTGCTCAGGAAATCGATTGGGAGACCCTCCAGCGTATTCAGTCCCGAATCACTGGTGGCCACGAAAACGTTGCTCGCGTCGTCTACGACGTGACACACAAACCGCCTGCCACGATTGAGTACGAATGAGCATAGACGCTATCGTCGCCGGCCCGGACGAAGACGGTATTACCGAGGCTCTCGAGGCCGCGGGTGCCGATGTCGCCCGTGTCACGGGCGTACTCTCGCGACCCACGCTCGAGGAGGCCGGTGCTCTCGAGGCGGAGCTGTATGTCTTGACTGATGTCCGTGAGGCGACGACGATCCCGATCGTCTGTGATCTCAACGACGACGTTCGGACGGTCGTGTATGCTCGCGAGACGATTCCGGATTTCATCAAAGGACAGCTCGACCTCGCCGTCGACCCACAGCTGATGGACGCCGCAGTCGTCGCCGACGAGTTGACGAGCTGATCGGCTTCCCGACGCCGATTGTGGCGGGCACGACCGGCTGTGTCCGAACCCGGCTCGAAGACACGAACCCTGACAGACAGCGAACCGAATTGTTCGCCGAGAGAACTTCTGTCGAATGATAGCGTACTGAACAGTCTCTCGAAACTGCGTATTATGGAGTGTCTTCGGAGTATGAACGTTCTCGAGGGGGTATTCGGCCGAGTAAAATCGGATTGAATTCGAGAGAATCCGGCCCAAGCATCTCATACCGTCTCCCCCGTTGAAGTAGCTTCCAGCGCTATCACCTGCTGGAGGTCGACGGGCAAACCCCACCAAGGCATCCATTGCCTGTTCCCGTGACTTCCAGCAACCCCACCACAGCACCCTTCCCCCACCATTGCCACACCGTTCCGTTTCCCGGTACCGACACGGGCCCCTGCACCAGCCTGTGTCGGACCCTGCGGTTGGCACCCAGGGCGCGAATCTTTTCGCGCCTTGGACGGATCCGTTCACCGACCAGCTACTGTTCTCGAAGCCGCTGTAACACCGGGATTTCCTCGAGTCGCTCGTCCGTCAGGAGCTCCCAGTCGATTCCCGTCGGCTGCTCGTGGTCGTCGGGACGAATCGTCCGCTCGGGGGTGACGACGAGATCCATGGAGACGTCGTGCTCGTCGATCGAAACCGGCTCGTCGACCAGCTGGCGCTCGTGGATCGTCGTCGCAACCGGTGTCTCCGCATCGACGAGTCCGAGGCCGCGCAAAATCGCATACTCGAGGTCGCTGTAGCCTTCGCCTTTCCCGATTCGCTCCCCGTCGTCGGTGACGCCGACACTGCCGGAGACGATCAGCTCGATCTCCTCGAGTGCGTCTGGACCGACCTGTTCGCCGTGTTTTGACGAGCCCGAGACCGTGGTTGCGGCGTCGTAGTCCTCGAGGTCGTCGGGATCGAGTTTCAGGAAACACCGTTCGTCTGCGAGCCGTGGGACGGCCATGTAGACCGTCTTGCCCTCGCGGAGCGCTCGCCGGCGAACTGGCAGCTGTGGTGCGTCGGGGTTGGCCTTGATCGTCTCGGCAGCCTGCCATTCGGGATGGGCGGCGAGTCGGTCGGCTGCCTCGGCCGTCCCGGCGAAGTTCGGAATCCGGCCATGTGGCGGGAACGGAAACCGGGCCTCGCCGCTCTCCTCGAGGTCGTCCCAGAGACGCTCACGAACGGTCGCTTTGTCGGCGGGCTCGTCCCGGTGATCGTCAGCAGCGCCCATCTCAGCGTCCTCCGTGTTCGGCCTCGGTTTCGGGATCGTCTCGATCGGCTTCTTCCCCGTGTTCTGCCTCGTCAGCGCTCATGCCGGCTTCGTCTCCGTCGGCTGCCTCTGCTTCGAGATCGGCGTCCGCGTCGTCCGAGCTGGGTTCGTCTTCGTCTTCGTCATCGGGTGCTCGAGCGAGAGCGAGAAGCTGGTGGATCTCAGGCAAGATGATTCCCTCGAGGCCGAGTCGAACCGCGGCTTCGTTACCTGGGAGACAGAAGACTGGGATGCCGTCGGCGACGCCCGCGATCGTCCGCGCGCCGATGACGCGCGTGCCGACTTCGTCGTACGACAACGTGGTGAACAGTTCGCTAAACGCCGTCAGTTCCTTCTCGAGCAGTGGTTCGACGGCCTCGATGGTGACGTCGTCGGGTTCGATGCTGGTTGCGCCGCCGGTGACGATCATGTCGACGTCGTCGCGGTCGAGCAGCCGCGAGGTAGTCGACTGAACCTGGTCGTGATCGGTTCCGACGTGCTCTCGAATGACGATCTCGTGATCGTCTTTTTTCAGGAGTTTCATGATCGTCTCGCCGGCGATATCGTTCCCGATGGCTCTGTCTGTCGCGATGGTGATGACGCCAACGCCGAGCGAGCGGCTGTCGCCGTCCGGATGGGACGCGTCGTCACTCCCGTCGTCGCCTCGCAGGTCTGTGGCCTGCTCCGTCTCTGGACTCGGCTCTTTGGACATGGGCTATCGTTCGGGAGCCGACAAATAAAACGCTGGCCACCTCGAGCGGCGATCCGCTACCGACGAGCCGCTCGAGCGATTATTCGGTGTCCATCTCGAGACCTTCGATGAGCACCTCGAGCGTGTGAATGTGGTCCTCGAAGAGGTCCTCGCCGCGCTCGGTAAGTCGATAGGCGGTCTGGGGGGTATCATCGACGAACCGCTTTTCGACGGCGACGCAGTCGGCGTCTTCCATCCGGTCGATGTGGCTCGCGAGGTTTCCCTCGGTGACCTCGAGTGCCGCGGTTAGATCAGTGAAACTCGTTTCACCGTTCGCGTAGAGGTGGGCGAAGATCCGCAGGCGGGTCGGTTGGTGGACGAGTTTGTCGAGTTCCATGTTAGCGGCGGGCGAGGACCACGTAGACGGCGACGTGTTGCAGTGCGATACCGATACCGAGGACGGCGTACTCCCAGCCTTCGAAGGCGGGGATGTGGGGAATTCCAGCGGCGAGGACGAGCATCCACGTGCCACCCGCGTAGAAGGCGTAGCGGTCGGCGGCCCGGATGTTGTACGCATTGAGGAGTTGGCCCATGAGGAGGTAGGCGGTGCCGACCACCGCCACGGCCGAGACCAGCGCGAGACGGATCGAGTTCGTCGCTTCGAGGGTCTCGAACACCGGTATCAGTCCAACGACCAGTGCACCGATGCCAACGAGGACGGCTCCGAACCAGAACCGCTGGCTAGGGAGGCCGGTTGCTGGCGGCTCGTAGCTCGACTTGAGCCGACGTTTGACCGTGTAATCGACCGCGAGGATTGTGACGAGTGCGCCTGCGATGAGCGGTCCCGAATAGCCTCGGAACCAGAACTGCGCGATCGTAAAGAACAGGCCGACGCTGACGCCCTCAACAATCCAGAACCGCCACCAGTAAGGATGGTCCTCGGCGAGTCCCATCGCTCCCTTGATCTCCTCGAGGTCGGACTTGAGGGCGTCTGGATCGACGTCGGTGACGGCGTCGTTGCTCATCTAAATCCCTCGTCTCGTTGTGGACCACTTTCGGTATAATAGTTAAAGAGGTCGGTGTACGTCGGTTCGACGAGCGTGAGATCGTCTATCCCGATCCCAGTCGCGACTGCGGCGTCGGCGACGAGGGCGTCCGCGTCTCGCCCACCAGCATCAGTATCGCGGTTATCACCGCCGTGACCCCTGCCCAGGAACCCGCGGACGTTGCCGGCCACCGCGTACGGCTCGCCTTCAATAGCCTCCGTGAGCGCGCTCGTGTTGGCCGTTCCCGTCTCGAGGATCGGCGGCAGGGACGCGAGAAGGTCGTCGGGCCGTCCCGTCGCGACGATTCCGTCCTCGGCGAGGAAGGCGATCCGGTTGGCGACATCGGCGTCCATCGGTCGATGACTGGCGACGACGAGCGTCTTCTCCGCCGCCTGCTGCTCCCGGAACAGCTCGTGAACTGCCTGGATCGTCGTCAGATCCAGCGCCGCGGTCGGCTCGTCGTACAGGTAGATCGGGACGTCGATACTCGCCGCGATCGCGAGTTCGAGCTTTCGCGTCATCCCACCGGAGTAGTCTTCGACGGGTTTCTCGAGGTCGCCATCGATGCCAAACCGGTCGACGAGGCGCTGCCAGTTGTCGGTGAACGCGGGGTGGAGCTGCCGGTAGAAGTCGATGTTCTCCCGGCCCGTGAGTTTCTCGTGGCAGAGCGCGTCCTGTAACAAGAAACTCGTCGTATCTGCGCGTGCCGTCGCCGGCTCGCCGAAGACGTCGACACTTCCGGCAGTGGGCCGAGTACTACCGGCTAGACAGGACAGCAGGACCGACTTGCCGACTCCGTTGGGTCCCATCAACAGCAGAATTTCGTTCTCTTCAACCGTGAGATCGACCGACTCGAGGACGCCCTCATCGTCGAAGGTTTTGCGGACCTCACGAGCGGTGACAACGGCGTCGCTCACGGCCACCACCCCCGGTCGTAGCAGTAGCGGTTCAGCAGCGCCGCGCCGACGACGAGCGCCAGCGCTGCGTAGCCAGCCAGCAAGGCGAGGAACTCGAGTCCGGTCGGCATTGCCGGCGGCGCAGCACCGAGTTCGGTCCAGTTCTCTGCGGGCACAAGGTGGTAGACCAGCAGCCGCGTCGGCAGGGTGTTCGGAAGGTAGTTCAGGATCTCTCCCTCGATTGGGGACAGTTCGGCCAGCGCGCCGTTGAACCCGGTGAGGACGAACGCACCGACGGCGACCAGCGAGGTGGCCCACTCGGCGACACGAGCGTTATCAGTGGCCAACACGAGCGGGATCGCGACGACCATCCAGAAGATGCAGGTCAACAACCCTGCCACGACGACTATCGGGATCGATTCGGGGCCCCGAAACCCGTACTCCGCACCGGTCGCGAACCCGGCAAGGATTGTTAAACCAAACGCGGCGATCGAAAGGAGGAGTCCGGCCGCCATCCGGCCCGCGAGGTCGGCTGCGGGAGAGATAGGCATCGACCGGTAGGCTGCGTACCGCTGGTCCTCAAGATCGCTCGCGAGCTGGTCGCCGAATAGGTAGAGACAGACGAACAGCGCCCCCATGACGCCGATGCCGATCGACGTGATCGCGTCGCCCGCTGCCGTTCCCTCGGACCCCTGAACGGCGAAAAACAGGTACATGATTGCCGGGAACGAGACCACCCAACCCAGCATGAGCCGACTGTTTCGGACTTCTCGAAGGCTCCGCGTGGCGAAGGCACTCGCCTGCTTGAGCCACAGCCGACGAACTCCTCTGGACTGCTTCGCGGCTCCATCGCCCTGGTCGTGATTCGCGTGTGTTTTGGTTGACATTCTTCTCGCCTCAAGCTGTTGGCTCGCGATCATATAATGGTTTCCGTCGCAAAGTTACTTTGCAGTACAAAGCCTGGGTGTGGCGATAGGTTCTGGGAACCCAACTGTTATGGACGGAGTTTCCGTTGTCTCGGGTGTATGCAAGCAGTCAAAGTGACTGAACACGGCGACACCGATGTCATCGAGTACGGAGAGTACCCCGACCCGGAAATCGACCGCGACGAGGTGCTGGTCGACGTAAAGGCGGCGGCGCTCAACCATCTCGATATCTGGACCCGCCGAGGCATGCCAGGAATCGATCTCGAGATGCCCCACATTCCAGGCAGTGACGGGGCCGGTGTCGTCGCAGAGGTCGGTGAGGACGTCACCCGGTTCGAGGAAGGCGACCACGTCGCGCTCTCGGCCGGCGTTGGCGACCTCCGGATGGACGACCCGACGCTCGATTCACGCTTTCATATCATCGGCGAGCACGTCACTGGCATCCATTCCGAGTACGCTGCAATCTCCGAGGACAACCTGATCCCGGTCCCCGAGCATGTCGACTGGGCGGTCGCCGGCTCGAGCTGTCTCGTCTTCCAGACCGCCTGGCGGATGCTGATCGACCGTGCGGATCTCGAGGCTGGCGAGTCGGTACTCGTCCTGGGTGCAAGCGGCGGCGTCGGTCACGCTGCCTTGCAGATCGCTGACTACGCGGGCGCGGAAGTGTATGCGACAGGCAGTACCGAGGAGAAGCTGCAGTACGCCGAAGAACACGGCGCAGACCACGTCTGTAACTACGAAGAGGAGAACTTCGCAGACTGGGTCCGCTCGGAGACGGGCGGCCGCGGCGTCGACGTTGTCGTCGAACACGTCGGCGCGCCCACGTGGCAGGACTCCCTGAAGAGTCTCACCAAAGGCGGGCGACTCGTCACCTGCGGCGGCACCGGTGGTGGCAACCCCGAGACGGACATTCCACGGATCTTCTGGAACCAACTCGAGATCATCGGCTCGACGATGGCCACGCCCGGCCAGGTCGACGACGTGATGGAACTCGTCTGGGACGGCACCTTCCAGCCGGCGATTCGCGAGGAGCTGCCGATGAGCGAGAGCAAGCGTGCCCACGAGATCATCGAGAACCGCGAAGGGTTCGGGAAAGTCGTCGTCCGACCGGACAGCGAACTCGAGTAACCCCGAAACCCAGGTTCCGGAATCGAGAGGACTTTCACTCCTGACTCGAAACTGTCGACTGTGACCTCGAGCGACGACAGCGGCTACGTCCACGATCCGTCCGCGTTCGACGACGATGGTACGCGAACGGAGTCAGTCGACGACAACTGGGACGACGGGCCAGTCCATCCCGAACAGGTCGATCGAGAGTTCGACTGGCGTGGCTGGGTGGTCGTCGGCATGATCATCGTCGCGTTTCTCATCGCACCGATTGCGATCACCCTGTGGCCGCCGGGCGTTGGCTACCGCTTTGCGCTGTTGATTTTGCCGCTGGTTCCGGCGCTGTTCCTTGCCCTGACGGCTGTCTGGGCGACGACGCGACCCTAAAAAACGACGCGGACTGTTACTGGCTCGTCGACTCGACTGACTCGAGGCGCGTCTCGAGTCGGTCCGCGACGGTCGATCCGTGGACGGCATCTTCATCGGGGATATCCCCATCGTCGACATACGAAGTCATTGCCTCGAAGAGCCGGCGAGTCTGGGAGCTGGTGAGTACCGCTGTTTGGTCACCAGCCTCGACTGCGTCGATCGACTCGAGGATCCATTCGGGGGCGCGCTCGCCCTCGTCGATCGACTCGTCGAGATAGCTCGCGAGCATGTGGTGGGTAACCCATTGCTCGTCTCTAGAGAGCGTGACTTCGTGCGTCTCGGTCTTTTCCGGTTGTGGGGAACTCATTTCGTCACACGGACCGATTGTGTCGGCCCTCAACCAACGCTACGAAGGGCGGTGTAATAAGCCTTGTTGCTTGTTATCATTCGTCGATACACGCCGACGCCGAACCCCTCACTCATGCTGTCTAAGTGATAGCCCTGACTGGCGGTGTGAATCCGATCGCACGACGGCCCTGCGAGGGGTGTGTCTCTGCGTCAGTTGTGACTCGACTCCCGGACGTCACGTCGCATCGCAATCTCGAACCAGGGACAGAGTCGGAGCTGGCGGTACCAGTCTGGATTCTCGTGGAGTCGCTCGTATGGAACCCACAGCAGCCCCGCTACCTCGTCTTCGTTTGGCTCGAGGCTGCGATCCGACAGCGTGAGCTTCAGGACGGCACAGACCTCGTGTTCGACACCCGCGTTCTCGAAGTAGCGTTTGTACTCGAAGCGGTCGGTCAGCCGCAAGTCGTCGTACTGGTCAGGAGTGATCCCGAGTTCTTCCTCGAGCCGTTGGCGGGTCGCCTCCGCTTGGCTTTGGCCCCTGACAGGGTGGGATGCGACGGTCCCATCCCAGTACGTGCCCCAGAGGCGTTTCTCGGGCGCTCGCTGGGCGAGCAAGACGTTTCCCTCGCCGTCGAAGACGAGTGCGGTAAACGCCCGGTGGCGAATCCCTTCCCCGGTGTGTGCCTCGAGTCGATTGACCAACTCGAGTTCGGTATCGTCTGCATCGACAGCGATCACGTCCTGCCCCGCGTTCTCGTGAGGACGGTCGTCCTGTGGCGTCTGCATACTGGGCTAGTTGTGGTGGCCCCTCAAACCAGTATCGTCCCGAACCAGTTTCGGTGGTGACACAACGGGCTGAAACCAGATCATACGAGATGGGCGGTCGTGTTCACAGCCGGTTTTCGTACCGAGGAGGCTGCAGTTGTGGCCGGACATCCGACCGCGATTACAGTGGTCATACAGTGTTCGAACTGCCTAACATACGCACGTAAGCGACAATAACTTAACCAGCCACCGACCGGGAGATTCGTACGACTGACAGATGGCCCAGCACACAACGGAGCAGACACACCCAAACCGGGAGGCAACGACTACCGGATCTATTCAGCGACTGACTGACTCTCAATCTGGCCTTACAGTAACCGTTCTCGACACGCTTGCTGGGATCGACAGCGAGCGGTGGAACGATGTCGTCGACCGGTCCAACCTCGGAACCGTCTTCCACCGGTATGAGTGGCTTGAGGCGGTCGAGACAGGACTTGGGCACCCAGCCAGACACTTGATCGTCGAGAAAGATACGAACCTCATCGGGCTGTTTCCAAACTTCATCGTCGGACTGCCGAAAACACCGTTTGACCGATTGACATCGATCTACCCCGGATTTGGTGGCCCGTTGCTGACGACCGACGTCTCCGACTCGCTCTCGCTCGTGCTCGAGGCAATCTCCGAACTCTGTGATGGCCGGACGATCGTCCACGAGATCCGTGCCTGTAACACGAACTTTCTCCGCTACAACGATTATCTCGAAGCCGAGGGTTACGATTCCAGTCGGGTCGGTGGCCGATTCGTGCTCAACCTCGCGAAGGGCTACGACCAACTTTTCGACGAGATGAGCAGTTCGAAACGTCGCGCCATTCGTCGTGGCCGAGAAACCGATCACGAGGTCGTCGAGGCGGAACTCACCCGGTCAACTATCGAACAGTTCCACAAAAAGTACGCACAGCATATGAGAGACGTCGACGGCATAATCTACCCCATCGAGTTCTTTGAGCAACTTATCGAGATGGACGACCGGATTTTGTTGCTGATGCTCTACGTCGAGGGCGAGTACGCTGGTGGCTTTCTCGAACTGCTCAACGACGAGCAAGACACCATCCACGGCTTCTTCGCTGGCGTTCCGTCTGAGTCGTTCGAGTACCATGCCTCGGAACGGCTCTACGATTACCTGTTCCAGTGGGCTATCGAAAACGGGTATGAGACCTACGACTTCGGCGGCGGCGGTGCGGACTTTCAAGACGGCGCGTTCACGTTCAAAGAGGAGTTCGGCGGCGAACTGATCCCGAACATCTACTGGGAGCGTGGCACGGGGCCGACCTGGACGCTCATCGAGACCGGTCGTTCGCTGTACAACCGATACGGGTGATCGTCACCGTCGAAACTGGCTGTAGCCGTCTCCCCGATCGCGCCGCTCTCGAGGGAGCGTGGCCGTGATGACGCGAGTACGTTAGCCGAGTTCCTCATCGAGGATCAGGCGCGTCTTCGTGCTCACGACCTCCTCTTGATCTCGAGCCTGCGTAATAAGGTCGTTCACGCCGCGCGTGTCCGCCGCGTCGACGACGAGGACGATATCCTGTTCGCCAGAGACCATCCAGACGAAATCGACCTCTTCCCATTCAGCCATCCGTTCGGAGACGGCTTTGGTGTCGACGTCGACCGCAACACCGATCTCGAGCATCGCTTTGACGTTGCCCGTCCGTGTCGAAATCGTAAACCGCTCGATGATGTCGTCGTCCATCATCCGTTCGACGCGGTTTCGAACAGTCCCTTCGCTCGTCTCGACCTCGTCTGCGATCTCAGTGTACGGCGTTCGAGCATCTCGACGGAGAATATCGAGGATCTGTCGGTCCAGGTCGTCCATGGAGATCTGTAACTACGCTGAAGACGCACTTACCGATTACGAATTTCGTAACTCAGCTTCGAAGACAACACTTATGCCGGTTGCTCCAATACGTAGATCGTAATGACAGCAGCCTACGTTGCACTGGAAGGGGGCCATGTACTCGAGGGGCGTGGTCGTGCTTCTGGCACAGCTCGTGGCGAACTCGTTTTCACGACGGCATACACCGGTTACGAAGAAAGTCTAACCGACCCATCGTACGAGGAGCAGATCCTGACCTTCTCGTACCCGCTGATCGGTAACTACGGCGTCCGTGAGGAGCGATTCGAGTCCGACCGCATCCACCCACGCGCCGTGCTCGCAAAGGAACTCACTGACGACATCACCGAGTGGCTCGAAAGCGAGGACGTCCCCGCCGTCGACCATCTCGACACCCGCGAAGTCGTCACCGACATCCGCGACGGCGGCGCCATGAAATGTGGCATCGCCGTCGGCGACGACGTCACCGAAGAAGACGCACTCGAGCAGCTCGAACAGTGCAAAGCGATGAGCGACCACACGGAGATCGGCGCACAGGTCAGTGTCGACGAGACGGTCGTCCACGGCGAGGACAACGATGGCGACACGGTCGCACTGGTCGACTGTGGCGCGAAAGGCTCGATCATCGACTCGCTGGTCGAGCGCAACGCGACGGTCCACGTCCTGCCCCACGACGCGACCGAGGAGGACGTCGCCGCCATCGAACCTGACATCCTGTTCATCTCGAACGGCCCCGGCGATCCCGCAAACTACGAGGAGGCGATCGACATCGTCGATGCGTTCGTCGAGGACACGCCCGTCGCCGGCATCTGTCTCGGCCAGCAGATCGTCGCCGAGGCGCTCGGCGGCACGACCGAGAAGATGACGTTCGGTCACCGCGGTGTCAACCAGCCCGTGCTGGATCTCGAGTCCGACCGCGTCGTCATGACGACGCAGAACCACGGCTACACGGTCGCCGAACCCGGCGACTATCTCGAAGTCACGCAGATCAACGTCAACGACGACACGCCGGAAGGCCTCGACGGTGTCGAACACGACATCATCACTCGCCAGTACCACCCCGAAGCCAACCCCGGCCCACAGGACACCCTCGATTTCTTCGACGACGTGCTCGCGATGGCCGATCCCCAGAATCAGCGAGCCGTTCCCGCCGACGACTGATCGGTAGCTTTCGAATTTCGCAAGCCGTTTTTTCATCGCGTCCCGTTCGACCCCAACAGAGCGGTGCGATCGTGAGCAGATGGGGCGTCCATAACAGACCGATCAGTTCGGAACGGAAAAACCGGTGTCCGAGTCGCAGGTCGCCTCCACTTCTCGCTCGCGTTTCGCCGTGGCGCACACCGCCTGCGGTCTGAGATGGACTGCTGTCGTCAGTTCCTGCCGATCACGACTCCACCCTGGTGATGGACAACAGACCGTATGAATCGTGTCAAAACCAACGAAAGACTCGTTGTGCTGTTGACACTCTCAGCTGGCGCTCAGTCGTGTCGGAACGATCGCTGTCCGGTAAACGCCATGGCGATGTCGTGTTCGTCTGCAGCCTCGATCACGTCGTCGTCGTTGACTGAGCCGCCGGGCTGGACAACGGCTTCGATACCCGCCTTCGCGGCCTCCTCGATGCCGTCCGGGAACGGGAAGAACGCGTCCGACGCCATCACTGCACCCTCGGCGTCCTTGCCTTCTGCGTGCTCGTCGGCTTTCATCGCCGCGAGTCGCACGGCGTCGACGCGGGAGACCTGTCCCATCCCGACACCGACCGTCTCAGTGCCTTTCGTAAAGAGGATGCCGTTCGATTTGACGTGTTTGAGCGTCTGCCACGCGAACACCATCGACTCGAGTTCCTCGTCGGTTGGCTCGCGTTCGGTGACGACCTCCAATTCGTCGACCGAAATCGATTGCATATCACGTTCCTGCACGAGGCGGCCGCCGACGAGTGGCTTCTCGGTAAAGCGTTCGGTTCGCTCACCCAACTCGCCAACGTCGAGGACGCGCAGGTTATCCTTTTCAAAAAGGACCTCGAGGGCGTCGTCGGTGTAGCCCGGCGCGACGACGACTTCTTTGAACGAGTCGATGATCAGTTCGGCGGTGTCGGCGTCACACTCGCGATTCACTGCGACGATGCCGCCGAAGGCGCTCATCGGGTCCGTCGAGAGGGCCTTCTCGTAGGCGTCGGCCAGCGAGTCGGCGGTCGCACAGCCGGCTGGGTTGGTGTGTTTGATCACCGCGGCGGCGGGCTCGTCGAACTCCTTGATCAGGTTGAGCGCGCCGTCGGCGTCGTTGTAGTTGTTGTACGACAGCGCCTTCGCGCCCTCGTTGAGCTGGTCGGCATGGACGACGCTGGCCTCGTCGCAGGTGTAGTCGGCGTAGACGGCGGCGTCTTGGTGGGGGTTTTCCCCGTAGCGGAGGGTGTCAGCGCGGTCATCGGAGACGAGTCGTCGGGCGGCCAGACCATCGTGGTCATCGCTCTCTGTACTTGCCACGTCGGCGTCGACGGTGACCTCGCCGGCCTCGAGGTCCACATCGACGGCGTCCTCGGCAAACCATTTGACTGCACGCGGGTATGCACGGAACTCTCCCTCGTAGAGGACACGCTCTTTCAGGCTCTCGGCGTCGTCACCCTCGTAGACCGGAATCGGCTCCTGCGTGACGATCGGGCCGCCGTCGACCTCGCTGTCGACGACCGCACCGTCGTCGTCGGTCGCGTCGGTGACGACGTGGACCGTACAGCCCGTCACGGAGACGTCCGCATCGAGTGCGTCGCCCCAGGCGTCCATGCCGGGGAACGACGGCAGCAGCGATGGGTGGACGTTCAGCGTCGTCGGCGTCTCGGAGAGGAACGTCTCCGAGAGGATGCGCATGTAGCCATCGAGACAGACGAGGTCGAACTCGTAGTCTGAAAGCGCGTCGAGGACGGCTTCCTCGTGTTCGCTGCGGCTCATGTCATCCTCGAGCGGGACGACCTCGGTCGGAATCCCGCGCTCTGTGGCGGCCTCGAGCACCGGTGCGTCCTCACTGTTGGTGAGAACAACGGCGAGTTCGGCTCCACCAGGCTGTCGGTCGGCGATGTTCAACAGGTTGCGCCCTCGGTTGCCGGCCATCCCGGCGATTCGCGTCATGGTCGGACACCCGCCTGCAAGCGACAAAGTGGTTGCGGTCTCGTTCACCGATTTATTCATATCCGTGCATTACAACGACACCATTTCCACACTGTCGTCTCGAGATATGCACACTCGTGGTGCTGCCCGGCTCGTCGTTTCGATACCCTTTTGCACCGTGCTGGAAAGACTCGCACAATGACCGAGACTGACGCCCTGTACGCCGTCTCACCGCTGGACGGCCGTTACGGCAGTCGGACCGCACCACTCTCACCGTACGCGAGCGAAGCCGCGCTCATGCGAGCCCGGGTTCGCGTCGAAGTCGAATACCTGATCGCACTCGCCGACCTCGAGGCGACGCCGCTGGAACTCGGCCTCGAGGAGCGCGAACACCTCCGCGGGCTGTACAAACACTTCGCCGAGGAGGACGCCCGACTGATCAAGAAACTCGAGACCGAGGGCCACGCCGGCTTCGACGCGACGAACCACGACGTCAAAGCCGTCGAGTACTTCGTTCGCCACCGCCTGCCCGAGGACAGCGACGCCTCGGCGTGGATCCACTTCGGACTCACGAGCGAGGACGTCAACAACCTCGCCCACCGTCTGCTCGTCCGGGACGCCGTCGACGAGGTCCTCCTGCCAGCGCTGTACGACGTCCGTGAGACGCTCGCCGAGATGGCCCGCGAGTATCGCGACCTCCCGATGCTCGCCCGCACTCACGGCCAGCCCGCGACGCCGACGACGTTCGGCAAGGAGATGGCCGTCTACGCGGCCCGCCTTGGCCGTGCGACGGGCCGGATTCGACGCACGACCGACGAACTCAGCGGCAAACTCGGCGGGGCCTCCGGGACGTACGCGGCTCACGTCGCCGCCTACCCTGACGTCGACTGGTCGGCGTTCGCTGCGGAGTTCGTCACGGGACTCGGCCTCGAGTTCGAATCCCTCACGACGCAGGTCAACCCGTGTGACGACCTCGCCGCCGTCTTCGACGCCTTCCGTGGCGCAAACGACGTGCTCCTCGACCTCGATCTGGACGTGTGGCTCTACGTCTCCGATCGCTATCTCGGCCAGGAGGCCGTCGAGGGCGAAACGGGTTCGTCGACGATGCCGCACAAGGTCAACCCGATCGACTTCGAGAACAGCGAGGGGAACCTCTCGAAAGCGAACTCCGATCTGACCTTCCTCGCCGACTACGTCACCACCTCGCGACTTCAGCGTGACCTCTCCGATTCGACGGTCAAGCGAAACATCGGTGCCGCGTTCGCTCACTGTCTCATCGGCTACGGCAAAACGTCGGCAGGGCTTTCGAAAGTCGTCCCGACCGAGCAGGTCATGCGCGACGACCTCGAGTCGACCCCCGAGATCATCGGCGAGGCCGTCCAGACAATCCTCCGACGCGAGGGCCAAGAAGACGCCTACGAGCGCGTCAAAGCCGTCACGCGCGGCAAAGACGTCTCTATCGAAGACTTCCGTGACATGTTCGACGACCTCGAGGTCGACGAGGCCGTCCGCGAGGAACTCCACGCCCTGACGCCGGCAGGCTACACCGGCGTCGCGAGCGACCTCGTCGACGACCTCGAGTAAAACCGAAGTAGCGACATCCGTGCGTCGCTAGTCGCGATCCGGCGCAGCGTCTTCTGGAACCTGTCCCTCGACGAGCGACTGGTCGGCGTACTCCTCGCGGATGTCTTTTTTCGAGAACTTGCCCGTCGCCGTCTTCGGCACTTCTTTGATGAACTCGATCTCGTCCGGCAGCCACCACTTGGGGTACTCGTCGGCGAGCTGCTCGGAGACCTCCTCGACGAGCGCCTCTCGGTCGGCGTCCGCCGTCGGGACGACGAACGCAACCGGTCGCTCCTGCCAGCGCTCGTGTGGCACGCCGACGACGGCCGCCTCGGAGACGTCGTCGTGGGCCATGATCGCGTTCTCGAGTTCGACCGAGGAGATCCACTCGCCGCCGGATTTGATCACGTCTTTCTCTCGGTCGACGATCTTGATGTAGCCGTGTTCGTCGACGGTGACCACGTCACCGGTCTTGAGCCAGCCGTCCTCGAAGTCCGTTTCGTTGGCTTCAGGCCGTTTGAAATACTCTTTGGTCACCCATGGGCCGCGGATCCATAGCTCGCCGAACTCTTCGCCGTCCCAGGCGATCTCCTCGCCGTTTTCGTCGATGACCTTGAACTCGAGACCGGGCACCATCAGCCCCTGCTTGCTGCGTTTGTCCACCTGCGTATCGTAGTCTGCGTCCTGCAGATCGGCTTTGAGATGGGAAACCGAGCCGATCGGCGACATCTCGGTCATCCCCCACGCGTGGAGCACCTCGACGCCCTGATCGTCGAACCACTCGATCATCGACTTCGGGGCCGCCGAACCGCCGACGATCACGGTCTCGAGCGTCGAAAGATCGACCTGGTTCTCCGAGCAGTACTCCATCAGGCCCAACCAGACGGTCGGGACGCCGGCGCTGATCGTCACGCCCTCGTTTTCGATGAGCCCAGCGAGATCTTCGGGGTCCGGCGAGGGACCGGGGAAGACCTGTTTGGCGCCGCCTGCCGTCGCCGTAAACGGCATTCCCCAGGCGTTGACGTGGAACATCGGCACGACGGGCATGACGACATCGTCATCGGCCATTGGAATCCCCTGTGGCGCCTGGGTCGCCATCGTGTGGCTCCAGAGCATCTGCTGGGTGTACTCGACACCTTTCGGGTTGCCCGTCGTCCCCGAGGTATAACACATCCCTGCCGGCTGCTCTTCGGAGACGTCCGGCCAGTCGTAGTCGGTCGACTGACCGTCGATGAACGACTCATAGGGGGTTGCCTCGAGGGCGTCGGATTCCTCGCTACCCATGACGACGAAGTCGACGCCGTCAAACTCGTCGTCGGCGTCGGCGACCGCGCCAGCGAGTTTCGGTGCGAGCGACTGATCGACGAAGATCAGCTGGTCGTCGGCGTTGTCGACGATGTACTGAATGTGTGCGTCGGGGAGCAACGGATTGATCGTATGGAGCTGTGCTCCCATCGATGGGACAGCGAAGTACGTCTCGAAGTGCCGCGAGTGATTCCAGCAGAACGTTCCCACCCGGTCGCCCTCCTCGATGCCATACTCGTCAAGCGCGTTCGCGAGCTGGGCTGTTCGGTCGTCGTACTCACTGTAGGTGTACCGCTGCATGCCGTCGTGATTCCGGGAGACGATCTCCGTGTCGGAATACAGGTTGGCTGCGCGCCACAAGAACGGTCGAAGCGTTTGGTCTGTTGCAGAAGGCATCTTCATCTTCTTTAGAGACACAAACGATCCATTATTCTTTTTGTAATGTTTCTGTTACCTTGTCTCACGATAACAGTCTAGTCAAGCAGTTCGAGGGCCGTGCCAGCTGCAGTGGCGGCCCAGTCACGGCATCTCGGCTTCAGCCGAAAAACAACCACAAAAACTCACTAATCGTTTAAAACGAGCGCCCCAACAAGTACTGGTCGCGTCACAGGCGTCGGTGTCACAGTCAGTATTTATTTTTATTGCGAACCGATACCCAGACGTATGCCAGCGAACCGATGGTCGTCCGTGCCCGTTCCACCAAGCGTTCGTGCCATCGGCCTCTGTCTCGGTCTCGGGGTCGTCGGCTGGCTAACTGGCTTTGCTGCAACCCTCGGCGTCGAGGGCCACCTCCTCCTCTTTGGATACACGACACAGACTGTCACCCAGCTCGCGTCGTCAGTCGCGTTCAACGTCGTCGGGGCTGGCGGACTCGCGTTGACGTACCTGCTCGTTCGGCGTCACGGATTCGACCGGGCGTTCATCCTCGAGTTTCTCCGGCTTCGCAAACCCGATCGCTGGGATCTGGTGTGGGTCATCGTCGGGCTGTTCGGTGCGTTCATCGTTGCGGTCAGCTATCAGTTCGCGATCGATCTGCTCGATCCGTTCGGTGTGGGTGGCGAGGGAACGACCCACTCCGGAATCGAACAGGGGCGTGAGTATCCGCTCCTCTTGTTGCTCGGCATCCCGATCGCGATCTTGCTCACCGGACCCGGCGAGGAGTTGCTCTACCGCGGCGTTATCCAGTCACGGCTCACCGAGACGTTCCCGACTGCACTGGCAGTTGTTCTCGCTGCCCTCGTGTTCGCTGCCGTCCATTTTCCGGTCTACATGGGCGATGACATCAGTGCTGTGCTCGTCAGTCTCGGCACCGTCACGACACTTGGTCTGTACCTTGGCGTTCTCTACGAACTCTCCGACAATCTCGTCGTTCCGGCGCTGATTCACGGTGGGTTCAATGCGGTTGTCTACCTGCAAAACTTCCTTCTGTACACGTGAGCCCGTCGAGACGGCTGGTATCACTCACTCGAGTCACATTCCGGGTCGCTGGTCGTCTCCCACTTCACGGCCGATCCGTCGTCAGTCGCCGGACTCACTGTCGGAGCGGACACCGGTTCGTCGTCAGTGCCAGTCAGCGATTCGTCTCCACCATCGGGACCGAGACGCCGTCTCACGATGGCTCCTGTACCGATGGTTGCCACCCCCAGTAGCATGACTGCACCGAGGACCGGAACGAGCTGGCTCGAGCCGATGACGAGCGTTCCAACGACGAGAGACGACCACGGTGACGGCGACTCGTAGCCAACCCGACCGACCAGCCAGTCACCGACGGCAAGAACACCAAAGCACCCTCCAACGACCAGCAACACGCCCCAGAGTGCAACCGTTGGAAGCGTAACGACAGCGCCGACGGCGAAGACCAGCGGGTGCTCGAGAACCATCGCGACGAACAGGGGCATCGAGGCGACCGCGAGCAGTCCGAAGAAGACGATGAAGCCGGCCGGGAACACGAGATCCGGGCGGCTGGTAAGCTCGGCTCTGATCGCCTGCGTCCGGGACGGAACCCCTCCGATCAGGACCGCGCCGAGCACGAGCGTAAGCAGCATCCAGCCGATGGTCACACCGAGCGCTCGAGAGAGATCGGGGACGACAACTGCGAGCACGCCGTCACTCGAGTATGTAACGGCGTGGCTCTGTATAGCGCGTGTCACGGCTGTGCTGACGACAGCAGGAAACACGGAGTTAGTGTGTATGTACGCCAGTATGAACAAAAAGCGTGCGGTCGTAGCAGTCGACGACTGTTTGTGGGGTGTCGACAGCCGTGGTGGAACGGATCCCTGCATACGGTCTGTTGTCAGTCAGTGCCGGCCCGACCGCGAACCCGCGTACGGTCGCGCCGGGAAACAGGGACAGCAAACCGTATCAGAACGGCCATCGGCAGCCGATTTCGCGGCCACATCGCCGCGACTCGTCTTCTGATCTAGCCGGAACGAGCTGATCGGCGTGATCACACCATCAGTGCGTCGTAAAATGTCGGCTCAGTCTGCGCTGTGGAGCGGCATGACTCCGCAGTTCGGGCAGCCGTTGTGTTTTGTGGTCTGATAGTGCAACTCTTCCTCACAGTTTCTGCACTTGTAGTGGGATTCTGCCATTAAATAGAGCCAGGCAGGAATCGCACATATGTCTTTCGTGAGTGGTGTTGACGAAAGTGGTGGTATCACCACCGTCAGCAGCTGTACGCTCTGTTCTACTATTGTTACCGATTCTCGTTAGGGTTCATGAACGATCGCTGTCCCCTCCGATGAACGCATCGAATTCCGTTTTCACAGAGGGGTTTGAAACGGCTATCGACGGCCGTCCACAACTCTGTCCAGAGCACTGGTGAAATCAACACCGCTTTGTTCGATTACGCCAAATCACAGGTATGAGCGATGCGATGATCGACGCCCTCTATCCGGAAATCGCCACGATCGCGCTGTTCGTGCTGGCGATCCTCGGTATGATCGCACTGTTGTATATCTCGACTCGATGGTGAGCGGGGCAGGATCGATTGCTCTGCGGCCAAACGGCTGCTAGTGGATTCACGGCGACCAGCGTCTCTCATCGACGGTGTACGACCGGTACAGATAACTCCCCCGACAGGTGTCACTCGGTACATGGAGTATCTCCTGTGGGTCGCCGTTGCGCTCGTCGCCTACGGCCTCATCCCGCCGCTGACGAGCGTTGTCACGACGGCCGTCCCGCCGGCAGTCGCCCTGTTTCTCTCCACGGCGGTCTTTCTGCTGCTCACGCTCGGCGTGCTTCTCGTGACTGGTACCGCCGACCCAGCGTACGCGACGACGCCGGCAGCGGGATACGTCTACGTTGCCGGCCTCTTTCTCGCCGTCGGCATTCTCGCCTACTACTCCGCCCTCGAGGCCGGGCCAGTCAGTGTCGTCGTGCCGATATATGGGCTGTTCATCGTTGGCAGCTCCGTCGTCGGCATCGTCTTTCTCGGCGAGGAGTTGACCAGCACCCGCGCTGCCGGCATCGCAGTCGCCGTCCTCGCGATCTATCTGGCGGCGAGTGGTGACCGCTGATGCGACGCTATCTCGCGCTCTCGGTGATTGCTTGTCTCACATACAGTCTCGTCGCACCGCTGCTCTCGATTGCGATGACTGACATTCCGAGTACGACCGCTGTCTTCCTCTCGAACTCGGTGATGCTCGTCGCCGTCGGCGCTGTACTTGCCTATCGAAAGCGTTCGGTCACCACCTATCTCCATCACCGGTACAGCCCGCATATTCTCGCAATGGGTGTTCTGCTGGCCGTTGGGCTCTTGAGTTACTATCGCGCACTCTCACTCGGCCCCGTCAGCGTCGTCGTCCCCATTTTCGGGCTGTTCATCGTGATCAGTTCGTTTGTCGGGATCCTCGCGTTCGAAGAGGCGGTGACGCCCCGAAAGATCGCCGCTATCGCAGCAAGCGTGCTCGCGATCGTGTTGATGGCGATCTGAAGAACCGTCTCGGCGTCGAAAACCGCTCCGTTACTCGAGCAACGCCGCGAGCGTCGCCTCGAGTGCGGTCGCGGCCTCTCGAACCGCCTCGACGCGCACGTACTCCCGCGGTGCGTGGGCGACGGCGCCGCCCTCGTCGGCGAGCACGCCGGGGCCGAAGACGACCGTCGGTGCATCCGTCGCGAAGTAGGAGGCTTCGGTCGCGGCGGTGAACGGTCGCACGTCGCCGCCAGCAGCGTCGGCGAGCAGGTCAACGACCCGCGCGTCGGGGTCGGTATCCCAGGCCTCGAGAAACGGCGTTGGCCGGTCGGTGAACCGGAACTCGACGCCGATGTCGTCGGGCACGGCCGCCTGCAACTGGTCGGTCAACGCGGTGTGGAACGCATCAGCCGTTTCCGGGGGCACGCTTCGGCGATCGACCGTCAGCGCGCAGTCGGCCGGCACCTGATTGGTTGCCTCGCCGCCCTCGACGACCGTCGGTGTCAGCGTTGCCGCGCCGAGTTGGGGATGCGTCGGTGGCGCGTCCTCGCGGTCGCCAAACGTTCGGATCGCCTCAAGGACGGCCTCGAGGGCGGCGACGGCGTTGACGCCGGTATGGGGTTCAGCCGCGTGGGCGTTGGCCCCTGTCAGGTGAATCGTTCCCTGAAAGCGGCCTTTCGCGGCCGTACAGACGTCGAGATTCGTGGGTTCGCCAACGATCACCGCGTCGGCATCTCGAGTCGGCGAACCGGAGCCGGAAACCAGTTCGTACGCGCCCGTCGAGAGCACTTCCTCGTCGGGTGTGATCGCGAGCGTGACGCGACCGTCAGCGGGCTCGACGGCGAAAAAGGCTGCCAACAGCGCGGCAAGTGGCCCTTTTGCATCACAGGAGCCCCGCCCACGGATCACGTCGCTTCCGCCGGCCGCTGTCTCCTCTCGGTCGCGTTCGAAGGGGACGTGTGGCGAGACGGTGTCGATGTGGGTGTTCAACACGACGTGGGTGTCGGCGTCGGCCGGGCCACGAGTCGCCAGCACGTTCCCGCCGTCGTCGACGCGGGGCTCGATGCCGTGGACCTCGAGCGTCTCACAGAGGAACTCCCGCATCGGGCTGACGTCCTCGTGGGAGGCCGTCTGGACGGCTGTCTCGAGGAAGTCGACGGGATCGAACTGTCGACTGCTGCCGGTGGCCGCCGCGTCGGATCGGTTCCCAGTCACTGTTCGGCCGTTCCGATCGCGTCGACAACTTCACCATCGAACTCGTGTTCGACGGGGCCGGCGAGCGTCGCCCGCCCGCGGTCGTTGAAGCTTACGTCGAGTTCGCCACCCGGTGGCGAGACGGCGACCGGATCGGCGTCGGTGAGCCCGAGTCGGCGCGCGACGACGGCGATGGCAACCGCGCCGGTGCCACAGGAGTCGGTTTCGCCTTCGACGCCGCGCTCGAAGGTCCGCTGGCGGAAGCTGCCGTCGCCATCATGGCTGGCGATCGTGACGTTCGTTCCTTTCGGGAAGACGTCAGCGTGGCGAACCGGTGGGGCGATCTCCTCGAGGTCGACGTCGTCGACGTCGTCGACGAACGCGACGGCGTGGGGGACGCCGGTGTTGACGACCGAGACCTCGAGGCCTTCGATCGACTCCTCGAAGACAGGTTCGTCGGCGTCGACGGGGACGTCTTCGGGAGCAAACGTCGGCGACCCCATCTCGACGGTGATGCCGTCGGCAGTTCGATCCGCGCGGAGGGTGCCTGCCTGTGTGTCGATCATGACGCTGTCGGTGTCGGTGCGTTGCATGGCCCACTCGGCGGCACAGCGAGCGCCGTTGCCACACATGGGTGCTGTCGAGCCGTCGGGCTGGACCAGCGTCATCACGACGCGTGGTGGGTTGAAATCCTCCTCTAAGGCGAGATAGAGGATCCCGTCGGCACCGACGCCGGTGTCGCGGTCACACTCGCGTTTGGCGAGTGCGGCCCGGTCGGGGACGTATTCGGCCGCATGGATGATCAGAAAGTCGTTGCCGGTGCCGTGGTACTTTTGGAATGGAACGGTCATCGTTCGGTAGGCTGTATTGCTGTCGGGGTCGGGGCCGATTCAGGGTCGGCTGTCTGCTTTGCATGTTCTCGCTCGTCGTGGGACGTGAGAGCGCGTTGTCTGTCACCGTCGGGACGGTCGAGATGAATCAACTCTCGCGTTCGACTCTCGTAACGTCGTCGATCGTTTCGCGTCGGCGAGCGAGTCGCGCGACGCCGTCGTCGATGACGACGGAGGCGGGTCGAGGCCGGGAGTTGTACTGGTTGGCCATCTCGTAGCCGTACGCGCCAGTGTTTCCGATCGCGAGGAGGTCCCCGCGCTCGCTTGCCGGGAGTTTGCGGTCCGTACAGAAAACGTCCCCGCTCTCGCAGATCGGGCCGGCGATGGTCTGTGCAGTCTCCTCGCGGCTGCTTTCGGTGTCACTCGAGTCGGCAGTGAGATTTCGAATGGGATGGTACGCGTCGTACATCGCAGGCCGCAAGAGCGTCGTCATGCCGGCGTCGACGCCGACGAGCGTCGTCTCTCGTGCGTCCTTGACGGTGTTGACCGCTGTCAACAGGACGCCGGCGTCGGCGACGAAGTAGCGACCGGGTTCGATGGTCAGTTGCGCATCCACATCGCCGACCGACTCGCGGGTCGCGTCGGCGACCGCCTCGAGGTCCAGTGGCGTGTCGTCCTCGCGGTAAGGAACGCCGAAGCCGCCACCGATGTCGAGGAACTCGAGGTCACCGACGTCATCGATCACGTCTCGAGCGAGCTCGCCCATCCGCGAGACGAACTCCCGGTGGGCGTCGAGTTGGTCGCTCGAGACACCAGAGCCGACGTGGGCGTGGATACCGACGATGTCGAATCCGCGGTCGGCAGCATCTGCGAGCACATCGACGGCGCGTTCGGCTGGGACACCGAACTTCGCGTTCGCACCGGTCTGAACCTTCTCGTGGTGGCCGGCTCCGATCCCGGGATTGACTCGGAGACAGAGTCGCCCGTCGTAGCCGCGCTCGGCGAGGCGGTCGATCGTGTCCTCGGCTCCAGCAGTGATCGTCAACTCGGGGAACGCTTCCCAGGCCTCGACAGCGATATCGAGATCTCGAGCCGGCGGGTTGACGGCCGTATAATGGACGTCAGCCCCGCTGTCGGTTACAGCCAGTGCACGCGTGAGTTCGCCCGCCGACGCACACTCGAGGCCGATCCCCTCCCCGTGGAGCGTCTCGAGGACGTCGCTGAGGGCGTTCGCTTTCACCGCGTAGAGAATCTCGGCGTCGGGAAACGCTGACTCGAGTCGGCGCGCGTTTTCCTTGATTCGATCGAGATCGAGGACGTACAACGGCGTCTCGTACTCTCCCGCAAGGGACTCGAGTCTCGTCGGCTCCCATGCTGTCAGCCGGCGAACCGCCGGCGATCCCTCGAGTGTCGTCATTATCGATTGCTAGGCTACCGCGAGAAGTCAAGACTTTGGATTCGAAAGCGCACAAAGCCGACGCGACACTTACTCGGCCGGCTGTGGTTCCGAGACCTGCACCTCGTCTTCGATGACCGTCCCGTCGGGCAACTCGAGTTCGGGCTCTCGGCCGACGGTGAACAGCCGTTCGGTGAGGGTGAGTTCCTCAGCTTTCGGGCTCGGTTTCTCGACGGCCTCGTAGTCGACGACGATGCCGCCAGCGTCAGGTTCGGCGGCGATACGGACCGTACACAGCTGGTAAGACGGGTAAAACACCGGTGGAAGGATGCCGGTGATCCCGTCGCGGCGATGGAGGCGTTTGAGCCACGTCCCGGTGTTGACGGCCACGCCGCCCTCGAGTTCCTGCAATCGCGGGCGGTGGGTGTGGCCGTAACAGAAGATGGCCGTCTCCGGGTCTTCCTCGAACACCTCGCGGGCCGCCTCGGCGTAAGGCGTCTCGGCATCGACAGTGAGTTCGGTCTCGAAGATACCGAACCGGCTGACGGTCTTCCTGACGTCTCGCCGGATGAAATACAGCGGGATCCCGACGAGCATCACCAACCCGGTGATCGTGACGTTGATGGCGAGCAGGAACCAGACTGCCGTCCCAGCCGTGCCGAACTGGCTGAGGAAGCCGGTCGTTCGCTCGACCGGCATCGACCAGATGCCTGCAAGGTCGAGACTCGTCAGAATGACGAGGAGAATGCTGATGTTGAACAGCAACAGAAACGGGACCAGCGCGTACCGAAGCAGCGGGTTCATCTCGCGGTAGAAGTACTTTGAGAGGAGCCACACCGGCATCCGTTCAGTGGGTGTCACCGCTTGCACGTCTTTCAGCCAGTTGTACCGGCCTCGATCCGAAAGCTGTCCTGCTCGGCTGGTGACGAGTGTATTGTAGAAGTAGCCAAGCGGGGTCGCATACGGGTTCCCCCAGTCTTCGATCCGATTGTTGGGATCCTGTTGATGGCCGTGTTCGAAGTGAATCGTCCGGCTGCCGACCGGCCGCGTGATCGACTGTTCTTGGACGAGGTCGACGTTGTACGCTGCAAAGCGCTCGACGTACTCGTCGTAGGCGGCCAACTCGTGGTCGTGATTGCCCGGGAGCATCGTGATCGGGATGTTTTCTCCGGTCGCCCGGAACTGCTCGAACAGCTCTGGATACGTCTCCTCGAGCGCGTCGAACTTCTCGATTCCCGAAATCGTGGTAAACTCCCAGAGGCCGAAGGCGTCGCCGTTGATCACCAACTCGGCCGGCTCGTCGGTCTGCTCGAGTCGCTCGAGAAACGCCAGCAACTCATCGAGAAACTCGACGTTCTCGAGTTGCTCGTCACCACCGATGTGGAGATCGCTGATGACGTAGTAGACCCGGTCCTCATCGGTCGTTCCCATTGGGCCAGCCTTTCACTCAGGTGTAAAAACGGTTTCGTGTCGTCCCGCGCTGTCACACAGTCGGTGCTTGACCGACGGCTGCGAGCGGTCGGGTTACTCTCGGAGCGTGTCTTCGCGCTCGGTCGCCTCGAGGGTCTCCGTCTGAAGGTCGGTCGCAACGACAGCGGGCTTGTACGCGCCGCCCTCGAAGAGGTCGTGGTCGCTGATCGAGGACTCGACAAAGCGAGTAAAGGCGCGTCGGTCGGCGGGCAGTTCGCCGTAGAGCACTTCCTCCTCGACGAGGTCGTACACCGGAATGCGCGGTGTCAGCAGCGTGTTCTCGCCGACGACGCTGTTCTCGCCGACGACAAAGCCACTCGTGACGCGACAGCCAGCGCCCAGCGAGACGTTGTCCTCGATGATGACCGGCGCGTTCTCGACTGGCTCGAGCACGCCGCCGATCAGAGTGTTCGCGCCGAGTTTGACGTTCGCACCGATCTGGGCACACGAACCTACCGTATCACAGGAGTCGACGAGGGTGCCGTCGCCGACGTGGGCACCGATGTTGACGAACGCCGGACTCATCAGGATACAGTCCGAGCCGATGTGGGCACCGCGGCGGACGACGGTGCCGTCGGGCGTGTTGCGGCTCCCCCGGTCGCCGTAATCACTCGAGTCCGCCAGCGGGAGGACGTCGTTGTACGTGACGCCGCCGTACTCGCGGGGCTCGGTCGCGCGCAGGCCGAAGTTGAGCAGAATGCCCTGCTTGACCCACTCGTTTGCCTCCCACGCATCGCCGTGTTTCTCGGCGGCGCGGATCTCGCCAGCCTCGAGGGAGTCGAGGAAGGCGTCGAGGGTCGCGTACGCGTCCTCGCCGGCGGAGTCGGCGCTGACATCGTCGTTCTGGTACTGTCCCCACAGCTCCGTGATTTCGCTCTCGAGTGCACTCATTCTGCGATCACGTCCGCAAAGTCGTACCAGCCTGCCTTCTGTCCAGCGATCCACGCCGCTGCATCGACGGCTCCCGCAGCGAAGACGCCGCGGTCCTCGGCGCGGTGGGTGAGCCGCAGTTCCTCGTGGTTGCCTGCGAGGAGCACTTCGTGTTCGCCCGTAACATTGCCGGCACGGAGCGCGTGGACACCGATCTCGCCGGCGTCACGCGGCTGTTCACCCTCGCGGCCGTGCGTGCGCTCGGTGAACTCACCGTTGGCTTCGATCTCAGTGAGCAGGCGGTTTGCCGTGCCACTGGGCGCGTCGCGCTTTGCGTTGTGGTGAGTCTCGACCAGTTCGACGTCGTACCCCGGCAGGTTCTGGACGGCCTCGCCGACGACGTTCAGCAGAGCCTGGACCCCGCGGGCGAAGTTCGGCGCATGGAGAACGGCGACCTCCTCGCTCGCATCCTCGAGTGCCTCGAGTTGGTTGTCGTCGAAGCCGGTCGTGCCCGTGACGAACGCGACGTCGGCCGCGGCGCAGGCCGCCGCGTATTCGACGGCCGACTCGGGACCAGTAAAATCGATGACGGCTGTCGGCTCGCGCTCGACGAGCAGCGAGTCGATGTCGTCCGCGGACTCGATCTCGACGCCGTCGACCGTCTCACCGTCGGGGCTTCGGGAGACAGCGAAGACGACCTCGCAGTCGGCGTGGTCGTCGACCGCAGCGATCACTTCTCGGCCCATCCGGCCCGTCGCACCGGTGACACCGACGCGGACCGTCATCGATCGTCCTCTCCGCTGCCGTCGGCTACCGCGGCCGGTTCGGCCTCGAGATCAGCGAGAACGGCCTCGAGGTCAGCACGGTGCTCCTCGGAGAGCCGGGTCAGCGGCGAGCGCATCCGTGCTGGGCCGTAGCCCCGGATCGCCATCGCTTCCTTGACCGGAATCGGGTTGGTCTCGATGAACAGCGCACGGAACAGCGGTCCGAGTTCGTGATGGATCGCTCGAGCGCGGTCGTAATCGCCGTCGAGGGCCGCACCAACCATCGCACACGTGCGCTCGGGTTCGATGTTCGCGGAGACACTGATCGTGCCCGTGCCGCCGACGGAGATGGTTGGCAGAGTGAGTGCGTCGTCGCCCGAGAGAACGGCGAACTCCTCGTCGACCGTTCGCTCTGCGATCTCGCCGATCTGGCCGAGGTCGCCGCTTGCGGCCTTGTACCCCGCGATGTTCTCGTGACTTGCGAGTTCGACGGCGGTGTCTGGTTCGATGTTCTGGCCCGTCCGCGAGGGGACGTTGTAGACGATCTGTGGGAGGTCGATCGCGTCGGCGATCGTTCGATAATGCTCGACGAAGCCGCGCTGTTCGGGCTTGTTGTAGTACGGCGAGATCAGCAGGAGGCCGTCAGCGCCAGCCTCGGCGGATCGCTCGGAGAGTTCGAGCGCTTCGCGGGTGTTGTTCGAGCCCGAACCCGCAATAACGGGAACGTCGTCGACGGCCTCGATGACCGCTTCGACGACCTCGACGTGTTCGTCGTGGGTCAGCGTCGCGGATTCGCCGGTCGAGCCAACAGGGACGAGGCCGTCAACGCCGGCTGCCTCGAGTCGCTGTGCGTCGGCCTGCAGGGTTTCGAAGTCGATACTTTCGTCGTCGTTGAACGGCGTACACATCGCGGGGAAGACGCCGGTGAAGTCGATAGTGGATGTCATAGGTTGTCTACTGCTGTGTGGGTCGGTCGTCGGATACTTTATTATGATGATTCACGCGTGATACGTCGCCCTCGAGTCTGCGTTAGAGGGCGATTAAATTCCGGCTCGCACCCGGGACGGGGTCGCTACGCCCGCCTCGAGCACACTTCACACGCGTTTACGTTTCGAAAAGTGAGAAACGGCGTCGCTCACAACGAGCGTATCGGTTCGGTGAGCGACGTGACGCATACGTTGGCGGTTGTGCTGGACGAACTTATTCGTTGTGTCTTTGGCTGTGTTGACCCAGCAATGTGTGGCAATACCATGACACCCGCTATCGATTTTTGGACCGATTCCCGCTTCATTTATACTTCTCGATTGCTTACTGCTGGGTATGCGAAACACACAGTTGAAACTCAGGATGGCAATCGTCGGGACCATCCTCTTTGCCCTCTACTTCGGTGCCGCCCTGTTCTTTTCGACGGCATGGGGGGTCCCGCTGCTTCCCGTCCTCCTGGTTAGTATCGTTGTCCTTCCTGCTGCCCAGTACAAGTTCGGCAAGTGGATGGCGCTCCGTGGCACCGAGGAGATGCCTAACGAGGGTCGTTATCGCGAAGTCCACCAGATGACCGAATCGCTCTCGCGAGATATGGGACTGGACAAGCCCAAACTCGTCGTGCAGGATATGGGCGTTCCGAACGCGTTCGCGACCGGGCGCAAAGGCGCTGGCGTCGTCTGTGTCTCGACCGAGCTCATGCAGTTGCTCGACCGCGACGAACTCGAGGGCGTCATCGCCCACGAACTGGCGCATCTGAACAACCGCGACACCATCACGATGATTCTCGGTCAGTCAGTTGGGATGGTCGTGAGCTACGCGGTGTTCTTCCTCGTCCGCGACGACAACAACTTCTTCGTCGCCTACGCCGCCTCGATCGCCGCCCAGATGCTGACGCTGATCTTCGTGATGGCCATCTCGCGCTACCGCGAGTACGTCGCCGACGCCGACGCTCGCCAGCACATCGGCAGCGGTGATCCTCTCGCCCGCGCACTCGAGAAAATTTCCCGCGGTTCTGAAGGACGCGAGTCGACAGTCGACGATAACGTCAACGCGCTTTGTATCTTCAATTCGGATAAAAGCCTGCTGGCACAGCTGTTTGCGACCCACCCGCCGGCCGAAAAGCGCATCGAGCGCCTCCGCCGCTAACAGCCGACCCGTCTCGTTTGTCGGCTGGCCCAACGCAGTAACCGCAGTTCGGTCGCATCGACCGACGTAATTTTTTACACCCACCGATAACAGTATATCACGTGACGGAAATTCATCCCGGTCAGCGCGTCGCCGTTCTCGTCGACGCCCAGAACCTCTACCATACGGCACAGAGCATCTACAGCCGCAATATCGACTACTCTGCGCTTCTCGACAAAGCCGTTCAGGATCGCCAGCTCACTCGCGCTATCGCGTACGTGATCCGCGCAGAAGCGCCCGACGAGGAGAGTTTCTTCGAGGCACTCGTCGATATCGGCTTCGAGCCCAAAATCAAGGACATCAAAACGTTCGCTGACGGCACCAAAAAGGCGGATTGGGACGTCGGGATGAGCCTTGACGCAGTGACACTCGCGAACCACGTCGACACGATCGTCCTCTGTACTGGCGATGGCGACTTCTCGCGGCTCTGTTCACACCTGCGCCACGAGGGCGTCCGCGTCGAAGTGATGGCGTTCGAATCGTCGACCGCCGACGAACTCATCGAAGCAACCGACTCGTTTCTTGACCTCGGCGACCGCCACGAAACGTTCCTCCTTTAGCTGCTCTGTCTCGAGTCCGGCCGATGTCTCAGACGGCCTGCAGTCTCCATGTCCCGATGGCCTCGCACGCGTCGCGAACACACCAGCACTGACTGACAAGCGTTCGTCTCAGTGAGCGACGAGCAGTTGGCAGACGACCGACGGCGGTCAGGACTGATTCGAGTACCGACGCTGTGAGATGCCGATCAACAGCGCGTAGCCCGTAATAAAAAGCGTCACACCGGTCAGGAGATACACGGCCGTCCCCGAAACGAACGAGGCCGGGCCGGCCAGCGTCAGGGTGCCGAAAATGAGCAGGGTAACCCCGAGGCCGATTTGCGTGACGTCCATGAGATACCAACACTACTCGGTCGAGGATTATAATATTCGCTATCTCGTTCCGATCAAAAGCGAGGTCGAAGGGCTTTCGACGGCCCGCATCAAACCCCGTCCAATGAGCGAGCCAGCCGACGGGAACGGACAGGCGGGACTCCCGAATCTTCGAACGATCGCGGACTACCAGTTCGGGTCGGGCGCGGGCAACGCACTGTTCCCACCCACCGAATCACTGACGATCAAACGCACCACGTCGGGACGTCCCCAGCAGGTTCACGCCGAAACCGGACGTCTCGTGTCCTTTGGTATCGACGGCCGATTCACCCTTGGACTCGAGGGCGGCCGCCGACTCCACGACGCCCTCGAGCATCCAGCCTACCGCGTCGTCGTCGACGACGAGAGCGAACCGTTCGTCCGCGACGAAAAGAACGTGTTCGCGAAATTCGTTCTCGAGGCGGGTGACGAGATCCGGCCCGGCGACGAGGTGCTGATCGTCCACGAGCGCGGCGAACTGATCGCCGTCGGGACGGCACAGCTCAGCGCTGACGCCATCGAAGACTTCGACACTGGGGTTGCCGTGGCCGTGCGCGAAGGCGCGCCTGCGGAGTAGCCTCGCTTCGCGTCTCCAGGCAGACGACGGCTGCTCAAGCAGTGTGCAACTTGGTTCAGTTGACGGACACTGCTGCGAGACGCTTTTTCAGCTGTTGGCCGGTGTGGAAAACTGCACACAACTCATTTCGCTCGAGCCGGCAGTCAGTTCGCAGGTCAAAGCATGCAGTCACGTCCGATCTCCGCTTCGTATCGCGTTTTGACCTGCTCGAACAGCAATTTGCCGACTGACGTGGTGAGCCGCGGGGCAGCCGTCGCGAAGAACTCGTCGAGGTTCTCGTACTCGGTAAACGCATCGTTTGGTTCGGTCTCGTCGTAGCGGTCCTCGCGTTCGTACTGCAGCGCCTGCAGGCAGTTGTCGAGCAGGTCCATGTCTTTGACGAACTGCGCGGTCGGCGTTTCTCGAGCCTCGTACTCCTCCCAGAGCGACAGCCACTCGTCCGTCTCGAACGGCTCGAGCAGGTCCGTGATGGCGGCTCGCTCGAGGCGTTCCTTTTCGTCGCTCGAGAGTTCTTGTGTGTCATCGACGTCTGCGGCACGGGTCGGAATATCTCCCGTGCGCGCCTCCGCGAGGTCGTGGACGAGCGCCATCGAAACGGCTCGGTCGCGGTCGACGTCGGCCCGGTCGGCGTAGAAGAGACACAGTGTGGCCGTCCCCCATGTGTGAGCGGCGACCGACTCGGGTGACTCGATGCCCCGGAGGACCCACCCCGTCCGCAGTTCGTCTTTCAATTCGAGCAACTCGAGGAGCGAATCGAGTTTATCGGCCATTGAACCGTCTATGGTCTCGCTGGCCGGTTGAAAACGTTGATTCTCGTTCGGCGATGGGCTGTCGAACTGCGTAGTCCGAACGACAAAGTAAAAGGTCGCGGATGGCGACGTGTCGGGTATGTTTGGAGGAGGCGGCGGACTGAATCCGCGCAAGATGGAACAGATGATGAAACAGATGGGGATCGATGTCGAGGACATCGAGGCCGAAGAGGTCATTATCCGGACCGACGAGTACGATCTCGTCTTCGACAACGCCGAGGTCACGAAGATGGACGCCCGCGGCCAGGAAACGTACCAGGTCATCGGCTCGCCAGAACAGGTCGAGTCCGGCACGGCCGGTGCCATCGCCGATGCCGACAGCGATGATGACACCTCGAGTGCAATCCCTGACGAGGACGTCGAACTCGTCGTCGCTCGAACGGGCGTCAGCGAAGACGAAGCTCGCGAGGCACTCGAAGAAAACGACGGCGACCTCGCCGCAGCAGTCGGCTCTCTCGAGTGACGATCGCGTGAGTAGCGATCCAGACACCGACGAGGCAATCGAGGCGGACCCAGCAGGCGAGGATGCAGGCGACCGCGTTCCCGTCTTGCTGGTCCGGGGCGACCGCGAGTATCTCGTCGCCCCCGGCGGCGAGCAGGGGACCGACCTCGGCGTCCTCGAGGTACCCGAGGACGTCCAGCCAGGCGAGACGATCGAGACGCATCTGGGTGATGCGTTCCAGGTGCGTCGGCTGCGCGGCCCGGACCTGTTTCACCACTTCGAGCGCACGGGTGCGCCGATGGTGCCCCGCGATATCGGTCTCGTGATCGGCGAGACGGGCATCTCCCGTGGCGACCGCGTGCTCGACACCGGGACCGGCACGGGTGTCCTGTCGGCGTCGATGGCACGCGCTGGGGCCTCGGTCGTCACCTACGAGCGTAATCCGGAGTTTGCCGAGGTCGCTCGCGAGAACATGGAACTTGGCGGCGTCGCCGACGCCGTCGACGTCCGCACGGGCGATCTGACCGAGGAACTCGAGGAACTCGAGGACGAGTCGTTCGACGTCCTCACACTCGACACGGGCGATGCGGCGTCGATCGTCGCCCACGCACCAGCGCTGCTGGTCGAGGGTGGCTTCGTTGCGGTCTACAGCCCTTTCATCGAGTCGACTCGCGAGGTCGTCGAGACGGCTCGAGAGGCTGGCTTATCGAACGTCCGCACGCGCGAGACGATCCAGCGCGAGATGCAGTTCGACGATCGTGGTTCCCGGCCGTCGACCGCGCCAGTCGGCCATACGGGCTATCTGACGATCGCTCGGAACGTGTAGTGGCGACTCGGTCGGACCCGCCGCGAAATCATTTTTCAGGGTCGTGTTGCCACTGAGCCGCAGTGTACGCCACAGACTGAGTTGAGCACTGTGCCCACTCATCGTCACAACTCTCATTCAGGTTCGAGTTTCGAATCGTGGCGACTGTTCGCAACCTTCTTTATTGACTCGCCTGTCTGCGAACATAGAGATGGCTGTACTCTGGCTGGACGAGATCAGTGCTGGCGACTTGGAGAAAGTCGGCGGCAAAGGTGCTTCCCTCGGAGAACTTACGGGTGCTGGGCTACCCGTACCCCCGGGATTCGTAGTAACTGCCGGAACGTACCGTTCGTTCATCGAAGAAGCTGAAATCGACGACGAACTGTTCGAAGTCGTCGATGTCGACGTCGACGACTCGAGCGCGCTTTCGGACGCGGCCGACCGCGCGCAAGAACTCATTCTCGAGACGCCGTTCCCTGACGAGTTGCGCGAGGAGATTCTCGAGTCCTACAGCGAGGTCGGTGACGGCGAGGCGTTCGTCGCCGTTCGCTCCTCGGCGACGGCAGAGGACTTGCCCGATGCGTCGTTTGCGGGCCAGCAGGATACGTACCTCAACGTCACCGAGGAGGCGCTGCTCGACCGCGTGCGTGAGTGCTGGGCCTCGTTGTTCACCCAGCGTGCGATCTACTATCGACAGGAGCAGGGCTTCGATCACTCGGTGGTTAACATCGCCGTCGTGGTTCAGCAGATGGTCGACGCCGAGAAGTCGGGTGTGATGTTCACGAGTCATCCCTCGACCGGCGATCCGACGATGATCATCGAGGCCGCGTGGGGACTCGGCGAAGCCGTCGTCTCCGGGGCCGTCTCGCCGGACAACTACATTATCTCCCGCGAGGACCGCGATATCGACGTCACCGTCGCCGAAAAGAAGGTGATGCACGAAAAAGACGAGGAGACTGGACAGACCGTCGAGCGAGAGGTGCCCGAGGCGAAACGAACCGAACGCGTTCTCAGCGACGACGAGATCGAACAGCTCGTCGATCTCGGCGAACGCGTCGAGGACCACTACGACAATCCGCAGGACGTCGAGTGGGCGATCGTCGGTGACGAGGTCTTCATGCTCCAGTCGCGTCCGATCACGACGATCAGCGAGAGCAACGGTGAGCCGACAGCCACCGACTCCGCCATCGACGTCTCTGAAGGCGTCACCGACGGCAGCGGGACGGCAGCCGCCAGCACCACTGACACCTCGAGTGTGAGTACCGGTAGCGTCCTCGTCGACGGACTGGGCTCGAGCCCGGGCACGGTCAGCGGTGCAGCACGGATCGTCAAAAAGCTCGACGACCTGGCGAAAGTCGACGAGGGAGACGTCATCGTGACCGAGATGACGATGCCGGACATGGTGCCAGCGATGAAACGAGCCGTCGGGATCATTACCGACGAGGGCGGTATGACCAGCCACGCCGCGATCGTCTCCCGCGAACTGGGCGTCCCGGCCATCGTCGGGACAACCAACGCCACAACGGTCTTAGAAGATGGACAGGTCGTCACGCTCGACGGTGACAAGGGTGCGGTCCTCGAGGGGAAGACGGTTGAAGACGACGAGGAGACCGAACCAGTCGAGGAGGTTCGCCCGCAGTCGCCAGTCAAACCGATGACCGCGACCGAGGTCAAGGTCAACGTCTCGATCCCTGAAGCCGCAGAACGTGCGGCTGCGACGGGTGCCGACGGCGTTGGCCTCCTGCGGACCGAACACATGATCCTCTCGCTGAACCAGACGCCGGAGAAGTTCATCGAGGAACACAGCGTCGACGCCTACATCAAAGAGCTCATTCAGGGGATTCGAACCGTCGCCGACGAGTTCTATCCACGACCCGTTCGCGTGCGGACACTCGACGCGCCGACCGACGAGTTCCGACAGCTCGAGGGCGGCGAAGACGAGCCCGAAGAGCACAATCCGATGCTCGGCTACCGCGGTATCCGGCGGTCGCTCGACCGGCCTGACGTCTTTGCCCACGAACTCGAGGCGTTCCGCCGGCTCTACGAGATGGGGTATGACAACGTCGAGATCATGCTCCCGCTGGTCAACGACGCCGAGGACATCTACCGCGCAAAGGAGCTAATGAAAGACGCCGGCATCGACCCCGACAAACGCAAGTGGGGGGCGATGATCGAGACGCCGGCCGCCGCCCTGTCAGTCGAGGGGATGGCTGAGGCAGGCATCGACTTCGCCTCGTTCGGCACGAACGATCTCACCCAGTATACGCTCGCGGTTGACCGGAACAACGAGAACGTCGCTGATCGATTCGACGAACTCCACCCCGCAATCCTGCGGCTTATCGGCACCGTCATCGAGACCTGCCGCGAACACGACGTGGACACGAGCATCTGTGGCCAGGCCGGCTCTAAACCGGAGATGGTCCAGTTCCTCGTCGACGAAGGTGTGAGCTCGATTTCGGCGAACATCGACGCCGTCCGCGACGTCCAGCACGAAGTCAAACGGACCGAGCAGAAGCTGTTGCTCGATTCGGTTCGCTGATCACCACCGTCTAGACGCGTTTTTTCGGCGGTTGGTCCCGAGCGACGGCGATACTCGAGTCGCAGCTCCGTCTTCACAGTGGGTGTGAATTCGACAAACAGAACGCATAAATCAGCCCAAATCGACGTACGTGATATGCAAATCGAGCCGCAGGCGTTCGATCGGGTACTCTCCTCGATGTGTACGGAGCCCCACCCGGTAGCGCGCGAGGCGGCCGAGCGGTTTCTCGCGACGAACCCCGGCGATCCTGGCACGTATCCGACGATCACGGCACTCGAGGACGACGCGGTCGCGATGCTCGGCGAGCTCACCGGCCTTGAGGAGCCGGCGGGCTACATCGCCAGTGGCGGAACGGAAGCGAACATTCAGGCCGTTCGGATCGCTCGTGAGCGCGCCGAGACGCGAACGCCGAACGTCGTCATGCCGGAGTCGGGTCATTTCAGCTTCCAGAAGGCTGCCGACGTCCTCGGTGTCGACCTTCGAATCGTCCCGACGGACGACTCGTTTCGGGCTGATCTCGAGGCCGTCCGTGCGTGTGTCGACGAGCAGACGGCGATGGTGGTCGGCGTCGCGGGAACGACCGAGTACGGCCGCGTCGACCCAATCTCCGAACTCGGCGACATTGCGGCGTCGGTCGGCGCCATGCTCCACGTCGACGCTGCCTGGGGTGGGTTCGTTTTACCGTTTACCGACCACGAGTGGCACTTCGGTCACGCGCCAGTCGACACGATGACGATCGATCCGCACAAGATGGGCCAGGCCGCCGTCCCCGCTGGTGGGCTGCTCGCTCGCTCGGATGACCTGCTCGATGCGCTCGCCGTCGACACGCCGTATCTCGAGTCGACATCACAGGCGACGCTGACTGGCACCCGATCGGGTGCTGGCGTCGCAAGCGCGGTCGCGGCGATGAGAGAGCTGTGGCCCGAGGGCTACCGCGAACAGTACGTCCGCGCACAGCACAACGCTGAGTGGCTCGCTGACGCCCTCGAGAAACGCGGCTACGATGTCGTCGAGCCGACGCTGCCGCTCGTGGCGGCAGACCTCCCGCAGTCGACGTTCGACGCCCTGCGAGCCGATGGGTGGCGCATCTCCCGGACTGCAACCGGCAAACTCCGGGTCGTCTGTATGCCCCATGTTACCCGCGAGATGCTGGCCTCCTTTATCAGCGATCTCGACCGTCTCGAGGTGCGAGCGAGCGCTCCCGTGATGGGCGACGATTGACTGCGTTGTGACGATTGACTGAACTTTGGGCACAGTTGTCGCTGCTCGAGTGTCCACCAGCTCGCCGACGACTCACTACACTACTCGGACTGGCTCATAGGGATTTCCACACCCTCCCCATCCGACTCGCTCACTTGGTTCGGTCGCTCATCCCTCACACGGTGTCATCGATCGACAGCGCGCGCCACCGCGGGCGAACGGTCGGGTAGCAACGAACAATCGGTAGCGGTTTGGCGCGTCGCTGACAGACTCGAGTATGACGATGGATCGGATCGACGCGGTTGCGATCACCGGGTTCGTGGCGCTGGTCGCAGCGTCAGCGGTCGTGGAGGGGATCGCTGTCGCAGCCGCACTCGGGGGATTCGCGCTCTCGCTGTCGAGTTGGCGGCTGTACGACGGCCGACCCTGGGAAGCGATCGCCTGGCTGGCGTGGGTTGGCGCGGCTGTCGTGCTCGTAATCAACCCCGGTGGGGCGGCGTTTCTGATCGCCTTCTTCGGCTGTTTGGTCGTCGGGGTCGGGCTGTTGTTTGGCAGCCGGCTGGAGCTGTTGCCGGCGATATGGCACGACGGAGCTGAGGAAGCCAACGGCGCCGACTGACGGCGGTCAACGGCTACTGGTCGCCGAGCCAGTCGGCGAAGTCGACGGTGAGAAACTCGTAGTAGTCGAGCACGCCGAGTGCGAGTGCAACGAACAGGACCAGCACGACCGGAACCCTGACAGCCCAGATCCATGCCGAGCCGAGCGAGCCGAGGTCGCCGATTCCGAGCTCGAGTTCCTCGACGGCGAGGTCAGGAAGCGACCAGCCGATCAGGATCATCAACAACAGCCCACCGAGCACGAGCAGGACCTGATCTGCGAACAGATCGAACAGGTCGAGCAAGACGAGGTCAGACGCCGAGGGGATGCCGAGCAGAAACAGTGCGACACCGACGCCGACCGTCGCCGTTCTGCGGCTGATATCGCGCTCGTCGATCAGATAGGAGATGACGACCTCGAGCAGCGAGATGGCACTCGAGAGCGCGGCGATCGCGACGGTGCCAAAGAAGAGCGCACCGATGAGCCAGCCGAACGTGAGGTCGCCGAACGCTGCCGCCAGCGAGACGAAAATCGCGCCAGCACCGGGATCGGCTGGATCGACGCCCGCGGTGAAGAGGATCGGGAAGACGATCAGCCCAGTAATAAACGCGATCGCGGTGTCGAAGCCGATGATGATCGCGCCGTCTTCGGCAAGGTTGCGGTCTTCACCGAGATAGGAGGCGTACGTGATCATCACGCCCATCCCGAGTGAGAGGGTGAAAAACGCCTGCCCGGCTGCTGCGGGGAGGATGCTCGTCCACTCGGCGGTGATCGTCCCCCACTCGGGCGAGAGATAGTAGGCGTAGGCCTCGCTGGCGCCCTCGAGTGTAAACGCGTAGATCGCCATCCCAACCGTGATGATGATGATCGTCGGGACCATCACCTTCACCGCGAGTTCGATCCCGTGTTGGATCCCGTAGGCGACGATGACGATCACGATCGCCATGAACAGCGCGTGGAAAGCAATCGCGTCGAGTCCCGTCGCGAGGTCGACGAACTGAACTTCTGCCTCGGAAGCGTCGGCGAGATAGCCGTCTTGAAGCCCGAGGAGGGTGTAGCGGATCGTCCAGCCGGCGACGACACTGTAGTACGACAGGATCACGAACGTGGTGATGATGAAGATCCAGCCGACGTACTGCCAGAGCCCGCTGCCGATCGCCTGCAAGGCCCCGACAGGGTTCCGTTCGGTGTACCGACCGACGACGAACTCGACGAGCATCGCCGGAAACCCGATGAGCAAGATAAAGAGCAGGTAGATCAACAGAAACGCGGCCCCACCTTCCTGACCGACCTGGAACGGGAACCGCCAGATGTTCCCGAGGCCGACTGCGCTCCCGACGGCAGCGAAGATGAACCCGATCCGGGTAGCCCACTGTTCACGAGGGACATCGACGGAGCTCATACTCGGTAGCACCAGCATGTGTGTCAAAAACTCACGTAATCGTCCAGCCGAGTAAGCCACTATTTCTCATGTGGTCGATATGACTCTTCACAAATCGTGTGCGTCATCGGTGGCGTCGCCGTTCGTGGGGTGGACTGCTGTCCGTCTGTTTTCCTGCACCCGCGACCCGTTCTGGGAGTGGCGCCGATCCGTCGGGACAGCAGACCGTCTGTGTCACGTCGTCGAACGATTCGATTCCCCCTCGAGACCCGCCGCCAGCGACCGACGGCCGTCCAGTCAATCGAAAACCGGCGGGTTTTACGCCTCCCGCCGACTCAGCACAGATATGAGCAACAACGAGTTTCCGACAGGCCGGCCCGCGGTCGTGACCTGTGGGTTGCCGTATGCAAACGGTGATCTCCACATCGGTCACCTGCGGGGGTATATCGGTGCAGACGCGTTCAACCGCACACTCGAGACACTGGGCCAAGAGTCGGCGTACGTCTGTGGCTCGGACATGCACGGCACGCCGGTCGCCGTCAATGCCGAGAAGGAAGGCGTCGATCCCGAGGATTTCGCGCTGGACTGGCACGAACAGTACAAGGAGACGTTTCCGAAGTTCAACGTCGACTTCGACAACTACGGCCACACCCACGACGAGACCAACGTCGAGACCACCCAGGAGATCGTCCGCACGCTGGACGAGGAAGGTCATATCTACGAAAAAGAGATTCAGGTCGCCTACGACCCCGACGCTGATCAGTATCTTCCCGACCGCTACGTCGAGGGCACCTGCCCCTACTGCGGGGCGAAAGCCCGCGGCGACGAGTGTGACGAGGGCTGTCAGCGTCATCTCGAGCCCGGCGAAGTTGAGGAGCCGACGAGCACGATCACCGGGAACCCGGCCGAATATCGCGAGCGCACGCACAAGTTCTTCGAAGTCTCCGAGTTCGCGGACTACCTCACCGACTTCTTAGACGACCTCGAAGGCACCTCGAACGCGCGCAACCAGCCCCGTCAGTGGATCGAAGACGGCCTGCAAGACTGGTGTATCACCCGAGACATGGACTGGGGAATCAACTACCCCAGCGGTGATGGTGAGGCAGAAAGCGACCTCGTGCTCTACGTCTGGGTCGACGCGCCAATCGAGTACATCTCCTCGACCAAACAGTACACCGACCGCGTCGGTGCCGAGGAGTACGACTGGGAGGACGTCTGGCGCGCGGACGGTGATATCGTCCACTTCATCGGCCGAGACATCATCCAGCACCACGCGATCTTCTGGCCGGCGATGCTCGAGGGTGCAGACTACAACGCCCCACGTGGGATCGCTGCCACCGGCTTCATTACGATCAACGGCAAGGGGCTCTCAACCAGCCGAAACCGCGCGATCTGGGCGAAGGAGTACCTCGAGGAAGGGTTCCACCCTGACCTGCTGCGATACTATCTGATGACGACGGGTGGCCTCCAGCAGGACGTCGACTTCTCGTGGGAGGCGTTCCAGGAGAAGGTCAACGGCGAACTCGTCGGCACCGTCGGCAACTTCTGGTACCGCTCGCTGCTGTTTGCCTACCGTAACTACGAGGGCACGCCCGAAACCGAGGTCTCCGACGACGTCGCCGAGCGCATCGAGGGAGCCATCGGCGAGGTTCGCGAGTCCGTCAACGACTACTCGCTTCGCGGCATCGGACAGGCAGCGACGCGACTCGCCCAGTTTGGCAACGAGTACATCCAGCGCAACGAGCCCTGGAAGCTCACCGACGACGACCCCGAGCAAGCGGCACAGGTCATCCGCGACTGTGTCCAGATCGCCAAAGCCGTCGGCGTCCTTTTAGAGCCGATTGCGCCCGACAAGGCCCAACTGCTGTGGGAGCAACTCAACGAGGACGGTTCGATTGCGGACACCCACCTCGAGGCCGCTCTCGAGGCCCCGCCCCGAACCTTCGAGGAACCCGGCGAACTCTTCGAAAAGATCGAGGACGAGCGCGTCGAGGAACTCACCGAAAAACTCGAGGCCCGTGTCGAGGCCGCGACGGACGACGGTGACGAAGACGAAACCGAAAGCGACGACACCGCCGCGGACGAATCGGACAGTATGACAGACACGGGCGACCTCGAGCCACTCCTTGAGGAGCGAATCGGGTTCGGCGACTTCCAAGACCTCGATATCCGCGTTGGCCAGATCGAGACGGCCGAAGGAATCGAGGGTGCAGACGACCTCGCACGCCTCGAGGTCGATATCGGCTTCGAGACGCGACAGGTCGTCGCGGGCATCAAACAGCTCCACGACCTCGAAGAGCTGCCTGGCGAGAAATGTATTCTGCTGGCGAACATGGTGCCAGCGGAGCTGTTCGGCGTCGAATCGAACGGGATGATCCTCGCTGCCGGTGATCAGGCTGACCTGCTGACGACCCACGATGACGCGGTTGTCGGCGAGAAGGTACAGTAGATAGAGGCGAATCGTCGTTCGATGCTGGCGGGCGTGGTGATCAGATCTCGTCGACCAGATGCGCGAAGTCGTCGGTATCGACGAGCGTCATCGTCCGTGCCGACAGCCCGTGACGACGGAGCGTCAGCGCTGATTTGAACGCCGACTCCCGGTCGGCTGCGTCGAAGACGACGAGAAAATCGTACTCACCCAAAATCGCATACGAGTCGATGACTTCGGCCTCGTGCGCTTCAAACTCCGTTTTGATCTCGCCCCAGATCGACGACAGCTCCTGGGCGTTTTGGACGGATCGGTCGTCGACGGTCACGAGTGATGCGTAAGTCGCCATGTCCCGCTGTCGGCCGGTCTCGCAGAAAACGATTGGCGTGGCAGTGCAAAGTACAGAAAGAAACTCGAAATTGAGTAAATCACCTATCTTTTTGACCGTGCTTGCGCTACGTCGAGCTATGAGAAACGCAAAAATCGTCTGCACGCTCGGGCCCGCCTCGAGCGATCGAGAGACGATCGGGGACCTCGCGGACGCAGGGATGTCAGTCGCTCGGCTCAACGCAAGCCACGGCACGCGTGCGGACCGAGCCGACCTGATCGATCGCGTCCGCACCGTCGACGAGAACCGAGCCGAACCCGTCGCGGTGATGCTCGACATGCAGGGGCCGGAAGTTCGGACCGCGCCGCTTCCGGAGGGAGAAACCATCACCCTCGAGACGGGGTCGGAGATCCGATTCGTCGAGGGTGAGGAGGCCTCGTCGGAGCAGGTCGGCCTCTCGTTGTCGATCGACGCCGTCGAAGCGGGTGACCGAATTCTGCTCGACGACGGACTGATCGAGACGACTGTGCTCGAACACGACGGCGACGCGATTCGCGCTCGAGTCGACACCGGTGGCGAGTTAGCCGGCCGCAAGGGTGTGAACGTCCCCGGCGTCGACCTCGACTTGGATATTGTCACCGAGGACGATTACAAGGACCTCGAGTTAGCTGCCGAGAAGGACGTCGACTTCGTCGCGGCGAGTTTCGTCCGCGATGCCGAGGACGTCTACGAAGTCAGCGAGGTCTTGGAGGAACTGGGCGCGGAAATTCCGTTGATCGCGAAGATCGAACGCGCGGGTGCCGTCGAAAACCTCGATGAGATCGTCGATGCCTCCTACGGGGTCATGGTCGCCCGGGGCGATCTGGGCGTCGAGTGTCCGATGGAGGACGTCCCGATGATCCAGAAACGGATCATCCGCAAGTGTCGCAACACGGGCTCGCCGGTGATCACGGCGACGGAGATGCTCGACTCGATGGTTCATGCCCGTCGACCAACGCGGGCGGAGGCGTCGGACGTCGCGAACGCCGTCCTCGACGGCACCGATGGCGTGATGCTGTCGGCCGAGACCGCGATCGGTGACCACCCGGTTGCCGTCGTCGAGGCGATGGGAAGCATTGTCCGCGAGGTCGAGAACTCCGAGGAGTACGCCGAGTTGCTCGAGCAACGCGTCCCCACTGCGGGCGAAGCGCGGACGGACGCACTGGCTCGATCGGCGCGATTCCTCGCGCGTGATATCGGTGCGGACGCGGTCGTGGCCGCGACAGAATCCGGATACACGGCGCTCAAGACGGCGAAGTACCGTCCCGGCGTTCCGGTCGTCGCATCGACACAGAGCCACGGCGTTCGCCGCCAGTTGGCGCTGTCGTGGGGTGTGACGCCGCTGTACGCGAACGTTTCGGACCAAGGTGCCGACGCTGTCGTCGAGAAGGCCGTGCAGGCGGCACTGGATGCCGGTGTCGCCGAGAGCGGTGACACCGTCGTCGTCCTCTGTGGGATGATGACCGAACTCGAGGGAGCGAACACGACGAACATGATGAAAGTCCACGTCGCAGCGGAGGCGCTGACGACTGGCCGTGTCGTCGTCGAAGGCCGGGCAACCGGCCCGCTGGTGCATCTCTCGGACGGTGACATCACCGATATCCCCGACGGCGCGATCCTTTCACTGCCGGCCGATTTCGACGAGCAGTTCGAGGGCGACCCGACGAAGATCGGTGGAATCATCGACGCCCAGCGAGGTCTGACCGGCTATCCGGCGCTCGTCGCCAGAGAGATGTCGATCCCGATGATCAGCGGAGCCGTTCTGACTGCGGCCGAAGACGGTGACGTCGTGACACTCGATGCTGAACGCGGCGTCGTCTACGGCGGCGACATCAGCGACCGAGCAAACCGCACCTGATCAGCCCACAGACTCCCCTTGACCGACGCTGTCTCGAGGCGCACGCTCGGACCGCGGGTTTTTGATGCCGGACCGACTACGCCTGAATATGGCAGATGATCCGTCCGGAGCCGACGGTGACGACGACAGCACCCATGCGTCGTCGACGGGAGCGCCGGACGCCCACAGTTCGGACACAGCGCAGGACGATGTCACAGATCACTGGGGGGACAGCGAGTTCGACGAGCAAACGGACTCCAATGCGAAGATCAGCGTCGGCGGAGAGCGCTCGCCGAGCGATCGCAGCGACGACAGCGATGAGTATCGAATTCCACTGGATCTCTCCGACGAATCCGACGACGAACCTGACGATGCCGACGACGACCCGTACGGACCGGAACCGAGTTCGACGCCGGTCGAACCGGGCGACCCTGAACTCGAGAGCATCCTCTTTGTGTTCCTCGGTGCAGTTGCGATGTTGCTCGTCATCTTCCGAGTCGTGTCGATTCCGCTGTGAGATATCGACTGCGTATTCGGGAGCCTTGATCCGAGGCCTCGGCAACCTTTAATCCGGGTGAGAACTTAGCTCAGCACATGCTCGAACTTCTCTTCGAGAACATGCCCCTCGTGCTCTTGATCGCAGGTCTCGTACTGATGGGGCTCGAGGCCCTCTCACCTGGTGCACACCTCATCGTTATCGGGGTCGCACTGGTCGGTGCGGGGTTGATCGGTGTGCTCTTTCCGTCTCCACTGAGCCCGTTCGTGTTGGCGGCGTTGACGCTCGCTATCGGGCTTGCAGCGGCGTACATCTACAACGAGTTCGACTTCTATGGCGGCAAAGGCACTGCCCAGACGACCGACTCGAGTTCCCTCGCTGGCTCGACGGGGTACGTTACCAAAACCGTGACGACCCGAAGTGGTGAGGTCAAACTCGACCAGGGTGGCTTTGCACCGTACTACAGCGCCCGCTCGACGAGTGGGACGATCGAAGAGGGCGATGAGATCATCGTGCTCGATCCCGGCGGTGGAAACGTCCTCACCGTCGAATCACTCAGTGCAATCGGCGAAGACGAGATCGATCGCGCACTTGCAGAAGGAGCCGCACAAGCCGATGCACAGGCCGAGGAGACAGACAGCGAGCAGTCGTCGGCCGACACCGAAGCCGAAACTGAGACGGAAAAATCGAGCTAAGATTGCCGGAATCAGCCCGATATGTAGTTGAAACAAGGGAACGCTTTTCCCGTCACCGCCGTAAGACCGAAACATGGTCCTGGAACTAGTTCCACTACAAACCGGTGCCGGTGGTGCCCTGCTGTTCGTCGGTGCCCTCGTCCTTCTCGTCGTTATCGCTGCACTGCTCAGTGCAATCGAGATCGTCGACGCATACGAGAAACGAGCGCTGACTGTCTTCGGTGAGTACCGCAAACTCCTCGAGCCGGGTATCAACTTCGTCCCACCGTTCGTCTCGAACACCTATCGGTTCGACATGCGAACACAGACGCTCGACGTCCCCCGGCAGGAAGCGATCACGCGGGACAACTCGCCAGTCACTGCCGACGCCGTCGTCTACATCAAAGTGATGGACGCCAAGAAGGCGTTCCTGCAGGTCGATGACTACAAGCGAGCAACCTCCAACCTCGCCCAGACGACCCTGCGTGCCGTGTTGGGTGACATGGAACTCGACGACACGCTCAACAAACGCCAGGAGATCAACGCCCGCATCCGCCAGGAGCTCGACGAACCCACCGACGAGTGGGGAATTCGTGTCGAGAGCGTCGAGGTCCGTGAAGTCAACCCATCGAAAGACGTCCAGCGCGCGATGGAACAACAGACCTCCGCAGAGCGGAAACGCCGTGCCATGATTCTCGAGGCACAGGGTGAACGCCGCAGTGCCGTTGAAAAGGCAGAAGGTGACAAACAGAGTGAGATCATCCGCGCACAGGGTGAGAAACAGAGCCAGATCCTCGAGGCACAGGGTGACTCGATTTCGACCGTCCTGCGCGCCCGCTCGGCCGAATCGATGGGCGAACGCGCGATCATCGATCAGGGCATGGAGACACTCTCTGAGATCGGCCAGAGCGAGTCGACGACGTTCGTCATGCCCCAGGAGCTTACCTCCATGGTCGGTCGCTACGGCAAACACCTCTCTGGCAGCGACGTCAAAGAGGATGGTCAGCAACTCGAGAGTCTCGAGTTCGACGACGAGACCCGCGAACTGATCGGCTTAGACGACATCGCCGAGATCATCGGCGAGATCGACGAAGAAGCCGAGATGGATCTCGAGGCGATGGAGAAAGAAGCCCAAGCAATCAAAGAGGGCAAAGACGCCGGCACCATCTCCGATCCGGACGAAGTCATCGAGGAGATGGACCAAGAGTTCGCCGGTGGCGCCGAGTCCGACCGAAGCTCATAAGAACCGGAACGTCTGTTTTCGGTGAGTAAAGCGGAGCGAAACCTGTTTTACCGCGCGTCTCATCTCTGCTGGTACGCATAGCATGACGAATCCTGATGGGGTCGACGACGAAAAACGAGCGACCCTGCGTCGCTTTGCAGCACTCGGTGCCGCAACACCGCTTGCCGGGCTGTCCGAACCAGCGGCAGCAGATACCGGTGAAAGCGACGCACGCGATGCGATCGTCGGGTATCTGTCGACGACACCCGGCGCGCATTTCTCGAAAATCCGGGACGACCTCCAGCTTGGGACCGGTGAAACCCAACACCATCTGCGCCGTCTCGAAGAGCTCGAGGCGATCGAACAGTACCCCGATGGCGATTACAAGCGATTCGTTCCAGCGGATCGATTCGACGAGTTCGAAAAGCAGGCGCTTGGCTATCTCCGACGGGAGACGCCGCGTGGCATGTTGATTGAACTGCTACTCGATCCGGAGCTGGCGGCCGGTGACCTCGCGACTGCACTCGACGTCTCGCCGCCGACGGTGAGCAAGTACGCTGGTGAACTCGAGACTGCTGGGCTCCTCTCGCGTGAGGACGGCTACACCGTCGAACGGCCCGAGACGGTGCTCATACTGATCGTTCGCCACGCCGACTCCTTCGGCCAATCGGCCCAGCGGCTCGCTCAGAGCGCAGATCAGTTCATCGACTATCACGGCTAGCACTGTGCTACAGCCAGTAAGTTCGTCTTACGACGTCTATTCGGATTCATTCTCGCACTCGGCTGCTGCATAGAGCGACGACAGCTCCGACAATGACTCGAGAACCCGGGTCGCGTCTGTCGGTCGATCGACATCGCGGTTGTGCGGTCGTCGAAGGTATGCCGTCTCGAGTCCAGCTGCCCGTCCAGCCGTCACGTCTTTGAGCGAATCGCCGACGTAGATGCCGCTGTTGACAGCCAGTTCAGAAAGTGCGTCTTCGAGGAAGTAGGGGTCGGGTTTCCGTCGATTGTACTCTGTGAACGTCGGCCGACGGCCACGAACGACATCGAAATCGAACGGCACGTAGTCAGCAACGAACTCAGCAGTCGCGTGGCGGTTGTTGGTAACGAGTCCGACCGTCGTCGTCGCTGTGAGATCACCGATCGCGTCGATATCGTCGTAAAGACCACGTTCGCCCGACCGAATCCGCTCGTGGGTCATTTCTGAGGCGTACTCTTCTTTTAGCTCCCAGAACGCCGCTGGATCGATCCCGAGAGCCGCACAGTGGGTTCTGATGCCGTCGAGGTCGTGTCGTCTGAGGTCGTCTCGGTGTGTGGCAGCCGGGTCAGCACCGAGCTCCGAGAGGGCCATATCGGCGGCCTTGGCATACACCTGAGGGTCGGTTCGTGGTCCCTCGAGGATCACGCCGTCCATATCGAAGAGGATCGGTATCGACATCTGTGACCCGACAGTACGTCGGCTGCTGTGAAAAAGCGGATGCTATGATAGCGCTGTCAAAAACAACGAGACGGTGAGCGTCGCGCGGCGGCCGGAGAGGCGTCGAACTGGCTTCGGGAAGTTAAATATTGACCTTCCACGTCGTACTCGAGGAGTAGCCCCACTTCTCGATTTCGACGTCGAGGTTGCCGTTCTGGAGCGCCGTAATGTTCGAGCCAACCTCTTTTGCCGTCATTCCCAGCTCTTGTCCGATGAGGCGGGACTTGAAGTAGGTCTTCGTGCCAGCGTTATCACGGAGGTACTGGAGGATCTGACGTTGTTTGCTCGTGAGGTCGGCGGCCATTGCAGTGCTCATACATCACTGTATGGCAGGCCCACGCTTAGGGGGTTTGGTACGTGCAGTTAACCCGCCGACTGCTTGCGATTTTCGGGGCGAGTAAGAAGCCAATAACCGGGTAGAAAGCTTCCGTTGGTACGGCCGGTTAATGTATTTCAATCGAGGATTGTCACCGAGGCGTGACTGTTCCAGCGAAACATCGTCCTATAGTAACAACTGAAACGGTTCCCACACCGATCGCGCAGTTGTCGTGCGATGGATTCACACTGATATTCAGTGGATCGGATAAATCGAATGCCATCCACACGCCGATTGTATACCAACTGAGACGTACTCGAACGATTGCAGCGCCGTTGTTCGAGCAGGCAACTGTCAGCTGTTCCGGTCCTCGGCAGTCGAACGACGGTCATCGCTGGCAGCGACAAACGGCCCGAACGCACAGGCGACTGCCTCGCCGAGTGCCTGTGTCCGACTCGTCAGCCCGGCCGTCAGCACGCCCGCAGCGCCGTCAGCCTCGGCGATGCCGTCGGTTCCGAGCCGGTCGTCCATCACCGGTCCCAGTTCGGCTCCGTCCGCGAGACGGGTTGCGACGTCGTCGGGAAGCGACAACGTTGGACCGCCACCGCGTTCGATCCGTTCGCCATCGGTCACGGCAGCCCACATGATCAGCGAAAGCCCCGGGACGCCCTCAAGCCGGGCAACACCACCCTCGAGACCAACACCGTAGTCGGCATCAGTCGCCTCGAGTGCTCGGCGAGCGCGGGTTTCAGCACCTGTTACGGTTTCTTCAATCGACCACGGCTGCTCGGGAACGCCAGAGTCGACCGAGACCGCCATGACGGTCGGCTCGAATCGCTCGAGTGTCCGTTCGACTGCGTCTATTTTGACCGGGTTCGTACTTCCGACTGCGACGTCCATACGCGCGGTTCGAACGGCGCGACTTTGGGGGTACCGATCCGGAGTGACAGTTCCGTTTTAATGTTTTAATCGTTAATGCTAGTTCCCGCGAATTACCCGTTCTCGAGAGCTGTCTGGCTACGATTTCGAAACCCTTAACCTTTGACTGTCAGAACGAGGTAGGTAACGAATCCGTCCGGGCTTTTGCAGTCAGTTCGGCCGGTCAGCATTTGCCATCGCATGACCAACACCACATCGAACACCAGAGTACGGCGTACCGGACCCGAAACGAACGAAAAGACGACGGAAAGCGAACAGAGCGACCTTGCCTGCCCAGAGTGTGCTGGCAACCTTGTTGTCGACGACGAACACGGTGAAACCATTTGTGAGGACTGTGGGCTCGTCGTCGAAGAGGATTCCGTCGACCGTGGCCCTGAGTGGCGAGCGTTCGACGCCGCCGAGAAAAACGAGAAGTCCCGTGTCGGTGCACCCACGACGAACACGATGCACGACAAGGGGCTCTCGACAAACATCGACTGGCGAAACAAAGACGCCTACGGCAACTCGCTTGGCTCCCGCCAGCGCGAGAAGATGCAGCGGCTGCGCAAATGGAACGAGCGCTTCCGCACGCGTGACTCCAAAGAGCGCAACCTGAAACAGGCCCTTGGTGAGATCGACCGGATGGCCTCCGCGCTTGGCCTCCCGACAAACGTCCGCGAGACCGCCTCTGTGATCTATCGGCGCGCACTCAACGAGGACCTGCTGCCCGGTCGCTCGATCGAAGGTGTCTCCACGGCCTGTGTCTATGCCGCTGCTCGGCAGGCTGGCGTTCCTCGCAGTCTCGACGAAATCGCCGACGTCTCCCGCGTTGAGAAAAACGAGATCGCCCGAACCTACCGCTACGTCGTCCGAGAACTCGGTCTCGAGGTCCAGCCGGCTGACCCTGAAAGCTACGTACCACGGTTTGCCTCCGGGCTCGATCTCTCCGACGAGGCTGAACACCGCGCCCGCGGCCTGCTCCAGAACGCCAAGGAGAAAGGCGTCCACAGCGGCAAATCGCCAGTCGGCCTCGCCGCAGCAGCCGTCTACGCTGCTGCACTGCTGACCAACGAGAAGACCACGCAGGCTGCCGTCAGCGACGTCGCCGACATCTCCGAAGTGACGATCCGGAACCGGTACCACGAACTCCTCGAGGCCGAGGAGACGCTCGGACTGGCCTGATCGACGGCTCGCCCATTCGAGTCAGTGTCGGTTGATTTTCGTCTTCGAACACGTCAGTACAGCGGTGTTACTCTCCGAATGTGAACATGGATTTAAGTAGAAAACAGCCATGTGAAATCTTGGCATGCGATCTCAGGAGTACGTACAGCTTCATGCGCTGTGTCAGGAAATCCGTGCGACCATCGAGGATGAGCACGACGCTGCGGGTGCCTTTGATGCATACGATGCACAACCGGTTCGACCGACCCACGTCCACTTTTCGAAAGCACACCACCATGCGGCGATCTTCCTCCTTCTCGAGGGGATCAGTGAGACGCTCGAGGCACAACGTTCGCTGGAAGTCGCGGCCTGATACGGACTGCTGTCGTCAATTACCGCTAATCATCGACCCCGTCTCTGGTGATCGGTACAGCAGACCGTATGAGTGACCGCGAGGTCAACCGAACGAATCGGCTACCCATACACGTGCGAAATCCCGCGAGCAGACGCCTTTTTGTCGGTCCGAACGAGTGTGCCCACATGGACTTCGATTCGTTCGTTCTCGCCGCATCGACCGCTGATCTCACCGACGAACCCGCTGCTCGCCACCACGCCGACGCAATCGAGTATCGGATGGATCTCGCTGACGAGCCACTGGCCGCCCTCGAGGCCTACGACGCTGGCGACGGCGAACTCCCGATTCTCGCCACGAACCGCGCCGAGTGGGAAGGCGGCGAGTGGAGCGGTGACGACGAGCGACGACTCGAGATACTTGCCGAGGCGACTGCCATCGGTGCCGTCGAAGCGATCGACATCGAACTCGAGGCGATCCTCGCAGGCGACGCCGACGATGTTCTCGAGACGGCTCGCGAACGCGACGTCGCCGTGGTCGCCTCAGCTCATGATTTCGAGGGCACGCCGACGCGCGGTGAGCTGGTTTCGACGCTGACGGAAGCACACAAGCATGCGGACGTCGCCAAGATCGCTGTGACTGCCGAGTCACGAAAAGACACGCTCGCCGTGCTTGCGGCGACCGAACAGCTGACTGCCCACGGCGACCCCGTTGCGACGATGGCGATGGGCGAACTGGGCAGTCATACACGTGCGGTTGCACCGGTGTACGGATCGAAAATCGGCTACGCGCCCGTCGACCCCGACAACGCGACTGCGCCGGGCCAGTACGACCTCGAGACGCTTTCGCGGCTGGTCGCGGACCTCAGCTGAGCGACGCGGCGCGCATAAAACGGCTGCACATATGAACGCATTCGTTGGTGCAGATCAGTCACGCAGCCGTGACTATATCGATGCAAAGACTTTCACGATCGGTACTAACAATCGCGCTGATCATCGCCCTCGTCGTGAGTGCGGCGGGGGTTGGAGCTGCAGCCCCCAGCCCGAACGCGACGTCGATGGGTGCCGACGCCGATGCCGATGATCGGCCGGCTGATGTAGCGAACTGGCTGACACCGAACTGGACCGGCCCGGGTTCGGTCGACGACTCGTCGTCGGTTGACGAACGCCTGTCGTTCGTCGAACGACTGCTCACGAACGTGTTCTCCGGGCTGTTCGACACGCTGGAGCAGACGGACCGCTCGACCGACTCTGACGACGAGTCGTCGACGGATCGGAGCGACTCGAGCGACGAACCCCCCGAGCGCGACGACAGTGACGCGGACGGCCACGACGAGCCGACGCCAAGCGACTCGGAGCGCGACGACAGTGACGCAGACAGCACCGACGCAGACGACGCTGCGCTCGAGGACCTAGACGGCGAGGATGCTGGAGCCGACGAGTCTAACGGGGCAGACGGCATCGAAGACGCCGACGAGACAGACAGTGCTGATGACTCGAGTGGCGACGACGCCGACTCGGAGGAGCGACCGACGGACGATACTGATTCGGCTGGCGACGACACCACTGACTCGAGTGCGTCCGACGACGGTGACCAAGTGGTCGATGAACCGACCGACGACACCGATTCCGACAGTGACGCGGCTGGTGACGACGCTGATGACACGACCGACAGTGACGCGGCTGGTGACGATACCGACGGCAGTGACGCAACTGGAGACGACAGTGATGCAGTCGGTGACGACACCGACGACACGACTGACAGTGACGCAGTCGATGACGACGCTGACGACACGACCGACAGTGACGCAGCCGGTGACGACGCCGACGCCGCGGGCGACGGCACGCTCGATCGCGCACTCGTCGAACAGTACGTCCACGAGGGAATCAACGAGGAGCGTACCGCTCGTGGCCTCGAGGCGCTCGCGTTTGACGAAGACCTGCAGGAAATCGCACGCGGACACAGCGAAGACATGGCTGAACGCGGCTACTTCAGCCACACCGACCCGGAGGGGAATGGCTTCGCTGATCGCTACGCGGAACACGGCTACGAGTGTCGGGCGTACACGGACGGTGGTACGTACTACATCGGCGGCGAGAACATCGCCTACACGTATGTCGACCAACCGGTCCAGACGGATTCGGGCGACGTCGTCGAGCACACGACCGAGCGAGAACTGGCCGATGGCCTCGTCGAGCAGTGGATGAACTCGGATGAACATCGCGAGAACATCCTCGCCGACCACTGGAACAACGAAGGGATCGGGATCGCTGTGACTGACGACGATCGGGTGTACGCGACCCAGAACTTCTGCTAGCAACCAGTCCCCGCAGTATCGGCACCATCTCCTCGATTCGTTTGAACGGACTCGAGCCGAGGCATCGGCGGCCGTGATTGATCGACAGATGAGACGAAAAGAGAAATCGGAATGTTAAGGGCACCGGTGCCCTAGCACCACGTACGATGACATGGCTCCGCGCGATCGCTGCCGCTGGCCTCTCAGTGCTCATGCCCGGTGCAGGTCACGCTCTCATTCGGGACTGGCTCCGTGCACTCGTGTTTGCTGGCCTCTACTTTTCGGCGATCTTGCTCTTTTTCCCAACTGATCAGATCGCCGCCGCTGGCTCGATATCCGAGGCAATGGATGTCCTCACTGCAGAAACCGATACCGTCTCTCAGTTTGCCCTCTCGTTTCTCGTCTTGTTTGCAGCGATCGACGCCACGTTCCGAGCAGCTGGCTTCCCACCGAGCAGCAACAACTCCGGCGACGGGCCGTCGTGCCCACAGTGTGGCAAAGAACTCGACGAAGACCTCGAGTTCTGCCACTGGTGTACGACTCGCCTCGAGCCGATCGAACCGCAGGATGCTGACGAACCCACCCAGAACCAGGAAGAAACAGCGCGACCGTAAGCCGACGGCCCCAGTCTCGCCTTCTCGGTTCGGTGAGAGCGGATCGCCGTCCTATTTGTTCGCCTCGATGAAAACGGTTCGACAGCAGGCGTGACGACCGCCGTCAGACCAGTTCCGCAGCGCAGCCGCGTTATTTTTCGATGATGCTCTCTTCGACGGCCTCACCGAAGTGGCGGGCAGTGTCCTCGTAGAACAGCCGAAGCTCGTCGCCGGCCTCGAGGTCCGTGACGGCCGTCCGACCGTCGCGCGTGGCCACCTTGATCGTCTCTGCGTTCTGGAGCAGCGTTTCGACGCGGTCGCCGTTGTCGGTCTCTAAGGCGACGCGGAACATCGGCCGTTTCTCGATTTTGACGCGGCCGACGATCGCTTCGCGGGTGTTACCCGCGAGATCGACGACCTGGACTTCGTCGCCGCTCTGGAGCTCCGAGAGGTACTTCGTGCCACCATCGGGCGTGCGAACGTAGGCGTGGACGGCACCGGCGTTGACCCGGAACGGGCGTGAGGCGACGTACGGTGAGTCGGCCGTCTCGGCGTGGACGAACACGAGCCCGCGCGCCATCGAGCCGACGAGCATCCCTTCGTCGTGTTCGAGCAGACTGCCCGTATCGACACAGACCCGGTCTGCGCTGCCGATCTGCTCGACGTCGAGCACTTCTGCGTACTCGAGGTCCAGCGACTCGCGTTCGGCTTCGTCGCGGACCTCGACGGTCTTGCGGATCTCGTCGGGATCGTCCGAGTCGAGCAGGACCGAATCAGAACCGATCTCGAGCGTTTCGAACGCCGTCTTGGCCTCCTCGGCGCTGGTCACGCCGGCGATGAGGTCGGTTTCCTCGCCGATACGGGCGATCAGGTTCTCGAGCGGGATGATCGTCCAGTCCTCGCCGATGACGATGGTGTAGTCGGCTTCCTCGGCTGCGGTTTCAGCGAACTGTTCGTACTCCTTGGCAAGGATGCGGATGTAGGCACCGCGCTCTAAGTCGCCGTCTCGGCGAAGCGTCGAGAGATCCGCCGATCCGGAGAAGTCCTCGGGGAGGTCGATCGTCGCGTCACCCTCGCCGTCTTTCCCGACGATGACGGCGTCGGGCTGTGCGTTCGGCTCGGCCTCCTCGACATCGTCGGCGTCGACGTCATCGACCAGCGTCACGTCACCGTCAGTTCGGAACGCTGCAACGTTGATATCCCCGAGTTCGCGCACACGGGAGACGTCATCTTCGTCGACCAGTACCCAGTCTGCACCCGCCTCGAGCGCGGTGGTGATCCGCGCGCGGCGGTCGTCCCAGTCGCCGACGGTGTCGTCGGCTTTTACCCAGACAGATCGCGTCATAAATCGACCGACGAAGGGCACTGGCTTGAACGTGGCGAATGCCACAGACCTCACCGCCACGCTGTCATGGCCAGTGCCGAATGCCGGCGACCCGTGGCGCTCGACCGCACCTGGCTGTATCGACCACCGACGGCGGCGAAACGTTGAGAACGCGTGCCCTCGTAGGATAGGGCAATGACTGCGTACGAGGCGATCTATTTCGATCTCGATCGGACACTCTGTGAGCCCACGCAGGACGCTGCGACGCTGCTCGAGTCGACGTTCGACCGGGCTGACGTCGACTCGTTCTGTACGCCGGCCGATCTGCGGGCCGTCGTGCCGTCGCTGCCGACGGCTCAGACGGATCGTGAGTTCTACGAGAACCTGTTTGCCGAAGCAGCCAGCCGCGCTTCCGTTGATCCCGCCGTCTCCTCGTCGCTCGCGGATCAGTATCTCGAGGTCCAAGATCCGACTGCCGTCCAGTTTCGCCCCGGGGCAAAGCGCGCCCTCGAGCGTGCTCGTGAGTGTGGGCCGGTCGGTCTCATCACCAACGGCGGCCGACCGACGCAGACGAAGAAACTCGATGCACTCGACATTGCAGACGCCTTCGACGTCCGTGTCTTCACGGACCCAGGTGCCGGGATCGATCCCAAACCGAGCACGGTCCCGTTCGAACGGGCGCTTGCGGAACTCGAGGTCGCTGCCGACGCGGCGATCCACGTCGGCGATTCGCTCCACGCAGATATCGCGGGTGCGAACGCCATGGGGATCGATTCGGCGTGGATCGACACCGGGCGAGCGAGCCTCGACGACACGCCACACAGACCGACGTACGAACTCCCGTCGCTCGAAGCGTTCGAGACGATCGTGTAACCCATCGGGCGGCCGGAGACGTGACTACTGTTCGGGAAGTAGATCCGTGTGGACGACGGCCCGATACTGGTCGCTGGTCACTGCCTCGAGTCGTTTGAGCAGTGCAGTTCCTTCGGCGAACTCCTCGGGAAGCTCGAAGGGATCGTCGTCTCGCTTGTCGCGTCGCGTACAGTGTTTGACAAACGAGAGTAACGTCTGGTCGGTCCCCTCTCGAGCGTACACGACGCCGATATCCTCGGTGACCTGATCGGTCCAGTGGTCGAGTAGCCGTTCGATCTCACGCCGTCGCGTGCGTTGTTTTTCAGCCAGCTGTGAGACATCGAGTTCGGTCTCACCGAGGACGTCATCGAAGACGTCCTGTAACTCTGCGGCGTTTTCATCGAGTGATGGCGCGTCGGCATCAGCCTCGAGCAACTCGACGAACGCCTCGAGTTCGGTCCGTCGGATGGCGATCGGATAGACGAAGTCGTGGGTGTCCTGTGGCAGTTTGTACGACCGGCCTTCGACCCCGTGTTCGCCGGAGTCCGATTTCCCCAGCATCAAGTCGAGTATACCCATACCTGAAACAGGTAGAGGAAGTCGAATAAGTGTTCCGTGGCTGTTCGGCGCCGCCCTCACCACGCATCTCCAACTGCTGCTTTCGCTCCGCCAAAGCCGCTTGCAGTCGTCCATCTCCGTCCACTCGATGCGTGTTCGACCTCGTAGCGACCGCCACAGCAACCACAGCGGTACTGATCGGGCGCTTTCACTGGCTTCGAGGCTCGATAGCGTTTCGCCTGCCACTCACAGTCGGCCTCGAGACACCGGAGCACGTAGCGTGGCGCAGCGAACGCCTGACAGTGCCGTGGCGCGTCGATCGCCGCTGCTCGCTTACGAAACCGTGGTCCGTGACCCGACTCGCCAAAGCGCTGGAACTCCCAGGCGTGGACGAGTTCGTGTCTGATGACGCCAGCGAACGCCGTCCACTCGTAGCGTTCGTAGGCCTGCCGCGTAAGCACGATCGTCGCCACCTCGCGGTCGGCGTCCCACCGACACGCCCCCGCCCGGCGACGAGCACGCGTCGTCACAGTCCACTCGAGGGCCTCGCGGTCGATCTCGAGGTCGTGATCGTCGATTACCTCGCGGGTGTGAATGCGGGCTCGAGCGACGATTTCGTCGTCGATCGTGAGGGATGTGTCGTCGCTGTCGCTCACTGGTGAGAGAACGATCCCGCCGGTCGAAATGTTTCCGATCGGGGACCGTTAGAAACGAGCGATACTTTGGTGGGCCATCCCCAGGTCTTCGCTATGGACGCGGACGAATCGCTCCCGGCACCACGGGAGCCCGATCCGAACACGCCCGTTTGCCTCACTGGGCTAGTTCTCACCGCCGTCGCCGAGTCGCCACTGGACGAACGAGCGCCGTGGCTCGAGCGATACGAGATCGTCGACGCGCTCGCGATCCCGGGAACCGAGACGCCGCTGTATCTGACTGCCTCGGGACTCGCCATCACGACGACTGGCATCGGCAAAAGCGACGCAGCGACGACGGTCACTGCGTTGCTCGCGAGTCCACGTGTCGATCTCGACTCGGCGTATATCGTCTCGAGCGGTATCGCCGGCTCCGCACCCGAAACGACCGCACTCGGCTCCGTCGCGATCGCAGACGCGGTCGTCGACTGGGATCGAAAACACCGCTGGGATCGACGGACAACGAGCGACACCGAAACAGTACCAGCGAGCGGATCCGAGAGCACGCCGATCGATCTACTGGCGTATCGGCCCCGCGACTACGTTCACCACCTCGAGCCGTCCGTCGTCGACTGTGCACTCACTGCCGCCGAACGCGTCGAGCTCAGCGCGGACGACGCCGTCCGCGACTATCAGAACCAGTACCCGACGGCAGCGGACGCTGGGCCGTCGATCGAGCGCGGGACGACTGTCTGTGGCGATGAGTTCTGGCACGGCCCCCAGTATGCACGAGAGGTCGAGTGGCTCTGTGAGGCCTACGGCGTCGCCCCCTACGTGACGACCCAGATGGAAGACGCCGCGACAGCGACCGCTCTCGAGCGGTTCGACCGTCGCGATCGATATCTCAGCGTGCGCGCTGTCGCCAACTACGACCGACCGGCTCCCGGCCAGTCCGTCGCGGAGAGTTTCGACGGCAACCCGTCGACGCTCGAGTTGGCGATCGACAACGCCGCTCGCGTCGGTTCAGCAGTTATCGAGGCGCTCGTCGCGACTGATCCACTCGCGATCGGCGACAGCGAAAAGTAGGTAGTGGGAGTCGCCTGATTAGGCCTCGAGCGCGAGTCCGGCTTCCGTAAGCGCTTCCTCGGTCGAGAGGTCGTCGTGAACGACGCCCGCGACGGCGCGGGCGATCGCTTCGGGGTTGTCGTGCTGGAAGATCGATCGGCCCATCGAGACGCCTGCACCGCCGGCGTCCATCACACCGCGGACCATCTCGATCGTCTCGCGATCGGTTCCTTTCGAGCCACCGGCGATGACAACCGGGAGGCGAGTCGACTCGACGACGTGCTGGAAGCTCTCGGCATCGCCGCTGTAGCCCGTTTTGACGATGTCTGCACCGAGCTCCTCGGCGAGTCGCACCGCATGACCAAGCGCTTCGGGATCTTCGGGGTCGACGCCTGGCCCGCGGGCGTAGGCCATCGCGAGCACTGGCATTCCGAACTGTTTCGCGGTCGCCGTGACCTCCGAGAGCTGGGCGATCTGGTCTGGCTCGTGGTCCGAGCCGACGTTGATGTGGAAGGAGACGGCGTCAGCGCCGACGCGGACGGCTTCCTCGACGGTGCCGGTCATGCGCTTGTCGTTCTCGTCGGGGCCGATCGTCGTCGAGCCGTTGAGGTGGACGATGTACCCTTTCCCGTTTTTGTTGTCGTGGACGCGAGGCGCGATGCCTTTCTGGGTGAGGACTGCATCGGCTCCACCGCTGGTGACGCCATCAATCGTCGATTCGATGTCTTTCAGCCCCTGGCAGGCACCGATCGTGATGCCGTGGTCCATCGGGATGATTACGTACGTGTCGTCTGTGCCGATTCGATCGAGTCGTGCGTCGATTCCTGTCGTAGTCATTGCGGGAGTGTAGCAAGCTTGCAGTTATGGCTGTTCTGGTTCTGGAGCGTCGATCGGGTCCGCCTCAGTGCCACCGCCGGCACCGCGGAGCGCACCGCGTTTGAGTTCCTGGGCTTTCGCCTCGAGGTCGGTCGCCGGATCGTCGCTGTCGGCAACGATGTCGATGAGCGCGCTGCCGACGATCACGCCGTCTGCGCCGGCCTCGATGATCTCGGCCGCGTGGTCGCCCTTGCTGACGCCGAAGCCGACCGCCTTCGGGACATCATACGCCGAGAGACGCGCGAGGCTGTCGTGGGTCGCGTTCGAGACGTCCGCGCGTGCGCCCGTCGTGCCGAGTCTGGCCTGCACGTAGGCAAAGCCTGACACCTGTGACATGATCGTCTCGAGCCGTTCGCCCTCGGTCGTCGGCGCGACGATGAAGACGAGGTCGAGGCCGTGGTCGTCACAGGCCGCACGCAGCGGCTCCGACTCCTCGGCGGGCAGGTCGGGAACGATGATCCCCGAGAGGCCGGCCTCGGCCGCTCGCTCGACGAAGGGACGAACATCGGGTTTGCTCTGCGGCGCCGCATCGCTCTCCGAGGCACGTGGCGCCTCGCTGTCACCATACTGTAAGATCATATTGTAGTAGGTCATCACCAACAGCGGGGCCTCGGTCTCGAGGTCATCAACCAGTTCGAAAAAGCCGGCCGCCGTCGTGCCAGCTTCGAGCGCGCGGTTGATCGCCGCCTGAATCGTCGGCCCTTCTGCGATCGGTTCGGAAAAGGGCAGGCCGAGTTCGATCAGATCCGCACCGCCTCGGTCCAGCGCTTCGACGTACGCTTTGGTGTCCTCGAGCGACGGATCGCCCGCGGTGAGATAGGTGATGAGCGCGGGGTGGTTGTCGCGGATGGCCGCTTCGATGTCGCTGTCGAACTGCTCGCCGCCGTCAGCTCGCAGTTCGCCGCTCGCGCTCGCGGGTCGCTCTGTCCCGTCGCTCTCCGCTCTCCGAGGATCGTCTCCCGTTGGTCGTCGATCCTCGCCGCTCATCGGTCAAACACCTCCACATCCGGAGCCGCCTCGAGGTCGCGTTTTTCGGTCTCCTCGAGCACCGTTTCTAAGTCCTTATCGCCGCGCCCGGAGACGTTGACGATGACGACCTCGCCGAGTTCCTCGTGGGATTCTTCGAGGTAGCCGAACGCGTGACTCGTCTCGAGGGCGGGGATGATCCCCTCGAGGTTCGAGAGCCGGTGGAAGCCGTTGAGCGCGGCCTCATCGTCGACGCTCACGGGCGTGACGCGCCCAGTGTCGACGAGATGTGAGAGCTCGGGGCCAACGCCAGCATAATCGAGGCCGGCGCTGACGCTGTGGGATTCCATGATCTGGCCGTCCTCGCTCTGGAGGAGTTTGGTCATCGCGCCGTGGAGCACGCCGTCAGTCCCCGTCGAGAGCGTCGCGGAGTTCGGGGCCAGCGCGTTTTTCTCGTCGATCTCGAGACTTGAGCCGCCAGCCTCGACGGCGTACAGAGCCACTGATTCGTCGGGGACGAACGCGTGAAACGCCCCCATCGTGTTCGAGCCGCCGCCGGCACAGGCGACGACGCTGTCAGGGAGTCGTCCCGCGCGCTCTCGAATCTGCTTGCGGGCTTCCTGTCCGATGACCGCCTGAAAGTCCCGGACGAGTTTCGGGAATGGATGCGGGCCAACGACCGAGCCGATCACGTAGTGAGTGGTCTCGACGGTCGTCGCCCAGTCGCGCATCGTCTCGTTGATCGCTTCCTTCAGCGTGCCGCTGCCGGCCGTGACGGGGTTGACCTCCGCGCCGTTCATCCGCATCCGGTAGACGTTCGGCCGCTGGCGGTTGATGTCCGTCCGGCCCATGTAGATCTCACAGGGCATCTCGAGATGTGCCGCCGCCATCGCGGTCGCGGTGCCGTGTTGGCCCGCGCCGGTTTCGGCGATGATCCGCTCTTTGCCCATGTACTTTGCGAGCAGAACCTGTCCGAGTGCGTTGTTCAGCTTGTGTGCGCCGCCATGGAGGAGGTCTTCGCGTTTGAGGTAGATCTCTCGGCCGTAGCGCTCGCTGAGACGGTCCGCACGCTGGAGTGGCGTCGGTCGGCCGCCGAAGTCGGCCATTCGCTCGCGGAACTCGTCCATAAAGCCGTCCTCGTTGTTGAGAACGTAACGTTCGTAGGCGTCCTCGAGTTCCTGAACCGCTGGCATCAGGGCTTCAGGGACGTACTGGCCGCCGTAGTCGCCGAACGTCGCCTCGCTGTCGCGCTCGCGGTAGTTGTCGTGGTCGCTTGTGCTCATCGGTCTTCTCCGTGCTGGTGTGGCTGGTTGCTCATGTCTGATCGTCTCCGTCACCCGCATCAACTAGCTGTCGCGTGTTTTCGGTTACGTCGCTGTCGCCGCCAGAATGGTCCATGATGGCGCTGCCGACGAGCAGGGCGTCGGCTCCCGCCTCGCGCATCCGTCGAACGTCGGCTGGCGACGAAATCCCGCTTTCGGCGATCAACGTCACGTCGTCCGGTACGTGGGGCGCAACCGACTCGAAGGTTTCGAGGTCCACTTCGAGTCGACCGAGATCCCGGTTGTTCACCCCGATGATGTCGGCACCGGCCTCGAGAGCAGTCTCGAGTTCCGCGCGGTCGTGGACCTCGACCAGCGGCTGGAAGCCCCGCTCACGGGTGGCGGTGATGAGGGCCTCGAGGTCGTCAACGAAACGGACGATCAGCAAGAGCAGATCGGCTTCGACGACGTCGAGCTGGTCTTCTCGGACGACGAAATCCTTCCGAAGCACGGGGACGTCGACGGCCTCGCGGACGCGTGTCAGCGCCGCCGGCGAGCCACCGAAGTGGCTCGGTTCGGTGAGTACAGAAATTGCCGTCGCACCACCGTCGACCATCGCTTGTGCCAGTTCGACGGGGTCATCATCACGGGTTCCGTCGGCGGTTGGGCTCGTCGGTTTTACTTCGGCGATCACCGGGACACGGCCGTCGGCTTCAGCCCCAGCAATCGCGTCGGGCAGCGACTGCGCGTCTACGGCGAGTTGCGCATCCACGTCACCAGCCCGTTCCCGAGCAGCCTCGAGAATCGAGGCTACTGCGGGAGCGAGCTCCGTCTCGGAGTTCATTATTGTACATCAACGTACTCATATGTACAAAAACCTTGCGCCATACCCTGTCGACGCCGACAGCCGATCGCTGGCTGTGACCGGCGATTATTCAAGGCCCTGCCCCCAAAACACTGGCATGGAGGACGTCACGGACGCCGGAATCTACGCGCGGGAATCGTCGTATCTCGACCGATACGTCCAGTTCGGTGCTGCCAGTGGGCGCATCTTGAGCGTATCGTTTCCCACGACACCCGAGGACAACGCCGAATCTGATCATCCCGTTCTCGACCGCATCTTCGAGTATCTCGACGGCCTCGAGGAGATCGAGTTCGACGACGTACAGGTGGCGCTGACCGTTCCAACCGACCAGCGAGCGGTCTTAGAACAGGTTCGGGAGATCCCCTACGGCGAGCAAGTCGACGTCAAGGCACTCGCCCGGATGACGCCCGAACTAGACCCGGACGACGAAGACGACATTATTCTCGTCCGCACCGCCTTAGACGAGAACCCAGCCCCAATCCTCATTCCGGACCATCGTGTCCGCGATGGGCCAAGCGCTGCGCCACCAACCGTCGAACAGCGGCTGCGATCGCTCGAGGGACTGTAGCGTCACCGTCATCGTGCGCTCTTCGTTCTTTTTTCAACGTTCACTCGGCGTACCAGACGGCATAGATGTACAGTCCGATGCCGGCGAAGACGACGATCGACGACACCTGTCCGATCGCTGGTGTGGCGGTCAGCAAGAACGCAAACTGGAGGAGCCCACCCACGATGAGACAGACGGCTGCGCCCACGATCGAAGAGATACCGCGTCCGCGACCAGCCTGTACATAGAGCACTGCTCCTACGCCGACCGCGATCATGCCGAAGACGATCTCGGAGACAATCACTGCCAGTGGATCGCCTGTGAGCTGTCCGTAGACGAGCAACGCGAAGTAGAACACGATACCGAAGAAAATCAGTCGATGGGCCGACTCTGACACGTCATCAAGGCCATTCATACCCGTACTGAACGGCCCCTGCCGCTTAGCTTTCGAGGGTCTGTGTCCACTCCATCTCGAGCCCTTCGTGGACGATGAACTCGAGAGCGTTGATCAGGTAGTGGGCAACGACGACCACGAGGAAGCTCCCGGTGAGGATGAAGATGCCTGCAAGGACGAACCCGAGCGCGCCCGTGACGATGATCCCCACCGATCCCTGCATCCCGTGTCCGAGGGCGAAGGCAACCGACGAAACCACGGCAAGCAGCCACGGCGACACCCCGAAACCGGCCGAGATGACACCGATCAGCGCCGCCCGGAAGAGCAGTTCCTCGAAGACCGCGATGATGGGGAGCACGATGACCAGCAGGGCCAGCCAGCCCCGTTTCGACTCCGGTGCCAGCAGCTCTCGAAGCTGTTCGTCGTGTTCGAAGCCGAATCGAGTCGCTGCCGCGGCGCTGAGTTCGTTTGCGACGTAGAGAACGAGTCCGAAGACCGTCCCCAACACCAGGCCCTGCTCGAGGTAGGCGACGGAGAATTCGATTCCCAGCGCGTCGGCGGGAATCGCAGTGTAGATCACTGCGCCGAGCAAGACCAGCGCGAACAGTCCCTGCGAGAGCGCGACGTTTGCCAGGAGTTCGCCGGTCGATAGCGACCGGGGATCGGCGTTCGCTGGCTGGCGATGGCCGTCGTCGACTCCCGGCGTTTTCTCCGACGCCGTCCGTGAGAGACCATCGTCAGTGTCGAGAGTCGTCTCACCCTCAAGCTCAGGCCCACGGTTGTCACTCGAGTCGACGGCGTCGGTCGCTGGTTCGGGAGCGGCCGCTGGCGCGTGATTCTGTTCTGATGCCGGTTCCGGCGACGGCTCGGTCGCTGAAACGCGGCTGTCACCATCGTCGGGTGAATCGGAAAACGCAGACTGTGTCAGCTGCGATAAAACCAGTAATAACACGAGGACGACGCCTGTAATTCCGGCGAACGTCGCCCAATCAGTCATCGATCGTTACTGTGGACTCGGGTTCGACCCGCTTGCGGAGCCGACGGTGCTCTGTCCCTGATCGAACGCCGTGCCGGTGATCGACTTGAGCCGGTCGAGCAGCGAGTCCTTTTCGGGTTGGCCGATGAGGGCGACCTCGAGGACTTCGCTGATGTTCGAGCACGGGATGATCTCGATCATCTCCTCGTACTCGTCTTCGATCATCACGTCCTGTTCGTTGGCTTTCGGGATGATGACCGTCTCACAGCCGGCCTTGGCGGCGGCCTCGATCTTGTGGGTAACCCCACCGACTGGGAGCACGTCACCACGCACGGAGAGCGAGCCGGTCATGGCAATCGACTGGTCGACCGGGATATCCTCGAGCGCGGAAATCACGGCTGTTGCGACCGTAATCGAGGCGGAGTCGCCGTCGACACCACCTTCGCCAGCCTGGACGAACTGGATGTGGATGTCCTTCTCCGAGAGGTTCACGTCGGAGAACTTCTTGATGATCGCCGAAACGTTCTGGACCGACTCCTCGGCCATCTCTTTGAGCTGACCGGTCGCGATGACCTGGCCTGGCCCCTGAGCGGGAGCAATCTCTGCCATCACAGGCAGCATGATCCCGGAGTCTTCACCCATGACGGCGAGGCCGTTGACACGGCCCTCGACGCCACCGTCGGCGACCTGCAGTTCGTAGTCCTTGCGACGCTCGATGTAGTCGTCGGCGAGCTGTTGCTCGATCGACCGGGAGCGACGTTTGGCCTGCAAGACGTCCTCGCGTGTGGTGCGGTCGCGGTCTTCGGCGCGGGCGATGTCACCTGCGACACGGACCAGTCCACCGAGGCTGCGGAAGTGCAGCGTCAGGTGGTTCTTCCGGCCCGAGCGACGTTTGGCCTCGAGGAGCACTTCTTCGACGGCGTCGTCGGTGAAGTGAGGCAGACGGCCGTCTCGTTCGACCTCCTGAGCGATAAAGCGGGCGTACTTGCGCCGCATCTCGGGTGTGTCCTCGATAGTGTCTTCCATGTACACCTCGTATCCGTACCCTTTGACACGGTTGCGGAGTGCGGGGTGCATGTTCTCCATCGCGTCCAGGTTCCCTGCAGCGATCATAATGAAGTCACAGGGGACGGGTTCGGTCTGGACCATCGCACCCGAGGAGCGCTCGGATTGGCCCGTGATGGCGAACTCGCCTTCCTGAATCGCCGTCATCAGCTTCTGCTGGGTACGGACGTCGAGCGTGTTGATCTCGTCGACGAACAACACACCCTTGTTGGATTTGTGGATCGAGCCGGGCTCGACACGGTCGTGGCTCGGCGTCTCCATCCCACCGGACTGGAACGGGTCGTGACGGACGTCGCCCAGCAGCGCGCCGGCGTGGGCACCGGTTGCGTCCTCGAACGGCGCGGTGCGCTGGTTGCCGTTGTTGACGATCATGTTGGGCACCATCGCGTCGGTGCCACGGGAGGTGTAGCGGAAGATCAGCCAGACGATCCCTGCCGCGAGGATGCCAAGCAGAATGCTGGCGGGACTGAGAATCGCATAGCCGATGATGATCGCAATGATGACCCACATCAGGATCGAGCGCATCTGGTTGCGCTTTCGGGCTTCCTCTTTGTGGGCGTCGATGATCTGTTCGCCCTTGCCTGCGGGGACGGTACGGACTTTCGGCGCGTTGCCGTCGTCTGGGTTGTGATACACCAGAACGTCCTGCAGATCCTCTTTTGGAAGCAGCTGACTCATCGCCTTCGCCAGCATCGACTTGCCGGTCCCCGGCGAGCCGATCATCATGACGTGGCGACGCTGTTTGGCTGCTTTGATGATGATATCTCGTGCCTCGTCCTGGCCGATGACCTGGTCGACGAGTCGGTCGGGAACTTCGATATCTTCCGTGGAGTCGATTTTGAGGCCGCCCAGAAGGTCGTCTTCAGCGATCTCCTCGTCTATTTCGACTCCTGGGTCGACCTCGACCGTGCTCCCCAGATCGTCAACGGTCTCGATATCGTCGTCCGCCTCGGTCGACTCGGGTTCGAACTCGTCGATCGGGTCGTCGAACTCGTCACCGTCGTCGACACCGCCGACGTCGTCGCCTTGGCCACCGCCCTCTTCGGGCGGTGTCCGGTCTCCCTGACGCGCTGGCTCTTGGTCCTGAGACTGTGCCTGCTCCTCCTCAGGCCCAGCGCCAGTGGCGTCTTCGGGAGGGTCGTCAACGTTCGTATCGTTACTCATAGAACTCTGTTCAGTATCTGGTCCGAAGGGATTGCCACTGATATACTTTCTCCATGCGGAGGATCGTGACAGTGGCTGAAACCGGGGACACAGCGCTCGAAACGAGTGATTGGCGATCTGGACCATTGGTTTCATCCGATACGATAATCGGCAAAATATGTAACAAAGTTGTGTACAGTCACACACACGACTCACATGCCAAGAGCGGTCACCTGACCACGAACTCGCCACTCTTATACGCGCTGCGCGAGCAGTTCACAGCATGAGTCGGGGGTTCTACATTGGCCGCTTTCAGCCCTTTCACAACGGCCATCTCAGTATGGTCGAGCAGATCGCTGAGGACGTCGACGAACTCGTTCTTGGGATCGGGAGCGCAGACGATTCACACACGGTTCGAAACCCGTTTACAGCCGGTGAGCGGATCATGATGCTCACGAAGTCACTCGTCGACCACGATCTCGTGACGTACGCGGTCCCGATCGAAGACTTAGAGCGAAACTCCGTCTGGGTGAGCCATATCCAGAGTATGAGCCCGGACTTCGACGTTGCCTACTCGAACAACCCGCTCGTCATCCAGCTCTTTCGGGAGGCCGAGATCGAGATCCGACAGTCGCCGATGTTCAACCGCGATGTTCTTGAAGGCAGTGAGGTCCGCGAGCGGATGATCAACGACGGCGATTGGGAGACGCTGGTTCCTGAAGCCGTCGTCAACGTCGTCGACGAGATCGACGGCATCGAACGGATTCAGATGATCAGCGGCTCGGATTCTGACCGCAACTGAGACGTCGGTTCTCGAGTCTGATCACAAGCCGCATCCACTTTGAGCGATCGGGCTGTAGTTCCGTCCATGATTACGCTCGCGTCGGACTTCGGAACGCCGTACCCTGCGGCGATGAAAGGCGTGCTCTGTCAGCGAACGACTGCGAAACTGATCGACGTCGCTCACGACTTTCCCCGGCAGGACGTTCGAGCAGCCGCGTTCTGGCTCCGAGAGGTGTTGCCGTACTTCCCACCAGCGACACATCTCGTCGTGATCGACCCCGGTGTCGGCACCGACCGTCACGCACTGGTCGTTCGTGCCGGCGAGCACACGCTCGTCGGTCCCGACAACGGCGTCCTGATCCCCGTTGCGAAACGACTCGCCGGCGATGGCGCGTTCGACACCTATACGATCGACGAGACGCGCCTCGAGTCGGTCACTCCCACCGGGAACGGAGCCGCTGCCTCGAGCGGGCGGGCGACTGCACAGGCTCCAAGTCGCGACGGGCCAGCGAGCAATACGTTCCACGGCCGGGACGTCTTTGCACCCGCTGCGGCGGCCGTCCACGAGATCGACCGCGACACGTTTGCCGACCTCGAGTGGCTCACACCGCTCGAGACGTCGCCCGTTGCGCTCGAACTACCCGAGGCAGCGCTCGAGAACGAGCGTGCACATGGTGAGGTGTTGGTCGTCGACGACTTTGGGAACGTTATTACGAACGTGCCCGGTGACTTTCTCGCGGGCCACGATCGGATCGCCGCGAACGGCACCGTCGTCCCGGTTGGCGAGACGTTTGCCGCTGTCTCGCCCGGTGAGCGACTCGCAACCGTCGGGAGCCACGGTTACGTCGAACTCGACGTCAATCAAGGCCGGGGTGAGGCGGCGTTCGGCCTCGAGGCGGGTGAGCAACTCGTCCTTGAGGCGGTCGGTGAGGAGTGATTACGGATGAACTCGCCCGCCGTCGCTGCGGTCCGGATCGATCACGACCTCACCATCGGCGTACACCGTCACGAGACACTCGTTGAACGGAAACGTGATCGAGCCGTCGCTGGCTCGTGTGTCGTCTTCGTACCAGTTGACGACGATTGCGTTCAGCGCATCGGGATCGACACACGCCGACAGTGACTCGAGATCGTCAGGCTCGGTCCCGACTACCGATGAGACGGCCATGAGTACCGTCATACTCACCGGCTCGTAATCGGTATCGTTACACTGCGTATGATATGTCCCGTGGCACTCTCTGTAAGTGAGTGGCCACTCGGTAGTGTCGTCGACCGGTGGAAGTCGATCTCGAGTTGTTTTGGACATGATACAACACCGGATACAATACGTTAACACTTAACAGTGATGGACCGATGACTTTCTCTGTTGCTAACCAGCGAAAAAAAGACGAGTGTGGCGTTATTCGGCGGCGATGACGTCGTCGATGCGGACGATCATCGTCGCGGCTTCGGTCGCGCTCTCGATGGCTTCGCGTTTGACGTCTGCAGGGTCGACGACGCCGTGTTCGAAGGGATCATCGATGGTGACGTCCTCGCCGGTCGTGATCAGCCCGGCTCGACCCTCGGACTCGTGGGCGGCACGAAGGTCCACGAGTGCGTCGATTGGGTCCTGGCCGGTGTTGGCGGCGAGCGTTCGGGGAACGATGTCGATCGCGTCGGCGAAGGCCGTCACAGCGAGCTGTTTGCGGCCCTCAATGCCGGCGGCTTCCTCGCGGATCTTGTCTGCGATCGCGATCTCGGTTGCCCCAGCGCCGGGGACGACCTCGCCCGAGGCGAGCGCCGTTGCGACGACGTCGAGTGCGTCACCGATGGCGCGCTCGAGTTCGTCGACGACGTGTTCGGTGCCACCGCGAACGAAGACGGTGACGGTCTCGGCGGCTGCGCCGCCCTCGATGAACGCGAGATCGTCGTCGCCGAAGTTCTCGGCTCGGATGCGATCGGCTGCACCGAAGTCGGCCTCCTCGAGGTCCTCGAGGGCACCGACGCGGCGTGCGCCCGTTGCGGAGACGATGTCTCGGGCGTCGCTGTTGCCGACGTTTTCGAAGACGAGAATGCCTTCACTGGCGAGATACGAGGAGACGCGGTCGTCGACGTCATCGGTGGTGATGACGACGTCAGCACCGCTCTCGGCGACGTCTTCGGCGTAGCCCCGAACCTCGCTCTCCTCGGCGTCGATCGCCGTGTTGAGCTGGTCGATCGAGTCGATGGCGTACTCGGCGTCGATGTCGCCCGTGCGAACGCCGAGTTCGACGTCAAGAACGGCGATCGAAGCGTCTTCGACCTCACGAGGCATGCTGTTGTGGGCTGGTTCCTCGTCAAGGACGATTCCGGGGACGAGCTCCGTTGCGTTCGAGGAGGCGCCGATCTGGGTGTGAACCGTAACGTTGTCGCGGGCGACACCATCGTCGGTTTCGACGTGACGGATCGCCTCGACGACGGTTTCGGCGAGCGATTCGGCGGTGAGGCCACCGGTTCCCTTGCCGGTCATGCTCGATTCGCCGACCTGTTTCAGGATTTCGTCGTCGACGTCGGCCTCGTTGACCTGCTCGGTGATCGCTTCGAGGGCGATCTCTGAGGCTTCGTGATAGCCCTCGACGATCGTCGTTGCATGGACGTCCTGTTCGATGAGGTCTTCGGCCTCACCGAGGAGGTTGCCGGCGATGACGGCCGCCGTCGTCGTGCCGTCTCCGACTTCCTCTTCCTGGGATTCGGAGACTTCGACGATCATCTGGGCTGCGGGGTGTTCGATATCCATCTCGTTGAGAATGGTTGCCCCGTCGTTGGTGATAACGACCTCTCCACCGGAGTCGACGAGCATTTTGTCCATCCCGCGTGGCCCGAGTGTCGTCCGTACCGCTTCGGCAACGGCCTTGCCGGCCATAATGTTCGACGACTGGGCGTCGCGACCCTGCGTTCGCTGACTATCCTCGCTCATAATGAACATAGGCTGTCCGCCCATGCGTCGCTGTTGTGCCATAGTTGAATCCTCACTAACTATGTCGTCAGCACTTCTATATAAGTCTTTTGCAACCACCCTCGTCACGTCTGGCGATTGCGCCCCCTCGAGAGACCGACGCCGTTATTCCGTTGTGTCTCGGTACGCCGTGGAGTCACAAAGTATATACCGCACTTATTATCTCATTACTGTATGGTTCGGTATCCTGATGGGCGCTGTCCTGACTGTGGGGAACGATTGTTCGCGCGGATCGACGGCTCCGTGCGCTGTTCAAACTGCGTATTGCGTTTTGGGCCAGACAGACACACGTCACTTTCCGACGATTGTCATCCATAAGAACGTATCGGCTATCCGTCAGTGAACCCTGTCGACCACCCGCTGGTCAGTACGCTCTCGTTCCACTCAACAGGAGACTGTCGGAGAACACGATTCATACTGGCTGTTGTAACTATACACCGGTGAGCAACGAAACGGGGGTGTTGCTCACCAGTCCGAGACTACACCAATCGCTATCGTCTGCGCTGCTGTACCGGTGCAACCGCGACCGCCCTGCGGTCACGTCGGCACTGACAGACAGGAGTCTATCCCACACGCCGCTACAGTAACCAGCCATCATTGCAGGCGAACATGCCGTGAGCTGCGGTAGTGACCGCTCGAGACAGTCTCAGCCGATATACCGCAGGTCGTCGTCCGTCGGCACGTCCATCTGCTGTTGTTGTTCCATCTCCTGGATCTTGCCCATGACCTCTTCCATCTCGTCGGCGCGCTCGTCCAGCGACTCGTAGTCGAGTTCGAATCCGAGCACGTCCTCGAGCACCTCGAGCACTGCGCGAGCGCTTTTGGGGTCGACCAGATAGCCGCTGGTCTCACCCATCAGACAGGCCGCGTCGAACCCGCGGCGTTCGCCTAGACCAAGCATCAGCCCCGAGACGCCGACGATACCGCCTGCTGGCTCGTCGTCCCGGAACTCGACGCCGACGTCCTCGAGGTTCTCGAGCAGCGAGTCGTCACTGACAGCGCCGATGACGGCGTACTCGTCGATGAGCTCGCCGGTTGGGACGCCACCGAGTGCGTACACCTCGGCTGCACCGAACTCCTCGGCGATGTCGAGGAACGCATCGGTCAGCACGTAGTGGCCCTCGTTGGTCTGGGCCTGGTGGTCACCAGTCAGCAAGAGCAGATCACGGCCGTCGGGAACAGAGACGGCGTACAGTTCCGCACAGGTAAGCGACGAGACGCCGTCCTCGACGGTCACCTGTGGTGGGAACTCCGTGGAGTAGATGCGCCGCACGAGCGTACTCTCTGCCTCGAGTTCCTCGAGCAGGTGCTCGACGGCGAGACTTCCGACATGTCCGACACCAGGCAGCCCCTCGACGAGGACGGGGTCGGTGACGTCGACCTCGGCAACTACGTCGATCTCGAGTTCGTCCATACCATATCAGCGATTGCGACGTTTAAGAGCGCGTCGGTACTCGCCGTAGGGGTCGTTCGGATCGAACGGGGCCGGGGCGCTGTTTTCCGTCGCGCTGTTGCACTCCGGACACGTCTCAGAAAGGGTGTACACCGGGCGGTCGTGGACCTCGCGCCACGCCGAACACACCCGGATATCCGACTTCATGCGTTATTCGTCGTCCGTCCGTCGCTCGCGGTGGTACTCGCCCATGCCGCCCTGGTCCTCGATCGCTGCGACCGCGCGTCGGGCGCTTTCCTCGAGTTGGGATTCAGCGGTTTTGTAGTTGGGCGCTTTCCTCGAGTTGGGATTCAGCGGTTTTGTAGTTGGGCGCTTTCACTTTGATTCGGTACTCGGGGGCTCCGACGTAGCTGACCTCAAGGTCGACCTCTTCTGGCACCTCGCCGTTGCCTTCGGCAGCCGACAGCGCTTTGCGGATGCCGTCGACGCCGCTTGGCGATGCGTTCTCTAAGTCGACGTAGCCGGTGACGTTGACGTACGGCACCGAGACGTTCTCACGGGCAGTCTCGACGAGCGATTCGATCTCGTCGTCCGAGAGATTCGTCTCCTCGAGAGCCGCTTCGCCGTGAATCGCCGCCTGCTTGAACCCTTCATAGAGGCTTCCCTGGGCGCCGATCAGTTCGTTGGCGACCGCGGTATAGGACTCGTCATCGACGTCCTCGCCGAGTGCGAGGGCCATCCAGTTGTCTGCTTTCTGCTCGTTTTTCCACTCCTGAATCTTATCCGAGCGCTGGTGGTCGTTGACGTCTTTGAGCGAGAGATCGATCTGCTCGTGGGACTCGTCGACATCGAGGACTTTGCAGACGACGATCTGTCCCTCGCGGACGTGATCGCGGACGTTTTTGATCCAGCCGCTTGCGACCTCTGAGATGTGGATCAAACCGCGTTTGTCTCGGTATTCCTCGAGATCGACGAAGACACCGAAGTCCTCGATTTCGTCGATCTTGCCGACGACGAGTTCGCCGGGATCTGGCCAGCCGCTGTATTTCATCGTGACTCGACTGTTTCGAGGATCTCGTGGTCGATCTCGGCTTTGCCGCCGGCTGGTCGCGCAAGCGTCGTGCCACAGACGGCACAGGCGACCTCCGTAGAGGCTTTACCGAAGACGGTCTGTTCGTTTTCACAATCACTGCATCGAACGCTGTAGAAATTTCCTGCCATTGTAATCACTCCTGGAACTTGAGTCGGCCGGCGCGCCATCCCTCACGGAGGTGGGCCTTCCCACACTCGCTGCATCGGTATTTGAGGTTGGTCTTCTTGGTTGGCTTTTCGCCACCAGGAACCTTCGAGAAGCGACCGGAGTTACCGATGGACGCACTGTTGCGCCGCGTTCGGCGAGCGTCCCACTTCATACCGGATGAGCGGCCCGATCGGGCCTTCTCGGCTTCGTGCTCGTGATGTGCGTCACAGTGCGGACAGTACGTATTGAATCGGCGTGGCATCTCCATGGTTATCTCACTTGGCGTGGGCTAAGACAGCGCTGTTTAAAACCCGTTTGGTTCGTCGTCGGCCCCTGTGTCGTGTTGGAACACGCCTACCGTGTCCATCCCTTCGAAGCGTTTAATCGTTTCTCGTGTGAACCAGTACCCATGAAGCAGGTCATCATCCACGGCGATCCCGGAATTCGAAAAGGGGCCATCATCGACTACGACGGCGAGGAACTGGTCTGTTTTGGCATTAACCGAAACGGTGAGTGGCATGGTCCCGAGACTGTTCAGCTGTGGTGTACCGTTGGGACCGAAGACGAGTACGACGACTACGAGAAACGAAACTACATACCCCACTTCCTCGATATCGACCGTGTCGATGCCGATGCTGTCGACGTCGTGCGGCCGAAAGGCGACCTCGCACTCTGAGTCGACGTTTCCCCTCCTCGAGCGACCTTCGCCGTGCTGAGCGCCGTTCTTCGTGACGTTCCAGTTAGTTACGCGGGCCAGATCAGTCGACTTTCTCCTCTCGCGTACGCCCGCGCGCTCGAGAGTCATACACCCACGGATGGCATGCCCCATCGCACTCCACGAACTCGAGGCGAGAAATCGACCTGACAGTGACTCGAGGATGATCGATTCCGTGCGCGGACCGCAAAACGGATACGGGCGCCGAAGCCAGTACCGAACGAGACTGTCGACCGACACGACCAGTCCATCGATCGCGAACGTCGATGAAAGACGAGTATCGTAGCTAGTTTCCCGTCCACCCCGCACAGACCGACCCTGTGCCGGTGTGGACTCGTGTCAGGTGTTCCGACAACGGCATGGACGAATCAACGATGATGAGTAATTCACTTTCCGAGGCTGTCCGGAGACGAGTTCGTGCATTACTCTCGACTGCACGGTTCAGTCAGTTCGTTGGCGTCGGTGTGGCCGGTGCAGCTGTCGACAATGTTGCGCTCCTCTTGCTAGTCGAGTTGACTGCACTCGGCCCAGTCGCCGCGAAGGTGCTCAGCTGGGAGCTGTCGATCATGGTTATCTTTGCGATCAACGAACGGTGGACGTTCGCGGAGTACGGTGCAATGACGCCACGTGCGCTCGGAAGACGGTTTGTGCGCTCGAACGCAGTCCGGTTTGCCGGTTTTTTGGTGACACTGTCCGTACTTGCGATACTCGTCGGCTGGTTCGACGTCTGGTATCTAACAGCGAATCTGATCGGAATCGGAATCGGGTTCTTCGTCAACTACACCTGTGAGAGCCTCTTCACATGGAAGGTCCATCGCGACTAACGATAGAAACCCCCATACGGGAACCGAATCACAACCCTTAATTAGTGCACTCCGTTATAATGTGATAGCGGGATGGGATAGCCAGGAGATTCCGGCGGGCTCATAACCCGCAGACCGGTAGTTCAAATCTACCTCCCGCTACTTTTCAGGGATTCAACGATAAACAAAGTGACGAGCGAGTCTTGAATCTATTCCCATTACGTTTCGACGCAGCGATGACTGTTGTGTGTATTGTCTCCCTCAAAAATACCGTCGAGCGAACTATAGTAACAACTGAAACGGTTCACACTCACACTGGTAACTGTCTTAGGCTGGCTGAATCTGAACTGTCGTCTCGCCGTAGAGTCCCTTTTGATCAGCATCCGAAACATTGAGTCGGGCACCAATCGTGTACGTACCCGGATCGACCGGTTCCCACTCGCGCTCGGAAACACGAAACGACTGATCCCACTGCTTGTGGAACTGTTTTCGCTCGCCACGGGCGAATACGAACGCACCTGATTCTGCAGGTGGCGTCCGGAGTGAGACGTGCGATGCTTCGGAGACACCACTGATATCCCACATCCAAAGTACGGGTGAGTTCGTTTGAATCGTGACCGGAACGGGCAACGAGTTTTTCATCGTCACGGTAAATGGAACAGGAGTTCCGGCAGGATACTCCGTTCGTGGTGTCGTGACGGTAATCGAAAGCGCCCGATAGCAGAGCCACGTCGGCAACAGATGCCGACTGAGGGTGGTGCTATTGACCCACCGGAGCGCCTGAATCCGAGCTGAACGATCTGTTGTCGTCGGTGTTTGTGGATCGTCATCACGACGGAGAGCGTTCGAGTCGTAAATCCGACGCATTGGTACTCGCTGGATGCACACGAATTAAAACGTTCGGATAACCGTAATGCTGGGCTGTTCGGAGTGGATGCAATCCAAGCTGTGTGACACGGCGACAGGATCAGTTGAAATGAGTTACATACCGATCGTGCCTGCCGCCGCACAACCGGATGTCCAGTGACGGACAGTGGCTACGCTAATCATCCACGACGGCGTCGGTAGCGTTCCCGACCTGTAACTGGCACCCATCGTATCGCTCGTCGTGGAGCAGACACGAAATTCGGTGGGTGTCGCCGGTCTGGACGTGATTTGGATGGTGACCCTCACAGGGCGACGCAAACGCTTCTTCGAGGCGTTCCTGTGCGCTCGCGATATTTCCTGCGTGAAGATCGCCGATCGCCTGTGAAAGAACGGCTTCGGCGTCCGGATCAGAGAGCTCCGGGGGAATATCAAACTCAGTTCGGAGTCTCTCATCGAGTGTGCTTCTAGCGCATTCACCCAGGTCGGTTCGGCTTGTCTGTCCAGCACCGTCTCCAGCGGCTGTTGCAATCGATGTGAGTGTTTCGGACTCCAGAACACGGCGTTTGAAATCCACAATCGATCGCCAGATGGATTGCTCGAGGTCGAGCGTCGCTGGCTTGATGATGCGAGGACACCGTGTGTGGAATCGACAGCCGGATGGTGGATCCAGCGGTGATGGGACGGTTCCCGGGAGGAAAATCTGTTCACCCTCCCAGAGGGGGTCGGGCTCTGGAATCGCTGACAGCAGCGCTTCGGTGTACGGATGATATGGTGGTGAAAAGATTTCTTCAGTCGAACCAACCTCTGCGAACTCGCCGAGATACATCACGGCAATCCGGTCGGAAATGTGCTCGACGACGCTCAGATCGTGGGCGATAAAAATATACGAGAGTCCAAACTCCTCCTGAAGCTCCTCGAGGAGATTCAGGATCTGGGCTTGCACGCTGACGTCGAGTGCACTCACCGGTTCGTCACAGATGATGATCTCCGGATCGACTGCCAGCGCTCGTGCGATCCCGATCCGCTGGCGCTGACCGCCAGAGAACTCGTGCGGATATCGGTGGGTGTGGCGTGGATTCAGGCCGACGGTCTCTAACAGTTCGTAGATACGTTCAGTTCGCTCGGCACCCGTTACGATCCCGTGAATGTCGAGAGGTTCACCGATGATGTCCCCGACAGTCAATCGCGGGTTCAGACTCGAGAACGGGTCCTGAAAAATATACTGCAGGTCAGTCCGGAGGTCACGCAGCTTTCGATCGGAGACGGCTGTCAGATCGATTTCGCGACGGGGCGACGGGGCATCGACAGCTTCGTCGACACGTTCTCGGTAGTACACCGAGCCGTCGGTCGGCTCGACCAGCCTGAGCAGTGTCCTCGCGAGTGTACTCTTTCCGCAGCCGCTCTCTCCGACAACACCGAGCGTCTCCCCCTCGTAGAGTTCGAGGTCGATCCCGTCGACGGCTTTGACGTCCTGTGATCGTCCCAGCAAGCGCTCGAGAAACCCGCCACTCGAGTCGTAGTACTTTTTCAGATTCTCGGCTCGAAGCAGTGGGTCAGCAGTCATCGTGATCACCGTCGGTGCTCGAGCGGTCCGTCTCGGCCACCGACCCAGATTCGGGGGCGGCTTCGACACGCTCGTCAGTCGTCGACTCACGCACCTGGACTTCATAATCGAGACCGGCGTTCAACTCGCCTGTATACTCGAGACAGGCGGCTATGTGTTCGGCGTCGGTCGTTGGTTCCGATCCAGTTTCAGGGTCGACCAGGGCAGGTTCGGTTCTGGTACAAGCCTTCTCCGCGTACGGACATCGTGGATGGAAGGGACAACCGGATGGGAGGTCGATGAGATCAGGCATCGTTCCGGGAATGGTCTGGAGTCGGTCTCGATCATCGCCGATGCGTGGGATCGAACTCATGAGCCCGACTGTGTAGGGGTGTTTCGGGTCATAGTAGAGCTCTTTAACAGGAGCTTTCTCAACCGGCCTTCCTGCATACATCACCATGACACGATCACAGATATTGGCGACGACGCCGAGATCGTGCGTGATGAGCTGGACCGCCGTATCGAACTCCGCGGCAAGTGACTCGATCTCCGCGAGGATTTTCGCCTCGGTCGTCACGTCAACTGCCGTCGTCGGCTCGTCACAGATGAGCAGATCCGGATCACACGACAGTGCCATCGCGATGATTGCTCGCTGTTGCATCCCGCCAGAGAATTCGTGCGGATAGTCCGAGTATCGTGTTGGGGCGTCTGGAATACCGACCGTATCGAGCAACTGGATGGTCCGCTCTTTCGCGTCCGCCTTCCCGTAGTCGAGATGATGTCTGATCATCTCGGCGATCTGCTCGCCGACGGGATACACGGGGTTGAGTGCCGTCTGAGCGTCCTGGAAGACCATCGAAATTTCGTTGCCACGGATCGACCGGATCTCCGCTTCGCTCATCTCGAGGATGTTTTCACCTTTGAACAGGATCTCTCCGCTCTCGATATGCCCTGGACGTTCGATGAGTCTCATTACTGAGAGTGCAGTAACACTCTTCCCAGCACCACTCTCACCGACGACGCCAAACGTGTCACCGCGTTCGATGCTGAAACTGAGGTCGTTGACGGCATTGACAACCCCTTCTTCAGTGTAGAACTTGACCGTGAGATCGGTTACCTCGAGTAACGTCATTCGTGTTCACCTCCACCGATGCCGGGCTCCTGTGCATCGAGTGCGTCGTTGACGCCATCGCCAATCATGTTCATCGACAGCACAAACAGGAAAATCGCTGCGCCGGGGAACACCGTGATCCACCAGCGAACGTCACCGCCGGGTCCGGGGATAATCGCATCACGCCCGTTCTCGAGCATGGTTCCCCACTCAGCTGTCTCAGCAGACATGCCGAGCCCGAGGAATCCGAGTGCTGCAACACCGATGACGACGGTGCCGATGTTGAGCGTGCCGTAGACGATCAACGGCGGCATCGCGTTCGGCACGATATGTCTGAAGATCACTGACCGGTCGCGAGCGCCGAGTGCTTTTGCGGCCAGCACGTACTCGTTTTCTTTGAGTTTCAGGACTTCACCACGGATGAGTCGAGCGTACGTGGCCCAACTGACGAACGTAAACGCAGCCACGAGCTGCCAGTAGCCACCACCGAACATCGAGACGATGATCAGCGCGAGGATGAGACTCGGAAACGCCAGAACCATATCAACGATCCGCATCAAGACTTCGTCGAGCCATCCGCCGTAGTATCCCGATATCGATCCGTAGACGAGCCCGATCGTTCCGGTGAGGGCAACGACGATAAAGCCGATGGAGATACTGTACCGGCCACCGGCAAGGACGCGTGAGAACACGTCACGTCCCGAGCCATCGATTCCCATTGGGTGTGACCAGGAAGGGGGATCGTTCCGGGAGACATCGGACTCGAGCCAGAGAATATCGGTCGAGGAGTATGGCGCAATCGAGAACGGTTGAATCGTTATAGTCAGTACCTCGATCGGACGGGCGAAGATCGCGAGCAATGACATCGCCGCGACGATCGCAACGCCGATCAGTGCTGTTCGGTTTCGTTTAAATCGGTTCCACGCCCGCGTCCACCGTCCGACGGTTTCACCGTCGGTCTCTTCGCACCAATCTGATGACTGGTCACGGTTTTCGGCGTGTTCGGCGTCGAACCCAGTGATCTGTATCCGTCCGCGCTCAGTCGTTGGTTTAGTCATATCTGATCCTTGGATCGAGGACGGCGTATAAGATGTCTGCAACCAGGTTCGCCAGAACGATGAACACACCGACAAACAGCGTAATCGCCATGATGAGGTTGATTTCGTTGCCGTGGATCGCCTGAATGAGTTCGCGGCCGAGCCCCGGCCAGGCGAACACGACCTCGACGACGACCGAACCGGCGACGATACCGGCGGTGAGGGTCGCTGCAAGCGTCACGACCGAGATCAGTGAATTCCGGAGGACGTGTTTGAGGATAATCCGTTGCTCTGGAAGCCCTTTGGCTCGAGCGGCCATGACGTACTCCTTGTTCAACTCCTCGGCCATCGACGTTCGCAGCACCCGCATGATCGACGCCGCAGCGGCGGTCCCGATCGTTACGCCGGGTAGTATCAGATGCCACAGCATCTCAGGATGGTACAGTGGTTGTCGTGGTGGTGTCACGTCCCACCAGCCGAGCCACAGCGAGCCGACGAGGATGAGCATGAGACCGAGCCAGAAGTTGGGGATCGAAATCCCGGACAGTGCGACAAATCGACTGGCTGTGTCGCCAAGCTGATCTTTCTTCACTGCCGCATAAATTCCGGTTGGAATCGCGATGACGAGGGCGAACACCCAGCCGAACAGTCCAAGTGCGACCGTTTCGGGAAGCCGAGACGTAATGACGCCGGCGGCAGTCTGATTGCTTCCGTAGACGTCACCGAAATTTCCTGCCAAGACGTTTCCAATCCACGTTGTGTACTGTTCCCAAACCGGACCGTCAAGCCCGTATTGGGCCCGAATCTGGGCTTCCTCGGCCCGCGAGACGTTGGGGTTTTGTGCGACCATCTGGCTGATCGCATCACCCGGCGTCAGATGGACGAGTGCGAACGTGATCACCGAGACCCCAAAGAGAATGGGAACGGTCATCAGCAGCCGTTTGAGTATAAAACGTCGGAGGCTCATTGTAAATCTAAAACCCGATGTTCGTTTCGAGCTAAACACCGTCGGCCCATTCAAATGTTGGACTCGTAGCCGTGGTCGGCGATGACTTCTTCGATCAGTTCGACCGCACGCTCCGTATCGAACTCGTTTTGCGGGCGAATGTCCGACTCGAGTGCGTCGTAATCTGCGGTACCGAGTCCTTTTGCGAGTTCCGGAACCATCGTCCACGCCGGCTCACCCCAGCCGTCGAGAATCTCGTCGACGATCTGTTGACGGGGAACCAGGTGGTTGACGGCCTTTCGAAGTCGAGGATCGTCCCACGGCTCTATCTGAACGGGGTACTGGAAGTAATTGTAGCCACCACTTCCGATCGAATCGACAACGTACTCCTCGTCCGAGTCGTACTCGTTGAGCGTATCCGACACCAGATTGTATGTGGCGTCGATTTCGTCCTTTTGCAGTGCAGCACTTCGCGTGGAGTCTTCCGTGATGATATGCAGATCGATTTCGTCGACCACAGGGCCTGCGGGGAAATCAGTTGGTCCGTCGTACCACTCGAGTGCGTCGAGTCCCTGCTGTTCGAGCCAGTAGTTGTCGTTTTTCGTCGCGATGAAGTACTCCTCGTCCTCGAACTCGTCGTAGATGTACGGACCAGTGCCGACCGGTTCGACGCCGTCTCCGAGTGGGTCGATTCCGTCGGGACCGAGCTGTGCCTGCTCTGTCGAGTGGATGTAGGCCCCGGGGAGTTCTCGCTCAGCTTCGGCATCCGGAATCTGAGCGTACAGATCGACGGTGTACTCGTCGACTGCTCGTGCGTGTAGCAGCGAGTCGAAGGTCTGTGCCGCCAGATCGGAGTTTTCATACCGCTCAACGGAGAGGACGACGTTCTCCGCGGTCAGCTCCTCTCCATCGTGGAACTCGACACCTTCCTGGAGGTGGTACCGCCACTGCATTCCAAAGACATCGTCGTCGACCGCTTTGGATGCGCCATCGGGCGTCAGAGCCCGAACGTCGTCGTCTGCAGTCCGGCTGTCGTCGGGGTGGACCATGATCGTTTGAACTGGGTCGTCGCTATCGTACTCGAGGACGCCGTTGTCGTTTGCTGAGACGGTGATCATGTAGTCCTCGTACGCCTCGCGAGTGATGTCCTGTGTCTCCAGAACTTCGTAGCGCTTGGCCAGCCATGGGTAGACGTTCCCCTCCGTATCCGATGTGACCAGTTGCTCGAATATGAGGTTCTGTGCCATCATCGCCGTCGTATCAGTACTGTACGGTGGATCCAGCGAAGCAATGTTGGCTGCGACACCGTATCTCAGCGTGCCACCCGTTTGGATATCGGAGAGATCGGTTTCGTCGGGCGTCACTTCGCCGCGGTCGATCCACGTGACTTGCTGGTCGACCGGCGCGTGAAGCGCGTAGCTCAACGTGGTCTCAGAAAACGGGAACGGTGCGAAGCCGTGTACATCGGTGTTTCTGACGTACTCGTCAGTCGCGAAATGGACGAGCGAACTGCCTCGGTAGTCGGCCAGTTCGTGCCAGATTTCGTCGTATCGCTCTCGCCGCAGATCCGGGTCTTCTGCGACATCGAGACCGAATCGAGCGTGCTCGATCATCCGGTCGAGTTCCTCGTATCCGAGCCCGTTTACATTACAGCACTGACCCTGGTTCGATGTCCCGTGAAGCGCGTCGCAGAAGCTCTCTGGATTGAACGTTCCCGATAATCTGACAAACGGAATATTTCCTCTATCTGCATATCCTGGATCAAGTACCCGACCGATGTGATCATCGAACGAGTGCGTCTCTATGTCGACGCTGAAATAGCCAGTCTCTTCCATCACCTGCCCAATAAGCTGCGTGAGCTCGTGACGGTCGGTGTTGTCTGCATCAACCTCGAGCTGGACGTCAAGTGGGAAGGCAATGTCATCGGTCTCGTTCCCTCCAAGACAGCCTGCAATGCTGATCGCGCCTGCGGCGCCGAGGCCCTGAAGGAGACGACGTCGATCGACAGTCAATCTATTATGATTGTCAGCCTTACCCATGAAAATGTATCTGAGATTGGACCATATATATGTACTGTTCCCCTCCAAGCAATAATTTCTCCCTCTAACAAACCGTCATCCTATCCATTATGTATTCGGTCTTTTGTCGCATTACTACACATATGTGGTATCTGAAGGGAGTAGGATTCAGTGAATAGTAAACAAGTTTACTTAGATGCGTCTGATAATCGGACTACCTAATACACTGAATTATATCTCCCCGAGTGTCACTTTACTGTTCGTCAAGGTGATATAAATAACGTCACTCGTGTTGTTCGATAGATGTACAATCCGTTTAGCGCAACTACCGCTAGTCGTCGCCGTCTTCGTCGATAATAACGACCTCGCCGTCGATGACATCGACGTTGATGAGCGTCTTGATGTCGTAGCCGGCGTCTGCGGCTTTGTTCTCGCCGCCGACTTTCTTGATGACCGCAACCGTATCGATGACTTCGGCACCGATCTCGTCGAGTGCCTCGAGGACCGACGCGAGCGTGCCGCCAGTCGAGAGGACGTCGTCGAGCACCAGCACGCGCTCGCCCTCGCGGACGTCATTGATGTACATCTCGTTCTCGGAATAGCCTGTTTTCTGGGCGATCTCGACTTCCCCGTCGAGGCCGTACTGGCGTTTTCGGATGACCGTCAGCGGGATGTCGGTCATCAGCGAGACGGCAGTCGAGATGTGAATCCCCATCGCTGCGGGCGTGACGATCCGATCGACGTTTTCGAGTTCCGCCTTGCGGATGATCCGAATGACGATCTCGCGAAGCAAGCCCGGATCGAGCTTTGGGAGTCCGTCGCTGATCGGATGAACGAAGTAGTGATACCCATCTTTCTCGATAATCGGCGCCTCGAGAAGCGACCGCTTCAACTGATCCATGTCGTGGGTCTGGCGCTAACCGAGTAAAAGTTGACGATCCGACCGAGGCATGACACTGTCGAACATCGGTCAGTGACTCAGTCTGACCGAGTGGTCGATCGACAGGTGTCACTCGATCTGGGACACGATTCGTGGCCCCATCGTCCGGGTTTCGCGTGCGCGACTGAAATCAGTCATCAGTCGTCACGACCGTAGCTGAGTTCTGGTGGCTGCTCACCGTGGCCCAGTCGCATATTCCGCTCGTGGTAGATGTGTGCGACGGCGGTCATGGTAACCGTCGCGGCGATGATTCCTGCCCATCCCAGTTCCGAGAGCATGGTCAACGGATAAATCCCCATCCACAGCGCGGCGACCAGCGCACAGCTGATCGCTCCAAGCGAGAGATACAGTTCCCGCCAGGCGAACTCGTGGCCGGGAACGATCTCGAGATAGATGCTGAGATCTTTCGTTCGCTCGGTCGCCTGGATAACGCCATCGTCGGAGTCGAACACGAGGATCCCGGACTGATCCATCTTCGGAAGATGGGTCTGTTGGAGCGTCGTGTAGACGCGTTTTCGCTGTTCTGGTGTCACCTGCTCGAGTGTCGTTTCGTACTCCCAGGCGGCGACCTGCTGGGCGAGGTCGCCGAGTTCGACGGGACGGTTGTCCTGTTTCAGATACTGGAGGACATAGCGCCGTCGCTGGTTGCGCAAGACTTCGAAGATTTCGCCTTTCGAGAGAGTACCATGATCGTCTGGCTCGGCAGCCCGTTGTTTTTGTTGTTGAGCCACGACGGATCACCTCGAGACAGTGGTCGAAGTCGATTCATCGGTGAGATCTATTGCTGGATCTGTAACTACAGAGACATCCCCAATTGAAACCGGTCGCATACCTGTTAATTCGTCCGAGGAACGCCTCCTATATAACATCCCTGTCGGGATTATCAGTCCGGATACTCGGCCTTACTCGTCGCCGACGATGGCGGCAATGGAGTCGGCGATTTCGCCGCCCAGTCCCGCTTTTGTTCCCTCGTAGCGAGCCACGTCTCGCTCGTGGACGAACAGCGCCTTCGTTGCATCTGCACCCATCACGCTCGCGTCGTTGGCGACGACAAACGCCAACCCCGCACGCGACAGCGTCTGGCGTGCCTGCTCGATCATCGCCGCCTCGTCGCCCGACGTTTCGGCTTTGAAGCCGACGATCGGCAACTTGGGGTGGTCGGCGCGGAGCTCGTCGATGAGCTTCGGTGTCGGCTCGAGGTCGAGCGTGAGTTCTTGGCCCGAACGGATCTTTTCGTCGCTTTCCTCGACCGTGTAGTCGCCGATGGCAGCCGCCGACACCAGTGTGTCCGCATCTGCACAGGCCTCTCGGGTCGCCTCGAGCATCTCGGCGGCGCTCTCGACGGATCGAACCGTCGCGTAGGGTATCTCGCCGCCGGGATGGATGCCGTCTCGCGTCACTGGCTGTGGGCCGACGACACCGTGGACCAGCGTCACGTCGGCTCCGCGAGCGTAGCACGCTTTCCCAACGGCGCGGCCCATCTTGCCCGACGAGCGGTTCGTCAGTACCCGGACGGGGTCGACCGCCTCGCTCGTCGCGCCGGTCGTGATGACGATCTGTTTGCCCGCGAGCGATCGCTCGCCGGCCGCTCGAGCGACATCACAGACGATCGCCTCTTCGCTTGCGATCTTGGCTTTCCCCTCCTCGATGCGCGGGTCGACGAACTCGACGCCCCAGCCGGCGACGGTGTCGATGGCCTCGAGGACGCCGGGATGGTCGTACATCGGTTCGTGCATCGCGGGCGCAATGACGACTGGCGTGTCAGCACCGAGTGCAGTCGTCGCGGTCGTCGTGACGGGGGTGTCGTCGACGGCACCGGCAATCTTGCCGACGGTGTTTGCCGTGGCGGGTGCGATCAGGAAGACGTCCGCCCAGCCGTCGTACCCGCAGAGTTCGACGTGTTCGACGCGGCCCGTGATCTCGGTGACAACGTCGTTTTCGGTCGCGAACTCGACGGCCCACGGGTGGATGATTCCCTGTGCGCTGCCGGTCATCACGCCTCGAACGGTGGCCCCCTGTCGTCGCAACTCGTGGGCCAGTTCGACCGTCTTGACGGCGGCGATCGATCCCGTCACCCCGAGCGCAACGTTGACTCCCTCGAGCATTCGTCTCGTACTCTCGCTTGCGTTGTGTTAAGCGTAGCGAGGGCGTACCGTGGGGAGATGGGTCAGGCGCGGCCACCGAAGACGAGGACGTCGTACGAATCAAGCACAGCACTCCCCTCGGGAGCCCGAAACCCATTCGAGTTGGCGCCGAACTCGATCGTCGCCGCCGGTGACGGATCATAGAGGATGTCGGTCCCGGTCCCACGCAACCACCCATCCTCGTCGTAGATCGGTGCAACGACGGCGATTCGGTCGCTCCCGACAGCGTCTAACTCGAGGTCGCCGGTCACGTTGAGCACGTCACCGCCTGCGGAGAGCTCCGTATTCTGTACCGACACAGCATCGAGTGCCGAACGCCCTACTTGCGTATTCGCGTCGACGAACTCGTTGTCGACAGTGTCGACCTCGTCGACCTCGAAATCACTCTGGACGTAGTATTGGAGCGTCGTCTCCGGTGGGATGTAGCTCGTAATGTGTGTTCCGTTGGCGACGACAGACCCATCAGCCGAACGAAACGTCGAGGTGATTTCCAGACGCCCGTGTGGAACCGCGGTCTCGTTCTCGACAGCAACTCGGAGCCACGACCTGTCTGACCCACCACCCCGGGCGGGCGCTGCAAAAACGTCCCACTCGATGATCTCGGCCGCTGCCTCGCCCTCCCCATCCGCTGTCTGTTCGTCGTCCGACGAACAGCCTGCGACGGTAACCGCCCCAGCCGTCGCCAACAGAAACCCCCGTCTTTCCATAGTCAATACTGATCGGTGTCCCTGACATAACTTGCGGCTGTCGTGTCGCGTCTGACAGGTTGAAGCTGCCAGCTGACAGCCGGCGCTACTCCTCGGCGACGCTTGGATGCATCGTCGGCCGTTCGTCGAGCGGTTCGGCAAACGCCTCGAGCAGACGCGCTCTGGCCTGCTCGTCACGCCGTCGCCGTTCCTCGTCGCTGATCTCCTCACAGCCCGGCGGCACCTCACGGTCACGGCCGGTGAAGTAATCTTCGGGGGCGACCCAGTCGTGATAGAAGTTCGCATCGGAGTCGTGGATCACGGCGAGTGCGACTTTCGCGCCGTGGCCGGCCGCGACGATGGCCTGATGGGGCTCGTTCGCGAGTCGGCCGGCGGCGTAGATGCCGTCGACAGCCGTCCGGCCGGCGTCGTCGACCGAGACGAACTGCTTGCTCCCACGCTGGATTCGACCGACGTCGAGTGGGACGAGATACTCGCTGTCGGACCACGAGGCTGCGATCACCCGGCGCGCCTCGAGGGGTTCTCCACCCTCTGTTTCGAGGACAAATCCGGCCTCGAGAGCTGTCTCATCTTTCGGTTCGATACTCGTCACACGCCCGAGTTCGATCGTCGCGCCCGCGATCTGGGCCTGTTCACGCGTCAGATCCAGATACCGGCGGGCGTCGACGCCATCGGGGAAGCCGGGGTAGTTCTCGAGGCTGGCGTTGCGCTCGAGGGTCGATCCGTCGCGGTTGCCGGACTGCGCCCGGCTGCGTGGGGGAGTTCGCCCCCCGCTGTCAATGACCAGTGTGTCCAGTCCCGCACGTGCCGTAAAGATCGCTGCGGCAAGACCAGCGACGCCGCCGCCGACGATACAAACGTCTCGCATGTCTCGCCGTTTCGAGTGGTCGCTATAGAAATTGCCGACTCTCGGCTTCGGGTCTGTCGTGTGTATTCGCTGAACTGTCTGGATGACAACTCTTACTTTCTGAGCCGCCGTACAGTCGCTGTGGATCGAATTCTCCTCAGTACACTCGCCTATCGCTCGCCCGAGGAGGTGTTTCCTTACGTCCAGTCATTTACTGACTACCCGCGGTACACGGACCACTTACAAGAGGTTCGCGTCCACGGCGACGGCGGCGTCGGCTCCGTCTACGACCTCCGGCTGACGTGGTGGAAACTCAGCTACACCGCCCGTTCGAAGGTGCTCAGTATCGATGCCCCCCATTCACTCGAGTGGGAACTGATCAACAACCTCCACGCCCACGGCGAGTGGCGCGTCGAACCGGAGCCCGAGTCGGCCCCCGACGGTGTCGAGACGGCGAGTCGAATCTACTTCGAGGCCGCCTACGACCCGTACTCGGCCGACAAACACGTGCTCTCGCTGCCACGGTTCGTCTCGCTCGACTGGGTCATCAAGAAAGTTAAACCCAAACTGCTTTCCGAAGCCGAGGCCGTCGTCGAGCGACTCGTCGCGGACATCGAAGGGCAGACGCGTGATGTCGAGTTGACGATTCACGAGATGCCGTAGCCCACTCAGCGGCCCGGCGTCGGCGCTGGCTGCACACGACGCGACGAACGGTCAGAGAGTGGCTGAACTTTTCACTGAACGGGACGATACGCCGAGTATGGACCAACAGCGACGACAGTTCCTCGACGAGTTGCTCGAGACCGCGACGCCATCCGGCTTCGAAACGGAGGGCCAGCGCCTGTGGGTTGAGTATGTCGAGGAGTTCGCCGACGAGGTGCAGGTTGATGAGTACGGAAACGCCGTCGCCGTGGTCGACGGCGGCGATCCGTCGGTCGCGCTAACGGGTCACAGCGACGAGATTGGCTTCATGGTGCGGGATATCGAGGACAACGGCGCGATTCGAATGACCGCGATCGGTGGCTCGGATCAGACCGTCTCGAAAGGCCAGCATGTCCGGATCCATACCGCTGACGGCGTGGTCCCGGGAGTCGTCGGTCAGACCGCGATTCATCTCCGCGATACGGACAAAGATTCGATCGACGAAATTGACGAACAACACATCGATATCGGCGCCACGGACGAAGACGAAACAGCAGAACTGGTCGAGCGCGGCGATCCGATCACGTTCGACCAGACAGTGTCCGAACTGGCAAACGATCGTATCGCAGCCCGCGGGCTCGATAACCGAATCGGCATCTGGGCCGCCGCAGAAGCGCTTCGCCGAGCAGCCGAGGGCGACCTCGAGGCGACGATCTATGCCGTGTCAACGGTGCAGGAAGAGGTCGGGTTGCAGGGAGCGAAAATGGTCGGCTTCGATCTCGCCCCCGACGCGGTCGTCGCGATCGACGTGACACACGCCACGGACGCGCCAGGAACGCCGTCGGCTCGGAAAACGGGCGTCGAACTCGGCGAGGGGCCGGTCGTCGTCCGCGGGAGTGCGAATCACCCAGCGCTCGTGACGGCCATCCGTGAGGTGGCGTCCGACGAGGGGATCGACGTGCAGCTGCAGGCGTCTGGGAACCGAACCGGCACGGACGCCGACGCCTTTTATACCTCCCGTGGCGGGATTCCGTCGCTGAACATCGGAATCCCGAACCGCTACATGCACACGCCCGCCGAGCTACTGGATCTCACCGATCTCGACGCTGCGGCTGACTTGCTCGCCGAATTCGCGGCCGTCGCTCACGAACACGAGTTTTCCGTCGACGTGCGATAATCGCCCGCGGGCGGGACGATGTTCGGCTCCGTGATCGTTGGAGCCCATTGCTTTTTTGGTGTGAACACAACCGCGGAGTATTAACGGGATGACCTGTTAGACATGTGTATGAGTAACGTGCGTGTTGCAGGTGTCGGGCTGACGCCGTTCGGGAACACTCCCGAGCGAACGAGCCGAGACCTCTTCGCGGAAGCAAGTATCAAGGCGTTCGAGGACAGCGGTGTACCCCGTGAGGACGTTGACGCCCTCTTCTATGGGAACTTCATGGGCGAACTGTCGGAACATCAGGGTCATCAGGGACCGTTGATGGCCGAAGCCGCAGGGATTCAGGCACCGGCAACCCGCTATGAGTCTGCGTGTGCCTCGAGCGGGGCCGCCGTTCGAGACGCAGTCATGCGTGTTCGCAACGGCGAGGACGACGTCGTCCTCGTCGGCGGTGCCGAACGGATGACCAACCTCGGCACTGCGGGCGCGACGGAGGCACTCGCTATCGCCGCGGACGACCTCTGGGAAGTGCGAGCGGGGACGACGTTCCCCGGCGCGTACGCGCTGATGGCCCAGGCCTATTTCGACGAGTTCGGCGGCGAACACGAGGATCTGGCCCATATCGCTGTCAAGAACCACGAGAACGCACTGACCAACGACAAAGCCCAGTACCAGAGCGCAATCGAGGTCAGCGACGTCCTCGAGGCCCCACAGATCTCGAGTCCTCTCGGCCTGTACGACTCCTGTCCGCTCTCCGACGGCGCCGCCGCGGTCGTCCTCATGAGCGAGGAATACGCCGACGAACACGACCTCGAGGCACCCGTCGCGATCACGGGCACTGGACAGGGTGGCGACCGCATGGCCTTACACGACCGCGACCATCTCGCTCGGTCGCCCGCCGCCCGCAAGGCCGGCGAAGAAGCCTACGCCGACGCCGGCGTCGACGCGGGCGATGTCGACCTCGCGGAGGTCCACGACTGCTTTACCATCGCCGAAGTGCTGGCGCTCGAGGCACTCGATCTCGAGTCGATCGGTGAAGGTATCACGGCGGCTCGGGACGGCCGAACCACCGCTGACGGCGAGACGCCGATCAACCTCTCGGGCGGTCTGAAAGCCAAAGGCCACCCGGTGGGTGCGACCGGCGCCTCTCAGATCGCCGAGGTTGCCAAACTGCTCGCTGGCACGCATCCGAACAGTTCGGCCGTCGAGGATGCGACGACTGGCGTTGCCCACAATGCGGGTGGGACGGTTGCCAGTGCAACGGTCCACGTGCTGGAGGTGGTCGAATGACGGACCCAGAAACCGGCGTGCAGGACGCAGGATTCGACGACTGGCTCGATGCTGCAGAAGAGGGTGCGGCCTACTACCTCGAAAGTCCCGAGGGCCACGGCTCGCTTCCACCGCGGCGGGTGTGTCCCGACTGTGGCTCGACGGACCTCGAGAAGGTCCCGCTGCCGGAGACGGGCGTGGTCGAGACGTTCACCATCACACACGTGCCGACGCCGGCGTTCGAAGACGACGCGCCGTACGCGACGGCGATCGCCGACTTCGGACCTGTCTCGCTGACTGGACAGCTCGTCGGCATTGATCTCGAAGCGATCGAGACTGGGCTCGAGGTCGAACTCGAGATCACAGTCTCGGAGACGACGGGCGAGCGCGTGATCGGATTCAGTCCGGTCTAGAACTCCGTCTTCCGCGCCTATTTGTCGCGATCCATATCAGCGCCGACATGTAACAGCTCCGCGGTCAGATACTCGACGAACTTCTCGGGGTGTTCGGCGTGGGGCAACAGCGTCGCATAATCGATGACGACGAGTTCGACGTCGGCGGCGTCGGCGAGATCCCGGCCCGCACGCAGCGGCACGAGGTCGGCGTCACGACCCCAGACGAGCGTCGTCGGGGTCTCGAGAGCCGCGAGTTCTGTCTGGAGGTCGAACTCAGGGGCGAGCGTGCCGGCGGCGAAAGAGGCGGGTGCGTAGCGAGCACCCGGCTGGTGGGCGCTGTGCCAGGCGTAGTCAACTGTCTCGTCATCGACTCGAGACGCGTCGTAGTAGCCGTCACGAGCGTAGAAGTACCGGACGGAGGGTTTACTCGCAAGCAGGTTAAACAGCGTCGTCCCGACGATGGGTGTCCGAAGGAGGGTTCGCAGCCACGACCGTTCCGTCGTCGTCTCGTCGGTCGGACAGATCAAGACGAGCTGCTCGAACTCGCTTTCTTTGGCTGCGTCGACGGCAAACGAGCCGGTCAGTGAGGAGGCGACGACGACCGGCGTGTCCGTGATATCGGCCGCGAAATCGCGGATAAACTCGGCATACAGCATTGCGGAGTAGACCAGCGGCGGCCGTTCGGAACGCCCGAATCCGGGCAGGTCGACTGCAATCACGTGATAGTGTTCGGCCAACTGCTCGACGATCGGCGCGAACTCCTGGCTGCTCGCGGCGGCGTGAATCCCGTGACACAAGAGCATGTCCGGATCGTTGGGGTCGCCGGCGACGGTGTAGGCCGTCTCGATTCCACGCCAGCGATACGTCCGTTCGACGCCGACGATCGGATTCTCGAGGTCGTCAGCACGGTTCGCGAGAAGTCGGTTTCCGAGCACGGCTGTGCCGACGGCGCCGACTGCCACACCGAGGGCTGTTCGGACGTTCATGCCTGTCAGTAGCTCATCATCGGCCTTCAACCTGCGGTTCGGGCTCAAAAGCTGCCGACGAAACTCGTCTACTGCGTATTTTTGACGCCGGACTCGAGTTCGTCGATGCAGTCTTCGACGGGGGTCAGCAGTTCGTCGGCAATCGTGTACGGGTCGGTCTCGCCGTTGCGGACGGATTCGGCGAGGTCGTCGATTCCGCCGGCGGCCGCGAGTTCGTCCTCGAGGATGTCGTGGACGTCTTCACGCAGGAGGGTGCGGATCTCCTCGGCGTACCGCTGGCGAACCTTTTTTGCACGGGTGCCAGAGTCGACGAGATACGTCTGGTGGTTGGCGAGTTCGTCGATGAACGTCTCGATGCCGTCCCCTTTCGTGGCGATGGTTTCGACGATCGGTGGGCTCCAACTCGCTTCGTCGTCGACGTCGCCCCAGTCGTCGGCGTCGCCAATCTCGTCGGCGCTGTGGTGGCCAGCGCCGCCGGCACCGAGGCCACCGCCGTCGCCGAGATGAACCATCTCCTGGAGTTCCTGGACGGTTCGGTCGGAACCCGGTCGGTCAGCTTTGTTGACGACGAAGACGTCGGCGATCTCTAAGATGCCGGCTTTCAGCGTCTGAATGTCGTCGCCCGAACCCGGCGGGACGAGCACGGCGACGGTGTCTGCGGTCCGGACGATGTCGATCTCGTTCTGACCAGCGCCGACAGTCTCGATGATGATTTTATCCTTTCCGAAGGCGTCCATCGCCTTGACGGCGTCTGCGGTTGCCGTCGACAGTCCGCCGAGGGTGCCGCGGGCGCTCATCGAGCGCACGAAGACGTCCATATCGCCGACGGTCGCCGCCATCCGGATGCGGTCTCCGAGCACCGCACCGCCGGAGAACGGCGACGAGGGGTCGATCGCGATGACACCGACCGTCTCACCGCGATCCCGGTAGGTCTCTGCGAGTTTGTCGACCAGCGTCGACTTCCCCGCCCCGGGGCTGCCCGTAATCCCGATGACGTCGGCGTCACCGGTGTGTGCATAGAGCGCCGAAACGAGCTCTCGGTAGCCCGGCGACCGGTTCTCGATTTTTGAGATTACTCTGGCCAGCGCGCGGTGTTCGCCCGCGAGCAAGGCCTCGAGTAATGCATCGTCGTCTGCGTTCATCGCTCGGGTGCGTTCTCGCGGACGAACTCGATCGTCTCTTCGATCGACGTCCCGGGACCGAAGACGGCCGAAACGCCCTGTGCTTTGAGCTCATCACGATCCTCGTCCGGAATGACGCCGCCGGCGAGGACGAGTGTGTCCTCTTTCGCGCCGTACTCTTCGAGTCCGCTCATGATCTTCGGGACGAGCGTGTCGTGAGCGCCCGAAAGGATCGAGATCCCAAGGACGTCAACGTCCTCCTGGACGGCTGCCTGGACGATCTCGTCCGGCGCTTTGTGCAGTCCGGAGTAGATGACTTCGAACCCAGCGTCACGGAACGCTCGCGCAATGACGTGTGCCCCGCGGTCGTGACCATCGAGTCCTACTTTCGCGACGAGACACCGAATCGACTCCTGCTCCTGTTCGCTGCTCATACCACTACTTCCCGAGCCGCCTGTTTGACTTTAACGGAAATTTGTGGGTATTTCCAAAGCTGAAAGCTGGCTGACTGTTTCTGTCGCCGTTCAGTGTCGTGGTTCAGTCATGTTTTCGCAGAATCATTCTGAACCAAAGGCTAAAGAGCGAAACGACCGAACAATCTATTAATGACTATCGTTCGTTTACTGCGGAGGGATCTCTCGTGGGCGTCGAAATAAAAGAAACCAGGGTGACCGACGCCGAGTTCGAGGAGATGAAAGGATTCGTCTTCGAGTATCTCTCAGCCAGCGTCGAGAAAGAAGAGGAGGGTGGGCGCATGCGCTGGTACCCCTGGCATTCGGCCGAGTACCGGCACAACCACATCCTCAACGTCGTCGAACTCTCCGAGGAAATCGCTCGCAAGGAGGGTGCAGACGTCGACGTCACTCGCGTCGCAGCCCTCTTTCACGACGTGGCCAAACTCGAGACCGATCAAGAACTCCATGCCGAGGCTGGCGCTCGCGTCGCCCGTGAATACCTCGACTCTCGCGCGGAGTACCCTGATTCGTTCACCGAGCAGGTGTGTCGCGCGATCGAACACCACTCGTTTCAGGGCGACCTCACCGACCTCGCCCTCGAGACCCAGTGTCTGATCGAAGCCGATCTCCTCGACAAGATCGGCGCGAACGGCACTGCGCTCATGCTGTTGCGCATGGGGTATGAGGCGCGGACGCATATGGACGCCGACGAGATGGTCGAGCGCGTCTTAGAGCGCGGCTACGACGCCGCCTCGCGCGTCCAGAGCGAGACCGCTGAGGGGATCGCCCACCAGCGTCTGAAACGGGTGACGTGGTTTCGCGAATGGCTCGAGGACGAGATTGCGGCGATGGGCGACTGACACGGCCGTCGACACGCCGCTGTGACTGCCCGCTCATTGTTCGGCGTCGCCCGCTCGAGATCGAACGACAAAGTAGATGATTCCGACGATGATCACTGGATAGACCAGTGCGGCGAGATACCAACCGAAGCCCATACTCGGATCAGGGAAACGGCGAGTACTGACCGTTTCGATCGTCCCCACTGACTGAAAACCGGCGCAGCTTCTGATGATGTTCCCTACAGCAGTGCTGTGCCACCGGCCCAGAGAAACCAGACCCCGAACCCGGCCAGCACGGCTCCGCTTGCGGCAGCGATCATCGGTGCAAAGCTATCGACACGCCGGTCGGCTGCGACCAGCGCTGCCGGATAGACGATGATCCAGACCGCGATTCCCGCGAAGAAGCCAGCAAGCAGCGACGGTGATCCCGTCTGGACGACGAGGACGCCCTCGAGAGCGTCGCCAGCGCCGGGGATGAACGCGAGGACGTCGAGGGTTCCGGACTCGAGTAAGCCAACACCGATGGTGAGCCAGAACCCGATCTGGTAGGGGTTCGTCAGCGAGAGCGTGAACGTTTTGCGAAAGCCTTTCGACGCGCTCTGGCCGCCGTCGGTGAAGGAGGTGGCGGCTCGAGCCGCTTCGACAGCACCGATAGCGAAATACAGCATCAAAACGCCGCCGGCGAGATAGAGCACCGGCCGCACAGCCGGATAGCGATCGATGACGGTCATCGCACCGGCAAGCGTGAGAAGGAAAAAGAGCACGTCTGCAACCATCGCACCGAGACCTGCCCGAAAGCCAGCCGACCAGCCGCTGACGACGCTTTCCTCGGCGATAATGGCGTTCATCGGTCCCGGTGGGGCAGCCAGTGCGAGCCCGAAGACCACACCCGCAAGAGCTGTTGTGATGCCAGTCACGACTGTTCGCTCTCAACTCGTCCAGCGGCGGTGAAAAGACCAGTGACTTTTCCGTGGGCCATCGTAGATGTGGGCATGGTTGACGTCCTGCCAGATGATATCGGTCGCTTTATTCGTGCGGTCGGGCCGGAGCCAGACGACCAGCTACAGGAGATGGACGACTATGCCAACCGAGAGGGGTTTCCCCACGTCGGCCCCGAGGTTGGAGCGTTCCTTCGATTCGTCGCCCGCATGAGCGACGCCGAGCGGATCTTCGAGTTCGGCTCCGGCTACGGCTACTCGGCGTACTGGATGGCCGAGACATTGCCCGACGACGGCGAGCTCGTTCTCACTGAGGTCGACGCTGACGAACTCGAACTGGCTCGAGAGTACCTTCGCGAAGGCGGTTACGACGAGTTCACGCGGTATGAACTGGGGGACGCCATGGCGACGATCGAGCGCTACGACGGCCCGTTCGATGTCGTGTTGATCGATCACCAGAAACACCGCTATGCCGACGCGTTCGAGGCGGTCCGCCCGAAGGTCCCTGTCGGTGGCGTCGTCGTTGCGGACAACGCGATCACCGCCGCCCCCATCGAGTTCGAGAAACTACTCGAGTACGCAGTCGGCGACGACCCAGACGACGCCAACGAACACACACAGGGGATTGTCGACTATCTCGAGCGCGTTCGGAGCGATCCGGCGTTCGAGACGATCATCCTGCCGCTTGGAGAAGGGATCGCGGTCAGTTACCGCGTCGAGTAATCAGATGTCTCGCCCTCGAGAACGCCGTCTTCGGGCGTGTCCGCGCTCGATGTCGCGCCGTACTCTCGGAAGCCGAGAAACGCGGTCACCGAACTGGCCGACAGCAAGGTTGCCCACGTGGTCGCAGTCAGCGAGTAGACGACCAGTTCGGCGCTCCCGGGGACGGCCGCCCCGACCGTTTCGAGGCCGACGATGTGAACGCTGGCAACCCCGAGAAAGACTGTCCAAAGAGCCAGCGACAGGGAGGCAAGCGTTCGTCGAGAGACTCGTGACGCATAGCGGGCGACACAGTAGACGCCCGCGATAGCGACTGCCGTCGCTACGACTGTTGGTACGAGTGCGTCGACGGCACCGAGCGGGCCGGCAACGCCAAAGCAGACGAACGATACAGCGAGTAGCAGTCGATCCGAACGGAGACTAGTCGGAATCACGTCATGCACCGCTTTGCTGGGATGAATCGGTGGTTGAATATATAGCTGTTGGCTTCACGTGTATCCACGATGTGGTGTCACTCGCAGCGCTCGAGTGTCGGGAGCGTCATCGAAAACGTCGTTCCCTCCCCAGGCTCGGTCTCGACCCAGATGTCGCCGCCGTGGCGTTCGATGATCCGACGACAGAGCGCCAGCCCGATGCCGGTTCCAGGATGTTCGTCGTGGGAGTGCAGCCGATGGAACACTTCGAAGATGCGGTCCGTCTCGTCGGGATCCATGCCGATGCCCTCGTCGTGAACCGAGATGATCCACTCATCACCATCGCGGTCGGCCGAGACGTGAACCTGCGGTGGCCCGTCACCACTGTATTCGAGTGCGTTCGAGAGGAGGTTCTGAAAGACCTGTCGGAGCTGATTCGCATCACCGCAAACGGCGGGGAGCGACGCTGTCGTTACGTCCGCATCCTGTTCCTCGATGCGAAGCGTCAGATCTTCCCGAACGTCATCGAAGACGGCGTCGAGAGCGACCGGCTCGAGTTCGTTCCCCTGTGTTTCGACCCGTGAGTATGCGAGCAGGGCATCGATCATCGCCGACATACGCTCGGCACCGTCGACAGCGTATTCGAGAAACTCCAGTCCATCGTCGTCTAAGACGTCAGCATAACGGCGTTCGATCAACTGGAGATAGCTCGAGACCATCCGCAACGGTTCCTGCAGGTCGTGGCTGGCGGCGTAGGCGAACTGCTCTAATCGTTCGTTGGACGCCTCGAGTTTGCGCTGGTATTCCTTGCGTTCGGTGATATCCCGAACGATGCCAGCCCGTTCGTGGCCAGTCGTCTCGACGGCGGCTCGCTCGGCGTCACTCGGGCTGTCGGCAGCCGCGTTCGTGGCTGTCTGTTCGGCCGTCGAAATCGCCGTGACGGTGGCTTCGATCGGGACCTGTGTCCCGGCTTTCGTCTTGAGTGTGGTCTCGATCGTCGACGGCTCGCTGTCATCGGCGGCCACCTGCTTCGTGTGCCCGATCACGGTTTCGCTGGTGACAAGCGACGCGTGGGCACCGAGCAGTTCGTCACGGTCGTAGCCGGTCAGCTCCGTATAGGCGTCGTTGACGGCGGTAAATCGTTCGTCTCCGTCGAGGACGTAGATTCCGTCGTCGATGGTCTCGATAATCCGCTCGTACCGCCCGAGTTGCTGCTCCCGTCGCTTTCGAGCCGTGATGTCGCGGAAATACACCGATAACCCCGTCTCCGAGGGATACACCTGGATCTCCATCCACAGCTCGAGCGACCGTGAGTATCGTTCCCAGGAGATCGATTTCTGTGTGTTCATTGCCTCCTGATAGCGATCGACAAGCTCTGACCGTGTTCCACCGGGGAAGACGTCCCAGATAACCTCACCAAGGAGTTCGTCGCTCGAATAGCCGAGGAGTTCTTCGGCCCGTTCGTTGACGTGTGTGAACCGCCACGACTCGTCGAGTGCGTAGAAGGCATCCGAAACACGGCCGAGGATCTCGCTCAACTCCGTCTCGAGTTCGCTTTTGCGGCGTTCGAGGCTGCGCTCGTGGGACTTTCGAACCGTGATATCTTCTCCAATAGTAATCACGCGAGCAAGCGAGCCGTTGGGATCGAATACCGGCGCGGCGTTCACCGACAGCCAGGTTCGCTCACCCGACGGGCTGTCGATGACAAGCTCCTCGTCGGTAACCGGCTCACCGGTCGCACGGACGCGTGCTGCAGGAGTTTCGTCTCGCGTGAGTGACCGTCCAGCGGCGTCGGCCACTGTCCACTCGTCGGCTGCTGCGATCGTGGCAATCGTCGCATCGTCGACCGACCCGTAGCGTTCCCGGGCGCGCCGATTCAACAGCAGCGGATCGCCGGTGGCATCCGTGACTGAAATCGCGACCGGGGCCGTTCGGAGCAGTTCCTCCGTCTGTGCGCGCTCGCGCTCGAGGTGGTGCTCGTGGCGGAGCCGATCGAACGTCGCCTCGAGGCTCGAGGCAACGATTTTCGCAAACGAGAGGTCGCTGTCGTCGAATGCGTCACGGCTCTCTGAGCCGATCAGCATGACGCCGTGGTCACCGATCGGGAGACAGAGTTCGCTTCGAATCGGCGTCGCCGGGTTGTAGACCGTCGGATCGTCGGTGACATCGCTGTAGATCGCTGGCTCACCGCTCTCGAAGACGTGCCAGGCGATCCCGTCACCGTCTCCAAACGCTGGTAGCTCGTCAAAGAGCGCTCCAGCAGGCTCTGACCAGGCGACTGGCTCGAGAGTTTGCGTCTCTGGCTCGTAGAGATGGATTCCGTTGATTTCGAGGTTCAGAATATCAAGCAGATCCTGACAGGCACGCTTGGCGACGTCTTCGCGGCTGTCTCCATCGATCCACTCACGGACGGCTTCGTTCAGCCGTCGCAGCTGGTAGGCGCGCCGATGCCGGTCGGTCACGTCGTAGTAGAGTTCGATTCGACCGCCGGCGTAGGATCCGGATTCGATGGGTCTGCTGCGGTGCTCGAGCCAGCGTTCCTCACGGTCGTCGCCAGGGGTGACGTGACACTCGAAGCGTTCGACGTAGCTGTTGTCGTCGTACGTCGCGATGACTGTGTCTGCAAACGTCTCCGGATCGGCGAGCCGGTCTTGAATCTGCTCCGTGATCAGCTGTCGCTTCTGCTGTCCGAGGACAGCTGTGCGATCGATGCCGAAGTACTGCTCAGCCGTCTCGTTGATCCATGCGACGTTGAACTCCTCGTCGAGGACGAACACACCGATGTCGGCTTCCTCGAGCGCCGCAGCCGTCGGGCCAAAGACGGCTTCCGCCGTCGAATGGTGCTCCGAGCCAGCATCCGCTCGATCGGCTTTTTGAACGACCCCAACTGAGCCCTGGGGACAGCCATCAGTCTGGAGCTGATTCAGACGAATGTCACAGGGGACGGTCGTTCCGTCGGCCGTCTCGATCATGCCCGTGAGTGCTGTGACGCCGTCTCCGCCGGAAGGCCACTGGGCTCGAACGTCTCGTTCGAACTGTGCCACGCCTCGGAACGACAACACCGTCGAGACGTGTTGGCCAAAGAGGTCTGTACGGCCATACCCAGTCATCTCGAGAAACGTCTCATCAGCTGCGACGAACTGACCGTCGGCATCGAGCTGGAAGACGCCGCCGTCGATCGTCTCGACGAGCGCCTGACAACAGTGAAGCGCTGTCCGATCGTCGTCGCCCGCCCAAAACGCCATGTTCGACGGCCCTGTTCGTTCGCTCATTGTCCGCACCAGGCCACTTAGACGCATAAGTCTAGCGTCCACCTGACAGATCTGGTCGCGGCTGTGCAGCTTGGCCGCTGTTTACCGCGTCGCTACGCTTGTGCTGTCGTCGAACCACTCATTTCCTGTCAGGATCACCGCTGTGACTGCGTTCGGTCGAAACTCTGACCGCGACCACGTCCGGGCTGGGGCTCGACATGTGGCTCGGGCATGAGCGACTCGAACGGCTGGGCGTCGAGCCACTCGAGTAAGGCCACGAGCTGGTCCGAAGCGGCCTCGAACAGCTGTTCGCCGATTTCGGGCGTCGCGTCCGTTTGATCGCCGAAAACGCCGTTTTGACTGTTCTCAATCGAGTCGTAGAACGTGGTCGCGCCGTGGACCCGTTCGGCGTCGTAATCGAACACTGCGCCGCCGTCGCGAGCGTCCTTGAGGCGGTCCTCATGCACCAGATTCTCGGCGATATGCATGATCATCGCCGTTTCCTTGGGGCCGCCGTGGGGTCCAGGCGTCTCGAAAACCTCCTCGATCAGGCCGGGAATCGATTCGTCCCACATCCACTCGATGGCGTAGGCCGTGTTATCGTCGTGGAGCCGTCGGCCGACCTCCCGAAGGTGGGCGACGTTCCCTCCGTGGGCGTTGACGTAGACGATCCGGTCGATTCCGTGGTAAGTGAGATTCCGTGAGAAACTCTCGACGAAATCCCGAAACACCTGCGGCTCAACCCACATCGTCCCGTGAAACTGGCGGTGGTGGGAGCTGACGCCGATCTGAACCGGCGGCGTGCAGAGATACCCCGTCCGATCGGTCGCTTCCCGGGCGAGCGCCTCGGCGATCATGTGGTCGGTGCCCTCCGGAAGATGGGGGCCGTGTTGTTCGGTCGAGCCGAGTGGGACGACCGCGAGTGATTCGTTTGCGACGTATTCGCCGAGCTCTGGCCATGTCTGGTGTGGGAGGTACATACGTACTGCTCACAGTGGAGTCGGAAAACTGTACGCTTGAGCCATGAGCTATGATAAGGCTTAATAGATTATGGCCTTCGAGTTATTATATGGCAGTCGTAAGCGTCTCCATGCCGGACGAACTCCTCGAGCGACTCGACCAGTTCGCAGACGAACACGGCTATACTGGCCGCAGCGAAGTCGTCCGAGAGGCCTCTCGGAACCTCCTTGGTGAGTTCGAGGACACTCGCCTCGAGGATCGAGAGCTGATGGGAATCGTTACGGTGTTGTTCGATTACGAGACGACCAGCGTCGAAGAGCGAATGATGCATCTCCGCCACGAACACGAAGACCTCGTCGCCTCGAACTTCCACAGCCACGTCGGCGATCACTACTGTATGGAACTGTTCGTCCTCGAGGGCGAACTCGAGGATATCTCGACGTTCGTCGGAAAGATCCGAGCAACCAAAGATGCGCTGACGGTCGACTACTCGGTGATTCCCGTCGATAGCTTCGACCCGATTTCACAAGACAGCTGAGACCGTCGAACCGCTGACGGGAGACACAATCGGTTTCGGCGGCTGAGACGGCGAATTTATCACGCATTTCGAGCGAACAGTATTGTTTTACCGTTTGCCCATCGAAGACTCAGGCATGAGCTACCGGAAGGTGAACTACGAGGAGGTCGACCAAGTCTCGAGTGCGATGCACTTTTTGAGTGATCCACTCGAGACCGAGCGGGTGGGTGTGACGGTGGCGCGGTGTGATCCGGGCTGGAACAGCAAGCCACACGACCACACCGACAACGACCACGAAGAAGTCTACGTGCTCATCGAAGGCGAGGCGACCGTAATCGTCGACGACGACCCAGTGTCGATGGAGACGGGAGACGCACTCTGGATCCCACCGGAGTCGACACGCCAGATCCGCAACGGGGACGAGGAAAGTGCGTTCGTGCTCGTCAGCGCGCCGAGTATCGGAGACGACGAGGATGGTGACGGCGACTGGCTGTTGTCGGGATTTGCCGGCTGAACGCTCGAGCGAGCGGCAGTTCCCCCTCGTTGTCTGTCGGCTCGAGCGTAACCCATGATAGCTTGTTGAACCGTCGTGTGCGGCCTTACACAGTTACCCCACGGCTATATCAACAGTGCTACCGTATGACACGTTATGGAACTACTCGAGGAGAGCATTGTCCCGGAGCATGCACGCGAAATCAAAGCTGAGGCACGCGAGTTCGCACGCGAACACATCGAACCCAACGCACAGGAGCATTTTCAGGCGGGAACGTACCCCGAAGAGATCCTCGAGGCAGGCCAGGAAGCGAACCTCGTCGCACAGGATATTCCAGAGAAGTGGGGCGGACGCGGGCTCGACCTCCCACAGCTACTCGCGCTGACAGAAGAGTTCTATCGAGCGGATGCCGGGATCGCGTTGACGCTGCAACTGGCGAGTTTCGGCTGTGAAATCACCTACAAGTACGGCTCTGACGAGCAGTGTGAGGAGTATATCCGGCCGGTCGCGGAGGGGACACAGCGCTCTGGACTCGCAGTATCGGAACCCGAAACGGGCAGTGATCTCGCCGGAATGCAGACGACAGCTGAAAAAGACGGCGATGAGTACGTCTTAAACGGCGAAAAGTACTGGATCGGCAACGGCGTCGAAGCCGACTGGGTGACGGTCTACGCCCGAACGGGTGACGATGAAGACAACCGCTATGGGAACCACTCGATGTTCATCGTCCCCACCGACACCGAGGGTTATGAGGCCGAACACATTCCGGAGAAGATGGCGATGCGTGCCTCCAAGCAGGCACACGTCGAGTTCGATGACTGTCGCATTCCTGCGGAGAACCTGATCGGTTCCGAGGGCGCAGGCTTCTGGATGGTCGCGGAGTTTTTCAACCACGGGCGAGTCATCGTCTCTGGCCACGGACTCGGCCTCGCTGCGGCCGCCATCGAAGAAACCTGGGCGTTCGTCCACGACCGTGAGGAGTTCGGCCGGACGATCAACGAGTTTCAGGCAGTTCAACACGGCCTCTCGGATATGCTGCTCGAGTTCGAACGTTCTCGAGCGCTCACCTGGCGAGCCTGCGAAAAGGTCGAAAACGGTGAGAACGCGGGCTACTGGGCGGCACTGGCAAAGACGAGTGCAACGGAGGCAGCCGTCGACATCTCCGAACAGGGAATGCAGTTTCATGGCGGCCGTTCAGTTCTTGACGACCGCCGGATCGCTCGCGCCTTCCGCGATGCCCGAATTCCCGTCATCTACGAGGGCGCAAACGAAATCCAGCGGAACCTGATTTACGGCCAAGCGCCATAAGCCGAACCCGGCGCCGACAGGCGGTTTCGAGGCCGTACTCCACGGTGACCATGGCGAAAGAAACCTCGACACCGGCCGGTTGAAACAGTCGCTGCTGAGACGGACGATCCCGCGACGAAGAGAGAACGGGGGGCTGGACTAGCTGTGAGCCAGTCGATGGCTCAGTTATCGGGCTGTAGGTCCTGGAACGCATCGACGAAGTCGTCGTGGGTGCGCATTTCCGAGACCGTCTCGTCGATACTGGCCTCGAGATCAGCGACGCGGTCACAGAGCTGTTGATACTCGTCGTTGGTCTCGAGTTCGTGCGCTGGCTTTTCAGACTCGAGTAATGCTTTCTTCGAGACGAGCGCGTAGTACTCTCGGATGTGTGATTCGTACGCCGATCGGTCAATAACGGTGCTGACGATCTCAACGAGCTCGTCTTTTGAGACCGGTTTGACGAGATAGTCGTCGAACCCCATCTCGATGATATCGAAGTCAGGGTCGACTGCGGTTACCATCACGACCCGCGAGTCGTAGCCGTGCGCTCTGATCTGGGCCAAGACTTCGTCGCCGGAGAGCCCCGGCATCCGCCGGTCCAACAAGACGATTTCGACGGTGTCGCTCATCTTCTCGAGCGCCTCCGAACCGTCGTAGGCTGTGTCAACAATCCATTCAGTCTCGAGCCATGCAGCAAACAGGTCTGCGAGACGCGCTTCGTCGTCGACGACGAGCACCTCGAGCATCTCACTCATCGGCTGCCCCCTCCATTCTCATCATCCATTGGAGCCACGGGTCATCAATAGTCCCTCCGGGTGATAAATCTCGCGACCAGATGGTGTGTTGTCATTCAGCTACTGACAGCAGGGACCGGCGTCGGAAGCTCCGTCTCGAGTGACGGCGTTGTGTTACTTGCCCTCGAACTCGGGGTCGTCGTCACCGAAGAAGGCGTTGATGCCCTCGTGAACGTCCTCGGAGTTGACGACGTGGCCGAAGCCCATCGATTCGACCTCGAGTCCGGCTTCGTGGTTGTCCCAGCCTTTGTGCATCGCTCGTTTGGTAAAACGCATCGCAAGCGGTGGCCCACCTGCGAGTTTTGCGGCATAGTCGTGTGCGGCCGTCTCGAACGCGTCCGGCTCGACGACCTCGTTGACGAACCCGAACTCGGCCATCTCCTCGGCGGGGAACCGCTCTGCCGTGAAGATGATCTCTTTTGCACGGCCCATACCGACGATGCGCTGGAGACGCTGGGTCCCGCCCCACCCCGGCAGTAGGCCGAGGTCGAACTCGGGCTGGCCGAACTCCGAGCGTGAGGTCGCGATCCGGATATCGGCACACGTCGCAAGCTCCATCCCGCCGCCGAGACAGTAGCCGTCGATCGCGGCGACGACCGGCATCTCGATCTCCTCGAGACGACCGAACGTCTCCTGACCGTGTTTCGAAAGCTCGACTGCCTCGAACGGATCTGCCCCACCGCCGGCGATGCTCATGAAGTCCGCGCCTGCGGAGAACGCCTTCGAGCCGGCACCCGTCAACAGGAGTGCGCGAACGCTGTCGTCGTCCTCGAGGAGATCGATCGCGGCGTCGAGTTCCTCGATGAGCTCCAGACTGATGGAGTTCATCTGCTGGGGCCGGTTGAGTTCGATCTGTGCGACCTTGTCGCCGGGGTACGTCAGCTCGATCGTGTCGAACTCCACTGCGCCGTCTTCCTCGTCCGCGTCATCGTAGAAGCCACCTTCTTCGACGACGGTCTCGAGGTAGTCGAACGGCTCGTAGCGGGGATGCTCGGTTTCCTCGTAGGCGTCCTCGAGCGCGTTGGCGAGCGTTTCGACCCCATACTCATCGGCGAACTTCGCGGGGCCTTTCGGCCAGCGGCCGCCGAGTTTGACGGCAGTGTCGATCTCCTCGGGTGAGGCGACGTCGTCACCGACGAGGTAGGCGACTTCGTTCGCAAGCACGGCAAGCAGGCGTTCTTTGACGGTCTCGCTGAACAGGTCGTCGTCCATCGAGACGTCCGCGCCGTCACCGTCCTCGTAGTCGTAGAAGCCTTTGCCGGACTTCTGACCGAACTCTTCGTCGTCGACTTTCGCTTTCAGCGTTGGCGACGGCTCGTAGCGATCGCCAGCAACATCGTGCATGTAGTCGAGGACGTGATAGCCGACGTCGACGCCGACGTAGTCAGCCAGCTCGAAACTCCCCATCGGCAGTCCGATGTCGAACTTCGTCGTCGCGTCGACCTCTTCGATCGTCGCAACGTCGTCTTCGACGAGCCACGCAGCCTCGTTCATCAGCGGGACGAGAATACGGTTGACGATGAATCCGGGGACGTCCTTGCGGACGCGAACCGGCGTCTTCCCGATATCCTCGGCGAACGCCTCGATGACATCGAGTGTGGTGTCGTCGGTGTGCCCACCGGAGATGACCTCGACGAGGTCCATCCGGATCGGCGGGTTGAAAAAGTGCATCCCACAGAACGCTTCGGCTCGATCGGTAAACTCCGAGAGATCCGTGATCGAGAGACTCGAGGTGTTCGTCGCGAAAATGGCTCGATCGGGCGCGACGTCCTCGAGTTCGGTGTAGACGTCTTTTTTGATCTCCATCTGCTCTGGGACGGCTTCGATGACGACATCCGCATCGCCACAGGCTTCCCCCATGTCCACAAGCGGCGTGATCCGCTCTAAGGTGGCGTCAGCTTCCTCCTGGGTAAGCTGGTCGTTCTCGGCGAGTTTGTCGAGCGACCATTCGATCTGTTCGTACCCGTTCTGGACGAACTCGTCTTTGATGTCACGCATGTTCACATCGTAGCCCGCCATCGCGACGACCTCCGCGATGCCGTGACCCATGTTTCCTGCGCCGAGAACTGCGACGGTGTTGATGTCTTCCAGCTCCATGACCATACATCCAATCGGCACGGTTTTCAACGTTTCCCTATCTTCTCAAGAAAACTATAGTTCTGTTTACTGTCGGTTACAAAACTCTTTACCCCTGGCCTAGGAACTCGTTGACATGGAATTCGGTCTCACCGAAGAACAGGAGCAAATTCGCGAGGAAGTCAAGCGATTCGCCGAGAACGAAATCGTTCCTGCAGCAGAGGAGTACGACGTCGAAGAAAAATTCCCACACGACATCGTCGACAAAGCCGCTGAGATGGGGCTGGTTGGTTCGTCGATCCCGATGGAGTACGGTGGTGCGGGCTACTCGACGCTCGAGACGGTCCTCATCGCTGAGGAGCTGTTCTCCTACGACCCCGGGATCGCGCTCTCGATTATGGCGTGCTCCTTTGGCACCGAAGCCATCCAGGAGTTCGGCACCGAAGACCAGAAAGAGCGCTTCTTAGAGCCTGTTGCGATGGGCGAGAAGATTTCGGGGGCGGCAATCTCCGAACCTGACACCGGGTCGGACGTTTCCTCGGTCTCGACGCGCGCCGAGAAAGACGGCGACGAGTGGGTCGTCAACGGCAACAAGATGTGGATCACCAACGGGACCGTCGGTGACTTCTTCGTCATGCTGTGTAAGACCAACCCCGACGCCGAGGGGCGCTACAACGGCTTCAGCCAGATCGTCGTCGAGTCCGACCGCGACGGCTTCTCGGCCGACAAGATCACCGGCAAGATGGGCATCCGCGCCTCGGACACGGCCGAACTCATCCTCGACAACGTCCGCGTCCCCGAGGAAAACCTCATTGGGACCCGCGACGCCGCCTTCATGCAGCAGATGCAGTTCTTCGACGCCACCCGAACCGGCGTCGCCGCCCAGGGTGTTGGTATCGCGAAAGGGGCACTGCGCGAAGCCCTCGAGTACGCCCAGGACCGCGAACAGTTCGGTCAGCCGATCAGCGAGTTCCAGGCCGTCCAGCACAAACTCGCTGATATCGCGACCGAAACCGAGGCCGCCCGCAACCTGACGTACAAGGCTGCCTGGAACGTCGATCAGGGCAACGACATCACCAAACTCGCCTCGATGGCCAAGGAGTACGCCTCTCGCGTTGCCGTCGACGCGACGAACGAGGCCGTCCAGATCCACGGCGGTGCGGGCTACGTCAACGACTTCCCCGTCGAGCGACTCTACCGCGACTCGAAGATCACCCAGATCTACGAAGGAACCACCGAGATCCAGAAGAACATCATCGCGCGCGAACTACTCGGCAAGGGTTTCTAGAGACGAAGTTTTGCGCTGCGGGTGCGCCGCAAGGCGCACCCTCGGCAAAAATCCGATTAAAAGCCTCCTCCCTCCGTTCTCTCACTCCTTTCAGTCGTTCGATTACATCGGTCGTCGGCCCGCTCGCTCACCCTTCGTGTTCGCTCGCGGCGAGTAACTGGTGGCTCGCCTGCCCTTCCCCGGGTCGCGTACGCAGCAAAATGTGCCGCGTACGCTCCCGGCCACTTCTCACTGATCGATCTCGAGTCAGCCGTCACGATCCGAGTCGGTATCTGTCCCGTCACTGTTCGAGTCGGTGTCGGTTCCGTCGCTGTCGGAATCAGTATCCGTTCCGTCGTTGTCGGAATCGATATCCACGCTATCGCTATCGAAGTTGGTGTCACCGTCGTCGCTACTGCGGTCGATATCGTCGGTGCCGGCTGTCCGGTTCGGTTCCGATATCGAGTCTCGGCGATCACTCGAGCCACCCGTCTCTGATTCCGTTGTCGCAGGATCGACGGTGCGATCGGCATGGGGTGACGGCGACTCCTCGAACACGTCCTCCTCACGCTCGTCGGACGCCGGTCCGTCAGCGAGGGCGTACAGCACGACGGGTGGAACGACATAGCAGGCGATAGCGACCGCGGCGAACCAGGGATCGATGACCACGAGGATGCCGAAAATCGCGAGCGCGGCCGTCGCAGCTGTATGGATCGTCGTGTCCGTATAGCGACGGTAGTACACCCAGAGTCCACGAATCCATCCCGCAGCGGTCGGGATCACTACCGGCGGAGCCATTAGGGATCGTACACTGGCCACCGAGAAACCCCTTTGGCGCGCGAGCCCCTCTCTGGATCCAATGAGAGAATTCGTCTTCGCCCTCGAGTACGAGCCGAGTGCGAACCCGGTTGCCGACGTTCTCGCCGAGTATCCGGCGGCGTCGATTCGGTCGCTGTCGTGTCACGTCACCGAAGACAGCCTCTGGCGAGTCGACCACGCCGAGGGGCCACCGGAGGCGCTCGAGGCGCTCGAGGAGGCCTACAAAACGGCCGACTTCTTCGCGGACTGTCTCGTCAAAGACGACTGCGGGGCGGAATGTGAGGTGCAGGTGCTCGACCGCTCGAGCGACACGCTGGTCGTCTACACCTACTGGGATCGCACCGAGATCTGTACGTCGGTTCCGCACGTCGCCCTCGAGTATCTCGGCGAGGGGCTGTTGTTCGAGACCTATCGCGAGAGCCGGCGCTATCGCTGGCGGATCGTGCTGGGCAGCGACGCGCCGATTCATGACTTTTTCGACGCACTGGGCGAGGAAGTCGGCGAGTGTACGGGGATGGAGATGCTTCGACTGACAGAACTCGATCCAGACCATGGTGGCGTCGACCCCGGCGACGAGACAGCACTGCCGAGCGAACAGCGAGCTGCCCTCCGGGCGGCCGTCGAACACGGTTACTACGAGACCCCGCGTCGGACCGATCTCTCCGAACTCGCCGAGCGACTGGACGTGCCGCGATCGACGCTGTCCTACCGGCTCCGTCGGGCTGAAGCAAGCCTTGCGACGGGGTTTGTCACCGACGAATCGCTTGAGGCGCTGCCAGTGGAGCCGTGAGCGACTCGGTGATCGTCGACAGTGGGTTGGGCGGATCGATACCGAAGTTGGCGCACGCCAAATAAGCGGTATGGGAGACGAGCGATTACTGGCAGCTAATGAGTGAGTCTGCGCCATCAACACCGCACGACTCGAGTCGCACGCTCGAGGTACGGGTGCCCGAGATGGACTGCCCGTCCTGTGCCGGGAAGGTGACCAACAGCGTCGAACGACTGGACGGAATCGACGAGATCGAACCGCGGGTGACGAGCGGTCGCCTCGTCGTCGGGTATGACCCCACCCAAACGAGCGATGCCGAGATCCGCGAGCGCGTCCGCGCGGCCGGCTACGAAATCGTCTCCGCAGCGTCGGAACTGACGCTGTCGGTTCCCGAGATGGACTGTCCGTCCTGTGCCGGCAAAATCGAGAACGCCCTCGAGGACATCGACGGCATCGGTGAAATCGAAACACGGCCGACCTCGGGCCGCGTGACCGTCGAAACCTTCGACGGCACCGACCCCGAGACGGTCGTTGACGCTATCGGCAGTGCTGGCTACGATGCGACGCCGGTCGGCAACGCGCGCGAATCAGTCGGCGACGAACAGCCGGTCTGGCAGAGCCGTCGAGCCATCGGGACCGCAATCGGGGCCGTGGTCGTGACGGTGGGGATGGCGCTCGAGTTCGTCCTGCCGGCACTCGATCCGACGCTTGGCACGGTTGCGGGCCGATCCTACGAACTCTCACATCTCCTGTTTATGCTGGCTGTGGTGGTTGCCGGCACGCCGATCCTGCGAAACGGCTACTACTCCGCGCGCAATCGGAGTCTGGACATCGACTTCCTGATGAGCATCGGGATCGTCGCAAGCGTGGCCGCCCACCATCCCTTCGAGGGGGCGATGCTCGCAGTGCTGTTCTCGGTCGCCGAACTGCTCGAGCGCTTCTCGATGGACCGAGCCCGCGACTCGTTGCGGGAGCTGATGGATCTCTCGCCGGAGACGGCGACGATCAAGCAGGCAGATGGCAGCGAAGAGACGGTTCCCGTCGACGACCTCGCGGTCGGCAACACGGTCGTCGTCCGGCCAGGTGAGAAGATCCCGGCCGACGGGACCGTCCTCGAGGGCTCGAGTGCGATCGACCAGTCGCCGATCACGGGCGAAAGCGTGCCCGCGGACAAGGCAGCCGGCGACGAGGTGTTCGCCGGAACGATCCTCGAGTCGGGCTATCTCGAGGTCGAAGTCAAGAGCGAGGCTGACGAGTCGACGATCGCCCAGATCGTCCGCATGGTCGAGGACGCAGAGCGAGAGAAGACCGAGCGCGAGCAGTTCGTCGACCGGTTTGCGAGCGTTTACACACCGCTTGTCGTCGTCGGCGCGGTCGCGGCTGCGGTCCTCCCGCCCGTGCTCGTGGGCGCGTCCTGGAGCTACTGGTTCCTTGTCGGGCTCACGCTGTTGGTCATCGCCTGTCCCTGCGCGTTCGTCATCTCGACGCCCGTCAGCGTCGTCTCGGGGATCACCAGCGCCGCCCGAAACGGCGTGCTGATCAAGAGTGGAAAACATCTCGAGGCCGCCGGCGAGAGCGATGTCCTCGCGGTCGACAAGACGGGGACGCTGACCCTGGGCGAGCTCTCCGTGACCGACGTAATCGGGCTCGAGGGAGCCACCGAGACCGAGGTCCTCCGGCGTGCAAGCGTCGCGGAACGACGAAGCGAACATCCGATCGGGCAGGCCATCGTGGGCTACGCCGACGAGCAGGGAGTCGTGACCGACGAGCACGGGGTCTCGAACTTCGAAGCGCTGACGGGGAAAGGCGTCCGTGCCGACATCGACGGCACGACCCACTACGTCGGCAAACCCACCCTCTTCGATGGGCTCGCGGATCTCGAGCACGTTCACCGGACGACCGACGGAGGGACGACACTCGAGTCGGTCAGCGGTGGCCGACCGCAGTGTGAACGGGATGGCTGTCTGGACGTCCTCTCGGAGGTCGTCCCCGACTTAGAGGCCGAGGGCAAGACCGTCGTGGTCGTCGGCACCGAGGACGGCCCGATCGGCGTCATCGGCGTTGCGGATCGCGTGCGTCCCGAAGCCGAATGGGCTGTCTCGCGCCTGCAAGCACAGGGGATCCGCGTCGTCATGCTCACCGGCGACAACGAGGGCACCGCCCGCGCGATCGCCGACGAGGTCGGCATCGACGAGTATCACGCCGAACTCCTGCCCGACGCAAAACTCGAGTGGATCGACCGACTCGCGGACGAACACGGCGGGACGGACGAGAAGGGACGGGTCGCGATGGTCGGCGACGGGATCAATGACGCGCCCGCGCTCGCGACCGCGAACGTCGGCATCGCGATGGGGGCTGCAGGCACGGATACCGCCCTCGAGACGGCCGACGTTGCGCTGATGGGTGACGACCTGACGCGACTGCCGTATCTGTTTGCTCTCTCGGGGAAGGCAAACGGCGTCATCCGCCAGAACATCTGGGCGAGTCTGGCCGTCAAGGCCGTCCTCGCCGCCGGCGCGCCGTTCGGGATCGTCACGGTGATTCACGCGGTCGTCATCGGCGATATGGGGATGAGCCTCGGCGTCACTGGCAACGCGATGCGGCTGGCGAACGTCGAACCCGAAACGCCGCCCGGAATCGACCACGAGGGCGACACTCGAGTCGAAACGCGTCCCTGACCCATAGCCCGTCGCGCGACTGGTGTCCGATCAGGTGTCTAAGCCGGTGGCGCTGTTACTGTCGTTCCCTTTCTGGTCTCTGAACCGCTGGATGAACGCATAGACCGTGAGCACTACGGCCGAGTTCATCGCGAGACTGGAGACGAGGAGACACTGGTTTCGTCGTGCTGTCCACGCCGATCGCGTGGTGTCGTCTGAAGCCCGAACGAGAAGCAGCTGCGAAATGAGCGCACACAGCCACCCGACAAGCGCGACGCGGACCAGTGTGCGTCGAATGCGAACCATGGTAGCCGTTCGACGCGAGGGCTGATAAATCAGATAATGGGCACGGGAGTGGGACTATCCGTCATCCCCACGCCGTTCGCGGGCGCTCGTCTCACACCGATCGGACGTGTCTGTCCGCTCACCGATCGATCGCTTGCCGAAACACGCCGAGTCCCGGCCGGCCGTCGATCCACCACAGGGCGACTCCGGCGACGACGATCACGGCCTCGAGCCACAGCGTCGTCGCCTCAGTACCGACTCCCGGGATCGTTCCGATGGGCTTGACACCGGTGTAAGCGGGCATCGGCGTGACGGGCCAGAGCAGAAAGCCGAGTTCGTCGTAATCGCCCGAGAGCACGTGCCAGGGGATATCCGCGGCGAGATGTGAGCCGTAGCCGATTGCGAACGCGACGCCGAGTCGGGCCCGGTCGAATCGACGGGCGAGCAGCCACAAGAGCAGGACGAGCGGGACGGCGAACAGAAGCGAGTGGCCGATGGTGCGCCCGACGGGGACGAGCCCTGCCGAGTGAAGCGGCTTGTCGAGCAGATCCGGAATCGCTGCACCGACGACGGCGACCCCTGCGGGCGCTGCCGATGGTGGTTCACCACGATCCAACCGTGTGTACGCCGCATAGCAGCAGTAGCCGACGACCAGGTGAACGACTGGCTGCATCCTCCTTCACAGTAGCGTCTCTGGCATGCTAAACCCCCTGTGTAATTGCCCGTATCCCTCGTTTATGCCTACTTGCGTAGTTTGGTATGCGACCTATATTCGGCCAGCCCATACGATATATTGATGACAAAAATACCGCCTGCTGACCACGGTGTACCGACAGCCGACGACAACGGTGGCGTCGACGGACGGCTGCCGCAGGGCGGAGACGAGGCCGATGGCGTCCACGAGGCCCAGTACGACGTCGTCACGACGCCGGTCCTCGTCATTGGTGCGGGTGCTGCCGGGGCTCGAGTCGCCATCGAACTGGCCGAATCGGGCCTCGAGCCGCTCGTCATCGGTAAACGCGACTACGGCGACGCCCACACGACGTGGGCGGCCGGCGGGATCAACGCCGCGCTCGGCTCGCTTGACCCCGAAGACGACTGGGCGATCCACGCCGCGGATACGCTGAACGAGGGCCACCACCTAAACGACCCCGAAGCAGTCGAGCTGACGGCCAAACACATGCCCGACCGAATCCGAGAACTCGACGAGTGGGGGATGTCGTTCGCCCGAACCGACGACGGGAAAATCAACCAGCGCTACTTCGGCGCGCAGTCCTATCGCCGGACCTGTTTCGTCGGCGATCGAACCGGTGAGGCCATGCTCGAGACACTGATTGACCGCGCGCAGGCGCTCGAGATCCCCTACCGCGAGAACGTGATGATTACGCGCCTGCTCTCTGATGGCACCCGCGTCGATGGTGCGGTCGGCTTCGACATGGAGACCGGCGAGGGGCTGTTGTTCCGGACCAACCACGTCGTGCTGGCGGCAGGTGGGTTCTCGGCGGCCTATCAGCGCCACTCCTCGAGAGACGACGAGAACAACGGTGACGCACAGGCGCTGGCGCTCGAGGCAGGAGCTCGCCTGCTCGACACGGAGTTCGTCCAGTTCCATCCGACCGGGATGGTCGGGGAACGCTACGGCGAAGAGTGGGACGGCCGGCTCGTGACGGAAGCGGTCCGCGGAGAGGGCGGTCGACTCTACAACGCGGAAGGCGAGCGCTTCATGGAACGGTACTCGCCGGACCAGATGGAACTCGACGCCAGAGACGTCGTCGCACGCGCGATTGCCCAAGAGATTCGGGAGGGGCGCGGAACCGAGAACGACGGCGTCTACCTCGATATCTCCCATCGCGACCCCGAGTACATCCGCGAGCGACTGCCGACGATGGTCGAGCGATTTGCCGAGCTCGGCGTCGACATCACGGACGAACCGATGGAAGTCGGGCCGACGGCCCACTACACGATGGGGGGTGTCGATATCGACTTCCAGACGGGCGAGACTGGTGTCGACGGACTGTACGCCGTCGGCGAGGCTGTCGCGGGCGTCCACGGCGCGAACCGTCTCGGCGGCAACTCGCTTGCCGAAACCGTCGCCATCGGAACACTCGTCGGCGAACACGTCAGCGAGCAGGTCGCTGCCGACGACCACGATCCCGCGACCACCGACGGCCAGCGAGCGCTGGCCGAACGCGAGTTTGCCGCACTCTCGGAGCTTGCGGCCTCGGACGGCGACGTCACGCCTGAGACGGTGCTCGAGGAACTCGGTGACCTGCTGTGGACCCACGCCGGCATCCTCCGCAACGAGGAGGGGCTTCGCGACGGGCTGGACCAACTCGAAGACCTCCGCGCGCGGACCGCCGACCTCCGGATCGACGGCGACCGCACCTCCCGGTCGTTCGAGTACGCCGTCGACCTCTCCGTGAGCCTCACCGTCGCCGAGGTGTTGCTCCGGACAGCTCTCGAGCGAACCGAGTCCCGTGGCGCACACTACCGGACGGATTACCCGGAGACGGGCCCAGAGTGGCGACAGAACCTCGTCGTTTCGGCTGACGAGCACGGGCTCTCGATCCGACGGCGAGGGGTCGCCGAACCCAGCGAGGCAGTCCGCGAGGCGCTCGAGGAAGGGTACGAACTCGACTACCACCACCTCGAGTAAGCGCTCAGGCCTCGTACTCCGCCCAGATGTACCGCGATGCGAGACTGCGGTAGGGTCGCCAGGGGTCGGCGATCGCACGCATCTCGGCTCGTGACAACGCTTCGCCATCGTTGTAGAGCTGCTCGATCCCACGGCGAACGGCGAGATCACCCAGCGGCAACACATCGGGTCGCTGGAGAACGAACATGAGGTACATGCGAGCGGTCCAGTCACCGACTCCTTTGATGCGGGTCAGTTCGCGGCGGACGTCCTCGTTCGTGTAGTCTGCGAGCCCCTCACGCGTGAGATTACGCTCCTGAAACGCTCGAGCGGCGTTTTCGACGTAGTCAACTTTCGTCCGAGAGAGTCCAGCATTGCGCAGGTCGTCCTTCGATGCGGCGAGGACTGTCTCGGGAGTTACTTCGCCACCGAGGACGTCGAAGACGCGCTCGCGAACCGCAGCAGCGCTCGCCGTCGACAGCTGCTGGTTGATGATCGACACGCAGAGGCGTTCGTACTCGTCGGGGTTCGGATCGAGCGGGTGTGGTTCACGGCGGTCGATCACACCTGCCATCACGGGATCGTCCCGAAGGACGGCCTCTGGATCGCGGTCGGGATCGGGGACGGACATTCTCAGTGGATCGTCGGCTCGAGTATGCAAAAGAACGTTGCTCGGTACGAACTGACTGAAACAGTGTTCGATTGAGCCACTGGTGGTGGCGCCAGCAGTAATAGACTACTGTCCTCACCTCGAGCACCGCCAGCCGAATTCGCTGAGCAGACAAGCAGTGATTACACCCCCGACTGTGCAAGCCAGAAAAGGGGTCGGAAGAAATAAGAAACTGACCGGCTGAGACGGCCCCGCTGACTCAAGTGCGACTCGCCCGGGTGGGTAATCGAGATGGCAAACAAGACACCCGACGACGGACCCGAGCAGCGACGAATGACTACCGATCCCGAGCGAATCCGGGAGTGGGCGCAAGCCCACGACGCCGTTCCCGTAACGATTCGAGACAGCGACGATCACGGCCACTCCTTCGCCCGACAGGGCCAACTCGAAGCGGACCACGAGGAGTACACCTGGGACGAGTTCATAGAAACGTTCGAGAACGAGAACCTGGTGTTCGTCTACCATGAGGACGACCCCTCGGATGAGGAACTGGGTCACTTCGAAATCGTCGAACGCGAGGCAGCGTTCGATCGCGCGTCGCTTGGCCGCAACGAACTCGAGGAGCAGCTTCGAGAAGGCAAGACAGTGACGACCGAAATCGTCGAGACACAGGTCGTCGAGACCGAGGTCGTCGAACGCGATACGATCGAGAGCGAGGTCGTCGACACCGAACTCGCCGAGCGCCGGGTCGTCGATTCGGAGCTACTGAGCCGAGAACTCGTTGACACTGAGTTCGTCAGCGACGACGTCATCGAGGTAGTCACCGACGAAACGCGTCTCGAGACGATCGAGGAGATCGAACGCTACACGATCGAGAGCCAGGTGGTCGACGTCGACATCGAACAACGCGAGGAACTCGAGCACGACGAGATCGAGACGAATATCGAACTCGAGAGCGTCCAGCGCTCGATCCTCGAGAGCGATGTCGTGCGCGCAGACGTCACTGCGGACGAGGTTGTCGACCAAGAGGTCATCCGGAGCAAGCGCACCGAAGGCGACATCGTCCAAAGCGAACTGATCGAGCGCCGCACCATCGAAGAACAGATCGATGAACGGACGCAGATGCGCTTTACGCTTGAGGAGACCGAACTGCTCGACTCAACGGTGGTCAGTAGCGACGTCCTCGAGGGCGAGATCATTGACGTCGAAGAGTACGGTGCGACCGACACGACGGCGGAAACGGAAGCCAGTGCAGGAACGGAGACACCAACCGTCGATACGGGACCAGTCGAACTCTCGAGTGACGACCAGGGCAAAGCCGTCGTCGACGAGACGGGCCAACAGATCGGTATCGTCGCAGAAGTCGAGGGCCAGACGGCATACATCGATCCCGAGCCGGGACTGACGGACCGACTCAAGGCACGACTGAACTGGGGTGGACACGGCGACGACGACTATCCCGTCGATTTGTCGGAGATCAACCAGATCACCGACGACGAAGTGATCATCGAGAGCGACGCCGAGTAGTCGAAGCAGCCGCTCTCGACCAGCTCGTAGCTCACGCTCGAGACGGTGTCCGAGCGAGGCAGTCTGTAGTACCACAAAAAACGGAACGCGAGTCAGCTGCGCCGCAGCGTCGCGTTACTCGAGGTCGAAACGGTCGAGTTTCATCACTTTGCTCCAGGTGTCCACGAAGTCTTCGACGAGCTTTTGCTCGCCGTCTTCGGCACCGTAGACTTCTGTAATGGCGCGAAGTCGGGAGTTCGAGCCGAAGATGAGATCCACGCGGGAGCCTTTGAATTCGACGTCGCCCGTCTCGCGGTCGCGCAGTTCGAAGACTTCCTCGTCTTCGTCAGTCGCTTCCCACTCGTAGCTCATGTCGAGCAGGACCTCGAAGAAGTCGTTGTTCAGCGTCTCCGGCTCGTCGGTGAAGACGCCGAGGTCGGTGTTCTGGTAGTTGGCGTTCAGTGCGCGCATGCCACCAACCAGCGCCGTCATCTCGGAGGCCGACAGCGTCAGGAGGTCGGCTTTGTCGACCAGCAGTTCCTCTGCCGAGCGGTCCATCACGTCGTCCTCGGTGTAGTAGTTGCGGAACCCGTCGGCGTCCGGCTCGAGCCACTCGAAGGACTCGACGTCGGTCTGCTCGGCCGTTGCGTCGGTACGGCCAGGCTCGAACGGCACCTCGACGTCGTAGCCGGCATCTGCTGCGGCCTGCTCGACGGCGGCGTTGCCACCCAACACGATCAGGTCAGCGAGCGAGACTCGCACGTCGTCGGATCGGGAGCTGTTGAACTCCTCCTGGAGCTCTTCGAGGACCGAAAGCACCGTTGCCAGCTCTTCTGGATCGTTGACGTCCCAGTTCTTCTGGGGCTCCAGACGGAGGCGGGCACCGTTTGCGCCACCGCGCTTGTCGCTGTCGCGGTAGGTCGAGGCGGACGCCCAGGCGGCCTTGACCAGTTCGGAGACGGAGAGCTCCGACTCGAGGATCTCCGATTTGAGCTCGGCGATCTCGGCCTCGCCGACCAGTTCGTGGTCGACGTCGGGGATGGGATCTTGCCACAGGAACTCGTCGTCTGGAACTTCCGGACCGAGGAGCCGCTCTGTCGGGCCCATGTCGCGGTGGATCAGCTTGTACCAGGCTTTCGCGAAGGCTTCCTCGAGTTCCTCTGGGTTCTCGTAGAAGCGCTTCGAAATCTCACGGTAGTCCGGATCCGCCTTGAGGGCGATGTCCGTCGTGAGCATCATCGGCGTCTGGCTCCCCTCGGGGTCGTGGGCAGCCGGTGCAGCGCCCTGTGCCTCCTCGTCGACCGGCGTCCACTGGTAGGCGCCAGCAGGGCTCTTGTCCAGTTCGTACTCGTACTCGAATAGGTTCTCGAGGAAGTCGTGGTTCCACTCGATCGGCGACTCGGTCCATGGGCCCTCGAGCCCGCTGGTGATCGTATCGTCGCCCTTGCCGCTGCCGAACTCGTTCTCCCAGCCCAGCCCCTGCATGTCGATAGGCGCCTCTTCTGGGTCCGGACCGAGGTTATCGTCGGAGCCAGCACCGTGGACTTTCCCGAACTCGTGTCCGCCGGCGATGAGCGCGACCGTCTCCTCGTCGTTCATCGCCATCCGATCGAACGACTGTCGGATGTACTTCGCCGACTCTTCCGGATCGGGATCGCCGCCTGGCCCCTCAGGGTTTACATAAATAAGACCCATGTGGTCGGCAGCAAGGTCGCCCTCGAGAGTCCCCTCTTCGTCGTGGCGCTCGTCGCCCATCATCTCCTCCTCGGGACCCCAGTCGACGCCCTTGTCGGGCTCGAAGTCGTCTTCGCGTCCGCCAGCGAAGCCGTAGGTCTCGAAGCCCATCGACTCGAGGGCGACGTTTCCGGACAGGACCAGCAGGTCGGCCCACGAGAGGCTGCGACCGTACTTCTGTTTGACTGGCCAGAGAACACGGCGTGCCTTGTCGAGGTTGACGTTGTCGGGCCAGGCGTTGAGCGGTGCAAAGCGCTGTCGGCCACCCGAGGCGCCGCCACGGCCGTCGCTGGTCCGATACGTCCCTGCGCTGTGCCACGCCATCCGGATGATGAGCGGCCCATAGTGGCCATAGTCAGCTGGCCACCAGTCCTGGGACGTCATCAGCACCTCTGCGATGTCCGCTTTCACTTCGTCGAAGTCGAGTTTCTCGAACTCCTCGGCGTAGTCGAACTCTTCGTCCAGTGGACCGGCTGGACGAGCATTCTGATCGAGTGCCTCTAGGTCTAATTTGTTCGGCCACCAGTCTTGGTCGGATTCAGTCATCATTTGGCAATTGCTGCGAACGCATATTAAGATTGTCCAATCCAGTAAGGAAGTCTTCGCTCTAGGCCAAGCGATTTATTGGATTGAAAAAATTTTCTCGGTGGTTAATCCACGCGTTATCGATCAGTACTGACCGTTCACGCCTTCTGGCGCGAACGAATTGCACTGAGAGCGAGAACGCACGACTCGAGAGCAGACACGAAAACCGATAAAAAAAGCCACTCGAGACGGCGTGTTACTCCTCTTCTTCGGGCGTGTCGCGGGCGTCGCTGTCAGTCCGCCGACTGACGTCGACCTGGTAGTTCTCGAGGATGTCGCGACCGAGAATGACAGGGTAGTCCATGTGGCTGCGGTCTTCGACGCTTGCGGTGACCGTATGCTGGTTTCCGCCGACACCGATGACGACGTCGACGACGGGCCGACTCTTTGCGGTCTTGCTGCTGCCAGATCGAACCCGGGTGATGGACTTGATCGGACCGGCACCGATGTCGGCTGCGAGCCCGGTGTCGATGCTCGTCCGGGTCGCACCGGTGTCGGATTTTGCCATCACGGATTTCGAGCCGCTGGTTCCCGAGAGAACGATCTCCTCGGTGTAGCCGATCACGGCTGTCTCGACGTCCGGCTGCATCGCCTGTGACGGCTGGGCGGTCGGCTTTGAGTCGTCGAGCACTTTCGAGAGTTCTGTAACACGCTCGTCGTCGACCTCGCCGCCAGCGTTTTCGATGGCGAGTTTCGCGATGTATGGGGCCGGGCTGATATTGGTTGCCTCGTAGAGGCCTTTGAACCCTGCCGTTGGGTTGACCTCGAGGACGAACCAGCCGTCGTCACCTTCAACGAGGTCGACGCCAGCGTAGTCGAGCCCGATGGCCTTAGACGCTTGACGGGCCATCTCACGGGCGACCTCGGGGAGGTCGTCGGTTGCGTCCTCGACGGAGCCGCCAAGGGCAACGTTGGTTCGCCAGTCGTTGTCGGGTGCATAGCGGTACATTGCACTGATGATCTCGCCACCGACGACGTAGACGCGAACGTCGCGGTGTTTAGCGCCGTCACGATCGATCAGTTCCTGAAGGAACGCGTACCGGTTGCCGACTTTCGCGTTGATCGGTTCATCGCGCCCGACTTTCCACGTCCCGCCGCCGTGGGTGCCGATCGCCGTCTTGTAGACGGCCTCCTCACCGTACCTATCGCGCGCAGCGTTGAGCTGTTCGCTGTTGAGTGCAAGTGTGACGTCGGGGGTCTGGACGTCGTTTGCGGCGAGCGTCGTCGCCGTCGAGAGTTTGTGCATCGCCGTCAGCACTGTCGCCGGCTCGTTGAGCATCGGCATCAGCTGTGCGAACGTGTTCGCAAGCCCGAGTTCCTCGGCGGGCTGTTCGGTGTTCGACAACAGCATTCTGTTGGCGATGACGTCGACATCCGGCTCGAGAACGACCTCCCCGTCAGCGACGCTGACGGCGGTGTTCTCGCTGCGAAGCCATTCGGAATCATGACCCAGTGCTTCGACCGCGTTCAAAATCGCCTTTGTCTCTTTGCTCGTATGAAGACTCAATACCCCGACAGTGACAGGATCTGCAACAGCCATACCGGGTCACAGGGCAACGTAGGCAAAAAGTATACTGTCATCGAAATCGACAGGTATCTGAGATATAATCGCTCTCGATCGCATGACGGCAGCGCGATTGGCGGCTACTGCATGAGGGGTGGTAGCTTTCCAGTTGGCAGGCACTGTGATGCGTTTGACGACCGCGACTATGTCATCGGTGTCTTCGATCGTTGGTCGACGGGCCACGTTAGGTCATCGCCGATCGAACGTCTTGTGGATCGACCAGTCCGCTTACGACGGCGAGAACGCCCCACGTCAACGTTCCAACTGCGATCGCACCGATCAACATCAGGGGACTCGAGACCAGCGGCGTCACGAGCAACACGGCAAGCGCCATCACGCCAGTGATTCCACAGATCACGCCCATCGATCGGCCGAGACGACGAAGCCGCAGGGAAAGCTCCGAGTGGACGATGTAGAGGTTCACTGCCACGTACACCGAATGTGTCGCGACCGTCGCGATCGCCGCGCCGATGACGCCAATCGTTGGGATAAGAACGAGATTCAGTCCGAAGTTCGCTGCGGCCGTTCCGCCTTTCGCGATGGCGCGCGCGCGAGCACGGCCGAGATAATCCAAGCTGTCACTGGTCAAGTTCGTAATCGCCTGCAGGACAATGAAGGCGGCGAGGATCTGCAAGACAGGCACCGCACCTGCGTAGTCGTTTCCGAACACCATCGTCACGAGCGGTTCCGCGATGATGACGAGCCCGGCGGTTGCCGGAATATACAGCAACATCGTATGTGTCAGCGACGTCTCGTAGATCTGGCGTGCTCGGTCGAGTTGGCCCGTTGCTTTCTGCTCACCGAAGTTCGGCGAGATGGTAAAGCCAAGCGATTCGGCAGGCGCAAGGACGAAATCCGAGATCTGTTTTCCCAGCGTGTAGAACGCGACTGCAGTCGGTGTCAGAAAGACACCGACGAGGACGGTGTCGATCTGTTTGTCGACGACGTTTGCGCTGCGTGTCGCCGTCAGCGGCACGCTGTACTCGAGCAGCCGTCGTGAGAGTCCGTCCTCGTACGTGCTAGCCGGCTCGTACTGCGTGTAGAACTTGTAGTACAGCACCGTTAACCCGACCACAGCCGAGATGATGTAGCCGACGATGTAGCCGAAAAAGGCACCCAGTGCACCCAGGCCCAGAAGGACGAATCCGACGGCGAAGACGAGACGACCAACGCCGCTGATCGCCTGGACGATCGCACTGTAGACGAGCTGGTTGAACCCCTGAAACGCGATCTGTGTGAAGGTGCTAAACGAGAAGACAGTGACGTAGAGCACGCCAGCCACGAGAAACGGGGCAGCTGTCGGATCGCCCAAACCGATTGCGATCTGCTCGTGAAACAACAAGAGCATATAGACGACGAGCGTGATGGCTACGATCTTGACCGTAATCGTTGTCCGGATCAGATGCGGGATCTGTCCTGGCGCCTTCTCACTGTACTCCGAAAAGTAGCGGGCTGCGGACTTTCCGAATCCGAGATCCGCAACTAGCTGGACGATCGCGAGCACACCGATCACCCAGTATAGCGTTCCGTACCCGTCCGGATCGAGGAGATACCGCGCCAGCAAAAACATCAACAGCGCGCTCGAGACCATATAAATCGCTCGAGCGACGAGCGTTGCCTTGAACCCGTGGACGATGTGATCCTGTCTATTCATTCGAAATATGTCTCAGTTGATGGGAGGCCAAATCCGCCCGAACCGCGCGACCGAGATACTTGTCCCGAAGACTGAGCTACCAATTGTAATGCGGTGACAACAGCTGTATGCTTTCGATACCGGGTCCGATACGCCCGGCCAAAACGTCACGATGGATCGCTGTGGCGTGTCGCTACTGGTGTGGTAACGGTCGGTCGGCCATCCGAGACCGCCCTCTCCCGGGGTGTCCACCCGCTGGATCGAATCGCGGCTTGCTTGCCAAAGCTGCGACAGCGGTCACATCGAGATGGGGTAGTCCGCGCCTGCAGTGGTCACAGTATAAGATGGTAGGTATCGACTTCACTCGAGCGCCGACACGGGGGAGCACTCATATGGGCTGCTGTAATCAATTACTGCCGCTCACCGATCCCGTCTCTGGTGATTGGCGGTCACTCGTTACAGCAGTCCGTATCAGAGGTACGACGAGTCCCAGCGCGTCGCTTTTCGGCGGTTTCCACAGGCGTTACACTCGACACGTCCCATCGCGTCCATCGCATTATCGATCGAGTTGCAGTTGCCACAGAGCAGCGCGTATCGTTCCGATCGATCCTCGTTCTTGTAGGCGCTGTAAAACGGTGCCTTTGCCCCACGGGACGCCTCACCGTAGCTCACGTAGATCGTCTCGCCATCGACGTCGAGTTCGTCGACGGCACCCCAGCCGTCCTCGCCCATCTCGCTTTCGGCGTACACGTTCTCGGTAAAGGTCTTCTTGCCGATCTCGACCTCGCGCTGGCCGGCCTGCTCGAAGCCGTGGTCCTGGTAGAACTCGTTGCCACCCTCGTTGTCCTCGAGGACGAGCCCTTGAATCTTATCAGCCCCTTCCCCAAGCAGTTTCTCCCGCGTCCGAACGAGCAGGCGGACGCCCGTGCCACCGCCGCGGTGGTCGGGGTCGATATGTAACCACAGGATGCGACCGGTGTCGTATCGTTGCCCGACCAGATCGTTCTGGGAGAAGCCGACAGTGTCGCCGTCGCGCTCGAGAACGAGAACGAGCGTGTGGTCGTCTTCGAGTTCGTCGGCAAACGACTCCCCGTACCACTGTTCGACGGCGTCTTCGATCGTTGCTTCCTCGAGGAAGTCAGTGTACGTCGAACTGAGCGAACGGTGGGCGATCGAGCGGATCGCATCGATGTCGGCAGCAGTTGCTTCACGAATCTCCATGCGTGGTCATAACACATCATCATACAAAACATATGCCCACGGGGTGAGTTTTTCCCCGGTCAATGTTCGATAAAACGATCTCCGTTCCCGTGGAATTAACGCTGGCGGCTCCCTGACGACCCAACAGGAGAAGATTCACATGGTTGCCGCCGGAGACACTGCTATGAGCGACGATTTCGATGAGCCGCCCGATGGCGGTCCATCTGACCGCACGGCGGAGCCGTTCACGTACAACGGTGGTCGTGTCGATCCCGGCGAGTCAGCAAACATTCGGTACGGTATCAGCGAAACGTATCTCGGAGATCCAGTTCGGATTCCCGTAACGGTCATCAACGGTGAACACCCCGGACCGACTGTCTTCCTCTCGGCGGCAGCCCACGGTGACGAACTCAACGGCATTGAGGTCGTCCGTGAGGTCGCCCACGACTGGGATCACTCGAATCTCCATGGGACACTGATCTGTCTACCCGTGATGAACGTCCATGGATTTCTTGCACAGGAGCGCTATCTACCGATCTACGATCGGGACCTCAATCGCTCGTTCCCCGGCCGTGAGGGATCGACGAGCGCCCGACGGATGGCTTATCAGATCTTCACGAACTTCATCGAACCCTGTGACCTCGGGGTCGATTTCCATACGTCCACGCGCGGGCGAACGAACATGCTCCACGTTCGGGCGAACATGGAGAACCCGAAGACGGCTCGAGTCGCCAAAGCGTTCAGTTCCAACGTTATCATCGCCGGCGAGGGCCCATCGGGTACGCTTCGGCGGGAGGCGACAGCGGCCGATATTCCGACGATCACTGTCGAGATGGGGGAGGCACACCGGTTTCAGCGAACGCTGATCGACCGCGCGCTGACTGGCGTTGCAAGCGTTCTCGCCGAGTTCGGGCTCCATCCGGAGTCATCCGTTCACTGGCCCGGCTGGCGGACGATCATCGACGACGACAACGAAAAAACGTGGATCCGCGCGGACGCGGGGGGGATTGTCGATATGAAACGCGGCCGGAGCGAACTCGTCCAGGAAGGTGAAGTGATCTGTGCGATCACCAATCCGTTCAAGGAAGAAGAAGACATCGTCACTGTCGAAGCCCCGTTTACCGGGCTTATCGTCGGTGTCCTCGAGAACCCGGTCGTCTACCCAGGAAACCCGTTGTGCCATCTCGTCGGGCTCTCACCGGACACGCTAACTGCACTGGAACGCGAACGGATGGCAGAACACTCACAGTCAGGGCTTCAGAGCAGTGGCCAGGCCGCCCCTGACCTCGAATGAGACGAGGGCGACCACTGCCTCTGCAGACAGTCCCTCGCTCCGTCAAGAGGCCAGCTCGCAGGCAGTAACCGCGGCGTCGCCTGCACACGATCGGAGGAGATCGATGGACACCCGACCGACGTCGGAAGCCTCGAGATTAATTCGATCTCGACTCACTATTTCTAAGAGGGGGCATAACAGGAGCGATAAAAGTAACTTCTATACCTCCGCGGTCTAACGGACCACACGAGCGTATGAGTCAGTCTTACAATCGCGGTCTCATCGAGGACTTCGGTCGCTGGAAGGAGTTCTCGGCCGGCATGTGGGCGTGGATCTTCCACAAGTTCACCGGGTGGATGCTGATCGGCTACCTGTTTACCCACATCGCTGTGCTGAGTAGCGCCGTCACCGGCCCCGAAGCGTATACGAACACCATTCAGGGTCTCGAGAGTCTCTTCATCATCCGAGTGCTCGAGGTTGGATTGCTTGCCGTGGCAGTCTTCCATATCCTGAACGGACTCCGACTGCTGATGGTTGACCTCGGCGTCGGACTCGACGCACAGGACAAGAGCTTCTATGCGTCACTGGTGTTGACGGCAATCATCACCGTCGCCAGTGTTCCAACCTTCATGGACGGGGTGACGATCTAATGGCAGAACGATACTCTTCGTTCGCACCAGGCGGCACGACGTGGCTGCTCCAGCGGATTACGGCGGCCTTCTTAGTCGTCGTGCTCGCCTTCCACTTCTTCCTCTTGCACTTCGTCAACCACGCTGCAGACGTGACGTTTGCCGGCACGCAGGCCCGTATGCAGGACGTTGGTTACTTCCTGACGATGGTGTTGTTCCTGATCGCAGGAACGTTCCACGGTGTCAACGGCGTCTACAACGCCCTTGTCAACCAGGGACTCGAGGGAGCACAGCGGAAAGTTGTGCTTGCAGTGCTCGTCATCGCGAGCGTCGCACTCATCGTCCAGGGAATCTACGTTGCAATCGTTATGGCGGGGTGGACCTAACATGAGTACTCAACAACAGAAACCAGAAACGCAGGAGTCACCGGAAGACCCGGAAATGAAAGGCGCAGAGTCGCCACAGCAAGAGCGACTCAAAGAGAAAGAAAGCAGCATGGTCGACGAGCAGTCGACTGCCGATCCTGATGCCGATGAGGAGACGGTCCTCATCAAGGTGTTCCGCTACGACCCCGAAGTCGCGGACAAACAGGAACCGCGTTTCGACGACTTCCACGTCCCCTTCAAGAAAGGGATGACCGTCCTCGACGCGGTCATGTACGCGCGAGACACGTACGATTCCTCGCTGACGTTCCGACACTCCTGTCGGCAGGCCGTCTGTGGCTCGGACGCCTTTTTCGTCAACGGGAAACAGCGACTGGGCTGTAAGACCCAGATCTCCGAGCTGGAACATCCTGTTCGCATCGAACCACTCCCACACCAGGAGGTCGTCAAGGACCTGGTCGTCGATATGGACCACTTCTACGACCAGATGCACACCGTCGAGCCGTACTTCCAGAGCGAGGATACGCCCGACGCGAGCGACCTCGAAGAACAGCGCCAGACGCGAGAAAACCGCGAGAAGGTCAAGATGTCCACGCGCTGTATCTGGTGTGGTGCGTGTATGTCCTCGTGTAACATCGCCGCCGGCGACAACGACTATCTCGGCCCGGCAGCGATCAACAAGGCCTATCGCTTTGCGATGGACAACCGCGAAGAGGATGACATTAAAGAGCATCGACTCCGTATCCTCGAACAGGAACAAGGTGTCTGGCGGTGCCAGACCCAGTTCTCCTGTACTGAGGTGTGTCCAAAAGATATCCCGCTTACCGAGCACATTCAGGAGCTCAAGCGGGAAGCAGTCAAGAAAAACCTGAAGTTCTGGTAACATGTACGAACACGACGTTATCGTGGTCGGCGCCGGCGGCGCTGGCCTTCGAGCTGCGGTCGCAGCGGACGAGGCAGGTGCGGACGTCGCACTGGTCTCGAAACTTCACCCGGTTCGCAGCCACACGGGTGCAGCCGAGGGCGGAATCAACGCGGCGCTCCAGGAGGGCGACGACTGGGAGCTCCACGCCTACGACACCATGAAAGGGTCCGACTACCTGGGCGATGCCCCGGCAGTCGAGACGCTTGCACAGGACGCCCCCGAAGACACGATCAGACTCGAACACTGGGGGATGCCGTTTTCCCGCGAGGAAGACGGCCGCGTCTCCCAGCGTCCGTTCGGTGGGCTCTCATATCCCCGAACGACCTACGCCGGTGCCGAAACCGGCCACCACCTGCTGCACGTGATGTACGAGCAGGTCGTCAAACGTGGCATCCCAGTCTACGACGAGTGGTACGTCATGGACCTCGTCACGACCGACGAAGACGACCCCAACGACCGCGAGTGTCACGGCGTCGTCGCCTACGACGTTCAGTCGGGCAAAGTTGAAGGGTTCAAGGCGAACCAGGGCGTCGTCCTCGCGACCGGTGGCCCGGGACAGGCCTTCGACCACACCACCAACGCCGTCTCCTGTACCGGTGACGGCCACGCGATGGCCTATCGTGCGGGTGCACCACTCGAGGATATGGAGTTCATCCAGTTTCACCCGACCTCGCTGCCGTCGACGGGTGTGCTGATCTCCGAGGGTGTCCGTGGCGAAGGTGGCATTCTCTACAACAACGACGGCGAGCGGTTCATGTTCGAGTACGGCTATGCGAACAACGACGGCGAACTCGCCTCCCGAGACGTTGTCGCGCGTGCCGAGCTGACCGAAGTGCAGGAAGGACGCGGCGTCAACGACGAGTACGTCCACCTCGACATGCGCCATCTCGGTGAGGAGCGGATTCTCGACCGCCTCGAGAACATCCTCCACCTCGCAGAGGACTTCGAAGGCGTTGACGGCCTCGTCGAGCCGATGCCAGTCAAGCCCGGCCAGCACTACGCGATGGGCGGCATCGAGACCGACGAGAACGGTCAGACCTGTATCGACGGCCTCTATGCGGCCGGCGAGTGTGCCTGTGTCTCCGTTCACGGTGGCAACCGACTCGGTGGCAACGCACTGCCAGAACTGATCGTCTTCGGCAAGCGCGCTGGCTACCACGCTGCCGGCAAAGACCTCGGCGAGCCACAGATCAAGACCGGCTACGGCGACGATGTCGAGGACGAAACCGACGCCGATCTGCCGGTCGCACCTGGCGCATCTGGCCTCGATCAGTCCGGCGGCGTCGCTGCAGACGGTGGTGTCACGGCCGACACGGAGGGGCTCTTAGAGCGCACCGTCGAGCAGACCCGCGAACACATCGATTACCTAATCGAGAAGGACGACGGCGTCCAGCACGCCGAAATCCGCGCGAAACTCCAGAAGGCGATGACGGACTACGTCAACGTCTTCCGTACCGAAGAGGGTATCAAGAAGGCGCTGAAGATCATCCGCGAGTGCCGCGAGGAGTACCAGAACGTCTACGTCGACGACCCATCGCGTACGTTCAACACGGACCTTCAGCAGACGATCGAAACGCGCAACCTGATCGACGTCGCCGAAACGATCGCACTCGGCGCGCTCGTGCGCAACGAGTTCCGCGGTGCCCACTGGCGACAGGAGAACCAAATCCGCGACGACGAGAACTGGCTCAAACACACGCTCATCTCGTGGGACGACGGTGAGCCGTCGATCTTCTACCGCCCAGTGATCCTCGAGGGCGAGGACAAGACCTACGAGCCGAAAGTCCGCAGCTACTAACGACCACACTTCTGCGGTTTTGATCGAGAGCCTCGGAGAATACCTCGAGGCGAGTCACCGTTACCAGTAGTCCTAAGCCTGCCGACGGGCTATTCTGGGTCGAATGTTACTGTCGGGGACGGTTGTCGCTGATTCTGAAACGGTGATCCACGATGGGGCAGTCGTCGTTGAGGACGACGTGATCGTCGCCGTTGGGGAACGAGCAGCCTGTCTCGAGCAGTATCCGGACCACGTCCACGAGACGTACGACGTGCTCATGCCGGGCACTGTCGGGGCCCATGTCCACTCCGTCCAGAGCCTCGGACGGGGGATCGCCGACGACACGGAGTTACTCGACTGGCTTTATGAGTACGTCCTCCCGATGGAGGCGTCACTGTCGGCCGAGGAGATGCGGACGGCTGCCGAACTCGGCTATCTCGAGTTGATCGAGAGCGGGACGACGACCTGTATCGATCACCTCTCGGTTGCCCACGCAGCGGAGGCGTTCGAGGCAGCCCGCGAGCTGGGAATCCGTGGCCGGCTCGGGAAGGTGATCATGGACAAGGATTCACCGCCGGGGCTGTTAGAGGACACTGACGAGGCGCTCGCCGAAAGCGAACGACTCATTCGCCGTTACCACGGTATCGACAACGGTCGAATCCAGTACGCCGTAACGCCGCGATTCGCCGTCAGCTGCACCGAGGCCGCCCTTCGCGGTGCCAGAGAGCTTGCGGACACCTACGACGGGGTAATGATCCACACGCACGCAAGCGAGAACCGCGGCGAGATCGCGGCCGTCGAGGCAGACACCGGCCAGCGGAACATCCACTGGCTCGATGAGGTCGGGCTCACCGGCGAGGACGTCGTTCTCGCCCACTGTGTCTGGACCGACGACTCAGAACGAGCAGTGCTCGCGGAGACCGGGACCAACGTGACTTACTGCCCCTCATCGAACATGAAACTCGCAAGCGGTGTCGCGCCAGTTCTGGATTATCTGGATCGCGGGATCAACGTCGCGCTGGGCAACGACGGACCACCGTGTAACAACACCCTCGATCCATTTACCGAAATGCGTCAGGCCTCGCTGCTCCAGAAAGTCGATCGCCTCGAGCCACAGGCGTTGCCCGCGAAAACGGTGTTCGAGATGGCGACGATAAACGGCGCGCAGGCGGCGGGCTTCGACCACGTCGGCAAACTCCGTGAGGGGTGGTCCGCCGACGTGATCGGCCTCGAGACGGACATCACCCGCGCGACGCCGATCCACGACGTGCTCTCGCATCTGGTCTTCGCTGCTCACGGCGACGATGTGCAGTTCACGATGGTCGACGGCGACGTACTCATGCGCAACGGGGAAGTCCTCGCCGCCGACGCCGCCGCGATCAGAGCACGGGCGCGCGAGTTCGCTGCCGATCTGGATCTCGAGTGAGATCGGCCGGCCACTATCGTTCGATTGCGGTTGGCGAGCGACTCGTGTTGGTCAGCAGTCGAAAATCCAGTTCGACAGCCGACGAATGGAATCGACGATCGTGTTAGAACCCGAGCGAGTCGAGCACGTCGATACTGATGTCTGCAGCCTGGACCAGTTTGTAGCCCAGATAGATGCCGATAATTCCCATTAGCCCCGGCAGCTCCGGCGGGGCTGGGATGGGGACATCGAACAGCGCAAAGAACGCACCGGTGAGCGTACCAGTCAGCAAGCCGAGGAAGATGAGTTGGAGATTCATACCGGTGAGGGGGGTCGGTGACGACAAAAATACACTGACTTGCGCGCCGTCCCCATCGACTCGAGTCTCTGGAGTCGCCTGACTCGAGCCACATAATTCGACATCTGTCGACACTCAGTTTTAATATCGTCGAACTTCTGACCTCGTCGTATGCACCACCGCAGACAGTCACGATCGGCAGTATCGATTCCGGACGACATCGAGTCAGCACAGGCTAAGCTCGTCTATCTCTACCTCTCCGTCTGGCCGAGTGCGACGACTGCGGATCTCTGCACTGCGCTCGAACTCACCACGGGAACCGTCCTCTCGGTCACCAGCACGCTTCGGAGACGGGGCTACCTCGAGCGAACGAATTCGGGGTTCGAGCTTGCCTGCGGTGACTGATCGAAAGCGGAGCAAAACACGGCTGGAAGTTACGATTTAGCGAACGCACGCTTCGAACATTGGAGACACACCCTCCTCCTCAACGCGGGCGGGTGCAGTTTACCCACCGCGAACGAGACAGTCGTGGCGCTGAGCGCCGCTATGAGCGCAGCGCAGATAGTCGGTAACAAAACAGGTTGGTCGCTGAGTTCGGACGCTGGGCTTCGTCTGGAAGCAGCAAGTCCGAGCGCTCGAGTCAGGTCTGGGAGTTCAGAGTTCGATCCGTTCGACTAACTGCTCACGGTTCTCGTTCGTGTTGACTGCCACGATCCGGATCTGTTCTTCGAGTCCAGAGTCGCTCAGTTTCGCTTTCAGCAGGTTGTCGACCTGGTAGACGCCAGCAGCGTTGGTCATGGCGATTTCGACCATCACGGGGCTGGTTTCACCTTCTTGGAGCGTGACGCGGCTGATCGCCTGACTCGAGAGGGTGTTGATACCACGGCCGCCGTGTTCGTAGGGGATCCGCGAACGGCCACGCTCCATGTCGAGGGCGTCAGCGACACGGATAACACCTGCTTCGGTCGTCAGCGGCGTCTCGGAACGGTGGTGACAGAGGATCGCGTGGAGGACTTCGCCTTTCACTCGGACCGATTCGGCGACGTCGTAGAACTCGGGGAGAATGCGATCGAGGATATCCGAGGCCAGCGGAATCGAGTAGTAGGCGTGTTGATCCCGGTGGACGACGTGGCCGACGTCGTGCAGTGTGGCTGCGAGCGCGATGATGACTGACTCGTCTTCCTCAGCCAGGCCCTGCTGGCGCGCGCCGTTGAAATCGACGTCGCCAGCTTTGAGCAGATCGTAGAGACACAGCGCTCGGTTGCGGACGATCTCGATGTGTTTCGTTCCGTGATCGTTGTACTGCATCCGATCGACCGCGTTGACGTTCTGTGCCTCGAGATACGTCTGGATCTCTTCGTCCGCTGCGATGAACTCGAGGACGCGATTGAGTTTCGTATCGGGAAAGTTGTGGGCTGCTTCAGGGGAGTAGACACGACGACCAGCGTCGTCACCGGCAGAATCGCTCATACAGTATCGTCGACAGCGGACTAAAAAAGCCCTACGGCAAGCGACGTTGGGACGGTGAGATAGTACCAACTGCAATGAGTTACACACTGATCGCACGACGGCTGTGCGATCAGGTGTGCAGTGACGTGCAGTGGCTACTATACTGTTGGCCATGCTGACTGCCGGATTTTGATTGACCGAGTGATCGAATCTACTGCCGACTGCCGGACAGTCTGTCTCGAGGAAACCGCGACAAAAATGGCTTCGTGATGGATATCGTTCGCAGGGGTCGTTGCAGCCAGTCGCGTTGGTTAGGCTGCGTCTTCGACAGCGGCCTCGACCTCGTCGTAGTCGGGCTCGACGCCGGGGTCGTCACTGACCCACTCGTAGGTGACCTCTCCATCGCCGTTGATGACGAACACCGAACGCTTGGCGACGCCGTAGACGCCGAGGTCGGCGAAGTCCATCGCGATGTCGTAGTCGTCGATGATCTCTTTGTTGTAGTCGCTGATGAGTCCGAACTCGAGGCCGTTCTGGTCGCGGAACTCGTTCAGTGCGAACGGAGAGTCTCGGCTGACGCCGTAGACGTTGGCATCGAGGTCGTCGAACGCGGCGAGTCGGTCCTGGAACGTACACATCTCGTCGGTACAGACGCCGGTGAACGCGCCCGGGAAAAAGGCGAGGACGATCGGGGACTCGTCTTCGAGCCGTTCTGAGAGGGTAAAGGAGTCGACGTCGCCGTTTGCAAGCGGTGCGGTGAAATCAGGTGCAGTGTCTCCAGTTGCTGGCATCACTGGGCACTTGTGGGTAAACCGGAAAGACAGTTTCGTTCGCGGAACTAAACGCTCTTGAACGATCATGCGAATTGTTACTTTGAGAGCCGAAGACGGCGACCATCTGAGGTGGATCGATCGCTCGAAGTAGTATATATCCCTGCGCCATCCGGTTGTAATTAGCTCGATAGCCCGACTCAAACGGACGTTCGTCAAGACGTGCGCTACTTGGTGGTCCAAAAAGGTTATAATTGCCAGCGGGTAACCCACGTATAGAGATGGTAGCCGAAATCGCACCGCTGTTCATCCCCGGCGTACCCGGGGGTCCGGAACTACTGATCATCCTTTTCATCGCCATTCTGCTGTTCGGGGCCAACAAGATCCCGAAACTGGCCCGGTCGACCGGGGAGGCCATGGGCGAATTCCAGAAAGGGCGTGAAAAGGTCGAAACGGAACTCGAGGAGATGCGCGAATCAGGATTCGAAGAGGACGACGACTTCGAAGAGGGCGAGTTCGACGACGATGACGAGTTCGTCGACACAGAACCCGTCACTGAGGAAAGCGACTCCGAGACCGAAACGGAAACGAAATAACGGATCTTTCTCGAGGGGGCGTGTGGCCTAGCGGAGAGGGCAGAAGGTTCCTAACCTTCTGATCGCGGGTTCGAATCCCGTCACGCCCGTCCGCGACGAACGGACGTGGTTCGAATCCCCGCCAGTCACAGCGTGGACGGAACGCCCGTTTTCGTGACATTCGTACCCCCACACAGCACCCGCTCCTTTGAGATAATCGCATCTAGGATGCTGTGTGTACAAGCTGTGAGCGTCCGGACGGGGTTCGAATGTCGTCTCGTGGACGGCCTTGGCAGTTGGCGGTTGTCGGCCACGCGAGCGAGTCTGGACAAATCCAGTGACAGCGCCACCACGGTCGGTCGTGGCAGTCTCTTCCGCCGATTGACCAGTTCGGTTGCCCGAAGTATTTAACCTCATTTGTGCGTAAGACGAACGTAGTGTTTTGGTCAATGATGACAGTTATCAATATCTGTTGGGTGAGTCGATGAGCGATGAGACGTATCTCGATCGGCTGATCGACGAAGAGCAGTTACGGGCATATCTCGCGGACGCACTTGGCCCGACTGATCGCCTCGAGGTCGAACGGGTGGACGCTGGCCACTCGAACGAGACGCTGTTCGTGACGTGGGGTGAGCAGGAACTGGTCGTTAGGCGACCGCCGCCGGGGAAGACCGCCGACAAGGCACACGACGTGCTTCGGGAACACCACGTCGTCGACGCGTTACAGGAGACGGCCGTGCCCGTTCCACGAACCGTCCTCGCGAGCGACGATCACGAGGTCATGGGGAGTGATTTCTACGTAATGGAGAAACTCGAGGGAGACGTTATCCGGACCGAAGAGCCAGCGTGGCTCGCGCGCCCGGACGCACGCCGACAGCTCAGCACCGAGCTAGTCGACACGCTCGCAGCCATTCACGATGTCGATTACGAGTCCGTCGGGCTCGGTGAGTTTGGCTATCCTGAGGGATTTACACAGCGACAGGTCGATCGGTGGCATGAACAGTTCAAATGGGCACGGGAGACGACAGCTGACCATCGCGACCTCCCGTCGCTCGAGCGGATCACGGAGTGGCTCCAGGCGAACGTCCCCGAGGACCATCCGGAGACGCTCGTCCAGGGCGACTACAAACTGGACAACGTGATGGTCGCTCCCGCAGCCGAGGGGACGGTCGCCAGTGACGACGCGGCCGCCGGGAGCGAGCCGGAGATCATCGCCGTTTTCGACTGGGAGATGGCCACGCTCGGTGACCCATTCACTGACCTCGGCTGGATGCTCTCCTTCTGGCACGACGCGGACGATCCCGAGCCACCGATTCCGGACTTGTACCCGACGCTAACGGCTCGAGACGGCTATCTCTCGCGACAGGAGCTGATCGATCGGTACGAGACGGAGACCGGCTACACGTTTGACGAGCCCCGGTTTTACATCGTCCTCGCGACGTACAAGATGGGTGCACTCGGGGAGATGTTCTTCCGGCGCTATCTCGAGGGCAACAGCGACGATCCGATGTACCCGACGATGGAAGCCGGCGTCCCAGGACTGCTCGAGCAGGCGACAGCGGTCATCGACGGCGAGTACGGGATCTAACCGCTCGTCAGCCAGAGCAACGGTCGCAAAACAGTGTCGAGCCGCCCGAACTGAACGGTCTGATTACCGTGACGTCCAGCCACCGTCGACGGCGAGTACCGAGCCGGTGACGTAGCTCGCGGCGTCGCTCGCGAGGAAGACCGCCGGGCCGGCGATCTCTTCGGGTTCAGCAAAGCGCTCGAGCGGCGTGCGATCGATGATCGATTGGCGGAGGCTCTCGTTTTCCTGCAGGCCTGTGGTGAGCTCCGTCGCGACGTAGCCCGGCGCAATCGCATTGACGCGCACGTCCGGTGCCCAGTCCATCGACATACTCTTTGTGAGGCCGACGAGGCCGTGTTTCGAGGCGACGTAGGGGTGCTGGCGCGGCAGACCGACCAGTCCGCCGACGCTGGCGACGTTGATCACCGAGCCGCCGTCGCTCCCGAGCAGCGAGTCGGCCGCTGCCGTCGTCACCTCGTACGCTCCGTTCAGGTTCACGTCGAGGACTCGATCGAAGCTCTCGGTCGAGACGTCCTCCGGTCGTCCGAGGGCATCACTGGGATTGAAGCCGGCGTTGTTGACGACGACGTCGACGCTGCCGAACTCGCTTTCGGCGCGCTCGATCGCGTTCGCGACGGCATCTGGGTCGGTGACATCGGTCGCGACGGCGAGCGCGTCACCGCCGTCAGCTTCAATTTCGTCGGCCACAGCCTCGATTTCGTCGGTCGAGCGGGCCGATGGGACCACCGTGGCCCCGGCGTTTGCGAGTTCGACGCCGATCGCGCGGCCGATCCCGCGTCCGCCGCCGGTTACCAGTGCGACACGTCCCGAGAGGTCGAAGAGATCACTCATCGTCTATCACCACGTCGATCCGACCGCGTAATCCTTTTTTGTCGAACTTGCCGGTCGACGCCTTCGAAATGGGTTCGACCGCCCTGCTCTCGTCGGTGAGCCACCGATCTGGTGAGTCGAGTTCGTCTGCGAGATGGGGCTGTAGCGCCCTCTCGTTGGTTCGTGAGACGACTCGCGTCCCGTGGCAGCGATCGCCAGAAAGACGGCCGGTGCGTCAGATCGGACATCTTAGGCGACCTCCTCAGGTGAGACGGCGAGGTACTTCTCGAGGAGATCCTCGCGGCTCTGGATCTCCTCGACTGAACCCTCGAAGACGATCGAGCCGGTGTCGATGACGTAGCCCCGTGTCGCCAACTCGAACGCGAAGTTGACGTTCTGTTCGGAGAGCAAGACAGTCACGTCCTCGTCGACGACCGCCTGGAGCATCTCCTGTAAGTCGTCGACGATGACCGGGGCGAGCCCCTCGGTCGGCTCGTCGAGCAAGAGCAACGAGGGACGCTGGACGAGCGCGCGTGCGACTGCAAGCATCTGCTGTTCGCCCCCGCTCAAGTTCTGGGCATCGCTTGTCCGCAACTCGTCGAGGATCGGGAACAGTTCGTACATTTCCTCGATCGGTTTCGGGTCGGCGGCGAGTTTGTGCGCGAGCACGAGGTTCTCCTGAACGGACAACGTCGGGAACACCCGACGGTCTTCGGGCACCAGATTGATGCCGCGCTCGTTTAATTTATCGGGCGATTTGCCGACGATGTTCTCGCCGCGGTAGACGATCGAGCCGCGCCGCGGCGGCGTTACGCCCATAATCGATCGCATCGTCGTCGTCTTCCCGGCCCCGTTGCGGCCGAGCAAAGCGACGACTTCACCCTCCGCAAGCTCGAGTGAGACGCCGTGGAGGACGTGGCTGTTCCCGTAGTACGTGTCGATGTTGTCGAGTTCGAGTACTGTCATACTGCCTCACTCCCCAGGTACGCTTCCGTCACGCGTTTGTCCGAGAGGACCGCCTGTGGGTCGCCGTCCGCGAGGACCGCCCCGTCGGCGAGGACGACGATCCGATCGGAGATGTCGGTAACGACGCTCATGTCGTGTTCGGTGACGACGAACGTCGCGTCGATGTCCTCGTTCAGTTCGTGGATGAGCGAAACGATCTCTTTCGTCTCGGTCGGGTTCATCCCGGCCGTTGGCTCGTCGAGCAAGAACACCGTCGGCTCGATTGCGAGTGCGAGCGCGATCTCGACGTTGCGCTTTTCGCCGTGACTTAGTTTGTCACACGTCACCTCCGCCATGTCGGTGAGGTTCGTGAGTTCGAGCAGTTCATCGACGTCCGCGTTGAGTTGCTCGTCGTTGGCCGCACGCGAACGGATATCGAGCGTCCGCCCCTCGTGGGCGATTCGAGCGACCTGAACGTTCTCACGGATGGTCAGCCGCTCGAAGACGTTCGTGATTTGATACGACCGCGAGAGGCCGCTTTGGGCCACCACGTGGGGCGGTTCGTCCGTAATGTCTTGTAACTCGCCGTCCTTCCAGAGATGGATCGAACCCGATGTCGGCTCGAGCACCCCTGTCAGCAGATTGTAGAACGTCGTCTTCCCAGCCCCGTTTGGGCCGATGATACTGGTGATCTCGTCCTCCTCGAGTTCGAGCGAGACGTCGTTGACGGCGACGAGGTCGCCGAACTGTCTACGAAGATTTTCGGTTTTGAGCACTGTCGTCATTGCTTCCCACCTCCATCGGCAGCGTCGCCTTGTCCCGTCGACGTCAAGCGATCGCCCACCGATCTGAGTTTGTTGCTGACCGATTCACTGACGAACGACGCTGCAGCGCCAGCGCCGTCGCGTTCGTACACCGCCTGGACCTCGAGGAGCCACGCGTGGAGCATGACCAGCCCACCGACGGCACCCTGCTTGAAGTAGAGCACGGTGACGATGAGCATAACCCCGAAGAAGAACTCCCAGTGGGCCTCGAGCGCCGGGAAGCGGCTGATCCCCCAGCGGACGTAGAGGTAAATGAATGCCCCGACGATTGGTCCGGCAAAGAACGTCGCGCCGCCGATGACGGTGGCCACGACGGCGGTTGCACTCTGGGTCCAGTGGGAGTGATACGGCGAGGCGACGCTTGCTAAGCCGGCGATCAGGACGCCGGCAACGCCGACGAAAAACGCCGAGAGGATGAACGTCATCCACCGATGGTGGCGGACGTCGACGCCGAGTGCAGCGGCCCGGTCGGGGCTTTCGCGGATCGACTTACAGATCGTCCCGAACGGTGAGTTGACGATCCGCCAGAGGGCGTACGTCGACGCGAGGACGACTGCCAGCGTCAAATAGTAGTAGACCCGACGATCGCCGAGTCTGAACTCCATCCCACCGAGTTCGACAAGGCCGAGCAGGACGAGCACGCCGTCGGTGCCGTTCGTGAGACCGCCTGGGTTCTGGACGATCAGCGAGAAGCCAAGCATCCCGAACGCGAGTGTGATCAACGCGAAGTAGATCTCCTCGAGTCGGACAGAGAGCCAGCCAACTGGGATCGCGATCAGGACGACCAGTAGGACGCCGACGATGCCGCCGACGACGAAGGTTACGAGCGGCGCGACACCACTGCCGACCGCGTCTGCAACGAGCGGCTGGAGGTCGCGCATGACGATCGCGAGTCCGTAGGAGCCGCCGGCGAAGAACAGCGCGTGGCCGAACGACAGCAGGCCGGTGTAGCCGTACAGGAGGTTAAACGCGAGCGCAAACAGTGCGATGATCAGGAACTCGGTGAACAGGTACACCTGGAAAGAGGGACCGAGTCCGACCAGGACCATCCCAATCAACCCGAGCAGGGTAAATCGCTCTCTGGTCCAGCCGTTCTGGACGGCTTCTCGGCCAAACGTGCCGATCCGTGCGCCGATGCTGCTGTCTTGCGTGCTCATTCACCGAACCCTCCGAACAGCCCTTCTGGACGGAACAGTAACACCAGCACCATCGCGAGGAACGGAATCGCAATGTGGCCGGCTGCCATGAACTGTGGGCCGATCGCTTGCATCATACCGACGAACATCGCGCCGACGAACGCACCGGAGAGCGAGCCGAGCCCGCCGATGACGACGATGATGAACGCGTCGATGATGACCTGATCACCGAGCGCTGGACTGATCGACTGCAGCGGTGCAGCGAGCGCTCCACCGAGGCCGGCGAGGAAGCTCCCGAGGAAGAAGACCCCGGTGTACAGCCGCGGCACATCGACGCCGAGAATCGCCGCCATCTCCCGGTCCGACGACGTCCCACGCACGAGTGCGCCGAAGTACGTCTTCGTAATGAACACCCACAATCCGAGCATGACGACGAACGCGGCACCGATGACGAACAATCGGTAGGCAGGGAACGTGCTGCCGCCAATCGAGACGGAGAAGTCGAGAGCTGCAGGGTAGTCCATTCTCGAGAGTGGCTGCGATCCCCAGACAAACCGGATCGCCTCGTGGATGATGAGGACGAATCCGAACGTAACGATCAGCTGGTCGAGGTCACCCTCGAGTCGACCGTAGAGTGGCCGGATCGTGCTGATCTCGATGAGCACACCGATGATGCCGACGGCCGTTGCGCCGATGATGACCGCGAGCCAGAAGTTATCGATGAGGTTGTTGGTCACGGCCAGTGCGACGTAGGCCCCGATCATGTAGAAGGCCCCGTGCGCGAAGTTTAGGACGCCGAGCACGCCGAAGATTAAACTCAAACCGACGGCGATCAGGAACAGGCGGCTCCCGAGGCTTAGTCCATTGATAACATCTGACAGCCCAATAAAGGCAATTGTATCTAACATTGTTGTAACATTTTCGATGGTATGACTACAGCGACGAAGTGATCAGACTCCCGACGGGAGGTCGGAGTCGCCGAGTGCGTCGTTCACTACGTCTGGTGTGGCTTCGTAGACCTCGACCGGATCGAGGACGTTGCTCTCCCACTCGTCGTCGTAGCTGACTGTGCCCCAGATAGATGGCACGGTCGCCTGGTTCGTTTCCTCGTTGAATCGGTAGTCTCCGACCGGCCCGGAGTGTTCCATGCCGGTTAACGTTTCTACCAGTTCGTCCGGATCGGTACTACTGGCCGATTCGATCGCCTCCTTGTACAGGTAGACTGCTCGGTAGGCACCCTCGGCGTTGTACGTCGGAAGGTTGTCATACTCGTCGTAGTACTGCTCGCGGAACGAACTGTTCTCGTCTGTATCTGGCTCGAACGGATCGTACCGTGTCGATGCGTACTCGCCTTCGACCAGCGGCGATCCATCGGCGGGCAGATCTGTTCCCATACCGACGCTGAAGAGCGTGTGGTCGATCTGATCGAACCAGCCAGCGTCCTCGGCCTGGCCGAGGAACGTCGTCAGGTCGGCTCCCCACAGCGGCGTGATGACGCCGTCAGGCTCTTCATCCATGACCGCGCTGATGTACGGCGAGTAATCACCTGTCTCGAGCCCCGGGTACTGTTCGGTGGTAAACTCCGCGTCAACGCCGAGTCCCTCACAGAACGCCTGGAAGTAATCCCAGGTCTCGTACCCGAACGCGTAGTCCGGCCCGATCGTCGCCCACTCGGTTGCGTCGAGTTCGTCGGCGACACGTGCCGCACCGTAGATGTCCTGTGTGAGATTGTTGGCGTTCCGGAAGACGTATTCGTTGCCAACCGAGTCCTCGTGTTCTCCCTCCGGCGACGTCAGAAACGGCGTCGCTGCGTGTGTAACCATAAACGGCATCTGGAACTCAGCGACCTGTGGTGCCAGCGCCTGTGCGACCCCACTGCTGTCCAACCCGAAGAGGCCGTCGACGCCTTCCTCCTCGATCAGACTCCGCATCTGTCGACCCGCCGTGGTGGCGTCGCCTTCCGTATCCCGGGAGATAATCGTAACCTCTTCGCCATCGATCCCACCGTTGTCGTTGATTTCTTCGACAGCCAGTTCGTAGCCTCGTGCTGCCTCTTCACCGTACAGTGACGCGAATCCCGAGGTGATGTACAGTGCACCGAGCGAGATCCCACCATCGTCGCCGCCACCGAGACAGCCTGCAACCGTCGCGAGTCCGGCACCAGCAGCGGTCGTTTTCAGGAACGTCCGTCGACCAACTCCTGTTTTTCCCGCTGCCACTCGAGAAGTACTACTCTTGTGACCATTAACCATGTTATTGTTACTCATAGACAATCACAGCCACAACACTGTATGGTAAATATAAAAATATTATGTTTACACAGAATGCACATAGGACAGATGACATATATGCAAATATCATTACAACCATCTGCTACGGTCAAACTGTGGCTGCTCTCCGTCAAGTCTTGGGTCGTGTGTCTATACGTACGATACGTCCAGTCTGTCCGTTGTGTGTCTGACCGTAGCAAGTGACACTGTGTGCAGCTAATGACTATATTCAATCATACGTTCGTGTCAGAAACAGTTCCTTTATCCCGCGAAGTTATCAGATGTGGTAATATGCACGTGACTTTTTTGAAGGGGGAAAGATAGGTTGAATTCAATGGCTATTGACGAGGCCGACCAATCAGATGCCGGAAATTTTTCTGAAGACGAGGCATCTGAACCAGCGTCGGCGGATCGAAAATCCCACGAACAGGACTCGGATTCGGGCGTCCGCGTCGGAGAGTATACGTGGGCGGATTTCATGGCAGAACACGGACACGGTGACGAAGTTTCTGCGCTCTACCCGGACCCCGAACCCGAGGTTGACGACCAACTTGGACTCGATACCGACGAAACGGTCGAACCGACGGTCCCTCACGGGGATGACTGGAATCGGGTCGACTTCGACCCCGCTTCCTACCTCGGCAGACATCCAGACACCCTCGAGTCGGTTATCGCTGATCCAGCGAAACCGAACGCCGAAACGCTTCAAGAGGCATTTCTCGAGTACGTCGACCCGGAGACGACACCTGTCACCAAAGACGTCTGGACGTGGGAACACTACAAATGGGAGTACTACTACGAAGACGACGGCTCCCGGCCGCGTGACAGCGATGGCGAGATTATTCGTCACGACGAGGAAGACGCGCTCGGATTCGATCCCGACAGTATCGAACAGCGGCTGTTCGCCGGCGACGAGGCTGCGATGGTTCTGGACGACCTCATCGAGGAACGAACCGTCAACATCCAAGAGGAGCTCGACGAAGACGACTTCTTCTCGACGGCCGCAGGCAACACCACCGTCTCCAATCGCTACGATCTCGAGAAGGCCGTCCCGATGGACAAGAAGACCCACTTTCGGGAGGTCGAGCGCTACTGGGTGAACAAACCCTACGCCTACGTCGTCATCTTCCACTCCGAGAAGGAAAACGAAAAGAAATACTACATGATCGAGCCGTACCGAAACGAGATCGAGCAGGAACTCCAGGAGTTCCTCTCGGGCAAACTTCGGACGGCGATCAAATACTCCGAGGACGGGATCAAAGAGAAAGCAACCGAGGACGGCCGCCGGACGGTTATCGAAGACGAAACCCGACGCCTGCTGAAGCGGTACGACCTCTTCGAAAAATCCGCTGCCGGCACCCAAAAGAACCTCCTCGAGACACTGCAGACGTTGCTCGACGACGACGAAGACGATGTGGACGAGGAGTCTGGACCAACACCGCTCGAGGGCATCTCAGTTCGACCCGAACCCGCGATTCTCGCGGACGATCCGGACACGCTGTCGGAGTATCAGGTCGAGAAGCTCCTCTATCAGCTCAAACGGGACTTCATCGGCTACGAGCGTATCGACGGCATCAAACACGACATCAACGTCGAGGACATCTCCGTCGACGGCTACAACTCCCCGGTTTTCGTCTACCATTCCGAATACGAACAGATTATCTCGAACATCTATCACGGGGAGGACGAACTCGACGACTTCGTGGTCAAACTGGCCCAGCGGTCGGGCAAGGGGATCAGTAAACGGCTCCCACAGGTCGACGCGACCTTGCCAGACGGCTCGCGTGCACAGTTGACACTGGGACAAGAAGTCTCTGACCACGGGACCAACTACACCATTCGGCAGTTCAAGGACGTCCCGTTCACGCCGATCGACCTCATCAACTGGAACACGTTCAGCCTCGATGAGATGGCGTTTCTCTGGCTTGCCATCGAGAACCACAAGAGCCTGATCTTCGCCGGCGGGACGGCATCCGGGAAGACGACATCGCTGAACGCGGTCTCGCTGTTTATCCCCTCGAGTGCGAAAATCGTCTCCATCGAGGACACTCGCGAGGTCGAACTCCCACAGCGTAACTGGATCGCGAGCGTCACCCGTCCCTCCTTCGCCGACGACGAACAGGGTGACGTCGACGAGTTCGACCTGCTCGAGGCCGCACTGCGCCAGCGGCCTGACTACATCGTGATGGGTGAGATTCGGGGTGAGGAAGGCCGGACGCTGTTCCAGGTCATGTCGACCGGCCACACGACGTACACGACGTTCCACGCCGACTCCGTCGACGAAGTCCTCAAACGATTTACGACGGACCCGATCAACGTCTCGAAGACGATGTTCACGGCGCTGGATCTGGTTTCGATCCAGACCCAGACCCGGGTGCAGGGCCGGAAAGTTCGGCGAAACAAATCGCTGACCGAGATCAACCACTACGAGGCCGAACACGACGAAATCAACGTTCAAGACGTCTATCAGTGGCAGGCCGAAACCGACGAGTTCCTCAAGATGGGGGACTCCAACACCTTAGAAGAGATCCAGTTCGACCGTGGCTGGAGCAAAGAGAAACTCGAGGAAGAACTGTTCAAACGCGAGGTTATCATCGCCTACCTCATCAAAAACGGGCTGAACACGTATGCAGAGGTTGCAGCGACGGTTCAGGCGTTTATCAACGATCCGGACACGATCCTGACGCTGATCGCAAACGGCTATCTCGAAGACAGCCTCGAGGACTTACGCGAGATGGAGAGCGTTCTGATTGACGTCGATCAAGAGAAAGAGGAACTCGTGCCCCGGCCGGAGGCGACCGACGAGACCTACAATCTCTCGATGGACCTCTTAGAGCGGGCCGAAGAGTCGTTGTTCGAGGAGTACCGCGGGAAGGTACCAAGCGGCCTCGCAAGCGCACTCAGCGGGGTCGAACAGGAAGAGACGATCGACGTCGACCGCGCCGAAACCGACGAGTTCGAGTTCGCCGGCGAGGTCGACACCAGTGTCGATGAAGACGAGTGGGAACTCGGCGACAGTTCGACTGCGTTCGACACTGCCTCGAGCGAGGACACTGACGAGCCTGCATGGCTCAGTGATGATACCGGGTTCGACATCACTGACGACGGCGAGACGGCTGACTCGAGTCCTGACGATCCGACACCCGAGACGGCGACTGACACGCCGGCCGCTGAGGAAACACTGCCTGCCCCGACAGCAGAACCCGAGTCGGGTGAGGCGACGCCTGAAGCAGACGACGGGCGTCCAGCTGACGAAGAGACAGGAGACGAGCGTCCAGCCGAACTCGAGACCGCAGCCGATTCGTCGGCTGACGACGAACCAGCATCCGCGCCGGCGTCTGGCATTGATTCGGAACCGCCAACGCCTGACGCAGACGCTGGAGATGACTCTACGGACGAGGCGCTTGGTGGCCTCTTTGATGATATCGATGAGACGGTCGACAAACTCGAGGACACAGCCGAGACAGGCCAAAACGACGCTGCCTTCGAATCGGTGTCGCAGGACGACGATTTCGCGTCTATCTTCGACCCCGACTCGGACGACGAGACGGCAGGTGATTTCAGCGACCAACTCGAGACAACCGACGAGAGCGACACCGCAGCAGAGATGGCGAAGGAGAGACCCGATGCCGAAGCAGGCACGGATTCCGGCAGTGTGACTGATTCGAAATCCGACGCCAACGAATCGGAGTCGATCTTCGCCGGCGACTCCGACTCGATCTTCGCCAACGACTCCGACTCGATCTTCTCCGACGACGACGATGAGATAGACGACGGCTCGTTGTTCGACGACAGCAGTGCGCACGCTCAGACCGATAATTCGATTTTCAGACAGCGTGACGAGACTGACGACGACGAGGACACCAGGCTGTTCGACGACAGTGACGAGGAGACCGACTCATGAGCTTACAGACCGACAGCAGTGGCGGCTCCGGCGGGATTTCGGGTGGCTCCGATATCTTAGGAGAGACGTTCTATCCCCTGTACGATCGGTTGTTCAGCGAGGACAGCGAGTTCGTCAGCGACGTCGAGACGAAACTCGCACAGGCTCGGATGACCGATACGGTTGAACTCTATCTCTCCAGAGCACTCGGCATCGGCTTTATCAGCGGACTTGCACTGTGGTTGCTCGGGCTGTTGCTCGGATACGGCCTGTTCGCAACAGGGCTCGTCCAGGTCGACGAAATTCTCGGCATTCCGGTTAGCAGCGAACTGGTCCTCGAACTTATCGAAACGTTCCGAGTGCCGGCGCTCGTTTTCGTCACCGGCCTCATCTTTGGCTCGATCGGTTTCGCACTCGGTTTCGGCTCGCTCGTTGCAATCCCCTACTCGCGTGCCTCGGCCCGTAAACGCGAGATCAACATGTTGCTGACCGACTCGGTCTCGTTTATGTACGCGCTGTCAGTCGGTGGCCTAAACCAACTCGAGATCATCGAGGCGATGGCCCAGGCCGACGACACCTACGGCGAGGTGGCCATGGAGTTTCAGAGCATCGTCAAAGAGACCGAGTACTTCGATATCGACTACCGAACCGCGATCAGAAAACAGGCCCTCGAGACGCCGAGTGACGAGCTGTCGCAGTTTCTGACGGACATGCTCTCGATCGTCAACAGCGGCGGTGACATGGAGAGCTTTCTGGAAGACAAGAAAGAAAAGCATCTGCGGACTGCAAAGCAAGAACAGGAACTCACACTCGAGACGCTCGAGCTGTTCGGCGAGATGTACATGACGCTGTCGCTGTTTCCGCTCTTGCTGATCATCATCATGGTCGTCATGCAGATGATCCCCCAGGCGGAGGTGACGGATCAGATGCTGTACATGACCGTTTACGGGCTGATTCCACTGACCGGAATCGGCTTTCTCGTGTTAGTCTCGACGGTCAAACACGACGAGCCGGGTGATGGCTACCTCTCGATGGGGAACACAGAACAGCGGACTGAGACCCAACGAGATCAGGGCGTGTTAAATCTCGGCCTCATCGAGCAGTTCACGGGCGAACGCAGCGTCTTTGACCGCATCAAAAACCGGGAGGGGACCTATGAGACGAAGGAAGTCCTCCGTAGGCCACATATTTTCTTCCGGGACAACCCCCTCTTTACGCTCGCGCTGACGCTGCCCGCATCGCTCGTGATCGTCACCATGGCGATGGTCAACGGCTCGGCGCCCACCTCGTGGGACCAGCTTCTTGGCAACGCCGTCTGGGGGACGTTCATCTACGTCTACGTCCCGCTGTACATCATGGCGATTCCGCTGGCGATCTTCCGCGAGTGGAACGTCCGGCACAGAAACGCCGTCGTCAGCCAGCTCTCTGAGGACCTCCGCAAACTCTCGAGTTCGAACGACACCGGGCTGACGTTGCTCGAGTCGCTCAAGGCCGTCTCGGAGACGACCAGCGGGAAACTGGCTCGTGAGTTCGAGGTGATGCACACGAAGGTCAACTACGGAACGAGCCTGAAACAGGCGTTCATCGAATTTAACAACAAATACCACATCCCTCGCCTCGCTCGGACGACCCGACTGATCACGGAAGCCCAAGAGGCGTCGAACCAGATTTCGGACGTCCTCCGGACGGCCGCCCGCGCCAGCGAGAACCACGACGACATCGAACGGGAACGCAAGTCCCGAACCCGGATGCAGGTCGTGATCATCATCATGACGTTCATGACGGTGCTTGCCGTGATTGCGATCCTCAAAACCCAGTTTATCGATACGATGGCTGGCCTCGAGTCCACCGGTGGCGACACGGATGGCGGTGGTGGTGGCGAACTCGCACAGGCCGACCTGAGCGACAACATTCAGGTCGACATGCTCTCGGTGTTGTTCTTCCACGCCGTGACGATGCAGGCGATCATCTCCGGGTTCATCTGTGGCTACATCCGGGATGCCGACCTGCTCAGCGGCCTGAAATACGCCGTTATCCTCGCGACAGTCGCACTCGTGGGCTGGACACTGGTGGCCTGAGATGACTCGGAAACGAACGCAAAACCGGACTGGGCGGGCTCGAGGCCGCCGCCAGCGGACGCTCTCGATCTCGTTGCGTGATCGCGGCCAGACCACACAGGATTTCGCCGTCGGGATCGGCGTGTTCATTCTGGCCGTCGCCTTCGTCTTTACCTTTCTGCCGACGATTCTGACGCCGTTCGATTCGTCAGTCAGCGGCGGACAGACGGCACAGGCGGATCGGATCGCGGATCGGCTGGTGTACCATCTGTCGGATTCGGATACGTCACCGAACGCGATCGATAGCGGCGATTTCAAAGATATCGATGATGTCGACGGTATCCGTGAAATTGTTGGCCTTCGGACCGCAGGCGACCGAGTGAGCGTGCAGATCGAACAGCTCAACGAGAGCGAAACGGTCAACGACATGGTGATCGGAGACCAGTACAACGACCAGTCAGCGGCCAGTTCGGCTCGGATCGTGACACTTGATGATAACCCAGAGGGCTGTGAAACAGCGTGCCGACTCGTCGTGAGGGTGTGGTAACCATGCCTCGAGTCGACTCCACGAACGACAGTGACCGAGGACAGGCCTACACCCTCGAGGGGTTCATCAGTGCCATGATCGTCTTGATGGCAATTCTGTTGGCACTGCAGTCGGTCGTCATCACGCCGACGACGGGTGGGTTGGCAGATCGGACGGCCCAATCACAGGTTCAACAGGAGGCACAGGATGCACTCGTCGTCGCTGCGGCGGCCGACGATGGTGACCTTTCCGAGATGGTTCGCTACTGGGACGAAAATGCAGAAGAGTTCCACAAAGCGAGTGAAGACGACAATGTACGGGGGTACTACAACGCATCAAATCAGACAGAGTTGTATGACGAGTTCGTCCTCGGAGAGATCCTCTCGGACCGGTTCACCGAACGTGGGATGAGTTACAACGTTGAACTCGTCTACTGGAACAAATCTGAAGACGAATACGAAAGCGAGTATCTCGTCTATCAGGGCGAATCCGAAGCGGTGACTGCGAGTTACATGGTGACATTATTTCAGGATGACGAACTGACGGGTGGTCCTGGAACAGTTGATGAAAATGATGACTATCCAATTCCTCGAGCAACTGATGATGACTCCAAGGTCTACAACGTGGTGGAGGTGCGCGTCGCCGTATGGTAACTGATCGCCTTCGAGAATGTCGAGAGCGAGATCGCTCGTGTGAACGCAGTCGAACCGAGCGGGGACAGGTGATCCTCATTGGCGCGCTCGCGCTCGCGTTCATCATCCTCGGCGTCGTCGTCGTGTTTAACGGCGTCGTCTACACCGAGACGCTCTCGTCATCCGAGACGGGCCAGAGTGCGACCACTGCTGAAGCGACCGAACTCGAGGTTCAACAAGGGATCGGATGTCTGATCGACAGGCAGGACGACGACGACCTGCTCGAAGAGAACATCACGGCGTTCAATGATCTGTATCAGAATTCGACTGCCCACTCGAGTCCAGCAGTGGTGAATATCAGCGCGGACGCTGATGAGATCTATGCAGGCGACAATGCGACCGTCACGATCACGTACGACTCGAACGAGCTCCACTACGAACAAGAACGAACGATCAAAGCTAGCGACTGCCCAGAGGACTCATGATCGGACCCAGACACGAGACAGACCGCGGGATGTCGATCGCGCTCACACACGTCCTGACGATCGGGATCACGACGATCCTCATCGCCATGCTGTTGATGTCCGGGAGTACGATGCTCGAGACGGAGACCGAACGGTCGGCACAGACGTCACTCGAGACCGTCGGCGAGCGACTGGCGGGCGAGATCGATAACGTCGATCGGGCCGCCTCCACGGGAGACAGCGTAACGCTCACGGCCGACCATCCACAGACGGTGACGAATTCGCGATACTCCGTCGAGTTACTCCCGAAAAATCAGTGTGACGATGCACCCTTGCTTGATGGAGACGAACCCTGTCTCAAACTCTCGGCCTACGATGTCGACGTGACGGTGTACGTCCCGGTCGCGATCGATGCAGACATTGATGACGAGCAGTCGGCACCGGGCGGTTCGATCGAAATTAGCTCCGACGGCAACAAGATCGAACTCACGGAGGCAAACCGATGATCGACCGCCGGACCGATTCGAGAGCGACTAACCGGGCAGTCTCCGAAGTCGTCGCCTTCGTCCTCGTCTTCGCGATTATCCTCGGCTCGGTTGGCATCCTGTATTCGACCGGGTTTCAGGCGATGGACGACTATCAGGAAAACGAACAGCTCGTCAACGCCGAGCGGGCGATGGACGCGCTTGCGGACAACTTCAACGACGTCATCCGATACAGCGGCGTCAATCAGCGCTATGGTGAACTCTCGCTTCGGGATGGGGCGGTCAGGACCAGCGATAGTGGAACGAAACTAAACATCACGATAGGTGATACAGACAACGATCCACTCGGGATCGGAGATAATGATGCTGATCGGTTCTCTCACTACGGTACTGAGGCGACGGTTGATCTTGGCGAGTTTATCTATACCTCCGACGGCGAGCGAATCGCCTACGAAGGTGGTGGCCTCGTCCGCGGCGACGACTCTGAGGACTGGAGTCTCGTTCGTAAACAGCCGCACATAACGTGTGCTGAAGACAGAGAAGCAGCGATCATCTCGCTCGTTGCGATTTCGGCGGACGACCGATCGGTCCAGAGCAGCAGCGGACTGGGCGTCACGATGTCCGTCGAAAACCGCAGTAGTGCAGTTTACACCGACGTTGACAGCGTGACCATCTCTATCGACGACGGTGATACCAAATACAACGACGCGTGGAACTCGACTCTGGACACAGACCGTGGCTGGACGGACAAGGAGAGTGGTGATGATGTCAAACGAACATGTAATTACGACGACCTCGAGCGAGTCGTCGTCACCATCGTCGAAGTCGACCTCGAGTACTAACTGTTACAGCTTATTCTTGCTCCCAGTCGCCGGTCAACATCGCTCGCAAGCCGGCTCGAGTCACGAGCGCTTCGACGCGAGCGGCATGGTCGTCGACGGTTCCGGCGGTCTCGAGATAGAGCCCGTTCGAGAGCTGCTGTGGCGCAGTCATCGGCGAGCCATCGGCGTGTGTTGGTGAGTCGTTCAGGATAGTACGGTCGTCGGCCGTCTCGTCGGGCTGCCAGGGCACTGACACGCCAGAAAGGCCACGGTCGAAAAGGTACTCCGCAGTGCCGAGCAACGCCTGTGCTGAACTCGAATGGCCGATAGCGCCGATTGAGGTGTGGTCGTTGAAAAACCGGATGACGTACTCGCCGTCGTCAGTAGACCCTGACTCGCCCGAGTCCTCGACGTTGCGCTCTCTCGGCGTCGGTGAATCGGTGTCGGCGGCGTCGGCTCTGGAGTCGCCACTGGAACCACTCGAGTCCGTTTCGGGTTGGTCCGATGGTCCTGTGTCGGAACTGGAAGCACCAGCGGTGTCATCACGTGATGGTTCGGTTTCGGTCATCGGCTGCTGATCGACGGGAGAGTCGTCCGAAATATCGGTTTCGGAAAACCGAACCGAGACGTCCGTGGGGCTGGACGACTCGAGGTCACCAGCGACAGGCCCGCGAGTGTCATCCGCAAACGAGGCGACGAGTTGCTCGAGGAATCGTTCGGTGGCAGATTCGAACTCCGTGGTGTACACGTCGCCCTGTTCGGTTGCGTTCGTGAGGGCTGTGACGATCGACTCGAGGAGTGCCGGCCGCTCGACGGCGAGTTGGCGGGCGACGAATGCACGGGAGTGGCGCTCGAGGCGACGCGAAACCGCCGCCTGTGTGTAATGTGTGAGTGCGGATTCGTGGTCGGAAAGCGACGACAGCTGGCATGCGAGCTGTTCGACATCGGTTGTGCCGGCGAGGAAGAGAAACGTCTCGCCGTTGGTGTAGATTGCGCGGTCGACGCCTGTCCAGGCCATCGTCTCGAGAAGCGCCACGGCGCGGGATTTGCTCAGTGAGTCGTCGAGCGGTTCGACGGCGACGAACAGCGCTGGGATCCCATCGACCGAGCAGACGTATTCGAGGGCTGTGCCGTCGACGGTCGTATCGGTTACACACGAGTCGGCGTGGATGTCCCAGCCGAGTGTCGCGAGAAAGGGGTCGACGAGCCAGGCACGTGTTTCCCGGCCCGTCGTCGGGGGTGTCGAATCCACGAGCACCCGGGAACGATCGACGAACGCCTGCAGGTCGAGTGCACTCATTGGTGAGTGTTCGGTGTGCCAGTATGTAAGCTCCCGTGTGTGTTTCAACCGCCGTGATCGGCGTCCAGAACGGCTACGGTCTTACGGTCTCGAGTTTGGATTTGGCTGATTACAGGCCAGGCCGTTCGTCTCTGTCGACTCCCGATGATATATCCGGAGTCGACTGTCACGAACGGTGAACGCGGACTTGAGGGTTGGGGGGATCGTTTCAGCCTTCCCGATGACGAGCACGCCGTTTCGGCGGATCGAACGGGCGATCGTCCGAAGCATCGACTGCTTGTACTCGTTGTCGATGTAGATAAACAGGTTCCGGCAGATCACGAGATCGAACCCCGTTTTAGGCTCGTCGTTGATCAGATCATGGCGCTCGAAGGTGACGTTACGTTTGACATCGTCTTTGAGCCGAAACGTGTTGCCGTCTCGATCGACGTATCTGGTGTAGTCGTCGAGGAAGCCAAGTTGCTCATCGAGATCGATGGTTCTGGATGCCTCGTACACGCCACTTTTGGCGGTCTCGAGCGCCGGTTCGCTGATATCAGTCCCAAGAATTGTGACGGCAGATTCGTCGATAAGTGGATCGTCGTGAGCGAGCATCGCGACCGAGTACGGCTCACGGCCGTCAGCACACGCGGCACTCCAGACGCGAACCGTGTCGTTGGCGTCGCTAAGAGACTGCAGTACCTCACGGATTCCCGACCAGACGTCGGGGTTTCGGAAGAAACCGGTGACGTTGATGCTCAGCGCCTCGAGCAGCGCCGTCTGTTCGTCGGGATTAGCTCGAAGCGTGTCGAGGTACTCGGTGTACGTTTCGCTTTGGGTCCGACGCATTCGCGAGGAGATGCGCCGGTCGAGATAGCTATCGTTGTAGTGACTCGTCGCAAACGCCAGTTCGTCCTCGACGTATGCCAACAGCGCATCGAACCCCTCGTTGGTCACAGCTCCGTCACCCCGTGTTCGACGCTTTTGTCAGCGGTTTTGATGATGAGGGTTCCCGTTCCAGGTGTGAACTCGACGGTCCGGCCGTGCTCACCGCCGACGTCTTCGGCAACGAGCGGGACGCCGAGTTTCTCGAGTTCCGCCTTGGCCGCGGTGATGTTTCGCTGGCCAACTCCCTCGCCGAAGCTTTCGAACTCGAACATATCGCTGCCGCCGGCGATTTTCGCTTCAACGGCGGTGTAGTTGGCGCCCTGCTCGACCATCCGTCGAAGCAGTGCCCGAATCGCGGTGTCGGCGTATTTGCCGGGCTTGCGATCGCTGTTTTCGGCAGCATCACCATCCGGTAGCATAACGTGTGCAAGTCCACCGATCTCTCTGTCCGGATCGTACAGCGCGATCGCGAGACACGACCCCAATCCGTAGGATTTGAGCGTATCGTCGCCTTCGCTGACGACCAGCTCGGAGATTCCGACCTGAACCGGTGTCGGTGCACCTGGCTCGCTTCCGTACGTCTTCATGTATTATCGAGTTCCTGAAATTCGGCTGTCGTCGGCGTTTCCTCGATGCGATCGACCTCGAGGTCGTTCAGCGCACGCTCTAAGTCGTTTTCGTCCGGGATCGCGTACACTTCACAGTCGAACTCACGGCCGTCGGCCATGACAACGGTGTCGAAGACGAACGTGAACTCTTGGTTCTCGCCGAGCTGGATGATCACGGGATCGACCGCTGCGGCGCCGATGTCGTGAATAAACTCCGGTGGGGAGTGGTCGATCGTCGTATCCAACACGTTCGCCCAGCCATCGAGGAAGCCACTGGCCATGATGTTGCCGAGTTCTTTGATCGCGCTCGTCCCCATCTCGCCGAACCCGTCTTCGTCGACAGCCATCGGAACCATCGCATCGACGATCTCGTGGGCGGACTCTTCGTCGAACAGGAAGAGAAGGTAGCCGCTTGGCATCCCATCGAACTCGAAGGCGACGCCGACGAGCGTTTCGTCCGGAAGCTGTTGGGGGATCGCCTCGAGTGAGACGAAGTTCAGCCGTCGAATATCGACGCTGGTTTCGATACCAGTCAGCGTCGTGGCTGTGTTGGCGATCTCTTCGGCGCCGCGTTCAGCCATGCGGTCGAAGCCATCGAGTTTATCATACTCGATGCCACCGCTCGTTCGCAGTCGATCGAGCAGCGACGCCATCGACGCCCGCTTCGGGAAGAGGTAGTGGCTGAAGCCGATTTCAGTCCCGACGGTTTCGATCTGGCTCTGGAAGAGCAACGCGAGGTCATCGTCGTCAGGCGTCTCCTCGATGTCGCCGAAGAAGAGTTCTGCAGACTGTCCTTCGACGAACTCGGGGGTTGAGACGTCGATCACTGCTTCCAGCACGTCGGCCCAGCCATCGACGAACCCGCTGTTCATGATGTGTCCGACTTCGGTCGCAGCGCTTTGTGTCATTTCATCGAACTCGCCGTCGACGTCAACAGCGTCGTCAGAGCCCGACTCCGAGAGCAGGGTTTCGATGATGCGAAACGCGTTCTCCCGTTCGAAGACGATCATCGAGTAGCCCTCGATCGCACCGGTCAGTTTGACACGGACGCCGACTTTCTCCGTCGAGTCCTCGAACTCTCGGCGGATCTCCTCGCCGCGCATGAAGTTGAGTTTCGTGACGCCGACCTGTGTCTCGACGCCGGTCATATGCGTCAACCGGCCAGCGGCGAGTCCGGCACCCTCTCGAGCCATTCGGTAGAACGTTCCGAGTGCGTTGACGTCGAGTTTCATGTCGTCGGCGTTTCCATGTTGTTGACCATTTCGACGAACTCCGCTAACTCGGGGAAGGCGTATATCTCGGCCTCGATCTGATAGCTTGGGACGGTCAGATCGGAGTCGAAAAACAGCGCGAGATCGTCGCCACCGAGCCCGGCCGTCCGGGTGACGATCTCCCCTGTCTGTGCATAGACGAGTTGGGGGGCTGCGATGTCGATCGCGCGACCGAGGACATCGGCCCAGCCGTCGATGAAGCCACTCGCCATCATGTTCCCCATCTCTTCGACGGCGCTTCTGGCCATCTTACCCGAGACGTCGGAGATGTCGTCGACGACGTCACGAAGCATGATCGCCGTGATTTTCTTTGCACTCGCCTCGGGGAAGAGGATGAGGATGTGTCCGTGTGGCGGATCGAGCAATCGGACGCGAACACCGACTCGCTTGCCTGGATCGAGCTGTGATCCGATGTCGTCGATGTCGATGAAGTTCGTTTTCGTGACCTCCATCTGGGCGTTCTCGCCCGTTAGCTTGCTCATGTTGTCGGCGACGCCGTTCGTCCCGACTTTTGCCATTTCATTGATAAGACTCAACTTTCGAATGTCGACCATTAGCGTCATGGATTCCTCCGTGGGTGTGGGTGTTCGTTCATTGTCATAGTGTCGTCACGTCAAGAATGTTGACTACCTCCCCCCGTCCCCGTACCGTTGCACCGCTGAGTCCCGGAATGCCGCCCATGAACCCCTCGAACGGCTTGACGACGACTTCCTGCTGGCCGCGGACGCGGTCGCAGTGTAACACGACCGGGCGGACGTCGTCCCGAATACGGACGAGCATGCCGTCGCCGTTGGCTCCCGCGTTCGGCGTCTCGAGTGCGTCGTCGAGTTGGATGAGCGAATACTCGCCATCGCTTCCGGGGAGAACAGGGCGACCGTCACTCTGTTCTAGCCTGCTGGCGGATTCGATATCCAGCACGGCTTTCGTCGGGATGCCAAACTCCTCGCCGCCGCTTTCGAGGAAGAGCACGTCGTCGATCGCAACCGTCACCGGAACCGTCATCGTCACGCGTGTCCCCTCGCCGCGTTCGCTTTCAATCGAGACAGTCCCCTCGAGGTCCTCGATCGTCCGTTTGACGACGTCCATCCCGACGCCGCGGCCGCTGACGTCTGTCACCTCATCGGTCGTTGAGAGGCCGGGATGGAAGACGAGCTCGTAGGCATCCTCATCCGACAACGTGGCAGCCTCCGTTTCAGTGATGACGTCGGCTTCGACAGCCTCGGATCGGAGTCGATCGGGATCGAGTCCGCTGCCGTCGTCTTCGACCGTGATCGTCACACCGTCACGCAGGCGATCGGCGTGGACTTCGACGGTTCCATCGCGGGGCTTGTCCGCTTGCTCGCGTTCGTCGGGCGATTCGATCCCGTGATCGACGGCGTTGCGGACCAGATGGATCAGCGGGTCGCCGATCCGATCGAGAATACTCCGGTCGAGTTCGACGCTCTCGCCGGTCATCTCGAACTCGATCTCTTTGTTCTGCTCGCGTGCGATGTCTCGGACCACACGAGGAAGCCGGTTTGCGACCGATTCCAGTGGGACGAGTCGGATGTCCATCACCGTCTCCTGAAGCTCCGTGGTCACTTCGGATAGATCGTCGAGTTCCGTCTCGAGTGCAGCGGTGTCCTCGCCTTCGGAAACTGCATCCCGGAGTCGGACACGTGTCGTCACCAGCCCTTCGACGAGGGTCAGCAACGAATCGATCTGTTCGACGTCGACTCTGATCGACTGAACGTCGTCGGTCTGCTCGTCGACAGCCGGCTGATCGGTCGTTTCGGGGATCGTAATCTCCGGCTGCCCGAACGTCGGCTCGTCGATCCGTCGGATAACGTCGTCGTCCTCGGTTTCGGTCTCGACTGCGTCGTCACCGAACGACTCTGTAGGCGTCCCCGAGAGCGCCGACGAACTCGAGTCGGTGCTGCCGGCGTCGGGATCGAAATCGTCGCCAAAGGCAGTATCGAAGTCGTCGTCGCTGAACACGTCGTCATCGAAGTCGTCTTCGAACGCCTCATCGTCGAAATCGTCGTCGAACGCGTCGTCATCGAACGACGCGAACTCAGTCGACGCCTCGGCGGACTCGTCGTCAGACCCGGTAAATCCGGTGTAGTTCTCGAAGTCATCATCACCGGCAAACGGATCATCGGACGCCTCGTCGCTGGGCGACTCGTCGGTGGCGTCGTCAGCAGACGGCGCTACAGTCGAGTCAGCGGCGAATTCCGCGGCCGAATCGGCGTCGTCCTCGAGAGTCGTTCCGAAGTGCTCCGTGGGTTCGCTCTCGGCGACTGCTTCGTCGGCTTCGGCGTCGGTGGGCTCTGCAGCCCCATCTTCGCCGGTCTCGAGCGGCCCAGTCGTGTCGTCGACGGGGTCGGGAGCATCGTCGCTCGCAGTCGCTGTCGACGGCTCGGTGTCGTGTTCGCCATCCGGATCGGAGCGAGTCGCTGTCTCGGCCTCGGGTGACGACTCGGCTGCTGGTATCGCCGACGCTGTGTCCGCGTCGGCGTCGTCTGCCTCGACCAGCAGCTCATCGATCTCGCTATCGGCTGTCTCGTCGAGGAACGAATCATCGTGGACGTCGACATCCTCACCGATGAGTTCGTCCATCCCGACCTCGTCGTCGCTGTCGAATTCGTCGAACTCGAGTTCATCGAGTTCGTCTTGGAGTTCGTCGAAGCCGACCATCTCGACTTCGTCTTTGAGTTCGTTGAACACCGCACTGGCGTCGTCGACGCTCTCACTGGACTCGTCGGCTGTCGAATCAGTATCGGCAGCCGCCGACTCGGGAGCCGTCTCTGACGCCGCGGTCGATCCGTGGGCAGCTGTAGACGAACTCGAGTGTTCGTCGTCATCCGGCTGTGTCTCGTCGAGGAGGTCGTCGAACGAGCCAGCGTCACCCATATCATCGAACATTTCGAGGTCGTCGTCCTCGACGTCCTCGACCATCTCGTCTAAGTCATCGAACTCGTTGAACTCATCGAGCAGTTCGTCGACCTCGAGTTCCTTGGCTTCGTCCGACGAAATCTCGTCGCCAGGACCAGCCGATTGCGGTTCGGTGTGTTCCGAACCCGACGGCTCCGTGTCCGCGGCCTCGAGCGATTCGAACCGATCGGTCACGGTAACGAGTTCGAAGTCGGCCACCGCCTCGACCGGCTCGAGACCGGATTCGATGGCGGTTTTTCCGACCGCACTGGCGAAGACGGCGTCGATTCGGCCGTCGTCGTCACCGGCTTCGATATCGCTGCGTGGTGGCTCGGTGCCAAGCAGATCGAACGCATCGATCAAGGCATCGACGACGAGCACACCGTTGTTGGCGTTGTCGCTTTCAGTGAGTCCGAGCCGGCTCAGATAGATCTCGTGATCGTCGTCCGCCGGCGGGTCGACCCGCTCGAGGACGGTATCGATCTCTTCGGCCGAAGGGGTCGTGACGACGACCGACGCTGTCTGGCTGTCGAGGTGCTCACGAAGCGCCTCGATCGTCGCCGACGGATCGGTTTCGGTCTCGCCAGTGGCTGCGACTTCGTCGAGCAGCGTCTCGAGTTCGTCGACTCCTTCGAAGATCACGTCCATCAGTTCGGGCGTCACCTCGAGGTCGTCCGTTCGGACGGCATCGAGGAGGTCCTCGATCGCATGTGCGAGATCGCTCGCAGCGTCGAGTCCCATCGCACCACAGTTGCTCTTGAGCGTATGCGCGACGCGGAAGATGCTTTCCATCGCCTCGTCGTTGGTCGGCTCGCGCTCGAAGGTGAGCAACGCGTTGTTCAGCTCCGTAATTCGTTCTTCGCTCTCTTGAACGAAGTCGGTCAGATAATCAGTCATCGGTCTCACCATCCGTATTGAACGCGTCGACGATCGTCTCGACGAGCTTTGTGGCGGGTACGACGGCGTCGACACAGCCCGTTTGAATTGCCTGATACGGGATTCCAAAGACTGGACTCGTCGCCTCGTCCTGTGCAATGGTGTGCCCTCCGGCGGTCTTGATCGCCTCGATGCCGGCTGCGCCGTCAGCCCCCATCCCGGTCAGGGCAACGCCACAGAGTCGGTCATCGACCTGTTCGGCCGCTGTTTGCATCGTGACGTCGATCGCCGGCCGCACGCCATGGATCCGCTCCCCGTCGTCGAGACGTACCCGAAGCAGGCCGCCGACGTTGGTCGCCACCTCGAGATGGGCGTTGCCCGGTGCAACCGCTGCCTCTCCAGAACGGATCAGGTCACCGTCCACCGCTTCGCGGATATCGTACTCGCTGCGTGAATCGAGGCGCTGGGCGAAGCGCTCGGTGAACTCCGCAGGCATATGCTGGACGATGAGAATCTTCGCCTCGAGATCGATCGGGAGCCGTTCGAACAGCTCCTCGATGATCTTCGGACCACCGGTCGATGCCCCGATAACGACGGTTGGATTGTCCGCACGCTCGTCTTCGACTCCGGGTTCGGTCGTCGTCTCGAAGTCGGGGCCAGTTGGCTCACACTGTGCTAGTTCGGTCTGCGTTTCGCCACCGATCTCAGCGACTGTCGCGACTTCGCCGTTTGGTTGACTCGATCGCGTCGCATGCACGGATGCAGCGGCGCGAGCGAGCGCGACCGACGAAGCGTTTGCGTCGGCGAGTTCGTCGACTTTCTCGACGATGTCGGAACTGAGATGGGTCACGGTTCGTGAGTCCGATCCGTCGGGTTTGTGAAGGAAGTCGACGGCGCCACGCTCGAGCGCATCGAGCGTGGCCTCGGTTCCACGATCCGTGTGGACACTCAGCATGAGAATTAGGGCTGGGTTCGTCGCCATAATCCGTTCGACGGCGTCGATCCCGTCCATTTCGGGCATTTCGACGTCCATCGTGATGACATCGGGGTCGTATGCCGCGGCAGCCTCGATGGCTTCCGAGCCGTTCGTTGCTGTTTCAACGTCGTAGCCAGCGGTTGTGAGCGCGTTGCTGATGACTGTCCGCATAAACGGCGAGTCGTCAACAACGAGTACCCGCGTCATGCCGCAACGACGTCTGAAAGGGCCTTTCTGACGCTGGGTTCTTCGAACGGCTTCGTGACGTAGCCGTCGGCACCAGCTTTCACGGCGAGTTTCATTTTCTCACGTTGCCCGACACTCGTACACATGATGACTTGCGCATCTGGGTCGATCTTCTTGATCGCCGCGGTGGCTTTGATCCCGTTTGCTTTCGGCATCACGATGTCCATCATAACGATATCGGGGTCGTGTTCTTTGTACAGTTTGACTGCTTCGGCGCCGTTAGACGCCTCTCCAACGATGCGGTAATCCTGTTCCAAGATTTGGCGCAGTAAATTCCGCATAAAATGAGAGTCGTCTACGATGAGCACCCCTGTCGACATTCAGTAGTACACCACCCGCTGATAACAATACGACTACCATAAATGCTGTCTCCCTGTTATCAAGTCTGATAAGCAACGAATACGGAACAGAGAGCACACTCAACGCCCAGATCAGTCACCCGGATCCGTCGCGGTTTTCCTACGGTTGTTTGTCCCGGCGTCCGGACGCCAGCAGAAGCGTTTCGATGTCGACCAGCGGCGTCACCTCGATAACGAGTTCTCGAGGTGCTTCTGTCTCGTCTGACGAGTCGGTCGCCGTCTCGTCTGCGTCAAGCGAAAACGGTGTCCCAGTGTCGTCACTCGAGTTGGCATGACTCGATCCCAGCGGCGACGACGTCATCCCAACACCACCGGCTTCGGTCGCTGTTCCTGCCGCAGAACTGCTTTCGACTCCCGATTCAGTCGTGGCGACGATTCCATCGTCGTCGGCCTCATGCTCGTGTTCTTGTTCGATGAGCGCATCGACGAGCGGGTGTGTCAGCGGGTCGCTGGAGAACGGCCGGTCTTCGACTGTCGCTTCGTCGAGCACGTTGCTCACCGGAACCGTCTCAACGCCGATGACATCGTCGACCCGAATCGCTGCTGACTGCTGGTCGGACGGACGATCGAGCACGAGCAGCCGTTCTCGACCACGTTGGGTCTCGCTGTCGTCAGTTGGGAAGTGAACGGTGGGATCGATCACCGCGGTGACCTCACCACGGAGATCAACCATGCCCTCAATCGCCTGTGGCGTCCGTGGGACTCGGGTCAGCTCTTCGGGGAGCTCTGCAAGCGTTCTCACAGCGTCAACCGACACTGCGAGTCGGTTACTCCCGCTCTTGAAGAAGACGAACCGCTCGAGTTCTTCTTGCTCTTTTTCCGAGTCGCCCGCATCCTGGCGTCGTTGATCGTCAGCGCCGTCAATATCGATTCCGAGTAACTTTTCGGACAGATCCGGGGCCATTGTTCCTGCTCGTGTATCAAGTTCCATGACTAAAACATTGACTCCGAACGCTGGCGATCCCGGCACTGTCTCGTCTCGACACGATCACACCGTTTTCAGCGTTATTACAGGCGTTTTATCTCGAAATCTTTATTTTCTCTCTCTGAAAGTACGCACCAGAATGGGATCGGCGACACAGAGCGACCAGACCGACGACCCGGTTACCGTCCTCACGTTCGACCTCGAGGGCGAACGGTACTGTGTCAGGGCCGATGCCGTCGCATCCGTTCTCGGCGTGGCGGACGACCGATCTATCGCTTCGGCGGACGACCCGTGGAACGCAGGGGCAGTCTCTGTTGCCGGTGAACGGGTCCGGGTTATCGATCTCCCGCGGGCGTTTACGGCCTCCTCACAGACGATGACGCGGATCGATGATCCGAAACTGCTCGTCTTTACGGCTACCGACGCCGACGATACCTACTACGGCTGGCTCGTCGACGACGTCGACGCTACCCGAACGGTCCATCCGGACCGTCTCGAGCCGACACAAACGAACACCACACTGACACACGTCAAGGGTCGTCTCGAACTCGATGGTGACGACGTCATCTGGCTCGACGAGCAGACGATTCACGGTTGAGACGGTCTGCTATCCGTACAGTGGATTACCAAACGTCTCGAGCGGCACTGCTGACTACTCTCGGAGTGGCTCTTGACTGGTGGTCGAGTGGGTGAGACGGACCGGTTATCGCATTCCCGGCGGTGGTCCGTCGTCGGAATCGTCGTCGAGTTCGACGTCGAGTCCCAGCTCTTCGCGCTGTTCTCGGAGGCGTTTGACCTGCCGATAGTAGTACGCGATGCCAACACCGCCGATCAGAGCGACAGTCGTCACGAGCCCGATAAACAACGGAATGTCTCGAGCGAGATAGTACCGAAGCGAGACGGTGCTGTCGACGTCCTCCCACATCAGTCGCTCTTGATCGTCGACGATCTCACGGTCGTAGCCGCTCGGACTGACACTTCCGAACAGGAAGTTCGACGTCCGGTGACTGTCGGGGATCGTCACCTCGTACGACCCATGCATGTAGGCTGGCAGAGTGAACGTCTTGCGCCCGGCATCACCCGAAAACGCGAGCGTCCCGTTGCCGTCGGGAACGCGAACGTCAGTGCTCGTGTCACTCTGTTCGATATCCAGCTCTGAGCCCGTCATCTCGGTCCCGTTTGGATGCCAGTAGCGGACGCTGTGGATATCGAGCGCCCGGTCGCTGTAGATGTTCGATCGATACAGTGACAGCTCTTCGGTATCGTTCAAGTCGTAGACGGCACGGAACTCGCTGTTGCTGATGAGACTGCCGCCTTCGATATCGATCGTCACATCAGCATCGCCCTCCCGTAAGTCGTCGTACTCCTGTTCGCGGTCGAGTTCTTCGTCTGAAATACCGCTAAAGAGCGCCGTACAGCCGGCTAATCCGACGAGCAAACCAACCGCGAGCACTGCGAAAACGAGCCGGCGATTCATTTACGGAACAACACAGCGGAGCTCCGCTGGGAGATACTCACCCACGCTCGCTAGCAGCCCCGGTGGGTCGGTGTCTTCGGTGCAGATAACGCTCTGCTCTAGCAGGCCGAGTCGTTCGACGGTGACGTAGTCCTGGGCGTGCCCAGCACGGTTGAGCGTTGCTCGCACCTCCGCACGGGTGGCGCTGTTGACGTTGAGTCGTCCGTTCCCACGGGTCCACTCATAGAGGCGGTCCTGTGCTTCTTCGGCAAGCCGTGATGGTTCGTCGTCGCCGCCGTAGACGAACTCCAGTGGCATATGTTGAACTAATCCGTAGCGTTCGCGGATCTGTGATGCCGTTCCCTGACCGAGTCCGAGTTCGTCGGTCGGAATCCGAACGCCGTCGCCCTGTCCCGCGTCGAGGACGAAGCCGTCATCGTCCCACGACTCGAGCGTGCCGACGTACGTCTCACCGGCCTCGAGATCGGGGACGATTTCGCCGAACTCCTCGCCGAGGACGTTTCGGGCGACGGTCGCGTCGTCGCCCTCGATCGTAACGGAGGGGAAATCGTCGTGGCGGACGCCGAGTTCGAACTCGACGTCGAGATCGCCGACCTCGTTGTCGACCAGCGAGCGAAGCGAGTCGAGCGAGCGCTGGCGTGCGTCGCCCTCGACGTAGAGTTTGGTTGCGAGGACGACCATTAGGCGTCCGCGTCGATGTTGAGTTCGTCCTCGAGAGCGTCGAGGCGGTCGTCCATCGAATTGACGAGTCGGTCGTTATCCATCGATTCCAGCGGCGAGCCACATTCGGGACATTCGAACCCGAACTCCATCGCTTCACCGAACTCAAAGCGGATGGAACAGATCTCACAGAGATAGAACTCGTGGTTGCGCTCGTACTCTTGACGCTCTTCTAAGGCGTCGTAGAGACGGTACATCTCCTCTTCGAGGTTTTCTGGGATGTTGTCGTACTCGAAGGTCCAGAGATACGTAAGCCACCCCGAGTCCTCATCACGCAGCCGTCGGTAGCTGGCGAGATCGTTCTCATACAGGATAAACAGCGCGCGCCGCACGTCGTTCAACTCGAGGTCCAGTTCCTCTGCGAGTTCCTCGTCGGTCACTTCCCCGTCCGGCGGTGCTGCCGCCACGGGCATTCCCTTGGGACCGACCAGCTCGTGTAAGTACTTCTGGATAACCGGGTCCTCGAGCAGGTCCTCAAAAGCCATTACCTATGTGTAACGCCGTCGGTCCATTAAGTCTTGTCAACTACCCCGCGTCCATGGGGCGAAGACGGGAGCCGAACAGTCCGGATGGTTAGTCCGTCGAATCCACGCTCGAGCTCTCGTTCGACTCACGAAGCGTATTCCAGACGGTTGCGACGATGACGAGCACGAGCGCCATCGCGAACCCGTAGAAGATACCCATCGCGACCGCTGCTGGGAGCGTGTGGTTGGTCGCGAGCAAGACGACGACGTTGAGGACGACGAGGATTGGTCCGAGCATGAACCACTCGATCGGCGTCCGCGGAAGCGACATCGATGAAGCCATACCGGATCTGCGTCGCCCTGGCAGAAAAACTATACTGTCGATGGGAAGCTGCTGTTCGTCCGATCAACAAACCACGATCTTACACCTATCTAGACTGATCCGTGCAGCTATAGTACCAACTGCAACGATTGACACACTGATCGCACAGCTCATGAGTCACGTCGTTCCCCGCTCGCCGGAGTGCGGTTCTCACTCACGTCGTTCGCTCACGGGTCGTTCCTCCCCGTTCGCTGTCCCGCGGTTCTCGCTCACGTCGTTCGCTCACGGGTCGTTCCTCCCCGTTCACTTTCCGCGGTTCTCACTCACGTCGTTCGCTCCGAACCGCGCACGCTCCGAACCGCGTACGCTCCAAACCGCGCTCCCGTCGTGCGATCAGGTGTGCAGTGATGTGCAGTGGCTACTATACGTCCCCGGCCCAGGAGCGGGCTACTCTTCGTCGACCGATTCGACGCGTTTGCCCGTCTCCATCGGGATCACGTGCCGATCCGCGTCGTCCCACTCGCGCTCGAGTTCGCGGCCCTCGAATAGTCGGTCCAAAAAGACGGCCAGTCCGGCGACCTCGGAGTGGGGCTGGTTGGTGACGCCGACGTTCCAGTCGGCTTCCTCGTAGACGTCGAAGGGGACCTTTTCAGCACCGACGACGACGAGCAGTGGCTCACCAGCATCTCGATGGGCGTCTCGAATCTCGCCTTCGACGTCTTGGACGCGCTCGCCATACATCGTGAGATGGACGACCTTTCCGTCCCAGTTGCGGATCATCGCTTGTGGTGAGTCCGTCAACTCGACGTCGAAGGGGCCGCCGAAGCGGTCGGTGATATCTGCGACGGTCGCTTTTGACTGGCTGGCGTTGTCCGGGAGGCAGACGCGGTCGGCGCCCAGCGCCCGCGCGGTCAGCCCGACGTGGGTCGTCATTCGCTCGTCACGGCCGGGGCGGTGACCGAGTCGGAGGATGACGACCTCGGGTGTCTCGTTCATGCTCGACTCTTCTGTTGTCTCTCATATGTGGGTTCGGTTTCCCGCGTCTGGGGTCTCCAGTCGGTCTGTCGCCGGTCGCTGTCGTGGCGCGGAGACGGTGGATAACTGCAACCGCGCGACGGAGCCGTCGCTGACGGTAGGCTTTTTGAGGGGCCTGCCGTAGCACTCCACATGCTGTGTGACACTGTGTCGAAGCAGGTGGTGGGATGGTGACGCCCGTTCGAGAATGGATTGCGACTGCTCGAGAAGATAAATGGGGCGTGATCGTCGACCTCGTGTTTGCGATCGTCTGGGTGACGATGGTCGATCTCATTTTCCAGGTGATCGACGGGCCGACGTGGGCGTACTACATGCTCATGCTCGCCGGCATCGTCGCGTACTTCGGGCTGTTCTGGAACCTCGAGCTCGCAAAAGGGAGCCAGGAGAAAGACACCAGTCAGTGACGAGTAACGGAGAGACAATCGGGCACACTCCATTGCTGGATGTCCCGGCCGGGTTCGAATGCCGCGTTGTCGCGTTCTGATCTCTCTCGAGGCATCAGGTAGCGATACGACAACAAAAAGGGACGAGCAACGACGACGCAGTTACTCTTCTCGGATGTCGACAACGAGGACGGGAATGTCCGTCGACCGAAGGGTTCGCTCGGCGACACTGCCGAGCAAGACCCGTTTGACTCCGCCACGACCGGCCGATCCCATGACGATCATGTCGACGTCGTTTTTCTCAGCGTAGCCAGCGATCCGGTCGTGTGGCTGTCCGGCACCGACCGACTCGATGACCTCGAGGCCGTGTTCGCTGGCACGCTCGGCGACCCAGCTGGTGGCCGCGTTGGCTCGTTCCTGGATTTCGGGCATTTCGTCGTACTTGCCCTGTCGAATCCGGTCGACCTGTTCGGCGCCAAGCCCGATGTCCATCGCGCTCGTGTCGATGACGTACAGTGCGTGGACTGTGGCGTCGTATTTCGCTGCGATGTCGATTGCGTGCTCGACAGCGTTCTCTGCAACTTCACTGCCGTCAGTTGGGACGAGTATTGTATCGTACATTGATCAGTCGTCAGCGGTGACGTCTTCTGCGGATTCCATCTGCTCCATCGGCTCTGGGCTGTGACACTGTCGGACGAGACGTTTGACGTCCTGTGGTGGGTCCTCAGTGATCAGCGAGACGATGATGATCGCGGCGAAGGCGAGTGGCACGCCGACGAGCGCCGAGGCAAGTCCTGGCACGATTGCGGCGAGTTCCGCGGAGACGGCGCCTTCGACGCCAGTGTACATCGGAATCGCAGTATCGTTTGCGATCGCACCGAAGGAGACGACGATGCCGGTGACCATCCCAGCCAGCGCACCTTCTCGAGTGGCGTTCTCCCACCACAGACCGAGGAAGAACACCGGGAAGAACACACAGGCTGCGATTGCGAACGACATCGCGACCAGTTCACCGATCAGTGCGGGTGGGTTCAGTGCGACGAGCGTGACGAGGATCCCGATGCCGAGGATCGTCAATCGGCCGACGATCATCTGTTCGCGCTGGGTCGCCTCCGGTTTGTAGAGGTTCGTGTAGATGTCGTGTGCGGCTGCCGACGACGCGGAGATGAACAGTCCCGCAGTCGTCGCCAGTGCGGCAGCGACGGCACCAGCGGCGACGAGGCCGACGAGCCACTCGGGAAGATCCGCGAGTTGGGCCGTCAGCGCAACGAGTGCGTCACTGTCTGCAGCAGGCATTCCCATGAAGGTGTCTGCAACACCCTCGGTCACTGCCGTTTCAGCACCCGGCTGTGCTGGGTCTTCGTACAGCAGTCCGCCGAAGACGGCGTACACTGCAGTACCCCAGTACAGGATACAGATGAACAGCAGTCCCCAGACGGTCGACCAGCGGGCGGTCCGCTCGTTGTCGACCGTGTAGAAACGCACGAGGACGTGTGGAAGCCCACACGTCCCGAGGATCAGGCTGACCGTCAGCGCGACCCACGCGTAGAAGGTACTAAATGCGAACGGCTCGGCGAACTGCTGGTTGAGCTCGTCGATGAGCATGGCCGTCTCCGGACCGGTCTCGAGGTACGGGAAGACGGTCGACCAGCCCTGCGACCAGCCGACGGCGTAAAGGCCGAGTGTGAACGCGATGATGAGGATGACGTACTGGATCGCCATGTTCTTCGTCGTCCCGAGCATGCCCGAGAGCGCGACGTAGGCGATCGTGACACCCATGAAGATGACCACACCAGCCTCGTAGGACAGGCCCAGGATGTACTGTGCCATCAGGCCCATGCCACTCCCCTGACCGATCGCGTACACGAACGCGATGACGAGCGTGGTGAACGCAGCGAGACCGCGTGCGCGTTGGGAGTAGAACCGGTCACCGACGAAGTCGGGTGCGGTGTACTTCCCGAAGCGACGGAACTGTGCGGCCATGAAGATCAGCAGGATGAAATACCCTGTCGTCCAGCCGACGACGAAGCCAAGGCCGTAGTACCCTGCTGTCGCAATCAGTGCTGCGACACCGAGGTACGATGCAGCACTCATCCAGTTTGCACCGATCGCCATCCCGTTCTCGATCGGACCGATAGATCGACCGGCAACCCACAGTTCGTCGACTGCGGCGACCCGGAAGAAGTATCCAACACCGAGGAACAGCACCATCATCCCGATGACGGTCAGCGCCGGAATCAGCTTGAAACCGGGGTCGAGTGCGGTTTCGTACTGCAGGAGAACCGACTCTATCATTGTTCACCTCCGTCCGTGGCGGTTGCGGCCGCACCGGTTTCCTCTTCTGTTTCGTGGCTGATACCGTACTTCGCATCCAGTTTGTCGCGGTACCAGGCGTAGACTGCCGACAGCACCAGCGCAGCAGCCGGGGCGACGATTGCCGTCAGGAAGAAGTTGAGCGGGTAGCCACCGAGTACTCGCGTCTCAGTCATAAACTCCGGCGCGAAGTAGCTCGCCGTCACCGGGCCGAAGACGAACGCCAGCCAAATCGCGAATAGCCCGAAGATCATCTTCAGGTTGTCCCGCATGAACGGGGTCGCTGGCTTGAACAGATTAATCTCTTCGTCCAGGTAGTCGACGGTCTGTGCTCCCTCTCTTCCCGTGGCGGTTCCGCCATCGGTTTGTGGTTCGTTATCTCCCATTCGTTTCTCCTCCAATTTTGTCGCGTGATTCAGTCGGCACGCCACCGTCTGTGTCGGTGGTTCGTCCCAATCTGTGAGTGATATTCTCTGTCATGTAATGTGGCTGTGTTCGTGTCGTCCGTGGTTGTTTTCTGAAAGAAAGTGCCCCAGATTAGCCTTCGTTGACCTGTTCTGCGATCTCGTCGACGACCTCGGGGTTGCGCAGGGTCGACGTGGTACCGAGTTCGTTGCCGCTTGCAATGTCCTCGAGCAGGCGGCGCATGATCTTCCCGGATCGAGTCTTCGGCAACTCGTGGGTGAAGATCACTTCCTCGGGTTTGGCGATCGGCCCGATCGAGTCGAGGATCGCCTCGATGGCTTTCTCCTCGAGTTCCGCACCGGGCTCGGAGCCGTCTTCGGGGATGGCGTAGACGTAGACGGCCTCGCCTTTGACCTCGTGGTCGCCGCCGACGACGGCGGCTTCGGCGACACCTTCGACGCCGACGACAGCCGACTCGATCTCCATCGTGCCCAGTCGGTGACCGGAGACGTTGATTACGTCGTCGACACGGCCGAGGACGGTAATGTAGCCGTCCTCGTCGATTTTTGCGCCGTCTTCGGGGAAGTAGACCCATTCGTCGTTCTCTGGGTCGGAGTACTCCGTCCAGTACTCGTTAACGAAGCGCTCGTCGTTTTGGTACAGCGTCCGGAGCATGCCGGGCCACGGTTTCTGGACCGTCAGATAACCCGCCTGGCCAGCGTCGACTTCCTCGCCAGCTTCGTCGACGATCTGTGCGTCGATGCCGGGCAGACCGGGACCGGCCGCGCCGGGTTTCATATCACAGACGCCGGGCAGGGTCGTGATCATGTGGCCACCGGTTTCGGTCTGCCACCAGGTGTCGACGATCGGACAGTCGCCGCCGCCGATATGGTCGTAGTACCATTTCCATGCGCGTGGGTTGATTGGCTCCCCGACGGTGCCAAGCAGGCGCAGCGAGGAGAGATCGTGCTGTGCAGGGTACTGCTCGCCCCACTTCATGAACGCGCGAATCGCCGTCGGCGCGGTGTAGAAGACGTCGACTCGGTTTCGTTCGATGATATCCCAGAAGCGATCCTTGTCTGGGTAGTCCGGCGTTCCCTCGTACATCACGGTGGTCGTTCCGAGCGCGAGCGGCCCGTAGAGGATATACGAGTGACCCGTAATCCAGCCGATGTCAGCCGAACACCAGTAGGTGTCCTCAGGTTTCAGGTCGAGTACCGAGTGAGACGTCCACGCGGAGTAAGCGAGATAGCCACCCGTCGTGTGTTTGACGCCTTTTGGTTTGCCCGTCGTTCCCGACGTGTACATCAGGAACAGCATATCCTCGGCGTCTCGAGAGACCGGCTCGACGCTTTCGCCAGCGTGCTCGTCGATCAGCTCGTCGTAGTCGTGCTGGGTCTCCGAGAGAGAGTGCTCGAGGGCGTCGCCGAGTCGGTCGACGACAACGGTCGTCGTCTCGTGTTCGACGTCCTCAAGTCCTTCGTTGGTCTTCGAGATATGATCGAGTGCGTCGCCGCGACGGTAGTAACCATCACAGGTGATCAGATACTCGCTGTCGGCGTCGTTCATCCGAGTCGCCAGCGCATCGGCCGAAAAGCCGGCGAAAACGACGCTGTGAGGGGCACCGAGACGGGCACACGCGAGCATCGCGATCGGGAGCTCGGGTACCATCGGCATGTACAGCGTGACGACGTCGTCTTCCTCGACGCCGAGGTCACGTAGCGTTGATGCGAACTCGTTGACCTCGTTCAGGAGGTCACCGTACGTGTACGTTCGCGTCTCGCCAAGCTCTCCTTCCCACTTGATTGCAGCCCGGTTTTTCGCCCCGTCCTCGACGTGGCGGTCGAGACAGTTCTGCGATGCGTTGAGTTTCCCGTTCGTAAACCACTGGTAGCTGGGTGCGTCCGACTCGTCTAAGACGTCGTCGTACTCCTCCTCCCAGTCGAGAAACTCCGCGGCGCGTTCCCAACAGTCCGGCCAGTTTTCTTCGAACTCCTCATAGATCCCCGGATCCGAGACGTTCGCCTGTTCGACGAACGACTCGGGCGGCTCAAACGTGTCTTGCTCCTCGAGGCGAGCCTCGAGACTGCCATCCTCCTGTGACATGATACAACAGCTCAATATGCAACTACCATAGTAAAGCCGGCATCTAGTTGTGCAAAATTGGGCCCTATAGAGGGAGGTAACCTAGGAGATATTGACTGTATTAGGAGAGCATATGCGGCCAAATTCCGTGCTAATCGGTCATGCGACACGGTGGTTGCCGTCGAGCGCGCCCAGTCACCGCCCAGAATGGATTGGGGATCGCCCTCCTCTAGAGGCTTAGTATCGCCGGCCGAAACCCAACGGCGATATCGGCCCAGATGAGACACCTCGAGTCAGCGACGTGTCGTTAGTTGTTCGTGGACGACTCCCCGGATGGGTCGTCGAAGAACGTTCGCAGGAGTTCGTGTTGGCCTTTTCGGAGGTGATTGTGCAGCGTCGGCGATGAGACGCCCATCGCATCGGCGATCTCTTCGGCAGTACTCTCGCGCGGCCAGTCGTAGTACCCCCCGAAGTATGCAGCCCGCAGCGACGCCTCCTGGCGATCGGTCAGGCGGTCCTCGAGTCCCTCGCGGTACTCGCGGGCGGTCTGGACGGTTCGTTCGGCTTCGCGTTTGCCGACCAGTTCCGAGTTGGGGAACCCGGAGCGAAGGCCAGCGAGGATCGTTCGCAGATCTGCATCGGCTGCAGATTCGGCCGTAATCGTCGTTAGACCGTCTTCAGTGGCAGCATTGAGAACGGTGACGCCGTACTCGGTAAGGGTCAACGTCGGTGAAGAACCCTCAACGACGAACTCGACACGCCACCCATCTTCGTCGGTCTCGACCAGCCGACAGTCGTCGATGCCGGGATCGTCCGCTGCGAGGTCGAAGACGTCGGCCGGCGACGCCCCCTGCAGGCGTAGATAGTACAGCTGCGTCGACTCCGAAATCGGAACGAGCGAGTCGAGTTCGAACCGACAGCCAAGACGCTGTGAGGCGTCGACGAAGAACGAATCGTCATCGCGACAGGCGAACTCGAGTTCGACGACGCGGTCGGACAACAGGAGGTTTCGCCGTCGGATGGCGGCAATCGCGTATCCGACCTGCTCCCCGATCGTCTCGAGCCACTGGCGTTCGTCGGCATCGAACGCCGCCGGTCTGTCGGTCACGACCGTCAGCGTTCCGTACACCGTATCGCCGTACGGGAGTGGGACGCGTGCGATGGCTCCGGTCTTGTCCGCTGACGCACCGTTGTCTCCGTTCTCGACATCGAGGCTCACGTCGGTGACAACCGAGACCGCAGCGCTGCCATCGTCCGTCGTTGGCCCGTCTTCTAGCCACTGCTCCGGAACGAGACGATCGACGTCCGTGGGTTCGATCCCGCTCGAGGCCCGCCAGTCAGTCCGGCGGTCCGTCACGGTCGCTCGGTCGATCCAGGCGTATTCGTAGGCTCGCCCACCGGTCAGTGCTGTGCAGGTCCGTGTCTCGACTTCCTCGTGGTCGGTCGATTCGAGCAACGACCGCGCGACCGCGCGGTGGGCTCGGGCAACCGCATAGCGCCTTTCGAGTTCGTCGCGGCGTGAGCGGACGCCCTCGAGTTCCGCATGTGAGGCTGAGACGTCACGAACGAAGACGGCGAAGCCGCGATGGCGACCACGGTCGTCTCGGAGCGGCGAGATGACGTCGGTCGCCCGGAACTGGGATCCGTCCTTGTGGACACGCCACCCTTCGTTTTCGTAGCCAGTTTCCTCTAAGGCAGCCGACAACGCCCGCTCTGGGACGCCATCGTTGACGGCGTCGTCCGTATAGAACGTCGAGATGTGCGTGCCGACGATTTCGCTGGCCCGATAGCCGAACATCGACGCTGCACTGCGATTCCAGCGTTCGACGTAGCCGTCTGCATCGAGGCGAATCAGTGCATAGCGGTCGCTTGCAGCCAACAGCAGCCGGATGACGCTGTCGTCGCTCACCATCGGTCCAGCCTGTGTCCTCGAGCGACCATGACCCGGTCCAGACGGCCGTTCGGTGGCATCGAAGGCATCGACGATCTCCGCGTCCGTCGGCTCGGGGAGGTACGGCTCGAGTGCTTCGAAACTCCCCCAGCCGCCGACGGTTTTGACGACTCTGGGGTTGACCGCATGATCGACGAGCGCAGTGCGAGCGAAAAACTGTCGCAGGTCGCTCGTCGAGAGATCGGCAAGCGCCGGCTGGTCGTACAGTTCGCTGGCCCGGTCGGCGACGTCCGAGACGAGCATCTGGAGCCGGCGCGCCGTGACGGGGAAGATCCGGTCGTCGGTGGAGAGGCCGTTGCTCTGTGCATATCGGCGCAGTTCCCGTTCGACGTGGGTCGGCAGATACGCTGTTCGTCCCGACCTGCCATCGACCGCTGGAACCCGGATCAGGTAGCGTGGCGGCTCGATTCTGACCTGTTCGACGCGCTCGATCGTTAGTTCGGTGAGCTCCGTCGGTCGGAGCCCGACGTCACCACAGAGCTGGACGACGAGCGCCTCGCGATACGTTTCGGCGGCATCGAGGAGCGACTCGTAGCGCTCACGTGACAGTACCGACGAGTCAGTCCCCTCGAGACTCATGATTCGTCTTTTCTAATAGCACGAATATAATTGTGTCGGCTGTCACACCGTTTGCGATAGGATATTGACTTTCTACCGGTATTGCTCTCGGCTTCGATTTCGGAGTATATGAATCTCCGAAACGAGGTCGCAAACTCACTCCTCGCCAATCTCAGCCTGGATTTCGCCGACGATTTCCGGGTTCCGCAGCGCACTCGTGTCACCGAGTTCCTCGCCGTTTGCGACATCCTCGAGGAGCCGGCGCATGATTTTCCCCGAGCGCGTCTTGGGAAGTTCAGGCGTAAAGAGGATGTTCGTTGGACGCGCGATCGGTCCGATCGCCGTCTCGATGTTGTCGATGATCGCCTCGCGAACGGCCATGTCGTCGTCGTACCCACCTTCGGTGCTGACGTAGGCGTAGACGTCCGTTCCGTTCGTCTCACTCGAGCGACCGACGACGGCAGCTTCGGCGACACCGGCGACGCCAGTAATCGCGCTCTCGATCTCTGTCGTGCTTAGCCGTCGACCAGAGACGTTGATCACGTCGTCGACACGGCCAAGGACGGTGATGTAGCCGTCGTCGTCGACCCGAGCAGCATCACCGCTGAAATAGTGCCACTCGTCAGTGTCGGGATCGGAAAAGCGATCCCAGTACTCCGTCCGGAAGCGCTCATCGCCGTCGTACAGCGTCCGGACCATCCCTGGCCACGGGCGGGCGATGGTGAGATAGCCAGAGTCGCCGGGATCGACCTCCGTTCCGGACTCGTCGATCACGCGGATGTCCATTCCCGGCAGGCCTGGGCCGGCCGCACCGGGTTTCATCTCACTGACTCCCGGAAGCGTCGACACCGTCACTGCACCTGTCTCCGTCTGCCACCAGGTGTCGACGATTGGACAGCGCTCGTTCCCGATGTGTTCGTAATACCAGTTCCACGGTCGCGGACTGATCGGCTCTCCGACGGTGCCAAGCAGGCGCAGCGAGGAGAGGTCGTGACGAGCAGGGTACTCCGACCCCCATTTCATGAACGCCTGGATTGCCGTCGGTGCGGTGTAGAAGATGTCGACTGCGTTTCGGTCGACGATCTCCCAGAGTCGGTCCCGATCGGGATAATCCGGCGTGCCCTCGTACATCACCGTGGTCGTCCCGAGTGCCAGCGGGCCGTAAACGATGTATGAGTGGCCCGTAATCCAGCCGATGTCAGCCGCACACCAGTAGGTGTCTTCGGGTTTGACATCGAGGACAGCATGGCTCGTCCAAGCCGCGTGGGCCAGATACCCACCTGTCGTGTGGACGACGCCTTTCGGCTCGCCGGTCGTTCCCGACGTGTACATCAGAAACAGCATATCCTCGGCGTCTCTGGGGACCGGTTTGATCGTTTCGCCCGTAAATGTCTCTCGAAGGTCGTGATAATCGTACTCGTCGTCCCCCAGGACGTGTGGGAGGTCATCGCCGAGTCGATCAACGACGACCGTCCGGACGTCTTGCTCGAGTTTGAGCTGGGCGTTGTCCGCCTTGCTCTTCTGGTTGAACGCATCCCCTCGGCGGTAGTAGCCATCGCAGGTGACCAGATACTCGCTGTCGGCGGCGTCCATCCGCGTGGCTAGCGCATCGGCCGACAACCCGGCGAAAACAACACTGTGTGGGGCGCCGATCCGGGCACACGACAGCATCGCGATCGGTAACTCCGGAATCATCGGCAGATAGATCGTCACGACATCGTCTTCTTCGACACCGAGATCGCGTAGGGCCGCGGCGAACTCGTTGACTGCGACGTAGAGATCCTGGTAGGTGTAGGTCTTGCGCTCGCCGTGTTTGCCCTCCCAGCGGATCGCAGTGTGGGTCTTGCGTCCGGACTCGAGGTGGCGGTCGACACAGTTCGCGGCGGCGTTCAGTTTCCCGCCCGGAAACCACTGGTAAAACGGGGCCTCTTCGTCACGAAGGACGGTTTCATACGACTGGTCCCACGACAGCAGGTCAGCTGCCTGCTCCCAGCACTCGGGCCAGTTCTCCTCGAACTCGTCATAGATCCCCGGATCCGTGACGTTCGCCTGCTCGACGAACGACGGCGGCGGGCTTCGGGGCGATCCGGTGAGGACGGGACGGTCGCGTCCCCACCCGTTCCGATCGGCCATGATCGTTCGAACCGAAGGTAGTCAGCGGAATAAACGTTCCTCCGAACGGTGTCCGGATGACAGTTCCGAACGACGCTCACACTGGAACTGCCGGTGTCGACCGTGTCGTCACACCGACGCCGTGGTTCGACGCACCAGCAGGCTGGGAACGCTACCGAAACTGGAGGAACTGTCGGTCGTCGCTGCGGTCGCCGACAGCCGGGTAGATGATGATAACGTTCCCATCCGTCGCTGTCGCAATCTCCGTTGGAAGCGTTCGAAGCGCCGACTGCCAGCCCATCGTTCCGCGACGGGCACTCATCGGGACGACGAGCGCCGTCTCGTCGACGTCTTTGCGAAGCCGAGTCGAGACGTCATCCCAGTTATCGACCCGTTCGAAGGTCGCGGGAACGTCCGGTTCGACCAGTCCGAACAGTCGCTCGAACTGCTCGGGGTTCCCATCGACAACGATTGCCCGGATCGGCGCACCGATCTGTTCTGCAAGATGCTCGACCGTGTGGACAGCCTCGTAGAACCCGTCGTTGTGATCGATCCCACGCGGGAGGATAACGACGATCTCACTCGTCGTGTTCAGCGGTTGCCGGACGTGTGAAACCAACACGAGCTGTTCCGACTGTGTCAGAATCCGATCGATTACGTCGCCGAAGAGACGCTGGTGGCGCGGCGTGCCGTCCCAGCCGATGACCAGCGTCGTGATTCGGTTCTCGAGGGCAGCCCTGACGATACCCGACGCGACGTTGCTCTCGACGCGAGTGTGGCGCTCGACGGGCACTTCAGCGCCGGCAGTGTACGCTGCTGTCTCCTCGAGTGAGTATTCGATTGCAGCGACTTCGGCCTCGGCTCGAGCGCCCGGCTGTGCGATGCTGACCGTGTACAGCGGCTGTTCGTCCGCTGCTTTCCGAACGATCATCGCGAGATCGAGGAGTCGATCACGGTACTGAGAGTCACGTGAAAACGGGACCATGACTCGCTGTGGTGCGGTTCGTGGATCGTACTCGGTGTGCGCTGAGATGCGGACGATCGCTCGCCCGTAGCGATCGACGACGGCGGGACTGATGACGCTGACGGCGAGGATCATCAAGACGACGGCGTTGAGCATTGCCTCGCCGAACAGTCCTGCGTCGAACCCAATGAGAACGATCGCAAGCGCCGCTGCAGCCTGGCCGACTGACAGTCCGAACATGACCATCGTCTCCGCCATAGAGTACCCATAGCGCCACGCCGTCAGCCAGGCTGCGGCGTACTTCGTCGTGAGGACGAGCCCGATGAGCGCGGCGGTGATCGACAGCGTCTCGAGTCCCGCAGTCAGGATGCGAACATCGACGAGCATGCCGACCGACAGCAAGAAAAAGGGGATAAACAGGGCGGTTCCGACGAACTCAATTCGGTTCATAAGCGGGCCGCTTTCTGGGATGAGCCGGTTGAGGACTAGGCCGGCGAGGAACGCCCCAACGATGTGTTCGACGCCGGCGAGTTCCGCGAGCGAGGCACAGACGAACAACACGGCCATCACGAACAGGAATTCGACATAACTCTCCTGGTCGACCGTCCGAAAGAACCACCGTCCGATCCGGGGGACGAGCAGCCAGACACCAACGAAAAAGAGTGTGAGTCCGACCGTCAACTCGAGCCAGAAACTGGCCCCGAGGTCGCCTTCCGCGCCGGCAATGACGATGGCAAGCACGAGCAGCGCGAGCGTGTCGGTGATGATCGTGCCGCCGATCGTCGCCGTGATGCTTTCGGTTTTCGCGATCCCGAGCTGGCTGACCACCGGATACGCAAGCAGTGTATGGGACGCGAAGATGGCTGCAAACAGGGCTGCGGTCCCAACAGAGAGCCCAAGCACGTAGTAGCCCACGACCGTTCCGACCACCTGTGGGATGACAAACGAGAGCAGTCCAAAGACGAGGCTCCGATATTTGTACTCGATGAACTGGGAGAGGTTAATTTCGAGACCCGCAACGAACATCAGATAGACGATGCCGACCTCACCGAGCAAGATGATCGTCTCGTCGCGCTCGAGCACGCCGAGCCCGTTCGGGCCGATGACTGCCCCAATGAGGATAACGCCGATGATCCCCGGCAGTCGGTATCGGTCCAGGACGAGCGGGGCGATCAGAAAGACGATCATCGCCAGTCCGAAGATGAGAATCGGATCGGTGACTGGAAGCGTCAGAAACGGCGCCATCAGATGGCGCTCCTGTCAGCAGTGCCCGTACGGGACGTGGATCTCGTATCCGCGTTCGTCATTGGGCGTCGAGCACGACAGTCTCGCTTACTCGATCGTCGAGTCGATATCAGCGATGTCTTCGGGATCGACCGAGTCACCGGGCTCGCGAACGACGTACACGTCGTAGCGCTGGTCGTTTGCGACCGGGCTTCCAACACTCGACTGCGGTGCGATCACGGAGCCAGCGTTCTCCGAACCGATGAAGACGACCGACGCTTCGACCTCGCCTGCGACTCGCCGAATTTCGCGGACGACATCCGTTGTGGACGTCGACGTCGGTTCGTCGGAGCTGACACGCTCAGTCCGGACCGTCGCCTCCGGGGCAACCTCTCCGGCTCGCGTTTTCATTCCCGCTTCGATCGCCTCGAGATCGAACGGTTCGCCCGCCGTAATCCAGCCTCGCTCTCGCGCGTACTCGTCGTCGTCGGGAATGACCGTCAGTACGACGACTTCCTCATCGAGCAGGTCACCGAACGTGGAGGCCTTCTTGAGAGCGTTTTGTGCCAACTTCGAACCATCGAACGGGACGAGTAGCGTCATACCTGTATCTCATACGACAGTGGAAGTAAATGTTCGGTCTTCGACAACCCAGAACGGCGTCGTTTCATACGGTCTGCTGTACCGATGTAGAGCCGATCACCGACTCCGTCTCTGGTGAGCGGCGGTAATTGACGGCAGCAGACCATATCAGGCCGGTTCGTCAATCAACATGACTGGGCGAGTCGTGGATCTGACGACACGATCTGCGGTGCTCCCGAGAAGTGCGCGCCGGAACGACGAGCGGCCGCGGGCACCCATCACGATCGCATCTATATCTTGTTCATTCGCGTATGCGAGAATCTCTTCGTATGGGACACCCGTCCGGACCTCCGTTTTGACCGTCACGCCGGCCTCAGTCGCAGTTTCTTCGAGCGTCTCGAGCACGCTGGTGGCCTGCTCGCGCTGTCGTCGCCGGACCTCTTCGGGGTCGACGATCGCGTTGTCGTACTCGGTTCGACTCTCGAGGACGGCGATCCCGTACAGCCTTGCGTCGAACTGTCGGGCGAGTTCGACTGCGTGGGCGATGGCCTCGCGTGCCGCGTCGCTCCCATCAATCGCGACCAGAATCGACTCGTACATGCGTCTTCATACAGGATACTCCCAGTAAGTCCTGTCCTTGTTACCGGACCCGACCCCCCGAATCGAAACCTTGTAGCACTATATGATTGGATTCGTACGTTCACGTATGACTGAGGAAGTCCCGGTCAGGCGCACGGATCTCCTTATCCTGATGATCGTTTCGATCGTTGGTGGCGTTCTTCTGGCGTCACTGATCGTCACACCAACGCTCTCCACGCAATTTATCAGTACGATTTTCCTCGGCATGATGCTGTTGGCGTTTTTCTTGTTCATTCCAGTGATGGGAGTTCGACTGTTTCTCGACGACTGGAACGACGAGTAGTCGCCAACGGCGCTGATCGTCCGGAACAGGTCCTTTGCCTGCTCGGTGTCGACAGCGGTCTCTTGTCTGGCACCCGCCCGGGGAGCGACGACCGACTCGAGTGGCTGATCAGCTCTTGTCGGGCATCGTCGAGTGACGCGCGGTCCCTTTCATATCGGCTCGCTCCGACGGCGGCGGGGCCATTGTCGAGTAGCGGGTTCCGCTGCCACCGGACGTGCCGCGGTCCTGGTTTGATTCGAGGTCGATATCGAGCAATCCGTCGTCTTCGTCCGCGTCAGCTTCGTCATCGCTCGCTTCGTCCTCGCTGTCACTCTCCGCTTCCCCGTCGACGGCGTCGGCGCTCGCCTCCTCGAGTCGGTCCCGGAGGTTCTCGAGGTCGTCACCGATCCCGTCGAACGAGGACTCCATTGCCGATCGAAGCTGCTCGCCGAGCTCACTGGATGTCTCTGCTCTGCCAGCATCGGATTCGCCGCTGGCCGACGCGTCGTCACCGTCACTCTCGAGGACATCGTCGAGGCCACTGGCCTCGCTCACGGTCTCAGCGGCCGACTCGATCGTCTCTCGAGCGCTATTGTCATCGCTTTCGGACTCGTCAGTTGTGTCCGCTTTAGCGTCGGTCTCCGATTCGGAGTCGTCGCCTTCCGCCTCGTCGCCGATCGATTCCCGTAACTCGCCGACGGCTCCCTCGAGCGTCTCGTCATCGCCCCGGTCGGCGAGTTTCGAGAGTGCTACCAGTCGCTGTAACTCCTCGACGTGCTCCGGGTCTCCCTGCGTGATCGCCTCGGGAACCGAATCCGGTTCGGTCCCGTCCGGGAGCGTGTCTAGGCCGACTGCCTCGAGCAGGTCGTCCGGACTGGCGGACTCGAGCAGGTCGTTCGCCTTCGCCGCGGTCTCGAGCAGGTCCGTCTGGGCCGCTTCGTCGTCGTCCTCATCCGAGTCGCTCGTCTCGACGAGCGAGCCGCTGGACGCATCGGCCTCGCGCAGTACCTCGTTCACGTGTTCGCGTAGTTCTTGGCTCATCTGTCGTGTCTCGGTTCTGAACCCGCACTCGAGGCGGCGACCTCGATCGATTACTCGGCTTCCGCGTCCGCCTCGTCCGCCGATTCGGCGTCCGACTCGTCGTCCGTCACCGCCGCGACGATTTCGTCGGTCATCTCCTCGCGGCTGAGGTTTGCCTTCACACCGACGTCCTTTGCGACCGATTGCAGATCGTCGTAGGACATCACCCCCAAAAAGTCCGTGAGCGTGTCTTTCCGGAGCCCTTCGAGATCCTCGGCCGACGTTTCGGAGTCGTCTTCGCCATCACCCTCGGCGTCCGGTTCGCCGTCGCCTTCATCCGCCGCATCCTCCTCAGCGTCCGGTTCGCCGTCGCTTTCATCCGCCGTGTCCTCCTCAGCGTCCGGTTCGCCGTCGCTTTCATCCGCCGCATCCTCCTCGGCATCCGATTCGCCGTCGCCTTCATCCGCCGCATCCTCCTCAGCGTCCGGTTCGCCGTCGCTTTCATCCGCCGCATCCTCCTCGGCGTCCAGTTCGCCGTCGCCTTCCGTCTCGGCTTCGTCGTCCTCCGTCATCTCGTCGTCCCCAGATTCGTCCGCATCGTCCGTGAGGACATCGTCGAGTCCGCTGGCCTCGCTTACGTCCTTGGCGGCCGACTCGACCGCCGCTCGAGCACCGGACTCCTCGCTTTCTTCGTCGGCTTCGTCGCTCTCTGCGTCGGTTCCATCCGCCTCGTCCGCAGATTCCTCTCCGTCGCTCTCGAGGAGTCCCTCGAGACTACTCCCTTCGGTCGCGCCCTGTGCCAGCGATTGGACCGATTCCTTGGCGCCGTTTTCGTCGACCGTCTCGCGGAGGGCGTCACGGATCGCCGTCGTGAGCTCCGACTGCAGCTCTTGGCGGTCTTTTTCGGCTTCGATCCCCTCGGCGATCGTCTCGTGGATCGCGCGGCCGATCGATGACCCCAGTTCCCGTCCCGCTCGAGCGCCGAACTCGCGACCGACCGCGGCACCGATCTCGCCACCATCGATACCGTCTTCGATGGAGCCATCGCCGAGCAGATCGGTTACCGCGACCTGATTGCTCACCTCCTGGGCAACCAGCTGTTTCAACCCGGCGTCACTCATCGAACTCACCTCGAGGCGGAACGTCCGAACAGTCGGCGTACAGTTGATACAATGACATGATTATCCCTCCTCGTCAGTCGTTTCGTCTTCGTCTGCGGTCTCAGCGTCGTCAGCGTCCGCAGTTGTGTCGCTTTCCCCCTCACCTTCTGCGTCGTCGCTGGTGTCTTCAGCTTCCGCTGCCGTTTCGTCCTCGTCTTCAGCTTCCGCTGCCGTTTCATCCTCGTCTTCAGCTTCCGCTGCCGTTTCATCCTCGTCTTCGGCTTCCGCTGCTGTTTCGTCCTCGTCGGGACCGAGCAGTTCCTCGACGACCAGCTCACCGATCGTCCGGCCGACGGATTCGCCGACCTTCCGTCCGACGAGTGCGCCGACCTGGCCGCCGAGTGCTTCTCCGAGCGGCTTCTCTTCGTTGATTTCGTCTTCCCACTGGGTTCCCTCGACGAGCTCATCGACATCAACGTTCTCGGCGATCTTTCCGTAGTCGATCCGCTGGGTCACTGATTCCGATTGCTCACTCATAATTACGCCTCCGCCTGTGACGCTGCGTCAGACTGGGCGTCTGACTCGACTTGCTCGCGATCCGGCTCGAGTTGCTCGATCAGTTGCTCGATTACCTGGCTGACGACCGTCGCCACGAGGTCTTCGAGCGGGAAGCCTGGGATGAGCCCGAGTACCTGCTCTTTCAGCCAGCTCCAAGCAGCAGCGATCCGACCACTGGACTCGTCGGCCGTCTCTTCTTTCGATTCGGTCTCAGCGTCCGGTTCCTCGGCAGCGGTTTCCGATTCGTCACCGCCAAGACCGAAGAGTCTGCTGAGCAGTTCCTTTGGCTTGCTCGCCAGTCCGCTGAGGAGCGCTTTCGGTTTCTCCAGCAGGCTGCTGAGCAGTTCCTTCGGCTTGTCTATGAGTGACGACACTGCGTCCGAGAGTCCGCCAGCGCCATCGAGAAGGCCCGTCACTGCAGACAACAGGTTCCCGAGCAGGTTGTTCTCACCCGGACGAGCCGAGACGTCGAGCGTCACCGGGTTCAGGTTCACCTCGAGGCCGAGCAGATCGAGAAACAGCCCATCGAGATCGAGATGGAGGACGCCGGACGTGTCGTCGTCTTGGTAGACATCCTCGGCGTCTTCGACGTGGTACTCGTCTTCCTCCTCGGCTGCTTCCTCTTCGGCCGCTTCTTCCTCGGCCGCTTCCTCCTCGGCTGCTTCTTCCTCGGCCGCTTCCTCCTCGGCTGCTTCTTCCTCGGCCGCTTCCTCCTCGGCTGCTTCTTCCTCAGCCGCTTCCTCTTCGGCCGCTTCCTCTTCGGCCGCTTCTTCCTCGGCCGCTTCCTCCTCGGCCGCTTCCTTCTCAGCCGCTTCCTCTTCGGCTGCATCTTCCTCAGCTGCTTCTTCCTCAGCCGCTTCCTCTTCGGCTGCTTCTTCCTCGGCCGCCTCCTCGTGGGTATCCGGCTCCGCCTCGGCTGTCTCCGCTTCAGACGTCGATTCACCGTCATCGCCCTCCTCGCTCTCGTCTTCTGCTGTCATCTCGGCCTGCCCGCCGTCGGTCATCACCTTCTTGTCCGGCGATCTCGCCTGCGTGTCGACGTGGCGGTTCTTCGTGCAGGCACGGACCACCACGGGATCCGAACAGTCTTCAGATCCATCTTGTTCTTGGCTCGGTGTCATTCTACGAAAACCAAACGAGAGTCGGCGTTGTGGGGATTTGCCTTGCGTGTGCGACGGCAACACGGACACCGCTCTGTAGCCCGAACACGCTCTCGGCGAGATACCGTGGCAACAAGAATTATCGAAAACCTATAGTAACAACTGAAACTGGTTGCACACCGATCGCACGACCGCTGTGCGATCGGGTGCGCACTGACGGTCAGTGGCTACTATACTCAACCATGTGACTGCCTTACTCGAGCGACCCGACGCGAAGCGCGTACTCGCCGCGCCGGTCGCCCTCGTCGTGATACTCGACAGGCTCTTCGATCGCCGCGATGGTCCCCCCGTCGACGGCTGCAGCGGTCGCGACGCCCTCGAGACGCTCGGTTCCGTGCGGGCCGGACTCAAGGTCGAACCAGCGAACGGCGTGGGTCTCGGGGTCGCGAACACGGAAGTTCTGGGCACACGGTGTGACGAGCGTGTCACCATCGGTGGCGAGTCCGTGGACGAACCCGCGAACCTGCGCATCCCACAGGAGGCCACCGTCGGCATCGAACGTCGCGATCCGATGCTCGTTCGGATGACGACCCTCGGTCTCGCGGCGCTCGAGGGCGTAGGTGTTCCCAGTGACGAACGTGACTCGGCCGTCGTTCGCGTAGACGTGGTTCGGGTACGCATACAGCGTCTCGCCGTCGGCCTCTGTTTCGGTCGCCAGATCGACGACCCAGCGCTCGGCCCCGCCAGAACCGAGCAGGTAGCCCCGTTTGTCGCCGTGACTCGAGACCGCGATCACGTCGCCGTCGAACGAAACGTCGCCGACGCGTCGATCGCCGTCAGTGCCGGGATCCCAGGTCCACTCGAGATCGCCTGTGTTCGCCTCGAGAACGACGAGCCCGTTGTCGTGGTCGCCCATGCAGCGATTGTAGCCGACGGCTAAGCGGTCGCCGTCGGCGTCGAGATCGATCGCGATCGGTGAGGCGTCGGTCTCGTACGTCCAGCGAACCGAGCCGTCGGGATCGAACGCGTAGACGGTGCTGTGCCACTGTCGACGCTCGCCGTCGCGCTCGTAGCGCCTTGCGGCCGCGTACAGTCGGTCCCCGTCCATCTCGAGCGAGACGACGTAGGGCAGGTAGAAGACGCTGTCTTTGACCGCAGTGCCGATGTCCGCGGCAGTATCGTACTGCCAGCGTTGCTCGCCCGTCTCGGCGTCGTAGACCGCGATCGCTCCCGCTTCGCCGCGACCCGCGACGACGACGGCACCAGCGCTGGCGGCCGTCTCATCGTCCGAAAGCGTCGTAATCCCGACGGCGTGATCCGGATGGGTAACGGTCCAGCGGAGCTCGAGGGAGTCCGCCTCGCGGGCGGTTACGGTTCCGTCCCACTCGCCGGTGACGACGAGATCGTCAGTCGTGGCGACCGCAGAGCGAGTCCACATGTGCCGGCTGCGAGCCGGTTCGAGCTCGCCAAGCGGTCGTCGGTGGAGCGATTGCTCGTGCTCTGGTTCGGAGCCAGCGGTTCCAGCCATGCTCACTCCTCGACCGGGAACGTCTCGTGGAGGGTGTCGTGGGCCTCACCCATCCCGTCGACGATGCTCTCGCCCTGAACACTCAGCCGCTCGACCGCACGCTCTGCGTTGCGGACCTCGAGCAGTCGACCCCGGGTGTAATCGTACTCGGGGTCCTCGCTATCCATGGCTGCGACTTCCTCCTCCAAGTCGACCAGCGCCGCATCGAGGTGGCGCTGGATCTCTGCAAGGGTGTCGGCCTCAACGAGGCCTTCGATGGGGCCCTCGAGATGGCCCTCGAGTTCTTTCTCCGCGTGCTCGCGGGCGCTCTGGTCCCCGACGCCGAGGACGTTCATCAATCCGAGTCGTACCGCTTCGATTTCGTGACAGCTCATATATAGTTTTGTAATTTCGTGGTCGTAGGTTGGTCGTGTGTCTATGCGTCTGCTACAGCGTCTGGTCGACGAGGTCGCTTACGATGCGGTCCCGATCCAGGTGATCCGCAACGAGTCGTTCGGCATCTTCGGCTGCGACGTCGCCGTACCAGATCCCGTCAGGGTAGACGGCAACCATCGGTCCGTCGCCACAGCGACCGAGACAGGACGACCGCGTAATGCGGGCATCGCAGTGCTCTGAGTCGCGAGCTTCCTGGCGAAGGCGCTCGAGCACCGCGGGCGAACCCATGTCGGCACAGGTCCGGTTCGTACAGACCATGACGTGCTTTTCCGGCGCATCGTGGGTGTGTGGTTCATCGTCGACGTCATCTCGATCCGCGTGGGCGTCCTGATGAGCCAGCGCCCGGAGCATGGCCCGCGCGCCGCCGACGTCTTCCTCGTACCCCTCGAGGTCGACTTTGTACTTGCACGTGTCACAGGACATCTCGACACTATCGGTGCGAGCCTCCTGCCAACGGTCGGCAAAGACGTCGAGCAGTCGCGAGTCCGTGCCAAGTGGGTCGCCCGCAAGTGCGTCGACGTAGGGGTAGTCGTCGTCGAACTCGGCCGTCCAGTCCCGGACTCGCTGGGTGAGGACGCCGTCGCCGAGCATGTACGGCAGGACGACGACCGCGTCGGGGCGGTGTTTCGAGAGGCCATGTAAGGTATCCTCGAGCGTCGGCTCAGTGACGCCGATAAACGACGCTTCGACGCGGTCGAACGCGCGGCCTTCATACAGCAGTCGGGCCAGCTTGTGGACGTCGCCGTTTGCATCCGGATCGCTCGAGCCACGCCCACAGACGACGACGGCAACGTCGTCGTCGGTGCGGTCGACGCCTAGTTCTGCTTCGACCGACGCGGCTCGCTCATCGAGTAGATCCAGAATCGCCGGATGGATGCCCAGATGCGCGCCGTTGTTGAGTTCGACGTCATGGGTCGCCCGGGCCTGTTCGATCGCCAGCGGCACGTCGTTTTTGACGTGACTCGCAGCGAACAGCGAGCAGTGGACGACAGTTACCTGTGACGTGACGGCTGCGAGTTCCGCGATTGCGTCATCGATCGCCGGCTCTGCCAGCTCGAGAAACGCTGCATCGACCGGAATCCCCAGTCGTGACTCGAGGCCGGCAGCGAGCTCTCGAACCTGTTCGTTCGACTTTGCTCGACGGGAGCCATGCCCCACCAGGAGGACGGCCTCGTCGTCGAATGCGGACGTGGATCTGGAATCGTCGGGTTTGCTCATCAGTTGGTGGTATGGTTGGATACTGAACGCTGTTCGAACGGCCCTGGTTACTCGCCGTAGCCGTCTGCCTGCTCGATGCTCCGCTCGAGTTTTCGACGCCGGCTCGGCGCGAACAGGCCAGTTGCCTCGCAGCCTTCGTAGAGCCACGTTCCAAACTCGGGGACGGCATCGTCGTCGACGCCGAACCAGTAGCCGCCCGAGGACGTCTCCGAAAGCTCGCCGACGAGTGTGTCGATCGGACAGTCGGCGAGCAGTTCCTGTGTCGCCTCGAGCAGCGCGCGGTCGTCGTGGACGAACGAGATCCCGACGGTGCTACTCGAGGACTTGAAACAGATCGTGCCACAGCCCTCGAGCAGGCCGCGAAGGAGTTCGCGATCGTGACTCGAGAACGCCCCAAAGCGGTAGTTTCCGCGGCCGTCGACGGGCAGCGAGAGTGCGGTGGTGCGACCTAACAGCTCCTCGCTATCCTCGTCCGTGCCGATCGAGAGCGTGTACTCGTCTTCGGTACGCGTGATCGACGTGTCGTGGGCGTACTCGCGGCTGCTCGTCTCGTGGTCGATGTCGCCACCTGCAATCGCGGCGAGCACCTGCGCTGCGTGCTCGTCGGTGGTGACGACCTCGAGATGCTCACGGCGTTGCCGTTCGCTGTCCGTGGTTCTCGCTTCGCTCCGAACCACGCGCCCACTGCCGGCGACATGCCCCCAGAAGTACGCGGTCGCGGGGTGGCCGGCGAGCGGGTCCGATGGGACCGCGATCTCGAGATCGCCGTCGGTCGACAACTCGCTGTCGCTCATTCGCCCACCTCCTCAACGATAATCGCGTCCGTCGGGCAGGCTGCCGCGGCCTGCCGAGCCTCCTCAATGCGGTCGTCGTCGAACGTCGCGACGACCCGTTCATCGGTGTCGGTGACCTCGCCCTCGCAGTCGTAGACCGGATCCGCGGTCGGGTCGATCGTCGCGAGACCGTCCGTACCCTCGATAAATCGCGGGTCGCGGGTCAGGCAGGCGAAGATCCCGTCGCAGGCGTCCTTTTCGATGGTGACTTCGTAGCGTGGCATGGTCAGTAGTCGTACTTCGTCTCGTAGCCACGCGGCGTGACCATCCGGTCGTCCCAGACGTAGGTGTCCTCGGTGCCGACAACGATCGTCGTCGTCATGTCGATAATCTCACTCTCACCCAACTCCTCGAGTTCGCTGAGTTCGGTGATCATCACCTGCTCGTCCTCGCGGCCAGCGCCGTGGACGATGCCGACTGGCGTGTCTTCGTCACGGTGAGTCAGCAGGATCTCACAGCACTTCTCGAAGTTCTCCCGGCGTTTGCGGCTCCAGGGGTTGTAGATCGTGATCGTGAAGTTTTCGCTCGCGACCGAGTGCAGTCGGGACTCGATTTCGGGCATCGGAACCAGGTGGTCCGACAGCGAGACCGAGACGGTGTCGTTCACGAGGGGAGCACCCAGCCGAGCCCCACAGGACTGGGCCGCCGGCACGCCGGGCACGACCTCGAAGTCGACCATCGACGCCGTCGCGCCCTTGGACTCCAAGATCTCGAGGGCCAGCCCTGCGAGCGCATAGACGTTAGGGTCGCCGCTGCCGACGATCGCCACGTCGTTGCCCGCGAGCGCGCGGTCGATCGACTCCTCGGTCCGCGAGACTTCGCCACACATCGGCGTGTCGTAGATGTCGTCGGCTTGCTCGGTGATCTCGTCCGGAATGAGTTCGATGTAGGTGGTGTAGCCGACGATGTGGTCGGCCTCGTGCAGGGCGTCCTTGGCTCGTTTGGTCATCCCCTCCGGATGGCCAGGGCCGAGGCCGACGGCGATCAGCTGGCCGGGCTCGGCGTCGAAGTCCTCGATCGTCGCGCCGACTTCCTGCTCGTTCGACTCGTCGTCGGAACTCGAGGCCCCGCATTTGGAGCTACTCGAGGACGAGGAGCTGGAACTCGAGGCCCCGCATTTCGAACTCGAGTCATCGGTGGTCTCGCTCGATGAGCCACCGCATTTGGAGCCACTCGAGGATTCTGTTTCCGTGTCGGTCGTCGAAGCGCCACAGTTCGATGTCGATTCGTCGTCAGCGTCCGTGTTAGTGTCCGTACTCATTGGTGTCGTGGTGATTGGTAGTCAGAAATCGTCGACGTCACGCCCGCCGCGCGGGGTGACGAGATATGTTCGGTCGTCGTTGCGCCAGGTGTCGGTCTCGTGGTTGCCGATGATCAGCGAGGTGCCCATCCCCGAGACCTTGTCGTCGTGGTCGGCTGCCTCGCCGAGGCTGGTGATGAACTGGCTCTCGCCGTTTCGGCCGGCATCCTCACGGCCAGCGTCGTTGACGATGGCCACGTAGGCGTCGTCGGTCCGCTCCTCGCGGACGATCTCGACGGCCTTCTCGTAGTTTCGCCAGCAGTTGTAGAGGACGATCACGAAGTCCGAAATTGCCGCTGCGCGCAGTTTCTCTTCGATCTCGTCCCAGCCGCGCCACTTATCAGACAGCGAGATCGTACAGAAGTCGTTACACAACGGCGCGCCGACGTTCGCCGCGCCGCCGAGTGCTGCCGTGAGGCCGGGAACGATTTCGATCGGCACGTCCGTCGCGCCCTCCTCTTCGGCCATCTTGAAGATGAGATCCGATTTGCCGTAGACCGACGGATCGCCGCCCGAGACGTGGGCGACGTCTTTGCCCTCGCGGACGTAGTCGAACGCCGCGCGAGCGAGTTCGATCTGTCGACCCATCGTCGAGCGGACGATCTCCTGTTCGAACCCATCGTCGCGTGTCGCGAAGCCGTCGTCGTCGACGGCCTCTTTCGAGGGCAGCGTGCCGTCGTCGCGCAGGAACTCCTGATAGAGACTCGAGGCGATGACGACCTCCGAGGACTCGATGACTCGCTTTGCCTTTGCAGTCATGTGATCTGGCAGCCCGGGTCCGATGCCGACGACGTAGAGGGTGCCGTGGTCGTCAGGAGTGCCGTTGGCCACCGAATCCGAGGTGTCGCTCTCGGAACTCATCGCCCGATCGCCACCGTAACCTCGTTTTCGTAACCGATCTTCTCGAGGACCAGTTCCTGTTCGGCCCCGCCGGCGATCGCACTGGCCTCCGAGACGCCGGGCCAGCCGATCAGCTCCTTCGATTTCGACGGTGTCGGTCCCTCGTGTTCAAGCAGGGTTTCCTTGTCAAACGCAACGACGCCGAGATCGAGTTCCTGGGCCGCCTCGAGCAGCCCCGGTTCGTCTTCCTTTCGAGTCGCCGTCGCGACGAACTCGACGTCGTCGAAGTCGTAGTCGGTCTGCTCGAGCGCGCGTTCCCAGGCGGCGATGAACGACTCCGTATCGGCTCCGGAGACGCTTCCAGTGCCAATGACGCAGCCCTCGCCTTTGTTGCGCTTGAGAACGGTGACGTCGTCGCCGACGAGGACAGCCTTGGGGCCCTCGAGTCGGGCAACGGGGCCGAGGTTGTCGTCGAGGACGGCGAGATTCGTCTTCACGGTCGAGTCACCGTTGACGACGTGGGTGTCCATCGCCTTCGCGCGGGATTCGACTCCCTGTTTGCCGGCGGCCTCGCTCGCGGTGGTCATCGCCGGGATCGCCCCCATCGTCGCCAGATCCTGTGCGACCTGGTTCGCGCCGTGGTGGCCACCCGTGATTGGGATCGCCCACGTCAGTTCCTCGTCGACGACACAGATCGCGGGGTCGTCCCACTTGTCGTCTAACAGATGCGCAGTTTTGCGCATTGCAATTCCGGAGGCCATCAGGCCGATAAAGCAGTCGTACTCGCCCCAGTGTTCCTCGAAGACGTCACCGTGGTACTCGATGATCTCGATCGTCTCGTAGCGATCCTCGAGCTCTGCTTTGATCTCCTCGGCGGTATCCATCTTGCGCCCGAAGGAGATGATCGCAATCTCCTCGGCGACTTCGCCGTCCGAATCCGGCGTCGAACAGTGGCCGCCCGAATCCGTATCCGTACTCGAGTTGTCGTCGTCAGTGCTCATGATTAGTCACTCTCGGCTTCGTCAGCGTCGTTTGAACCGCGATTCGCCCAGTCACCGTAGAGGAACGAGCGCTCGTAGCCCGCACCAGTCACGGCGTCGCCGATGACGACCATCGCCGACGCACGGTAGCCCGCCTCCTCGACTTTGTCCGCGATCGTCCCGATGTCGCCGACGATGACGTCCTCGTCAGGCCAGGAGGCGTGGTAGATCACTGCAACGGGCGTCTCGGGGTCGTGGTCGTCCGCGAGCAACCGATCCATCGTATCGCGAACGGCGTGTGTCCCGAGGTAGATACAGGTCGTTACGTCGCCCATCTCCACGAACTCGGAGATGTGGTCTTCTTCCTCAGTCAGCGTCTTGCCCTGTGGCCGAGTGAACGCGACGTGGTTCGAGACCTCGTTGAGGGTCAGTTGGGTCCGTAGCGTCGCGCTGGCCGCGAAGGCCGACGTGACACCCGGCACGAAGTAGGTCGGCACGCCCTCGTGCTCGAGTGCGTCCATCTGCTCGAGTGCGGCCCCGTAAATCGCGGGGTCGCCACTGTGCAGGCGGACGACGTTCTCGCCGTCCTCGTAGGCGTCTCTCATGAGCGGAATAAGCTCCTCGAGGTCCTTGCCGACTGAGTTCACGAGTTCGGCGTGGGCGCAGTACTCGTCCAGCAGTTCGCTGTTGACCAGCGACCCCGCGTGGACGACGAGGTCGGCCGCCTCGAGCAGTTCCTTCCCCGCAACGGTCAGCAGCCGCGGGTTGCCGGGACCAGCGCCGACGAACGGAATGCCGTCCTGTTCGTCGCCGGCGTTGTGGTCGAAGATCCGGTCGTCGAGTCCCTCACGGCGTCGATCGCCCTGTGCGTCGATCGCCTCCTGGGGATCGCCACCGTCAGGTCGCAGTTTCGGTTCCGTCTCGGTTACTGTCTCCGTCGTCTCGTCGGGTGGTGTCGTCTCTCCCATCAGTACCAGTGTTGTTCACAGTCGCCATGTTCGAACCCTTCCGACCGCTCGAGTTCGTGCAGTTCGCTTCCAAGTCCGACCGGCTCACCGGCCGTGGTCGTCTCCGCTCGAGTGCTCTCGTCGCTTCCGGTGTCGCTCTCGGCTGTCCTCGAGGACAGTCCTGTCTCGTCTTCGGTGCCAGACTGGCGCTGGAACGCCGCTGTCGCCTGCTCGATCTCGAGGGATTCCTTCTCGGCGTAGGCAAGCGTATAGTAGTCGCGCTCGTCGATCTCCTCGGGATCGTCAGTGATGATCGTCTCGCCTTGCTCCATGAACAGTCGGCGGCCGTAGGTCACCTCGTAGCCAGCGTCGACGAGGCCGTCGTGGGTCGCAGGCGCGTCGGTGACTTTGAACAGGATCATCCGATCCGGCCCTGTCGGGCTGGCCCCATTTGCGGCCTCGCGAAGCGAGAGTCCCGCGCCGGCTTCGATCTCGACGCCCATTGCGGTCGCGAACGCAGTGACCGCACTCACACCGGGGACGATCTCCAACTCAACGTCGGGATGGAACGCATCGATCGTCCGGCGCAGATGGCCGAACGTCGAATAGACGTTTGGATCACCGAGCGTGACGAAGGCGACGTCGCCGTCGCGTGCGTTCGGGGCGATCTCTGCGGCGGCCTCCTTCCATGCCGACCGCAGCTTTTCCTCGTCTCTCGTCATCGGGAAATCCACATCCCCGATCTTCGACTCGTCGACGTGCTCGAGGGCAACAGTTCTCGAGAGGCGACCCGGTGAGTAGACGACGTCACACGCCTCGAGAACCTGTTTTCCACGAACAGTCACGAGATCGGCTTCACCGGGGCCAAGGCCAACGCCGTAGAGCGTCATCGCTGATCCCCTCCGTTCTTCGAATCGCCAGCGACGGTTCGGCCGCTGTCGGAGCGTTGCTCCGACAAGGATCTCTCACCGCCGTCGGCAGCGACCGTTTTGCCGTCGTCGTCCTCGTCGCTCGGCGTCGCGCTCCCGACCAGCATGTAGACCGGGTTGTCCGAGTTGAAACTCGTCGCGCCGGCGAGTTCGTAGCCGTGGCTCACCTGGAACTGGACGACCTCCTCGAGAATCCCGCGTTCGCGGAAAGCCTCGGTCGCCTTCCCGGCAACCTCGAGCCGCGAGACGTTCATCACGACGCGATCGATTTCGGTGTCGACAGCGTGATCGAGGACGGCCTCGAAGTTTCGACTGCCGCCCAAAAAGAGCGCGTCAGCGTCGTCAGGAAGCCCCGCGGGCGCTTCCACGTTCCGGAGGTCGACGTCGGCCCGGGTCGCGTCTTCGTTGGCGGCCAGATTCTGCTCGGTCGTCTCGAGCCGTTCGGGTTTCCGCTCGAGTGCGGTCACCCGCGCGGCCCGCTGTGCGGCTTCGATCGTGATGGCTCCCGTACAGGAGCCAACCTCCGCGAAGTGGTCGTCGTCCTCGAGTGCGAGTTTCGAGTGGACGACGGCCCGAACCTCCGGCTTCGTGGGTCCGGCCTTCGCGTCGTATGGCAGCGCGATGGGTGGCATCACCCGTGGCAACAGCGGCCGCCCCTAAAACAATTTTGTTTGTTGTAGCCCAACTCCGATTGCCCAGGGGTAGTTGCGGTAGTCCAATCGCTATTGGTCAGCACAGCATAACGTCCAGCAGCGTTGCGTTCACACTTCAGAGGCCCACAGAGAGCGCTCGTCCAGTAACTGAACCGACACCACTGCCACAGTCACGGCCGAGAGGGGGCAGTCAGCGACCGTCGGGGGACGAAAGAACGGGCTGCGGTCCCACGAAAGAAGCCGCTCGTCACCGCTCGAGGCGCTCGAGGAACCGATCGAACGCCCCGCTTTCGGGGTGGACGTGGACGTAGGTGCCAAGCGAGTTGTACTCGGTCAACCCGTCGTGGCCGCCGTCGATCCCGTCGCCGCGCACCGTCTCGAAGGCAAAGCGGGCGTCGGCGTCGACGTCGGCACTCGAGTAGTGAAACTCGTGGCCCCGAATCCGGTCGCCAGCGTTGGCCGTCAGCGTCCCCTCGGTGGCCTCGAGTTCGACGTGGTCGAGCGCCTGATAGCGGTCGTGCATCGTCACGTCCGCTGGCAGGATGCCAGCCATCTCGCTCGTCTCGCCCTCAGCCGTCGTCAACGACTGGCTCATGGCCATCAGTCCCCCACACTCGCCGAGTACCGGGAGTCCCTCGCTGGCCAGCGTTCCGAGTTCGGCGAGTGTGCCGGCCGACTCGAGTTCTGCGGCGTAGAGTTCGGGGTAGCCACCGGGCAGATAGACGCCGTCGCAGTCGGGGACGGAGTCGCCCGCGACAGGCGAGAACGTCACCAGCTCGGCCCGTTCGCGAAACCGCTCGAGCGTGGCTGGATACCGGAAACAGAAGGCAGCATCGTCGGCGACAGCGACCGTCGCGTCGACAGGATCGGCAGCGCTGGTCGGTTCCTTGGGCGCAGACGGTTCGTCTGCAACCGCGGCCAGTCGCTCGGCTGCAAGCGATTCGGCGGCCTCCCGCAGCGCCTCTCGCGGGAGTGCAGCCTCCGCGCCCATCTCGAGGCCGAGATGGCGGTCCGGAATCTCGAGGTCCGGGTTTGGCGGGATCCGTCCGAAAAACTCGAGGTCGTCTGGCAGCGCGTCGCGGATCCCCTGCTCGTGGCGGCCGCCGTGGGCGCGCTGGGCGACGATGCCGGCGACATCGATGTCGCGGCCGATGGTCTCGGCGTACTGTTGGAACCCAAGCGCTGTCGCCGCGACGCTTTCCATTCCTGCTTTGGCGTCGACGACGAGCACCACCGGGAGATCTAGCGCTTCGGCGACCATCGCCGTACTCGAGCCGTCGCCGTCGTAGAGCCCCATCACGCCCTCGACGACGCAGATAGCGGGGGACGACGTCCCTCGGGTAGACGGGTGTGACCCGTCGGCGTCGCCCTCGCCGCGGGCGTAGTTCCGCCGGAGCCCGTCCTCACCGCAGAGCCACAGATCGAGCGTGCGAGAGGGTCGGCCGGCGATCGCCTCGTGGTGGCTCGGATCGATGAAATCCGGGCCTGCTTTGGCGGGCTGGACTGCGTAACCGGCGTCCTCGAGTGCCTGGATAATCGACAGCGTCGCGACCGTTTTCCCGACGCCGGAGCTGACGCCGCCGAGGACGAATCCGTTCATCATTGTAGTTGCGTTCGGACAACTGAACTTGAATCCGTCGGTGATGCTGGGACCGTCGTTTGCTATAGTAGCCACTGAACGTCAGTGCGTACCCGATCGCACGACAGCTGTGCGATCGGTGTGCAACCAGTTTCAGTTGTTGCTATAGGTAGCCAGCGAGAGGCGCTGTTGACTGTCACAACGTCGTCGATCGGACGACGGGTCGATCAAGCGGTCTCGTGGCTGATTCGGTCAGGTTCGTCGCCGCCGTCGACGCTCGATCTGCCAGCCACAGCGCTTGATGGAGTCCAACACCGCGTTGGAGGAAACGCTGACCCCGTCTCACGCCGCCGTGGCCAGTCACCGAAACGACGGCAACACCGACTCCTCGTAGAACTCGAGCAGTCCCGCCTGATCAGGGCCGATCTGGTGGACGTAGACGTGATCGTAGCCAGCGTCGATTGCCTCCTCGATGCTGTCGATGTGGGCCTGCGGGTCGGGATCGGTAACGGTTCCGGCCTCGGCGATGTCCTCGCGGTCGACCAGCTCGGCCGCCTGCTCGAAGTGGGCTGGTGTTGGCAACACCTGTGGGAGCTCACCCGGCAGCGAGCCGTTGGGCCAGTACTCGTGGACGGTGTCGATCGCATCCGCCTCAGTTTCGGCGTAGCAGACATGCAGCTGCGTGTACGTGGGCCCGTCACCGCCGGCATCCTCGTAGGCGTCGACGACATCCGCTTGTGGACCGGAACACCAGAGCCCGTCGCCGTGGTCGGCGGCCCACCGCGCCGTCTGCGGGCCGAACGCGCTTGCGATCGTCGTCGGCTGCTCGTCGGGAACGGTGTACAGGCGTGCGTTCTCAACCGTGAAGTGCTCGCCGTGGTGGCTCGTGGTCTCGCCCGTCCAGAGCGCTTGCATGAGCTCCATCGCCTCCGTAAGCATCTCGAGGCGGACGTCGTGTTCCGGCCACCGCTTCCCGGTGACGTGTTCGTTCAGGTTCTCGCCGGTGCCGACGCCGAACGTGAAGCGTCCATCGAACATTTCGGCGACGGTCCCAACGGCGTGGGCGACGTTGAGCGGGTGGATCCGGAACGTGGGACAGGTGACACCGACACCGACGTCGATCTCGTCGGTTGCCGCCGCAATCCCACCCAGCGTCGACCAGACGAACGGCGACTCACCTTGCGCCGAGACCCAGGGATGGAAATGATCCGAGATCGAGACGAACTCGAACCCCGCCTCCTCGGCGTGGCGGGCGTTCTCGACGAGTGCTGTCGGGCCGTGCTCTTCGCTCGAGAGGGCGTATCCGAGTGTTGTCATACCCGGCTCGCTACGACGACAAAACCGGTAACGATTGAGCCTGCAAGGGCAGGAACGCGCCCGTGAGGGGGCTGTGGTGTGTCGGGGACGAGATAAAAAGGCCGGATTCGGGATCGAACCCCTTACCCGCCACGCGTGGATAGCGCTCCGTATGGAAGCCGTAGTCGAGGCGACGGACGTACGAAAGACCTACGGCGAGACGGTCGCGCTGTCGGGAGCGTCGCTGTCCGTCAAGGGTGGCGAGGTCTTTGCACTGATCGGCCCGAACGGGGCCGGGAAGACGACACTCGTGCGCGCGCTGACGGGAACGACTGAGCCCGATTCGGGGCGGGCACGTATTATGGGCGACTCGCCGATGGCTGTCGACCGCAGCCGACTCGGCGTGCTCCCACAGAACTTCTCGCCGCCGGATCGACTCAGCGCCCACGAGCTGATCGCGTACTATGCAGGGCTGTACGACAACGCGCGTGATCCGGACGACGTGCTTGCAGACGTCGGCCTCGCCGATACGGGCGAAACGTGGTACGAGGATCTTTCGGGTGGCCAACAGCGTCGAGTCTGTGTCGGCGCGACGCTGGTCAACGATCCAGACGTCCTCTTTCTGGACGAACCGACAACGGGGATCGACCCCGCCGGTCGACGGACGGTGTGGCGACTGATCGAAGACCTCGCCGCAAGCGGAACGACGGTCCTCCTTACGACCCACGATATGGCCGAAGCCGAACGGCTGGCCGATCGCGTCGGCCTCCTTGCCGATGGCTCGCTTATCGCCAGAGGAACCCCCACCGAACTCGTCCGCGAACACGGCGGCTCGAGTCGGCTGACGATCGAGACGGCCGCGGGTCCCGACGCGTTCGCCGACCTCGAGTACCCGGTTAACCGGCCGGAACGTGGTCGAGGCCAAACCACAGACGGCGCCGTTGTCGTTCGTGACATCGATCCAGTGGCGATCGCCACTGTCGTCGACTATCTCGAGCGTCACGACCTCGAGTACACCGGGCTGACGTGGTCCGAACCCAACCTCGAGGACGTCTATCTCGCGTTAGCCGACGGGACGGAACTCGAACGGACTGACCGCGCAGATGAGACGGACGATGGGGCGGATCTCCAACAGACGGGTGAGACGGCATGAGCCGCCTTGGTCGCGTCCGTGCTGAAACCAGCGCTGGATGGCGCTCGTTCGTTCGACGCCGAACGGCGGTCTTCTTTACGTTCTTTTTCCCAGTGATCCTGATCGTCATCTTCGGCGCGCTCGTGCGAACGGATCCGGCTGGCGGTGGACTGTTCGCGGAGGAGCCAGCGTACTACGTACCCGGCTATCTCGCCGTCGTCGTGCTCTTTACGCCGCTGTCGCGGATGGGCAGTGAGGTCGCCCGCCACCGCGAGGGGAACCGCTTCGAGAAGCTCGCGACGACACCGCTGACCCGCGGCGAATGGCTGCTCGCTCAGACTGCCGTCAACGCCGTGATCATCGGCCTCGCGAGCCTGCTGATTCTCGGCCTGGTGATCGCGCTGACGGGTGCCGAGATCGTCTTCACGCCGATCCTGATCGTCTACGTCCTCATCGGCGTCATCTGCTTTTGCGGTATGGGTGCGATTCTCGGGAGCTACACCGACTCACAGGACGGTGCGATCGCTGCCAGCAACGCCATCGGGCTTCCCCTGCTCTTTCTCTCGGAGACGTTCATCGCCCTCGAGCAACTCCCCGGCTGGTTCGAGCCGTTCGTCAACCTCTCGCCGCTGACGTACTTCGCTCGCGGTGTTCGAGCAGCGACGTACCCCGAAGCCAGCGCAGCCGATGTGGCTGGTGTCGACCCTGTACTGGCAAATCTCGGGATTCTCGTCGTCGTCGCTGGAATCTTGTTTGCGATCGGTGCCCGGTCGATCCCGCGAACTGACTGACGTTCCGCTCGATCCGACTCGAGTGTTACGACGCAGTTATCGCGGTGTGTTCGCTTCTGTCTCGCCTACTACTGGCAGTGCAAACGAGAACGTCGCCCCGTCACCAGGTTCGGAGTCGACCCAGATCTGCCCGCCGTGGCGCTCGATGATGCGTTTACAGAGCGCGAGTCCGATGCCGCTTCCGTCGTGTTCGTTGGCAGCGTGTAGTCGGTTGAACAACCCGAAGACGCGGTCTGCGTCGTCGGGATCGATGCCGATACCCTCGTCGCTGACCGAAATCACCCACTTGCTGCCAGCACGGTGGGCCGAGACATCGATCCGCGGGGCGTTGTCCCCCGCGTATTCGATAGCGTTCGAGAGGATGTTCTGGAACACCTGCCGCAACTGGTTGCCGTCGCCCTCGACGCAGGGCAGCGACTCAGCAGTGATTTCAGCGTCGTGTTCTTCGATCTGAACGGCCAGATCTCTGCGAACGTCTGCGAGGACATCGTCCAACTCGACCGGTTCGAGCGGTTCGCCCCGTGTCTCGACACGGGAGAACTCGAGCAGCCCATCGATCATCTTTCGCATCCGTTCAGCGCCGTCGACGGCGAACTCGATGAACTCCTGTCCGTCTTCGTCGAGTTCGTCGGCGTACCGTTGCTCGATGAGTTGTAAGTAACTCGAGACCATCCGCAAGGGTTCCTGCAGATCGTGGGACGCGGCGTGAGCGAACTGTTCTAACCGTTCGTTCGATTCCTTGAGGGCGCGCTCGCGCGCCTTTCGGTGGGTGATGTCACGAGTGACGCCGACGCGGCCCGTTTCGCCGTTCATCTCGAGGGGGACGAACTTGTTTTGAACCGTAAGCGTTTCACCACCCGGTCCGGTGACGGCCGTCTCGAACTCGACAGAGTCGCGCTCACCGTCGACGAGTTCGCGCCACTCCGTCTCATCCGTGTCGACGAATCGGTCGCCGAAAAAGACCGAGCCATGGGACCCAACCAACGCTTCGCGTGTCTGTTCAGCGATCGATACGAACGCGTCGTTGACGAAGACGAAGGTGCCCTCGCCATCCGTGACGTAGACGCCGTCGTTGACGGTTTCGACGATCCGCTCGAACTGTTTGAGCCGATGTTCGCGCGCTTTTCGGTCACTGATATCCCTGAAGTACACCGACAGCCCCGTCTCCGAGGGGTAGACAGCCACCTCGAGCCAGGCGTCGGCCACGGGCGAGTACTCCTCGAACGTGATTGTCTCCTGCGTCTCCATCGCTCGTCGGTACTCCCGTTCGAACGTCGAGCCAACGGCACTTGGGTACTCCTCCCAGACGTTCTTGCCGACCAGTTCACGATCCTCGGCGTTGAGCAACTCAGAGGCGCGCTCGTTGACGTACGTGAAGTTCCAGTCCGTATCGATCGCGTTGAACGCGTCGGTGATCCGGTTGAGCATCTGCTCGAGTTCGCTCTCGAGGCGTTTTTGTTCGGTGAGATCTCTGAGCGCGTACACTGCGCCGTCGAACGTCCCGTCAGCGTCGAACAGCGGACTACAGTGGGCCGACAGCCACACTCGCGTTCCGTCCGGCTGGTCGATGCCGAGCACCTCGTCGTACACCGGTTCACCAGTTTCTTTGACGGTCGTAAACGGCAGCTCCGATTCGGACAGCGACTCGCCGTCTTCGTCGATGAGGCTCCACCGCTCGTCGTCGTGAACGTACGTCCGAAGCTCCTTGAGCGAGCGGCCGAGCAGTTCTTCGGCGCGGTCGTTCGCGAAGACGTTCATCCCGTCGGCGTCGATGAGCGTGATCCCGACCGGACTCGTCTCGAGGATCCGGTCTTTCAGGTTGCGTTCGGCTCGAAGCGCCGACTCGAGTTGCTTGCGTTCGCTGATGTCGCGAATAATCCCGAATCGCTTCGTTCCGCGCTCTGTCTGCTGGGTCGTAAACCGGTTCTCAACCGTCAGGCTCTCCATCCCGTTCGTGTCCGTCCAGATCGTTTCTTCGAACGTCGAGCTTCGTGTCCCGTCTGCGGCCTCGAGTTGGTTGGCTTCGGTCGATTCGAACGCGTCGCCGAACACGACAGAGGCGTGTTTCCCGCGTAACTCCTCGCGGGAGAACCCTGTCAACTCGGCGAAGGCATCGTTGATGAGTTCGAACCGACGCTCGTCGTCGAGCACATAAATCCCGTCGTAGACCGTTTCAACGATCGTCTCGTAGCGCTCGAGTGTCCGATCGCGAAGGAACTGCGCCGTAATGTCTTCGATGGCGAAGACGACGCCATCGAGGTCGCCGTGATCGTCGTAGAGTGGTGCGCCGTTGACCGAGATCCAAACGCGTTCTCCGTCCCGATGTTTCACGCCGCTTACCTGATCGTACAGCGGTGTTTCGGTGGCGATGATCCGTGGAAACGGCAATGCGTCTGCCGCTCGTGGCTCGCCGTCAACACCGATCTCATCCCACTCGGGGTCGTCGAATCTGAGGCCGTTGATCTGCTCTCTGCTCCGGCCAAAAATCTCTTCGGCACGGTCGTTGGCAAACTGCATCTCACCGTCGCTGTCGACGATAGTGATACCGATCGGGCTTGTTTCGATAATCGCGTCTTTGAGCGTTTCCTCCGCGTCGCGGCGACGGCTTACACGGTCGCGCTCGATGGCCGACGCAAGAACGTTCCCAACGGATTCGACGAACGCCGTCTCTCCCTCGTCGAACTCGCGTTTGCTCGTCGTGTATGCGCCGAGTACCCCCCACGGCTCCTCGTCCAGTCCGATGACGACACTGAGGCCACTGACAGCGTCGAGATCGCGAAGCAGCGCCGGTCTGGTGAACCGATCGTCGGTTCGCAGGTCGTCGACGACGACCGGCGTCGTCGCCTCGAGTGTGTACCCGAGTTGTGTATCCGAATCGACGGGAATCGTTGTTCGCCCATCATGTTCCTCGCTCCATCCATGGTCTGCTCGAAGCAAGAACTGACTGTCACCGGATACAAATTCGAGAACCGCGCACGTATCCGTCTCTAACGTCGTGGCCACCGTCTGTGTTGCGTCGCGAAACAGCGCCTCGAGGTCATCACACTCGAGTGCTCGACGGCCGAGATCAGCGACGGCCTGCTGCTGGCGAACGCGACGCTGGAGTGTCGCTTCAGTACTGGTGGACGACGGATCCATTTCGCTTGGGTTAGTCGCCAGATACGCCTAAAGGCTTCCCTCAGAATACTGCTGGCGTATCGATCGGTGGCGTCGCTACGTCCGCTTTCTGGCGTCTCCCATTCGATCTGAAAAGTCCCAGCCGTACACCACCGCGGGCTCGATCGTGATCGTCACCTCGTCGCGCTCCTCACGGAGCAGGTTCCGTGCCAGATCCGACTCCGTCCCGACCTGGTAGCGCTCGAGAAGCATCTGAAGCGTCTCCTTTTCGGGGTCCGGCTCGATAGTGGCAGAACCCCGTCCTCTGACGCCAGTATACGGTGGCTCGTTCGTCGAAATCTCGAACGCGACGCCGGGATCTGACTCGAGAAACGAGACGATGTCTGCCTGGGCGGACGTGGCACACTGCAGCGTCCAGTCGTCACCCGCAGTGGCGTCGGCCTCGAGTCGATACCACAGCGAACACATCCAGAGATTGTCCTGCGGGGTTCGACAGGCGACTCTGACCGGGGCCGTTGTCTCCTCGAGAAAGCTGGTGATCGACGACTGTGAAAGACTTCCACGAACGTGCATAGCAGTCACAACGGGCTCGAGGCCTAAAATACCGAGCCGACGGGCTCGAGGCGACTAAAACAGGGGCCCGATAACGATCCCAAACTCGTAGCTGTAGATGTGGTTGAGCATCACGTACGTGACGACACCCAGGACGAGACTCAGGATCCACGAGCCGGCGGCAATGCGGCCGATCTTCGCGTGGGCCGTGTTTCGCAGCTCTGCCGGCGTATGAGTCAGTCCCAGAATCAGTGCATAGAGGACGACCGGGACGGCGACGATCGAGAGGATGATGTGGATCGCTAGCATGATCAGATAGGCGTAGTAGACCGGATCAGGGCCGACAAAGAGCTTATCGCCCCCGCCACCGACGCGGGTCAGGTAGACGACTAGGAACAGCAAGATCAGTACGAACGCCGTGACCATCGACAAGCGATGTTTCTCGACCTCGCCGGCACGAATCCAGTACCAGCCGGCGGCCAGAAACACGGTCGTCGCCGCATTGATGATTGCGATGGCGTGGGTGAGTAGGTTGACCTGCCCCTGCGTGAGATCCGGGTAGATCGGAAGGTCAAGAAGGAAAGTCCCAATCACCAGCGCATAGCCGACGATCGTCAGGGCGATCGTGGCCGCCAGTGGCTGTTCTCGAAGCCGTCGTCTCGCAGTGGCGGTTGCCATTATCGACCGTTAGGACAGGTTCCGTATCTGTCTTGCTGTTCCCGACCAGAACATTCGCGTCTCGCCCTGTCTCTGAACCAGCAGTCGTGTCGACACCACCACCGCACGCGATCAGTCGATCGTCTTCTCGAGTGTAATCGACCCGTTCTGTTCGACGGTCACGTCGTAGCCACAGAACGGAAACGAGACTTGCCCACCGGCTCGCGGTGTGCCATCGGGTCGAGGCGCAAACAGACGATCGAGCGCCTCTGGATCGACAGCGGCGTGTAACGATTCGTACGTCGGTGGCCGCACCTGTCTGGTGGGAACGTCTTCTGCTTCGGCGATCGCTTCGACGACTGCTTGACTCGGTTCGTTCTGATTCGGTCTGTCGACATGATCGTAGCCCCCCGCAGTCATATTGCCACTGTATCAAATCCGATGAAATAAAACTGTCTTTCTCCGATTTATTTCTGACAGGAACACGACGGTCGATTGCCGGTATCGGAGCGTACAGACCAGTTTGGTTGGTATCCCCTGGCGATGGTGAGTCGATAACACCACTCCCCTCGCTGTCACTCACACGGCCCACCTCGAGACACGACAGGCAGCTAGCTGATATGAATCGCTGGCTTGCCTGGCCGGCTGCTTCCAACCGAATCGTCGCCATCGGTCGCCCGTCGGACGACCACATCGGCGCCAAACTCGTCGGTGAGCAGCCACGCGCTCTGCTCTGCGATTGCCAGTTCCTCTTCGGCGTCGAGGAGCTGTTCGAGCTCCGTCCGTCCGACCTGTTCGGCCAGGTCGACGACAAACGTCGCGACGGCCTCACGATCGACCTCGAGATCGGCCGCCAGAACGCGGTCGACGAGCGAGCCAGTATCGACATCATCAATGGTTTCGTCGGTGGCTTCAGCGACGAGCCGTGCCACGTCGTACTTCCAGTCTTGGGCGATAACGAGCTCAATCTGTTCCGGCTCGTCGATCGCGGCGACGTCGACGATATCACGGACGTCTGCGAGCGTCGACTCGACGAGTTGGCGCTCGAGTCGGTACTGGCTCACGTCGCGTTCGGCCGTTGGCCAGTCGGCTTCGACGACCAGTCCCTCGCCGCGGAGCTTGTTCCACAGCTCCTCGCCGAGGTGGGGTGCCATCGGCGAGATCAGGGCTGCGAGCGTGAGCAGGCCACGTCGGTAGTGCTCCTCATGTGGCCGATCGTAGGCTCGATAGCGCCGAAGTCGTCGTGCCAGCTCCTGAATCTCTGTGGCAGCGCGGTGGAACCGGAACCGCTCGTACTCGTCGGTCACGGCGGTGATCGTCCGGTCGATTTCGCGGGCAATGTACTCGTCGTGGGCTCGCGTCTCGATGCGGGTGTCGCCCGCTTCGACGAACGTAGACGCCATATCGTAGAGCGTCTGCTGGAGATCGTAGGCTCCGCGAACGTTGTTTGCGGTCCACTCGAAGTCCTGTTCGGGGTGAGCCGCCGAGAGGACGAACAGCCGCGTCGTCTCCGCGCCGTACTCCTGGGGGGCGACGACGTTGCCTTTCGAACTGGACATCTTCTCGCCGTCGTACAACACCGTCCCCTGACTCTTGAGCTCCGTGATGGGTTCGCGTCGATCGAGCAAGTCCAGATCCGCGAGCGCCCGTGTGAAGAATCGTGTGTAGAGCAGATGGAGGATCGCGTGTTCCTCGCCACCGACGTAGACGTCGACCGGCAGCCACTCGTCGGCCAGTTGGGTGTCGAACGGAGCATCCTCGAGATCCGGCGAGAGAAAGCGCAGGTAGTACCACGAGGAGTCGACGAACGTGTCCATCGTATCCGTCTCCCGGCGGGCCGGGCCACCACACTCCGGGCAGTCGGTCTCGCGGAACGACCCGTGTTCCTCGAGTGGGTTCCCGGTGGTGCGAACGAACTCGGGGAGTTCGACCGGCAGCTCCTCATCCGGCACGAGCACGTGGCCACAGTCCTCACAGTGGACAACGGGAATCGGCGTCCCCCAGTAGCGCTGGCGGGAGATCAGCCAGTCTCGCAGCCGGTAGGTGACGTCTTCCGCGAGGGCGTCGTGGTCGGCGACGATCCGTTCTCGAGCTGTCTCGCTTGCCACACCGTCGTACTCGCCGCTTGCCTCGAGGACGCCCTCGCCGGTGAAGGCCTCCTCCTCGAGGTCGGGCGTCGTGTCATCGTCGGGGACGATCACGCCCTCGATTGGCAGGCCGTGTTCGCTCGCGAACGCGTGGTCGCGCTCGTTGTGGCCGGGAACGCCCATCACTGCGCCGGTGCCGACGTCCTCTAAGACGTAGCCAGCCACGTAGACGGGCAGTTCTTCACCGGTGAGCGGGTGAATCGCCGTCGCATCCGTCTCGAGTCCAGACAGGCCGACCTCGCTCGGATCGCGTTCGCGGGCGTCTTCGATATAGTCGGCCACCTCGTCGTCGGCTTCGGCGAGCGCCCGAGCGAGGTCGTGGCCGGGCGAGACCGCGAGATACGTCGCCCCATGGATCGTCTCTGGCCGCGTGCTAAAGATGTCGACGTCGCCGTGGTCGGCGACCTCGAACGTGATCCGTGCGCCCTCCTGACGGCCGATCCAGTTGCGCTGGATCTCGCGGACGCCTTCGGGCCACTTCTCGAGGTCCTCGAGGCCGTCGTGGAGTTCTTCGGCGTAGTCCGTAATCGTGAAAAACCACTGGTCGAGTTCGCGCCGGTCAACGGGTGTCTCACACCGCCAGCAGACGCGCTCAATCTCGCGGTTCCCGGCGTTGCCGCTCGTTAACTCCGAGGTCTCACCACGTTCGACCTCGCGTTCCTCGACCTGTGCTGCGGCGAGGACGGTCTCACAGTCAGGACACCAGTTGACCGCTGCCGAGTCGTACTCGACGAGCCCTGCCTCGTAGAGGCGTTTGAACAGCCACTGATTCCACTGGTAGTACTCCGGCTCGCAGGTCGTGATTTCGCGGGACCAGTCGTAGCCAAAGCCCATGGTCTCGAGTTCCTCGCGCATCCGGCGGATACACGCTTCCGTCCAGGATTGGGGGTCGGTCTTGCGCTCGAACGCGGCGTTTTCGGCGGGTAGCCCGAAGGCGTCCCACCCCATAGGATGGAGGACGTCGTCGCCTTGCATGCGGCGATATCGCGAGTACGCATCAGTGATCGCGTAGTTGCGAATATGGCCCATATGGAGCGTTCCGGACGTGTACGGAAACATTCCGAGAACGTAGGTTGGATCGTCGGCGTCCTCGGGAAGCGCATAGACGTCGTCGCGCTCCCAAACATACTGCCAGAACTCCTGGACTTGCGCGTGATCATAATGGTTCGTCATAGTAGCGAGCAGTCTTGGGGAGTACTGGGTGTGCCGGCTATTTCATTGTTCGGCTGTTCACAACGAGGTTTGTGCACAACGCTGCCCGAAACAGCCGTCTCGAGCGGGTGGCTGTTGGCTGACCGTAACAAAGTCGATCGGAACCGAACCGCTGTCTCACCGAATGGCACGTTCACGCGATGCGCCGGAGGCGACACCGTCGACCGTACTCGTGACTATCGTGGTCGTCTTGCTCACCTTTGTCGCTCTCGGACTCCTCTTCGCCCCCGCTATGGGACCCGACCAGCCGAGTTCGACCGACGACTCCGAATCCGAGCAGCCGGAAAGCGACTCGAGTGATGGGATGACGGCTGCCGAGAACACCAGCAACGGTTCTGACGCTGGGCTGAACGATGAGGACACAGTCGATGGTGCTACCGAACCGGCTGCGGGGGCGCAACCGGTTTCGGACGCCGATCACCGATCTGAGCCGTTCGGCGGCGACGACCCGGCGGCGTTGGTCGAGGGAGAGCCACCGAGCGGGCTGGATGACGGACCGTTTGCTGACGACGACGGACCACCAAGCGATGTTGGTCCACCAGCGGACGCTGGCCCGCCGAGTGATGTCGGTGCACCCGACGATGCTGGGCCACCCACCACTGCCGGTCCACCGTAAGCCATCGCGGACGGAGGCGATGGTGGCTGATACGGCGTGCTGTCTCGAGTTGCCGACGCGACCGCAACATCCTGCGATCGCGCCGGCACTGACGGACAACGGCCCGTATGAGCGATCAGCTCGTTCCGGCTGTCGTCCCAGTCCGGACAGCCGTCCGCGCTGCGTACGCGACGTACGCGGCGAGTACTGCCATGATAATACCTCCAATCACGTTACTCCAGACAAGCCCCTGGGCTGCGACATCGAGTCCTTCCATCGCGAACTGCCCCTCGAAGGCAAACGGGGTGGCAATGGTCCACAGCGCAAGCAGGGCGACGAGTGACATCACGCCGGTACTGGTCGAGTAGCCGTTGGTGAGTCGGTAGTAGTTGTACCCCGCGAGCAGGAAGATGGCTGCCCCGATTAGGACATTGTTCCATGCCATGGACGCCGCGCTCTCGTAGATCGCCGGTGAGATGGCGATCAACAGGCCGATTACGGAGACGATTCCACTGAGCCATTTCTGGTTTTCTGGTTCACCCTCGCCTCGGGTGCGCGTCTCTCCAGTCGGATCGCTGGTCGTGGGTTCGCTCATGATGATCGCCAGCTAAACGACGGCCGGGACCGCCCAAAAAGCGTCGTGACTGTTCCAGTCTGCCGCTCAGGCCCAGACTGAAACCGCCATCCAGCGCCACTGATCCGTGCGGCTGGCGCGCTCGAGCAAGATCCGCTTTCGCCGCGCCAATCAGCTACTGGTCGCCCGCCTGTGACTCGGTTAATACCTGGTTACTCCGGCCCGGATTCCAGTCCGAAATCCCGTCGTCTCACTGACCGAAAGCGCTCTCCAGACTTATCTACACGTATGACATACCATCACAGCCACGTATGGGCGCTCGACTGAGTTGGACACTGCCACGACCGATTCGATGAACGAGAGCCAAACGCCGACGACACGGCTCCGCTCGACAGCTGGCAGAACGTCGCGTATCGCACGACATCTTCGCCTCGAGGGCCGGAAACTCGGGCGGTTACTGCGTGCAGGTCGGCCCGGTGCCACCGTCGGATTCGCCACGGAACTGCTCACCGGCTGGAACCCGTACTACGAATGTCGACTCGAGGAGGGTCGCTATCAAGTAGTCGAGATCGGCGATCACGAACTCGTCGTCGATACGGCAGACGCCGGCATCTCGCGAACGCTACTTGCCTACGGTGTCCACGAGTACTGCTCGACTGCCGCCTTCAGACGAGCGCTCGAGCGACTCGCCGAGGACGTTGACGGCCCACTCCACGTCCTCGAGATCGGCGCGAATATCGGCTACTTCTGTGCGATCGAGGCCGAGATCCTCGGCGATCGAGCACGAATTCACGCAGTCGAGCCGATCCCGTCGAACGTCGACCTCCTCACACAGAACATCGCGCACAACGGCTACGACGACGTGGCCGTCATCGAACAGCTTGCTTTCGGTGACGAGACCGGAACTGTCGAGATGGAACTGAGCACGCACTCGAACCAGCATCGAGTTCGTGACCCAAAATCGGGTGACGAAACGCGAGACGAGAGCAGCGAAACCATCTCGGTCGAGCAGACGACGGGGAATCGATATCTCGCCACCCGTGACCTCGCCCCAGAATCGATCAACGTCGTCCGATTTGATGTCGAGGGCTACGAGCGTGACGTCCTCGCGGGGCTGACTGACGTCCTCGAGGCCTCCGGACCAACGCTCGTCTACGTCGAACTCCACCCGCTCGAGTTGACTTCGGAATCGAAGACAGAAATCATCAATCGATTTGCGGACACTGGCTTTGAGGTCGTTTCGGCGGTTCGGACCGATGCTGCGGCCGGCGTCCCCGACGAACGTCGCTGGCACGGCCTCGAATGCGATGTCGATGACATTGGCGACCTTCGGCGGGCGATGGCTGAGAGCGATCACTCAATCGAACTCATCGCACGGAAGTAACGAGCGAACTACGGTCGGGCCGGAACGGTTTCTCAACGTGGGAGCAGACGCCGCCGGACCATCTCTTCGAGCCGACCGATGCCGTTCGAGACGTTTCGTGCGTACGACAACAGATAGAAGCCGGCCTTCTCGCGACGGGAGAGTGTCTCCCAGTCGTCGATCGCTTGGAGCTGCTCGAGTCGCGGCGGGAGAAACGGCATCGGATTGAGCGCAAGCGGGAGCCAACTGTCGTACTGATTTGGATGGAGCGTTCGCAGCTGATAGAGGCCGCGCCCGATCCGACGTGACTTTCGTACCATCGCGTCGGTCGTCGAACGAGTGGGATGGTACATCGTCACCTCCGGAGCGAAGTGGAGTTCTCGGCCGGAATCACGCACTCGATGGCCGAACTCCCGATCGCCACCTGAGATCAGTCGTGAATCGAACGCGCCGACGTCGTCGATAACTGATCGATGGACGAGAAGACAACACGTCGGTGCGAACTCGAGCGTCTCGATGAAGTGGCCAATTGGGAAGGCAGTCTGCAGATTGAACCGCTCGGCAATGGACTCACGGTCTTTCGAGGGCAGCATTTCGACGTTACAGCCCATGTACTCGGCATCAGCGTCCGCAAACGCCGTGATCGCATCTTCGAGCCACTCGGTTTCGACCAGCATATCGGCGTCAACGAACGCGAATATCTCGCCGTGTGCATGATCGATACCCGTGTTCCGTGCCGCGTAGGAACTCTGTCTGTCTTTTTCGACCAGAAACGTGACCTGGTCGTGTTTGTCCGCATACGCTCGCGCAACTGCTGGCGTTTCGTCCGTCGAGTTGTTGTCGACGACCAGGATCTCGTGTGCATCGTCCGGATACGTCTGTCTCGTCAGCGAGTCGAGCGTGTCTCGAAGCCCTGACGGATCATTATAGACCGGAACGATAACTGAAACCATTGGCCATTCGTCGCTGTGCCATGCATCCATCCGTCGATTCTCGTGTGTGCTGTCTGCGTTCATGAGCGACTGTCGTCGGGAGCGTCCGCGATCGGTGGTCAAACACTCACGCAGGATCGCCAAAAGTAGCGACACCCTTCGCGCCACGACGGTCACAGACTCACGACAGTAATCCGTCCAAAACGGTCTCTACTCCGCCGCATCCAGTCACCTGAGCACGAATGTGGCTCTTCACGATCAACTCGAGCAACCGGTCTCTAACTCGTGACAATCACGGCAAAGCGATCGTGAACTAGTGATAATCCTGCGCATGAATAAGTACTGTCTGCTGATGAGTTCAGCTATGTCTCTCGTAGCGCGTACTCACAGTCTTGCCTATCAGAGCCGACCAGCAGGTGAGTCACGGAGATGACGCTCGTCAGTGTTATTATCCCGACCTACGATCGACCCTCGTTTATCGACGGGGCCGTCGAGACTGCACTCGCCCAGACCCACGACGACATCGAAGTCGTAGTCGTCTGTGATCCTCCTGTCGACGAAACACGGGCCGTCCTCGAGCAGTACGCTGCTGACGACCGTGTACGGCCGATCTACAACGACGAGCGCCTCGGAATCGCAGCCAGCCGGAACCGGGCGATCGAACACGCCAGGGGCGAATATATCTGTATTCTGGACGACGACGACCGCTGGGCTCCAGAGAAAGTCGAAACACAACTCGCCGTCATGGCGGCGCAGCCGGACTGTGGCGTCGTCTACACTGGTGGCCTCATCAGACAGAACGGCCGGACCGTCGGTTCGTATACGCCGTCGATGCGTGGTGACATCTATCCGGACATCCTCGCCCAGTTCGATCTCAAACCGTACTCGAGCCACATGATCCGGGCTGAGTGTTTCGAGACGGTCGGCACATACGACACTGCGTTCGAACGTGGCGAAGACTGGGACCAGACGATTCGGGTCGCCCGCGAGTACGAGTTCGAGTACGTCGACGAGCCGCTAGTCGTTCGCCAGTTTCACGACCACAACGTCACGACGCAGATGGCCGATGACCGACCCGAACGGCTCCAACTCGATCTCGATGAGGCTGGGGATATCTCAGGCAACATCTGGTCAAAATATCGTGACGAGATCGAACGCCACCCGGCCATCGAACGCCGCCTCCGATACGGCCGCCACGTCTCATACGGCTGGGCAGAGATCTCCCGGAACAACCGACGGCGGGCGTTTCGATACGGCCTAGAAGCCACAAAGCACGGCCCGACAGTCACCGGCCTCGCGATCTGCTGCTTTGCTGTTCTGGGATCGTCTGCGCTCGATTTTGCTCGGTTCGGTCGGGATGTTGTCACAGACACTCAGCTCGAGCGGTCGGCCGAGGGCTTACTCGAGCCACAAACGTAATCGACGACAGATGAGTCGACCGACCCGAACGCGACAACGGGTCACTCGAGTCAAACCGGTCGGTTTTTCGAGATCACTGTACCAGTTGCTCGCCAGACCGTGGTCCTGTTGCTGTCTCGTCGTTGCTTGACTCCTGTTCCCCGGCGGCCGGGTTGACGCCTGCGTCGCCGACCCGGTCTGGGTTGTCGACCAACTGTGTCGGCTTTTCGAGAACGTAGTCTCCAAGAACGAGCAGATCGAGCCCCATGCCGTAAAAGTCCTTGACCGCTTCCGTCGGCGTGTTGACGATCGGCTCGCCGTGGTCGTTGAACGACGTGTTCAACAGCACCGGAACATCCGTGATGTCCTCGAACGCCGAGAGCAGACGATGGTATCGTGGGTGCTGGTCTTCGCGAACGGTTTGTGGGCGCGTCGAGCCGTCTGCCGGGTGGACGACTGCCTCGAGTTCGTCCAACTTCTCGGAGCGGACATCGTACGCATCGATCATAAACGGCGCAGACTGGCCATCGACGAGATACTCCTCGGCGGCCTCCTCGAGCATCGAGGGAGCGAACGGGCGCCACTCCTCACGGTGTTTGACGAATCGGTTGACGCGATCACGCGAGGCAGCCGTTCGTGGGTCGGCGAGAATACTCCGTGCCCCCAGCGCCCGTGGCCCCATCTCCATTCGGCCCTGGAACCAGCCGACAAGCGCACCGTCGGCGAGTCGTTTGGCGACATATCCCTCGAGATCGTCTGGTTCTGCGTACGCAATCTTGTTTGTCTGGAGCCGCGATTCGATCGCCTCGAGATCGTACTCGGGACCGAAATAGACCGTCGACATCGTTTCGACCGACGCAGGGTCCTGTCCGATCCAGCCCGCACCGAGTGCGAGTCCAGCATCGTGAGCGACAGGCTGGACAAAGATGTCATCGACGACGGTGGCCTCACGAACCCGTTTGTTGAGTTTGCAGTTGAGCGCGACCCCGCCAGCGAGGGCGACGTTTCCGCTCTCGACCGTCCCCGAATACGCTTGGACGATATCGAGGACGATCTCCTCGAGCAGTTTCTGTGCCGTATACGCCAGGTCTTTCTCCCACTGATCGAACGCCTCCGGCGACGCCTTTCGCGGGCGGCCGAAGACATCCTCAAGTAGACTGACGCCGTGGCCGGTGCCCCAGCGTTTGGTCACCTCGGTCACGTCGTAGTCTGCGCCGACGTCGATCAGCTCGCGCAACGTCCGCTCGATCGACGGGTTCTCCTCGCCGTAGGGTGCGAGCCCCATTACCTTTCCTTCGCCGTTGAACATCCGGTAGCCGAGATACTCCGTAATAACTGCAAAGAAGAGGCCGAGACTGTTCGGATGCTCGTACGTGTGCACGCGAGTCAGTCCAGTTTCGTCGCCGCGCCAGACGACGGTCGAGTCGTACTCACCTTTTGCGTCGATCGTGACGACGAGCGCCTCGTCGAACCCCGACGGATGGAACGCGCTGGCGGCGTGACAGCGGTGGTGAGAGCGCAACTCGATCGGTGGCACCGGTGTATCGATCTCGGCAAGGCGGTGCTCGATCTGGCGCGTCGGTGCCAGCCGACTCTGGGCTTCGGTGACGATCGTGTTCTCGAGTGCGGAGAGCGTTCTCGTCAGACCAGGTGCCCGGAGCGCGTCGGTGATGTAGTGTGAGCGGATCCGAGCGCGGAGGCTGGGATCGTACGGGAGGATGATCGTCTCGAGATCGTCGAACTCGAGGTCGCGGTAGTCGAGACAGGCTTCGATGGCGTTCGTCGGAAACGTCTCGGTGGCGTGTTTCTCTCGAGTCAACCGCTCCTCTTCGATGCCAAAGACTGGCGTTCCATCTTCGAACAGGACAGCACTGGGGTCGTGCTGTCCGTACAGTCCGATCGCTGGTTTGAACGCGAGTCGATAGTCACTCATCTTCGTTGAACATCTCTCCCCACCGACTGATACTATGAGCCTGTTAAACGCCCTCTCGAGTGGGCTTTGGATGACGGTTCCGGCTCGGTTTTGGCTGGTCAGTGGCCCGTCGGTTCGAACGACACAGAACAGTCGGCACACGATGTGACGATTGGTCCGAAAGTGGTTATCGTCCCATCGCCAGTTGCAGACGTGCTCGCGGCCGATACCGGGAGTTTTGATCCACGTTCCGGGACGGTTCACGTGAGCTGAACGGTTTTAGCAGCCGTATAGTGAACTGTAGCGCTGAGAAACTGTTTGCCAATGCACCGAATCGTGCGTCACGACTGCCCGTGTAGTACACACCGCAGACGACTATTCGCGTTCTAAAACAGAGATCGAGTATGCGTCGCAACGTCCGACAACAGCGTTCGGAGACACGATCGATTCAGACGAGTATCCAGATACTGCTCACTGTCAGCGGCGTGGTGTTGTTAGCCGCTGGACTCGTCCTCGCTGCGAGTGGTGGATCCGTCGGTGGCGCGCTTAGCTCCGTCAGCGACGAGTGGGGCGATTCCCAATCGGGCGACGACGAGACCGAGGCCAGCGACGTCGACTCGGATGACGACGTTGACGACGCGAACGGGGGTGACGATGCGTCGGACGACACAGACAGCGGCGATGAAACATCGGACGAATCCGAACCAGACGGGGCTGATAGTGACGACGAGACGGACGAATCCGAACCAGACGGGGCTGATAGTGACGACGAGACGGACGAATCCGACAGTTCCGAGGATGATGAATCGGATGAGACAGACGAGTCCGACGGCGACAGCGATGATTCGGATAACACCGACGACACACACACACTGACAGCGATCGTCGAAGATGACGACGGCGATCCGATCGACGATGCCGCCCTCGAGATAGACGGCTTCGGGTTCACTGGGGACGCAACCACCGACGAGGACGGCGAGGCCGAGTTCGACCTCGAGGACGGCGAGTACACGGTTACTGCCTCCGCAGACGGATACGACGAAACTGAAACCGACGTCGAGATCGACGGCGACGACGAAACGGTGACGCTGACACTCGAGGCCGATGACGATGACGACGGGATGCACACGCTGACGGCGATCGTTGAGGACGACGACGGCGACCCGATCGAAGACGCCACCGTCGAAGTCATGGAAGATAATTTCTTCTCCCCGACGGTCGCTGAGGAGGAGACCGACGAGGACGGCGAGGCCGAGTTCGACCTCGAGGACGACGACTACACAGTGATCGCGGTTGCGGACGACTACGACGACGCTGAAACGGATGTCGAAATCGACGGCGACGACGAAACGGTGACGCTGACACTCGAAGAGGACTGAGCGGCGCTGTCAGAATCGACTCCTTCTCGGCAGCAGTACTCGAGACTCGAACAGTGAACAGTGCTGTTTCGTGTCCGCTTCCACGGCTCGAATCGCTACGCAGCGCCCTGTCGACGTCGGTAGACGACACGCTGAACGAGGATTAGACCGGCGAGCACGGCGCCGCTGAGTAGCGTCAAAAACCCACCCCAGAAGACACCGCCCGTGGACGACGCGGACAACGTGTACACACTCGTCGCTGCGAGCCACAGCGTCACCGCGCCGACGGTCGCGATGGTGACCGACCCAATGTTGAGCCCTTGGTGGATCGGTTCGAGGAGTGCAACGAAACCGAGCGCACCCGGCACGAGCAGCTCCGGGTTGATCGGGAGTGGCCCAAGCGTCGGCCACGACGGATACGGCCGTGGCAGTCCAAGAAACGTGCTGATGGTAATCAACAGGACGAACGCAGCGAGGAGGTGCTGAGCTACACGGAGTTGCGAGGACATGCGCTTTCCAACATTCACGTCGCGTGAGATAACTGTTCGTCCAGTAGCCCGTCTCTCCGAACAGGTTCGGCCAGCACGCTTTCCAGGAGTCGACTCGAGAGTCACAGTAGACGCTGGATACAAAGAGAGGCCACCATCGAGGGCGTGGATAGCAACGACTGCGCCGTGCACACAGTAGCGCAATGGCTCGATTTGAGACGGACCGAGTCAGTAGCACTCGAAGCGCGGTCTTCGTCACAGCGCCAGGATGAGACGCATCCGGGAACTGACGGCCGTCGCTCGCGGCTCGAAGCCTCGTCGCGTGCGATGAGCCGTCTGATCAATCGGCGACGGATGACGCTGCGACGCTCGAGGTCCATCGCGAGCGCGACAGGATGGTGTGGCTCGTCTCGAAGCCGACGCTTACAGTGGAATGGTTGCGATCTCGTCCGATCCACAGAGCGGACAGGTGGTGTCATCGGCCGTAACGGTCTTTCCGCAGCGTCGACACTCGTGGTGAACGGTTGCGTGTCGGGTTGTTTCGGTGTACTGTTTGATCCAGTCTACGATCATATGGATTCTATGACTATCTTCGGTCAGTGAATCTCGTTCGCTCTCGTAATAAGTACTTTGTGGATATTTGTATAGCAATTAGCACTAGAACTAGACATATATCTAAATTAAAGACAGTTTAAGCAATATCTCTGGGCGAATGAACACGGCGTGGCGAGAACGGATCGCTGGTTCACTCGAGGCAGGAACGTCTCGTCGAACTCGACACTACAAACGAGCCGGTTCGATCACTCAACCGTCACGCTCTTGGCGAGGTTCCGTGGTTTGTCGATCGGTCGCTCCAGCAGATTTGCGGCGTGATAGGAGAGCAACTGGAGTTGGACGTTTGCGAGCAGCCCTGCCCAGACGGGGTGGGTCTCGGGAATCGACAGCTGTGCGTCAGCGACATCGCTGAGGGGATGACCGTCCGAACCGACGGCAATAATCGGCGCACCGCGAGAGTTGGCCTCGATCGCGTTCGTCTTCGTCTTCTCGTCGCCGCTGCCAGTCAGTACTGCGATCACTGGCGTCTCCTCGGTGACGAGGGCGAGTGGTCCGTGTTTGAGTTCGCCCGAAGCAAACCCTTCCGCGTGCTCGTAGGTGATCTCTTTGAATTTCAGCGCTCCCTCGAGTGCGACGGAGTGGCCGAGTCTGCTCCCGATGAAGAAGTACGACTTGCTATCAAGGGTCTCACGGGCGAGCGCCTCGGCCTGCGACGTCTCTAGGACGGTTTCGACGTGCTCTGGGAGCGACTCGAGTGCCTCGAGCATCGCGGCTCGATCCGCAGCTGGCGTTGCGTCGGGCACGTCAGCTGCGAGCTGTTGAGTGAGCAACGCAAGCGTGACTGCTTGTGAGGAGTAGGTCTTCGTCGCGGCGACGCCAACCTCCGGTCCAGCACGAATGTAGATCGCATCGTCGGCTTCGCGTGCCGCTGTCGAGCCGACGACGTTCGTCACGGCGAGCGATCGTGCACCGCGGCTGGTGGCCGTTCGAACGGCATCAAGCGTGTCGGCCGTCTCGCCGCTCTGTGTGACGGCGACGACGAGTGTGTTCTCGTCGACCGGTCCCGACGTCGTTTCGTACTCGCTTGCACGAAGCACCTCAGTCGGGACCCCTGCGGCTCGCAACAGCTGTCCGCCGTACATCGCCGCGTGATAGGAGGTGCCACAGGCGACGAACTGGACGGTGTCGACGTCCGCAAACGAGCCGGCAGAAAGGTCCTCGAAGTCGACGTCGCCGTCTTCGATCCGACCCTCGATCGTATTCGAGAGTGCCGTCGGCTGTGTGTTGATCTCTTTTAACATGTAGTGGTCGTACTCGCCTTTCCCCGCGTCTTCGGGATCCCAGTCGACGGTGTCGACCGACCGATCGACTGGCTGTCCCTCGAGGTCGGTGATCCGGTAGGAGTCGGGCTCGAGAACGACGAGGTCGCCATCCTCGAGGTAAATCACGTCCTCGGTGTGGTCGAGAAACGCCGGTACGTCGCTGGCGAGGAACCACTCCTCGTCGTCGAGTCCGAGCACGAGCGGCGAGCCTTTCCGTGCGGCGTACACTGCTTCCTCGCCGTCGACGATCGCAGCGATCGCGTAGCTTCCCTCGAGCGTGTCGACGGCGCGTTGGACTGCCAGTTCGGTGTCGCCGGTTTTCTCCCGGTACTCATCGATGAGATGTGGGATCACTTCGGTGTCGGTGTCGCTTTCGAACTCGTGGCCCTTCGCTTTGAGTTCAGCTCTCAGTTCGTCGTAGTTGTCGATGACCCCATTGTGAACGACGGCGACGTCGCCAACGGTATCCGTATGTGGATGGGCGTTCTCGTCGGTCGGCGGCCCGTGGGTACTCCATCGGGTATGGCCGATTCCCATGTTCCCGTTCGGACGGCCACTCAGCGTCGATTTGAGGTCTGAAACCTCTCCTGAACACTTGTGAACCTTGACGCCGGAACCGTTCTGGACGGCGATTCCTGCCGAGTCGTAGCCTCTGTACTCGAGGTTTTCCAGACCCGACAGGAGTGTATCTGCCGCATCGCCGTGACCGATACGTGCAATAATACCACACATTAGCCGACCACCGTCGTTCGAGCGACAGTCGTCGACCACGTCACATCACCAGACGAACGGGATGCAATGGGGTGTGTCACGTTCGCAACGGTCGTATCCAGTCGGTTCGGGACGGCTGCCTGAGATGCAGTACGTGTGTCTGTCATTGTTGTCACCGACCCGTGTTCGCCGATTACCGGCCGTCGGGTCTCTACTCATCTCCAGTTTGGGACAGCCCATTACTATACCACGAATAAGACAGTCGCTATCGATTGTACAACGCTGCGCTCGGTTGCAGATATTGCAAACAAGGTCCACTCCTGTCCGTTGGATGGTGGTTTCGTGATCGTCGTTCGGTTCGTCTCGAACGACGAGCCCTGGCCATCGCAAGACGGCGCTGGTGTCCACTTCCTGCATGACACGGCTGTAATCGTCCGTCTTAGAGAGAGGTGGACCACAGGATAAACCGTTCATCGCCCGAGTTCACGCCGCTGTCTGTCGTGTCGTAATCGGGAGCACTACCGGTCGTCCAACAGCGTCTGCTGTCTCGAGTCAGCTATCGGGGACAACCTGCACCCGTCAGAAACGGTGGGTGGTGCGATTGATGCGGATCCACTCCTGGTTTTCGTTCGCTGATTGAGACGGACTGCTGGCCGTCAGTGCCGGTGTACCCGCGCCGGGTCGCGGGTGAACCAGTATACTGGCATAGCAGCTCGTCCGAGTGGATCGAAGCGGTGCGTCTATGGAACCGGATTCTCGACGTCGTCTGACTGTGTCGCGGTGTGGACCTGGTCAGACAGACTGATAACGTTCTCTCGACCGGCCGATGTCTTCTCGATCATGCCGTCGTCGTGCATTTGCGAGCAGATCCTGCTCACTTTCGACTTCGACCAGCCAGTCTCGTCGGCGATCTGATGTTGGCGAATGCGGCCGTGATTTGCAACGAGCAGTCTGACCACCATTCCCTCGTCGCTCAAGAGCACCGACGGTGTTTCGGGAGAGAAATACTGCGCATACGATTGCACATCGGGAGGTGAGCTATCGGCTGCTGCCGGTTCGACCGGGCGGTCGGCTGCTGTGTCAACTGCGTGCCCATCTGCATCCGTCGTGCCGACTGTTCCCGCTGACGCTGTCAAAAGCGTGGCAATCCCGCCGTTACGTTTTGACAACGTCTCGGCGAGACGGACACCGACGAGCCCGCCGACCAGCAAGAACAGAACCACGATCAGGGCTGTCTCCCAGAGCGTTGCAACACGAAGGAATGACATCCAAGACAACAGTCCGTCGGGCTGACCACCAGCCTTGCGGACCGTTGATGCGACCGTCTGTCCATCGAGATGGTAACTCAAAGCCGGCACTGTGTCGGTCGATATCGTCTCGTGAATCGACCGCAATGCGGTTTTGACTTCGATATGGGAAGTTTGCACCATGGTTTCGCGGTTCTGAGACGGTCAGCCTGTGGGTGACCACGATGGTCGTACTCGCGCCGACCGCACTGGTGATGGGATGTACGGTGACTTCATTATGGATCTGTATAGTTCCGTTTAACAACGTTTTAAACACTCCTCCAGGCAGTTCTGGCCGAAACCTGCTGCGGGCGCTGTAGCTCCATCGAGCAGTCGGATTCGTTGTCAGATGACCCTGCTACAACCGTTTATCCGCGGTATAGTAAACCCATCATGGTGAGTTGGGTGTTCTGAGGAACATCCGGCAGTTGCAGACGAGCGGACTGGCCCGGAGCTACCGTCGCACCCAGTCGTGTGACGGTCCAGCGACACCGCATCATCCATGACCACGACAATCAGCGACACGGAGACACGAGGGGACGGACAAGCAAGCGATCGGCACGCAGTACAGACGAGTGACAAGGGAACCACCCTTCGACACACCGACGACCAGTCGATCCGCGAGGCAACGATCTGTGTCATCGGACTCGGCTACGTTGGATTGCCGCTTGCAGTTGGGTTTGCGCAGTCGAACTATCGCGTCATCGGATACGACATCGACGAGTCGACAGTCGAGCAACTGCAAGCTGGTGTCGATACGACCGGCGATCTCTCCGACGATTCTATTCAGGACGGTGAGATCTCCTATACGACCAACGCGAGCCAGATCAGCGAGGCGGACTACATCATCATCGCTGTTCCGACGCCGATCGACGAGGACAACCAACCCGACCTCAGCTACATCGAAAGCGCAGCGACCACAGTCGGTTCGAAAATGAATCCCGGAAGCACAGTTGTTCTTGAGTCGACCGTCTACCCCGGCTCGACACGTGATGTCCTCGTGCCAGCGCTCGAGGACGCATCCGACCTCTCCGCGGGCGAAGACTTCTTCGTCGGCTACTCGCCAGAGCGCGCAACGCCTGGCGACGAAGAACACGGCCTCGCAGACGTCGTCAAGGTCGTCAGTGGACAAAACGAAAAGGTGCTCGATGACGTGGCGACGCTGTATGAGTCGGTCGTCGACGCAGGCGTCCACCGAGCCCCATCGATCGAGGTCGCCGAAGCCTGCAAGGTCGTCGAGAACACCCAGCGCGACCTCAACATCGCGTTCGTCAACGAACTCTCGATGGCTCTCGAGCGCCTGGATGTCGACGGCCAGGCGGTCCTCGAGGCCGCGGGCACGAAGTGGAATTTCCACGATTACCGACCGGGACTGGTCGGCGGCCACTGCATCCCCGTCGATCCGTACTTTTTCACCTATCGGTCGGCCCAGGAAGGGTTCGAACCGGAACTCATGCAGATGAGTCGAAAGGTAAACGAGTCGGTGCCAGACCACGTCGCCGAACTGACGATCAAGGCGCTCAACGAGTGTCACAAGACGCTTCGTGAGAGCCGGGTGCTTGTACTCGGCCTTTCGTACAAACCTGGGGTTGGTGACATTCGAAGCTCGAAAGTCGAAGCTGTCATCGACACCCTCCAGGAGTACGAGATCGATATCGAGGGATTCGATCCGTTCGTGGACGACGAAACGATTCAAGAGCAGTTCGGGATCGAGGCCCAGGAACGGCTTTCGTTCGAGGGCGTCGACGCCATCATGCTCGCGACTCCGCACGAGGAGTTCGAACAGCTAGATCTCGAGGCTGTCTCGACCGAACTCGCAGATGATCCGGCCTTGATCGACGTCACTGGGGCACTCGAGGAAGACGCAGCCGCCGAGGCGGGGTTTGTCTACCGACGGTTATGAGCCACCACAGTCATGTGCTCGGCGTCGGGGCCGCGGTAAGGATGCTGGAGAGTCCAGCCATAGCGGGTGCCGTTCGAGAACATACTAGCAGGGGGGCGAACTGACGATGCACGTCGTGGTGACGATCCAACATCCTGGACACGTCCACTTCTTTCGCCACCCGATCGCGGAACTGCAGTCCCGCGGCCACGAGGTCCACGTCTTCGCCCGCGAGAGCGACGTCGCAATCGCGCTCCTCGAGGCGTACGACATCGACCACGAGGTACTGGCCGGCGAATCGGGGTCGCTGCTCTCGCTGGCGGCCGTCCAGGCGACCTACGAGATGCGACTGCTGGCCCGGGCGCGACGGATCGACCCGGACGTGATTACGGCGATCGGTGGCGTCGCTGCTGCCCACGTGGCATCGATACTGGGTACGAAGAGTGTCGTCTTCTACGACACCGAACACGCGACGCTCATCACGAACCTCGCCTACCCGTTCGCGGACGTGATCTGTACGCCGTCGTGCTACCGAACCGAGATCGGGCCGGCTCAGCAGCGCTATCCGGGATATCACGAACTCGCCTACCTCCATCCCGATCGTTTCGAGCCCGATCCGACAGTCCTCGAGGACGTCGGACTCGAGCCCGACGACCAGTTCGCCCTTGTCCGACTCAGCAGCTGGGAGGCTTCACACGACGTCGGCCACGGCGGGTTCGACGATCCGCGCGAGGTCATCGATCGGCTCGAGGCCGCGGGCTGTTCGGTCCTGCTGACCGTGGAAGGCGAGCCCCCGGCCGACCTCGCATCCTACCAGTTCACGACATCGCCGGACCGAATGCACGATCTGCTCGCTGTCGCCGACGTGGTCGTCAGCGAAGGTGCAACGACCGCCGCCGAGGCCGCGGTGCTCGGGACGCCAGCGATCTACGTGAACCCGGCTACCCTCGGCTACACGGCCGAACTCGAGAACGAGTACGGGCTGTTGTTTGGCTTCAACGGTCAGGACCGCCACGCGCGCGCACTCGATCGACTCGATTCGGTCCTCGAGGAGCCCGCCGACACGTGGACACGGCGTCGCGAGCGCCTGCTCGAGGATCGGATCGACGTGACGGCATTCGTCGTTCGACAACTCGAGACAGTCGCAGGGCCACAGGCGTCGAACCGATCAGCCTCCGCAACCAATCCAAGCGAATCATGAAGGTACTCCAGTTGGTCACCTCACCGCGGCCGTTTTTCGACCAGCAGGTGTCGGCGCTCGAGGCGCGTGGCGTCGACTGTACCGTCTGTAGTGTCCCCGGCGCACATCGAGGTGATTCGACCCGGTCGCCGACGGACTATCTGCGGTTTTACCCGAAGATCCGCTCGACGCTTCGATCGGGGGAGTACGATCTGGTCCACGCGAACTACGGGCTCGTCGCACCGTTTGCCCTCGCCCAGCGAACCCGGCCAGTGGTCGTAACACTGTGGGGGACGGACCTGATGAGCGAGCAGTCGTGGCTGCGATCGCTCAGCCAGTACAGTGCCCGTCACGCGGCCGCGACGGTCGTTCCCACCCAAACGATGTCACGCGCACTCGAGGCCGACCACGAACTCATTCCCTTCGGCGTCGACACGGAGCTCTTTCGACCGATGCCCAAAGCGGAGGCCCGGGACCGAATCGGCTGGGACACCGACCGACCGATCGCGCTCTTTCCATACGACTCCAGCCGTGCCGTGAAGGATTATCCCCGTGCTCGCCGGCTCGTCGACCGAGCGGCCGTCGACCTCGAACTCCGCACGGTCACCGGCGTCGACCATGATAAAATACCCGACTATATGAACGCAAGTGATGTTCTGCTCGTCACCTCAAAGCGAGAGAGTGGGCCGATGGTCGTCAAAGAAGCCGCTGCATGTAGCCTCCCGGTCGTCTCGACTGACGTTGGATTCGTCCGCGAGACGATCGAACACGTGCAAAACTGCGTCGTCAGCGACGATGACGACGCGCTGATCGACGGGCTCGAGACCGTCATCGAATCGGACAGCAGGGCCAACGGTCGCGAGACGATCGATGGACTCGGCATCGAGGCACTGGGAGCGGACCTCCACGGGCTGTATCGTCGTGTCCTCGGCCGAGACGAGCCGACGAGTCACCGAACGGAGGCCGGTCATGGGGTATAAATCGCTCTCGGAGCTCCGTCCGTTCCGGCTCGACACCGTCGCGGCGATCGCTGGCCTCCTGATCGCGCTGGCACTGCTCCCGCTACGGTTTTTGGTGTCACAGCTGTACCTCAACACCGTCCCGCTCGTCCTTGGGACGGCGTGTCTGTTGTATCTTATTGGCCTGTATCAACAGGAGGACACGGCGACGATTCCGACGCTGCCGTCGCCAGTCACCATGGCGCTCCCGACGGTCGTTTTAGCTGGCCTTTCTGCGCTGGTAGTGTTGCCAGCGATACAGGGAGCACGGACGACTGTCTTTTTCGCGCTGGCAAGTGTCGTCGGGACGCTCATCGTCGGTCAGATCGTGTTTGCGAACGACCGCGATTTCAAAACGGGGCTCCTCTTGCTCCAGATCGTCCTCTTTGCGTTTGTCTTCCGGTTTACCGCACTGTACGCGACGACGGGATACATCGGCATCGACATCTGGACCCACGCAGAGCTTACACACGCGATCCTCGAGGAAGGGTCCGTCGGTGGGATTTCCGACGACAAACACTACGCATCACCGTTTTATCACCTGCTGGTCGCTGCCTCCTCGGTGCTCTACGACGTCCCGTTTCGCGTGGCACTGTACCTCTCCGTCGGCATCGTGATGCCAATCTCAGTGTTGCTCATCTACGCGACCACGAACCTCCTCGTCTCACAGCGATGGGCAACGCTGGCAACGGCGCTCTTTGCGTTTGCGAGCCACGTCTCGATGTGGGGGCTCCATCTGATCCCCACGAGTCTGGGGCTGGTCTTCTTCCTCGGCATGCTGTATGCGTTGATCCGAGTGATGCGAATCGAGTACACCGTGCGTGACTTCTCGTTGCTGTTGTTGATGAGCGTCGCCGTCATCCTCACCCACCAGGTGTCGACGTTCATCATGCTCGTGTTGTTACTCGCGGCGTTTCTCGCACAACTCGTCTTCGAGGTCGGCCCGCTCGGGCTGACGCGGTTCGACACGAGCGTCTTCCGGGCGAAAAAGCCGGTCAACCTCGTCGGGCTCGTTGCCTTCAACATCGGGCTGACGATCTTCGTCTGGTCGCTGACACCGTACCGCCAGCAGTCGTTTCTGGCGACTGTCCTGAGTTACTTCAGCCAGACACTCGAGGAGAGTGCCGGCTTCCTCAACATCGCGAGTGGGACCTCGGCCGAGGCATCCGAGTCGGGAGCCGAGGCGACACCAACGCTGCTCGAGCAAGTCGTTCCCTACGTCGACGCCCTTGGCTTTCTGTTCTTGCTCGGGGTGACGTTCGTCGGCTGTCTGTACGTCGTCCACAGGCGACGGGCCGAACAGTCCGTGTTCACGCTCTTGCTGGCGGCGGCGTTCATGTTGGTGTTCGTCCTTGGCCTGCCAATGTTCGGCATCAGGAACTTCATCCCGACCCGCTGGTTTGCGTTCCTGTTTGCGCCGATGGCGATCCTCGGCGCGATCGGCCTTCGAACGCTCAGCCAGGGGCTCAATCCCAAAATCGTTGTCTCCGTGCTCTTGGTGTTCGTGCTCATCTACCCGGGTGCGATGATATTCGCGGTCGAGAGCAACGTCGACAACCCGGTCTTCGATGAGCAGCACGAACGGCTCGCTTACGACGAGTCCGAACTCGCCGCCGTCGAATCGATCGGTCACCTGACCGGCTCGCCAAGCGGCCAGGAGATCCGTCCGGACCAGCAACTTCACACGGACCATCCGTATCAGACGGTGTTCAGCCGAACGGGTGCGTATCCGTCGACGACAACAGCGACGGTGCCGGATGACGGCATCGCAGAGCATGATTACGCCGTCTACCGATCGACACAGTCGACCGGCGCGACGTACTTCAACGACGCCGATGGGAACGGACGGATCGAACAGATTTCCCAGACGCGGCTCTGTTCGCCAGCGCAGGCCACGGTCTACACGAACGGTGATGTGACGATGTGTGCGGCTTCGCCGGTGTCCAGCTAGCCGTCGTTGGGACGAGACGTTCGGTTGGGGCAGAGCGACAACTCACTCGTCTGGTTCAATGTGTTGGACGACAACCCTGAATCCGACGCTAGTTTTGATTACTACGTGTGGCCGTCTGCTGGGAGTATGTAGACACGCGTGGGCTTCCGTTGGAGACAGTGAAGGCGTCTCGAGGGCTCCGATGAGAGCATCATCTGTTCCCAGCAGAGGGGGGGTCAGAGGCACAGAGCGTGAACTCGGTCGTCTCAAGACGCACTGAAATCAACATGCCGAGTCAGTCGTTGTCCGTAGCTGATCGGGCTGTCTGTATCGTGGGTTCGATCGGGACCGCTCTGCACACCAGAGATCGACTGGTGGCGCTATCGTCTCGCTCCGACACCGATCCCTGTTCCGAACACTCCACGAGCGTGCCTCGATGACCCGCGAGGCGGGTCACACTGTCTTCGACTTCGATTGCGAATCGATCGACGGTCTCAGGTGTACAGCACGCCCTCATCACGGCGCCACACCCCTCTTGGTCACCTCACCTCCGCTTGAAGCCTCCAGTACCACTCCAAACGGCCTCAAAAAGCGTGACCGACAGTAGGTGGAATGCCGGTGGTCGGGCGCTCGACTCGAGTACGAAGACGATGAGACACGACCCGATAGTGGTCACGTCGTCGTCCCGACTGAACCGGTGCCCCCATCACGTTGTCGTGTAATGCGGTGTGCAGTGACAATCAGTGGCTATGACTCGACCTCGATCGGGAGCTGCACTGTCCGGTATGCGTTCTCTGCTGTGGGCTCTGCTGGCGGCTCGCCGTCGTAGAGCAACAGTGTCAGTCGAAGATCGTCGTCCACCATCGATGGCGTGAACTCGAGTGTCTGCTGGTGTGTGTCGCCGTCAGCGACCGTCGCTGACGCCCTGTCCATCTCTTCCGTCTCGTGGACAGTTGCCCCGCCATCGTCGTAGCTCACCTGCTCGAGTAGCACCACAGTTGTGTAGGTGTACTCTTCGTGTTCCTGATTGGTGATCGTGGCCTGCACCTCCTGGGACTCTCCGGCAGTGTATGTCGACTCGTACATGGTGTCGGTCTCGCCGGTGACGTTCTCAGTGTCCACTGAAAACTCGGTAAACCCGTCTGATTGTGGTTGGTTGGTAATCGCGAACCCACCGCTTGCAACCAACAGGAGCAATCCGATCACGATCGCAACGTTGTACGGTCGGGTGTTCGATCGATCGTAGGCAGTGGGTCGTTGCTGGGTGAAAAACAGCCCCCCAATCGAAAGTGGTGGAATGAACCGCTGATCCGGCGGGCATCGGTAGCGAGAGCCGATCGCGAGAAGTGCGAGGGCAACGGTGAGCAACGCAGTTCCGGGGAGCACCGTTTCGAGGGCCAAACCCCCAGGGGTTAGGGACGTCAAAAGGGTGATCGCAGAAACGAGTGCAACACTAAAGACAGTTGAGAGGACTAGCCGTTCGATCGTCTCGAGTCCTCCGGTGACTAGAAGTGGATTTCCGAGACCAGTTTTTGCTTCGTCAAACGACTGAGAGTTGTTGGTTGGCTTGTCCGGGAACATGGCCGAGACGAGCGCATACCCGGGAAAGAAGACGACGAGTGGGATCGTCAGCAGAATCCGTGCAGTCCCATCGATGCCAGAAAAAACTCCAAATGTGAGGGCGCCAGTGAGCACGATGACGGCTGTCAGGTCGAAAAACCACCAGTGAGTGTCGCTCATATGGCCGATAATTGGTGTGACGATGGTTTATTATCGCCCAGGTAAGTCCCGTTCGAACGGGTCAGTCTGACGGCTGTCTGACGCCGATGTCTAATAATATCGACACTGGATCTGCATAAGGCTCTTTCGGCGGTTCTGAACAGTTCCATAAACGAAACAGTCGCCAAAACGGAATTCTTTCGAGGGATATATTCAGACATATTTCGTGTAATAAATCTACCTCCATTATTAGAACCTCCGCATAGAGCCCCTCGAAAAGCAGCTATTCAGCAGTTTCAAAATCCCCTGAAGAATAGCGAGTGTTTGTGAAAATAGCGAAAGAATACATTTTACTTCGGAAGGGATCCAATGCTTTATTACCCACTTCTGATTAGGGCAGATTGGTGCGATGAAATCGACACATATCAGCTCGGAACAACAGGGTGAGGTAGATGTGAGCGATGAGTCTGACCGTCCTACCGAAGAGCCTGCGTTCTCGAAAGACGAAATCTTCCATCTCCTACAAAACGAACGTCGTCGGATGGTCCTCAGATATCTCCGTGGTACAGAGGGGCCCGTCCGAATGCGCGATATCGCAGAACAAGTGGCCGCGTGGGAGCACGACACCACTGTGCAAGAACTTACGTCGACTCAACGCCAGCGTGTCTACATCCCGCTCTATCAGTCCCATCTCTCGAAGCTCGACAAGGCAGGGATAATCGACTACCAACAGAACCGTGGTATCGTCGTTCGAAAACCGCTTGCAGATCAGATCGATCAGTATCTCCAGATAGAGCCATCTACTGACACAGCGGACGAACAGCGTTCTGAGAGCAGTTGGGACGATTACTACATCAGCGCCACGGTCTTCTGTTATGTCCTCCTGCTCGGTGCAGTGATCGAGTTGCCGATCGTCTCGCTTCTCTCTGGTATCGCGTTGAGCGCATCGATCCTCCTGCTATTTACGGTGCTGACGATCAGCCGGCTTATTGACTGACTGTAACCGGCAAACCCGCTATGGATGTCACAAGACGGGCAAAACTGGGGTCATGTTCGTAACGGACGCGACCGCGAGGGCAAGAAGCGCCGAAACAGCGATCAGTGTGATGAGCACAAACAGATTTTTGAGCAACGAGAGCTGCTGAGTCGCCGATGAAAGTCGTGACTCCGTGCTTGCGGCGGTCGTCTGATACTCGATCGTTCCCTGGTCCGTGTCGAACTCGAGATACCCTGCTGTCTCGAGTTCCGGAAGTCGGTCCTGATGTAACTTTTCGTGAACAGTCGCCCAGGTGTCAATCGGTGGCCGAGCGGGCCGGACCAACTGGTCAGTAACTTCGTCGACAGTCGTCGGTGAACTCATCTCGTCAAGGACACACAACAGCGCCGTATCCGATTCGGGAATAAACTCCGCAGCTTGCTCCGCCTTCGTGTCGGTATTCGAGAGATCACTTGGTGGAGAATGATAGATCGTGACCTCCGAAGTGGTCTCTGAATCCCTAGGTCGCTCTTCTGGAGAATCCTCCGATGAAGAGCGAAACCGAGACGGTGTCAGACGCATATTCCACGCTAAAACCCATTGGTATATAAATATTCTCACGGTTCCAGGATTACGAACAATATACCACCTTGTTAGAGTGTTTTTCTCCTGTTTTTTGTACGATGCAAATGTGACAATCAACAGGTAAAACGAGGTTATTTAGCACCTTTCCAGACAGTATCTAAATAGTATTCGTTATCGGGGACCGCGATGGCTGCTCCGCAAAGAGCAACGGTAGCTGTGACTCCCACCAGCAGCCGAGCCAGCCGCGAAGGTCGGTGAGCCGGAGTTTATGCCTGGCCGGCAGCGGATGGACGTGTTCGGCATCAGACAGCAGTTGTTGATCGAGGTCGTATCGATCAAACAGGACCTCACGATTCGGCCACGGGGGTTGAAACGACTGGAGAAACGGCGTCTTCCGACGAACGAACCCTTCGACCTCGTTGAGCAGCGTACTGTCGTGGGGTCGGTCGGGTGGTCGCTGTCGCAAAATGTCGGAATCTAGTTGTTGACATGCCTCGAGGAAGGTGTCGGTCGTTCGGTGAGCTGGCGGCGTTTGGAGATGCCAGTCGATCAGCTCACGGTCCGTCGCCAGAAACGACGTGATGAACTGGTCCGACAGGTGGTTGTGGAACGGTATCGACGGCTGGTTGGCGATTCCAACGCAGGTGAGCGTGTTCTGTATCGTCTCTGCTCGCGACCCTCTCGAGTCGAACTCGTCGGCGATCGCCTCCCGAACGAACGTCTCTGGATCGGTGTCAAACGACGTTCGGTCGGCAATCTCGAGACTGGCCGCACGGTCGTAGCCGAACTTCTCGAGCAAGACGTCGACGGGGTTCGGATCGGGATCGAGCCGTCCGAGCGGCACGCGTTTATCCAGGATATCGACGGTGTCCTGTGCGGTGAAATGGCCGCGGAAGAACGTATCACAGAGGAGGCCGTGATACATCGTCTCAACCCCGATTTCATCCGTGTAACCAGCGTGGTGGATGTGGAGCGACTCTTTGATGCCCTGTGAGTATCGAATCTTCGACTCGTCGGGACGGAGATACCGCTCGTCCGGCGGAAACGCGGTGTGACCGGAGTCGTACTGCTTGGCGAGCTGTTTTGCTCCATGGACCTCCTGTGCGCCCGGTGCACCGACGGTGTAGCTGTGATCGATATCGGATACCTGCGAGAGGATAATGCGTGAGTCGTAGCCGGCCGAGAGGAGCACGCCCTTTCGTCCGGGAAGTGTCGATCGCCGTTGAAACGCGCGCTCGAGGCGTTCAGCGAGTTCGCTTGCGTACTCGAATTCCTGTGGCTGGTAGACGAATCGATCGAGCGACTCGACCGCGGTCGCTGTCAGTTTGCTATCGATCGGAAGCCGGTCGAGTTCCGTGATCGCAGTCTTTTCGCCAAGGATAACGCCGAGATGCAGAAACTCGAGGACACCGTTCCGGTTGATCGTTGGCTCCGTGATCGTTCGGCCGACTTCGGCGGCGTCGGTTCCGAACGCTCGAACCCCGGGCTCGTCGGTGTAGAAACACTCTCGAGACCGCACCGGATCCGTGGCGACGAACGCGCCATCACTCGCCACAGTATCGATGACGGCGAGATACGACCCGTTGAGTGCCGACAGTGCGTCGGCGCCGTCCGTCTCATATCGCTCGAGGAGCCACCGTGCGGCGTTTGAGTCGTCACTGGGGACGTACACCTCGCCCCAAATAACGCAGACGCCATCGTCGCCGGTGTATCGGGCACTCCACCCTGGGACACCGAGATCAGCATCTCTAATCCCGACTGTAACCGTCGGCCCGTCGAGGATCTCGTCGAACTCAGCGCTGGATCTGAGTCGATCGAACGTCTCAATACCGCCGAACACACCGAAGAGTTCCCTGTTCATCGTCGAGGATCACCGTACACGGTCGGGAGGCGAGCTGTCGATTTCATAGCCGACATTTCATAGCCGACACCGCACTCGCGTACGCGCAACTGGTCTTCCCTCCGGACGAGTCGTCATTAACTATGTTACCGTTAAGCGCCAGCACGGCCGTCGAACACCGATCTGGCTGACGGACGAATCCGCCTATCAAACCCATAATAATGGTTGTACTGTCGATATCATCGATTCACGATGTCACAGAATCGAATGACGCGGCGACGACTTCTCGCCCTATCGGGTGCGGCCGGGATTTCCGGGCTGGCGGGCTGTGCTGACCGTCTCGAGTCGGTAACGGACAGTGGTAGCAGCGATTCCTCGGACGGGAACGCGTCCGATTCGGACGGCGAAACTGCTGCGGCGCTCGCTGACGGCGTTCCACCGCTCGAAACTGCGTACAACAGCAGAGAGCAGTACCGACAGCCGGGCGACTCCTTCGACGACTTCAGCGATCTCGAGGGCTGGGAGGTCGTTCAGGGGTCCGGTGAAGCAGACACGGACGTCGTTTTCGACGGCGACCAGAGCTTCAAACTCCAGTCAAACGGCGAAGAAAACATCATCGCCGAACGTAGCCTTGAGGGAGAAGATCTGACCGGATTAGATCTCTCCTTTGCCGTTCGGACGACGACGCCACAGAACATCACGATCAACGTGTGGCTCTTCGACCGGTTTGGGAGCAGAAAAGTGTACTCGCTGCGGGAGATTACCTACCGAAGCCCCGACGTCGGCTGGTTCCGCTCGAGTCCGGGCGTCTTCGAACAGAGCCAGTATGAGCCGTCGATGGATAATCTCGAGACGCTGCGGATAGAGGTCCGCCACGACATGGACGAGGCGGAGGTCTGGTTCGACGACCTGCGAACCCACGAAAAACCCGATCAGGGGTACGTCATGCTGACCTGGGACGACGGCGAGAGCGACTACTACGACATTGCCTCGCCGCTGCACGACGAGTACGGCTTCCGAACCGTTCAGGCACCGGTTCCGAGCTGGACGGAGCAGGGTCGCGACGGCGTCATGTCGGTCTCGGAACTGCAGGAGCGTCAGGAGGCGGGCGATCAGATCGTCGTCCACGGAACGCACGACCCGATTCACGAGTACGACGACGGAGCCGAGATGGAGTCACGACTCCGGTTCGACAAACAGTGGTACATCGACAACGAGTTCGAAGGGGCCGACTACATCGTCTACCCGCACAACAGCTACAACAAGACGAGCCTCGAGTACAAGAGCAAGTATCACTACTGCGGTGGCTTCAATCAGGCCGGACACGTCAACACGACGAACGTCTACGGCTTTGATCCGCTTGCGCTGCCGCGAACGATCGGCAACGATCTCGAGATCTCGAAACGGTGTGTCGATCTCGCCGCGGCGCACAACCAGTGTACGATCTTGAACTTCCACGCGTTTGACGCCGACAACACGATGCCCGAGGACGACTACGAAGCGCTCCTCGAGCATATTGACGACGCAGATGTCGAAGTCATTACGTTCGACGACCTCTGGGAGATGCGGACCGCCCAGCACTACTGATCGCTCTCGTCGCTCGTCGTCGACTGCCGTGTTGATCCGTCGGCCGATTCTTTCTCAGCCTAACAGACATCCATCCGTTCGTAGAACCGCCGGACGCGGTCGTCTGCCAACAGCGGTCCGTGGACCTGGATCGACTTGAGGCCGGGGTAGCTGTTCGCTTCGATGACGGAAAACTCCCCGTCTGGCCCGGTAACAATGACGTCCCAGCCGATATACGGAACGAACGAGCAGGCGTCCGCCATCTCGAGCACCTGCTCCCGAATCCGATCCCAGCCGGGAACGGACACCCCTTCGACTGGCGCTCCAGTGTCGGGGTGGGTCAGGTGTCGTTCGACGCCGTCGCCGTCAGGTGGCTGTGCGCCGGGACCGAGTTCACCTGTCTCGAGGTTGATCGCAGCCGAAAGACCACCCTGCGTGAAGTTGTCCAGCGGTGCGGACGCTTCGGTTCCGATCCGTTGAATCGCCGCGGCAATAAACGGCTCGTTGGCGACCTCGTCGTACATCGTGATGAGACGAATCGTGTTCGGTGTCGTCGGGTAGAGACCGGCCGCAAACGAGCCCTGCTCGACGAACTCACAGACGAGATACTCCTCGAGGCTGGCGACCAGCGATCGGAACTCCGCTTCGGTGTAGTGGTCGTCGTTTACCTGATAGCCGTCTTCGGTCCGCGTACAGAGGAAGACGTTGTTTCCGCCGCCACCGTGGACCCACTTGAGGACCAGTCGCTGCTCGTCCTCGAGTCGTTCGACGACTCGTTGGGCGGCGTTGTGCGTTTCCGTGGCTGTTCCGTGGTCGTCATCGGTCGCCGCTGAGACGGTCGATCCACCGTCGGTCACCTCTCGAGGAGACGGCATCGTCCCCGCGTCGACGGCATGAAACGTTCCGTCGCGGAGCATCCCATAGACGGCCATCCGCTGATCGTCAAACGGCTGCATCACTCGGTGAAACAGGAGTTTGTTCGACAGCGCAACCGACCACGTCCCGTTGATTCGTTTTGTCCGTACGTATCGCTGGTAGTCGGTCAGATACGCCTCGTAGCTCGCTTCATCGAGATCGTACACGGCGTCCGACTGGCTGACGAAGCCACGACGCCAGAGCCACAGTCGGCGACGGATCGATCGTGAGGCCGTTGACTCACGTTCGGCTGCTGTGAGCCCCTGCAGACCTCTGACCGTATGATACAGTGCCCGAATGGTCATGACTGGCTCTGCCAGCGAGAGTGTATTAGTTACCAACCAGTCAAGACCGTTTCAAAGGTGAACGCAACGAGAGTGGCTACGTGGACGATGCCGCTGGCAGACGCTGTGAGAGCCCGATCCAGGCCAGGACAGTTGCGAGGAGTAGAAAGACGACTGTTGTGGCGATCGGAATCGGCCGGCGCTGAACGCCGGCGCCGGCTGCCCAGCAGAGCCCGGGCAGATGTCGCGCCGAAATCGACGCGTTTCGAGCGTGCCAGATGCCCTGCAGAAGTCGTCCCTCGGCGAAGTACCGCTTTGCAAGAATAAGCTCGTGCGTCGATCTGATCTCGTAGCCCGCCGTTTCGAAGTACTCCACCTCGTTTTCGTACGCGGACAGATACTGCTCACTTGCGTTTTTGATCACGTCTGCCGGCGGATGGCCGGTCTCCTCTCGGCGGACGAGCACCTCGTCGACGTAGGCGAGTTTCCCGTGCTCGAGTACGCGGAGACAGAACTCGGGGTCCTGAAACCGATCGAGCGTCTCGTCGAACCCGCCGGCCGCTCTGGCGACGCTCGTTCGAACGAGCAATGTCGAGCCAGCCCCCGGCTGGACGTTGTCCGCCAGAATCTCACCGACCAGTTCTTCGCCACCTTCTCTCGTTGGCGTTTCGTCACCGCGAGCCAGGACGGATGCGGCGGCTGTCCGAACCCGACCGCTCGTCCCCGACAGTTCGAACGCCGACGCACAGTAGGCACCGATCCACTCGCTCGAGCGGTTTTCGAGACACTCGAGCTGTCGCTCGAGCTTTTTCGGATGCCACTCATCGTCCGAATCGAGAAACGCAACGTGCTCGCCGCGGGCGTGTTCGATCCCCGTGTTCCGGGCGACGTTTGCGCCCTGGTTGGTCGCGTGGACGACGGGACGCACTCGCGGGTCCTCGTAGCTGGCTAGCACTGATCCAGTCTCGTCCGTTGAGCCATCGTCGACAACGACGACCTCGAGGTCGTCGACTGTCTGCTCGAGAGCGCTGTCGATCGCACGGGGAAGCGTCGCTGCTCTGTTGTACGTCGGGATAATGACGCTAACACGAGTCATTTCTAGATGCTACCCGACTCCAGTGCATTATTATCGAGTTGGTAAACCACACACGGCAGTCGCGTGGCCGGTCGTTCCCGTTCGAGTGGGCGCCGCCGAGCGCATCCGTGGCTCGCCGATCGAAGCGCTGCCCGGCCACACAACTGCCTAACCACTGTATAAGAAAGAGCGATAGATTCGTCAACGGCGGCAATGACGACTCGAAACCGACGATCGGTCGTGACCACTGCTGGCGTGGCTGGAGCGGGTGGCCCTGCCAGCTGTCTCTTCGACGAGCGGTGGAGGTCGGACGAGAAGGGGCCATCACCCAAGCTGCAGTCGACCCAGTATGGGGCCACACGCAGCCGTTCCGACCTCTCGAGTGAGTGCTTCGTGGACCGCACCGGCGAGCAACGCGTCGACGTCGTCACCGCGACGGAACTGCTGGAGGGGGCCTGATGTATCGGGGTGCAACCGTCGGTGTCGTGATACCTGCCTACAACGAGGAGGGGTTCGTCGGCGACGTCATCCGCGAGATGCCAGCGTCCGTCGACCGACTCTACGTGATCGACGACCAGTCAACTGACGACACCTGGAACGAGGTTCTCGAGGCTGCTCGAGCCGATGCGAAGACGAGATCGGTCCCCACCACAACAGGTGATACGCTCGTCGCGGACGGTGGGGCATCCGCACTCGCCACTCGAGCCGCGGTTCACGACCCCATCGGCCGGGTTGTCCCGATCCAACATCGCGAGAACCGTGGTGCCGGTGGCGCGATCAAAACCGGCTATCTCGCCGCCCTCGAGGACGGTGTGGACGCGACGGTCACTGTCGACGCGGACGGGCAGATGGACCTCTCCCAAATGCCACGCCTGCTCGATCCGATCGTCGAGGGCGAGGCCGACTACGCGAAAGGAAATCGGCTGCTCTCGAGCGAATACCGCGCCGCGATGCCGCGGTTTCGGTTCGTCGGGAACTCGATCCTGACGTTTCTGACGAAGATCGCCTCGGGATACTGGAAGACGATGGATCCCCAGAACGGTTACACGGCGATTTCTCACGACGCGTTGGCGGCGATCGACCTCGAGGAACTCTACGAGTACTACGGCTACTGTAACGACCTGCTCGTCAAGCTCAACGTGCAGGGCATGCGGGTCGCTGATGTCGCGATGCCAGCCGTCTACGGTGACGAGGAGTCGAGTATCATCTACTCCGATTACATCCCGAAGGTCTCGTCGATGTTGCTGCGGAACTTCCTGTGGCGACTCAAGACAAAGTATCTCGTGCTCGATTTTCACCCCCTCGCGCTGTTTTATTTCATCGGGGCCGGGACGGCCGCGGCTGGCGTAGCCGGCGCAGGGCTGACCCTGCTCTCGACACTGCTTGGCGCCGGTGTTTCGGTCGGACAAACGAGCGTGCTGGCAACGCTCGCGGGTATCACGCTGTTGCTGTTTGCCATGGTGTTCGACATGGCCGAGAGCGAACACCTCGAGCGCCAGATTCAGTGATGGGGCGAGGCGGAGCACTGGTTTCCGGTGTCGTCGTTTGACTCGAGCAGAGATCGGGTCGCTACTGATGTGCGTCTTGTACGGACTGCTATCGGGTAGTGCCAGTGTACCCGCTGCGGATGCACCGGAAGATCGGTACAGCAGAGCATAGATCGTCGTCGGCCAACTCTGTCACCCAAAACGCCGACCACCGGAACGAGCGGCCTTTTTTCGTAGATTTTGCGCCGAGTAGTTCCAAGCGAAGCGAGGAGTCCCGAGGCAGAACACGGGACGTGTACGGCGCCACCACGTCGAAGAAGCTGCCAGCGAAACGAGATCAGATGCTGGCATCGAGGATTCCCAGCGCAAGTCCCGAGACGAGCAAGGAGAGTCCGGCGACGAACAGCAGATTCTGCAACCAGTTTCGTGTCGTGTCACCACTCAATCGTCCCTCGAGGCGACGATGAATCGCGTCCGCTTTCGAGCCGATCGGGTCGGGAAACGCCGCCAGAATCTCGAACGGCTCTGCTGGATCCAGCGCGCCGGCGAGTAACGCGAAGACGAGGAAAATCACGAAGCCGACCGGCGGGACGACTGCAAGCGCCAGCAACTGATTCGAGATCGCCATCGAGAGCGCGACAATGGGGATGGCTGCAAGGACGGTCGTCACAGTCACTTGCCCGAGTCGAGCATCAGCAAGTGGATTGAAGCCGACGAGCCGAGCGCTCCAGCAGTGGAAGGCGAACATCGTGCCGTAGCCGACGCTTGTCGCGATGGCTGCCCCGTGCATACCGTATCGCGGGATCAGGGCGGCGTTGAGCGTGACATTGATCACGGCTGCGGTGCCGGTGGCCGCGACCGGGTACCGAAGCGTCCCGTTTCCCTGTGAGACGGCGAGAATCGGCCGTGCAAGCGCGAACCCGAGTGCACCAGGGAGCAACAACAACAGCGGTGTGACCGCTGGCTCTGCCTCGGAGCCGAAATAGAGCGGCACGGCGATATCCGCAAGCGCCGCGAGACCGACCGCCATGACGGCTGTCAGCAGAAACGTATACCGCGTCGTCCGGGAAGCGAGCTCCGTAATCTCCCGGTGACGGTTGTTCGACCACAGCTCCGATGTCGAGTGGACGTACACAGTCTGCAGTGCTAGCGGAACGAACCAGAGGAACTCGGCGAGCGTGAGTGCCGCCCGGTAGTTACCCACGTCCGAACTCTCGGCGAATCGCTGGAGCATCACGATGTCGATGTGATAGAGCGACATCAACAGGAACACGAGAACGATGCTCATCGAGTTGAACGTGAGCATCTCTGCTCGCGGGAATCGCTTCGTCGGCCGGCTGAACAGACACGACAGCGAGATTCGACGGTGGACGAGGACGAGTCCGACAGCAGCGACGAGTGCGCTCGCAAACAGGTGGCCAGCGAGCGCGCCCATCACCCCGTAGCCGACGTAGACGAGTGGAATCGCGACCACGACGAAGCCGAGCTTGTCGAGGACCTTCAGCGGCTCCGAGTATCGCTCGAGGCCGAATCCCATGAGCGTCTTTCGGGCGTAATCACGAAACTGCGCCGTGAGCACGAGCACGGCGAGGGCATAGAAGTAGATCGTCAGCTCGTCTCCGAACGCGAGCGCAACGATCCCAAACTGGGCAGCAGCGACCAACAACAGGGAACCAACGGCGGCAAGAACGATCGCCAGTCGAAAGTAGAAGCCGACGACGTGTTCGCTCCAGTTGGCTGCGTTGCGGTCCTCAGCGAGGAACTTCCGAACGCCGTCGGTGATGCCGGAGCTGACAAAGATCATGTAGATGGCGAACACCGACAGCAAGAACGCGTAATCCCCGAACGCCGAGGCACCGAGAAACCGGTACAAAAGCGGCGTCGAGACAGCAGTCACGATGAGAACGATGACCTTCGCGCTGACGACCGAAAACACACCACTCGCGATACTTCTGTTCACTGTTCAACTCCCTAGAATCGACGACCAACGGGCCCCATCCCCGCACGGTCGGCTGTTTTCGCAAGCGATAGCCACAGTGTTGAATCGATGCCGCCGAGGGGGCCTTATTATACGCGTATTAAACGCCGCTGGCGGACGAATCAGCAGCCGGGAGTCCGATGAGCGAGAGTAACAACTGAAACTGGTTGCACACCGATCGCACAGTTGGCGTGCGATCGGGTGCGCACTGACGGTCAGTGGCTGCGATAGCGAGTGTTGCCAATCGGCCTGCTGGCGATCCGAACGGTCAGCCGTCGATGAGCGCCCGAGTGAACAGCGCAACGCCCCACCGAACAGGCGCTTAACTGAGGTATAAGTATACGCACACTCACTCGAGTGCGTTCCAACAACGATGAGTCACGAATCGACGCGCCGTCGCTTCATCGGTGTAGCTGGAGCAGGCGCGATCGGGCTGACAGCCGGATGTATCGACGGCCTGGCAGACGAACTCGGGACAGCAAACGACACCGACGAGGACGGCGAGGCAACCGATCCCAACGGAAACGAGAGCGACGGTGGGACGGGAGAATTGGACGACAGCCCGAGCATCGACGGCGGTGCGGTCGTCTTCGTCTACGACGATGGGCCGATCGAGGACTACGAGCAGGCGTTCCCGGTCCATCAGGAGTTCGATGCGCCCGCGAGTACGGGTATCGTCACTGAGTGGATCGGTCGCGAGGAGTTCAACGGCACCGATTGGATGGCTGTCGACCACCTCGAGGAACTCGCCGACGCCGGCTGGGAGATCAGCTCACACACGACCGCTCACACGGCGCTGGGAGCGTTCGAACTCGTCGCGGACGCCGAGCCGGACGACGTCCGAATCTACCCGGAGCAGCGCAATCACGGCTTCCACCACGGCTACGAGATCGAGATCACTGACGGAAACGAGCGCGTTCGTCGGACTGTCGTCGACTCCGACGAGGACGATGTCGGCGGCTATCTCGAGTTCGACGAGCCGCTTGGATCGTCGTTTCAGGCGGGTGAAACGGTCGAACGCTATCCAGAAGACGTCATGCACGAGTTCCTCGGCGAATCGAAAGAAGAACTCGAGTCGCTGGGGTTCGAGGTCGACACGCTGCTTGCGCCCTACGATATCGTCGACGAGCGGACGGTCGAGATTGCACGGGAGTACTACGACGGGATCGCGAACGTGCGACCGGGATCGATGATCAACGACCCCGACACGTTCGACCCGTTCGAGACGCGACGCGACTACTTCGTCGAGTTCACCAGCCCCGAGGCTGTCGAGGCACAACTCGATCAGGTCGCTGCGCAAGACGCGCTTGGCATACTCGGTGCACACACGTTCAAAGAAGAAGTCACCCCGGAACGAATCCGCGAAACCCTCGAGTGGGTCGTCGAACGCGACCTCGAGGTCCTGACGCTTCGTGATGCGATCCGGGCAACTGCTGGAAACGGCAGCTGACTGCCGTTGTCGCCGCTGCGAGAGCGTTATTCGTAGGTGTTTCGCCAGGTCAGGACATCGTTGGCACCGAGATCGTCAATGCCGTTGACGATCCGGTTCACTCTGAATTCGGGGCCATCGATATCCGGGTAGAGACGGACGCCCTCGAGACCGTCGCGATACGACTCAGCGTCCGAGTTCCGGAGATGGTTCCCGTTACCCTGGTCGACGTAGGGGTACTGGCTCGCGCGGAAGGTTCCTTTGTAGATCGTGGCCTCGTCACCCGTGATGACGAGTCCGTTCCGATCGACGCCGCTGCGGCCAGGCTGGTCGACGGTCACGTGACTGAACCGGCAGTTGTTCCGTCCACACCGAATGCCGTCGCGGAAGCCGGCCGAGGTGACACCAGCCTCGCCCGACACGTCGAGAAGCTCGACGAGTACCTGATCTTGCGTGTCTGTCTCCCGAATCCAGAGAGGATAGCCACCGGCCGGTTCGTGGACGATTTCGCCGCCGACGATGTGTGTATACCCTGCCTGTGGCGAGACGACGATTCCGTGGTTTACTTGCTCGCCACTGATCTCGATCGCTGTATCCTCGATGCGTGCTGTCTCGCAGCTGTTCATCACCGAAATCGCATGGCTGGTCGGCTGTGGTGCGGTGATCGATATCTCGACGTCGTCGACGTGGAGTTCGTCGCCGTTCTCGAGTCGGATCCCCCGCTGACTGTTGTCGTAGGAACGGGTCCGATCGACCTCGATGGTCGCGTTCTTGATCTGGCTCCCCTCGCCACCGAGGCGGACGTTTGCGCCGTTGCTGTTTGCAAAGCGGCCGCCGTCGACAGTGATCTGCCCCTCGTCATTGACAGCGTACAGCCCATTGTCCGGGAACCCGCCAAGTTCGCAGTCTCTGAACTCGAGGTGGCCGACGTTCGTGTTCGCCTCGATTCCGATCGGGCCTCGCCACATGTTGCCCGCGTTGGGCGTCTCGTCGGTGTGAAGCCCGCCATCCGGCGCGCGAAATCGCTCGACAATTCCATATCCGCTCGGGTCGGTGATAGCAAACATTCCGGGCCCCCACGTCCCGCTGTCGTGTTCTCCAGCAATACTGATATCTCGCACCTCGAGCTGTTGAGCAATAGCCGCCTCGATCACCCGAATGCCCGTATCAGGGGCTGTCTGATCGACGTCGAATCCTTCGAATCGAAGGCGATCACCGGGGCGATACGACACACCGAGTCGAAACAGGCGGAACCGTGGCCCGTCGAACTCGTGGTAGTTCGCTGGCACGAGTGTCGCGTTCTCACCGACGAAGCCGATGTTGTCGAACCCAGTAAACCGGAACTGCTCGTCCATATAGTACCGCCCTTCAGGAAAGACGAACAGTGTCTCATCAGCCCGGAGCTCCTCGAGAACGGGTGTAATCGATTCGGTTCCGGTGTTGTCTGCCCCGGCCTCGACGACGTCGACGACGTTCTCGTAGTCGTCGTAATACTGTCCAAATGGTTCCGACGTCCCGCTGGCAGCCGACGCCAATCCAACCCCGGCAACACCAGCGACCGTCAACCCCTGTAAAAACGTTCGTCGTGATCGTTGTGGTCCAGTTCGATCCTCGGGCGACGATCGAGTGGTCGTGTCACGAGGTGACCGAGAACGAGCCGTCCCCCTCCCATCCGCGTTCTGCATCCCACTTCGTTCCGACATTGATAGTCATTTTAGTATGAGTAATGAAGGGGTTCAGTAACTATCCGTTCGGATAGCAACGTTTTAAGTGCGACCGATAGCTGTCACTGTTTCAATACTGTCAACAGTTTCACAGCGCCGAATCGTCATCGTTCGGACCGATGCCGTCAGCGTCTTCGGTCTCGAGACAGCCGCTTAACAGCTAGCTAAGCCGTCGCCATGTGGGACCAGTCGGCTGAAGCCGACTGCGGAACCAGCCATACACATCGCAGTACAGTAGCCACCGACCGGCAGTGCACACCCCAAACGATAGCCCTGTGTCGGTGTGGAAACCGGTTCAGTTGTTACTGTAACGTCCTTGCAGTGGCGACTGGGGATACGATCGGTTCCGAACGCACTCACTCGTGCTCGGGGGTGGAGCGATCGTTTTCGATCGTGCCAGCGATCAGGTCCGCAATGGCACGCCGAAGTCGTTTCGAGACCGCCGAATCGGAGATCCCGAAATGGCCAGCGAGGTCGTCTTGTGTACTTTCCCGTGGCACATCGAAATAGCCGGCGTAGTACGCCATCGTGAGAATTTCATACTGCTGTTCGGAGAGGACGTACGTCCCTTCGTCGGATACCGATGAGTCGTGTAGCCGGGTTACGTGAAACGAGATGTTGTTGCGTCGACAGCACTCTCGGTACGTAGCCAGTGCGTCGCGATTCGGGAGATGAACACGCGCAACCCATCCTCGCTCGTTGCTCGAAACCGTGAAGACGAACAGGCCACACTCGGCGCAGTCATCGGGAATAATATGGATGTCAGTTTCGACTGTTACTCGATAGACGGCCCGGCTCTCGAACGTCGCGATGCGTGTCGGGTTCGAGATCGTGTGATCCGCCTCCATCGCCTCCTCGAGTGCGGTATACTCATCGCTGAACGCGGACACAAACTGGTGGGAACGGCCGTCTGCTGTTGTCCTGTACTCATACCGGAACGTGACCTCAGGTAGTTGTCTGATCGTCGGTACCAGCACTAGATCGTCGTGAGAGAGCTGCACTTCGGCAATAAATCCCATAGAGATGCTTATGACGTGCTGTATCGTCGGATTCGATCCCCTTATTTATCAGACGCGTAGCCGCCAGTTGCAGCGGCTGCAACGGTCTGTGCTGGGTCGCCAGCTCAGTTCAGATAGCCGAGGTCGGCTAACCGATCTGTGACTTCTTCATCCGGTGACGCCTGTTCTCGTTGCCCCGATCCATCGACCGTCGGATACGAGATCGAGTCGGTGGGATCGACGATCGGAGCGACGGTCCCATCCATGCGGTCGCTGACCGGAACGCCCATCGCGGCCATGACCGTCGGTGCAACGTCGAACAGATGGACGTGCTCGAGCGACTGCGATTCGTCGATTCCCTCGCCCATCGCCACGAACACACCATCGAGCTTGTGGTTCCATGGCTCGACCGGCCCGAAGTACTCGCCGTCGCCGACCTGTTCGGAGAGAGCGTGTTCGAACTCGTTCGGAATCGTTACGATATCGACGGTCTCGTCGGCGTTTTCGCCGTGGAAGTACTGCTCGCGTGGGGCAACCGTCTCGAAAAACGGTTCTCCAGCAGGTGTTTCGACGCCCTGTAGCGTTCGGATGAGTTTTTCACGCACTTCGTCGTACTCCTCGGGCGAGACGACGCCCTCGGGATCGCGTCCCTCGAGATTGATCCGGACGCCAAGCTCGGTCCGGGCACGGACGTACGCTTTCGAGTTGGCGAAATCGACCTGCTCGTTCGCCGTCCGAGAGATACCACCCGGTGCGTACTTCTTTGCGACCTCCGCGAGGCCCACTTTCTCGAGGGCGATTCTGATCCGACGAGCCGTAATTCCGGATCGAGCGGCGACCGCCGCGAGGCGCGCAGCCGTCCCCGGCTCCCAGGTGTCGTACTCCTCGCCTTCACGGAGCCGTCTTCGCATCGGCGTCCACGACGGCATCCCCTTGCCACCCGTCGTCGTCTCGAGGTAGCCTTCATCGCGAAGGAACTCGTTGAGTTGGAACTCGTAGCCGTCGCACGGCCCCATACCGTGGTCGCTGACGAGGAAGATGCGGTCTGGGTCGTACGCCTCGAGGATCGATGCGATCTGCTCGTCGGTCGCCTCGTAGACACGCTCGACCATCGCCTCGTCGCCGTCGAACTCGTGAAACACCGTATCCGTCTTCTGGAACTGGACGAAGCCGAGATCCGGCTCGAACTCGTCGACGAGATATCGAAACGCCGCTCCGCGAATGCCCACCAGCGTCTCATACTCTGCGATCTTTTCGGCGTTGGACAGCGAGTCGTCGTCACGCGTGTACTTCGGATACACACGGTAGTCACCGATCGCGTCACGAACGTCGTCTAACACTCCGTCGGGGTGGCAGTCGGGATCTTCGGGACCGAGGAAGCCGGGGATCACCGCGCCCTCGAACTCATCCGGCGGATGCGTTACGGGGGCGTTGACGACGACGCTCGAGTGACCATGACGGTCAAGCAACGTCCACAGTGGGTGTTCGTGCACGTCGTCGTTGCTCGTGACGTGCCAGTCGTAGCCGTCGTAACCGACGAAGCCGATCGCGCCGTGTTTTCCGGGGTTGACTCCAGTGTAGATCGAGGGCCACGCACTCGGCGTCCATGGCGGAATCTGTGACTCGAGTGGCGCCGTCACGCCCTCCGAACAGAGTCGCTCGATAGTCGGGATGCGGTCGTCTTCGAACAGTCGCTCGAAGACCGGCAGACACCCCGCGTCGATCCCGATCACCAGCGTCTCCAATCCGCGCGAGTCGCTCGCGGTAGTCGTCGTCGATGCGTCGTCGTCGCGGTCGAAGGCCTCACTCATCGTTTCATATGTCTCGTCGTATCCTGTCTCGGTCACCCACTACCGCTCCGGTAGCGACGGTGGTCGATACTGCACAGTGAACTACCCGAAACGGGGTTGACGAGACACTTCATTATCGGCTCGCTAAAACGGCTGTAAACCCGAAAATCGGGTTCGTGACTGGATCGACACATCCCATCTCGGACCCTCGAGGCCCGGGGCCTGTCCACCGTGGGTCACGTGCCCGCTTCGATTGCGTGCTCGAGGATCGCCACGGCATCGGCTGCTAACTCCTGGGCTCGCGACTCGGTTCGGGCCTCCGCCGTCACTCGAACGATCGGCTGGGTCCCGCTGGCTCGCACGAGCATCCAGCCGTCGTCGACAGTGATAGAGACTCCATCGAGCGTCTTGACGTCGTCGTAGCGCTCGTGGACGTGCTCACGAACGTAGTCCATCACAGCGGCTTTGTCCTCGACCTCGAGTGACGTTCGTCGGATGGGGTACGTCTCGATCCCCGTGACAAGCGTCGAGAGCGGACCGCGATCGGCAACGAGTTCGAGGAGTGTACACGCCGCGAGCGGACCGTCCGGACACAGCGTCTCGGTCGGCCAGATCCACGCCCCGCTTGGCTCGCCGCCGAAGACGACGTCCGGTCGTTTCGCTGCTTCGGCGACGAACACGTCGCCAACCGGCGTTCGCGTGACCGCCGCTCCAACTTCCGTGAGCGTGTCGTCGACGGTCATACTCGTCCCGACTGGGGCGGCGACGACGTCGCCATCACCCGCAGCCTCGCGTGCAAACAGCGCGAACAGCACGTCTTTGGGAACGAACGCGCCAGTCTCGTCGACGGCCATCATCCGATCGGCGTCGCCGTCGTGGGCAATTCCGAGGTCGGCATCCGTCGATTCGACCAGCGACGAGAGGCCAGCGAGCGTCTCTCGAGTCGGCTCGCTTGGCCGGCCTGGAAAGCTCCCGTCCTGTTGGCCGTTCAGCGTGACGACGTCACACCCCAACGCAGCCAGCACGCGGGCGGTGATCCCGCCAGTTCCGTTGCCGACGTCGACGACGACGCTCAGCGGGTCGTCGATCGACACCGCGTCGGTCAGTTCACTGGCATGGCGCTCGAGCGCGCCGTCGAATGACTCGAGTGTGCCCTGCTCGTTCCAGGGTTTGAGATCGTACGCCTCGCGGTCGACTCGCGTGGCGATCGCCTCTCGCTGGTCGGGGCCGAAGGCTTTGCCCGATGCCGTCCAGAGTTTGAGTCCGTTGTCCGGCGCGGGGTTGTGCGAGGCCGTCACGACGACCCCCGCGTCCGCATCCGTCCACGGGACGGCTCTCGCGACTGTTGGTGTCGGCGCGACACCCACCTCGAGGACGTCCGCTCCACACTCCCGCAAGCCGGCGATCAGTGCCTCACCGAGGATCGTCCCACTCTCTCGAGCGTCCCGCCCAACCACAACGCGCTCGTAGCCCTCGGCGGCGACAGCCCGCCCCACGGCGAGTGCGAGGTCGGCTGTCACATCGTCTCCAACTGGGCCTCGGATTCCGCTCGTTCCGAACATACCTGTCTGCTCGAGGAAACGGGGATTACTATACGGCCGCTAACGATCTCATTGCGGGCTATGGTGTCGGTAAGACGCATCTCACGGTCAGTTTCGGGTTCGAATCGCCGGCAGTCGCTCGAGTTCGATCAGTGATAGACGTGGCCCGATCGCTATCGGACTTTATTTCAAACGCAAGAAGACGTATTATAGTTCCGGGCGGATTCGAACCGCCGTCAACGGCTCCAAAGGCCGCTATGATTGGCCACTACACCACGGAACTTCGATCAGCAACTGCGCCTTATCTGCGTAACGATTTATGAGTTATTGTTTGCGTCCGTTAGCGAGATGTCGATTGATCCGATTTCAGCGAGTCGGTGACAGCTCCGACAGAGGCAGATCACGTTGTCCAATGTGTGTGCACGCTGGGGATAGTCGAACTCGCGAACCGGAATGAGATAATGAACATCCGGTTCGTGGCCGATCTCTTCGGCCGTGATTCCACAGTGTTGACAGCGATGGTCATCACGAGCAAGCGCTTGGCGTCGAATTTCGCGCCACCGCCCATTGTAGACGTTCTCGGACGGCCCCCATCGCTCCATAAGTGAGAGGGCGTGACAATGCTGGCTACAAAACCGGACCGGATAGCGATCGGCTCTCGACTGAAGGACAGTGATAATTCGTCCACAGAATTCACAGACCCGCTTTGTCCGTTCAATATCGTGAATTTCGTAAGATGGAGTGCCGAGAAAATCAGTGCTCTCGTCGACACACGACGAACAGTACTTTCCGTCTTTGTTCGATGGGTAGTAGTCGAACTCCTCACCACACCGTTCACAGGACGTCGTCTCCATCGCATCGCTCCAGTTGCCGTTGTGTTCGCCGGCGTTCGGATTACAGTCTGCACAGAACGTCCGTCGTGCCTTCGGGTCGTAGAACTCGAGTCCACATCCACGACACGTTCGATTCGGCAGTGGCTCGCCGTGGACTTTCGTATGGTGTTGGCGCATGCCACGCTCCGTCGAGAGCGTCTTCCCGCACGTAGGACACTCCATGTCGGCGTTGGCCTCGTCATCCCATTTAAACTCGAGGACGACTACACGAACAACAGCCGTCGCTGACGGAGGACACCTGTCGAAAAGCGAGTGATTCGAAACGCCAGTCAGCGGCGTTACAGATAGCCTTCGTCGGCCAGTCGCTCGATGCCTTCCTCGAGTCGCTCTGCACTCGCGGCGTAGGAGATCCGCGCGTAGCCGGGCGTCCCGAACGCGCTGCCGGGAACCGTCGCGACGTGGGCGTCTTCGATCGCGCCCTCACACCAGGCCTGGTCGTCGTCGTCGACGGGGAGCATCATGTAGAATGCGCCCTCGGGGACGGCGACGTCGACGTCGTGTTCGTCGAGCAAGTCGACGACGAGGTCACGCCGTTCTTCGAACGCCTCAGTCATCTCTTCGACGGCTTCGTCGGTGTTCTCGAGGGCTTCGACACCGGCGTGCTGGACGAAGTTCACCGCGGAGGAGACCGAGTGGCTGTGGAGCTTGCCGGCCTGATCGATCAGGTCCTTGGGACCGGCAAAGTAGCCCAGCCGCCAGCCGGTCATCGAGTACGCCTTCGAGAAGCCGTTGACCGTCACGGTTCGCTCGGCCATGCCCTCGAGGGTGCCCAGGCTCGTCGGCTCGACACCGTAGGTGATCTCCTTGTAGATCTCGTCGGAGATGACGGTAATGTCGTGTTCGACGGCCAGATCGCGAACGCCCTCGAGTGCAGCGTCGGAGTAGACCGCGCCGGTCGGGTTCGACGGCGAGTTGACGACCAGCAGCTCGGTCTCATCGGAGACGGCTTCTGCGAGGTCGTCGAGTGCTGGCTCGAGTTGGAAGTCAGCGTCGGAGAGGTCGACGCGCGTGAGGTCGCCGCCGGCCATCTTGACCATCGCCTCGTAGGAGACCCACGCGGGATCGAGCAGGACGACCTCGTCGCCGTCCTGAATGAGCGCCTGCACGATTTCGTAGAGCGCCTGTTTGGCGCCGGGCGTGACGATGATCTCGTCGGCCGTGTGATCGAGGCCGTCGTCGGCCAGTTTGTCGGCGATCGCTTCGCGAAGTTCGAGAATGCCAGCCGAGGTCGTGTAGCCCGTGTGGCCGGCGTCCATCGCGTCCTGTCCGGCGTCGGTGATGTTCTGCGGCGTCGGGAAGTCAGGTTCGCCGACGGAGAGGTCGACGACGTCTGCGCCGTCGGCCTCGAGTTCGGTCGCGAGTGCGGAAATCGCAAGCGTTGCGGACGGTTCGACTCGGGTTACGCGGTCAGTGAATTCCATCGTCATTGTTGATCTGGGTCGGGAAGTTGTGCAACGAGATCGAGTGCGCCGTCGACGGCTTTCGCCGCGTTTGCGACGCGTTCGCGTGCCTCGGCGGCGGACATACCGGGCCCTGTCACGCCGAGAGTCACGGGCGTGTCACGCTCGAGACTCACGTCAGCGAGTCGCTGAGCGGTCGCGTCGGTGATCACCTGATCGTGGTCGGTGTCACCCGTGATGACCGTCCCGATGACGGCCACGGCATCGACTGCCTCGAGTCGGGCGAGTCGGTCCGCCGCCAACGGGGCGTCGTAGACGCCCGGGATGGTGACTGTTTCGTGTACTTCGGCACCGGCGGCCTGGGCCGCCTCGAGGGCCTCCTGCTCCATCTGCTCGGTGATCGGGCGGTTGAACTCCGCGACCACCAGTCCGAGCGTGGTCATAGGCGAGCGGTAGAGTGGATGGGTAAAAGAGGTACCGTTATCGAGTAACAAACTCGGATAATCGATCACGATAAATCACCCGCAACCGGCGGGACGGACAGCGATCGAGATTCGAACCGCGTCGTTCTATTGGGAACCCTTAACCCCGGGCAACGTCAACCGTTCGCGCAATGACAACGCTACAGATGCCGGGACCGACGCTTGGCGTCGTCGGTGGCGGACAGCTCGGGCGGATGCTCGCCGAGGCCGCGTCGCCGCTTGGCGTGGAGGTCGTCGTGCTCGATCCGACACCGGACTGCCCGGCCGCGCCAGTCGCCCGCGATCAGATCGTCGCCGACTTCGACGACGAAGCGGGGATTCGCGAACTCGCCGCCCGCGCGGACGTGCTCACGTTTGAGATCGAACTCGCCGACCAGGACGTCTTAGAGCGCATCAGCGAGGATACGGGGACGCCCGTGCACCCGAAGCCGTCGACACTACGGACGATCCACGACAAACTCGTCCAGAAACGGGAACTCGAGGACGCCGGCGTTCCGGTGCCGCCGTTCCGTGCGGTCGACAGCGCCGACGACATCCGCGCGGCGATCGACGACTACGGCGCACCAGTCATGTTGAAAGCGCGGACTGGTGGCTACGACGGCCGCGGGAACGTCCCTGTCGAATCGAAAGCAGACGCCGAGGACGCCCTCGAGTCGGTCGCCGGCCCTGCAATGGTCGAAGCGTTCGTCGAGTTCGAACGCGAGGTCTCAGTCATCGCCGTCAAAGGCGACGACGAAGTCGCGACCTTCCCGCTCGGCGAGAACATCCACGAAGACGAGATCCTTCGGGAGACGATCGTCCCCGCACGCTCGAGCGAGGCCGCTTCCGAACGCGCCTACGAGGTCGCCCGCGATGTCCTCGAGGTGATGGACGGGCGCGGCGTGTATGGAATCGAGCTCTTTGAAACGAGCGAGGCGCATAGCGCCTCGGAAAACTCGAGCGAGCAGGGCCCGCGAGAGGGCGATGGTGAAATCCTGCTCAACGAAATCGCCCCGCGTCCGCACAACTCGGGCCACTGGACGATCGAGGGCGCACAGAGTTCCCAGTTCGAACAGCACGCCCGAGCAGTCCTCGGCTGGCCGCTTGGCTCAACCGAACTGCGCTCGCCAACAGCACTGACGAACCTGCTGGCCGACGTCACGGAGAATCAAGACGCACGGCTGCGAGACATCGACGAAATCCTCGAGACCCCCGGTGCACACCTCCACTGGTACGGCAAGCACACGTCCCGCCCGGGCCGCAAGATGGGCCACGTGACGGTTTCGGGTAGCGATCCGGATGCCGACGTCGAGGCGCTCCTCGAGACTGCACGCGAACTCGAGAACGCCCTCACGTTCACGGCGGAGTAATTTCGGGCGGATTGAAGTCACCCGCCCGACCATCCTTTCCTATGAGCGACAGCGTCAGCGATCTGATCGACCGTCTACACCGCGAAGCCGAACAGGACCGCCCAGCAGCGGAGACGCCAGACGTCGGGATCGTCATGGGGAGTGATTCGGACCTCGAGGTCATGATGACCGGCGGAAAGCGCCGCGGCGCCTACGACGCCTTCGTCGACGAACTCGACTTTGCCGAACAGACCGACTACGAGAGCCCGCCCGCAGAGCGCTTTACGTTCGAGACGTACGTCACCTCGGCCCACCGCACTCCGGATCTGATGACGGCGTACGCCGAGACGGCCGAGGATCGCGGCCTCGAGGTCATCATCGCCGGTGCGGGCGGGAAGTCGGCCGACCTGCCGAATATGACGGCCTCGATCGCCTACCCGCTGCCGGTAATCGGCGTTCCAGTCCAGGAGAAATCCGTCGACAGCGTCATTGGCATGCCCACCGGCGCACCGCTGGTCGCCGTCGACGCCGGCAAATCGTTCAATGCCGCGCTCTCGGCGGCCCAGATTCTTGCCCGCCAACACGAGACCCTTCGTGACCGACTCGTTGCCTACCACGACGACCTCCGCGAGGGTGTCGGTGCGGTCTCTCGAGACGTACACGACCAGGGCACGGCGGAGTTCACACGCGAGTAACGACCATAGTCGAGCTGAGACGCTGGTCTCTCGAGTGGAGGCCACGATTCGGCGCGCGTTCAAGACAGTCACGCGATCGCTGAGTGTTACTGCCGACTACCCGTCAGCACGCACCTGATCGCACGACGACCGTTGGTAGTGTGTCTCTCAGTGCAGGTGTTATGATAGCGAGCCAGCAGCCCGCACATCGGATAGTTGACAGCGCTTGAGCGTGATCGTCGTCGGTAGAAAATCAGGGGTTACTGGACCCAACGGTCCACGCTGGCGGAAAACAGCCATGGCTCATAGATCTTGATTAGTTTGATTCTCGATAGCTACGAATGCCAACCGAGTAAAACCCAAGTGCGTGATTCATCACGAAAGACGGCGTTGGAGTCCGTGTTCTGCCGAAAAACGAACAATCAACCCTTATATGCGTGCGGTTTGAACCCTCGAACGTTACGGAGATGAATGATTGGATCGCGATCGGGGCACTGGCGCTCGTCGGACTACTGATACCGCTCGGAATGATGGCGGTATCGTACCTCTTACGGCCGTCAGTCCCTGAAACGAGTAAACGCGCCACCTACGAGAGTGGCGAGGTTCCAACTGGCGGGACGCGCATTCGGTTCAACATCCAGTACTACATGGTTGCGCTTCTGTTCGTCGTTTTCGATATCGAGACCGTCCTTCTGTTCCCCTGGGCGGTTGTCTACCTGGATGCTGTCGAATCGGACGCCGTCTCGCTGCTCGAGATCCTCGGGCCGATGCTGCTGTTCGTCGCCATTCTGATGGTCGGACTCGCATGGGCATGGCGCACCGGTGCAGTACAGTGGGCACAGACACCCAGTCAGGCAACGTCTGGCAGTGATCGACAATGAGCAGCAACAATCCACGGCAATCGATCCACGGTAGCACCGCCCCGTCGACGGATACCCGCGACTCGCGGATCGGCGAAGGGCCGGACGACCGGTTCAACTCCAAACTTCGGGAGGCATTCGGCGCGTCGCCGTTTATCCTCACGAAGTTCGATCAGTTCATGAACTGGGTCCGGGGTAACTCGATGTTCATGCTACAGTTCGGGATCGCCTGCTGTAGTATCGAGATGATCCACACCTACGCGATCAAACACGACCTCGATCGCTTCGGTGCTGGTGTTCCCCGCGCCTCACCGCGACAGGCTGACGTGATGATCGTCCCCGGAACGATCGTCTCGAAGTTCGGTCCCCGCATGAAGCGCGTCTACGACCAGATGCCCGAACCCAAGTTCGTCGTCGGGATGGGATCGTGTACGATCTCCGGCGGCCCGTTCCAGGAAGGCTACAACGTCGTCAAGGGTGCCGAGGAGATCATCCCGATCGACATCCACGTGCCGGGCTGTCCGCCCCGGCCGGAGGCGCTGATCTACGGCGTCGCCAAACTCCAAGAACGGATTCAAAACGGCGAGTCGTCGCCAGTCGTCGTCAAACCGTACGAACTCGAGCAGTTCGGCGACTTACCGAAAGACGAACTCGTGCAGAAACTCGCGAGCGAAATCGACGAGGACGACCTCGTCATGCGGTACAACTGGGCTGATTCACCATGAGCACGGAACTCGAGCGACAGCAGCCGATCGAGGTCACTGAAGACGATCTCGAGGCGTTACTCGGTGATCGTGCGCTTGGTCGCGACGATCATCTCAATGCGCCGGGGTTCGTCATCCGACCGGACGACGTCCAGGATGTCTTGACCGACCTCCGAGACGAAGCCGGCTTCGATCACCTCTCCTGTCTCACCGCCCAGCAGTATTCAGATCGGTACGAATCGATCTATCACCTTAAAAAGTACGCCGATCCGACTCAGGAGGTCTCGGTGGTCGTTCCGACGTCGACCGACGACCCCGTCAGTCAGTCTGCCGAACCCGTCTTCCGGACGGCAGACTGGCACGAGCGCGAAGCGTTCGACCTCGTCGGAATCGACTACGAGGGCCATCCCGACCCACGACGGATTCTCCTGCCAGAGACGTGGCAAGGCCATCCGCTCTCGAATGGGTACGATCAGGAGAAACCACAGATCGTCACGCTGTCGGAACACGCCAATCCGATCCAGCCCGATCACCACGACGAGGAGTCGGACACGATGTTTTTGAACATCGGTCCACACCACCCCGCAACTCACGGCGTGCTCCACGTCAAGACGGTGTTGGACGGCGAGACGGTCGTCGACGTCGATCCTGACATCGGCTACCTCCATCGGTGTGAAGAGCAGATGTGCCAGCAGAGCACCTATCGCCACCAAATCATGCCGTATCCTGACCGCTGGGACTACGTCTCGGCCGGACTCTTAAACGAGTGGGCGTACGCCCGTGCGGCCGAAGATCTGGCAGATATCGACGTGCCCGAATACGCCCAGATCATCCGAACGATGGGCGCTGAACTGTGCCGGATCGCCTCGCACATGCTCGCACTCGGAACGTTCGCACTGGACGTCTACGGCGACTTTACCGCCGTCTTCCAGTATGCGTTCCGTGACCGTGAGGTCGTCCAGGACATCCTCGAGGATCTCACTGGCCAGCGGCTGATGTTCAACTACTTCCGACTCGGTGGGGTCGCCTGGGATCTGCCCGAACCGCGCGATGAGTTCATCGCAAAGACGCGGGACTTCCTCGACGAACTGCCGGCGAAAGTCGACGAGTACAACGACATGATCACCTCGAACGAGATTTTCCAGATTCGGTGTCACAACACCGGCGTTCTGGAACCCGAGGATGTCAAAGACTACGGCTGTACGGGCCCCGTCGCCCGTGGCTCCGGCATCGACTACGATCTGCGCCGTGACGACCCCTACGGCTACTACGAGAACTTAGAGTGGGACGTCATCACCGAAGACGGCTGTGACAACTACGCGCGCGTCCTCGTGCGCATGCAGGAAGTCGAGGAGTCGGCAAAGATTATCGAGCAGTGTCTCGACTTGCTCGAGGACTGGCCCGAAGACGACCGCGAGGTACAGGCAAACGTTCCACGGACGCTCAAACCGGACGCCGACACGGAAGTGTACCGTGCGGTCGAAGGCGCGAAAGGTGAACTCGGGATCTACATTCGATCGGACGGAACAGACAAGCCCGGCCGGTTCAAGATCCGAAGTCCGTGTTTCCACAACCTCTCGGCGCTCGAGGTCATGTCCGAAGGGGAGTACATCCCTGACCTGGTCGCCTCGCTGGGCAGTCTCGACATCGTTCTCGGGGAGGTGGATCGGTAAGTATGGTTGGTGCAGAAACAGCACTCCCGTTACAGACAGACACCGTGTTACTCCCCGAGCGAATCGGCGAGCTGACCGGCTTAGATCAGTTCGGTGTCGGCGGCGAACTGCTTGCGACGTTCCTCGCGGCGTTTATCGTTGGCAACATCATGCTGGCGATGACCGGTGTCGCCGGTCCGTGGGCGAAACGAAAGATCACAGCTGCGTTCACCGACCGGATCGCCGTTAATCGCCTCGGTCCGGCCGGCTTGCTGATCATCGTCGCCGACTCCGTGCGACTGCTCTCAAAAGAGCTCATTATCCCCGAAAATGCCGATCGACCGGCGTACGATCTCGCGCCGCTCATCATCGCATCGTCGGCGCTGCTCGGCTTTGCGGTGATCCCGATGGGAAGCGGAATTCACCTCGCTGACCCCGAAGTTGGACTCGCGTTCGTCTTTGCGGTCGCCGGCATCGCCAGTATCGGGCTCGTGATGGCTGGCTACGCGTCGGCGAACAAGTATTCGATGCTCGGCGGTCTGCGGGCAGTTGCACAGAACGTCGCCTACGAAATCCCGCTGGTCGTCACCGGGATGTCGGTCGTTATTTTCGCCGGCTCCTTGCAGATGAGTACGATCGTCGATGCACAGGCACAGACGCTCGTCTCACTCGGCGGCCTCGACATTCCAGCGTGGTACGCGCTGGTCAACCCGTTCGCGTTCGTGCTCTTTCTGGTGGCGAACTTCGCCGAAGTCGGCCGTAACCCCTTCGACACGCCCGAAGCGCCGACAGAAATCGTTGCTGGCTATCAGACCGAGTACTCGAGCGTCTACTTCGTGTTGATCTACCTCGGGGAGTTCATCCACATCTTCCTCGGTGGGGCGATCATCGCGACGATCTTCCTCGGTGGCCCGGCCGGACCCGTGCTGCCGGGCATCGTCTGGTTCATCATCAAGATCTGGGCGGTGTTCTTCCTGACCCAGTGGCTTCGCTCGGCGATCCCACGTGTCAGGATCGACCAACTCATCGAGATCGGCTGGAAAGGACTGCTCGTCCTTTCGTTCGCTAATCTCGTTATTACCGCAGTAATTGTGGGGCTGATTGCATGATCGGACTACTCAAATCCATGGCTACGACGATGAAACACGCACTGGATGGCTCGACGTTTACCGTCGAGTATCCCGAGACTGCACCGGACGTCTCCCCGCGGTTTCGGGGCGTCCACAAGTTCAGCCAGGAGCGCTGTATCTGGTGTCGTCAGTGTGAGAACGTCTGTCCAAACGATACGATTCAGATCGTGATGGACGACAAGCGCAACGGCGAACAGTACAACCTCAACATCGGGCAGTGTATCTACTGCCGGCTCTGTGAGGAGGTCTGTCCTGTCGATGCGATCTTGCTGACACAGAACTTCGAGTTCACCGGCGACACCAAACACGATCTGGTCTACAACAAAGACCAGCTGCGAGCGGTACCGTGGTATAAGGATATTGACCCGCTCGAGTCACGTGAGCCCGACCGGGGTGCGTGGATCGGCGAGGGAGACGGAGACGTGGATTACCAGTAACAATGATGGAAACGATCGCGTTCGCACTGTTTGCGTTCGTGACGCTTGCCAGCGCGCTTTGCGTGGTCCTCTTGCAGGATCCGTGGCATTCGGCGCTGATGCTCGGTGTGGCGCTTTTGAGTATCGCAGTTCACTACGTGATGCTCGCTGCCGAGTTCGTCGCGATGATGCAGATTCTCGTCTACGTTGGCGGGGTGCTCATCCTCATCACCTTCGCGGTGATGTTGACTCAGCGTGACGAGCAGGCGTCCGACGAGGTGGTACAGACATGACGACCGGGCCACAGTTTAGAGTTGGAAAGACGCTGCTGCCAGGACTGCTTGCCGTCGCCCTCTTCGGGATGATGGCACTGATCGTCCTGAACACGTCGTTTGCGTCGATGGCAAACGCCGGCTATCCAGACGGAATCGCGATTACGTCCGAAATCGGCTACGCGATGTTCGACCTCGATGTGTTGCAGTCGACAGAGGGCTCGATCGGTGCAACTGAGCCGTTCCTCGCGTCGTTCTTGCTGGTTGCAATCGCACTCGACGCGGCACTCGACGCCTCGCTCGTCCTCGCAAAACGCGAGGAGGGTGGCGAGCCAGTCTCGCCGCTTTCGAGCACGGGTTCGGACACCAGTCGTGGCGTATCCGACTCGAGTGGAGGTGACGACCGATGAGCATCGCCATCGAGTACTACATCCTGCTGTCGATGGGGCTGTTCTGTATCGGTCTCTTCGGGGTCTTGACGCGTCGCAACGCACTAATGTTCTTGATGTCCGTTGAGTTGATGTTGAACGCAGCGAATATCAACTTGATCGCCTTTGCGTTCTATCACGGCAACCTCACGGGGCAGGTGTTTGCGCTGTTTACGATGGCACTTGCCGCTGCAGAGGTCGCTGTTGGACTCGGGATCATCCTAGTGTTGTACCGTAACTTCCGTGACGTCGACGTCACGGTTCCGACGACGATGAGGTGGTAAGATGGAAGGTGTATTCGATTATGCTCCAGCGATTGCGGCGTTCCCGCTCGTGGCCTTCGTCGTTGCTCTGACGTTCGGCAAGTGGCTGCCGAAGAAGGGAGCAATTGCGGGTATCTTCGCGACAGCAGGCTCGTTACTGCTCTCGCTTGTGATGCTTGCGGCCGTTGCGAGTGGTGAAGTGTATCACGAAACGCTCTATGAGTGGACCGCCGGCGACGCTGCGAGCGAAGTCGGTGCTGAGGGGATCGCGTTCACGTTCGGGATCCTGATCGATCCGCTCTCGGCGCTGATGCTGGTGATCGTCTCACTCGTCGCTGTCCTCGTCCACGTGTTCAGTCTCGGCTACATGAACGCGGAAGGTGAGACGGGACTCCCCCGGTACTACGCCGGGCTCGGTCTCTTTACGTTCAGCATGCTCGCCTTCGTCTACGCGGACAACCTGCTGATGGCGTTCATGTTCTTCGAACTCGTCGGCCTCTGTTCGTATCTGCTGATCGGGTTCTGGTTCCGAACTCGATCTGCACCGTCGGCCGCGAAGAAGGCGTTCCTGGTCACGCGTTTCGGTGACTACTTCTTCCTGATCGGGGTCGTCGCAATCGCAGCGACGTTCGGGACAGTCGCGTTCGCCGGCGACGAGTCGTTCATCGCCGCAGCCGAAACCGCGATCAACGACGACACACAGCTGTTCGGCTTTGACGCCCAGACGTGGGTGACGATCACCGGGCTGCTCGTGCTCGGTGGTGTCCTCGGCAAGTCCGCACAGTTCCCCTTCCACACCTGGCTTCCTGACGCCATGGAAGGTCCAACCACCGTCTCCGCACTGATTCACGCGGCGACGATGGTCGCGGCCGGTGTCTATCTGGTCGCCCGGATGTTCGGCTACTACGCACTCAGCCCGACGGCGCTGGCGATCATCGCCTTCGTCGGCGGCTTTACCGCACTGTTTGCGGCGACGATGGGCGTCGTCAAAGACGACATCAAACAGGTGCTTGCGTACTCGACGATCAGCCAGTACGGTTACATGATGCTGGGACTCGGCGTCGGCGGCTACGTCGCTGGCGTCTTCCACCTCATGAACCACGCCTTCTTCAAGGCGCTGCTGTTCCTCGGTGCCGGAGCCGTCATCGTCCTCATGCACCACGAACAGGACATGTGGAAGATGGGTGGTCTCAAAGACAAAGCGCCGGTCACCTACTACACGTTCCTCGCGGGCGCGCTCGCGCTCGCCGGAATCATCCCGTTCTCGGGCTTTTGGTCCAAAGACGAAATTCTGTACGACGCAATGATCGTCGGCTTAGAGGAGCCAGTTATCCTCGCCGCCTACGCAATGGCGCTCGTCGCCGTCTTCTTCACCGGCTTCTACACCTTCCGGATGGTCTTCCTGACCTTCCACGGTGAGCCTCGTTCCGAGGCTGCCGAGGACCCACACCCGGTCGGCTGGGCGATCAAGCTTCCACTGATCACGCTGGGGATCCTCGCTGTCGTGGCCGGGATCGCGAATCTCGCACCAGTCTACAAACTCACCGGCATCGAACTCACCTTCCTCGAGTCCTGGCTCGACGGCGAGTACGGCGCACTCGAGGGGCTGACCTACGGCGCCTACGGTGAGTTGCTGGCTTACGAAACGGGCGTGATCGGCACTGAACAACAGACTGTCCTGATCGCTGCCGGTGTCTCCTTGCTGCTTGCCTTCTCGGGTGCCGGACTGGCCTGGAAACTGTACAACGTTCCCGAGCCGGTCGCGCACAAAGAACGGCTGGGTAGCGTCGGAAAGGTCGCTGAAGCCAACTACTACCAGGACGAGTATCAGGTCTGGCTCGCAGAAGGAGTCACGCAGCCGGTTGCACGAGTCGCGGATCGATTCGATCGGACCGTCATCGACGGGACAGTAAACGGCATCTCGTCTGTCAGCCTGTTCAGCAGTAGCTGGGTGAAACGCATCCAGACGGGTATCGTGACGAACTACGCGGCACTGCTGGTGGCCGGGTTCATCGGCTTACTGCTCGTGCTCGGACTGTATGGAGGGTGGTTCCTATGATGATCGAAGCACTGATTGCGGTCGCACTGGTCGGCGCACTGGTCACGTTCGTTGCGCCAAATCGTATCGCGGGTAGGCTGGCGTTTGCGATCAGCCTCGTACCCGCCGTGCTCAGCCTGTGGATGTTTACGGCGTTCGACGGCAGCGGGAACGCCTTGCTCGATGGCACGCTCGCCTTCGAGTCCCACGTCGAGTGGCTGCAACTCGGCGAGTACTCGATCGCGTGGTTCGTCGGTCTCGACGGCATCAGCCTGCCGCTTGTCGTCCTGACGACGGTCCTCACGTCGCTTGCGATCATGAGTTCGTGGACACCGATCGATGAACGCGAGTCCCAGTTCTATGGGCTGCTCTTGTTCATCGAGGCGAACCTGATCGGTGTCTTCGCTGCACTCGATTTCTTCCTCTGGTTCATTTTCTGGGAAGCAGTCCTGATCCCGATGTATCTGCTAATCGGTATCTGGGGCGGCCCACGCCGGAAGTACGCCGCAATCAAGTTCTTCGTCTACACGAACGTGGCGTCGCTCGTGATGTTCGGTGCGTTCATCGCGCTCGTCTTCGGGCTCGGTGACACCGTCACGAGCTTTGCGCTCCCCGAAATCGCGGACGCGATGCTCACCACCGGTCCAGAGGGCTTCCTCGGACTCGAGGGAACGACACTCGCCTCGGTGGTCTTTATCGCGATGTTCCTTGGATTTGCAGTGAAAGTGCCCATCGTCCCGTTCCACACGTGGCTGCCGGACGCCCACGTTGAAGCACCGACACCCGCGTCGGTGCTGCTGGCTGGTGTCTTGTTGAAGATGGGGACCTACGCACTGTTGCGGTTCAACTTCACGATGTTCCCCGAGCAGGTCGCGACCTATGCGGTGCCGATCGCGGCGATCGCCGTGATCAGCGTCATCTACGGGGCGATGCTCGCACTCGCACAGACTGACCTGAAACGGATCGTCGCCTACTCCTCTGTCTCCTCGATGGGCTACGTTATTCTCGGCCTGATCGCCTACACGCAGTTCGGAGTCGGCGGTGCGACGTTCCAGATGGTCTCACACGGTCTCATCTCGGGGCTGATGTTCATGGCCGTCGGCGTCATTTACAACGCCACCCACACCCGGCTCGTCACCGACATGTCGGGAATCGCAGATCGGATGCCCATCGCTGTGGGCATCCTCGTTGCGGGTGCCTTCGGCTACATGGGACTGCCGCTGATGAGTGGATTCTTCGGCGAGTTCACGATCTTCTTTGGAGCCTTTGGCTCCGAACAGCTCCCGTACTCGCAGCTGCTCACGTCGCTGGCGATGTTCGGTATCGTCATCGTCGCGGGCTACCTGCTGTTTGCACTCCAGCGCACCGTCTTCGGTCCGTACGAACTCAAAACCGACTACGAGGTGAGCCGCGCCCCGCTGCACGACGTCGTGCCGATGTTCGTGTTGCTCGGCCTCATCATCGCACTTGGTGTCGCTCCCGACCTGATCTTCGAGATGATAACCGACGCAGTTGATCCGATCCTGACCGGAGGTGAACAGTAATGGCGGTGTTCGACCTGCCCGGCTGGACAGCACTCGCACCGGCATTGATTCTGGCTGCAACCGCGATGGCGCTGTTCGTCTTCGACAGCGTCTCGCCGCACTCGAGCAATCGCTCGCTGCTCGCTGGAACCGCGGCCGGTGGGTCGTTGGCGTCGATGGTCGTCGCCGTCTGGTTTATCACTGCCGGCGTCGGGACACCGACGATCGACGGCGGCCTGGGTGAGATCGGTATTCTCAGCGACCAGTTCGTCATCGATCAGCTCGCGCTGTACTTCATGATCGTCATCGCGATCGTCACCGCACTGGTTGCGGTCGCAAGCTACGACTACATAGCCGGCCACGCCTACCAGGCCGAGTACTACTCGCTCATCGTCCTCGCTGCGACCGGGATGTCGATGATGGCCGCTGCAAACAGTCTCGTGACGATCTTCATCGCGCTCGAGCTGGCCAGTCTTCCGTCCTACGCGCTCGTGGCGATTCTGAAAGACAACCGCGGAAGCGTCGAAGGGGGACTGAAGTACTTCCTGCTCGGCGCACTCTCGTCGGCGATCTTCGTCTACGGGATCTCGCTGGTCTACGGTGCAACGGGGCATCTCCAACTCCAGAACATCGCGGCGGTTATCGAGGAGGGCGGTGCGAATGACTACGGCGGCCTGCTCGGGCTCGGGATCCTCATGCTGATCGGTGGGTTTGCGTTCAAGACCGCAAGCGTCCCGTTCCACTTCTGGGCACCTGACGCATACGAGGGCGCGCCAGCACCGATCAGTGCGTTCCTCTCGTCGGCCTCGAAGGCTGCTGGCTTCGTGATCGCGTTCCGTGTGTTCACCGAAGCGTTCCCGATCGCAGCGACAGAACAGCTGATCGGGCTCGACTGGACGATCGCGTTCATCATCCTCGCAATCGTCACGATGACGGTCGGGAACTTCGCGGCAGCGACCCAGAACAACGTCAAGCGGATGCTCGCCTACTCCTCGATCGGTCACGCCGGCTACGTGCTGATCGGGCTGGCAGGACTGACGGTCGACGGTGGCGAACTCGTGATGGGTGCGGCGCTGATGCACCTGCTCGTCTACGGCTTCATGAACACGGGCGCGTTCCTGTTCGTGGGCCTGGCCGAACACTGGGGCGTCGGCCGCACCTTCGAGGACTACAACGGCCTGTCGGCACAGGCACCGATCGCGTGTGCTGCGCTGGCGGTCTTCATGTTCAGTCTCGCCGGCGTGCCGCCGTTTGCCGGCTTCTGGAGCAAGTACTTCCTCTTTACCGGCGCAATCGGTGTCGGGAGCACCGCCATGCTGCTCGTCGCCGCAGCACTGGTGATAAACAGCGCGCTCTCGCTGTTTTACTACTCACGGCTCGTCAAGGCGGTCCTGATCGAAGAGCCGCTTGCGGACCGTGGTGCGCTCGATCAGCCAGTTGGCCTCTACGCAGCGATCGTCGTCGCTGCCGTGATGACGGTTGCGTTGCTTGCCGGCTTCGGCCCGATTGCTGACGCCGCAACCGACGCGGCTGCAGCGGCACTCGCCTGACAGCGCCCAGCCGGTAGTTTTTACCCGTCTCGGTGGCAAGCCGCGATACATGGTTTTTCGGCTCGTGCTCGGGTGTGGAACGGTCGGTCGTCAGGTTGCCGAACGGCTCCACGAGCGTGACGACAGTGGCCGCGATCGGCTGCTCGTCGTGACCGACGACGAGAGCATCGTCGAGGCACTTCGCGATGAGAGCATTCCGGCCCGACACGCCGACCCGACCGATCCGTCGGTGATCGCGAACATCGAGTCGCCGGATGTGATATTTATCGCCAGCGATCGGACCGACGTCAACTGGGCCGCACTCGAGGACGCTCGAGCGAACTTCCAGACGGCATCGATTATCGCCTATCTCGGCGGGAACGCGACGGACGCTGATCGGCCAGCGTTCGACGATCTCGCAGACCACGTTGTCGATGCCGAGACTGCGATGGTCGATCACATCCTCGATGGGGTAGGCTGTCCGTCTGCCGACGCCGCGATCGGGCTCCGAAAACAGCTCTCGACGATCGACGGGCGGCTGGCGGTCGTCATGCACGACAATCCAGATCCCGACGCGATCGCAAGCGCTGTTGGACTGGTCGATATCGCCGCAGAGGTTGATGTTGATGGCGACGCCTGTTACTTTGGGAAAATATCACACCAGGAAAACCGCGCGATGGTCAACCTGCTCGATCTCGATCTTCGGAACCTGTCGTCGACGGATTCCCTCGAGGAGTACGACGCGTTCGCGCTGGTCGATCACTCTCGTCCAGGGGTCAACGATCAGTTACCCGAAGATCTTCACGCCGATATCGTCATCGACCACCACCCGCCTCGCGGACCGGTTCCTGGTGAGTTCGTCGATCTCCGTGAGCACGCCGGCGCGACCAGCACCGTCCTGACCGATTATCTCAGTCGGTTCGGTCTCGAGCCCAGAGTAGCGACGGCAACGGCGTTGCTGTATGGCATCCGAATCGATACGAACGACTTCACTCGAGAGGTGTCACCGGCGGATTTCAACGCCGCATCGATCCTCTGTCCGTACGTCGACACGTCAGTTCTACACCAAATCGAACAGCCAACGATCGAAGGGGAGACACTGGAGACGATCGCTCGAGCGATCAAAAACCGTGTCCAGCGTGACACAGTCGCCGTCGCCAGCGTTGGTCAGATCAGTGATCGTGATGCCTTGCCGCAGGCGGCCGATCAACTGCTGGCGATGGATGGTATCGAGACGACGCTGGTCTTTGGCTTCCGGGATGAGATGGCGTTTCTCTCGGCGCGGTCGCGGGCGGCCGACGTCGACCTCGGCGAGACGCTTCGAGATGGGTTCAACCGGATCGGCAGCGCCGGTGGACATGCCGATATGGCCGGCGCTCAACTCGAGATCGGGATTCTGGCGAGTACCGACGACGAAGACGAGGTCGAGTCGATCGTCAGCGTCGTCGAGGAAGTGATTACGAACCGATTTTTCGAAGCGATCGAGACCCGGCCCGGGACGTCGGTTGGAGCCTACACCCAGACCAGCGAATGGCTGTTTACCAGCGGTGAGGACGAGGGATCGGCGTAGTGTCGTGTCCGCGTATCCAGGCAGAAGACAGTCTTTTGCTTCCAGGGACCCTTGGATAGCGCATGGATGTCGTGTCGGACAGGAGCAAGCCCCAGGTCGAGGAGTATATGACACGCGACGTGGCGACGGTTGCCCCCGACGCGACCGTCGGCGATGTCGCATCGCGAATCGCCGAGAGCGACGAACACAGTGGTTTCCCTGTCTGTGAGCGACGCCGCGTTGAGGGGTTTATTAGTGCTCGTGATCTGTTGCTGGCCGACGACAGCGACCCCATTTTCAAAGTGATGGCGACAGAACTGCTCGTCGCCCATCCCGAAATGAAGGTGACCGATGCTGCCCGCGTGATCCTTCGGTCAGGGATCCAGAAGCTCCCCGTTGTCGACGACGCCGGCAATCTCGTCGGTATCATTTCAAACGCCGATGTTATTCGCAGCCAGATCGAGCGTGCGACCCCCGAGAAGGTTGGGAAACTGATGCGAACACTCGAGCAGATCCACGAGATTGAGCTCGAACAAGAACGGCGGATGGTCTCGCTCGCTGCCCTCACACCGACGCAAGGCCGAGTGTATGCCGACGAACTCGAGGGCCGACGGTACGAACTCGAACACGGACTGGCCGAGCCGTTGGTCGTCATCGACAACAACGGAACGCTCTTGCTGGCCGACGGACACCATCGCGTGCTCGCGGCGGATCGGCTCGAGATCGACGAAATGGACGCGTACGTCATCGTCATCGATCAGGAGATTGAGCTCGGAATGGCCAACACGGCGGCAAAAGAGGGTCTCGAGCGGATCGATGACATCGATGTCGTCGACTACGCCCGCCATCCGTTGGTCCAGACAACAAAACGACTGCAGTCATAGTCGTCGCCGTCACCGGTCGCTGTTGCCGACTGTCTGCATCGTTGATCTCGGGTGAGTATTATCCGTGTACGGACAGTACCTCGCTCGATGACTGATACTGGTGCCGGAACACCTGATCGTGTACTTATTGCTGGGGCGAGTGGTGACACCGGACATGAACTGCTGTCCGTGTTACGGCCGACCGATCTCACGGTTCGTGCGACGACACGGTCGTATGCAAACGTTGAGACACTCGAGCGACTCGGCGCTGACGAGGTGATCGTCGCCGATTTCTTTGAGTCGGCAGACGCAGTCGCGGCCGTCGAGGACTGTGATATTCTCTACTGTGCGCTTGGCACGCCACCGAGCTGGCGACACACTGTCGGTGGCAAACTGGTCGACCGAACCGGCGTTATCAATCTCGTGACGGCTGCAATGGGTGCAGACGTCTCGTTTGTCGTCCTCGAGAGTGCGATCGGTGTCGGGAACTCGAAAGCGGGTCTCTCACTCCCGGCCCGCCTCCTGATTCGCGGCTCGTTACGTGCCAAACGGGACGCTGAAGTCGCGTTGTGCCGTTCTGGGCTGGCGTATACGATTATTCGGCCGGGACGACTTACCAACGCGCCGCCGACCGACGAACCCGTCGTCGGCGAGGGCGGCAACTCCGTGGCAGGATCGATCCCTCGAGCTGACGTTGCTCGTCTCATGGCCGTGGCGCCGTTTACCCCCGAGGCACGAAATCGAACATTCGAAGTCGTCAGTCGTGATGGGCTCAGTGAACGGCCGCGAAACGTCGTTCGCATCGACTGGGCGTTCGACCGCCTCGCCGATCTCGAGACGGCAAAACGGGACAAACGCTGACAGCTGTCCGCGCTCACACGTATGGGGTCCTCACAGGAACACCATCGAAACCAGTCCGACGACCCCTGCAAGCGTAAAGCCAACGCCAGGCACGGCAAGTAGCCCGCCAAAGATTAGATAGAGGGAGCCAGATCGCTGCCGGTCGGCGAGGACAGTCGGCTCGTCGCCAGCCGTGATCTCGAACCAGTCGTCGCCAGCAACGGTGGCCGGCGTGTGACCGTCGCTCGAGTCGGTCACGGAGCCACCGAAGACGTGGACGTCACCACCGGCCTCGAGACGCTGTTCGCGGTACTGGCGGTCGGGCTCTCCCGGATCGGTCTCGGCGGCCCCGGGAAGGCCGGCTGTCTCGAGGCGGTCTAGGACGGCAGCTGAAAGATCAGCGCGGTCCGTCCACGGCGTCCCTTCGGATCCCCAGTCGGCCAGCGAGAGGACTGCGTTTGCTGGATCGACCGCGATACGGTCGACGCCGTCGTCGACCGCAAAGGGGACGCCAGCCGATGTCCGTCCGTCAGAGATCCACGTCGGATCGTCCTCGCCGCTCTCACGAGAGCGAGACTGTACCGAGTAGGCCAGACACGGCGTGCCGGAGATCGGTGCCTCGAGTGGTGTTTCGCCGTGGGGCTGTACTGTGCCCTCGAACTCGACGAGACCGGGTGCCTCGGGGACCTCACCTACCGGGATCGGGCCGCCTTCACGGAGTTCCCGCGCAGTCCGGATACGGCCCAGACCGATCCTGGCGATAGAGATCCCACCACCGAGAACCGCGAACCCAAACAGCGCCACGACTCCCATCGCGATGGGTCCTATCGAGGACATACCACGTGTTTGCGCGTCGGCAAAGATAACTCCCGCGACACTCGAGAGCATCTGCAGCGTTCAGCCGGCAACGCTGTCTCCGTCTTCGGAGACGAACGTGATAGAGTAACAACTGAAATTGTTTGCACACCGACCGCACAGCTGTCGTGCGATCTAGTGTGCAGTGACGGTCAGTGGCTACTATCGCTGCCGGCTGTCAGTGTCGGTGTGGCCGCGCCGTCCACTCGGCACTGTCGCCCGTCTCACTCCTCGCGGTCGATGACGAACTCGGCGAACTCGTGGCGCTTTCGAGTGAGTTTGTCGTCGGATTCGAGACGATTCGTCTCCCGCACACGTCCGGAAATAGCGGGCTATGAAAAAGATTCCCGGATGGCTCCGGTCGCGAGCGGTACAGTTACCCGCCCACACGGCAACGGCTGTAGTATGACGACCTGGATCGGTGACGTTTTTACGAGCGATGTTGGCTGGACTCATCTCGAGGCCCTCGTCGATATCGAGACCCGAATGGCAGGGAGCGACGGCGAACGCGAGGCCGCCGAACTAACCCGCGAGCGACTCCTCGACGCTGGTGCGAGAAACGCCCGTCTCGAGTCGTTCGACATTCAGGGCTGGACGCGCGGCGAGAGTTCGATCGAAGCCAGCGACACGACCCAAGACTGTATCGCGCTCCCACGGAGTCCGACCGAGCGCGTGACTGCGCCGCTGGTCGACCTCGGCTACGGCCTCCCGAACGAGTTCGAGACGACGGATCTCGAGGGCAAGGTAGTGATGGTCAGAAGCGACATTCCGGAGTACGCCGAGCGCTATATCCACCGGCGGGAGAAGTATTACCACGCCGTCGATCACGGAGCCGTCGGCTTCATCTACCGTAACCACGTCGAGGGCTGTCTGCCGCCGACTGGGAGTGTTGGGACCGAAGCGAATCCGATCGGTGAGATTCCGGCTGTCGGCGTCTCGAGCGAGGTCGGGGCGCGACTGGCCCGCCGATTCGACGGTGAGGAGATCACGCTCGCGGTTGACGCCGAGATCCACGATGCGAGCAGCCAGAACGTCCACGCTGAACTCGGCCCTGACACCGACGAGCGCGTGCTCGTGACCAGCCACGTCGACGCCCACGACATCGCGGAAGGGGCACTCGACAACGGCGCTGGAACGGCGATGCTCGTCGAACTCGCAACCGCGCTGGCGAGTCGTGAGAGCGACCTCGAGACTCGCGTCGAGTTCGTCGCCTACGGGGCCGAGGAGGTGGGACTGGTCGGCTCTGCGTACCACGCCGAGACGACCGACCACGAGACGATCAAAGCGATCGTCAACAACGACGGCGTCGTCAGTGACCGAACGCTTTCGATAACGACTCACGGGTTCGACGGCCTCGAGACCGCTGTGAGCGACGTTGCAGACCGCTACGACCACCCGATCGAGACGGTTCCGAAACTCGGTCCCCACAGCGATCACTGGTCATTCGTCCAGTGGGGTGTGCCGGGCACTCACGTTCTGTCGACGTCGGACGAGGTCGGCCGCGGCTGGGGACACACCTTCGCCGACACTATCGAGAAACTCGAGCGACGCACCCTTCGAGAGCAGGCGATCTTGCTGACCGACCTCGTCGTCGAGCTGGCGAGTGAGGACGTCTCCGTCGAGCACCGAACGCCCGACGCCATCGCTGCCGACCTTGAGTCACAGGGGCTCGCCGAAGGCATGCGGATCACGGGCGACTGGCCGTACGAGTCGTAGTCGCTCGGGAGACAACCGCACACTTTTTTCAGGCCCGTGTGAACGGTGAGACATGGACGCCGCGTGGTTCGAAGCCGAGCAACCGGTTGTCGGAATCGTCGATGAAGCATGTTCGGACACCAGTGACGACGCCGGCACGCGGCCGATTCACGTCGACGACGCACTCGAGGCGGTGCTTGCGGACGACGGCGTGACGATCTCTCGGGGCACCCTCGAAGACGTGCTCATGGCCGCCCCCTCGCTGCTGGTGGCTGCGGGGGAGTCGACGCTTTCGGCGATCGCCCGAGCCGAACCCGACGTTCCTGTCCTCCCTGTTGGCGACATCGTCGGACTCGAGACCGTCGACCGGGACGCGCTCCCGGACGCGCTCGCAGTCGCACTCGCCGGGGATGCGACGATTCGTCGGCGGTCAGTGCTGGGTGTCGACATCGACGTCGACGCCGACGACACGACTCGAGACAGTGATGGCTCCCCTGCGCGGGCGCTGTTCGACGTCGCGCTCGTGACCGACGAACCGGCGCGGATCTCCGAATACGGCGTCTCGAGTCGGGGCGAGTCGGTGGCGACGTTTCGCGCCGACGGCGTCGTCGTCGCGACGCCGGCAGGGAGTCACGGCTACGCCAGCGCTGTCGACGCACCCCATCTCTCGTCGACTGTCGATGCCGTCGCTGTCACGCCGATCGCACCGTTTGTCATGCAGACGCGCCAGTGGGTGCTTCCCGAGGACGGACTCACGCTCACCGTCAAGCGCAACGACACGGCCGTCAGACTCGTCGTTGACGACCAGCCAGCCGAGACAGTGCCCGTCGACGCAACGGTCACGATCGCCGTCGACAGCGCGCTGCCGACGCTGTCCGTGCCCGACCTCGAGGCAGAATAAGTGACCGACCGGGAGCGTCTAGCTGTTGTGGGGCTCCTCGTCGCGGTGATTGTCCGGGTTGAGATTCTCGCGAGCGTCGTTCTCCCGGTCGTCGGATTTGTGTTCGATGTCCTGTCGACGCTGTGTTTCGTCTTGGCGCTCTCGGGCTTCTTTCTGTGCGTCGGTGAGTTCGTCTTCCGCCTCGTCGTCGGCTTCGGGATCCTCGTGTGTCAGTTCGACGTCCCGTCCGTGCTCGTCTTTGCCAGTCTCGTCAGTGGAGTCGGACATGCTAATCCCGAATGGGGCTACCGTCGAATCCCGAAAAGGCGTTTGGCTTGCGAGGGTCGGCGTGGGGAACGTGCATGGGCCAGCACGCGTCCCGGTCTCGGCGCTACCAGGGCTCGCCAGAGGCGAGATCGATCTCGCTGTCGTCCTTTGCGGAGGGACAGATATCGGCCAGCACGCAGTCCGCACAGTCGGGGTTTCGGGCCGTACAGGTCGCCCGACCGTGATCGATACAGAGGTGGGTAAACTGCTGCCAGTAGCCTTCGGGGACGATTCCCATCAGGTCCTGTTCGATCGGCTCCGGGTACTCCTCGTTGGTCAGGCCGAGTCGACGCGAGAGTCGCTGAACGTGCGTATCGACGACGATCCCTTCGACGACGTCGTGGGCGTGTTGCAACACCACGTTTGCGGTCTTTCGGCCGACACCAGACAGCTCCGTGAGCTCGTCCATCGTATCCGGCACCTCGCCGTCGTGTTCCTCGATGATCGTCGTACAGGCGCTCCGGATGTATTTGGCCTTGTTGTTGTAGTAGGTGATCGAGTTCAGGTCTTCGGCGAGTTCCTCCTGTGAGACGGCGGCGTACGCTTCTGGCCCGTCGTACTTCTCGAAAAGGTGTTTCGTCTCTTTGTTGACGCGCTCGTCGGTACACTGCGCCGAGAGCATCACCGCAATCAGGAGTTCGAGGCGATTCGAGTACCGCAACGAAATCGTCGAGTCCGGATACGCCTCCTCGAGGCGTGTGATGACTTCTTCGGCCTGTTCTCCGCGGCTCTCGAGCGGGGTTCCCATTGCGCGTTCGTTGCGAGAGCGACCATTTGATCCTGTCGGTCAGCGATTGCGAGGCCTCGAGGCAGTGTCGACATTTGGAGCTGATCACCGACGAGTCGGTCGGTTCGGCTCTCGGTTTCGGCTCCAAAATATAATAAATACATACATTCATTCTAAATGTTTGGAATTGGTATAGTGGGTTTGACGGTGGAAGCAGCATGGCAATACGAGAGCGGTGATTAGCCATCTCAGTAGATGAACGTACGCCAATAGACGATAGAACACAACTATTGAAAGGGATATGTGCTAGAATAAGTGATAAAGAACCTTCTCTCCAGTACGCGTTCTCTCTCGAGGGCAACTGCAGAAATGACTACTTCCAGAAACATGCTAAAAATATCGAATCACGTAGGAGAACTACTGTCGGCTCGAGGGACGACTGCTTTCGTTGGGCCGACGTTCTGATCGCGAGGACCGTGTTGTTCGTCGTCGGCAGCCAGTTCTGGTTTGCATGGAAAGATATCTAGCCGTCTGTCAGAAGACGATCGTTTTTGTGGCGTCCCCGGCGTGTCCATAGCAGCGTTGAAGGGATAGTATAAGGGTGATACGCGTATGACGTGTTAGATACCATGTCTGATTTGCGATCCGATGCCGACGGTACCTTGCTGGTCCCGGTTGCGAACCCGGAGACAGCCGACCGCCAACTCGACACTGCACTCGATATCGCGACCGATCGATCGTACCGAATTTTGCTCGTCTACATCGTCGAGGTTCCTTCTCAGCTGTCGCTACAAGACGGCCGCCGATACCTGCTCGAGGACGAAGATGAGCAGATGTTGACGGATGCAACTGCGCGTGTCGAGGCCGCTGGGGTCCCCGTGGACAAACGGATTCGGATGGCTCGTGGAATCTCGATGGGAATCATTGGAGCCGCCGAAAAGTACGATGTCGACGCAATCTTGATGGGCTGGCGTGGGCGACCGCCACGACAGGACGTGATCCTGGGCAATCATATCGATAGAGTCCTGCGAGACGCCGAGTGTGACGTGCTCGTCAAGCGGATCCAGAGGCCGAGACCGGACCCTGTCGACGCAGTGCTCGTTCCGGTCGCCGGTGGCCCACACGAGGGGTTCGCCATTGAAACGGCTGCCTCGATCGCCCGACGGAACGATGCCGCTGTCACACTGTTGCACGTCCGCGAATCGGTGGACCCCGAGCGAACACGAGACGAAGCGAAATCACTGCTCGCCGAGACTGCAGCCGCCTTCGACGACGTCGAGCCAGTCGAACGTGAGCTCGTCGAAAACGACGACGTCGAGGCGACGATCACCGACTGGACCAGCGAACACGACGTCACCGTCCTCGGTGTCTCGAGAGGCGGCCTCGTTCAGCGTGCACTCCTCGGAACGACGTCCGAGGCAGTGGGGCGACACGCCGCGAACACGGTCGTTCTGGCAAAGCGCCATGATCCCGTCCCCTCGCGGCTTCGTCGACTGTTCTCCTGAGCCGCCACGTGCGTTCTCGAGCGAGGTCAGTGTCCTCTTCGGCGGCCACGAGCGGGGTGGGTTCTTGAGTATTGCAGTCGTACAACTAGACGATGGACGACTCGATCCTGCTCCCCGTCGATGGAAGCGCCAGCTCGGTGGCGGCTGCCGAGCATGCCATCGCGATCGCGCGTGCGACCGGTGCAACCGTTCACGTGCTGGCCGTCCATGAACCGACTGACTTCGAGCATCTGCCAGCCGACGAGCGGGAACCGCTTCGACAGGCGACCGAAGCACGCAGCCGTGAGGCCGCGAACTCGGTTGCTGATCGGGTCGAAAACGCAGGCGTCACCGCCGTTCGGACAGTTCGTGAGGGCGTCCCGTATCGGGTAATCGTCGACGTCGTTGCTGAGACCGATACTGAGCTGATCGTCATGGGCACTCGCGGGCTGACAGCGGCCCGCGAGACCGTCACTCGAGTCGGAGTCACGACCGGACGGGTGCTCACACTGACAGATGTTCCGGTGCTCGCCGTTCCGCTGGGCGGTCGGCAGTGGGCTGACACGGACCCGACTGGTCCGAACCGCGTCGTGATCCCAACCGACGGCAGCGACGCCGCCGAACGCGCCGCCGAGTGCGCCCTCGAGCTAGCGACATATTCCCGCGGCGCTGTCGATGTTATCTCCATCATCGACGAGACTAACCCTGCACTCAAGAACGCACCAGCAGCGATTATCGAACTCTGCAGAGAGGGAGGTCACGACGCGATCGAACCAATCGCCATCGCGGCGCGTAACCGCGATCTGTCGGTCACGGCAGACGTCGTTCGCGGCGTTCCACACGATGCGATCGTCTCGTACGCCGCTGCCGTCGACGCGGATCTGATCGCGATGGGGTCACGTGGACTCGCCACCACCGACGAGCCCCTTCTCGGAAGTACGACAGTGCGTGTCCTCGAACGATCCGATCGGCCAGTGCTGGCAGTTCGTTGACCGACCGCGTTCCCATCGTCGACGATCCGTGTGGATCGGAGACAGGATTATGACGAATGCACGAATAGATCCTGCATGGCAGATCGCGTTCTGGTTCCGTACGATGGGTCGCCGCCGTCGAACAAGGCACTCGAGTACGCCTTCGAGACGTTTCCAGAGGCCGACGTGACGGCGTTACACGTCGTTCAGGTGCCGGAGTCTCATGTGGCTATTCTCGAGGGGCCGGAGCTTCGACCGCCACTCACCGAGAAAGCCCGCGAACACGCGACGGAGATTCTCGAGGACGCGGTGCAGGTCGCGACAGCACACGACCGTGACCTCGACACCGAGATGGTGACGGGAAAGCCGGAACGCCGGATCGTCGAGTACGCAACCGAGACCGACCACGACACGATCGTTATCGGCAGCCATGGCCGAACGGGTGTCTCGCGAATCCTGCTCGGAACAGTCGCTGAAGACGTCGTTCGCCGGGCGCCGATGCCCGTGGTCGTCGTCCGGTAGCTGGTGGTGTCTCCACCGAGCCGTAATCGAGTCGCCGGCCATCGGGGCTGGTTTTGAAACGCAGCCAACAGAATATTTGTGTTGGGTCTTCGAACATACGCTATGAACGACTGTTCGAGTGTGCATCAGGTTCGCCGCCAGCAATGAACGGATACTATCGCCGCTATCTGCAGGTGTTCGTTCGCTTTCTGCCGATCGCGATCGCGCTACTGCGGGACCAGCGGCGATTTCTGCTGTTTGGCCCGTCCAGGCAGGTGTCGACGGCGACCCATCGCGACCGCGCTGAACAGCTCACCGAGACGATGCTCGAGCTCGGTCCGGCGTTTATCAAGGTCGGACAGGTGCTCTCGACGCGGCCGGATATCGTCCCCCCAACGTACGTCGAGGCGTTTTCGACGCTCCAGGATGAGGTTCCCGAAGATGCAGGCGGCGACCCGCTAACCGTCGTTGAGGCCGAACTCGGTGACGAGATCGATCTCGAGACGCTCGAGCCCGTCGCGGGCGGCTCGCTCGCGTTTGTCTACACTGCAGCGTATGAGGGTGACCGAATCGCCCTGAAAGTCAGACGGCCGGGGCTGGTGTCGCTGATCGAGCGAGACCTCCGGGTCATCAGGGGAATCGTCCCGCTGCTTACCATGTTTGCTACCGAACGCCAGCGCTACTCGATCGAGAACCTCGCCGACGACTTCGAGAACATCATTCTCGAGGAGCTAGATTTCAAGCGCGAGGCGTCGATCATGGCCGAAATCGGGGCCAACCTCGCGGACAACGAGCGGGTCGTCGTCCCCACGACGTACGACGAACTGTGTTCGGAACGCGTGGTGGCGATGGAATACGTTGACGGGGACAAGATCACCGATGACCGCGCCCTCGAGGCAGTCGGAATCGGGCCGACCGAGATGGCGACGGTGATCGCCCGCACGTATCTGAAGATGAGCCTCGTCGACGGCGTCTTCCACGCTGACCCGCATCCGGGCAACCTCGCAGTGACCGACGATGGACGGCTCGTCATCTACGATTACGGCATGAGCCAGCGACTGACGACACAGGAACAGACCGATCTCACGAGCCTGTACCGAACGCTCGTCCGTCGTGACGTCGACGGCCTGCTGAACACGCTCATCGCCCTCGAGATCCTCGATCCGACGGTCGATCGGGCCGCGGTCCGACAGGTGCTCGAGTTGGTGATCGAGAACCTCGAAGGGCGCTCTGTCGTTACCTGGCGTGCGATCATCACCGAGCTGTTCGCGATGCTTCATGACTTTCCGTTTCGGATCCCGCCGAACGTGATGTTGCTCATTCGGGCCGGCACGGTCGGCGAGGGCGTCTGTCGAAGCCTCGATCCGGAGTTTGACTTCCTCGGAGTGACGCGCTCGTTTCTCGTCGATCAGGGCTTCATCGAGAGCGAGTTCGAAGCGCTGCTTTCAGATATCCAGACGGACCTCCGCGAGTCGGCGCCCGTGCTCGCTCGAGCGCCTGCCCGGTTCGATACCGTCTTCGGACAGCTCGAGCGCGGCGAACTCGTCGTCAGGACAGCTCCCGTCGAGACGACACACGGCGGGGATCCGGCGGTCGGGTATGCGATCGTTGCTGGCTCCCTGTTCGTCGCAGGGGCGATCTTGACGTTTCACGAGCTGCCACTGGAAGCTGTGAGTGTGCTTCTCGCACTCGTCTTCCTCGGACAGTACGTTCGCCGGCGGCTGGCTCGCTGAGAGCGTCGCTATAGTAACAACTGAAACGAGTTACACACCGATCGCACAGCTGTCGTGCGATTTGGTGTGCACTGAGGGTCAGTGGCTACTATAGATCACGGCATGCGGGGGATTCTTCATGCCGTCGGCCCAACAGCCACCAATGGACAAGATCTCATACGAGTACACGTTCGGGATGGACGACGCAGACATCGATGACATACTGCGCGAGCACGAAGTCGGCGTCCTTGCTCTCGCAGACGATGCGACGGCGTATGCGGTTCCGGTCGCCTTCCACTACGACGGCTCGTCGCTGTACATTCGGCTGACGAGTGACGGCTCGAGCACGAAGATGGCGTTTCTCGAGGCGACGGCCGACGCCTGTCTCTGTCTGTACGACATTGAGCGTGCAGACACGTACTGGAGCATCATCGTCAGGGGGCCGTTGCAGGAACTCTCAGATGAGGAGCAATCGGCGTTCGACGAGACGGCCGTCAACGAGTCGTTCCGACAGCTCCCGGTCTTCGATCAGGACGTCGAGGCGCTCGACGTCGAGATTTACGAACTCGAGATGGAGGCAGTAACTGGGCGAGAACGTGGAACGTAGAGCAACAACTGAACCGATTCCACACTGATCGCATCGCTCACGGGTCACGTCGTTCCCCGCTCGCCAGAGTGCGGTTCTCGCTCCGGTGATCGCTCACGGGTCGTTCCTCCCCGTTCACTTTCCGCGGTTCTCACTCACGTCGTTCGCTCACGGGTCGTCCCTCCCCGTTCGCTTTCCCGCGGTTCTCACTCACTTCGTTCGTTCCGAACCGCGCACGTTCCGAACCGCGCTCCCGTCGTGTGATCAGGTGTGCAGTGACGTGCAGTGGCTACTAGCGCTCCCGATCGTGTTGGCTCACTGGTGACCAAATTCTCCCAGTATGTATATACGTCTGTTTCGAGAATGAGTCTGTATGAACGTTCTTGTCCCAATCGACGAGTCCGATCCAGCACGACAGGCTGTCGAACACGCCGCCACGACGTATCCGGACGCCACGATCACGGCGCTACACGTGATCAACCCGTCGATGGCGATGTACCGTGGGGAGATGGCGTACAACTACGATCGGCTTATCGAACTCGAGAAAGAAGACGCCGAATCGCTGTTCGAGACGGTACAGGAGATCGGTGACGAACACGACGTATCGATAACGACGGAGGTACTGGTCGGCACGCCCGCTCGGAGTATCGTCTCCTTTGCGGAGGACAACGACGTCGATCAGATCGTCCTCGGCAGCCACGGTCGATCGGGTATGTCACGCGTCCTGTTGGGAAGCGTCGCAGAACAGGTCGTCCGTCGCGCGACGGTGCCGGTGACTGTAGTCCGATAAGCCGGTTCGACGTCGCTGTCGCGTCTCACACTGCCGCCGGAGTGATACGTATCGCTGTCAGTCGCTGTTGCTCACTCCGAAAGCGCCACACCTGACAGCTCGTCGGCCTGGAGCTCGTACCACTCGAGTTCGACGTCGGCGTCAGGGACGTCGATATCTTTTGCGACGCGATAGTACCAGGATTCGATGTCGTCGTCGAGTTCGTCCTCGGACAGTGGCTCGAACGACCCGCTCAGTACCACGCTCGTCCAGTTGTGTGGATCGTCCCACTCATAGACGGTCAGACAGACTTCCTCGGTCGCCTCGATGAAACGGCGCTTTTTGCTATCCTCGGCGAACCCGAGGTCCATGATCGCCCGGTCCTCGGCTGCGTCGTAGGCAAACGCGACGGGAATACCGTACGCTCGCTGCTCGTTTGCGAGACAGAGCACGCCTGTTGCCTGTTCGTTCAGAAACGTTGAGATCTCGTCTTCTGCCATCGTCTTGCCATACCATGGGTCGGTCATTTGGGTCACCAGCATGACAGACAACGGAACCGCTTATAGAGGCTGTGGGACTGATACTCAGATAAGAAAGACACCACGAACAGACTGTCAGTTGAGCGGAGACCACACACACGGGGTGACATGCTAGGGAGATCAGACGGAAGATTGCTAGCACCGCAGGTTCTGGGGGATGTTCTCGTTGGCGATCGCTGTGAGCGACTCCAGCCAGCGTTCTCTTACCCGAATTTTGACCTTTTTCACAGGAAAACAGATTATATTCTAATACATAATTTCGTAACGTATACTTCAAAACGTGTGGAGCTTTCACACCGTGGGAAGACCGTGGTGGGTATTTGTCCTCGCCCGTTCACCTTCAGATTGTCAGAACAATGAACGAGTGTCAGATCGTGGACGGAGATGGATACACACGGTGTACGTGTGATACAGACGCTGTTTTCCGACTCCTTGCCGACGCCCGTCGCCGGAAACTCATCGCTGTATTCGAATCCTGTGAGGACGACCAGCTCCCGCTATCGAAACTCATTCGTCAGTCCACGACAGACGAACGGGTCGATCCCGAGGCCCGGAAACGAGAGTTCCACCACGTCCACCTACCGATGCTCGACGATCATGGGCTCATCGACTACGACAGCGAGGCGGATCTGATCCGATACTACCACTGTGAGCTGATCACAGACGTTCTCGGCATGATCGGCCTCCAGTAACCGCTACGAGACGGGTGTCAGCCCGTGAGTGGTCTGTTTGTCACCTGATCGACTGTGGCAGGCTGTCGAACAATCTCTGTGTCTCTTCGAGTGTTCGGCTTCGACAGGCTGCCAGCGATCACGTGTCGATCGGATATCGGCGAGACACTGCTCTCGAGGGCGGCGTCGGTCGCCAAACGAGAGCGGCTCATCGAGTTCAGGGAGCGGCCCACACCGGGAGTTATCAGTCTGAACGTGGTGTGTGTAGCCGACGCAATGTCTCAGACAACGTTTGGCTCCCTGACCGAGGAGAACATACCGCTGTTCACCGACCTCTATGAGCTGCGAATGATGCAAGCGTATGCTAATCAGGAGCATAATCCGACGGCGACGTTCAGTCTCTTCGTCCGTGACCTGCCACCAGATCGAGGATACATGATCGCCGCGGGGTTAGAACAGGCGATCAACTACATCGAGACGCTCTCGTTTAGTGAGCGCGCACTCGAGTTTTTGGCCGACACCGGGTTCGACGATGCGTTCCTTGAACACCTGTCGGACCTCGAGTTTACCGGCGAGGTGCGCGCCCTGTCCGAAGGGACGCCAGTCTTCGCGAACGAACCGCTGCTCGAGGTGACAGCCCCCATCCTGCAGGCACAGCTCTTCGAGACGGCGCTGATCAACCAGATCGGCTATCAGTCGCTCATCGCGACGAAGGCGAGCCGAATGCGAGATGTCATCGACAGGAACGGAGACGGACAGCAACTGATCGACTTCGGCTCGCGACGAGCCCACGGCACCGACGCCGGGATGAAGGCGGCTCGAGCCGCGTACATCGGTGGCTTCGATGGCACCTCGAACGTCGCCGCTGGCGAGGCGTTCGGGATTCCCGTCTCTGGAACGATGGCCCACTCGTGGGTCCAGAGCTTCGAGCACGAACGCGACAGCTTCGAGACGTTCGTCGACGAGTACGGCGACGAGAGCGTGCTCCTGATCGACACCTACGACACGGTCCAGGGTGCAGCACTTGCAAAGGCTGTCGCCGACGAGAAAGGGGCATCGATCCGGGGCGTTCGCCTCGACTCCGGCGATCTCCCGGCACTCTCGAAAGCTGTCGACGAGGTTCTGCCCGACGTCGACCAGTTCATCTCCTCGGGGATCGACGAGTATGCGATCGACGAGTTCTTCGACAGAGACGGTGTCGGCGCTGGCTTCGGCCCAGGCACCGCGCTGGTGACGAGTACGGACGCACCGAAAGTCGAAGGCGTCTACAAGCTCGTCGCCGTCGAACGCGACGGTGAGCTACAGCCGACGATGAAACTTTCACCCGGAAAAGTGACCTACCCCAGCCCGAAAAGCGTTCGACGCACCGAGTCGGACGGCCAGTACACGGGCGACGTCATCGGGCTCCGAGACGAGCAACTGCCCGGCGAGGAACAACTGGTCACGATCATCGAAGACGGCGACCGCGTCACGGAGCTTCCAGCCCTCGAGGAGATCCGAACGCGGGCACGCACGCATCGACAGAAACTGCCCGAGAAACACCGAAAACTCGAGAATCCGGACCCGTACGACGTTCGAATCAGCGACGCGTTACAACAGGAAACCGACGAACTGACACGGGAACTCGAGTCCCGAGTTGCAGAGTAGAGGCCGGCGAGCTCGGTACTAGTCGACGGTCAGGACGGGAACCGGCGACCGGCGGACGACACGGGCCGTCGTACTCCCCAGCAGTCGGCCGGAGCCGACGGCACGACCACGTGTGCCCATCGCGATGAGGTCGACGTCGACCGACGAGACGTACTCGAGCAGTTCCTCGGCTGGAACGCCACGGCGGACCTCGGTCGTCGCGTCGAGGTCACGGTCACGTGCCATCTCTGCGACCGCTTCCGTCGCGTTTTGGCCACCCTCTTTGAGAAGGCCGATGATGCTTCGCGGAGAATCCTCGAGGTCGTACGTCGTCGTATCAACCACGTAGACAGCGTGAACGTCGGCATCGTATTTGTCTGCAATCTCGAGGGCGTTCTCGGCGGCGCGTTCGGCGGCGTCGCTCCCGTCGGTCGGAATCACAATCCGATCGTACGGTCCACCGGCTGCAGGGGCGTCGCCGCCGTCGTCGGGCAGGCGGACCGAAAGCACCGGGACGTCTGCAAGTGCGAGTACGCGTTCGGTGGTACTGCCCAGTCGGGCCCGATCAGCGCCCGTTCGCCCGTGTGTCCCCATCACGATCATGTCGACAGCCTGCTCGTCGGCGTACTCGAGGATCGTTCGGTGTGGGACGCCCTCACGGACCTCTCGAGCGGCCTGCAGGTCGTGTGCTTCGGCTTGATCCGTGATTCGGATCGTCGCCTCGCGACCTGCTCTCTCGGATGGGGCGTAGAGTTCATCGCGCTCGTCGGCCGCAAGTTCCGTCGGCTCAGCGCTGGTGTCGACGACGTAGAGTGCGTGCATCGTCGCCTCATACGTCTGACCAAGCTCGAGTGCGTGACCGATCGATGCGTCGGCGCCAGCGCTGCCGTCGGTCGGGACGAGAATCGTCGTGAACATGCTGGATCGTTCGATCCGGATGCCTATCAAACACACTCGTATTTCCACAGCGTGCGATCGGTCAGGGAATCGATAGCTGCGCCCAGGCTCGCTCGAGTTGTGTTCCGATCGGGACGAGTGTTGTGTTCGTTTCGGCTACTGGTATGCCCCTTTCTCCAACTGAATCTCGGAGATCGATGGTGGGGCGTAGTATCGGACGATGTGGACGTCGTACGTCGCGTTCGCAGCGACGCCACCGGCAACACTCGTCACCGGCTGGGCAATTTCGCCGACGTTGTCGGTGCCGAGGAAGACAACCGATGGCCGAATCTCGTCGGCAACGTCCGTGATCCGGGCTGCGATCGCCGCGGCCGACCCATCGTCGATTCGCTCATCTCGAAACGTCGCATCGGGTGCGATATCGTCGACCCCGTCTCGAAGCCGTCCGGTGACGTAGGAGACGCTAAACGGTTCGTCTTCGCCGGTTTCGTACCAGCCAACGCTCGTCGCGTACGCCTCGTCATCAGGGACCACCGAGAGCGCGATCACGTCCTCGTCCAGCGCCTCGCCGTACTCAGATGCGCGCACCAGTGCTGCTTCTGCCAGATACGAGCCGTCGAACGGGGCGAGAAACGTCATGGTATACGGTAGCGTTCGTTCCAGCTGGTCAAAATCTTTGGGCATGCGCCACAGTGACACTGATACGGCTGCCACTCATATGGCGGCGATATGAGCGAGACGATTCTCGTCCCACACGACGACAGCGAGCACGCGGACGCTGCACTTCGATTCGCACTCGAGACGTTTCCCGACGCCGAGATCGTCGTCTTTCACGTGGTCGAACCGTTCGCAGAGCACACCGATGCCGGCGTCGAAGACGGACGGCGGTGGCAACGCCGTGCACGCAAATACGCGACCGACGTGTTCAACGGCGTCCACGACATCGCAGCGGCCGTCGATGCAAGCGTGGAAACGGAGTGGCGGTACGGGCGACCGAAATACGTGATCGTTCGATACCTCGAGGAGGAGGACATCGACCAGGTCGTGATGGGGAGTCGCGGTCGCAGCGGGCTCGACCGACTCCTTCTCGGGAGTGTGGCCGAAACTGTCGTTCGACGGGCCTCCGTTCCGGTGACGATCGTTCGAGAACCACAGCACGACGAGCCGACGTAGCGGGCACGGAGCAGGACAGTCCGTATCGACAGCTCACCGGACGACGGTGACGGGGACGGGTGCTCGACGGACGACGGTCTCGGCAACGCTCCCAAAGAGCGACCGGTTCGCTGTCAGCCGGCCGTGTGAACCGAGGACGACGTGATCGATGGCTTCGTCCGTGACGTACTCGAGGATAAGCCGTGCTGGTTCGCCGATATCCGACTCCGTTGTGACCGATCGGTCGTAGTCGGCGGCGACCTCGTCGACCTCCGCAAAGAGCTGGTCGGTCGCGTCGTCGACGGTTCTGTACCACGCTTCTGACCCGATCATCGGTTCGTAGCCGGACTCGACGTCGGTGCTGTAGTCGGGTTCGAACAGATCGACCACGTGGTAGACCGTGACCGCTGCATCCGGGAACGCCCGTAACGCGTGCCGAAGCGCGTACAGTGACAGCGGCGATCCATCGACGGGAACGAGAACCGATCTGGACATGTTCTCGTCTTCCATCCAGAGCGGGATATAGTATCGGACCGGGCAGCTGCACGGATCCCGATCGAGGATCGTCTCGAGAGCCGCGGGGTCGACACAGGGGCAGGGTCTTTTGTCGCCCGTCGGTGGACGAACGCCATGGCTTCGATCGAACTCCCGAAACCCGAAACAGATAGCTCGACGAGCGTCGAACGTGCGATCGCAACCAGAGCGAGTCGGCGATCGTTCACTCGAACACCGGTCACACTGACAGACGTCTCTCAGCTTCTGTGGGCAGCCCAGGGCGTAACCCACGTCCGCGAGGGAACCAAGATGCGAGCCGTGCCAAGCGCCGGAGCGACGTACCCACTCACCGCGTTTCTCGAGGTCGCGCCGGAGGGGTGCCCGGAGCTGGAGCCGGGCCTGTATCGATACGCGTCAGCACACCATCGCCTCGAGAGCGAACTCGAGACGGCGGTTCACGGCGAACTCACGCGGGCAGCGCTGGACCAGGAAGTGATACGAGACGCGCCGGCGACGATCGTCCTTGCTGCGAACGCCGACCGAACGCGACGGCAGTATCCAGACCACGGTGATCGATACGTCCACATGGAGGCTGGACACGCGGCACAGAACGTCCATCTCGTCTGTGAGTCACGCGACCTGTGTAGCTGTCCTGTCGGTGCGTTTTCCGACGACGACGTCGCAGCCGTGCTCGAACTGCCGGCGCGACTTGAGGCGCTGTATCTGGTGCCGTTCGGGCACGGAACAACAGACCAGTGACCGCTCCGCGCGCTGTGTCACGCCAACTGCCGTTCGAACCAGTCAGCTGCGACCTCGGCGACTTCCTCCAAGTGGCCGGGGCCTTCGAAAAGGTGGCCTGCGTCTGCGACGATATGAAGGTCGTGTTCGCAGGTGAGCGCGGCGGCAGCCTCGCGATTGAGTTCGAGGACCTGTGTGTCATCGCCGCCGACAATAAAGAGCGTGGGAGCAGTAACATTCGAGAGGCGCTCCGACGCGAGGTCGACGCGGCCGCCCCGGGAGACGACGGCGTCGATCTCGGTCTCGGGACGCGCTGTGGCTCGCAGCGCCGACGCCGCACCGGTGCTCGAGCCGAAGTAGCCGTAGCGTTGGTCTGCAGTCTCCTCGCGGCCTCGGAGCCACTCGGTCACCGCGACGAGTCTGTCAGTCAACAGCGGAATGTCGAACCGGTTCTCTCGATATCGGTCTTCTTCCTCTGTGAGCAGGTCGAACAGTAACGTTCCAAGCCCTCGCTCGCGGATGACGTCAGCGACGTAGTTGTTCCGGGGACTCTTTCGACTGCTGCCGCTCCCGTGAGCGAAGACGACGAGGCCGCTCGCGCCATCGGGAACGATGAGTTCTCCCTCGAGTTCGACGTCGTCGACTGGAATCGGTGTAACGTTCTCGCCGGACATGAACTGATCTCCAACCGCCGTCGTCTTAGTGTTGTCATCAGTCCGTTCGGACGACTGTTCAGGACTGCGAGCCGGCGATGAGTCTCGCAGCCGTCGACTGTCACGTTCGCGGGTCCGGAACTGTGGGCTCGTGTTCGCCGCTATTCGATATCGATCTGCTGTCCTTCGCGGGTTTCCGGGTCGCGTTTGGGCAGCGTAATCGTGAGCACGCCGTTTCGATACCGCGCCTCGACAGCCTCCTCGTCGACCGGATCAGGGAGCCGGATGGAGCGACTCAGCGACTGGCGAGCCCGCTCGCTTTTGATGTAGAACTCGTCCTCGGGATCGTCGGTCGTCTCCGATTCGCGTGTTGCGGTGATGTGGATCGTGTTCTCGGAGAGGCGAACGTCGATATCGTCTTTCTCGAACCCCGGCACGTCGGCTGTCAGGACGAACGTCTCGCCGTGGTCGGCCAGGTCGACCCCCATCGTCGTCACGGCCGCCTGTGACTGGTCGAACTGGTCGAAATCCCACATCTCCAGTGCCTCTTCGATCTGTCGTTGCATACGCTCGAACTGCTTCTCGAGGTTTCGAAACGGGTTGCTGTCTGTGCTCATATGAATATCACGGGGTGAGACCCTGGGTCTGAGTCCAACGGCATTGGTGTTAAGCGTTTCATGCGGTCAGCTGAGCGACCGCCGCCGGCTTTGGGCCAACGGATACGGTTCTCGCGGTGGCCTATCATACAGTGAGCGAAAGTACGTATCACGGCCTCGAGTACGAATCCGGTGGCGGGATCGAAACCGACGCAACCCTCGTTCGAAAGGGGATCTGGCCGACGCTCAAACGAACCGCCCAGGTCAAACTCGTCGAAACGCTCCCGATCCTGCTTTAATAACAGTAGTTGGTAGTACGATTTCGTTATTCAGAGTTGTCCGTGAAACTGGTGGTCAGTATAGGTAATACAGTTACCGGAGTCGTGACAGGTGGCGTGCTGGAGTGACGAGTCGTCCACACGGGGGACTTGATATATGATTCCCCTTTCCGCCTAATGAATGTCTAATATAGAAACTACAAAAATTATGTGTTTGTATAAAATAAGTTTATGACATGAGTGACCCCTCGAATGTACGCCTTTTTGCAATAGCACTAGTTTCCGCACTCCTAAGCCTCGTCTTTTATGGCATGATCTCTGAGGTATATAAACCAAATGATGGGGGATGGTTGACACTAGTAATCGCCGTTGGAGTCTTTTCAATACTAATGTTCGTCGAAGGTTTCATCACAGGTGATAGCTGATAAGATAGAACGGTTATCTTATCTGATGGAGATTCTGGCGTTCAGTCCGCATACGTGGTGACCGAACTGCTCCGATTCCGTTTCAAACACGAGACTGAATAACGAAATCGTGCTACTGTCTACTAATAACCAACACGCCGGCCGTCGATCGACGCCCGCACCGTTGGCCCGCTATCGTTTTGACCCCACAGTGAGTCCGGACAGACGAATGCAACTCGAGACGACCACGGTCGACATCGGCACAAGCCGCCCACTCGTGCTGTTGAACACCGTCGATGCCGACGAACTGGGTGCACACCCGCTCGATCGCGTTCGGATCGAACACGACGATGGAACGACGACGGGAATCGTCAAACGGACCGACGAACTGGTCGAGGCAGGCTCCGTCGGCGTGACGGAACCGCTCCATCACGTCAGCGGAACTGTTAACGTGACACTCGCCGGCACACCGAAATCGGTTCGGTACGTCCGTAAGAAGTTAGACGACGTCGAACTCGAGGCCAGCGAACTCGAGACGATCGTCCGAGATATCCACGAGAATCGCCTCTCCGACGTCGAACTGAGCGCCTACGTCTCGTCAGTGTATACGAACGGGCTCTCACTCGAGGAGACGAAACACCTGACGGAAGCGATGAGCGGCGTCGGTCAGCGACTGTCGTGGGAGTCCCCAGTCGTCGCGGACAAACACTCGATCGGCGGCGTGGCGGGCAACTGCGTGACGCCGATCATGGTCGCAATCGTGACGGCGGCAGGGCTGACGATGCCCAAAACCTCTTCGCGGGCCGTAACCTCGCCGGCGGGAACGGCAGACGTGATGGAGGTCCTCTGTGACGTGGAGTTTACGATTGCTGAGATCGAGTCGATCGTCGCGGAGACGAACGGCTGTCTCGTCTGGGGCGGCGGTGTGGATCTCTCGCCGGTCGACGACGAGATCATCCGTGCCGAAAACCCGCTCTCGATCGATCCGCCGGGCCAGCTCATTGCGTCAGTGCTCTCGAAAAAGCGCAGTGCCGGCTCAACTCATATCGTCATCGACATCCCCTACGGCGAAGGGGCAAAAGTCGAGAGTCTCGTCGCAGCACGGGAGCTTGCGGACGATTTCAAACGTGTCGGGGATCATCTCGAAGTCGACGTCAGCTGTGCGATTACCCACGGAACCGATCCGATCGGCCGCGGCGTCGGGCCAGCGCTCGAGGCCCGAGACGTCCTTGCAGTGCTCGAGGGCGAGGGCCCGGAGTCGCTGCGACTGAAGTCACTCCGACTCGCAGACATGCTGCTCACACACTGTGGCGTCGATGCGTCGGCGACCGAAATCCTTGAGTCGGGGGAGGCACTCGAACGGTTCCGCCGGATTATCGCCGCACAGGGTGGTGATCCGGAGATCGAATCCGACGACCTCGAGCCGGGGGCGGAGTCGACGACTATCCATGCGGATCGTTCCGGGGTCGTGACGCGCGTCGACAACCGGCAGCTCTGTGATCTCGCACGCAGAGCTGGTGCACCACTCGATAGCCGTGCTGGGCTCGTGATTCACCAGACCGCTACCAACCAGATCGAGACCGGAGATCCGCTGTATACGATCCACGCCGAGACGCCGGCCAAGCTGACAGAGGCGGAGCGGCTTGCTGATCGACTCGAGCCGATCCGCGTCCGGAGCAAGGCGGATGCGCTCGTCGAACGTCGGTGAGACAACCGACTGTCACGCTGACCCGATGCAATCGGATAGCGGTCGCGAGTCTGTCGAAACTGACGGGCAGCCGGCGTTGCGTAGAGGTGTAACTTATTTGGTCTGCCCAGTGGTTGGACACGTACGGCATGTATGATACGATCCTCGTTGCGACGGACGGGAGCGACTCGGCAAACCGTGCGGTCGACCACGCACTCGATCTGGCATCGACATTCGACGCAGACCTCCACGGGATTTCGGTCGTCGACACCCGACGGTACGGCGACTCGATGTTATCGGATTCCGACAGCGTGATCGGAGATCTGAGCGACCGTGCTGAAGAGCTCTTGGCAGAGATGGAAACGAGAGCCGATGTCGACGTGACCACCACCGTGCGTCGCGGCCGTCCACACGACGAGATCGGTAGCTACGCCGACTCGATCGATGCGGACCTGATACTACTGGGGAACCGTGGGCTCGACTCTAGCGACGAGATCGGAAGCACCGCAGAACGCGTCGTCAGATACGTCGACCGACCAGTACTGACCGCCTAACGGAGACCAGTCGATCAATCTGTCAGTGTTTCGGGTATAACCTATTTGGCAGCTTCCAACATGCATACCGCTACGCCAATGTATGAGACGATTCTCGTCCCGACTGACGGGAGCGACCCGGCAAATCGGGCAGTAGAGCACGCAATGGAACTCGCAGACAGATACGGCGCCGACGTGCACGCGATGTACTGTGTCGAGACCCACCGCTACGGTGAAACAGCGCTGAGCAGTGCTGAGATCGTCCTTGACAGACTCGAGGAACAGGGAGCTGCGATGCTCGAAGAGATCAGCGATCGCGCGGACAACGTCGGCATCGACTGTACGTGGAACGTCTGTCACGGCCGCCCCTGGGAAGCAGTCAGCGAGAAGGCAGACGAGCTCGATGCGGATCTGATCGTGATCGGCTACCAGGGACAGAGTCACACACGAACGAACAAGATCGGCAGCGTCGCCGAGCGAATCGTCCGAACTGCAGACCGGCCAGTGTTGACCGCCTGAGACGGACCCCTTGAGGTCAGTTCCGATGCAACCGCGATCAGCCTGCGGTTGCACCACTAACACGGACAACAGACCGTACAAACCGTCTGAGTCGTCCGCGGCTGGTCAGTCGCCGACTTTCGTGTTCTCTCGCAGTCCGGTTCCGACAGGCCATCGGCAGCGAACGACACCGTGATGCGGACCCGAGCCGTGCGTTTTCGAGGATAGCCCGAACGTGCGTGGCGTCCTCGACTGACCGGGACCGCCAGAGCGGTTGCGGGTCGCGACAGCATCGGTCACCGCTGGAAAACCGATCTGATGCGAGCGAGTGGTCTGTCAGACGGCAGTGACCAGAGCGAGCACACGAGCAGAAAACCGTCAGAATTCGCTCATCTGTACCGATTGCGTTGGCGGTACGCCAAGTAGGTGTAACTGATACGTGTCTGCTTCTCGTAGCTACCCGAAATCGATGCACGGACCATCTCCCGATGCACCGTCGCTCGCAGCGTACGCCGACGTGACGGATCGCGACCGAATCGAGCAACTCCGTGCACTCGCTGCTGCCCTCGAGGACACGCACATTCTCCACGTGAATTCGGCAGCGGCTGGCGGCGGCGTCGCAGAACTGCTGCGGTCGATCGTCCCGTTGAGTAACGATCTCGGGATCGAGACTGACTGGCTCGTCATGGACGCCGACAGCGCCTTTTTCGAGGTGACCAAGGCGCTCCACAACGGACTCCAGGGAGAGGGTATCCGGCTGACCGACGAGATGAAAGTAACCTATACGTCGGTCGTCGAGCAAAACGCAGCCGCGATCGATGCCGACTACGACGTCATCGTCCTGCACGACCCACAGCCACTCGGCATGATCGACGTGCTCACCGACCGGATGCCGACGGTGCCCGTGATCTGGCGCTGTCACATCGATCTCACCGACTCCTCGAGCGAGCATCTCTCGTTTGTGACCGCCTACGCGAAGGCAGTCGATCACGCGGTGTTCAGCCGTCAAATCTACGAAGACGCGATCGACCTCCCTGTCTCGAGCGTCGTGCATCCGTCGATCGATCCGCTTTCTGCGAAGAACCGCGCGCTTGACGATGCGACCATCGAGACCGAACGCGAGCGATTGGCACCGCTCTCGTTCGATGCACCACTCGTGACGCAGGTGTCACGGTTCGATCCGTGGAAAGATCAGTTCGGCACGCTCGAGGCCTACAGACGTGTCGTCGACGATCATCCGGATGCACAACTGGCGCTGGTCGGCGGCATGGCCGACGACGACCCGGAGGGTGAGGCGATCTACGAACAGGTCGCGGCTGAAGCGGCGGACGACCCCAACGTGTACGTCCTAACAGAGCTTCCCGACGAAACAGTGAATCTGTTGCAGCGTCGCTCCGATGTCGTCGTCCAGAAATCGCTTCGAGAGGGGTTCGGGCTCGTCGTCTCCGAGGCGCTCTGGAAGCGGACACCGGTCGTCGGCTCGACTGCTGGCGGTATCCCGCTCCAGATCGAGAACGGCGAGGGCGGCTATCTCGTGGACCCAACCGACGTCGCCGGCACAGCAGACCGGATCGAGCGGCTGCTCGAGGCCGATGACCACAGGCGAACGCTCGGGCAGAACGGCCATGAACACGTTCGAGCGCAGTTCGTGCTTCCCAGACAGCTTGCCGAGTCTCTCGATGTCGTTGCGTCGCTCGTCGATGGCTCGTGAATCGACGACCTCGAGAGTGGGATGGTCGAAGCGAGGCGGGACACCCGCTTTGCTCTCCCCAACACTGTTGTCCGTCCGGCTGGTGGATGGGAGTCGATGGCGAGTATTATTCTGCCGACGTTCGAGTGGACGCAGTCCTGTGAACAGCTGTCTCGCCAGCTCGAGGCCGAGGACGAACTCCTCGTCGTCTGTGACAGCGAGGGCGATCCGGTTGCGAGCGCGGATCGTCCCGAGGCAGCCGAGTTGCTCGTTGCCGGCGACCCCGAAGGCTGTTCGGGGAAGGCAAACGCCGTCGCGCTCGCGCTGGAACACGCCTCTCAGGATCGGATCGTCCTGACCGATGATGACGTCGACCGCGACGACGACTGGCTGGCCACAATCAAGCGCCTCGGCGAGGAACACGGGACGGTGACAGCGATTCCGGTCTTCGTGAGCGAGGAGTACCCGTTTAAACTGCTCGAACCGCTCTGTATCGTGGTCGCCTCGCTCGTGGTCGATCGAACGAGTTGGGTGACCTGGGGCGGCGGCGTCACGTTCGATCGACGCGACATCGACATCGAGGGGTACATCGCCGACCTGCGCCGGACCATCTCGGACGATGCGTTGCTCGCCGAGTACGTCGACGACGTCGTCGCCTCACGAGAACTGGTCAACGAGGTCCGGGTCCCGGGTGGGCCCCGTGCCACCTACGAACGGCTCACGCGGTTCGTCACGATCTTCTATCGATTTGCGCCGAGGAGAACGCTTGCGATTTTCGCCGTTTTCCTCGCCGTCGTCGTGATCGGGACGCTCGCGCCGCTTGCCGTCGCCGTGGGCGTGACTGCCCTCGCGTACGACCGATACCGTGCGCTCGGCGTCGACCGACGAACGTGGCTGTTCGCGGCACCCGCAGCCGTCCTTGCCCCTCTCCTCGGGGTCGCCGGCATCGTCAGGCCGACGTTCGTCTGGGGCGGGCGACGCTACCGGTGGGAGGAGACGTTCGATGTGACCGTCCTCGAGTAGTCCGGAGACAGCCGTGTTTCATCGCCGTGACTCACGGCCGAGATGGGCGCGAAACGAACTCGCGACCGACGGCTTACTGACTGCTGTCCGACAGTATAACGCCCGCCTTCTAAGGGGCTCACTATCATTCGGTTCAGTGTATGTCGGCAGACCTGCCAACGCGAGACGAACTCATCCAGGGAATGACTGTTGAGGTCGAACAGGAAAACGGCGATCGTCTCATCGGTGAGGTTGGCGCTATTCTCACCGACGACCGCACCCACCCCGAGGGAATACTCGTCAAGCTCAAATCCGGTCCACGGGGGCGTGTCAAGCGAATCGGACCGGAGCACTGACCGAGGTTGCGGGCGGATTTCGGTACGCCGTCTCCAGCTTGCAGAGACGTTCGACCGGGCCAGGCCAATCCGAAAGCGCCAGCGCTCCTCCGTATAAACTCGATCTCCGGCCTTGAGCAGCTGCCGCCGTCAGTACGGTTGGCTCGTGGTCGATCTCCACCTCACGGCTCGTTTTAACTGGGTTCGGAACGAAGAGATGGGTATGGATTGTCTCGCAGCCGTCGACGGTTCCAAAGAGTCCGAGAACGCACTCGCCTACGCCGCCGACATCGCAGACGCGATGGATGGCTCGATCACGGTCGTCTACGCCGTTAACCCGACCGCCCACGACGAGGGTGGGGACGAACCGACCGTCTCGCTGTGGGACGCCGACCAGCGACTCGTCCTCGAGAGCATCGATGACGCCGAACAGCGGGGGCTAGAGCTCCTCGAGAACGCAGCCGATTTCGCCAACGAACTCGGACACGACGTCGAGACCGAACTGCTCTACGGGAATCCGGTCGCGGCTGTCACCGACTTCGCCGAGGACGACGGATTCGACACAATCTTCGTCGGCCACCGCGGCCGATCGGAGCGTGCGGGGTTGATGATTGGCAGCGTTGCGAAATCGATCGTCGAACGGGCGACCGTTCCGGTCACCGTCGTCCGCTAACCTCGCCACACCCTGGCTGTTCACGGACTGGGACAGTGCCGACGGTTACTCCTCGAGTAACCAACCAAAGCGTTTCTCCCAGAACTCCTCGGTTGGGGGCTTTTTGCTCTGTCCGTACGTCTTCGCGTCGCGGATCTGCCGTTCCAGCACGTCTTGGGCCTCGTTGAGCGCGTGACTCGCGCCGTACCCCTCTCCAGAGGCGATGTACAGCCCGCGATCGGTGTGTAGACGGATGCGGGCGAGCAAGAGCGGCATTCCACGGCGTGTCTCGTCGTGCTCGTGGAGGTGAACTTTCGCATCCAAGACGTTCATGCCGTGGTCTTTGTCGTCGAACGACTCAACCATCGCCACGATATCGTCGTAGCTCGTGTCGTCGATCAGATCGACGCCATACACCTGCACGCTCCGGTTCCCGCCAGCTTCCCACGTCAGCGAGTCGAGGATATCCGTCTTCGTGACGATCCCGTAGGGAGTGCCGTCCGTCGTGACGATCAGCGACGAGCCATCGGTCTCGAACATCTCTTTGACGGCCGTCTCGAGCGTCTCGTCCGGATGGACCGTCCGCACTGGCGAGGTCATGACGTCCCTGATCGGGAGATCCAGCATCCGCGCAGATTCGCCCTCTCGAGCGCCGAACCCACCCCGGCGCGCGCGAGCAGTGCTGGTGGAGATCTCACCCCCGAACGGGTCGGTCCCGCCCGCATCCCCGCCCTGACTCTGGACTTCGGCGCGAATCGTCAGATCAGTTATGTCGTAGAGGCTCAGCACGCCGGCTGTCGTTCCGTTCTCGACGACCGGGAGATGCGTGATCCGGTTCTCCCGGAAAATGTTGAGCGCATCCCCGAGTGTCGATTCCGGATCGAGCGCAACGAGATCGTTCGACGAAGCCTCTGCGACGGTCGCTGCATCGAGAAACGATTCGACCTTTTCGAGGATCGCGTCGGCGGTGACGACACCAAGCAGTGTCTCCCCCTCGAAGACGGGAAGGAGCTGTGAGTCGCTGTCGATCATCAGCTGTGCCACCTTGCGAATGTCCTCGTCGGGCATCAGTCGAGGGACATGCCAGACCAACGAACCGATCTTTTGATTGGGTTGGCGATGTGAGGTGGCGAGCTGTCGCCGCGTGACGATGCCTTCGAACTCGTCTCCCTGTACGACGACGCCGTTGACGCTTGAATCTTCGAACGTGCCGACAAGCTTCGAAACCGGTGTCTCTGGGGTGAATTCAACGTACTCCTCCGAAACGATATCAGCGATATCCATGTGTTCTGTCTGTTTCCGCGTGGGTGCTCGAGTTACTGTCCTGCTCCAACCGGGTTGTCACTGTCTTCGTCAGTCTCCCACAAGTACTCGAGGGTAGACCCGGGATCCGGACTGTCTGGGTTACTGTTCACTGCTCTAGATACGTCATTGCTTCCTCGTCGGACACCTGCCCGAAGTTCTCGTAGAACTGTCCGACACCCCTGAACCCTCGTGGTGTCTCGAGACAGACGACCGTGTCCGTCTCCGATTCGAGGCTGTCGATCGTGTCGGGTGGGCCGACAGGCACGGCCAGAACGATTCGTTCGGCGTCTGTTTCGTTGAGCGTCTTGAGACACGCTCTGGCGGTCGACCCCGTCGCGACGCCGTCGTCGACGACGACCACGGTCCTTCCGGCTAACTCCGGTGCGTCACGATCGCCCCGGTACCGTTCGGCTTTCTGCCGGGCGTTTTTGGCCTCCTCATCGAGGCGTTGCTGGAAATATTCCTCATCGGTGTTGGTCCCGCGGAACGCCGCCTCGTTCCGCCAGACACTCCCGTCGCTTGCGACGGCCCCGATGGCGTACTCCGGGTTTCCTGGGGCCCCGATCTTCTTTGCAACGACGATGTCGAGCGGGATGTCCAGTTCGTCAGCGACCGCTCGCCCGAGCGGGAGCCCGCCACGAGGGATCGCAAGCGCGATATCGGCGTCGATGCCCTGCTCACGAAGCGCGGTTGCAAGCCGCTCTCCGGCGTCCGTCCGGTCCGTGAATCGTTGAGATCCTGCCATCGTCACATCATGAAGCGAAGCGGTAATATATAACAGTCGGGCACTCCTCGCGAGAACGGACATACTCGAGTACTGACTGCTGTACTGGTACACTCGCTGGATTCTAGCGACTGCTCGAGGGGGCAAAGCGACGCCGATTCGGGGTCTGGCTCGAGGTTCTGAAACTGCCCCGTATCTATATGTATTTGATTGGGATACGATATCATAGACCATGGCAACAGAAACCAAAGAAAAGCATCATCCGTACGATCCGCTGACCGCAGACGAAATCGAGCACGCGCGAGATGTCCTCGATGCTGAACGCGAACTCGGCGAGGGGATCCGGTACGTACAGATCGAACGCAAACAGCCGCAGAAAGCAGCGGTCAAAGCATACGAAAAGAACGGCACAGACGTCGAGCGCGAAGCGTTTGTTATACTGCGAGACAGCGAGGAGAAGACGACCTACGAGGCGGTCGTCTCGCTAGACGACGCGGAGCTGACTTCCTGGGAAGAAAAGCCGAACGTCCAGCCATCGATTACCCTCGCTGAGTTCGACGAGTGCGAGCGGGTCGTCAAAAACAACGACGAGTGGCAAGCAGCCGCCGCAAAGCGTGGCGTCGAGAACTTCGATCTGGCGATCGTCGATCCATGGTCCGTCGGCCACCATCTCGTCCCCGAGGGGATCGACCCAGATCGCCGGCTCGCTCACGCGATGTCGTGGATCCGAACGAGCGAAACGGACAACGGCTACGCTCGACCGTTGGACGGTATCCATGCGTTCGTCGACCTCGACGAGATGGTCGTTGTCGAACTCATCGACAGAGGCACGAAAGTAGACAATGTACTTACAGACCTCGAGGATGCGAAATACCGCGAGGAAGACCGTGATCTTCGAGACGATCTGAAACCGTACAACGTCGATCAGCCGGAGGGTCCAAGCTGGGAGATCGACGGCCGAAAGATCGAGTGGCAAAACTGGCACATTCGCGTCGGATGGAACCAGCGCGAGGGACTCGTTCTCTACAACATCGGCTATGAGGACGACGGCGACGTCAGACCGATTATCCACCGTGCGTCCGCGGCCGAGATGAACGTCCCCTACGGCGAGAAAGACCCTAATCACAACTGGAAAAACGCGATCGACATCGGCGAATACAACATCGGTCGGCTGGCAAACTCGTTGACGGAAGGCTGTGACTGCCTCGGGCATATGCACTATTTCGACGCGGTGATGAACGATGCCGACGGCGAGGTTCGAGTGCTCCCGAACGTCATCTGTGTCCACGAAGAGGACTACGGAACGCTCTGGAAACATACGAACTGGCGGACCGAGAACTCCGAGGTCCGACGCAACCGTCGCCTCGTCATCTCCTTTGTCGCAACGGTCGGCAACTACGACTACGAGTTCAACTGGTACTTCTACCAGGACGGTTCGGTCGAACCCCAGGTCCGGCTCACCGGAATCGATAGCAACGGACTGGTTGGTCCGGATGAAGACGTAACGTCTGGCTACGCCGAGTTGCTCGCGCCGAACGTGAAAGGGATGCTCCACCAGCATTTCTTCAGCTTCCGGTTGGATATGGAGGTCGACGGCTCGGACAACGTCCTCTACCGGCGACAGAATCAGCCAGTGCCGAACGGTCCGAACACGGAGATCAGATGGGACGGGAAAGAGGACGTCGACGGACTCAACCCGACGGGTGCGTCTTTCTACGCAGACAAGACACAACTCGAGTCAGAATCGGAGGCAAAAGAGCTCATCGACCCACTCAAAGGCAGGTATTGGCAGGTTGAACACGCAGAGAAGACGAACCACGTCGACCGGCCGGTCGCGTACAAGCTCGCCCCCGGTTCAAACGTCGAGGCCGCCGTCCAGGATCACTCGAGTATTATGGAACGGACCGGGTACATCAAATACCATCTGTGGGCGACGCCGTATCGAGATGACGAGCGGTACCCGGCTGGAGAGTACCCGAACCAAACTCCCGGCGGTGACGGGCTCCCGAAGTGGACGGCGAACGACCGGTCACTCGATGGCGAAGACCTCGTGTTGTGGTACACACTCGGCGTGAATCACGTTACTCGACCGGAGGATTGGCCGATCCTTCCCGTTCACATAGCGAGCTTCAAACTGGAGCCGGTGAACTTCTTCGAGGAAAACCCCGCAATCGATGTTCCGCCAGAGCACGCGATCAAGGACATCCACGCTCGCCGCGAGGAGAAGTACGACGACCCTGACGCTGTCGCGGGATCCGATGACGACTGATCGCCACCCAGCGGGCGCGAACAGTCCTGTTCGCGGGCCTCTCATCGTGGATTGTGGTCGGCCCACCACGGCTCATGAACCGATCAGATGGACACGACACGCATCGAAAACGCACACATGACTGACCACGACACGGGCGAAAACGGATGCACACTCTGTGAACTCCCTGTCGAGGGGAGTGCCATCGTCGACGATGGCAACGCCTTCTGCTGTGTCGGCTGCCGTGAGGTCTACAACGCGCTGGAGACCGTCGAGAACAGCTGCTGAATCCTCGGTTCGCTTTTGCTGTGTCTGGCTGCCGAATTAGGGACGAAACTGGATTTCGTTCTTCTGGACTGGGGTGTCGCATGTAGCTTGATATCGCTGGTCGACCACAACGCTAGTGCCATGAAGTACGACGAGTTTACCGGCGAAGTCCAGCACCGCCTCGAGTTACCGGACACCGGCCGAACAGTGCGGGCAATCCGTGCGACGCTCATGACGCTGGGCCAGCGGATTCCGGAAGGCGCAGCCGACGATCTCGCCGCTTCACTCCCGATGGAGATCAAGTGGTACATGACCGGTGCCGTCCACGACCACGGCCAACGGTTCGGCTGGCAGGAGTTTCTCGCACGCGTCACCGAAATCGAGGGCGAAGGGACCGACCCGCCGGAGGCGGCCTACCACGCACGGGTCATTATCGATCTGGTGGAGACACTGGTGCCGCCGTCGGATTTTCAGCAACTCCGTGACCAGCTTCCAGAAAGCGAAGCCGACGAGAACTGGCGCAAACTCTTCGAAGTCGTCGACGCCGGCGGCTGGGGTGAGGCCGAAGAGGCACAGACCGGCGGCGGGCCACAGCCTGACGCGACGGACTCGGACTGAATCGAGTCACGTGGCCCGTTCTGCCTGTTGGTCGTACAGCAGTCACCTGTACTCGAGTCCGTGGAGTCTGTACCGATAGGTTCGCGTATCTGTTTTGACGACGAGATATTTCGTGGTGCCCGCGCGCTCGACGCTGTCGAAGTGGGCTCCCATCTCCCCAGGATTCAACGAAGGGGCGCCGTCTTGGAGCCCGAATCGGAGCGTTGCGTCCCGCTGACGGACATCATCTACTTGTTTCGCTTTGGCGCCCAGAACATCACCGGTTGGGCCGACGTCGACCGTGCCAGTGAATTCCCACGAGTGGTCGCTGTACTGTAGTTCCGTCCCACTGAGCTGTGGCCACTCCATTTCGACCATGCTATCGGTTCGTTGACGAGGTCAATCGTCTTTTTGGTTGTCAGCAAATCTATAATTTCTTCATCGGCGACACGCCTGGACGCTGCTTCGGTTCGACGGCGATCCAATCACGTACTGATGAACGTAACGACCCCGATGGCACCGACCAGCGCCATCGGCACCGCTGCCTTCGATCGCAGCCGTCCGCTGATGATCTCGAGCAGGATGATCTTCGTCGTCAGGCTCGCGAGAATGCCAAGCACGACCATTCCGGCTGCCTGTTCCGCACCGATTCCGCCCTGATTGAAAACCGTCGCCGCGGTCACTGACACGGCGGCCGATGACACGAGCCCGCCCGCAAACGCCGTCGCGTACAACCCAAGCTCCCCGAAGAACGCCTCGGCGAGAACCGACACGAGCAGGATAGCCACGTATGCGACGGCGAACTTGGCAGCGGCTATCAGCGAAAGCGGCGACTCGAGTGCGAAGTCGAAGTGGTCGGGTGTCTCACCGTGATACCACAGGACGGCAGCGACCCCGACACACAGTGTGGCCATCACCACGGCTGGCTGCCAGAGCGTCCAGAACAACCCAACCGCGAGGACGGTCGCAATGCCGACGTTTCTCAGGATCATCGACAGCGTCGCCAGCAGGACTGCGGCCGAGACAGCATCGACCGCATCGCGTGACTGGGTTGCCATTCTGGCGAGGACGCCCGCCGTCGCGAAGGAGTTCGCACCACCCGCGAGCAGGCCAGTGACAGCTAACCCTTTCGACCCCCCAAGCTGGCGCATCGAGACGTACGAGACGAACTCGATCAGCAGGACGAATATGACGAACAACAGTACCTCGCGAGGGATCAGGACGCCGAGCGGATCGATGGGATCGGTCGGGGCGATCGGATACAGAATAAAGACGACTGCCCCGAGCTTCAACGAGGCCCGCAACTCCTGATCGGACACACCCCTTACGTACCGGTGTAGCCGTTCCTTCTCAGCCAGCAGGAAGACTAGAACGATCGCGATCGACGTCGATTCGAAGAACCACCCATACCCGACGAGCACCCCGAGTAACGCGACGAGAAACACGGTGACAGACGTCGTGAGCCCAACGTCTTCGTCGGTCAGTGAGAGCCGAACGTACACGATGAAGAGCGCGAAGGCACCGGCCAGTCCCAGATAGGCGCCGACGAAGGCCGGATGCCCCTCCTGGTCTCCGATGGCCACCACGATCGGGCCAGCGCCACACAGAAGTGCCAGTGTCCGTAATCCTGCGAACTTCCGCGTCGGCTGTCGCTCTCGCTCCAGTCCGATCAGGCCGCCAGTTGCGATGGCGACGAGCACCTTGGCCAACAGTTCCGGCACCGAAATTACGTCGAGCATCAGTGATGGAGCCGCCAGAACGCGTGAAGAACGGTCGTCTCGGTCGACTGTTGTGACATTCGTTCGTGACTTACAATCGGATTCCAGTAGTAAATACTCCAGCTATTCGTCGGGCTCTCAGACAGCGTGATCGTTCGGCGTCCACCACACTCGAGTGGAGTCGTGAGGCGGGAACGACGACACGGTCTCGCCTCGTTCGTCGCGTTCTGCATCGGCGAGACGGGAGCCGGCCCGACCCGCTCGAGGCGCTTTGCACTCGGCCTCGACAGCAGCCAGCGACACCCATCCCAGCCACAACGCAGTCGTTCGGACTCGAGCGCAGGAGTCGTTGCCGGCCGCGTTCAAACATGGTGTTGGGCCCGACCAGCAATACGTTATGTCTCTCGAGCCCGTCGGTTTGCACGGACCTTCGAGGGACGATGTACGACACGATTCTTATTCCGACGGACGGGAGCAGCGGGACGGAGCGAGCGATCAGCAACGGGCTCGATATCGCACAGCAGTACGATGCCAGCGTTCACGCACTGTCCGTGATCGACATCGCCGAACTGCTGGAAGTCGGTTACGGTGGGGATCGATCCGACTTCGAAGCGGCGATCGAACCGCTCGAGGACGACGCAAAACGTGCAGTCGAAGCGGTCGACACGCAGGCACGCCGGATGGACGGCGACGTAGACGTGCTCCCAGTCGTTCGCGAGGGAGAACCGTACGAGACGATTCTGACGTATGCCGACGAAATCGATGCCGATCTGATCGTTATGGGGACCCACGGCCGACACGGACTCCCCCGATACCTCCTCGGAAGCACGACCGAACGCGTTGTCCGGACGGCCGAGATCCCCGTGTTGACTGTTCGAATGCCTGCTGACTGATACTGCTGGACAGCACTATTCAACGCTCGATCGCGCTCCTGCGGCCGTCCTCGAGGAGACGGCCCGAATTCGCGACCGACCTGTCACTGGCTGCTGTCCGACAGTATGAGCGTCGGCACCGACAGGTGTCGAACACCCACGCTGGTGGGTCAGTCCCTCGAGACGACAGCTCGATCTCAGGAGCGAACGGCGTCGGGCGACTCATATCGGCGAACGGCGACCCCTGTCTCGCGGATCGCCGCAATATCGACAGCGGGACCGGTCCGCGGATCACGTTCGACGGCGCGCTCGATCGCACTGGCAACGAGGTCGCGTGCATCCTCGAGCGAGAGGGAATCCGTGTAGTCACGATCGAGGATGGCAGAAGCACTCTGGCGGCCGCTCCCGTCGGCAGCGTAGTCGGACTCGATCACACCGTCGTCCACGCCGATTCTGAAGACGTGCGAGCCGGTTTCGTCGACGCCACCGAGGACGAACGTTGTGTCTCGCTCGAGGTGTGCTCGGCACTCGCGACCGGCAACCGTCGCCAGCGTTGGGATACGTATCCGGCGACTGTGGTGGTACTCGTACCGATCGACCTCGCGACGGAGCCTGGTGACGAGCGAGTCGACGTCACCGGGTTCGGCAGTCGAACCGATCGCAGCCGACGGATGCACCGACCGGAGTTTTCGACCCGCATCGCTTTCCACAACCCCATCACGACTCGTCCGTGTGTCGGCTCCGAGGAGTACCCCGTCCGTTGCTTGCACGCCAACGACGATGCCACCGGGACCTGCACCGTCAGCCCGGCACTCGTGCAACGCTGTCGACGGTTTCAGTGCCGTCTCCCGTCGGTGTGCATGGTAGTCCATAGACTGCAGTAGACGAACGACCGACATGAAGACCGGGGGCGACACCAATCGAACGGCGACCATCTGCGAGCCCCGCTGACTGGCAGCGCTCGTCTCAGCTCTCGATTCGGTACCGGTTGCCGTAGTCGATGTCGTCCATGTCGTCGATCTTGTCGGACCCACAGAGCGGACAGTCCGGGTTCGACTCGAGCGGCGTCCGAATGACCGTCGCATCCGCGGCATCGTATCGCAACAGCTCGCCGTCGAGTAGCTCGCCGAGATCGAGGAGGCACTTGAGCGCTTCCGTCGCCTGCAGCGTGCCGATCGTCCCAGGAACCGACGGAAAGATGCCCATTGGTTCGTCGGACGGCACTGTCTCTTCGTCCGGAGCCGCCGGAAGCAGACACCGATAGCAGGGACCGCCGGGACGAAACACCGTGAGCTGTCCCTCGAGTTCGTACACTGCCCCGTGGACGAACGGGACGGCAGCGAGTCGAGCGGCATCGTTGACGAGAAACCGTGCCGCGAAGTTGTCCAACCCGTCGACGATCACATCGTACCCCTCGAGAAGCGACGTGACGGTGTCGGGTGTGATCCGGGTGGCGTGTGTCTCAACCGTGACGTCAGGGTTGCGCGCGTCGACGAATCGGGCTGCACTCTCGACTTTCGGCTCGCCGATGTCGTCGACAGTGTGGACGACCTGTCGCTGGAGGTTCGAGCGTTTGACGCGGCCGTCATCGACGACTCCGATCGTCCCGACACCGGCTGCTGCCAGATACTGAATCACTGACGAACCCAGGCCGCCCGCGCCAGCGACGAGAACGCGACTCGACAGCAGCGATCGCTGGTCGGACTCCGCGATCGAATCGATCATGAGCTGGCGTGAGTAGCGGTCGAACTGTCCCGAATCGAGTGGCTGCCCCATACGACGACTCCAACGCCAAGCCTGAATATAGTAACAACTGCAACGATTTACACACCCATCGCACAGCCGTCGTGCGATCAGGTGTGCAGTGACTTGCAGTGGCTACTATAACGTTCACCGGACTCCCGTCAACGGCGAGCGTCCCTCGAGCACCGGGCTCTCTCGCCGAAGTCGGATACCGCCGTTTGCCGTCGGTGCCCCGTTAGGAATCGTCGAGTTCCCGAACGGTGTGTTCCTCGACGACCGCGTCGGGGGCGTTGGTCTTGACGCTCTTGATTCCGTCTCTCGCACGACGTTTGGTGCTGTAGCCCTGGCCGCTGTCAGCGATGATATTACCGTTGTCGTGGACGAGTCGCCATCGCCATTTGCCTGCATTATCCTCGTAGAGTTCGAACGTTGCGTTGCTCATACCCGTCGTTCGGGCGTCTGATAAATAAACCATCGACACCGGCACCGAGTTCGAAACGAACATCGGGACACGTCTCGAGTCGATGGCGCTCGCATGGGGGCCTCCCCAGCGGCGAGTCGCCAGCGGTCTGGTGGCTGCTGGCGATTCCGTCCACCACTCATGGGACTCTCAGACAGTGCCGGTGTGCCCGCACGCGTCGCAGGTGCACCGACAACTCGGGACCCCAGCCCGTCTCGCAGCGTTGGCCATCCAACAATTGCAACAGAGCAAAGACCGTGGTCGCTGTACGGACCCGTATGTACGATGACGTGCTCATCGCAACCGACGGCAGCGATGTCGCAACAGACGCGGCGGCAGTGGGTCTCTCACTCGCACAGACACTCGAGGCGACGGTACACGTGCTGTCCGTCGTCGAAGCCGAGTCGGGCGAAGACAGCCAGCGACACGAGGCGGTTGTCGAATCGATCGTAACCGAAGCCATCGATGCGGGGTGTGAGGCCACGTCAACCGTTCGGACGGGGCGACCGGCGAGTGAGATCCTGGCGTACGCTGACGACGCCGCTGTCGACGCGATCATCGTCGGCACGCACGGGCGAACCGGACTGAAGCAGGCGCTGCTCGGCAGTGTCGCCCTCGAGGTGATCCGTGATGCGCGCCAGCCTGTTCTCACGGTCGGTCGAGAGACGGTTGGGGCAGATGGCATCCAGATCGACGACGTCTGTCTCGCAACCGATGGCTCGGCGGGGGCGAACGCGGCGACCGCACACGCACTCTCGCTGGCAGCCGCCTGCGACGCCACCCTGCACACGCTGTATGCGGTCGATGTAAACCCCGACGCGACGGAGATTCGGGAGAACTTCATCGAACACGGGAAACAGACGACCGCAGCCATCGAAGACCGGGCAGCAGAGCACGGACTCGAGGCGACGGGCACAGTGACGGATGGCGAGCCCCACGAGGTCATTCTCGACTACGTCGACGCCGAAGCGATCGACGTGCTCGTCATGGGGACGGAAAGCAAATCGAATCTCGAGCGACTCGTCCTCGGGAGTGTCTCCCAGCGCGTCGTGCCGAAGGCGGGCGCACCCGTCCTAACCGTGCGAACGACCGAGCAGTGACTGCCGCGGGCATCGTGTAGCTCATGTCCCACCTACGTCGAGTCGTCGTCGTAAAACTCGGCGTGGGGCTGGATATGATCGACGTTAGGTGGAGCGCGTTGGCGAACGACGAACACGTCGTAGGACTCCTCGGCAGCGATATGGACGCCGACACTCGTCAACGGAGTCACGACGCGGCCGACGTTGTCGCTGCCGAGGAAGACAACGCTCGGGTCGTGTTCCAGTGCCAACTGCTCGATGTGGCCGGCGATCCGTGCTTCAGGCGGAAACTCCCGTATCCGCTCGTACTCGAACGACACCGCCGGTGTGAGCGAGTGCACCTGTTCACGAAGTCGCTCGACGACAGCCTCGACGTCGTACGCCTCGTCCTCGCCGATCCACCCCTTCTCTCGAGCGTAGCGCTTTCGTTCCGGGATGACAGTCACCGCTGTCACGTCTTCCTCGAGCGCGTCGCCGTACTCAACTGCCCTGACGAGAGCTGCTTCTGCGAGTTCCGAACCATCGAATGGGACGACGAACGTCATACGTACCGTCTCCATGCCCTGCCCAATAACTTCGAGGGGCGAACGCACACGATCCCATGCGTGTGTGTTGGCCCCAGATAGCGACGGTCGCGAGTTGGGGGCAACAATGGTCGCTCGAGTATGAGTTATGCTGTCCGATAGTATCAGAATAGTGGAATCATTATGCTACGTGAATCGGTATCTTATCCGGCTGTAGTACTGTGAAGAGGGCAGTACGGGTTGACGAAATCGTCTGGCAGATTCCTCGTGTCAGCATTCTATTCCACCCATCCGACGGCTGGTAATATGACCTTGCTAACAGCAACAGTTTACATACGTATGTTTGTAACTACACTTGATAATAGACCATCATATGGCGGGTGTGTCAGTTAACAGCTACTACTCGGATTGAAACACAGTGGTAAGGAGTGCTTATACACACCTGATGGTACAGCACGAACTGAATATGCTTCGATCGGATAGTCGCGGACGGGACGAACACGAATCGCTCCTGTGTGGGAACCGCATCCAACGATCGAAACACGTTGTTATCGATCCTCGCTGCCCAGTACAGTTATTATGTACGCTATTAGAGTTCTCCGCTATGGCAGCCGTTATCAACGCAGTCAACGCGGTGCTCCTTCCGACGGATGGGAGCGACAGGGCACTTGCTGGAGCGAAACGAGGCGTCGATCTGGCTGCTGTGGCTGGGGCTGATGTCCACGTCCTCTCGGTCATCGATACGTCGGAGCTCGAGACCATCACCTCAGTTCTCGGAGCCGACGGGGATAGCGAGCAGGCGGCACTCGAGGCCGACGCCGAGACAGCTGTCAACGCCGTCGCACGGATGGCTCAAGAGCGGGCGCCGGAGCTCGACGTCACGACGACGACCGAACGTGGGACTCCGTTTAGTACTATCGAGAGATACGTCGACGCAGCCGAGATTGACATGATTGCAATGGGGACGAAAGGTCGGACCGGGCTCAAACGGGTGGCACTCGGGAGCGTGACTGAAAACGTCCTTCGGACAGTCGCCGTCCCGGTGCTGGCGGTCCCACCGGAAGCGAGCACCGAACCGCTCTCTCCAGACCGAACTGAGAACGTTCTCCTGCCGACGGACGGCAGCGACGGGGCGGCGGTCGCCGTCGACTGGGGTATCGGCCTCGCAGGCGCGTTCGATGCCATGGTCCACGCGCTCTACTCGGCCGACACGAGCCGCTTGCAGCAGGCTACGGAACCGGAAACACTCCTGAGAAAACTCGAGGACGTCGGCCAGAACGCACTCGAGAGCGTTCGTGAACAGGCCGTCGCAGACGGCGTCAGCGTCACGGGAACTGTCGCGAGTGGGCCGCCAGCGAGGGTGATCTTGACCTACGCTGACGACAACGAGATCGATCTCATCGTCATCGGAACACATGGACGCGCTGGAATGGAGCGCCATCTCATCGGAAGCGTCACGGAGAACGTCGTCCGGAACGCCGACGTGCCGGTTGTCTGTGTGCCGATGGGTGCGGACTAGCGCGCCGTTCCCGGCCGTCGCCACGGCGGGCAGTGAACACGCGTGAGGTGACCGCCGGCAACGATTGATTGGCTCACTGCCCGGTCAAAACCCGGTTTCGGACGCTGTTGCTGGCCGAGCAGGAGTCGTCACACTGTTTCGACGGTGATGTCTCCGACCTGTGTCGTCTCGTGGTACCGACAGATGTAGGTCACCATCTCTTCGGTCGCGACGACGCCGTCGACCGACGCTTCTTCGCCCTCTTCGCTGACGTCATCGCTCTGATAATCATCGATGATGTCGCCGTCTTCGTCACGGATCTCTAAGTTGTGTTCGACGCCATCGACGTTAACCCAGGTGAAGTCGTACTCCTGGCCCTCGATGAGCGTGATCGTCGGGTTCTCTTCGCCTTCGATAATCGCCGGTTCAACACCACCCCAGAATTCAATCTGCCCGTCGAAATAGAACTCGTCGACATCCTCCCACTCTTCGATGTCGACCTCTTCAGGCTCTTCATCGTCGGGTTCCTCATCGTCGTCGTTACAGCCGGCAAGAAGTGCGATACCTGTTGCGCCCACCACTGTCATCGCTGTTCGTCGCGAAAACCGCTCAGTGTCTTCCATCGAAACAACACACGGTCTCTGACTGCATAGTACCCATTCGAGGTTTCACTGACAGTCGGACAGACGAGTATATGTCAGGTGGTCCCGTTCACCGACCACTGCCCGCTGGGTCACCGGTGGTGGTCGTCAACAGCGAGCGTTTTACGGAGGCCTCGCAGACGAGTTGCGTCGCTGTACAGCGCCGCCGTCGGTTCGTTCACGACAGGTGACCACCGACACGCGCATCGAAACGTCGGTAGGTGGTTACTGGAACATCCCGGTCTGCATCTGCTGTTGGTGTTGGTTCTCCTGCTCTTCGGCTATCTGCTGGTACTGCTGTGCGACCTGTTGCATCCGCTGTTGGATCTCATCAGCCTGCTCGTCGAGCGCCGTCGTGTCGATATCGAACTCGACGAGCGGCTCGAGTGCCGTCTCGATGACGGATTTCGCCGCCTCCGGATCCGGGAGAAACGGGTGAGCGCGGACGATCAACAACGCGGCCGGAACGTCTGCCTGATAGCACTCGCGCACGAGCGAGCCGGTGATGCCGCCGACGAGTCCCGGCTCCTCGGGGACCTGAATGCCGGCATCGACGAGTTCCGCTCTGAGTTCCTCGGTCGTCGCAACGCCGGTCACGTCGCCGAGCTGCTCTTCGGACTCCGCTGGTGCACCCGCGAGAAAGATGGCCTGGCTGAACTCGTCGGCGAGTTCGGAGAGCACACACCGTGAGAGCGGCTCGAACGACGGTCCGGGGAGTGCGAGATCGCTCTCGAGGGTCATCACCGACGGATCCGGTCCGGTGTAGACGCGGACGAGATCCTGGACGAGGCCGTCTTCGAACGTCACAACCGGCGGGAACTCCTCGGAAGCGATGTTGCCGTAATGCTCGAGGTCGAGTTGGTCTGTGATCTGATCGACGGCGATCGCTGCGACGAGTCCGTGTCCGGGGAGTCCTTCGATGAGTGTCGGTGCATCGGCGCGGGATTCGGCGACCTGCTCGAACGACGCAATCTGGTCTGTCATGCGGACACACGTACACCATCCACGGATATCAGCGTATGGTCCGTTTGGGCCGACTGGAGACACGGTGGGCTGCGCAGCGACCAGCGACAGCCATCAGGCGTCGCCAGCGCCGGTCAACACGATCGCCGCGGCCGACACTATATGTGGGCAGCCGTGGTGTCGACACTGTATGGGCCAGCGCATCCTCGTTCCGACCGAGGGATCGCCACTGTCGATGAAAGCACTCGAGATCGCACTCACCGACTATCCGGATGCCGACATCATCGTCTGTCACGTCATGGACCCCATTGGATCGGGACTGAGCCTCATCGACGTCATGCGACCGACGTTCGACGACGGCGCGCCGCCGGGCTCCGTCTCGCCGGAGTACTGGCGCGAGTGGAACCAGAAAGCAGAACAGAAGGCACAGGCGGTCTTCGATGAGGCACACGAACTCGCCGACGACCACGACAACACTATCGACACCGTCCTCGAGTTCGGCGAACCTAACGACGTCATCCTCGAGTACGCTGAAGAACACGACATCGATCGGATCGTCATGGGCAGTCACTGTCGCTCGGGCGCAGAGCGGTTTCTGGTCGGCAGCGTCGCCGAGACGGTCGTCAGGCGCGCCCCGGTGCCCGTGATGATCGTTCGATGACTCAGCCACTCACACTCTCGAGGCCGTACTGTGACCGCTCGAGTCGCCGGCGGTCACTCGTCGGGTGACTCCGCAGACGGCGAGAGCGGTTCTTCCGACTCGAGTTCCGGTTCGGTCCCGACCGATTCCGGCACCCAGTCATCCGAGAGCGGCGTCCCAGTCGTATCCATGAGCATCTCGCTCTCGCAGACGGCACACTGAAATGGGTACGCTGGAACGGAGTCGTCCGCGATGACGACCTCGTACGTCCCGGGGTGGCGCCACTGATGGCCGTACAGCTGACATTTCCATCCCATACTGTGTGCTATGGGAGCAGATAGCTTAACAGTGTCGTGGCAACGGATGCGACATGGATTACAGGGCGGGCACAGCCGAGTCTCGAGGCGACGGCAACGATTCCTGGGGTTCATCGATCTGTCCGGCGGTGGTTAGCGTCCATGCGACAGCAGACGCTGGCTCTTTCAAAACCAAAGAAGGTGTTCGAGATGTGAGGCTGCGTAGTTTTTTCTCCAACTCTCTGGAGCAGTTCGTATGGACGTGCTGTTGTCCGCTCATTTCCTAGCTATTGAGGCGGACATCCTCGTTATCTTCGGGATACTCTTCATCGCGTTCGTGCTGTTTACACTCGAGCCGATTCCGATCGACATGGCTGCGATCGGAATCGTTGTCGTGCTAGTTGTACTCGAACCCTGGACGCAGGTCACACCTGAACTCGGAATCTCCGGATTCTCGAATCCGGCGACGCTGACGGTGTTGGCGATGTTCGTCTTGAGCGAGGGGATTCAACGGACCGGTGCGATCCGCATTCTCGGGGACCGATTACTTGCGCTAACTGGCGACGACGAACGCAAACAACAGGCCGCAACGATCGGGCTCGCTGGGGGAACTGCGGGATTTATCAATAATACGCCGGTGGTCGCGATGCTGATCCCGATGGTGTCTGATCTTGCTGATCGGACGAACACGTCGCCATCGAAACTCCTTATTCCACTCTCGTATGCCGCGATGCTTGGCGGGATGCTCACGCTCATCGGCACCTCACCGAACCTCCTCGCAAGCGATATCTCGGGCCGTCTCATCGGCCGCTCGTTTTCGATGTTCGAGTTCACGCAGCTCGGCGTTCTCGTGCTCGTAACCGGTGCCATCTACCTACTGACGATCGGCCATCGTCTCATCCCCGAACGGGTGTCGCCGGACGACGAACTCGCTGGTCAGTTTCAGCTGCGAGGCTACGTTTCCGAAGTGACGATCCCTGCAAACTCTCGGTTCGTCGGCGACACCGTCGGCGAGATCAGCATCCAACTCGGTCGAGACGTCGAGATACTTCGGGTTCTGCGTCGCGGGAAGGTCATCCACAGGGACCTCGAGAACAGAACCATTCGCCCCAACGATCGGCTCCTGTTCCGGTCGAGTGGACGGACACTGCTCGATCTGACCACTTCTCGAGACCTCGAGTTCGCAGCTGCCCCTGTCACGGAGGCGTCGGACGTGACCGACGCAGACGAGTTGGCGCTCGTCGAGGTGATCCTCGTCCCGGAGCCACCGATCGCGGGCGAATCGATGACAGCACGCGAGTTCGAACGACAGTTCGGGAGTCCAATACTTGCGATCCATCGACAGGGTGAACGCCTGAGGCAGCGACTCTCGACGGCAGTGTTGCGAGGTGGTGATACGTTGCTGGTGCAGTCGACGAAAGAGGCTCGCGAACAGTTCATGGCTGATCCGAACTTCGTTCTGGCCCAAGAGATCGAGCGGCCGGAGTATCGTCGCTCGAAAATTCCGATCGCCGTCAGTATCGTCGCGCTCGTCGTGAGCGTGGCCGCACTCGATATTCTTCCGATCGTTATCACGGCGCTTGCCGGGATGGCAGGGATGGTGATCACGGGCTGTGTCAAACCCGAGGAAGTGTATACCGCAGTCGAGTGGAACGTCATTTTCCTGCTTGCGGGCGTCATCCCGCTTGGGATCTCGATGGAAGAGACGGGTGCCGCTGAGTATCTCGCCTATCAGATCACGCTGTTGGCGGATGTCGTCCCGTTGCTCGTTTTCCTGATGGTGTTCTATCTGCTCACGACGATCATCACCGAGATCATCACCAATCTCGCCAGCGTCGCGCTAATGTTACCCATCGCAGTCGACGTCGCCACCGAGCTCGGCTCGGACCCCTTCTCGTTCGTCTTGATCGTGACGTTCGCCGCAAGCACGTCGCTAATGACGCCGATTGGCTATCAGACCAACCTTATGGTGTACGGTCGCGGCGGATACGAGTTCACGGACTTCATCCGCGTCGGCGTCCCGCTGCAACTGCTGTTGGCAGTGGTGACGTCTGTCGGCATCTACGTCTTCTGGGGCGTCTAACGCTACGTCGAGCGTGACGTCCGTCCCGACAGCTCGTCGATCGAAAACTCGAACCACTGCAACTCGATCATTTCGGGCGGTCGGTCGAACACTGCGATCTCGACATCGTCTGCGTGCTCATAGTAACGTTGCTCGAGATCTGCCTCGAGGTCACCATCCAGTTCGCGGAGTTCGCCGGTCATCACGACGCTTCGCCAGTCGGTCGGGGACCGCCACTCATAGACCGTCAGACAGCTTTGCTCGGTCGTCTCGAGAAACGTCTCTTTCTTGCTTTCCGGCGCGAACCCGAGATCAAGGATACACCGACTGCAGTCGCCGTCGTACCCATACGAGACGGGAATCCCGTACGAGTGGCCGTTCCGGGAGAGCGAGAGGACGCCGATACCGTGGTCATAGAGAAACTGTGCAATCTCGTCGTCGGTCATGCTGGTGCCGTATCCGTGTCCTGACATCGTTGCTCCGTTCGACCCCGTTTTGTGTCGACCGCCACACCGGGCTGGTCGTGGAACCAGCTGTGACAACGGGCCGGTGTCGGGATCGTCAATCGATGTCACTCTATGTGGACGATGGTATTAATCGGAGGGTGACAAGAGATGGCATGATGGCAGCTATCGGTGTGGTCCACCGAACAGTCCAGCCTCGAGGCCCCGGCTGTCACGACACCGTCACACGTGGCGGGATCTCAGACCAGGCCACAACTACTTTTGCCCGGCTGTGGAAGTGGGCGCGAAATGTACGAGACAGTCCTCGTGCCGACGGACGGAAGCCCGGTGGCGGACAGTGCAGGCGCGTACGCGATCCGACTCGCTGAACGGTTCGATGCGACGCTGCACGTCGTTCACGTCGACGAGCGCGCGCTCATCGGTAGCGATGATGACGGCGAGCGAGCAGTCGACGACCTCGCCGAGCGCGCGGCAGCGCGAACTCTCGAGGTGACGACATCGATCCGCGACCTGGAGGGTGATGTTCACCGCGAGATCCTCGAGTACGCCGAGACACAGGAGATCGATCTGATCGTGATGGGAACCCACGGCCGGGGCGGCCTCGATCGGTTCCTCCTCGGCAGCGTCGCCCAGCGAACGCTACAGGAGTCGCCCGTTCCGGTCGCGACGGTCCACGAGGAGACAAGCCTCGAGGCCGACCTCGAGCGGCTGCTGGTGCCGACCGATGGGAGCCACAGCGCGGCGACCGCCCTCGAGCACGCGATCGATCTCGCCACCGAGACCGGGGGCCGGCTTCACATCGTCCACGTAAGCGACGAGCGTCCGCTCGAGGACGGAACGGAGACGATCGACGTCTCGAACCCGGACGAGACCGACGAGATCGGCCTCGAGCCCGTCGACGACGCCATCCGGCGCATTCGGGAGTCGGAACTCGACGCCGTCGACGTCTCGATCCCCAGTGGCCGGGTCGACCAGCGAATCCTCGCGACGGCGTCTATGCACGACGCCGACTGTATCGTGATGGGAACCCACGGCGAGACCGGGCTTCGACGATATCTCCTCGGGAGCACGACCGAACGCATCGTCCGCTTCGCGGGCGTCCCAGTGATCGGGCTCAGCGCACCGCGGACCGAGCCCGTGACCGTCGAGTACCTCGCGTATGCGGCCGTCGACGACCGCGGCTGGTCGCTCGAGGACGACGAACTCTTCGAAACCGCCGACGCGGCCGATCTTGAAGCCGATATGCATGGGACGTTCGAGGTGGGGCGCGACGAGTATCTGCTGGATGCGGCCGAATCAGCGGGCCTCGAGTGGCCATACCACTGTCGGGCGGGCGGCTGTGTAAACTGCGTCGCGGTGTTGAAAACGGGCGAGGTCGAGATGGACGTCCAGCGAAGTCTTTCCGACGAGGAGGTCGACGAGAAGGGGTTCCGGCTGACCTGTGTCGGGACGCCGGCCAGCGACTCGATCAAACTGATCTACGGCGCGAAACATCTCGACGAGTTGCGAGATCGGGTCGTGTAGCGACTCGAGGGGACAAAGCGCAGCCTCGATCCGTTCGAATCGTTTCGAGTGCCACACGTTGTGAGTTTTATATTATGTTTATTCACACCCATGCTGTGATAGCACCCACCACAGATGCTCGACCACTACCAGCTGGGGCTGCTAACGCTCGTGCTCACGGTCGTCGTCGCGATAAGCGGGTTCGTTATCCTCGCGAATCGACACGGGTACGGGCCCGCGGGGAAATGGCGATCGATCAACCGGTGGCTGCATACGCTTCTCGGCATCCTGCTCGTCGTCGCCGTGTTTCTGACGTACTTCATTACGCCGCCGGACACACTGTTCTGACGGGGTGTCGATCCGGGACAGTGGACTGCTTGCGACGGCGTCCTGCCTCGAGAACGTCTCAGCCACCGTCTGCAACTGGTCGGTGATCGATCGGGTTCGTCCGACACAGGCGACGAATGCTCGAGTGTGATCGACGCCCGAACGGGCGTCGGACACTCAGTACCGATCGAAGTACCGATCCTGAACCTTCACGAAGACAGCCATCAGCAGTGCGAACACCACCGCAGCGACGCCGATCTGGGCCCAGTGGACGAGCGCGAGCGGCTCAACGTCGAACAGGAGCTGTCCGGTCGGGGTGTAGAGCACGAGCAACTGCAGCGTGATCGCGATGCCGACCGCGGCCACGAGCCAGTTGTTCGAGAAGAGCCCGAGCCCGTATCGGAACCGAACCGCCTGGATACGGACGATCTCGAAGACGACGAACCCGGTAAACACCATCGTCTGGGCGAGCTCTCGGCCGACCTCGTAGCCAGGACTCCAGCCGAACACCGCCCCCGTCACGTCGTACCCCGGGATCACCTCGCCGTAGAAGTTCAGCGTGAACAGCGGGAGCAGACAGACCGTCATGAAGATCGCAATGCCGACGATCGAGGCGACGATCCGTTCGGTGATGACGCCCTCGTCGGGCGGTCGCGGCTCCCGTTCCATCACGTCGTCAGCCGCGGGGTCGACACCCATCGTGAGCGCGGGAATCCCGTCGGTGACGACGTTGATCCAGAGCACCTGAATCGGCGTGATCACGAGTCCGAGTCCGGCGAGCGTTCCGGTAAAGATCATCGTCACCTCGCCGCCGTTGCCCGATAAGAGGTAGTTGACGAACTTGCGGACGTTGTCGAAGATCCGGCGACCGCCTTTGACGGCGTCCCGGATCGTCGCGAAGTTGTCGTCCAGCAGGACGATGTCGGAGGCCTGTTCGGTGACGTCCGTGCCGCGGATCCCCATCGCGATGCCGACGTCGGCGTTCTTGACCGCGGGCGCATCGTTGACCCCGTCGCCGGTCATGCCAACCGTGTGGCCTTTCGCCTGGAGCGTCTTGAGAATGCGTGTCTTGTGCTCCGGCGAGGTGCGGGCGAAGATGTCGACGTCGTCGACGATCTCACGCAGTTCCTCGTCGCTGATCTCCTCGAGTTCGGGCCCCGTCACGACACGCGTCGATCGCAGGCCGACCTCCTTGCCGACCGCCCGCGCCGTGACGGCGTTGTCGCCGGTGATCATCACGACGTTGATGCCAGCGTCCAGGCAGCCTTCGATCGCGCCCGGGACCTCCGGCCGGGGCGGATCGAGCATCCCTTGCAGGCCAAGGAAGACCATTTCTTGCTCGAGATCCTCATCCGGGTCCTGAACCTGAGATTCGGGCACGTCGGGCCGATAGGCAAAGCCCATCACGCGCAGGGCGTCCTCGCCGAACGACTCGTTCTGTGCCTCGAGTTCCTGGCGGCGTTCGTCGGTGAGGTCGACGAACTCGCCGTCGACGAGTTCGCGGTCACAGCGCTCGATGACTGTCTCTGGTGCGCCTTTCATGTAGGCGACGGTCCCGCCGTCGGGCGTCTCGTGGACGGTCGTCATCCGCTTTCGTGCGGAGGTGAAATCGACCTCGCCGAGCCGGGGGTAGGCCTCGTCGAGTTCGTCGTGGTCGAAGCCGGCTTTCTGTGCGGCGACGAACAGCGCGATCTCGGTGGGGTCGCCGAGATACGTTCGTTCGCCAGCGCCGGCATCGCCAGCGTCGCTGTCACCGTCGTCTGCGTCTCGCTCGCGGGTGCCGACGTCGACGTTGTTACAGAGCATCCCACAGCGCATCACCTCCGCGACGCGGTCGCTGTCGACGGGCGTATCGTCCTGTAAAAACTCGCCCTCGGTGTCGTAGCCGGTGCCGGTCACCTCGTAGGTCTCGCGGTTGGCAACGATCCGCTGGACAGTCATCTCCTCTTCGGTGAGCGTCCCGGTCTTGTCCGTACAGATAACGTCGACCGAGCCAAGCGCCTCGACGATCGGCAGCCGGCGCACGAGCGCGTTCTGGTCTGCCATCCGACGCGCACCGAGGGCAAGCGAGAGAGTGACGACTGCGGGCAGCCCTTCGGGCACCGCCGAGACGGCGATCCCGACTGCCGTCAGGAAGACCTGCAGCGGCGGCGTGTCGCCGATCACGAGTTCCGTGATCGCGATGATCGAGACGATGCCGATCACACCGAGAGCGATGAGTTTTCCCAGCCGATCCATCTCCGCCTGAAACGGCGTATCGCGCTCTTCGGCTTCCTCGAGCGCGGTCGCAATCTGGCCAATCTCGGATTCGGGGCCGGTCTCGACAACGACCGCCGTGCCGGAGCCACGCTCGACGACGGTGTCCTTGTACAGCATGTTCTCCCGCTCGGCGAGCGAGGTCTCCGTGTCGACCTCGCCGACCTCCTTCGAGACGCCGACGCTCTCGCCCGTCAGCGCCGCCTCGTCGACGCTCAGATTGGATTCTTCGATGAGCCGGGCGTCTGCTGGGACGATATCCCCCGACTCGACAAAGACGATGTCGCCGGGGACGAGCTTCGTGGCGTCGAGTTCGGTCTTCTCGCCGCCGCGTCTGACGAGTGCGTACGTCGTCGACATCTCCTTGAGCGCCTGGATGCTCTGTTCGGCGCGGTAATCTTGGAGAAAGCCAAAGATCGTGATGAAAATGACGACACCGGCGATCACTCCGGCGTCGATCGTATGCCCGACGAAGGCCATCACCGCTGCCGCAACGATGAGCACCCAGATCAACGCCGGCTTGTACTGATCGATAAAGATCTGCAGCGGCGAGATGCCTTCCTCGGCTTCGATCTCGTTCGGCCCCTCGCGCTCGAGACGCTCGCGTGCGTCGCTTGAATCCAACCCTCGCGTCGACGTTTCGAGGTCCGAATATACGTCCTCGAGCGACCGCGAGTGCCAGTCACGGTCCGACGTGGGCTCGGTTCGCTCGTATTGTTCTGTCCGTGACACGTGTATATGATTGGTGACAGGCGCAGAGTACTTAGTCGCAATCCCCAGCAGCCGGGAATTGGCTGCAAATATTGCGACAGCTCCGGAACGACGGACGAAATCGTGTCGACCGCGGGCTCGTATGGGTCGACTGCCCGTGCGTTCCGGCAGGCTCGCAGGACGGCTCGTGGTCCCGAGAGAGTCAGTCTTAGTCGGTCGGCGAGAACGTGATGAGCCACTCGTCGTCGCCGCGTTCCTCAACGTCGACCGCAACCGTCTCACCGGGCTCGATCGAGTCCGTCTCCCGGAGCTGGCCGGTGAGTTGCACACCTTCGTCGAAGGCTGCAATGACGACGGTGTACGGCGTCTCATCGGCGAATTTCGGGATCGAACTGAAGATCGTCGTCGAGGCCGTCACCGTCGCCGTCTCGGAGAGCGACCGCTCCTCGAGCGTCCGGGTTCCACACTCGGGACAGACCGTCCGCGGTGGCAACACGCTCGATCCACACTCCGCACAGGAGAGGTAGATCGGGTTGCCGTCGTCGATTCCTTCAGCGAAGTCGACGAACCATGGCTGCATGATTATGCACCCCCTGTCCGCAGGACGTTGACAACGCAACTCGCGCCGCTGCCGCCGACCGTGTGTGTGAGCCCGATGGTCGGATCATCGACCTGATTCGGATGTCGTCCCTCGAGCTGTTTCGTGATTTCGACGAGTTGGGCGACACCGGTCGCACCGACCGGGTGGCCTTTCGCGAGCAGGCCACCGGAGGTGTTGATTGGGATGCGGCCGTCGACGGCCGTCTCGCCCTCGACCGCGCCACGGGCACCCTCGCCGCGCTCGAAGAAGCCGAGCGATTCGATCGCGAGAATCTCTGCGATCGTAAAACAGTCGTGGAGTTCGACCACGTCGACGTCGCCGGGACTGATCCCAGCCCGTTCGTAGGCGTCCTCGGCAGCCCGTTCGGCGGCTCGCGTTCGCGCCAGCTCCGGCCGATCCTGGAGCGCCAGCGAGTCACTCGACTGCCCGCTCCCGGCGAACTCGACGGTCGTCTCGAGGCCGTGGTCGTCGGCGAACGACTCGCTCACGAGGACCGCTGCGCTGGCTCCGTCGGTGATCGGACAGCAGTCTTGCAGATTCAACGGAGTCGCGACGGGTGGGCTGTCGAGTACGCTCTCGACGTCGGTCTCCGTCTGTCGCTGGGCGAGAGGGTTTGATACGCCGTTTTCGTAGTTCTTGACGGCGACTGCGGCGAGTTCGTCCTCGGTAACGTCGAACTCGCTCATGTACGCTTGGGCCATCAGCGCGTAGATGCCGGGGAACGTAAGTCCGGCCTCGTTTTCGTACTCGTTGTCCGCGGCGTTGGCCAGCGCGTCGGTCACCTTCTCGAGGCTGCTTGCGGACATCATCTCGACGCCACCGACGAGTGCGACGTCGACATCGCCGGATTCGATCGCCTGCACGCCCGACCGAGCGGCCGAACTCGCCGAAGCACACGCGCTCTCCGTTCGCATGGAGGCTGCCTGCCGCGCGCCGAGATAGTCGGCGAGCATCGCCCCAACGTGGGCCTGATCGTCGGTGAGATCACCGATGAAGTTGCCGGCATACAGTTCCTCGATGTCTCCGGCCGACAGCGAGGCGTTCTCGAGCGCCTCGAGGGCGGCGTCGGTAAACAGTTCTCGGGTCGACGAATCGGTGTGTTCGCCGAACTCGGTGCTGGCCACGCCAGCGATCTGAACGGTCATGCGCCGACCGCTACCACGGTCCGATGGTTAATACCCACAGGAACCGGTTGCTTTGCCGACAGACACAAACCCATTTATTCGACTTCGGTGTAGGGAGGGGGCGATGCTCGAAGATCAGATCGCAATCGTGACTGGCGGAGCCGTCGGTATCGGGAAGGCAATCGCCGAACGCTTCGTCGACGACGGAGCGACTGTCGTCATCGCCGACGTCGACGAGGACAACGGCGAGTCAGCCGCCGAGGAGATCGGCTGCCAGTTCAGTCACTGCGACGTCACCGACTACGAGCAGGTCGAGACGTTGATCGAGGAGACCGTCGACACCCACGGCGGCCTCGACGTGATGGTAAACAACGCCGGCATCGCGAGCGTGACCTCCGTCGAAGAGATGGATCTCGAGGAGTGGCGGGCCGTCGTCGAGACCAACCTCGACGGCGTGATGCACGGCACGAAGGCCACGTTGCCCCACCTCAAGGAGTCCAACGGCTGTGTCATTAACTTGGGCTCGATCTACGGCCTGGTCGGCGGCAAAGGCGCGGCCTCTTACTCCGCGGCGAAAGGTGGTGTCGTCAACTTCACCCAGCAGGTGGCGATCGATTACGCCACCGAGGGCGTCCGCGTCAACAGCATCTGTCCGGGCTTCGTCGAAACACCGATGACCGAGGACTTACTCGAGGACGAGCGCTTCTACAACTACCTCGAGCAGAAGACGCCGATGGATCGCCACGGGCAACCGGAGGAGATTGCCCCCATGGCCGCGTTCCTGGCCTCTGATGAGGCGTCGTACATCACTGGGGCGAATATTCCGGTCGACGGCGGCTGGACGGCGTTCTGAGGTCCTCACGGGGCACGGGCAAGGCAGTCTATGCGAGGCGGACACAAGATTAACATGGTAGACGGTGTAGCGCCATCCGTATGTCTGAATCAATCCAGCGATTAGAGCCCCTCGATCGTCGGCCGCTCGCGGATAAGACCTGTCTCGTCACCGGTTCCTCGCGCGGGATTGGGCGGGATATCGCCTTCGAGTTCGCCCGCTGTGGCGCGGATGTCATCGTGAACTATCGCAGTTCCGACGAGAAGGCCCAGGAGGTGGCGGACCGAATCGAAGCGAACGACGAGACGGCGATCGCCGTCGGTGCCGACGTCTCCGATCCGAACGACGTCGCCCGGATGGCAGAGGAGGTCCACGACGAACTCGGCTCGGTCGACGTCCTCGTCAACAACGCCGGCATCACGATCGACCGGAAGTTCGAGGAGATGACCTACGAGGACTGGAGCCGAGTGATCGAGGTCAACCTGAACGGGACGTTCAACTGCACCAAGGCGTTCTACGACGACATCAAAACGGCCGACCAGGGACGGCTGATCAACATCTCGAGCGTCGTCGGCCAGCAGGGCAACTACGGGCAGGCCAACTACGCCACGTCGAAAGGCGGCCTCATCGCCTTCACCCGGACGATCGCTCTCGAACTCGCCAGACACGACTCGACGGCAAACTGTGTCGCCCCCGGCTTCACCGAGACCGACATGCTCGAGAAGGTCCCTGATCGCGTGCGTGATCAGATCCGAGAGGATATTCCACTGAATCGGTTCGCCGAGACAGAAGACATCGTCGGCATGGTGCGATTCCTCGCCGGCGACTACGCGGATTACATGACCGGGCAGGTCATGGGAATCAACGGCGGCATGGAGTGGTAGGGGCATCTCTCGGCAGCTATCCCAACAACTGAACCGATGTGCGCACGCATCGCACGACTACTGTGCGATGCGTGTGCAGTGACGTTCAGTGGCTGCGATGGTGTCACCAGAGACGTGCCATTCCCGTTTTCAGTGTGAGCCACCGCGCGGGTGGTATTATGTCGGCTGCTGGTGTACTGGGCTCTATGAGCGACAGCATCCTCGTCCCCTACGACGGCTCGGCGCCCGCAGCGGATGCCCTCGAGTACGCCTTCGAGACGTTTCCCGACGCCTCGGTCACCGCGCTTCACGTCGTCCCGCTGCCCGAAGGCTACTGGGCTGCGTTCGAGGACGACGAACACAGAACTGCCGACATCGAACGGGCCCGTGAACGCGGCCAGGACGTGCTCGAGGAAGCGGTCGACGACACGGCAGAGTACGACCGGACACTCGACACCGAGGTCGCGACGGGGAAACCGGAACGGGAAATCGTCGATCACGCGGAGACGGAGGCGTATGACATGATCGTCATCGGGAGCCACGGCCGAGAAGGCGTTTCACGGGTGCTCCTCGGCAGCGTCGCGGAGTCTGTCGTTCGCCGCTCACCGATTCCCGTCGTCATCGTCCGGTAGCACTTGATGTGGCAATCGCAGGCGGAATATCGACACGAGCCACGACGCCGGTTACACGCTGAGTACGGCCGACAGTGTCTTATGAAGGTAGACGCTACCGCTAGCACGAATTACCATGGCGCAGACAGATCCCACTGACGATTCCATCCGTTCGATTTTGGTCCCGACCGACGGGAGCGACGCCGCCGAGGCAGCTCTCAAGCGCGCGCTTGCGATCGCCGAGCGAGAAACTGCAGTCGTTCACGTGCTGACGGTTATGGACACCACCACCAGCCCGCTGGCGTTTGGCATCGATGACGTCCACGAACTCGAGGATATAAAACAGCGACTCGTTGCAGACCTCGCTGCGAGTGCCGACGACCACGACATCGACGTTACCGGGGCTGTTCGACGTGGCCGGCCTGCCGAGGAAATCATCACGTACGCTGCCGAACACGACATCGATCAGATCGTCCTTGGCCGAACCGGTCGTGGTGCAGTTACGGAAGCGCTACTCGGCAGTACGGCCGATCAGGTCGTCCGCACAGCGACGGTGCCTGTCCTCGTCGTTCCGGACGCCACCGTCAGCGACGACGAGTGACGGCGTTCAACTGCCTCCTCCCGTTGACTGTCGACTAGGTTTACTATAGCCTCTCTCGAACAGTGGGATACGACCATGTCGCGATCAATTCTCGTCGCACACGACGGCTCGCCACACGCACAGGATGCATTACAGTACGCTCTCGAGACGTTTCCGAACGCGCGGCTCGTGCTCTTTCATGCGATCGATCCGTTCGAACTGACGCCCGAGGAAGACCGACTGCCACCGCTGACCGAAGAGTGGTTCGAGGAACAACACGCTGGGGCAACCGATCTCTTTGAAGACGCACTCGAGGAGATCGATACGGAGAGTTTAACGATCGAGACCGAGACTGCAGTCGGCTCGCCGGCACAGACGATCGTTGCCGCCGTCGAGGAGACGGACGTCGATGGGATCGTCATCGGGAGTCGTGGCCGGGGGAACGTCGCGGAAGCGCGGATGGGCAGTACGGCCGAACTCGTCGTCAAGCGCGCGAACGTTCCGGTGACGGTCGTGCGATAACGACGCTAGCCACTCACTGCTCGGCCGCGTTGCGAACGACGGTCACGGTCACTGGTGAGCGGGCGACGACCAGCTCCGTGACGCTGCCAAGCAGTAGCCGGGACGGTCCCGTGCGTCCGTGCCCACCCATGACGATTCCGTCGATGTCGTGCTCTTCGGCGTAGTCGATGATCTCACGGGCGGGATCACCGGTCTTGCTTTCGGTCGTGAGATCGGCGTCGTGTTCGGCTGCCAGTTCACGAATTTCATCGAAGACCTGTTCTTCTTCCTCGGCAGCTCGTTCGTACCACTCTTCTGAACCGTGGGGTGGCTCGTTTCTGACGTCGACAGGGGTTGCAGAGCTGTAGCCCGGCTCCGACGGATCGACGATGTGGAGTGCAACGATAGCCGCGTCAGAATGGTGTTCGAACGCGTACTCGAGTGCCTGCTTCGACAGCGGCGAACCGTCGACTGGAACGAGTAGTTGGCGGGACATCACCTTCTTGTACTTCACGTAGTCTCAAAAGACTATGCAACAGATCCCAGAGTGCGCCTCGCATCCGTCGACCGATCTCGAAACGGGGATTGTTGATCTCCCAACATGAGGCTTTTATCTGGACCGTTGGTGTACACCCGGTGTCCCGAGATGAACTACAAGGAATTCATCGGCCAGGTGCAGCACAGACTCGAGTACGGACAGTTCGGACAGGCCGTACGGGCGACCAGAGCCGTCCTGACCACGCTCGGTGAGCGCCTGCAGGAAGGGGAAGCGACCGACCTCGCCAGCCCGCTCCCGATGGAGATCGATCGCTATCTGACGGAAGCTGAACACGGACAGCGATTCGACTACCAGGAGTTTCTCGATCGGGTCGCCGAACGCGAGAACATCGACCGGGCCGACGCCAACTACCACGCCCAGCAGCTCATGGTCGTCATCAGCGAGGTCGTTCCGGCAGGGAATCTCGAGAAAATCGATGATCAGCTGCCCGAAGACTTCGACCCGCTCTTCGAGCTGCTCGAGGCAGCTGGGGAGTGACCACCGACGAGCAGCCACCAGCGACCGGCAGCGAGTCGCCCTCGAGTACCAGTGTCGACGGAACCACAGGTGAGACACCACCGGGGCCGATCAGCCGCGTCTCTCGGCCAAAAGAAGCTGCCAGAGACTGGTACGACGCGATCAGCCGCTGGTACGAGACGTTCGCCGACCCGTTCGAAGAACCAGCGCGAGCAGCAGGTGTCGACCTCCTCGATGCCAGGCCGGGCGAACGCGTCCTCGATGTCGGCTGTGGAACCGGCACTGCGCTCGTTGCGCTTTCAGACGCCGTCGGTCCCGGCGGGACTGCTGTCGGGATCGATCTCGCGGCGGGTATGTGTCGTGTCTCGAGGACCACACTTGCCGACGCTGGACTCGACCACGGCGTCGTGGTACGAGGCGACGCCGCGACGCTGCCGTTCGAAGACGACGCCTTCGACGCGCTGTTCGTGAGCTTCGTCCTCGAACTGTTCGACACACCCGAGATGCTGGCCGTGCTCAGAGAGTGGCAGCGCGTGCTCGCGCCCGGCGGCCGACTCTGTGTCGTCTCGCTGTCCCGCCGTGGCGATGGGCCGGCGACGTGGCTGTACGAGTCAGTTCGCACGCTGGCCCCAACGTACGCCGACTGTCGCCCGATCTACGTTCGTGACACGCTTCGTGAGGCCGGGTTTCGGATCGACGACACACGCGAGGAGACGGTCTGGGTGTTCCCGGTCGAAATCGTTCGCTGTCGACTCGAGCCGTAATCACTGCCACGGGGTGGCTGAATCAGTCCTCCACCGGCGCCCCTCGAACGAGCGTGACCGTCCGTGGTGACCGTCGAGCAACTCGCTCTGCAACGGTCCCTGTGAGAAGTCGATCCGCAAGCGATCGTCCATGACTGCCCATGACGATCTGGTCGTAGTCGTTTGTGTCAGCGTCGTCGACGATCGCCTGTGCCGGCTTCCCAGCCGCAGTCTCGGTTTCGAGTGTCATCCCGCGGTCGTCAGCGAGCGCCGTCGCTGCCTCGAGGATCTCCGCGCTGCGTTCTTCGTAACTGCGCAGCGTCTCCTCGAGATACGTTCCCTGGATCTCCGATCGCGGACGGTCGAATGGGAGCTCCTGGACGTGGAGAGCCGTGTGTGTGGCGTCGGGAAACGTCTCGAGGGCGTAGGCGAGTGCGGCTTCGGCCTGCTCCGAGCCATCGACTGGGACCCGAATCGAGCCGGGTAGTTCGCGGTCGCGAACGGCAGCCGCCGTCTCGGGGACGACGGTCGTCGAGACTGGTGCGCGCCGGACGACGGCCTCGCTGACGTGGCCAAGGAACGGCCGTTTGATCGGCGACTCGCCGTGGCTCCCCAGCACGACGTGATCGACGTCGGTTTCGCTTGCGACCGCGAGGATCTCTGTGTGCGGCGTGCCGGTTCGAAGCTGTGTCCGAAGCTCACGCCCGTCCGCCTCAGCGCGGTCGACTGCGCGGTCGAGCACTCGCTCGCCGTCGTCTTCAGCGCGGTCACGTGTCGACTCGGAAGTACCGACAGTCGCGTCGTGTGTGGGATCGACGACGAAAACGGCGGTGAGTGTGGCGTCCGGAAATGACGCCAGACTGTACTCCAGGCCGGCGAAGCTGTGGTCTGAGCCGTCGAGTGGAACGAGAACGTGCTGTGGCATGGGGGATACGGTGGCGAATAGCGACCCACCGATCCACCGTTCCACGGCGTCGGCTATAAATCCGAAGCCACAGACTCACCATTCGATGTCGAGGGGGGTACAGGAGCCATCGATTTGCTGCACACTGCATCCCACGACGGCTCTGTGTCGGTGTCTATCGGTTCAGTTGTTATAGACGAAGACGCGAGCTGTCGAGACGCAAAACGCGCTGCTCTCCCGACCTATAAACAACTGCAACGAGTTACACACTGATCGCACAGCTCACGGGTCACGTCGTTCCCCGCTCGCCAGAGTGCGGTTCTCGCTCCAGTGATCGCTCACGGGTCGTTCCTCCCCGTTCACTTTCCGCGGTTCTCACTCACGTCGTTCGTTCACGGGTCGTTCCTCCCCGTTCACTTTCCGCGGTTCTCACTCACGTCGTTCGTTCCGAACCGCGTACGCTCCGAACCGCGTACGCTCCGAACCGCGCTCCCGTCGTGCGATCAGGTGTGCAGTGACGTGCAGTGGCTACTATAGAGACCGCGCCGATCAGGCGTCATCTTCGGATCGGTCGCCGCCGTAGGTATCTCTTCCCAGCACATAATTTGCCGGACACGTTTGTGCACCTGCAGACGCCAATAGCACCGCTGCGACCAGTAACGTCGCTGCGGCGACGAGGCCCTGTATGTCGGTTCCAAGCGACTCGCCGAAAGCAACGGTCGCCATCGATACGCCGACGAACACGAGTCCACCGAGAAGTCGGACCGTCTTCTCCGTCTCGCCAACGTTTCTCTTCACGACGACCACATCGTCCAGCTACCGTCTCGATACGGCGCCACCCGAAGCGTTCGAACGGAACACATTCCGAATTTCATGACCGATTTTCGTGCCCTCGTCCGAAATACGTGTCGCAATTGGGTCTCAGACCGTCCCCATTCACGCGTGTTCGCTTGGTGGGTGGCGTGAGTGACCGAGTCGGCCTGTCGAGACGCTGCTATCGAACGATCGTCACTGGCACCGCTGCTCGGCGGGTGACCGTTTCGGCGACGCTACCGAGCAGTATTCGAGAGAGACCAGACCGACCGTGGCTGCCCATGATGATGTGATCGACATCTCGGTCATCGGCCACCTCAAGAATCGTCTGGGACGGGCGGCCAGGTTCGACGGTCGTCTCGAGCACCGTCGAGTCGGCGTACTCACCGTCCTCGAGTCGGGCTTTGGCCTGCTCACAGAGCTCTTCGCCGCGCTCGAGCGTGTGATCGAACGCGGTGCTGTCGTAGGCGCCACCCTCAGAACCCGCGTAAACGCTCTCGGCTGGATCAACGACGTGCAAGGCGGTGATTTGCTCGCCGTCGTACTGTTCGAACGCATAGTCTAACGCATCCCAGGACGATTCGGAGCCATCGATCGGCACCAGAACGTGTTTCGTCATACTGGAACGATACGGTGTGATACCAAAATAGTGTTTATTGATTCGAGATGGACACGCGAAACGAGACGGCGATCAGATAACGTTCTGAAGGATGCCGCCGTCGACGGTGATCGCCTGACCGGTGATGTTTCGGTTCTCCGCCAGGAAGACCACCGTTCGACCCATATCCTCCGGCGTCTGGTCGCGCTCCATGGGGATGACTCGCTCGATCGTTTCTTCATAAGGCTCATCGAGTTCAGGTGTCAACACGTCTTCCCACATCGGCGTCTGGACGATGCCCGGACAGATTGCGTTGACCGTCACGTCCGGTGCGAGCTCGAGCGAGAGCGACTTCGTCAGGCCGAGCACGGCGTGTTTCGATGCGCAGTAGTGTCCAAGCCCGGCAGCGCCGATGGAGCCGGCGATTGAGGCCGTGTTGAGGATACTTCCCTCCGACTCTCGAAGGTGGGGAATGGCGGCTCTGGAGGCGAGAAAGACCCCTTTGACGTTCACATCCATGATCGAATCCCACTCGGCGTCCGCCATCTCCTCGATGGGCGTGACGGTGATGACGCCCGCGTTGTTCACGAGCAGATCGAGTTTCCCGAACTCCGAAACGGTCTCCTCGATCATCGCATCGACCTGCTCCGGTTTAGTCACGTCGCACTCGATAACGTGGGCTCGCTGTCCCTGGTCTTCGATCAGTTCGACGACCTCCTGTGCGTGCGTCGCACCGCCGACCTCCTCCGAGGACTGCTGATTGTACTCCGTCTCGAGGACGTCCACATCGGCGATGACGATGTCGCTGCCGGCGGACGCCAGTTCCATTGCGATCCCAGTGCCAATATCGCCACCTGCGCCAGTAACGATCGAGACTGCTCCATCGAGTGAGGTTCGTTCTACCATGATCTATGGTAGTTCGTCACACAATAGCATAAAGATACGCAGCGTTCGCACGTGCTCAAGCGGACCACTAACTCAGTCCGAACGAACATGGTTTGGACGCCGTTTGCCAGCTTTCGAAGACACTCCGGATCGCTGTAACTGAACCTTTTCTCACTCCGACCTGTACGCATAATGTATGACAGGTCTTCGCTGGGTGCAGCTGTCAGCACAGGAGCGAGACGAGTTCCTGGGAACCGGCGGTATCGGCGTGCTCTCGTTTACGCGGGATGGGGACGAGCCGCCAGCGTCGCTCCCGGTTTCGTACGGCTACTACGACGACGCCGAAACGTTCTACTTTCGGCTCTCGTTCCCACCGAGCAGTTCGAAAGAGTCGTTTATCGATAACCCGGTATCGTTCGTCACCTACGACGAAACGGACGAGGGCTGGCGCAGCGTCGTCGCCACCGGCACGCTCGAGGAACTCACCGAACTCCCACACGAGTCGGCTGCCGTCCAGGGCATGTGGGCGGTCGATATCCCAGCCGTCGAGGTGTTCGACCGGCCGCGATCGGAGATCACGTTCCACGACTTCCAGCTCGAACCGGACGAGATCAGCGGTCGAAAGGAAACCACGTGAACACACATCATGGTTTCTAGTGTGGTTTTTGACATATCACACAATAGTATCGGTGGTTATCAGGAAACAGTTCTCGAGAAGACACACTTCGAGACGTGGAGGATCACTCGAGTAGAGTCCAGAAACGGTCGATTTCGGGACGTTTTGAAACGAAAGCCGTTCACAAAAATGGACGGCGCCGGTAGACAGGTACCCAGAACCCATCAGAATATCGTATATAGAGAACTAGTGAAACGTAGCAAGCGACTCGAGCGGGTTAGTCGTCCGCCTCGACGGCGACAGCGGCCTCGGACTCGACTGCCTGTTCCTCGAGCCAGCTTTCCGCATCGAGTGCGGCCATGCTTCCCGTTCCGGCAGCCGTAACTGCCTGTCGATAGTCGGGATCCATCACGTCACCCGCACCGAAGACGCCATCGACTGCGGTCTCGGTCGTCATTCCCTCGAGGGTCTGTAGATAGCCCTCGTCGTCGAGGTCGACGGCGGTGTCCTCGAGGAACGTCGTGTTCGGGACGTGGCCGACGCCGTAGAAGATCCCGCCGACGTCGACGTCCTCGTGCTCGACGTCTTCGCCCGAATCCAGCTTCTCTTTTGGGCGACCGTCGGGGTGGCTCACCAGCGTCGCACCGGTGACACCGTCGTCTCGGGAGCCGTGGATCTCGAGCAGTTCCGTGTTCCAGCGGAACTCGATCTGGTCGTGGTCGCGGGCGCGACGCGCCATGATATCGGAGGCACGCAGCTCGTCACGACGGTGGACAACGGTGACGCTATCGGCGAACTTCGCGAGGAAGAGTGATTCCTCCATCGCGCTGTCGCCACCACCGATCACGAGGACGTCGTCGCCGCGGTGGAACGCGCCGTCACAGGTTGCACATGTCGAGAGGCCATAGCCCATGAGCTCGTCTTCGTTCTCGGCGCCAACCCAGCGAGCGCTCGCGCCGGTTGCAACGATCAGCGCCTGCGTTTCCAGCGTGTCGCCGTTCGAAAGCTCGAGAGCGAACGGCCGCTCCTCGAGGGCCGCACGCTCGACAGCGCCGTGGACGAACTCGGCACCGAACCGCTGGGCCTGTTCTTTCCCGCGCTGGATCAGCTCCATCCCGCCGACCCCCTCGGGGAAGCCGAGGTAGTTTTCGACTTCGGTCGTCAGCGTGAGCTGGCCGCCTGGCTCTGGCCCCTCGAGCACGATCGGCTCGAGATCGGCTCGTGCGGCATAGACCGCGGCCGAGAGGCCAGCGACGCCGGAGCCGACGATCACGACGTCGTGAACGGTCTCGGAGAGTGCTGTGTCGTTCATTCGCTGGTGTATCCCTCAATCATGTCACGCAATCGGTCTGCCGGCAGCGCACCGGTGTGCTGTTCGGCCTGCTCACCGTTGGCGAAGAGGACGAGCGTCGGCACGCCGCGGACGCCGTAGGTGCCAGCGAGCTGCTGGAGTTCGTCGACGTCGACTTTCGCGATTGCGGCGTCAGTCTCGTCTGCCAGCCCTTCAAGGACGGGCTCGAGCATCTGGCACGGGCCACACCACGTCGCAAAGAAGTCTACAAGAACGACGTCGTAGTCGTTGACAACGTCCTCGAGGTGGCTTTCGCTCTCGATATGGACGGGTTCGTCAGGGGACTGTCCGGGTGAGCCGCTGTGTGCATCAGTTGCCATCATCAGTTGCTACGAGCCCGAGCTGTTTAAAGGTTTTGTGTATATTGTACAATACGGTAATCGAGAAGGGGAGACCGACATTTCAGTAGGTGTGATCTATACTGTCACACAACGCCTAAATATGGCGATCTTAGCGATCAGCGAGCGGAGTGAGCTACTGCATCGCCCGCAGAAACACCCAATTATTTCCGGGAGTCTTTCACAGCCATTGCAAACCCGGCTGTCGGACGGCCGAACTGGTGAGGAGCCATCGGCCGAAAAATACGGTCTGTGTGTCCATCGTTTCAGTTGTTACTATAGCTTTCGACCGTAGTTGCACCGTCGTCGGTCGCGCTGTCGTCGACATCCTCGTATTTGTCTTCGAACTCCTGAATGAGCTGTCCCATCTTCGCATACCAGTCGTTCAACATCCGCTGCATGTCGTTTGCGATCTGGGACGGGTCAGTCGAAGCGTAGACGTGGTAGTAGCCACCCTGTTCGTAGTTGACCTGTTCTTTCTGAATGAAGCCACTCTGGAGCAGTCGCTGAATCGATCGGTACGCGGTCGACCGTTCGCGATCGACTCGCTCTGCCACATCGTCGATCGTCAGCGGCTCATCGCTCTCGACCAACACCCGGTAACACTCCTTATCAAGCTGTTTGAGGCCGTGGATACACTCCAACAATCCTTCACACACCATCTCCTGCTGGAGTTGCTCGGCCATTGAGTCCGCCATTGTTCTACAAGAGAGGATGCCCCGCATGGGCATAAGGATTTTGTAGAGAATCCACAATACCGCCCACACAGTAGTAACCGTCGCGTTCACCAATGGGAACCGACAAACTCGGACTCGAGAGGCCAGAACAGACGGTGTCGCCGTGCGTTCTTGCTCTAACTCGTTCAGCGCGAGTATGGCGTCTCACGCCAAGCAAGCAGCCTCCAGACAGTTGAGCCCGCCTCAAACGACTGCTGTGTGCTGAGTCGCCGTGGCCGTTCGTGGCTTCGCAAACAGAGAATTACTGACCGAACAACGGGATGGCGCTGTCACAGACGGACGGTCCCAGATGTGTGACGATTAGCTCTCGGCGGGAACTTGTCCGTCATCGACCTGTTCGTACTTGTCTTCGAACTCCTGGATGAGCTGTCCCATTTTCGCATACCAGTCGTTCAACATCCGCTGCATGTCGTTTGCGATCTGGGACGGATCGGTTGGAGAGTAGACGTGGTAGTAGCCGCCCTGTTCGTAGTTGATCTGTTCTTTCTGGATGAAGCCGCTCTGGAGCAGTCGCTGGATCGACCGGTACGCGGTGGATCGCTCGCGGTCGACCTGTTCGGCGACCTCGTCGATCGTCAGGGGCTCATCGTTTTCGACCATCACCTGAAAGCACTCCTTGTCCAGCTGTTTGAGACCGTGGATACACTCCAACAACCCCTCGCAAGCCATGTCTTGTTGAAGTTGCTCCGTCATCGAATTTGCCATGTTACTGTGTCTAGCTACGGATCCCGGTGATATAAGGGTTGTGTGAATATTGTGCAATGACGATCTGCCGTCGTCGGTACTCGAGCAACGTCTCTCTCTGCCATCGCTGCCGCCGTTTTTGACGCCACTCGCATCGCTTTGGCCGCACTGTAGATCACGGCCCCACGAACAGCAGCGCCGAGAGCAGAATCAGTGCAAAGCCGACTGTGCTCAGCACTCCCATCCCGAAGAAGCCGAACAACACGCCGATTATACAGCCGAACCCGATGAACAACACGATCAGCGTGAGTCCGATGCCAAAGAGTTCGATTTACGTGTTCTTGATCGTCTCGATGACCGGTGGTGCTGCGACCCGCTCGAGTGCGCCGTAGCCGACGTAGAGGACGACTGCCTCGACGAGGACGGCACCGACGAGCACGCCTGCTTGGGCTGCTGGGGAGAGGGCTGCGAAGTCGATCATGCGTGTCGACCTCTGTTCCGTTTCGGTTGTGTGAGGGTCATGGGAAACTACTCAGTAGCGTCTACCAGCAGTGTGTGCATAACATTTTTGGGAATATTGCACAATATTATTGTGTCCTATCCTACCGCTAACCCACGCATGTATTTGTGTACGTTATACAGATACAGTAGGGATTGAGCAGCGTCCCAAGCGCGTCGCGCGCGCGTCTTGAGTGCTGAAACGTCCCGTCTGCCGAGATAGTCGACTCGGGAGAATGAGTGACGAGCCCGACCTCGATGGCGACAGCGGCGACGGAACGGACGATAGACGAGAGCAGAAAGAGTGAGCGATGAGTATGACAGCACTCGAGCACCGTATCCCAACCCTTGTTTTGCATTTTGGCCGCAATACTGGCACTCGGGAAGGCAGACCAGAGGCAAAGTGTGACAGCCGACAGACGGTCGACAGTCGTCAGTGGGGACTCGCCTGTCAGACAGAACGCGGGATACAGACGAGGCGGGACCACGACCGCATCATGCAGATGTTATGAAAAACTGAGACGTCCGAACGGCTAGTCGTGTGGGTGGAATCGCTTGACAGCACGGTCGACGGCATCCGTCTGGCCGAGGAACGTGACCCGGTCGCCATCCTGTAGTTCGTGGTCTCCGGTTGGAACCTCTGTCGTCCCGTCATCGTGGGTGAGCAAGCCGACGATACAGCCGTCCGGAATCTCGGCGTTGAGCTCGGCGATCGTCTTTCCGACGAGATCCGTCGCCGTGACCTCGATCTCCTGGACGTCGCCGGTTCGACCGAGTTCGTTCATCCACGCCGACAGCGACGGCCGTTCGAGGACGTTCTCGAGTGACCACGCCGTCGCCATCGAGAGATCGATCGCCCGGACACCGAGCGACTCGAAGGCGTCGACGTTGTCCGGTTGATTGACCCGAGAGGCGATCTTGTCGACGCCGAAGGTCGTCTTCGAGAGCTGACAGACCAGTAGGTTGACGTCGTCGTCCGGCGAGGTCGCGATAACCGTTTTCGCGTCCGATGCGCCGGCACGCTCGAGGACGTCGGCGTCAGTGCCGTCGCCTTCGATTGCTCGCAGCCCGCGCTTGCGGGCCTTTTCGACCGCGTCGGGGTCGGTGTCGATGAGGAGTACGTTTTCGCCGTCCTGTTCGAGCCGTTCTGCGAGGGAGAGACCGACCCGTCCCCCGCCGATGATGAGTGTGCGCATTGGTGAAACCTCGAGGTAGTTCGCGATCTGTCGTGCGAGGCCGGCCTGGAGGACGACCGTCGCGAAGATGATCAGGAAGACGGTCCCAGCAAGCAGCTGGGCTTCCTGTGGCTGACCGAGTGCCTGCAACTCGACGGCAAACAGCGTCGCGACGCTGGCGGGGATGATCCCGCGCGGGCCGACGGCGCTGAGAAAAAGCCGTTCGTTGTGCGTAAAGCGCTCGTTTGTCGTCGAGAGATAGATGACTGCCGGCCGGAGCACCACCGTGATCGCGGCGACGATTGCGAGACCGGCCAGTCCGAGTGCGAGAATATCTGCGAAGTCGATCAGCGCCGCCAACGCGACGAAGATAAACGAGAGCACGACGACCGAGAGGTCATCGAGAAAGTCGATCACCTCTTCGTGGTGGGGGAGGTCGACGTTGCCGAGGACGAAGCCGGCCATCGCAGCGGCGGCGATCCCCGTCTCGCTGGCGATCAGTTCGGCTCCGGCGTACGCGACGATGATTCCAGCGAGAACGATCAACCGCGCGTGCAGCGGCGCTGCACGGGGTCTGGACTGCACGTGGCTGATCACCAGCCACACGGCGCCGGCGATGAGCGCGCCAACTGCCAGCCCGATGAACAGCCGTATCGCGAACGAACTGACGAGCGCAGCCGGTGTGCCGTTTCCAGCGACGAGAACCTCGAAGACGACGACAACCAGGATCGCCGCCGTGACGTCGTTGATGATCCCTTCTCCCTCGAGGACAGCAGCGACGTGGTCACGAACGGTGACGACCTGCAAGATCGGGCCAACCACTGTCGGCCCGGTCGCGATCAGCAACGCGCCGACCAGCAGACCGACCTCGATACCGGTGTCGAGGAAGACGACGACGGCGGCAGCCGTCCCGAGCCAGGTGATCGCTGCGCCGACGGTGGTGAGCCGGAACAGCGCCGTCGGGCTCTCCCGCAGTTTCTCGAGGCGGAGGTGGTAGCCGCCCTCGAAGAGAATAATCGCGACGCTGACGCCGACCATTGCCGGGAGTCCATCACCGAACGTCTCCCGGGAGACGAGGCCGAGCAGTTCGGGGCCGATCGCGATCCCGGCGAAGATCAGAAAGAGGACACTCGGGATCCGCAGTCGGTCGGCGAGAACGCGGGAGGCAACACCGAGTGCCAGAACGAGTGCGACGATCGCAATGAGACTCACGGACAACTACGTATATGCGAGCCAAGCAGGTAAACCCCCGTTCTGGCTCTGTACGGGTCGTTCGCCGACGTCATCAGTCATCACCGTCTGGGGTGACGTGTGCGTTCGATTCGCGCGTGTTGACCGACTGAACGACCTGATAGAGAATCATCAGTGCGACGAAAAACGACGAACCGACGAGCAGGAGGACGCTCACGATATCGAGCGCGTCCGTTCCGAGCCAGTTGGCGAGTTCGCTGAGCGCGATGCCGGCGCTGGCGAACAGCATCATGAGCCCGAAGTAGATGATCACGTCGTCCTCTTCGACCATTGTCGTCGCCGCTGAACCGATTCTGGCTCCGAGCGCACTCCCGACTAACAGCAGTGAGACCACCGTCAGGTCGACGCTGCCGGACATCCCGTAGGTGAACGTCCCGAACGCACCCGAGAACAGCCCGGCGAACAGGCTCGTCCCGACAGCGGCCGTCAACGGCGTCCCGATCAGATAGTAGATTGCGGGCATACGGATGAAACCGCCGCCGACGCCGATTAGCCCCGAGATGAGGCCGACACCGCCGCCCGCTCCGGAGATCGTCCACACCGAGGCCCGTCCGCCAGAGGTCAACGAGATCATCGGCGGCACGTTGTACGACTGAATCTTCTGTGCGACTGGTGGAATCTCGTCATCGTCGACATCGTCCGCCTCGTCGTCATCGGCATCGAGGTTGGAAGCTCGGCGCAGGAACAGCGCACCGATCCCGGCCAGCAAAACCACGTACGCGACACCCGTGACGAGGTTGGCGATCCCCAACGCCTCGAGGCCAAACACGAGCCGACTGCCGAGTTCGATCCCGACCGAGAGAACGACAAACAGGATCGCGCCGAGCCTGTAGTCGACCTGGCCGACATCGTAGTGTTTCAACACGGCGATCACGGAGGTCCCGAAGTAAAACGCCAGTCCGCTCCCGATCGCAACCGACGCAGGGTAGTCGAGGATCAGTAGCGTCGGGGTGATCAGGAAGGACCCCCCCATTCCGAAGAAGCCGAACAGTACCCCGACCATGAAGCCGAAGCTCACGAACAACAGCAACAGCGGCAAGCTGAGTCCTAGTAGCTCCATCGGTTATGCGTCCGTGATCGTTTCGATCAGTGGCGTTGCGACTCGCTCTACGGCACCGTAGCCCACGTAGAGGACAACTGCCTGAAGGAAGACGACACCGACGAGGAGTGTTGCCTGTACGAGTGGGGAGTACGCGCTAAATTCGATCACGCGTATCGCCCCCCGTTTGAACCCAGTTGTGTACGGATCATGGATTGTTGCTCACTACTCTCTACTCGTGAAGACCGTATAACGCTTTTGGGACTGGCGCACAATATTACTGCGAACTATCTCATAGCTATCCTACGGAAATATTCGCATAAGTTTTCTAAATATATGGGCTCGAGCGGGACGACTACGCCGGCACATCGCGCGCTCCACCGACACGGCGTGAATGAGTAGCCGAACTCGAGTGAGATTCGTCGAGCTCACACCAGCTAAGTGACTCACTGATCTGGGGTTTCGAGCGCGTTCATCAGAGTTGATATTGGGTCATCCAAACAATATTATACCGTCGGCACCTACGACGGGTATGAAAGCAGTGCTGGCAACTGATTTGTCCGCGGCGAGCGAGGCGACAATCGAGAACGAAACCGGCCTCGCGTGTCTGGGTCGGATCGGCATCGAGGAGATCCATCTGGTGACAGTGGTGCCGTCGAACGTCCACGCCGGGATGCCCGGTATCGACTTCGAAAAACGCCGTCGAAAGGCGCTCGGTCGCTACGAGCAGGTCATCGAGGGCGCTGGCTTCGACGTCGAGACCCACGTCGTCCGTGGGACACCTCACCGGCGGATTCGAGGTATCGGGGAGACGATCGGCGCGAGCCTGACGGTCGTCGGCTCGCGCGGGAAAAGCCCCCTCGAGAACCGGGTGATTGGCTCGACCGCGCGCAACCTCTCTCGAACGACAGTGACGCCGCTGCTGGTCAACCGCATCGAACGCGAGACCGACGAGCCGAGCATGGTCCGGAAACATCTCTTCCAGCGGATGCTGTACGCGACGGACTTCTCGAAGAACGCCGAGCAGGCGTTCGAGGCGTTCTCATATCTGCGTCATGCGGCCCAGGAGGCGACGCTGGTCCACGTCAAAACGCCGAAGGATCCGGGGCTTCCGGAGGGCGAAGATCCAGAAGCACAGCTGGCCGAACTTGCGGGCCAGCTCCAGGAATGGGGACTCGAGACACGGACGGAAACCCGTCAGGGCGACCCGTCCGACGAGATCCTCGCTGCCGAAGCCGAGTACGAACCGACGACGACCCTCGTTGGCTCGCGCGGACACAGCCGACTGCGCCGGCTGTTGCTGGGCAGCGTCTCCGAGGATCTGGTTGCCCGCGCAAACGGGAACGTGATGCTCGTGCCACCGGAGCGAACAGCGTAAGACTACCTTACAGTCGTCTCGTTTGTGACGGCACACGGACGTCGCCTTTCTCACCCGGTCCGATCACGGATGGCCGTATGGTCTTGTATCCAAAAACCACTACCACGAATCCCGGTTGGCCGGGGGTTGTTCCCCGGCACGGCGTGGCAGAGAGCCCAGACAGGCTGGCTCGCCCTCGAGAGAGATGAGACCCTCAAGCACCAGGCCCGTCACAGCGTTCCGCTCTCGCTCTGACCACAACTGGGTCTGCATCTGTCCTCGAGCCACCCGTCACGACCGCCACGAGAGCCGACTGACTGCGGTACTGACCACGAAACCGTCTCCCGCCAGCAGCGGCCCAATATTGTTCGTAATACACACAACTATTATGGTTGCAGAGGCCGTACGGTCGCCCGATGAGTGACTCTGCAGACGACGAACGAGAACGAATCCGCGAACAGAAAAAACAGGAGTTGCGCGAACGCCTCGAGAACGGCGGCAACGTCGCCGGATCCGACGCCCAGCAAGGGACCAGTCCAGCCGAACCGATCAGTATTCGAGGCAACGACCACCTCCAGACCGTCGTCAACGACCACGACGTCGTCCTCGTGGACTGCTACGCCGACTGGTGTGGTCCCTGCCAGATGCTCGAGCCGACGGTGAAGGCGCTGGCCGCAGAAACCGATGCCGCGGTCGCGAAAGTCGACATCGACGCCCACCAGCGTCTTGCCCAGCAATTGGGCGCTCGCAGCGTCCCAACGCTCATCCTCTACGCCAACGGCCAGCCCGTCGAGCGGATGGTCGGCGTACAGGACAAGGCGACGCTCAAGGGCCTCATCGATCAGCACAGCTAAGCGCCACTGTGTCGGTCAGCACAGTCGCTGCGTCTCGTCTGGTCGCTGCTTGTCATGTGGGTAGTAACAGAACGCAGACGCTGACCGCAGCCACGACAACGACTGGCAGCAGGCACTCGAAGTCCAACGCAAAGACCGGTATTTGATCGACCGAGCGGGTCAGGGAAAACTAACGATTTATACGACCAGTTCGACAGCTAACAGAGAGAGATGACTCTTCTCGAGAGTCTCGTACTCGTGTTCGTCGCGGGGGCGATTACAGCGCTGGCGACGGGGCTTGGTGCGCTACCGTTTTTCTTCTTTGACGAGATCAGCGACCGCCGGAGTGTGATGCTCTGGGGCCTCTCCTCTGGAATCATGGTCTCAGCGTCCGTGTTCGGGCTCATTGAAGAGGGGCTGACCGAAGGCACCCCACTCGAGATTGCAGCAGGGATGGCCACTGGTGTCTTGCTCGTCGTGATCGCACACGACATCCTCATGGACGCCGATATCGATCCCCGGGAGTACGAGGAGGCCGATTTCAAGAAACTCGTCCTGATCCTCGGCATTCTGACCGTCCATAGCTTTCCAGAAGGGATCGCCGTCGGCGTCTCGTTTGCGGATCTCGGTCTCGAGGACGGCGTGGCGTTTCTTGGCTTTACCGTCCCGGTGCTGGCGATCTTCATGACGATCGCGATCTCGATTCATAATATTCCGGAAGGGACGGCGATCTCGATCCCGCTGAAGTCGATGGGCGTCTCGAAGTGGAAAATGGTCTGGTGGGCGGTTTTCTCGAGTCTGCCACAGCCGCTTGGGGCTGTCATCGCCTTCACGTTCGTCAGCGTCGCCCGGGAGTTTCTACCGTTTGGCTTTGGGTTTGCTGCGGGGGCGATGATCTATCTCGTGCTGACGGAGTTCATTCCGGAAGCGTTGGATCTCGGAAAAGACCTGCCAAACGGCGGGAAGCCCGAACTCGCCGGCGGGATCGCGATCGGGGTGGCGATTATGCTGCCGCTGGCAGTTATCTGAGCGCCGGCAGCGCACCTCGAGCGGAGCCGAGTGCGAACGAGACAGTGACCCGCGCAAACGGCGTCGCAGCGATCGGGTCCGCATCGCTCACCCAGGCGAGGAACTGACTCGAGCGGTAACGAGGTGAGACGGCAGTCTCGTTGTGGGTCCAGAAGTCGTGTACGAAAACGTGTTCAGACAGCGGATCGTGAGACGAAAGCCGGACTCACGAGATTAGTCAGCCCCGGTTGGAGTGGTTTCGGACGCGGCACGCTGGCTGCGCCAGACACCCTGGAGGTAGGCGCCAGCGAACATACCGACGATTGCCCACAGGATCGTCACGTTGCCGATACCGAGGCTGGCGTAGGCCGCGCCGGGACAGATCCCCGACAGGCCCCAGCCGACGCCGAAGATCGCGCCGCCGATGAGGACGTTTCGGTCGAACGACTTCAGCCGCCGGCCGTAGGCGTCGCCAGTCAACGGTGCGCTGTCGCGCAGTCGCGGCATGATCGCGAACACGATCCCGGTGACGATCGCCGCGCCGAACATGACGAACAACAGCCCGAAGTCGGTAAACTGGAGGAAATCCAGCACGACTTCCGGGCGGGCCATGTGGCTAAAGCCGAGCCCGAAGCCGAAGATCAGGCCGCCGGCGAAGATCAGCGGCATGAACAGTGGGTGGCGGTTGCTGCTCACGGGTCGTCACCTCCTCGTTCGCTATCTCGAGACGCAAACGTCTCGCAACTCATGTTACGGACTCACCCCCATGAGCTGGACGAGCTGTGCTGTTACGATGGCGACGACCAGGAACGTCATCACGCCGACGATCGACGTCTTCGAGGCTGAACCGACGCCACAGACGCCGTGGCCAGAGGTACAGCCCTTGCCGATACGGGTCCCGATGCCGACGAAGACGCCGCCGACCAGGAGCCGCCAGGGCTGGACGTCGGTCGTCCACGCCCCACCTTGCCAGATGACGGCGTAGACGGCCGCTCCGAGGACAATTCCCAGCGTAAAGACGACCCGCCAGTCTCGAGAGGGTCGGTAGCGCTGGAACCGCGATTGGTTGGAGGCGTACGAAAGCGTCGACTCGAGGAACGTACTCGCGCCGGCGGTGATGCCGGTCCCGAGGTAGATCACTGCCGCTCCGAGGCCAACGAGCAGCCCCCCGACGGCGTATCGAAAGACACCGTTGGGAAAGAGCTCGGCGGTCAGGGAAAGCGGGACGAGTTCTGTAAACATTCAGTATCAGATCACGTGTCTTAGTCGTCTGCCAGCGAGCCCTGGCTGGCAGCACAGTTGTTCGGGCCAAGCTCGAGTTCGAAGGCTTCGTCGTCGTCGGCCTCCTGCTGGCCGAGGTTCGTTGGGATGATGTCCTCGTAGTTGGCCGGGCGTGGTGGCATATCCGAGAGGATCAGCTCGACGAAGTCTTCCTCGTCCATCGTCAGGGCAGCCATCTCGTTTTCGAGCTGGCCGACCGGTGCCGTGTAGGTGCCGTCTGCGGCGGGGACAGCGGCGTCGCTGAAGTGAGCGCCACCGATGAGCGTGTCGTCGGGTAGCGTGAGGACACGCTCCTGAAGGCTCTTGTAGAGCATGCTGGCGGCTTCGGGTGCGCCGTCGTCGCCTTCTTCCAAGTCGGGGCGGGCGACGCTCTCGATGAACAGCCCGTCGCCGGTCGCGAGCAGTTCGCCGTCGATCAGGTACGAGGTCATCCCGGAGGTGTGGCCGGGCGTGGAGACGGTCTCGATCGTGACGTCGCCGACCTCGAACTCGTCGCCGTCTGCAGCCAGCGTCATCTCATCAGCGTAGGTGACGCCACGGTCGACCGAGGCCTCGGGGATGACGCCTTCGACGCCGACGGCACCGAGTGCGCGAACGCCCGAGATGTGATCCGCGTGGATGTGCGTGTCAATCGCGTACTTCAGATCAACGCCGAGCTCGTCGGCGTCGGTGAGATAGCGGTCGGTGAACGCACGCAGTGGATCGATGACGGCCGCCTCGCCGTCGTCGTAGACGAAGTAGCCGAGACAGCCCGACGATGGGCGCTGATACTGGAGCAGGGTGCCGGCACCGTCGTAGCCGTCGACCTCGACGGCCTCGTAGATCCGTGCCCAGCCGTTCATTCCCTCCTCGAGATGGTTGACGTCGTAGCCGCGGTCGGCCAGTGCGCCGGCGACGAACTCGCTGGCACCGCCTTTCGCACAGAGGACGGTGACTTCGCGGTCGTCGGGGATCTGCTGGAGGACGTGGGCGTCGATATCGTCCTCGAGGAACTCGAAGTATGGGACGTTGATCGATTCGACGTTATCGCCGTCGATTCGCCACTCGTCGTAGTCACTTTCCATGCGCGCGTCGAGGATCGTGACCGCCTCGCCCGCATCGATTCGTGCTTTCAGTTCGGCAGGAGTAACCGATTCGACCGGTTCGTCTGGCGTTGGAAAGTCCATGTCATCCATGTTGTACAGTATCCAGTACCGGCTACTCGCACTTAAGAGTTTGTATGGTATTTCCTCCATCGCACAATACAGGCAACGGGCTGTTTAACGGAACTTATTGTTTGAACGCGCGTATAAACAGCACTAACGGAAAATAACGGGGTGTATGACGGGTTCCGGAAAACCGCAGCTATTCACAATCAGTGCAATAATCGATATCCTTTTATAGGCACGGCCAATATTGTGTATTAGCTCCAATACAGAGCACAGAGACAACATATGAGCTCAGAATACGAAACCACCGAGACGCTCGACGTGAAAGGACTGTCCTGCCCAATGCCCATCGTGAAGACCAAGCAAGCGATCGATGACCTCGAGGCAGGCGACGTTCTCGAAGTCGTTTCGACTGACTCGGGCAGCATGAGTGACATTCAGGGCTGGGCAGAAGGCACCGACGGTGTCGACCTCCTCGACCAGGTCGAGGGCGATGACCTCTACACCCACTACGTGAAGAAGACGGCATAATATGAGTACGGATAACACCACGCCGTCGGCCGACGGCACCATCGACGCCGCCGAGCTGCAGGCGCTGCGCGAGCGCGTCGACGAACTCGAGGCGTCACTGGCCGAGCTGGATGATGGCGACGACCAGCAGAAGATGACGATCATCGCGACCCAGGGGAGTTTCGATATGGCGTACCCGCCGCTGATCCTCGCGAGCACGGCGGCTGCCTTCGGCTGGGATGTCGTTGTCTTCCACACGTTCTGGGGACTCGACATCCTCCACGAGGAGAAATCGAAGGAGCTCAAACTCTCCGCCGTCGGCAATCCGAACATGCCGATGCCGAACGCCCTTGCCGCGTTGCCCGGCATGGACTCGATGGCGACGAAGATGATGCAGAAGAAAATCGACGAGAACGGCACCGCGACCATCGAGGAGCTGATCGATCTCTCGCTCGACCAGGGCGTCGATCTGCAGGCCTGCCAGATGACCATCGAGCTGATGGAGTACGACGAAAACGACTTCTACGACGGCGTGACGACAGGTGTCGGCGCAGCAACTGCGATCCAGCACATGGCCGAATCGGACGTCCAGTTGCTGGTCTAATTCATATGCCCGAACACGAATCGCCGGAGGCAAACACAAGTCCAAGTCTGCGTGTCATCGAGGCCGTCGCGGACGCAGACGACATCGATCCTGCCAGCCTCGAACCACCGCTGTACGACGTTGTCGATACGAACGCGCTGGATCGACTCTTCGAACCGACTACATCCGGACCGACGACTCGACGCGGCCGAGTCTCGTTTCAGTACCGTGGCCACGAGATTACGGTCTCCGCGAGCGGGCGCGTCGACCTCGAGTAATCCGATTACGAACAATTCTTGAGACGTGTGCACATGGCACGTAGCTGACAGCATCCACAGACAGTTCTTGACTGTCCAGCTTCGACCACGACGCAGTCACGTGATATTCGACGCAGTCACGCGTGTCTACCAAGCACAGTCACTGGCGATCGACGCTGTCGACGACTTCTTAGTATTGTGCATTTTGGGAAATACTTTACTATGGTGCGAGCGTATCGCCACTCATGACAGATCCGTTCGTCATCGTCGGCGGGGACGCAGCCGGGATGAGTGCCGCCAGCAAGGCCAAACGCGAGGCCCCGGACCGGGACGTACTCGTCTTCGAAAAAGGCGAGTGGGTCTCGTATGCGGGCTGTGGAATGCCCTACTACATCAAAGGCGACGTCGAGAACCTCGAGGACCTCGTCTCGGTCACGCCCGAGGAGTTCCGCGAGCAACGTGACGTCGACCTTCGGACCGGCCACGAGGTCGTCGCGATCGACCCCGAGGCGAAGACCGTCACCGTCGAGGCCGACGGCGAGCACTTCGAGCAGTCCTACGGCGACCTGCTGATCGGCACAGGCGCACGCGCCATCGTCCCACCGTTCGATGGGATCGACCTCGAGGGCGTGTTCACTCTCCGGAGCATGGACCAGGCAGACGCCATCGAAGAGTACGTCTCGGACCACGAGCCAGCAACCGCCGCAATCGTCGGCGGCGGCTACGTTGGCGTCGAGATGGCCGAAGCGCTCGATGAACGCGGCGTCGACGTTTCGATTTTCGAGATGCTGCCCCAGACGCTCCAGCCCTTCGGCAAGGAGACGGCACAGGTCGTCGAGGAACACCTCCGCGAGCAGGGCGTCGATCTCCATCTCGAGACCGCCGTCGAGGGCTTCGCTGGCAGCGACCACGTCGAGTCAGTCGAAGTTGAAGACGACTCGGTGTCGGCGGATCTGGTCATCGTCGGCGTTGGCGTCGCGCCAAACGTCGAACTCGCTGAGGAGGCTGGTATCGAGATCGGGGAGACGGGTGCTATCGCGACCGACGAGTACGGCCGCACGAACTACGAGAACGTCTACGCTGCGGGCGACTGTGCCGAGGCGGAAAACGTCGTCACTGGCGAGCCCGACCACGTCCCACTGGCGCTGACAGCGAACCGGGCCGGTCGAGCGATCGGCTCGACTGTTTCGGGTGAGCCCACGGAGACTGGCGGCACCGCCGGCACGGCGATCGTCAAAGCCTTCGAGCTCGGTGCTGCCCGAACCGGTGTTCTCGACGACGAGCGCGCACGCGAGGCTGGATTCGATCCCGTCTCCGTCACCATCGACACCGAGACGCGACCGCACTACTACCCCGGCGCGACCGAGCTGACCGTCACGCTCGTCGCTGACCGGGAGAGCAACCGCGTCCTCGGAGCCGGTCTCGTCGGCCCCGAGGGGACAAAACGGATCGACACCGTCGCAACGGCTGTCACGTCGGGACTGACCGTCACAGAGCTACAGAACCTCGATCTCGCCTACGCGCCGCCGTTTAGCCCCGTTTGGGATCCGATTCTCACCGCCGCGAAGGTGCTTTCGGGTCGCCTCGAGTAACGGCCTGCACGCCCCACCAGCGCTCACAGATCGGTGTGTCTCACCACGCTGGCACACCACGAACGGTCTGAAAATCGTCGCGGAGACGTCTCTTCCTCCCGGAAACCCCACTTGTTCTGTTCTCACCCGGATGCCGTGAGCTTTAAGCGGCCGTCATCCGCCTATCCGGATATGAAAGCCACCGCCATGGCCCACCCGATTCAGGGGCTGGTGAAGTATCACGGGATGCGAGACGACATCAAACGACTGCCGTACCACGACAGCATCAGCCTCTGTACGGCCCCGAGCCACACGCGGACAACCGTCGAGTTCTCGATGGACTACGACGAGGACACGTTCGTCGTCGACGGCGAGGAACTCGACGGCCGGGCCCACGAGCGGGTCGAAGCCGTCGTCGAAAAGGCACGGTCGAAATCCGACGCCGCCCACACCGTCTACCCGGTTCGCCTCGAGAGCGAGAACAGCTTCCCCTCGAACGTCGGACTCGGCTCGTCGTCATCCGGCTTTGCAGCCGCCGCGATGGCACTCGCCGAAGCCGCAGAGCTCGACGCATCGAAACAGGAGATCTCGACGATCGCTCGCGTCGGCTCGGCGTCGGCCGCTCGAGCCGTCACCGGCGCGTTCTCGCAGCTACACACGGGAATGAACGACGAGGACTGTCGCTCCAGTCGCATTCCGACCGATCTCCACGAGGACCTCAAGATCGTCGTTGGCCTCGTCCCCTACCACAAAGAGACCGAGGACGCCCACAACGAGGCTGCCGACAGCCACATGTTCCAGGCGCGTAACGCCCACATCCACGGCCAGATCGCCGAGATGCGGGATGCGCTGCGAAACAACGACTTCGAGGCTGCGTTCGAACTCGCCGAACACGACTCGCTGTCGCTCGCCGCAACCACGATGACCGGCCCCTCGGGCTGGCTCTACTGGCAGCCAGAGACGCTGGCGATCTTCAACCGCGTGCGCCAGCTCCGTGAGGAAGAGGATATTCCGGTCTACTTCTCGACCGACACCGGCGCTACCGTCTACGTCAATACGACCGAGGAGTACGCCGAGCGCGTCGAAGAAGAAATCGCCGACTGCGGCGTCTCGACGACCATCTGGGACGTCGGCGGCCCCGCCCGACTGCTGGACGACCACCTGTTCTAGGAGCCGTGCAGCTCTCCAACGCAGCCGTCGCGTGATCGGCTGCGGACTGTTTTTGGACAGCGAGTCGAAACGCCGCTCGCGACTCGAGCAGCGAGCAGCAAATTTAGGTCCAGCGATCCAGTCCCGCCTGTGTCACGCTCTCCTCGATCCGTTCGAAGCCGCGTTCGACCTCGCCGGCGTCGACGCCCCACTCGTCGGTAACGTACGCCTTTGCCGCCTCGAGATCCGGATCCAACGTCGTCTCGAACTCGTAGTCGTCGGTCACGTTCGGATCACGGAACAGCTGTCGCACGCGGTCGCCGTACTCGACACTGTCGCCGCGGGCCTCGAGGACGCTCCAGAGGTCGCCGTGTTCGGTGATCTCGGAAATCGCCGTCTTCGGGCCGATCCCGTGCACGCCGTCGTTGAAGTCGGTTCCGATGAGAATTGCCGCATCGATGAGTTGCTCCAGAGTGAGGTCGTGGTGTGCGAGGGTGGCCTCGAGATCCATCAGCTCGGGGTTACCCTTGCTCGTCAGTTGGCGCAGCGTCAGCGGTGCGCCAAACAACAGCGCGTCGTAGTCCTCCGAGCCGACGTAGTCGGCGTCGCCACGCCGGGCCATGTGAGCAGCCTGTGCTTCGCCCTCCGCTGGCGCCTCGACGATCGGGACGTCGAGTAGGCGGAGCAGTTCCCGGCTGGTCTCCTGAATCGTCGGCGTCAGTCGCTGCGTGCGGGACTCGAGTTGCGCGATCGCCACTGTGTCGCCTTCCTCGCGGGCGACCTCGAGTTGGTCCTCGTAGGTCTCGCGTTGCTCGCGGCGGGACTCGATCTCGTCGGCTTTCAGATCAGACGGGCCACCGTCGAAGACCATCACGGGCGTGATATCGTGTTCGAAGAACTTCGGAAGGCCCTGGACGATGCCAATGAGGTTGGCGACCTCGGTGCCGTCCGCGGTGGTGTATTTGTCGCTGTTCGTCCACTTGACCGTCGTCGTCAGATAGCGATAGAGCCAGTTGTGTGCGTCGACCGCGACGACACCCTCGACGTCGTCGAACGGAATCTCTTCGATGACGGCGATATCGCGTAGTGCAGCGTTTCCCATTGGCGACGTTTGGGCCGACTGGGATTTGAACTATTGGCTTCGTGCCAACGGATGTCCGTGCTCGAGTCCCTGTCAGGAGGCAGGCTCAGGCGGGTCGCTGTCGCGTCGCGACTCGAGAAACCCGTCTTCATCCTCGGAGAGGTCGCGCTCTCGAAACTGCTCGAGGCCGGCCTGATAGCGTTCTCGAGGATTCTCGATAGCAGCAGTCGGATACTCGAGCACCAGTTCGGCGATGCCTGTCGTCTCCCCCGTGTAGCCGAAGCCGGCCCGGTACAGCGCCTCGTAGGCAAACGGGTTGTTGACGGCGATTCGAAGCCGGTCGTAGCCGCGCTCTACGGCGCGATCACGAACGTGGCGCAGTAGCGCCGGGCCGATGCCCTCGCCACGGCGCCCGTGGTCGACGGTGACATAACGCAGCCACAGCGTTCCCGCGTCGGTGCGATCCTCGTTGAACGCGACGGCGGCAACGATCGTGCCGTCGTCTCGAGCGACGGCTTTCCCGGTGTTCGTCATGACGAACTTGCCGGCGTAGCTGAACCGTTTGTAATCGAGGCGTAGTTTCGGGCCATCGGGCGGCCAGCCAAGCAGATCGTACTCCACGCTGGTAGTTGCCGGCCAGCACCTATAGTCGCTACTGAATATGTCGATCGATCGCTGAACAGCGGCGTGAGAGTCGTGTCAGACGGACTGTTGTCTTCAATTACCGCCGATCGCTGGCCCTGTTTCTGGCGATCGACGATAAATAGTGACAACAATCCGTGTCCGTTGGCACCAGAGTGGGCCGTGCTCGACCATCGACGCGGTGGTTGTGCGTGCCAGTCCAACGCTTTTGGGACCGTTGATCGTAGCTGAAGCTATGAGCACCGAGACTGACGACGTGTCCGCGTTCGGTATCAGTGGCACCAGCGGCTGGTTCGTCGGTGGCGCAGTTGGTGGGGGAATCGGGGCCGCCGCGTTCGGCCTCTTGATGTGGCTGTTCGATCCTGCTGTCGTCGCCGTCGCTATCCCCGAGATTTACGGGCTCGAGCCGGTCGGTGTCGTTGGCTGGGGGGTTCATATCGCCCACGGGATCGTCCTCGGACTCGTGTTCGGATGGCTGGTAACTCGTGACCCCATCCTCGGCATTCTCCGGACGGACGTCGAGACGGACGTACTCTCACAGACCGGGATGACGCTCCGCCTCGTCGGTGCTGGCTTCGTGTTCGGCCTTGCGGTCTGGGCACTCCTCCCCGTGCTCGTCTTGCCGGTCTGGGCTGCGACGATCGGCGGTACCGCTGGTGGATTCCCGATAGCCGCTATCGAGAGCCTCGTTGGACATCTCCTGTTCGGGGTCGTCCTCGGAGTCGTCTTCGCCACGACCGCCGATCTCAGCGAGCAGCCGTCCGGGCAGCCACTCGAAGACTGATATCGCTCATCGACTCGAGTTCCGGGGTCGGCAGGTGTCGTCTCCACAGATCACCGATGGCAAATGTAAGGGAGCGATTGATGTGCTCTCGATGTCTGCCCAAGGCATGGACCCCGAACACCGCTCGTCGAACGGGTCGGCGTCGAGACAGGACGTCGTCGACGATGGGTTTCTGGTGCTTCGAAACCGGAACCGCCGGTTCGCGTGTTATTTTCTGCTCGAACACGAAACGGCGTCAGTGTCAGAGCTGGCCGACGTCGTTGTCAGCTGGATTCACACAACGGATGGCCGAATCGTCGAACCACAGTGTCGAGAGCAGTGTTATCTGAGCCTCCACCACACACACGTTCCAATGCTGGTCGAGACGGGTGTCGTGTGTTACGACGAACGTGCCGGTACCGTTTCGCTGGCGCCGTGCCCAGCGCCGATTCGGACGTTGATAACACGGGCCTGTGCGATGGAAACCAGTTCATGATCACTCACGCCGCGGTCGATCGCTCGTTCGGGCTCGAGGCCCACATCCAATGACACTCTCTACCTGCTTCACTCGACTTGAACCGCCCACGCGAACGGTCACCATCTATGCGCCACAGCCACAGCCCGACATCGTCGACTGGTTCCAGACTGGTGTCGACGCCGTCGACTACCGCTCGCTTCCGGACGAAACAGCAGCCAGCCAGAGCTTTTTTAGTATCCACGAGGACGAGACGTTCGTCGCAGCTGTCAGCCTCGACGCCGCCCGCGAGTTTCTCGAGCCACCGATCTATGAGCCGTGGACTGATGCATTCGACGACGCCGCCTATCGCCGCCTGATCGACGTCTTCGAATCGACGGTGTGGCGCTCCCTCGAGCGACGACAGCTACTCGCGGTCAGCCGTGAGATCGAAAACCGAGCCTGGCGAGCCGGCAGCGGGACGCTCCGGGTCGGATTTCAACAGGCGACTGCCCTCGAGGCGATGGCGCCTGTCTACGCCCGCCTCGCCGCGGAGACGGCACTCGACATCCACGTCTACATTGCCGACGACTGGAATCGGCCGTCGATCCCCGGCGTAACGATCCACACCAACGGCGGCGACGAGATCGGCTCGTTCTGGGTGCTCGCCTTCGACGGCGACGGCGATCCGCTTCGGACGAGCGGTCTCATCGCTCGAGAGCGCGCCGATAGCGGCTTCGATGGGCTGTGGACCGACGAGACACAGCTCGTCGCCCGACTCGAGCGGGCGCTGCGGGCGGCTGGCGAGTGACGAGCCCACCTGCTCAACGTCGGTTTCGCCACCGCCGGACCCACAACACCTCGTCTTTCATCGCCGAACAGTTGTGCGTTCGCGCGGTCGTCGTCTCCGGTCCGGCCGACAGCCTCAGAACAATCCCTGTAATCCCGGCCGGTCCGCAAGCATCGACCGATCGAGAGAGAGTCGCTCGAGTCCAACATCACGGGCGTGTTCGATCACGGCGTCGTACTCGGCTTCGGTGATCGGACGGCTGATCGCCTCGTAATACTCCTCATCGACGGCCTTGTAGTGGGGCTGGTATTGTGCCATCACGTTGACGAAAGTGTCTGCGGACAGGTCCGTCGCAACGAACTCGAGCACCCGTTTGGCGCTGTCGACGTGGTTCGGCATGACGAGGTGTCGAACGAGCACGCCGCCTGTCGCCAGCCCGGTGTCATCGAGGCGGAGGTCGCCGACCTGCCGGTGCATTTCCCGGAGCGACTCCTTGCTGTTGGACCAGTAGTTCGGCGCTTTCGAGTATTTCGCCGCCGCCTGATCGTCCGCCCACTTCACATCGGGCATGTAGATGTCGACGACACCATCGAGTCGCTTGAGGATCGCTGGTCGCTCGTAGCCACCGCAGTTCCAGACGATCGGCACGTCGAGGCCGCGCTTGTCGGCGAGCTTGACGGCTTCGACCAGATGCGGCGCGTGGTGGGTCGGCGACACGAAGTTGATGTTGTGACAGCCGTTCGCCTCGAGCTCGAGGGCCATCTCTGCGATTTCGGCCGGTGTTGCCGGCTCACCTGCTGCTTCGTGGCTGGTTTCGAAGTTCTGGCAGAAGACACACTTCATGTTGCAGTTCGCCAGAAAGATCGTCCCGCTCCCGTTGTGGCCTTTGAGACAGTCCTCTTCGCCGAAATGCGGGAAGTGTGCCGAGACGTATGCAGTGTCGTCGACCTGGCAGGTGCCCTCCTGACCAGCCGTTCGATCGACGTGACACTCGTAGGCACACAGGTCGCAGTCGGCGTATCGCTCCCACAGGTCGGTACTGCGCTGCTCGAACTCGTCGTCCGAAAGCTGCTGGTAGTTCGGTGTCGACGCTGATGACTCGACGCTCATACTGTTGAGTTTGGTACTCGATACCATAGTTGTGGTGCCACCCGACAGAATGCTCATTCAAACGGTGTGTTGAGTTCAGCGGTGTGACCTGTGACCGGGGTGGTCATCCGCGATGTCGGCCGTTCCGAACCGACGGTCCTCGAGTCGGTGTCCGACAGCGAACTGCTCGAGTAGCCGGAACTCGAGATAGGTGTCCGTCAGCCACTCGAACGCTGTCGGGCGGCCGAATCGGATCGAAGTGCCCGTCGTTCGGTTCCGGCGCGTTACTCCTCGGGTGGCACCGTCAGCACCGGGATTGGAGCCGTCTGGATCGTTCGTTGTGCGACACTTCCGACCAGAAACCTGTGGAGACCGGTCCGACCGTGGGTTCCCATGACGATCATATCGATATCGTTTTCGTCGGCGTACTCGACAATCTGTCGGGCGACGGGCCCCTCTCGAGTGGCGCCCGTGAACGCAAGACCTGCCTGTTCTACCTGTTCTCGCCCCGTCTCAACTGCCTCGTCGACACGGTCGGCCCACTCCTCGCGGAGTTTGGCCCCTCTGGTCATCTCTGGAACGACTGCCAACACGTGAACGGCTGCCTCGAGTGGGGTTGCGATCTCGATTGCCTGCTCGAGTGCGCGATAGCTGTTGTCACTGCCATCCGTCGGGACCAAAATATGCTCGACCATTGCTGCTCTGGTTCGTCCTGTCCACAATGCGGGTCATATAGGCGAGGGGTCATCCGGTCTGGAACGTCGTCCCGTTCATCGTCCGTGGCCGGCCGGTAACTCGAATCGACAGCCCGACTCCCAGTATCTATCGTAGCCACTGACGTTCAGCGGCTGCTGTAGCACAGCGGTTCCAACCGACACCCAGAGCTATGCAAGCAGAAGGCTTATAGACGTATTCGTCGGCTGAATTACATCAATGTACGAACACATTCTCATCCCGACCGACGGGAGCGAAAACGTAGCGCAGGCGATCGACAATGGAATCGCGATCGCAGACGAGTTCGGCGCAACGGTGCACGCACTGTCGGTCGTCCCGTACGTCGTCACACGCGACCGGCTTCGCCACGATCCAGAAGCCGAGGCAGAACGCGCAGTCGAAGCTATCGAACAGCGGTGTACCGAGGACGGAGTCGATGTGCGTACGGAAGTTCGGACGGGAAACCCACCAGAAGAGGTGCTCGCCTACAGTGAAGACCACGATATCGATGTCATCATTATGGGAACCCACGGGAGAAGTGGGCTCGAGCACGCCATTATCGGGAGTGTTGCGGAACGAGTCGTCCGAAGGTCGTCGGTACCCGTCTTGACAGTGCGTCCGGAAGACTGAGACGGATATCGCGTCGGTGGCTCTGAGACGCGCGGACAACGCCTAGCAGCTCGCGAATTTGCTCGCAGCAGACGTGCGCGGACCGGGATTTGAACTCCCCCTGAGAACCGACTCGCTCCGCTCGCAGAACCTCAGTATAATTCAAACCCTCATGCGACTGCTGCTGCTCGCGAATTTGCTCGCAGCAGAAGTGCGCGGACCGGGATTTGAACCCGGGCCATGAGCTTGGAAGGCTCAGGTCCTACCACTAGACCATCCGCGCCTATCTCCCATTTCTGGTTCCGTGTTTAAGATGCTTCCGTTTTCGATCAACCCGCTCGAGTCGGCCATTCCTGGCCCCCATTTTCGACCATACTTGACGCTATCACTCCGCTCGCGGGCTCGAGTCGGCCGCTCCCGCGACCGTCGCATAGCAGTTACCACTCGAGACCTCCCACTCGAGTACCTCGAGTGCGCTCGCCTCGAGCGCCGTGTCGAACTCCTCGGGGCTGTAGATATGGTAGAACCGGTCAACGATCTCGCCACCCGGCAGCGTCCACTCGACAGTCGTGTCGAATCCTTCCGTTTCGTCGAATTTGTCGTGGGCGGTCGACCACACGCTGAGGAGTGCGCGGCCATCTGGAGCGAGAACGCGTGCGAGTTCGTCGAGACTATCGCGTCGTGCTCGCTGGGTCGGCAGGTGATGGAGCGTCGCGACGTAGACGGCGATGTCGACGCTGTCGGCAGCCAGCGGCAGTCTCGCGGCGTCGCCCTGACAGAGCGCGACCTCGAACTCGCGCTCACAGGCGCGTTCACGCCCAGTCTCGAGGAGTCCGCGGCTGGCGTCGAGGCCGACGACTGGTTCGCAGTGAGGGGCCAACAGCTCGGCGTGGCGACAGTTGCCACAGCCAAGATCGAGCCCGGTAGGCGGCGTGTCCGAGTCAGTCTCGAGGCCGTCGACATACGTCTCGACGAACGTCTCGACTTCGGGCCAGGCATACTCTCTGGTGGCGGCGAAGTGGGTGGCAATCCGGTCGTAAGTGTCACGAACGGCGACTCGTCGCGAGGTATCGGCTCGCGTTTGCTCCTCGGCCATTGTCCGTCCTCGTTGGGGAGCGCGCAAAAAGCGTTCGCAACGCCAGCAGACGACGGACACGCTCGTGATCGAGAGGGCCACTGCACTCACACGATGGTGGGTTGAAACGGGAGCCGTTGAGATGTGCTGGTCACGTGGCCACCGCGACGTGACGGTTCGCTGTGCGTTACGTTGATACGGTGTGAGTGCGAATCGGTAGATACGGAATGAGGCGCGAGCACTTCACGTTAGATGTCAACAATGTCGACTGGGTCGAGACCAACGGTGAGCCGAGCAAACCCTCGGTATCGATTGACTTTACTGGCCCGGCGACGATGCTTCGCGAGCGCCTTACCGGCCCCGACGGAGACGTTCTCGAGGCAGCGGAAACCGATGTTGCACTCCGATTACAGGGCCCACTGGGCGACGGTACCGCGGGTGTCGTCAGCGTTACGAACCGGGTCACCGGCGAGTTCATTCTCGAACTCAATGAGGATGCCGACGATGTCCTGACGTTTATCCAGGCCGCACGTGGCTACGGTGAGGACGAAACCGAAGCCGAGGGACGCTATGAGGTCGAAATCAGTCTCGATGGCGACCCGTTTGTCAGCTACGACAAACAAACGTTTCTCGTCTACGACGACGAGGGAGATCTGCTTCGCCAACACAGTTTGATCCCGAGCGGCGTCGAACTCTGATCGGCGAGCAGTCTTTTTACCCGACTGGATCTGACCGGCAGATATAAGTGTTTTAGGCGCGCCTAAAAGAACGAACGCCGGCAGATGCCGGAGGGGGGCGATCAATGGCGAACGGACAACTGCTCACAACGACGGCTGGAGAACAACCGGATACACCGACGGTGTCGGCGGATGACGTCGTGCTCGAACTCGAGAACGTCGGCAAACGGTACGGTACCGAAGAAGTCATCCCAGATCTCTCTGTGACCGTCCGCGACGGTGAGATCCTCACGTTGCTCGGCCCGTCCGGCTGTGGCAAAACGACGACGTTACGGCTGATCGCCGGCCTCGAGAAACCGAACAGCGGCCAGATCCGTCTTCGAGACACTGACGTCGCCGGTGACTGTCGATTCGTGCCACCGGAAGACCGCGGCGTCGGCGTCGTTTTCCAGGAGTTCGCGCTGTTTCCACACCTGACCGCCCGCGAGAACGTTGCCTTTGGGCTCCAAGAGTGGGCCGAAACCGAACGCGACGCACGCGTTGACGAACTCCTCGAGCTCGTCGGGCTCGAGACACAGGGCGAGGCCTATCCGGAGGAACTCTCCGGCGGGCAACAACAGCGGATCGCCCTTGCTCGCTCGCTTGCGCCCGAACCCGAGATGCTGTTGCTCGACGAACCGTTCTCGAATCTGGACGTGGATCTGCGCGTCGAGATGCGCGAGGAGGTTCGTCGGATTATCAAGGAAGCTGGTGTCACTGCCATCTCAGTCACTCACGACCAGGAAGAAGCACTCTCGATCTCCGACCGTGTTGCCGTGATGAACAACGGCGCGATCGAACAGATCGACACGCCACAGCAGGTCTTTCAGCAGCCCGAGTCGCGGTTCGTCGCTGGCTTTCTCGGCCACGCCAGCTTTCTCTCGGGAGCGGTCCACGGCGACAGCGTCGACACCGCACTCGGTCGCGTGCTTCGTGATGACGTCCACGGCCTTGCCCACCAGTACGACGGCACCAACATCGACCTGCTTGTCCGCCCCGATGACGTGACGGCCTTCCTAGCCGAGGAGTCGGAAGCCAACGGCAGTGTGGTCTACCGCCGGTATCTCGGCCCGACTGTCCTGTATCGTGTTGAACTCGACACCGGTGAAACCATCGAGTGTATGCACAACCACTCCGACCAGATCGATCTCGACGAGCGTGTTACCGTCCGCGTCACGGCCGACCACGAACTCGCATGGTTCCCAGCCGGCCAGCGCGACGGGACGACGCCTGTTGGTGCGGACTGAGACGAGCTGCTGTCACGATCTGCTGGCACGACTGCGAGCCGCCTTGTGGTCGCCCCGATACTGATTGTGTCCGGCTGCGTTGCCGCTGCGCCGCGTGGAGAAACAAACACACAGGTTGATACGTTTTCGTCGCGATTTGAACAGTATGGCTGACAGGAACTGGCATCGAATCGCGTCGGGGTGTGGACTCGCCGCACCGATCGTCGCTCTGGGTGCAATTTTCCTTGCGACCCTGCTTGCTGCCCCGGAAACGTTCACCTGGCGCGACCGCGCGCTCTCGGATATGGGCCGCTATGGCGCCACCACTTTCTTGCTTTTCAACGGCGGGCTCGTTCTCGGTGGACTGCTTGGACTCCCGTTTGGCTGGCGACTCTGGGTGGCGAGTCAGACCACCCTCGAGCGCCTCGGCGTCGGCTTGCTGTGGGGTGCAACGATCGGACTGGTCGGTGTGGGTGTCTTCTTTCTCGACCACACTGAGTTCTATCTCACAACGAGTCTGCATGGGCCGGCTGCCGTGCTGTTTTTCGGACTCGCACCGTTTGCACAGTGGCTCTACGGCACTGGACTCGTCCTGGTCGAGAAGCCACGACTCGGACTGGCATCGATCTGGCTCGGACTAGTGCATCCACTCGGCTGGCTCGGTTGGTTGCTGTTTCGAGTCGGCAGCGATGACCCAATGGCGTGGTTTGCCGTCCCGGAGTTCGTCGCTGCGCTTGCCTTCGGCAGTTGGGTCCTCCTCATTGCCGGCATTCAGTGGCGACGAGACGGGAGCAGAACCACCGTACCGAGCCGCTGAGCGCCCGAGACGGGTTTTACGACAAGCGCACACAACGCTTAAATCGAAACCGTTCATACAACGGTGTATGCATAAGGACGAACTCCTCGAGCTCCACGAAGAACTCGTCGTCATCATGGAGCACTTCTCCCAGCGAGAAGACGTGGATGAGACACTTTTCGAGCCGTACCACGAACTCGACGTCGATCCATCACACGTCCACAAATCGAAAAGCGAACACAAACACGCCGTCTTCATCCTCGGCAACGCCCTTGCAAACGGCATGAGCGAAGACGAGTTCTCGAGCGCCGGTCGAATCGGCAAACGGATGAAAGAACTCGCCGAAGACGCCGAGTCGAAAATCTAGGCGAAACGTATTTGTTTCAGTTCCCGCTTGTTGAACTATGAACTCGCGCACGCAAGAGCGCGTCGAACAATGGGATTCTCATCAGTTCGATGGCGGGTACGATGGGCTTGCTGATCTCGCTGCTGCTGACTTCTCGGGGGCTGTTGTCGCCGCTGGGACGTGGCTATTTATGCTCAACGGCCGCATCGTCGGCATCGTCGACGGATCAGTTTCGGACTTCGAGACCACGACGGGGACGGTCTATGAGGCACCGCATCCGTCGCTCCCACTGCTCTCGGCGATGGAGGAAGCAGACGGTGACACGAGAGCGAAGTACTACACGAACGAGACACCACTGCACGAAGTCGACGAGACACTCCAGAGCGGCTCGTTTACGGGATATGTCGAACTGAGCGAAAACGTCCTTAGTGGAGACTACTACGCCGTCTACTACGGCGGTCGTCGAATGGCGGCGGCCTACATCGGCAACGCCGAGCAGCTGCTGACCGGCGATGAGGCGTTCGAACGTGCCGACAACGAGGTTGGGATCTACGAAGTAACCGACGTCGACATCGACGTCACCGACGTTCCAGGCACGGACACGACCGAACACGTCGACGATTCGAGTGCGAACCACGAGACCACTCCCGACACCGAGCCGGAACCGACGCCAAGCGCAGCGACGACCGACGAGCCAAACACGGAGATGGACACCGAGCCGAGTGCCGATCCGACGGAGTCGGCGATCGAGTCGATCGATCTCTCCGAAACGGAGCCGACAACGGCCGATGAGCCCGCGGGCACCTCAGTCGCAGATATCTCCCTCGATGACACGACGACGGAGTCACCCAGCGAGGAGACGGATGCCCAGTCAGGGATCACGACGACCGACGGCTCGGAGCCACACCCTGCCTCGAGCGGCATTACTGAGACAGGAGTGACAACCGAACTCGAGAGCGATTCGGCTCCGACGGACGAAGACGGCCAAACGGAACTCGAGCCGGAGACACGTGAGTCCGTCACAGATCTGGCAGCAACGACTGCGATCGACGACAGCAGCAGTTCCGATTCGGGCGCGCCCGAACACGAGTCCGTATCGGTTGGCGACGATGACGAAGCCGGGACCAACGAATCCGCCGAAGCGGTGGGAGCAAACACCACGACGGTCGGTTCGGCCGATGAGTCCGTTGGAACTGACAGCGAGCGCGGCGAACGGTCGAGTCTCGATCCTGCCGCAGTAGAGAAAGCAGCAGCACAGCTGGAGCAGAGCAACATCTCCTGGACTGAAGACGACGTCGAGTCACAGTCCGACGACGAACCACAGGCGGATGACGAACGGTTCGAGCAGGAAGCACAGTGGCGCGAAACGCGGCGTATCCCGTCGATCGATCCAGACAACACTGAATCAGCGGAGTCGGCGAAAAACAGTGCGTCCGCCGGCCGCGGTGACACTGCACGGTCGTCATCGAAGTCGACCACCACTGACAGAGCCGACAACACGTCGGGTCGCACAGCCACGACGGCCGCCAGATCGGAGACACCGACGTCGGAAACGAACCGACAGCGTCAACGATCCGAAGAAGACACCCACAGCCAACGCGGCAGTTCACAACAGGCAGAGCAAGCTACCGCCACCACTGCCGGATCAGCGGACGAACAGACAGCATCCAGCGCTGACCACGAACGGCGAATCGCCACGCTCACACAGCAACTGGAGACGCTCGTGGAGAAACGCGACGCCCTCGCAGCCAGAGCCGAGGAGCTCGAGGCCGAACGCGACCGGCTTCGATCGGAAAACAACGAGCTCTCGACAACGGTCGATCGCCTCCAGTCACGTGTACAAAAGCTCCAATCCGAACTGGAACAGGCTCGTGAATCTGCATCCGACTCGGAGACGGACACGCCGGACGCGAGTACGACACTGCCGGCCCAACAGGCACTGGCCGGAACGAACCTCTTCGTCCGGTATGGCTCGAAGAGCCAGCCAACCCTCGAGACGGCCCACGACGGCGAGGCCGATCGCACCGAGGTCGAGTCGAATCGTCGCCTCGAGTATCACACCGGGTTCGACGCAAGCGACGTCGCCGTCGATGGCGCTCCCTACGAGGAGTTTCTCACCGCGACAATGGAGTATCGGTTCGTCGACTGGCTCACCGCAATGGTGCTCTATGAGATCCGTGATACCGGTAACGCCAACGGACTTGGCGATCTCTACGACGCGATCCCACGAATCGACCGCGCCGAACTCGAGGCGACGATCTCGCTCGCAGACGACGACACCGACGACGTTCCCGACGACGTAACCTTCGATATCGTCGCGTTCGATAAGATGGGGAACCCATTGATCGTCGCAAACCTGAACGAATCGCGCGAGCCCGCAACACAGGCGATGCTCGAGGAGATGGAAGAAGCCGCCTCAGCAGTCAAGGCGAACTACCCCGATCTCGCGGCGGCGACCGTTGTCACCTCGAGTTACTTCGAGCCTGGCGCGCTCGAGGTCGCCGAACAGGCGACGACTGGTGGCCTACTCAGCCGCAGTTCGAAGTTGAGCTACGTTAATCTCTCCCGAAAACAGGGGTATCACCTCTGTCTGGTCGAATCGCGCTCGGAAGGGTTCCACATGAACGTGCCCGAACTGTGACCGCCGGGTTGGACTAATACTGCCGGACAACACGATTCACGCACCGATCACACGTGACCAACTGATTCTCCCAGCACTCTCGCGTGACTGTTGCCGACCATTGCAAGCGGAGTATCGCGTGCAGTCTCAGCGATGAGCGAAGCGAAGTCGGCATAAATGAGTCGGCGCTGGCCAGCGCTCAGTCAGCCGGGTACGTGACTGTCACTAACCGACCGGTTTCGAGTGTGGCCGTCCGTGATGAGCAGATATCGATCGCTGGTCGAGACGCGTTGCCTCGATATCTCCGGCCCTGAAAGACGCACAGAATCAGGCCGGTGCGGTGCGAAGAGAGATTAGCCTTCGATCTCTGCGACGTCTTCGATCTTCATGCCATCGAGCTTGTCCATAATGTCGTCGAGCTTGCCGTCGAGTTCGTCGACGAACTCAGCGGTGCGCTCGGTCTTGATTGCACCCTGGCTGGAGGGCTCGATGAGGTTTTCCTCCTCGAGGACACGAAGCGAGTACCGAACTTTGTGGTGTGGGTAGCCCGTCTCGTTCGACATCTTGACGATCCCGATCGGTTCGTTCTCGATAACCATCTTCAGGACCTGCAGATGTCGTTCCAACATATCGACTTCCTTCTCAAGTCGGTCTATCATGGCATTTGTTAACTTGTCTTTGGGCCTTTTAAAAGTTACTCTCGCGGACTGACCGGTTTCCGCTCAACTGACATCTTGGTCCTGTCAGTAGTTAACGGTTCCGTTCCCAGCGTGGACGAACGATTCACTGGCCTATCACGTCGGCGGAATCGCCCGACGAAACAGTGATGATTCTTCATGAGACCGACCGCTAGTCTCTCGCCAGTGCCGCGCCCGCGGTCGGAGGTTCGTGGTCCGGACCCGGATGACGACCACGGCATCACTCGAGCCACGGTGGTCGGCACCTGGGGCGTTCCAGCCTGATCTATACACGTCTATGTATATCAATACAGGATCACCCCGGCCATACCGTAATCTGTTTATCGGCCGGGCAAGAATCCGCCGCTGTTATGACCGTCACAATCGTCGGGTCGCAACTCGGCGACGAAGGCAAGGGTGGAGTCGTCGACGTCTACGGCGACGCCGCTGACGTCGTCGCTCGGTATCAGGGCGGCGACAACGCTGGCCATACCGTCGTTCACGACGGTGAGAAGTACAAACTATCACTCGTGCCGTCCGGCGCCGTTCGTGGGAAGGTTGGCGTACTCGGCAACGGCTGTGTCGTCAACCCCGAGACGCTGTTCGACGAGATCGACACGCTCCGAGAGCGTGATCTCGAGCCTGACGTGCGCGTGGCCGAACGCGCACACGTCATCCTCCCGTACCACCGCGCGCTCGACGGCATCGAGGAAGCAGAGAAAGAAGACCTCGCAGCCGGGACGACCAAACGCGGCATCGGCCCAACCTACGAGGACAAGGCTGGCCGACGCGGTGTCCGTGTGGGTGACTTGCTCGATCCCGACGTCCTGCGTGAGCGACTCGAGTACGTCGTCCCCCAGAAGAAAGCCCTCGCAGAGGAGGTCTTCGAGAAGGAGACGGGCGAGGCGTTCGACATCGACCACCTCTACGAGACGTATCGTGAGTACGGCAAGCGACTCGAGGAAGAAGACATGACCGTCGACTGTGGAACGTTCCTCCAAGAGCGCATCGACGCTGGCGACAACGTCATGCTCGAAGGCGCACAGGGAACGTCACTCGACATCGACCACGGCGTCTACCCCTACGTCACCTCCTCGAATCCGAGCTCGGGTGGCGCGACCGTCGGCACCGGACTCGGCCCGACCGTCGTCGGACAGGGCGACGTTATCGGCATCGTCAAAGCCTATCTCTCACGTGTCGGCACGGGGCCACTCCCAACCGAACTCGGCGGCGTCGAGGACCAGACGCCTGACTACGACCCGGACGAGGGTGCTGGCGATGACGAGGAAGCGCTCGCGACCCAGATCCGCGACGAGGGTGGCGAGTACGGCACCGTCACCGGTCGCCCGCGCCGTGTCGGGTGGCTCGACATGCCGATGTTGCGCCACGCCGCGCGCGCAAACGGCTTTACGGGACTCGCAATCAACCACATCGACGTGCTGGCCGGACTCGAGGAAGTGAAGGTCGGCCACAGCTACGAGTTCGATGGCGAGGAGATCTTCACCGTGCCCCCGACAACCGAGCAATGGGGTCGCTGTGAGGCGACGTTCAAGTCCTTCGACGGCTGGCCCGAAGTCGACTGGGCCGAGGTCGCAGCCGACGGCTACGAGGCGATTCCGGAAAACGCCCGGACCTACCTCGAGTACATCAGCGACGAACTCGACACGCCGATCTACGCAGTTGGTGTCGGTCCCGGCCGTGGCGAGACCGTCATCGTCGAGAACCCGTACGAATAACGCTTCGGCCTCGTCTTTTGCGGTTCGTTATAGTAGCCACTGAACGTCAGTGCATACCCGATCGCACGACAGCTGTGCGATCAGTGTGCAAACCGTTTCAGTTGTTAGTATAACTGGCGACGACCGCGTTTACCCCGAATATACATACCGCGACCTTTTGCTCGCAGAGGCCGTTGACTCTCTGTGAGCACAGTTTATGAGTGATCCATTCACAGCACTCGTCCGCCGAATCGAGTCTGCCCTTGGCGTCCCAACGGAAACGGTCCGTCGTGTCGAAGCGGTCGACCGATCGATCGCCAACTGGATGGGACGTTGGGGACTGCCGACGCTTCGTATCGCGCTCGGGATCGTCTTCGTCTGGTTCGGCGGGCTGAAGATGTTCGGCGTGAGCCCGGCCGCGGAGCTCGTCGCCGCGACGGTGTACGTCGTCCCACCGGAGCTGTTTGTCCCGGTACTGGGCGTCTGGGAGGTGCTGATCGGCATCTGCTTGCTCTACCGGCCGCTGATCCGGCTTGGTATCCTCCTGTTGTTCCTCCAGATGCCCGGCACCTTCCTCCCGCTGGTGCTCCTGCCAGAGGTGACGTTCACGACGATTCCCTACGGCCTGACCGTCGAGGGACAGTACATCGTCAAAAACCTCGTCATCATCGGGGCTGCGCTCATCGTCGGCAGTACCGTCCGTGAGGAACAAACCCAGTCGGAATGAGCGCAGTCTCATGACCGTTCCGTGATCGGCTGTGTCCGTTTCGTTCCCGAAGCCTTTTGCTGTCTGCGGTAAGCCTGTTTATCATGAAGGAGTCGTTGCTGGAGATCCTCTGCTGTCCGCTGGACAAACACGACTTAGAACTCGAGGACGCCGAGTACGACGATGCCGGCGAGGAAATCGTCGCGGGCACGCTCGTCTGTAGCGAATGTGGCGAGCGGTACCCGATCGAAGACGGCATCCCGAACCTGCTGCCGCCGGATATGCGCGAAGAAACTCCGGCCTGATCAGCCACTGGAACCGTGTCCCAGGAGGTCACCGTCCACGTCAATCGCGGGTCCGCCGACTCACTCGAGACAGCTGTCGGTACCCTCGAGGTCCGTGGCTCGTTCGACCTCCACTTGCAAAGTCATGACACCCCCGCACACGTCCACTGTCGGCTTGGCGGCGACATCGAGCGCATCGCAACGCTCCCCGAGTCGAACTACTACGTCGAAGCTGACGGCGAAACGATCGTCCTCGTCCGCGTCAACGCCGAGGCGATCGAGCGGCCACTCGAAGGCACACTCGAAGTGTTGACCGGGTACGGCTCGGAGTCACTGTCGATTCCCGTCACCGTCAAACCAGCGCCGGGGGACGTCGACGTCGACGAATCGCTGTCGAAACCCGCACAGAACGCACCCGAACCGAGCGATCTCGAGCGACTGATCGCCACCGTCGGCCTCGAGCCGGCGACACTCGGCGTCGTCGCGCTCGGACTCGTCGCCGTCGGAATCGCAGTGCTAACGGCGGCCACGATCGGTGGCCCGGTTGCAATGGCCGGGCTCGCCATCGTTTCGATCGGATTTCTCGTAGCGCTCGTGTTACTGATCCGATAATCACCGCGCTCGCGGGAGACGCACCTGTCGTCAGTTGTCGTGGCGCTCTCTCGCCTCGAGGGTGCCGTCGTCGTCGAACCGTTTTGCTCGAAGGTATCGCGCCCGATAGCGGTTCGCACCGTCGTAGACATCGGCTTCGCGGATCTCGTCGGTTCGACCCTCGGCAACGGCATCGATCAGTTCCTCGAGTTGGTTCAGTTCGCTCGGCGTCAACTCGAGTTCGTAGGTGCGTTCCGCTTCTGACTCGATGACAGTCCACTTGCGCGCGGCGGCGACGACGAGCGAACACGGCTCTCGACACGGGAACTGGCCGTCGCCACCGTCGACCGCGAGGTCGTCGCCCTCCTCGTACTGCCACTCGCGGCGGCGCAGACATTGGGAGTCGACACAGCAGGCTTCGGCCATCCACTCGACGGCCTCACGGGGCAGTTCGTCGATCACGTCGTAGATCCCAGTCTGGCGCTCGGCGGTCTCGAGCCAGTGATCGACGTCCAAGTTATCTCGCAGTTCTCGATGCCAGTTAGCGATCGTCGCCGGATAGAAGAAGCCGATTGTTTCGACGATTTCAGCGCCTGAAAGCCCGATAAAGGCCCAGCCGGAGACCAGTGTCGGCGCGGTCTTCAGCGGTCGATACCGGCCGTCGTCGTCGTTGGTCGAGAGCTCTCGAGCATCTCGTGGGTCGTCGTAGACCTCGAGATCGGCGAGGTCAGTGTCGGCGTCGTCGACGTGCCAGAGATCGTAGACGCGCTCGCCGGCAGGGCCGTCGGCGTCGTCGACGAGTCGGGCCGTCAGACACAGCTGCCCCCACTCGCGGTCGACTCCCTCCCGAAGCGCGTCGTATCGTGCCGGTACCTCGAGAGGGTCGTCCGCAGTCGCCGACATCTCGTCGGCGTCCGACGCGGCTGCAAGCGGTGCCCGCTCACACCACCGCAGGAACGCGCGGCGGGCAGTTCCCTCGCCGCCGACCGTCTGCTGCCAGTAGTGCCAGTTCGTGACGTACGCCGCACGTGGCTCGAGGGCAGCCTCGAGGTCGTCTTCGTCGAGTCCGGACTGCTCGCTCTCGGGGGTCTCGAGGCTGTACGTCTCGCCGTCGCGGTCGATTCGCAGGCCGTCGAACGCGATCTCCGATTCGGCCTCAAGCGTCGCGATCAGCGAGTCGAAATCGGCTGTGGGAATCGTCACGCGTCAGTCACCTGCTCCCGTGTTTGGCTCGAGATCTGGCCCGTCGCTGACGTCGGGAGCCACCGCGGCCCGAACCGACTCGAGGGCGCCGCCGATATCGGCCCCAGCGTCGGCCGCACGCTCGAGGATAACGTCGGCCATCAGTCTCTCGGTGCCGACAGCACCGGCGTACCAGAGACGGTGGCCGTCGACCTCGGCTGGGACCGACCAGCCGAGTCGGTAGTCTTCGGTGAGCCCCATATCTTCGGGGATGTCTTCCTGGGTGTGGTAGCCGTCGGCGATAAACAGCGGGACGACGACGATATCGGCCGTCTCGAAGTAGTCCGTGACGTCGTCGACTTCGGGCTCTTCGTCCATGAACAGCGCCTTGACCTCGTCGAATCGGTTCTGCTGGCGGATTCGATCGGCGTGATACTCGACTGCTTTCGCCGAGTTTTCGTTGCGTTCGGTGCCGTGGCCGACGACCGCGAGGCCGACCCCGTCACCCACGTCCGGATCGTCCGTCACGCTTTCGGCACGCTGGACGATGACGTCAGTCATTGCATCGTGGGTGCCAACGGGGCCGCAGTAATGAATCGTTTTGTCGACGTCTTCGGCCTCGAGTGTGACCTGTGAGGCAGTCGTCCCATCGGAGTCCCACTGCTCGGGATCCCACTCCTCGAGGCGCAGTTCACGGGGGATCACCTGCTCGGTGAAGTAGCCCTCGCTGATAAACAGCGGGACGACAAACACCTCGTCTGCCTCGAGTGTCCGGATCACATCGCGAAAGTGCGGTTCCTCCTTCCAGAACGCCTCGCGGACCTCGTCGAACGCTCCCGTCTCACGGACGGTATCCGCGTGGGCGTACGTGGGGTCCGAGGCGTTCGGGTTCAGGTGTGACCCGTGGGCCGCGATAACCAGCGCTTGCATGGCTCGCCGTTGGGATGGGGCTGGTTTAGGGACTTCGCTGTCGGCGCTCATCGCCGCGTCCGATGACAGACCTGATCGTTGCCCACCAGTCACTGGTTGCCGGTTAGCCGCCAGCTCCGGTGGGATGTCCGATCGTGTGGTCCCGTCGGCCATCGTCACAACCGGCAGTATTACACACCGAAACTGGTCTGTGCGGTACAGGTCACCTCCCGCGCTCGTAACTCGGCGATGGCGACGTAGCCGCCCGGCTGGGGTGCTACCCACTCGGCTTCGTAGGTCGCCGTCTCATCCGGCGGAATCGTCTCCGAGGTGAGCAGTTGCGCAAACGCCTTGCCCTCAGTGAATCGCCAGACTTCGCGCCCATCATCGCGCACGACGAACTCCGCCTTGCACGCGTCCGGAAACTCCAGTTCGACCGGCGTTGGCCCCCTGTTTGTGACGGTGAACACGAACGTTACCAGAGTCGTTCCGTCCGCAGCCGTTGTGACGTCCGCTTCGAGTCGTCCTTCGAGTGTCATGTGGTCGGCTTCGGTGCCGACGCGGATAGGCGGTTCGTCTGGGTGCGTCGAACCGTCGGCTGCCGACAAGACAGCGAACAGTATATGCCGAGTTATGCCCAAGTCGAACGCGTGCAACTGGTGGGCTACGAGCCGAGCGGGCGAGGATCGGCGCTGTTGGTTGGCGACGACGGAGCGATCGAGCACCAGCCTCTCGAGACCGGCACCAGTCTCGCCTACACACTCGAGTCACGACACTGTGCGGGCACCATCCACGACGACGACCATCTCGCCTGCAAGCGGCCATCGGCACCCTACTGTGAGTTCCATACGAGTACGTGGGTCTGTGCCCGCTGTACGGGCACCTGCCTGAAAGACGAGATGGACTGCTATCAGGAGCACGCAGTCTACATCGCTGCCTTCGCCCCCAACACGTTCAAAGTCGGCGTCACCAAATCTCGTCGACTCGAGACCCGGCTCCGAGAGCAAGGCGCCGACCGCGCAGCCCACATCCACACCGTCTCGAACGGCCGGATCGCCCGCGAAATCGAAGCCGAAATCGCCAAGCGGCTCGTCGATCGGGTCCGCACGCCGACGAAAGTCGCCTCGCTCGCGGCGACGGTCGATGAGGCTGCCTGGGACGCAACGCTTGCCGAGTTCGACGTACTCGAGAGGGTTACGCTCGATTACAATTTCGAGTGTGAGCGGCAGCCGGTTCCCGAGACGGTCGCTGCAGGCACCGTCATCGGCGTGAAAGGTCGGCTGCTCGTCCTCGAGAACGGCGGGACGACGTACGCCGTCGATATGCGCGACCTCGTGGGGTATACGGTGGCAAGCGGAGAGACGAGTCGGAATCTTCAGTCGTCGCTCGGCTCGTTCGGCTAACGCGGACAGCCTTGAGCGACACATGGACTGGCCGCGTCCCGGTGATCGCGGTCGGTGTGACCCAGTGTATCCAACACATGGTAATCCTTTTCCGCGGTGGCACAGAAGCAGCAGGCATGGCTGACGAAAACGAATCCAACGACGCAGGAGACGAGGGCGGCGAAGAGAAGTCGTTCCGCGAACGAGTCGAAGAGATTCGAGAAAAACGTGCCGAAGAGGGCGAAGGCGAGGGTGAGCCGCCAGAGAGTCCGTTCGGTGGCGGCGGTGGCCCCGGCGGCATGGGCGGCGGCAACCCGTTCGCGCAGATGATGGGTGGCATGATGGGCGGCGGCCCCGGTGGCCCCGGTGGCCCCGGCGGCGCACCAGGCGGTCGCGGTGAGGAAGCCGGCAACGAAGAACTCGTCCGCGAAGTCCGACAGCTCCGAGACGAGATGCGTGACCAGACGCGCGCACTCAAACGGATCGCTGACGCACTCGAGGACAACTAACGCCACCCAGCCGTCGATTCTTTCTGGCTCAGTTCCCGAGAGCGACAGCTCACGGTCCGGCATGGTCTCGACACGAACAGCGGACCCCAACCCGCAAGTGAGAAACCAGGTGCCGATCAGCGCCGGCGCAGCGATGGGACGCGGCCATCCATCCACTCCGAAACCGACCACCGGCCGACGAGGACGTGGGCGAGTTCGACGCTCACGTACGCGAGGACGATGCCAGCGATGACGTCGATCACCCAGTGAATCCCGAGATACATCGTCGAGATCGCGACGGAGATCCCGAGGACGGCCGCGACGAGGTTCCACCCCGGATAGTACTCTCGCGTGCGGTAGGCCAGGATGGAAACAGTCGCAGCAAGCGAGGTATGTAGCGACGGGAAGACGTTCGTGTTGCGGTTGACCTGACGGGTAAGGTGCTGGTACTGCGGATACGTATCGTACAGCAGTGCATCGACGAGGTCAGGCATCATGTTCCGCGGCCCGTAGGCGATGACGACGATGTACAACACCAGTCCGAGCGTGTAGTTGAGCGTGTACGCTGTCAGGAGTTCCCGAAGCGGGCGCGTCTCCGAGAGCGCGAAGTAGGCGATGACGGGAAACACCAGCAAGAAGATGTAGCCATAGATATAGATAAACGAAAAGTACGCCGTCACCGTCGGCGTCGCCTGTGCTTGCAGCCAAATAATGAACTCCCCCTCGAGGTCATAGATCGGTGCGGTGAGATTCCAGTCGATCAGCCACGAGAACTCCGGGACGGCCTGTCTGGCGACGCTGTTCAACAGCAAGGCGGATGCGAGAACGATTGTGATCGGCGTAATCGCACGCACTCGGCTCCGCCACGCGCCGCGTGTCTCCCGGAGCCGGCCCCGACCGACGAACAACGCAGTCGAGACGAGGACAAGCAGCGTGACGATCACGACGAGTTGCACCAACACCTGACCCAACATCACTGTCTCACCCGCAAGTTGCCGTCGGCGTCGTACCGAAATCCGGCCTCCTCGAACGCCGTTCGTGCCGCTTCGACGTCGACATCGCCCCCGGAGCCGAGAAAGGGGCTCACTGGATCGTCGCCGTCCCACGCGAGGTCGTCAGGAGTCCACTCGTCGGTCACCGGCGTTGCAACCGGCGTCGCGTAGCCGTGAAACACCTCCTCGACCAGCCACGCCTTGTCGATCAACTGCGCGATGACCTGCCGGAATCGAGGATTGCCGAAGGGGGCCGACCGCGCGTTGAACCCGAGCAGGTAGAACGTCCACGTCGGCGACTCGAGCAGACGAACCGCGTCGGTTTCCTCGACGTCGTCGATGACGTAGCTCTCGAGGGGCGAACTCGTGACGTCGGCGTCGTTGGCTTCGATCAGTTGCATCGCCGACGTGCTTCGTGGATCGATCCCGATTCGGATCGTGTCGACGGTTGGCTCAGGGAGGTCGACACCCTCGCGCAGCGTGAAGTGGTCGTCGAAGCGCTCGAAGGTGACGTGCTCGCGCTCGGCGTGATCGTGGTACTGAAACGGCCCGCTGCCGACCGGCGGCAGGTTGTTCGTGACGACTGCGTCGGTCGTGCCCTGTGCGACACGAACGCCGGGAACGGTGGCAGCCGCCGCTCGCTCCGCCCAGCGGTGTTCCGGGAGTATCGGCACCGTCAGCGCCTGTTCACCGACCTCTTGACCCGTCACAACTGTTATTTCGAGCGTGGTCTCGTCCCGGATGTCGATCTCGTCGATCGCCGTGACACGGCCGCGATAGCGCGGTGGCGGTGTGGGCGAGGTGCTATTTCCAAGCGCAGTGTCCTCGAGAAGCCGATAGGTGAAGGCGACGTCGTCGGCAGTGAGCGGCTCTCCGTCGTGAAACTGGCAGTCGGGTCGGAGGGAGACGACGAGCGTCGACTCGTCAGTCCACTCCCAGTCGTCGGCGAGCCACGGCTCGAGCGACCGATTGCCAGCAGCATCGATCCGCTCGGCGGCAAGCGAGTCATACAGCAGATCAGTGAACGTCCCTCGGTCCCGGTACTCCGCGTTCAGCGGGTTGAGGCTTTGTGACGGTCGGGCGTCCATGTGGACGGCCCGAAGCTGCTCGGCGCTGTCGTCCGTCTGTGGCTCGAGGCCGAGATAGCCCGTCCGTGTCGCGAGATGGCCCGCACTCCAGCCGTCGAACCGATCGTCTCTGACGAGCCGCTGCTCGAGTGGGGTACAGATCGGGACGAACGGCTGTTCGATCGCCAGCGCCTCGAGCATCGATGTGACGGCCTCGCGGCGCTCATCGCCGTCGGCGTCACGTTGGGCCTCGAGCAGGTCGTCGACCAAGAGATTCGTAAAACCAAACGGGTTCTGCCAGCCGGCTTCGTCGGCGTACAGCGAGTGGAGCGTCTCGTAGAGAAAGTCCGGATCGGTGCCACCGGGATGGCGGCCAACGCAGAGATCGAAGTCGTGATTGATGAGGACGGCGCGCAGAAACTCCTCGTTGGCTCGCATCTCGATCGAGACGTCGATGCCGACGGCCTCGAGAGTCGCAGCGATTTCCCGGGCGAGCCGGATGCTTTCCCGGTCACCGTCCGCGGGAAGGGTGGTAATCGTCAGCGACAGTGGCTCGATGTCGTCTCGGTTGATGATGCTGCGAGCTTGGCGGAGACAGCCACTAGTCGATACGGTCACCCCGACAGCGCTGGCCAGTGCAGCCCGGCGGCTGATACCACCAGCGCTGCCACCGTCGGTTTCTCGGTCCGGACCGCTCCGTCGTTCATCCATTTCGTTCGTTTGTTACGATTCGCTAGCAGCGATATAACAACATTGTGCTCTCGGAACACAGTATCGAGCCGAGCAGCAGGGATTCGTCTGGCGTCTGCTCAGAACCACTTAGACTCGAGGAGTCGCTCGTACAGTTCCGAGAGCGACCACCGGCCGACGAGTCGGTACGAGAGCGCGACACAGAGCGTTGCAAGCGCCAACCCTGCAAGGACGTCGATCCCCCAGTGCAGCCCCAGATACATCGTCGAGATGATGACGCTGACGGAGATCACACCGGCGACGGGGAACCATTTCGGATAGCTCGAGCGAGTGAGATAGGCGAAGATGCCGACCGTCGCCGACAGCGAGGTGTGTAGCGACGGGAAGACGTTGGTGTTGCGATTGACTTCCCGGGTCAGATACTTGTATTCGACGCTGTGTTCATAGATCATCGGTGACGACCCTGACCCCGTGAGCAGCTGTTCGACGAAGACGTTGCGCGGGCCATACGCAATCACGAGTACGTACAACACGAGTCCGATCGCGTAGTTGAACGCATACGCAGTGAGCAGCCGCCGAAACATCTTGGTGTCCGACAGGGCGAAATACGCCACGACTGGGAAGACCAGCAGGAACGTGTAGCCGTAGATGTAGATAAACGTCAGATACGACGTCAGCTCCGGCGACGACACTCCCAGGAAGATCAGGACGAACTCGCCTTCGAGTTGACGGATCGTCTCGGTCATATGGAACCCGATGTCCGAATCGACACCGCCCCACCGGATCAGTCGGCTGACCAGCAACACGACTGAGAGAGCAAGAATCGCCGGCGCAGCGACTCGAATCCGAGACCGCCACTCCGTTCGCGTCGTCGCGAGTCGCTTTCGGCCGATGAATAACCCAACCGAAATCGGGAGCAAGAACCCGACGACAAGGACAACCCTCGTCAGTACCTCAACAAGCATTAGTTTCGAATATGGAGTCGTCCATCATCGTCGTACCGAAAGTTCCCAGCCGACTCGAACACGTCACGCGCCGCCTCGACGTTTACCATCCCATCGGTACCGATAAACGGTGTAACGGGGTCTTCGTCGTCCCATTCGAGGCCGTCAGGAACCCAGTCATCGGCGACTGGACACGAGAGCGGCGTCGCACGATCGTAGAAAATCTGCTCGGTGATCCACGCTTTATCGAGCAGCCGGCACACTGCCCGCCGGAAGCGTGGATCGCTACACGGCGACGCATTTGTATTGAACCCGAGGTGATAGAACGTCCACGAGGGCGACTCGAGCTGTACGGCGTCGGAGTCATCCGAAATGCCACCGACCGAGTGTGACTCGAGCATCGACGACGTCAGATCCGCGTCGCCGCTTTCGATCCGTGAAATCGAGGAGGTACTGCCAGGATCGACGCTGAATCGGAGTTCCTCGACCGTCGGTTCGGGGAGGGTAACGTCTTCCCGACGGGTGAAGTGGTCGTCGAAGCGCTCGAGATGCAGGTAGTTCCGTTCGGATTGGCTCTCGAACTGGAAGGGGCCGCTCCCGATTGGCGGGACCGAGTCGGTCGTGACGGGTCCCCATCGACCCTGTGGTGCCGAGAAGTCATCGAGATCACTAATCCGGCTCTGGAGTTCCTCCCGCCAGATATGTCGAGGGAGGATCGGGACTGTCAGCGCACGGTTGCCGACCTCGCGGCCGGAATCGACGGTCATTCGAAGCTCGTACTCATCTTTGATTTCGATTTCGTTGATCGCACTCACCTGACCGCGATACCGTGGGGCCGGTGACGGACTGGTGGCGTGTCCGAGCGCAGTGTCTTCGAGGAACCGGTAGGTGAAGGCGACGTCTTCAGCGGTCACGGGTTCCCCGTCGTGGAACGTACAGTCCTCTCGGAGCGTCACCAGTGCAGTCAACGTCTCTTCGGCGTCCGTTTCGGTCTCGTCCGACTCGACATCCGAGTCATGCGCATCAATTTCGTCGGTCGGCACCCAGTCCCAGTCGGCGAGCCACGGCTCGACCTCGTAGTCCACCTCGCCGTCGGCTTCGGTGACGACAAGCGTTCCCAGCGAGTCATACAGCAGGTCGACGACTGTACCCCGTTCGCGGACCGTCGCCGAAAGTGGGTTGACGTTTTGGGTCGGCCGTGCGTCAGTCACGAGCGCGTGCAGTCGGTCGACGTCTTCCTCCGGTTCGAGACCGAGATAGCCACGACGGGTCGCGGGGTGGTTGTCACCCCAACCCTCAAAACGGGTGCTGGCGACGCGATGCTCGTCGGGACGGCAGATCGGATCGAACGGCTTCTCCTCGGCGATACTTCGCAGCACTGGCTGGATCACCTCATGCCGTACATCACCGTCGGCCCGACGCTGGGCCTCGAGGCCAGGATCGATAAACGTCGGCTGGGTGTACTGGAAGGGGTTCTGCCAGCCGGATTCGTCGGCGTACGTGGAATGGAGGGCCTCGTAGAGGAAGTCGGGGTCGTAATCGGCGGGGTGACGACCGACGTAGAGGTCGAAGTCGTGGTCGATGAGGACCATTTCCAGAAACTCGGAGGGCGACCGCCAGGCGATGGAGGTGTCGACACCGACCGCCTCGAGGTTCCGCTCGAGATGGCGTGCGATGCGGACGGTCTCTCTGTTGCCATCGTCGGGGACCGTGACGAGAGACAACGAGAGGCGGTCGTCCTTGTCATCGCTGACGACGCGTTCGACGGTATCGACACAACCGCTCAACGAGAGCGACAGCCCCGCTGCACCAGCAGCAAGGACCGAACGCCGGTCGACACCGTCAACAGGGTCGGTTGTATCACAGTTCATTCAGCTGGTATACAGCTTTGCTGTTGGTATATAACAATATTGCGCATTAGCAGTGAGTATAGAGAACTACCGGAACGTTCATTGGTGTTGTTTTTCTCGACAGTATCCAACATCTGTGTGACAATCACTCATGGAAGCCAACAGTTGCGGTCATCAGCCCCTGTTTCGAACAGTTACAAAGGCGGCTTCGAGAACAAAACATCAATAGGCGAACCGACGAAATGTGTGGTATGGATATCGCCGCCGAACGAATCGAACGCCTTCAGGAGTTGGCTCGAGCGGCGGCGACGGAGGGAAACCACGATCGGGCGCGATACTACGTCCGTCTGGCTCGTCGTGTTGCAGAACGTAACCGACTCACGCTGCCACGTAAGTTTCGACGCTTTACCTGCGATCGCTGTGATGCATACTTGCGACCAGGTCAGAACGCTCGTGTGAGACTTCGAGATGGGCACGTCGTCGTTACCTGTGACTGCGGGGCACACGCGCGGTATCCCTACGAGAGCAACACGGCGTAGCCGGAGTCTCACCGCTTGTGACCGCCTTTCGGGGTGAGATTCCGAATCGGGAAGATTGAAACGGCTCGCTTCGCTACTGAGGGCCATGGATACACAAGAACTCAAGCAAGAAGCACACGATCTCGACGTCACTGTCTGGGTCGGCAAGAGCGGCCTCGAGGCAGTCGTCGACGAACTTAACGATCAGCTCTCGAACGAGAACCTCGTGAAGGTCAAATTCCTTCGTGCGGCGCGCGCGGGCAGTTCGACCGAGGAGAAGGCGGCCGACCTCGCCGACAGAGTCAATGCTGAGCTAATCGACACCCGCGGCCATACGGCAGTCTTCCACCGATGAGCGTCGGGAGTGGTTTGCTCCCGCTCCAAGCGACGGATCTCGGCGCGATTGGGACCTTCCTCGAGGAAGCAGGACTCGATGCAGCGCTCGCGGCGAGCGCAGAGAGCGCGATCAAGTTCGTCATCGCGTTCGTCGCGATCTGGATCGTCGGCCGACTGATCGTGTTGCCCTTAGTCAAGCGAGCGTTCGACAAGCGAGACCTCGACGAACACGCCCAGAACCCGCTGTTGATGCTGACGAGGTTCGGCATCGCGTTCGTCGCGGTTGCGATCGCCTTCGGCTTTGCCAACTACGGCAACTTCCTCGTGTCGATGGCCGGCATCGCCGCGGCTGGTGCACTTGCGATCGGGCTGGCGATGCAGAACGTCATTTCGAACTTTGTCGCGGGCGTGTTCATCTACACTGACAAACCGTTCCGGATCGGCGACTGGATCGAGTGGGACGGTCACTCGGGTGTCGTCGAGGACATTAGTCTTCGTGTGACGCGTGTGCGAACGTTCGACAACGAGCTATTGACGGTGCCGAACTCGGCGCTCACGAACACCGTCCTGAAAAATCCTGTCGACGCCGACAAACTGCGGCTGAAGTTCGTCTTCGGAATCGGCTACGGCGACGACATCGAGCAGGCGACCGACATTATCGTCGACGAGGCCGAGCGCCATCCCGACATCATGGACGACCCCGCACCCTCCGTTCGATTGACCGAACTCGGCGACTCCGACGTCGGACTCCAGTCACGGTTCTGGATCGCGAACCCGTCTCGTGCTGACTTCGTTCGGACACGCGGTGAGTACGTCACCGCAGTCAAGGAACGATTCGACGAGGAAGGGATCGATATCCCCTATCCCGTCCGGACACTCGAGGGCGGCCTCGAGCTCGAAGACAGACAGCGACTCGCTCAGACGACCGACTAGCGCGGCGGTTCGGCGACCCGTTTTTGCGTGCATATTGCTGACACTCGAGTCCTGACGCCGCTGAACGTCGTCTCCCCACGGGTGAGTCTGTGCGGGAACCACTCGAATCGCGATCACGCTCGTGAACGGAATCTCGATCTCAATCACAAGTTCACTTTCACTACTGAAGGTGAATTTGGAAACGATTATATCATACGAACTGCATGCTACGGATGAAGGTTCAAAGATGGAACCAGTACTCTTGCACCACGTCAGTCACGAAATGTTGCTTGGAATTACTGCCCTCGTTGGCACGCTCAGCTTTGCTGGCGGCATGAGCTTCGCAAAGCGGCGAACAGAACAGCAGCCAACCAACACGTCTGCAGTCGACGAATAATACGGCTACGAGTCCTTCCACGTGTTAACGCAGGGTCGACCCGACAGCCATCCACACCTACATCCTGGTTTGACCCTGTCGTGGGACTTCTTTTGAGTAATCAATCGACTGACATCACGACACAGCCGACAGCCGTGCGATCGGTGTCTCGCAGTCCGGTTGACTTGAGTGGAGCGACCGACTGTAATCTGCACGGAAGGCTGTTACAACGAACTGTTCTGGGCGAGTAGAGAGCAACGGCTTGTCGAGGTGAAAATCGGTATGAATGTGGAAGCCGCGGTGGCCCGGCGTTCCAGTCGGAGGAATCCCGGTTGCCTTCTCCACCCCGCGACCCGTCGAGCGACAGGTGTTCGGCGGTCCACTGCTCGCTTCCGCGCCTGATGGGCTGTCGCCGATTAACCACGATGGGACGTCCCTGCGGACGGCCATCGTAGACCGCTGTCCCCGACGGACGAGGCTTCCATGTTGGCTCCCGGGGCTCCGGCCGGTCTGACCGGACGCCCACGGTGTTCGGTCCCCGCTGATGACCATAGCGCGGGTTCTGAGCAGGGCCAAACTGCCCGACCTATCCACCCGATAGTAGGGGGGTGAAACTTAAGGGCCTTTCGTCTCCACGATCGCTCGAGTCAGTCGAGTTGTTCCCGTGCGTTGTGGCGCCACGTTCGGACGTGCACGACGTCGATCTCGAGGACGCTGGCGACCTCGAAAGCGTTGATCGTCGCCAGTCGTTCCGCCGAGTGAATGCCGGCGTCAGCCAGTTTGTCGGCATCAGCAGGGCCAACACCCGTGACCGCCGTGACCGGCGTTGGCTTTGGCCACGGTCGCTCCGACGGTTTCTGCCGAGCAACCGCCGCGATGGGTGAATGGTCGTACTCGAAGGCCTGCCACTCCTCGTCGCCGCTTTTGGCGATCCACTCGCGTTCGGCCGCACCGAGCCCACGAACCTCACTCGAGCGTCGCTCGAGGTCGCCGTCGCTGTCGAACGTCCAGGGAAGCGAGAACCGTCGCCGCAGGGTCTTTGCGGTCGACTCATCGACACCAGCATCCAACAGCATTCGGTAGGAACAGCGCTTTTCCGAGAGCGCCTCTGGATCGATCTCGGCGTCCTCGAGCCGTGCTCGTTCGTCGGCCTCGAGTCGTGGCCCGTCACCGGTGGACACGTCGTGTGTGGACACGTTAGTTGCTGTATCGGCTGCCTCGAGCAGTGTTTCCTCGTCGAAGGTGAGGTCGACATCGGCAGAAGCGTCCGACTCGACTGCCTCGAGATCGATGTCGATTCCGAGTCCGAGGTCGTCGATTACGGCGTCGCTGTTGGTCCGGTCAGTTGTCGCTTCGGCCTCCCCGTCCCGCTCAGTGGCAGCGTCGTTTTTACTCACGCGATTCACCGGGTCTGTCTGGAACTTTCACCCATCATCCTTGAAGGTTTCTCCCACTGACGGCTGTCGTGTGTCTATCGGGTAGCAACCAGTGTCAGCGTGTTCGAGAGCCAGTTTGCCATGGTACGACCGAGACGACGAGACACGTCACTGCGACGGCGACTCGACAGTCACGCGGTCGTGAATATGTCCCTCGCGCGTTTTCAGATGGCGCGGCGTTCGATCGTTAGCGACCGCCAGAATCTCCGCGACGATGCTGTGAGCGATCTGGTATGGCGAACCGCCGCCGAGATCGAGCCCGATCGGGGTGTAGAGCGACGACAGCGCCTCCTCGTCAAACGTCCGTCCCTCGTCGTCGAACTCCGCGAGCATCTTCTCGAAGCGCTCGTGTGGTCCCATCAGACCGATGTAGGGGACCGACGAGTCGAGCAGTTGCTCGACGGTCAGCCGGTCGTCGATGAAGTTGTGGGTCATGACAACCGTGTAACTGCGCTCGTCGAGTGCGAGGTCGTCGCTGACGGCCGCTGGCGAGGTTGTCAGCGTCTCGTCGGCATCCGGGAATCGCGTCTCGAGGTCGACACTGCCGCGGAAGCCGACCACAGTCACGTGGAAGTCGTTTTTCGCCGCTAGCTCGGTGACCGGCCCCACGTCGTGGCCGGAGCCGAAGATGACCAGCTCCGTCGGGGCAGCGAGCCCATCGATGAACACCTCGAGTTGGCGACCCTGGCTATCGATCTCGAGGGTGTCAGCTCGCCCACGCTCGGCGAGATCGCCCGCGGGATCGGCGAGTTCGTCGGGCCACGCCGGTGCTGGCTCACCATCAGGGGTTGTCAGCTGTGTCTCGGCCGGATGGTAGTATGCGCGATCGCCTCGTTCGAGCGCCCCCTCGCTGTCCTCGAGTGCGGTGAGCACGGCCACGTCTCGGCCGTCGGCAAACGCCTCGACCGCTGGACGATACGTCTCGGTCAAGGGCTCGAGCAGGACGTCGATAATCCCGTTACAGCCAACGCCGAGTCCCCAGACATCGTCTTCGTCGTCCATTAGATCGTACGTGAGCAGCTCCGGACGGCCGTGCTCGCGGACCGACTCAGCTGCCGCGAGCAGGTCGTCCTCGAGACAGCCGGCCGTAATGGCGCCGACGCCCTCGCCCGCTTCGTCGAGGAGCATCTTCGCCCCCGGCCGGCGGTAGGCGTTGCCTTCGACGTCGACGATCGTCGCGAGGACGTCCGCGCCGTCGCCCTCGAGTCGCTCGTGGACGCGCTGTAGTACTTCGGTCTCCGGTACACTCCAGTTGTTTTGTGTCATCTGTTGGTTGTTCACAGTCGGTCGTCGCTCAGTTCGTCTCGGTCCGGTGAGTCGGCGCGTGACAGGTGCAGCCTCCGACCCGGACCAGTGGGGCTGTCAGTCACTGTGTATCCCTTCTCTACGCCGGCCGCGTGTAACTCAGTTCCGCACGCGTTAGCGTGGATGGCGTCGCGAACCTGGTCGGGATCGGTGACCGACGCGCCGGCGACGACCGTCACGCCGGCTGCAAACGCCGGCTCCGGAAGCATGGACGCGGTTGCCCCGATCAGGACGACCGTTGCCGTCTCCGGGGTTGTCTCGAGATAGCGCTCGAGGCCGCCGTAGATGAGCGTCGACCCAGTTATGAAAACCACTTCGGCGTCCGCCATCGCGTCGGCCGCGTCGGCCGGTCGGTAGGTTCTGACGGTGACGCTGTCGGGCGTCGACACGTCGCCGATAGGCGTGCGTTCGATCACGCGCACGTCGACGTCGGAAAACTTCCGAAACGCGGGGCGAAAGAGCCCGACAGTCGCGATCGTGTCGACGCCCGAGTCAAGCAGCGCCATCGGATCGCCCGTCTGCCACTCGATGAACGGGGCCGACAGCGCGTTGACGGTGGCGATACCGATGGCGACCTCGAGTGCCGTGTCCTCTGACTCCGGGTGAGTTCGGTCAGCCGACTCCAGTAGCGAGTCGGCTGGCGGCTGTGTCGCCCACTCGAGCAGCGTCTCGAGGTCGCTGTTGGCTGTCGGCGGCGCGTCCACCGGCGGGCGGTGGGCAAGGCCGGCGGTCCGTCGGTTCTCGGATCCCCCATCGTCGGCGCCGCCATCCACGCCGGCCAATTCGACCATGAGCGTCGATCGTCCAATCGTGATCTGCTCGACCGTCACCCCAGCAGTGGCTCCGCGGTCACGGAGTCGGTCGACGACGGCAGGGAGAATCGAGTCGCTCATTCGTGGTCCTCCGCAGCTGTGGGCGTGGGTTCGGCTGGCTGCTGCCGGCGTGGGTCGTACTCGTAGCCGATCAGTCCGTCGAGTCCGCGACGCTCGAGTTGCCGAGCGATCTCGGTTAGATCGGTTGGCTCCGCGAAACCAAAGAGGCCGTCGACGTACGGCAGACACGTCTCCATTCCCCGCGTTCGTGGCTCGTAGGTCGACGCGACGGCGAGCGGGTTGAGCCAGAGCACCGCCGCAGTCCGACGGGCGAGCCACGTGATCTGTTCCTCGAGCACTGACTGCTCGCCGACATCGAGCCCGTCGCTGATGACGATGACGACAGTCCGGCGATCCACCGCGTCGCGGTGCTGGCGCCGCAGTGTTTCGAATGCGTCGCCAATCTGCGTGCCGCCGCCCCACGAGATTTCGGCTGCGCGCAGGGCCGCGGCTGGATCACCGCCAGCGCGCTCGAACTGCTCGGTCGCGTCGACGAGGTCGGTATCGAACAGGAAGACCGAACTCCGTCGGGCAACGGTCTGGAGCCGTTCCGCGACGGCAAGGAGCGTGTCGCGGTCGACCGTATCCAGCACGGAGCCGCTGACGTCGATCAGCAGACAGCAGTGTAACTCGCTTGGGACGCGGTCTCGAGTCGGGAGATCCATCGGCGTCCCCCCAGTTCCGAGACTCGTCCGGAGTGCTCGTCGCGCGTCGATTCGCTCGCCGGCGGTGGCCTGTTGGGTCCGTCGGCCGGGGACCGTCGCCAGCGCGTCCACGAACCGATCGATGGCGTCACGTTCGGCGTCCGTCAGCGACGCCGGTGTCGCTACCACGCGTTCGCGCCCGCCGACGGCACTGTATCGGCGCACGGCGTCGCCGTCCCCATCGTCGTCGACCGGTCGTTCGCCCGTGGCGTGGCGTCGACCGGTCTGCAGTCGAACCTCGGCACGCTCCGAGCCGTCGCCGTCGTCGTCCTCGAGCGACGGCGGCTCCGCGTCGGACAGTAGTTCAGACGCCTCACCCTCGAGTTCGACGGACCCTGCTGGCTCCGACTCGTCGTCGTCCGGTGTGCCCGTCCCCTCGTAGGTCGCGATACGGTCGAGCCCGGTTCGGAGCCGGTGCCAGAACGTCGGAAACGCCTCGTCGAACGCTTCGCGATCGGCTGCCTCGGAGAGCAGCGTCGCTCGCAGCGCGTCTGCGACAGGCTCTCGGTCGGCAAAGCCGACGACGGCGAGCGCTCGAGCCCCCTCGAGCGTGCCAGTCGCCGGCACGTCGACGCCCGCCTGCCGGAGGTCGTCGGTAAATCGCACGAGTTCCGTCAGGACGTGCGTGCGTGCAGCCTCGAAATCGGGAACGGTGTGGAGTCCGGTCGGCTGGTCGAGCCCGCCACGGTCGTCGTTGTTACTGTCGCCTCGAGCGCGATCGGGTCCGGTGGCGTTCTCAGAAGGGGGCTCGCGTGGCGTCATCTCTCGGTCGGATCGAGTCGGTCGTCGGCCGCGGCTGCGGCCGCATGGAGCTGTTCGAGCAGCGCGGTGTCGACGCGGGTGACGTCTTCGACCTCCTTGAGCAGACAGCCGATCGTCCGTTCGATCTCGTCGGTCGACAACGGCTCGTCACTGCCGTCGGCTCGAAGCATCGCAACCGCCCGTGCCCAGTCGAGTGTCTCGGCGACACCCGGCCGTTTGAGAAACGACTCCTCGCGGAGGCGTTCGACGACGGCACAGACTTCGGCTGCGATCGCTGCATCGAGTTCAGGAACTTTGCGTGAGACGATCTCGTACTCCGTCTCGAACGACGGCGGCTCGACGTGGAGATAGAGACAGCGCCGCTTGAGCGCGTCACTGAGCCCGCGAGTTCGGTTCGACGTGAGGATGACGATCGGCGGATTCTCCGCGCGGATCGTCCCAAGCTCCGGAATCGACACCTGATACTCCGACAGCAACTCGAGCAAGAACGCCTCGAACGCCTCGTCGGCGCGGTCGATCTCGTCGATCAGCAACACCGGCGATCGATCGCCACCAGCCGTCAGCGCCCGCAACAGCGGGCGTTCGAGTAGATACTCGTCGTCGAAGACGGAACGAGTCCCCGCAGCGTCCGCGGACTCGGAGCCGGCGGTGACCGTCCCCTCGTTCGACTGGACGGCAAGCAGCTGTTTCGTGTAGTTCCACTCATAGAGGGCGTTTTCGGCAGTCAGCCCCTCATAACACTGGAGGCGGATGAGCTCTGTGTCGAACCCATCGGCAAGAACCTTCCCCAGTTCGGTCTTCCCGCTGCCGGGTTCGCCCTCGACGAGCAGCGGCCGGCCGAGCTGTAACGCAAGCTGGACGGTCGTGACCACGCGGTCGTCCGCGACGTAGTGTTGGCCCTCGAATCGCTCGCGTAGCGTCGCCTCGTCGATCGCCTCGACGGCGAGCTCCGGCGTCTTCCCTGTCATACTGAGTTCATTGTTTCGGTCGTGGGTACCTCGAGATACTCGTCGGGATCGGTTCGAAAGGCGTCGGCACAGCCGTGACAACAGAAGTAGTAGGTCGTCTCCTGGTGGGTGACATGCGGTGCCTCGTCCGGATCGACCGTCATCCCGCAGACGGGATCGACGGCCGACTCGTCGCTCGATTCGGGTTCTGTTGTCGATGGGCGTTCGTCACCGCCGCCACAGCACGAGGCTGTCTCCGTCGCCGACTCGCTGGATTCGGCGAGATCTGCATTGCTGGCGTTGCTGGCATCCGTGTGGGTGGCCAGCCCGCTCGAGGCGGCCATCCCGCTGGTGGTCGCCCGCACCTCGACCAGTTCGGCGAGCAGGCTCGTCGCGATCTCCGGCGCGCTCGAGGCCGAGATATCGATCCCCGCCGGGCTCGTGACCGCATCGCGCACGGTTTCCGGCGCTTCCTCGAGGAGACCGGCAACGTGGTCGACGGTCTCTGCGGCCCGCGTCTCACTGGCCACGAGACCGATGTACGGTGCCCCAGTGCGGATGCCAGCGACGACGCCGTGGGCGTCGTACTCGCCCATCGAGGCGATGGCGACGAGCGGCCCGCTGCCGACTGCCTCGGCGATCTCGTCGGGCTCGAGCGTTGCCAAAACGGTTGTCTCCGACGGGATATCGGCGTCGGCTCCGTCGGGATCGACGAGCACGACCTCGATATCGAGTTCGCTTGCCAGCCTGACCAGCGAGTGGGCGATCGGCGACCCACCCACGACGAGTAGCCGCGTCGCCGGACACACGGGGTCGATGAACACCTCGAGGGTGCCCTGGCTGTGACACTGCATCGGGAACGCCTCGAGACCGGGGCGGTCGATCGCATCGGGATCGGGGGCGATGCCGATCAGTCGTGGCTCGCCGTCGGCGATGGCCGATCGGGCCTCGCTGGTCACGCGCGACTGTGCACAGGAGACGCCACCGATCCAGCCGTGCAACTCGCCGTCGGCAGTCACGAGCGCTCGATCGCCGACGGTGGCTGACACTGGTGGCTCACGGCGGACGACGGTCGCCCGAGCATACGGTTCATCACGCGCTTGCAGCGCTTGCTCGCGCGCCGCGAGGTCGGCGTCGGATGCGGTGTCTGGTGTCATGTCGGTGGGTGGTCGGTGAACACGGTGTGATCAGTCGTCGGCCGTGCTGTCGCTCGATTGGTCCTCGAACTCGAGGGAGACGTAGTCGGCGGGGTCGGTCGCGAGTCCCGCTTCGTCGAGTTTCTCCCAGACGGTGTCGGGCGTCATCGGCATCTCGACGTGTGTGATGCCGGCGTGGCTCATCGCGTCGACGACGGCGTTGACGATTGCCGGCGGCGAGCCGACCGTCGGCGATTCGCCGACCCCTTTCGCCCCGATCGGGTGGTGGGGCGACGGCGTCACGGTGTGGCCCGTCTCGAAGTTCGGGATCTCCATCGACGTCGGCAGCAGGTAGTTCATGAAGTCGCCGCCGGTGACGTTGCCGTTGTCGTCGAAGGTGACGTGCTCTAACATCGCCGTCCCGATTCCCTGGGCGAGTCCGCCGTGGATCTGGCCCTCGATGATCATCGGGTTGATGCGGTTCCCGCAGTCGTCGACGGCGACGAACTTCTCGAACTCGACCTCACCGGTTTCGCGGTCGACTTCCACGACGACGATGTAGGAGCCGAACGGATACGTCATTTCCGGTGGATCGTAGTAGTTGACCGCCTCGAGACCCGGATCCTCGCCGGCTGGCTTGTTCATGTACGCACCGGCGGCGATTTCGGTGATCGTGATCGATCGATCCGGCGCGCCGGCGACGTGGAACTCGCCGCTTTCGCGGTCCCAGGTGATGTCCTCCTCGGCGGCCTCGAGTTCGTTCGCGGCGATGGCTTTCGCCTTCTCGCGAACCTTGCGTGAGGCGACGGCGGCCGCCGCGCCGGCGACGGGCGTACTCCGGGAGCCGTAGGTGCCAAGGCCGTACGGATCGGTGTCGGTGTCGCCGTGTTCGACGGTGATGTCCTCGACGTTCATGCCGAGTTCCTCGGCGACGATCTGGGCGAACGTGGTCTCGTGACCTTGGCCCTGTGTCTGGACGCCGACCCGGACCGTCGCGTTGCCGGTCGGGTGGACCCGGATCTCGGCGGAGTCGAACATCTCGACGCCCGCGATGTCGCAGGTCTTGCCGGGGCCGGCCCCGACGACTTCGGTGAACGAGGAGATGCCGATGCCGAGCAGTTTGTTGGCATCCTCGTCGATTCGGCGCTGTTGTTCCTCGCGGTAGTCGTCGTAGTCGGCCATCTCCAAGGCCTTGTCCAGTGCCGCCTCGTAGTCACCCGAGTCGTAGTTCCATCCGGTTGTGCTCTCGTAGGGGAACTGCTCGGGCTGGATGAAGTTTTTCCGGCGGATTTCGGCGGGGTCCATCCCGAGCTCGTCCGCGAGGACTTTCACCATCCGTTCGATGAGGTACACTGCCTCCGTGACACGGAACGAACACCGATAGGCGACGCCACCGGGTGCGGTGTTGGTGTAGGCCGCAGTCAGCGAGCCGTAGGCCGTGTCGATGTCGTACGACCCCGTGAAGATGTTGAAGAACCCGGCGGGGAACTTCGACGGCTGGGCGACGGCGTTGTACGCGCCGTGGTCCGCGAGCACGTCGGTTCGAACCGCCAGGATCTCGCCGTCGTCGGTCGCGGCGAGTTCGCCCGTCATGTCGTAGTCACGGGCGAAGCCGGTCGACTGGATGTTCTCCGAGCGTTCTTCGACCCACTTGACTGGCTGCTCTAAGACGTACGACGCCGCCGCGGCGACGACGTAGCCGGGATAGATCGGCACCTTGTTGCCGAAGCCGCCCCCGACGTCCGGGCTGACGATCCGGATCTTGTGTTCGGGGATGCCCGACACCTGCGCGAACAGGGTTCGGTGGATGTGGGGTGCCTGTGAGGTCATGTGGACCGTCAGCTTGTCCTTGCCAGGGTCGTAGTCGCCGACGGCACCGCAGGTCTCGATCGGGGCCGGGTGCAGTCGCTGGTAGAGCATGTCCTCTTTGACAGTGACGTCGGCCTCCTCGAAGACCTCAGCAGTGGCCTCCTCGTCGCCCGTCTCCCAGTCGAGACAGTGGTTGTCCGCTTTGTCCTCGATGTCGTCTCTGATCAGCGGCGCGTCGTCCTCGAGTGATTTCTCGGCGTCGACGACCGGCTCGAGCACGTCGTAGTCGACGACGACCTTCTGTGCGCCGTCTTTGGCCGTGTATCGATCGGTCGCGATGACGGCGGCAACCTCCTGAGACTGGAACTTGACTTTGTCGTTGACCAGCACGTCCTGGGTGTCGGCCATCAGCGTCGGCATCGTCGCGAGGTCGTACTCGCGCAAGTCGTCCGCGGTGAGGACGGCGACGACGCCGTCGACATCCAGTGCTCGAGACTTGTCGATGTTCTCGATACGGGCGTGGGCGTGTGGGCTGCGAACGATTTCGCAGTGGAGCATGTCCGGCTTCTTGATGTCGTCGACGTAGTTGCCACGCCCCGTGATGAATCGCTGGTCTTCCTTTCGTTTGACGTCCTCGCCCATCCCGCCGCGGCCGTGGCCGCAGTGTTTTTCGGGTTGAGGGCCGCCGTCTTCCGCCTCTGCGAATCGTTCTGAATCACTGCTCATTTGTGCTCACCGCCTCCGTGGGCGTCGTGGTCGCGGTCGGTCGTCGGGCCCCCACAGCAGTTCGCTGCGCCGCAGTCGAACTCGCCGTCGAACGCCGAGGCCGCGTCGGCGCTGCCGGTGTCCGTCTCCGACGCCGCGGTCGTACCGCCGTCGGCAGCCGCGACTTCCTCGAGTTCCTCCGCGGCGTACTCGATCGAGCGAACGATGTTCTGGTAGCCGGTACACCGACAGAGGTTGCCGCTGATCGCTTCGCGGATTTCTTCCTCGCTCGGGTCCGGGTTCTCGTCGAGCAACGCCTTGCCGGCCATCAGCATGCCGGGCGTACAGTAGCCACACTGCAGGCCGTGTTCCTCGCGAAAGCCTTCCTGGAGCGGATGCAAGTCACCGCGCGCTTCGGGGAGTTCTTCCATCCCCTCGACGGTCATGAGTTCGCTCCCGTCGGCTTGCGTTGCGAACATGAGACAGGACTTGATCGGTTCCCCGTCTTTGAGGACCGTACAGGCCCCGCAGTTGCCGGTGTCACAGCCGATGTGCGTGCCGGTCATGTCCAGTTCCTCTCTGATCGCGTGCACGAGCAGCTGGCGCGGTTCGACGTCGATCGTGTGTTCAGTGCCGTTGACCGTCAGCGTAATCTCTCGTGTGTTCGTCACTGTGATACCCTCCGTTTGACCAGCCCGGCACGTTCGGCGGCGTCGCCGAGTGCGCGCTGGGTGAGGACGTTTACCATTCGTTCTTTATACTCCACGTCGCCGTGTTCGTCGGATTCGGGGTTCGACTGTTCGGCCGCCAGTTCGCCGGCGCGTTTGAACAGCTCGCTACTCGGCCGTTCGCCCTCGAGATGGTCTTCGGCGTCGGTCGCCCGGACGTTCGTGATGTCGACGGCGGTGAGGCCGATGCCGGCCTGCTCGATCCGCCCCTCGTCGTCGAGGACGAGCCGTGCAGCCGAGCCGGCCATCGCGTAGTCGCCCACCTTCCGTTTCAGCTTGTGGTAGGCGCTGCCCTCTCGAGGCGCGGGTGTCGGTACCCGAAGCTCAGTGAGCAGTTCGTTCTCGTCGAGGGTCGTATCGTACGGCAGCAGGAAGAACTCGTCCGCCGGAATGACTCGCTCGCCGTCAGGACCGTGGGCGACGACTTCGCCCTCGTGGGCGAGTAAGACGCTGCCCCAGTCGCCTTTCGGGTCCGCCTGTGCGATAGAGCCCGCGACTGTCCCCCGATTGCGGATCTGTGGGTCCGCCACCAGCGGTGCCGTGTCGGCGAAGCTGCCGTAGTTCTCGGCGATCAGTTCGGAGTGTTCGATATCGGCATGACGGGCAAGTGCGCCGATTGTGAGCCAGCCGTCGTCCTCCTCGAGGTAGTCGAGGCTCTCGATGCGGTTGATATCGATGACGGTCTCCGGCACCGCAAGCCGGAACCGGAGCATCGGGACCATACTCTGCCCACCGGAGAGGATCGCCCGGTCGTCTAAGCTCTCGAGCAAGCTGACAGCCTCTTCGACGGTTTCGGGTTCGTGCTGTTCGAACTGTGCCGGTTTCATAACATCCCACGGATCCGGTCCGTGATGCCCGAATCCGTCTCTTCGACGTCGCTCATCTGCTGTTCGATATCACTGAAAAAGTTGCCCACGATCTTGTTGGCCACGGGGTCGATCACCCGCGAACCGAGCTGGGCGATCCGACCCGAGATGTCGGCTTCGGTCCACCACTCGATGCGTGCGCCCTCGCTCTCCTCGAGCGAGTAGATCTGCATCCCCGACTCCATGCTGAAACTGCTCCCGCTTGCGGTGCCGCTGCCAGTCGCGGTCATGATGAAGTCGTCGTGGTCGCGTTCGTCGATCGTCACCGACGTCTCGAAGCGGGGCTTGACGCTGCCGACGCCGACTTGCATCAGCGCTGCATACTCTTGGCCAGCTTTGAACGCCCGCCCGGCGACGTCCTCCGGGTCGGCTTCGGGAAGTGTCTCGACGTCTTCTTCGGGTTCGTAGTCGTCGAAACCGAAGTCGTCGTCCCTCGGCGTGATGTACTGACACCCTTTCAGCGAGTTTCGGACGGCGATCGGGTCCGAGAGCACGACCCACGCTTTCTCCGGTGGCACGTCCTCGAGTTCGAATTCGCCACTGAACTCCATCATACCCACCCGTTTCGTGGCCGCGGTCGTTGTGTGTCGATCGGCGTCATCTTTTATAACCCTGCACTATGTGCATACTATTTACCACACTCTATGCGTTCCTATACCACACAAATAAACATTAGTGTTTTCAGCATATCAAATCTGAAAAATAGGATTTGGCAATGATAGGTATTGACCCACACGACGGTGCCGATCTGATCGATGTGGACGGAGCTGTCGACCGCGTTCTGGCGCTTCGAGCGGAGTGGCTGCCACGACTCGAGACGGAACAGGTCTCCCTCGACGAGATCGCCGGGCGAACCCTCGCCGAACCGATTTCGGCCCCGATCGACGTCCCAGCCCAGAGCCACGCGACGATGGACGGCTTTGCGTTCGATGCGACCGACGAGTATCCGCTTGAGGTCGTCGAGACGCCAGTGTTTCCCGAAGACGAGCCAGCCGCACTCGAGGCCGGGACGGCGGTTCGGATCGCCACCGGCTCGCCGCTGCCGCCGTCGGCAAACGCAGTGCTCAAACGCGAGAAGGCGACGGTCGAAAACGGCCAGCTCACGGGTCCCGACCTCGAGCCCGGGACCTACGTCTACGAGCGCGGGAGCAACGTCGCGGAGGGCGAGGCGCTGTTCGACGCGGGTGATCGACTCGGCGCAAAAGACGCGCTGTTGCTTGGCGATCTCGAAATCGAGACGGTGCCCGTCACCAAACGGCTCTCGGTTGGTCTGCTGGCGACCGGGACGGAGATCCACGAGGGTCGCCATCGAGACCTCGACTCGCCGATGCTCGCTGGCCTCGTGCGCTCGTGGGGTCACGAGGCGACGTACGAGGGATCGGTTCCCGACATCGACGACCGGGTCGAAGAACGGATCGCCGAGTTGGCCGACGAGTACGACGTCGTCATCACGACCGGCGGTACCAGCGTCGGCGACAAGGACTACGTCATCCGCTCGCTCGATGCCCTCGGCAACGTGCTGTTCCACCGGGTGCGACTCCGACCGGGGAAACCGATCGCCGTCGCGGAACTGCCCGACCACGACGCCGTTGCGTTCGCCATTCCGGGCAAACCAATCGGTGCTCATCTGGTGACGTCGCTCGTCGCCCGCCCGTTTTTTATCGGCGAGACGACGCTACCGACCGTCGCCGCGCAGATGGCTCGTGACGTCGATATTTCGACTGCCGGCTTCACCTACGGCATCCCTGTCACGCTCGAGGACGGCGTTGCGATGCCACTCGGTCACGTCGACTCGCCGCTGTCGATCTACGAGGAGACGTTCGATCCGAGCGTACTCTCCTCGAGCACGCGTGCGAGCCAGGCCGACGGCATCGTCATAACGACGGACGGCGTCACCGCCGACGAACAGGTCCGAGTCGTGCCGTATCCCGTGCTGGAACGATGACTGAAAACGACGCCAACGAGGACACGGCCCGATCTGCGACCGCCGATCCCCCACTTCTCGAGGGCGACGACGTGCGCCACGCGGACGACGGCTGCAACGAACCGGCAGTGGCTGGCGTGTTGCTCGCCGCCGGCACGAGCAGCCGCTACGGAAGTGAGAATAAACTGCTAGCGACGCTCGAGGGCGAGCCCATCGTCCGTCATGCCGCCCGAACGCTCGTCCACAGCAGCGTCGACCCGGTGGTCGTCGTCCTCGGCCACGAGGCCGATCGAGTGCAGGACGCACTCGAGGGAGTTCCGGTCGAAACAGTCGCCAACGAGGCCTACAACACCGGGCAGGCGTCGTCGCTCCGGACCGGCATCGAGACCGTCTGCGACTGCGGCGACGTCGATGCTGTCCTCGTCGCCCTTGGCGATATGCCTTTCGTCGCACCACAGACGATCGAGACGGTAGTCGCGGCGTACGCCGCCGGCGCTGGCGAGGCGCTTGCCGCAGCGTTCGATGGGGACCGTGGCAACCCGGTGCTGTTCGACGCGCGCTTTTTCGACGCGCTCACTGACGTCGACGGCGACATCGGGGGCCGAGAAATCTTCCTCGAGAGCGACTCGAGTGCGCTCATCGAGGTCGACGACCCAGGTGTCCGTCGTGATGTCGACGTTCCCGACGATCTCTAATCAATCGCGTCGTCGAGGCTACTCGGCGTCGCGTTTTTTGATGATGATCTGTCCGTCTTCGACGTGCCATTCGACTCGATCGCCGGCACCGACGTCGAGAAAGTTCCGGACCGGTTTCGGCACTGTTGTCAGGTTCTTCGAGGAAATTTTCGTGTCCGTAAGCGTACCCATTACTGACGTGTACAGTCGTAGTCAATACATAGTTTGCGCTATGAACCGTCTCAGCCGCTCGAGTGCCACCGATGGGCACCGCCGTCGGATGCCTTGGAGTAATCTAACTCAAAGCGACCGGATTCGATGAGGACGGGACCTGGAACGTATCGCTCGCCCGTCTCGCCGACGGGCTCGAGAAGTCGCCGGTCGGCCATCGTCGACAGAACGTCCCGGACAGTTCGTTCGTACCCGGCGGGGAGGTTTGCCTCCTCCATCACGCCGTCGACGTCGACCTGTCCCCGGAGGAACGCCAGCCGGATCGCTGACACCCACGCGGGTTCACGCTTCGTTTCCCGACACATGAGGGGTAGTCGAACGGCGTGCTGTTATAGGTTCTGACGACGTTCGTAACGTGAAGACCACCTGTAACGAGCACCTGAGTGCGGTGTCACTGATGGAGCGGCTTCTCTGCCATCTCCTTGCGCAGGTCGGCAAGCGTCGACCGCGAGACGTCCCCTTCGAACGTCTGGAGAAGGGCGTACACTTCCGACCGAGAGACCTTGACGTCGCCCTCGCGGATGACATCTTCAGGCCGCTCGCGGAGTTCACGCATCGTCCCGACCGCAAGCAGATACGGAATCGCCCACGCCGACAGTCGGTTGCCGTGGGTTTCGGGGACGACCTCGAGATAGCGATGGGCGTCGTCGAGATAGGTCTCGGCCCGTCCGGTGACGCGTTTGATGACGTTCGTCACGCCGCCGTGATTGTCCGCGTCGGTGACTTGCTCGACGTCGACGTCCTCTGCCTCGAGCCATTCGGCCGGGAGATAGACGTTGTTCTCGTCGTGGTAATCCGACTCGACGTCTTTGGCGATGTTGACCAGTTGCAACAACAACGCAAACGAGCGGGCGTTCTCTCGCATCTCCTCGGCACGGTTCTGGGAGGCTCCTCGGGCGACCAGCCCAGTGATGAGCGTCCCGACGGTGCCCGCAGCGTACCAGCAGTACTCCTCGAGTTCCTCGAGTGTCTGCAGGCGCAATCCGCCTTCGTCAGCGTAGCGGTCCGTGAACATCGCCATCCCATCGACGAGTTCGCGGACAGGCTCGCGCATGATCTCGCGAGGTTCCTCATCGAGCGATTCGAACGTCCGCAACACGCGGGGCGTCTCAGCGACGACGTTCCAGTCTTCGGAGCGCTCGTCGGGAATCCATGGCTCGATATCGTCCATGAACGCCGAGACGGTCTGCTCCGACTCCGGATCGAGCAACTGGTCGTACGTCGTCAGCAGTTCGGTCTGTGTATCCGGCGGGATGTGTCCCGCGTCTTCGATCGTGTCAGCAACACGACAGAGGAGGTATCCGATACAAATGTGTCTCGCCATCGGCTCCTCGAGCCGATCGATAGTGATCGAGAAAGTCCGCGAGACGCCGTGAACCGCGTCGTAACACCACTCCAGGTCGGCGTCAGTTGTGAAATCGGGCTGGCCCGTGGTCATCTACTCGATTTCACTTTGTTCCCATCCCGGAAAAACGCCGCGGTCCCGGCGGGATGTTCCAGTGGTCGCTGTTCACTGCGCGCTGCCATCTCGATGCAGACACTCCCGGACCCACTCGTAGTGCTCACGCAGCCGTCGTTCGCCACCGTCCGTGAGCGTGTACACGTCGTGAATCCCCGCCGTTCGCTTCTCGACGAACCCTGCATCGACCAGCGCCGACAGCGAGCCGTAGAACGCCTTCGGCTCGAGATGGTCGTCGTACTGCGACTCGAGACGAGATTTGAGTTGCTGGCCACGTAGTTCGCCCCCGTCTGCACCGGCGAGCAGCACGCACATATCGCGGCGGCGACCGCTTTGAAGCCACTTGGTCATACACGCACTCGAGGTGAGAACGGCTCGAGCGTTACGGTTTTGGCTTCCTCATGGCGACGACTCCGCTGGGACGAGCGCACGATACCCCTCGATCCCGAGCGCCCAGATGAGCCCACCAAGCGCCGTGACACCGAACAAGAGCGTGGCACCGATCTCAAGGTGAACGTCACCGTGAGCGTGGCGTTCGTGCCGGACGAGAAGCCAGTGACTGTCGGGATCGCCGATGACGACAGTTCCCGAGCCGACGGCGAGCGACACCAACACCCAGCCGAGGATCCCGATCGACAACACCGCGAGCGTTCCGACCGCGCCAGAGACGACCGTTGAAAGGACGCGTCGCCCCGGAACACGGCTGTGATCGCGTTCGCTCGCGCCGTAGATTCCGAACCCCTGCACGTCGCTGTCGGGGAGCGGACCAACACGAACGCCGGCGGGATACTGCAAGAGAACGGCAGCCATCCAGAGGTCACCGATCGAGCCGGCGGCGTTGGCCGCCAGTGGGATGAGCAATAGCGGAGTCGGATAGACGACCAGTATCGCGAGCCCGACAGCCGTAATGCCCACGAACGGTGCCAACAGGGCGACGAGCATCTGATTTCGGGTGTAGACTGCCTGCTCCGTCTCTGCGTAGGCGTACGGCAAGAGAAAGTGAGAAACACCGACGCCGTACTCCGGCTCACCGCCGTAGTAAGCCATGAACACGCCATGCAGCAACTCGTGTGGGACGACGATGAGCGCGACCAACCCAGCCGAAATCGCGAGCCAGACGATGACATCCGGTGGCGCGAACGGCGAAATGACGATCGGTTCGAGTGTCGTGTTTCGAATCACGGCGAGGACGTACCCAAACCCGTAGGCGAAGCCAAAAAAGCCGATTACGGAGACGACGATCCACTGGATCGCGACAGAACGGGTCTGGCGGAACGTCGCGATCAGCTGTGCTGTCTGCGATGGCTCCGTCCGGCTCACGGCCATACCCTCACGAGGAACGGAGAAGTCGGTATCGATTCCTCTCGTCGAGCGCACCCCGCCGCGGCGCTCGTGGCTCGCCGGAACCGATAGCTTCCCGGTTATCGGTCCGTGAGTTCCAGCCATGACCGATGACCGAACGGCCGAGGCAAACGGCATCAACGCAACCTACGACGAAACCGAAACGGAACGACTCCTCGAGTTCGAGGCGACCGGCGACGGAACGGCCCGGGCCGGCACAACCGCCGCAATCGCCCAGAATCGAGACGGGTATGCGATGTTGAAAGTGCGTCCAACCGCCGATGGCGACGAACTCGAGCGCTACTACGGGTTCGACATGGCACTCGATCACGCTGCAGAGCTGCTGGGCATCTCCCCGCATGACCTCCCGATTCCAACCGCCGCTGCCGACCTGGGGATGTAGCGTCGACGAACGGTGTCACCGCCCGTCACGCCATCCACTGAACCGGGCACAGAACCGACGACTCGAGTATCGCCAGTCGAGTCTTCATGACAGCTATGTCCGCTCTCGACATGGCCGGTTTCCGCTCGTCTGGGAGTGTAAGCGGTGCGTAAAGCGACGACGAGACTACTCAGCATACTCGAGTAGTACCACAGCTTGATCGTACAGCCCACTGGTAGTTCTGTGTTAGTTGTGTGCATGTCTCAATTAGATTTATATGATTAATCGTGGGCATCCACCATGGATGATGTCCACGAGCACACAACAGTTTGCAGTCCCAGATGAGCTTGCGTCACCTCAGACGAAACTCGTCTATCTATCGCTCCACGTCCTGGAGGAGGCCACAGTGACTGAGCTTCAGCAGCTTTTAGCGCTCCCGAAGCTCACGCTCCTGTCCGTTCTCGAGTCGCTTGTTTCGAAGAATCTCGCACGGCGAACGGAGGATGGGTATGCCAGTCAGTAACTACGCAGCGACGACGCCGGCCGTCGATCTCGAGACACACTCTCGCGTTCGGATCGAGTGCTACGTCCGCTCAAGTATCCCCCCAACAGTCTCCGAGCCGATCAACGACGTCGTCGAACGACTCCAGCGTCTCTCCGAGGCCGGACAGATCGATACCTATCAGACCACCCATTGGCCGCCAGACCATCCTGCAGTCAAGATGGACACCGCGACCGACGACCGCCCGGTGACACGCGGTGAACTCGTCGCCACGTTCGAACAGTGGGCGAGACAGCATGGCCACTCACTCGAGCCAGCATTCCGCCGACAGGAGGTTCAGCAAGCGCCGCTTGGACTCGAGTGTGACGAGCCACGCGAGCGAGTGCGGGTTCCGTTCGTCTCACTGGCGATCTACGAGGACGACGAGGGCACGGATGGGGAAACACTCCGCGGCGTCGTCCCGTATACGGAACAGCCACAGACAGCCGACGAACAGACGTACACCGTCGACACGTGGCTATCCGCAGTCGAACCAGCAGGGGCTGACAGCCTCTCCCACAACGCCACCCACGACCAGCCGACACGACTGGAGGGTCAGCAATGAAAGCGGCACCCACCACAAAACCAGCAAATCTCGAGTTCCCACCACGACAACCGCTTGCGGGACGAACGTGTCTGGTAACCGGTTCCTCACGTGGCATCGGACGCGGTATCGCTCGTGAACTGGGCCGGTACGGCGCAACCGTCATCATCAACTACCGCTCTTCGGAGGCAGATGCCCACGAGGTCGCCGACGCGATTACCGAGAGCGACACCGACGGCACGGGCCACCCAGTTCAGGCCGACGTCACCGATCGGGCCGCAGTCGACGCGATGAGCGACGCGATTCACGACGAGTTCGGCTCACTCGACGTCCTCGTCAACAACGCCGGGATCACATCTGACTGTACGTTCGCCAACATGAGCGCCGAGGAGTGGCACCGCGTCTTCGACGTCTCACTCCACGGGACGTTCAACTGTACGAAAGCGTTCTACGACGACCTCGAGGCCGTCGATGACGGCCGAATCATCAACATCTCGAGTGTAATCGGCAAACAGGGCAACGTCGGCCAGGCCAACTACGCCGCGGCCAAAAGCGGCCTCTTCGGCTTTACCCGCTCGCTTGCCCTCGAGTTAGCGGACACCGGCACGACAGCAAACTGCATCGCCCCCGGCTTCACGCGCACGGAGATGGTCGAAGCGATCCCGGACAGCATTCAGGACGACCTACGCGAGGAGATCCCACTCGAGCGCTTTGCCAGCGTCAGCGAGATTGCCAGCCTCGTTCGCTATCTCGCGAGCGAAGAATCCGGCTACATCACCGGCGAAGTGATCGACGTCAACGGCGGAATCGACCTCTAACGTTCGGTCGCTTTCTCTGGACGGTGGTGTTCGCCGCGCAGTCCTGTAGATCGGGCCAGATGAGATCGACAGTCCGTATCAGTCGAGCGGAGTGACGCGACTGGACGGCCATCAACGATCGGCGAGCACAAAAAAGCAGAGCAGGCCGATCAGTCGTCGTCCGACATCGTGACGTCCGCCGAGAGCCCCTGTGCCATTTCGATATCCTTCGAGTTGTTGAGGGTGAACGCGGTGCGTTCGGTGACGGCTTCGATGACTTCACGGGCACTCGGGTAGCCGTTCCCGGACTTCTTCACGCCGCCGAACGGAAGGTGAACCTCCGCGCCGATGCAGGGCAGGTTCGCGTACGCCAGCCCGATCTCGGCCTCGTCGCGGAACTGGTGGATCTTGCGGTAGTCCTCGCTGATGATCGCGTAGGTGCCTTTGTCCGGATGCTGACCCGCGTAGCGACGCACAGCATGGGAGTCGAGGGCGGCCGTCCACGGCTCGCTATCTGCCCCGCCGTCGTCGGTGCGCGCGAGGTCGCGCTCGTCGAGTACAGGGGTGTCCCAGTCCAGACTGAATTTCAGATGTGAGACATCAAACAGATGTTGTATCGTTGAATAATCAGCAAATCGCAAGACAGCACGACTTCAAGGGGGTGCTGTAGGGTCTCTACACCTTCCTAATTATCAGGTCTGAAAGTGTCCTAAAGCGTTCTGTTCACCAATACGTTGGACTTTGGGATGATTATATATACATAGCTTTCACTGGCTGCAAGTAGCACCGCAACGACGAGACGGCACCGCCGAGGGGCGGTTTGTCGCTCCCTCGAGCGGCATCGAGTGTCACTGTGGCACTCGAAAGTCCCACGTTGCGGGTGCGTGAAAACGCAAATCCAACTATGGATCTCACAACATATCGAAACAAGCTGATCGGAAGCGAAGACGAGCGAGCTGTATCGCCAGTTATTGGAGTGGTTTTGATGGTGGCCATCACTGTCATTCTCGCGGCTGTGATCGCAGCGTTCGTGCTGGACATTGGTGATCTTGATGACAGTGCGCCGAATGCGCAGTTCGACTGGGAGGTTGATACTGATGAAGACGAGATGTCGATAACCCATACAAGCGGTGATGATATCGAGCTATCGAACATCGACTTTGATCCAAGCGTGAATGACAATGGCGATATTGATGGCAGCGCAGATATCACATGGTCTGCTGGCGAAACAATAAATTTCGATAGTGAGACTGGTGATTTCCAAGTTGTCTGGGAAGCAGACGGTTCCTCAACAATTCTCGCTGAACACGAGAACTAGACAATGAATTTTGATCTTAGTCAATACACGACAAAACTTGTTGGAGGTGACGAAGAGCGTGCTGTTTCGCCGGTTATCGGCGTGATCCTGATGGTTGCAATCACGGTCATTCTCGCAGCTGTGATCGCAGCATTCGTACTGGACATTGGTGACCTCGATGATAGCGCACCACAAGCTCAGTATGACTGGGAAAGCAATGATGACAATACGGTAGTTGAGCTCTCCCAGACGAGTGGCGATGATATCGATCCAGACACCTTGTCAGTAAGTGTAACTGTCGATGGTAACTCTGAAAGTGCTGACTTAGAAAGAGACGGTTCTGATATTACAGCAGGAGAGGAGATTACGTTCGCCATTGATGAGTCCAACGACAATGTTGCTATTAGTGGCGATGCGGTTGATGGTCAAAGTATAGACTTCGGGACTATTGATCCTGCTGATGAAATCGAAGAGATAGTCGTTACGTGGGAAGCGGATGGTTCCTCAACGATTATCACCGACCACGAGCCTTAGTGAATCAATAACTACCACTTGATTATTTAATTTACAGATTGTTTTTATCTACAAGTTTGAGCGACCACTGTCCTTCGTCGATGTGTCGGATATGCACGTAACAGTCCTCCTCGAGCGCACCATTTTCGTCGATAAGCCCCTCGACACGCATGTCTCCCTTGGGGAGCGTGACGCCGACCGAGTCGCGGTCCAGCTACCGAATTTTGTTGCGTGTCATATCTCGGCGCTCAACCCCACTTCTCTTAAGACTTGGTGAACTTCTGGATTTTCAAGGGAAACCGATGATATCCCATAGAATTTTTTCATATCGGGGAAACCGGCTGGTCGTATGGCAGTACGCCTCCCGCAGACGTACATTCCTGACTCGGTTCGGCAGGAAGACGGTATCGGCGTGACAGAGATAGTAGCCACTGCACGTCACTGCACACCAGATCACATAGCCCCCATGCGATCTGTGTGTACATCGGTTCAGGTGTTACTATCGTATTCTCGCCCCGCTGTTCGTGCTGGCGTCGTTCTCGATCGGCGCGGTCGGCACGCTCCAGTTCAGCGCGCCGCTTGACGTGTCGCTCACGGACTCACTCTATTCGGCCCGCGGGACGGACATCACCGATGCGTTCATCCGCTCGATCTTGTTGCTCGGCTGGTTGACCAACGAAAGCACCCCGAAGACTGGACCGACGTCGAGACCGTCGTCATCACTCTCCTCTAGGTCGTCGTCGTTTTGCTGCTGTCGTTGCTGGCGCTCTTCGCGACGTTCGTCGGCGCGTTCGCTCTTGGCTTCCGGTGTGTCGTCTGGGTTCACCTCGTCGAGCGCATCGTCGGCAGTGTCTTCGAGGAATCGCGACGAGAAGGCAACCCACGTCTGCACACCCTGCACCTTCTTGAGAACCCCTGGCTCATCGCTCTCCGGATCTGGAATCCCGACATCTACACCAGCAGCCGAGCCACGGCTCAGTCGCGCGTAGGTATCGCATTTAGAACAGCGGTGGACGCGATCGTCATCACCGAACACGCGACTGAACCGATCAGAAACGTGGGCGCCACAGTGACGACAACTCAAGTCAGCGGTCGGCGACTGGAGCGAGACCGTCACGCCGACCACCCCCAGTTTGTGACGAGAATCGCGTGACGGAACGGAGACACAATCCGTTGCCCGTTAGGATCAGATTCTACTCCCGTCTGTGAAATGGACGAAAGTGCCGAAAAGACGGACAACGAAAGCTCTACGGGGGAAGTAGTATGAGTCGAGAATCGAGCCGGTTGCGAATGGGCGCTGCAGGATTTGAACCCACGACAGCTTGGTCCGAAGCCAAGTACTCTGTCCAGACTGAGCTAAGCGCCCTTACCACCTATTTTCCGGCGGTCCCGTATAAGTCACTCGATTCGTGACGGTTTCGACATCGACCAGCACACCACACTCCTCTCGAGCGCTCGAGACAGCATTCTACTTCTCAATCGGTGAAAATTACCGCACGGGGTATTTACGCTGTGTGGGCAACAGTCAGCTGTCAATGACGGTGAACGAGGCCCCGATCCCAGACGACGGTTGGTCTGCAGATGCACCGCTCGAGTTGCTCACTGATGACGAGAACGAGGTCTGGACTGCCGTTCCCGCCGATGCGACTGGCGACGAACGGGTCTGTAAGTGGCTCTCAGTCGACGCCGAGACGCTGTGTGATCTCGAGGAGTGGCGGTAGGCTCGCCGGCATCACACTGTTTTACCCCGCGCGTGCAATCGAATTGAGTGACAGCGACGACCGCTGAGAGCGGATCGTACCGTTTAACCAGTCCGACTGAGCAGTTTCGTCCATGACAGCGGGTGAGACGATTCGTGGGCTGCTCGAGTTGACGCGGCCGATAAACGTGGTTGCAGCGAGCGTGTTGACGTTTATCGGCGCGTTCGTCGCCGGTGGTGTCGCCGCCGAGCCACTGTCGGTGACAGCGGCGATCGCGGCAACGGGGTTTGCAGTTGGGGCCGGAAACGCGATCAACGACTACTTCGATCGGGAAATCGACCGAATCAACCAACCAGGGAGAGCGATCCCTCGGGGAGCCGTGAGCCCACGGGGTGCGCTCGGTTTTAGCCTCGTCTTGTTCGGTGGCGCTGTCGGGCTCGCGATCACGCTGCCGGCGGCTGCGATCGCCATCGCAGCGATCAATCTGCTTGCGCTGGTCGCGTACACCGAGTTCTTCAAAGGACTGCCCGGGCTGGGGAACGCACTGGTCGCCTACCTCGTCGGAAGCACGTTTCTCTTCGGCGCGGCGGCGGTGGGCAACATGGGCCCTGCCGTGGTGTTGTTCGTCCTCTCGGCGATTGCGACACTGACTCGAGAGATTATCAAGGACGTCGAGGACATCGCTGGCGACCGCGAGGAGGGGTTGAACACGCTTCCCATCGCAATCGGCGAACGGCGTGCGCTCCAGATCGCGACTGGCTTGCTCATCGTGGCTGTGATCGCGAGCCCGATTCCGTATCTCCTCGAGTATTTCGGAATCATGTACCTGCTGGTGGTGGTGCCGGCGGACGCGGTGATGCTCTATGCGGCCGTCGAGAGTTTCGACGATCCGACGGCTGGACAGTCACACCTCAAGTACGGGATGTTCCTCGCTGCACTGGCGTTTATTGTTGGGCGGGCAGCGGTGACGATCCCAACAGGCGGGTGAACTGACTCGAGAGTAGTTTCGAACCTGAATGCCCGTGATATCGGAAAGCAGTGTTGACAATAGTCGTCTAATCAAAAGTAATATAAGCTAGATTCGGTATTTTCATACCACACACCGAAGTAGCCAGCGCACACAGTGATACACCAGTACGGCTGCGGATGGATGTGAGTATCTGGTATGTATGACCTCGCAGACGTCCTACCGGACGCCGAAATCGAGCCCGGGACGAATCTACTCATCGCGGGTCCGCCGCTAACGGGGAAGCGACAGATCGCGTTCGATATCCTCGCAAGCGGTGCCGACCGCGGTGATGGGTCGATCATCGTGACGACCAAAGACAGTGCCGACAAGGTTCTCAAGTCGTTTGCCGACTCGATTAGTCCAGGTACTGATCCAGATCTCGGCGTCGTCGACTGTGTTACTAAACAGCGCGGTATTGGATCCGTCGACGACGATCCGCGAGTCAAGTACGCCTCCTCACCGGTCGATATGACGGGAATCGGAATCAATCTCTCGGAGTTTTTACAGGACTTTTACGAGGAGCGTGGCGTGACCGAAAACCGCGTGTTGCTCTACTCCGTATCGACGCTGCTCATGTACTCGGATCTCCAGACCGTCTTTCGGTTTCTCCACGTTTTTACCGGCCGAATCCAGAGTGCGGACGCGATGGGTGTCTACATCATCGACTCGACGTCTCACGATGCCCAGACGATGAACACGCTCAAACAGCTGTTTGACGCCTCTATCGAACTCGAGAAAGCCAGCGATGGCGACGAGCCACAGATTCGGACGGCTGGCCTGTCGATCTAACAAGCGTTTCGGTGCCAACCGCCGAGACGGACGAGTGACATGACACTGATTCATACTGAGCACCGGCGATAACGGCTATCCGTCGCGGTTACAGGCATAACAGCGCGCCCACATCGTGGGCCCACCGTGTTTGGAGCCGGTTGCTGGCGAACCGAGAGGAGCGTATACTGGGGTACTGTCCGAGGAAATGTAGCGGAGAACGCTACTTAGACGGTGTGTCGCTCGCGTCGGCTTCCGTGATCGTGTCGGTTGACTCTGTCGCGTCGCTGTCGGTCTCAGCGGCCTCGAGTTCGGCTTCGTCGATCGCTGCTTCTGCGAGGATTTCCTCACCGTCAAGCCCCTGTTCTGCAGCGATCGCAAGCAGGAGTGCTCGTTGTTCGGTGAGTTGATGATCGAGACGCTTGACCGTCTCGTGGGTGTCATCCATCTCTTCTTCCAGTCCAATGATCCGTTGCTGGAGTTGCTGTACCTGCTTGTACATCGCTTCGGCACGGTCGGAAAGGCCCTGAATCTTCTTTGCAGTGCTGCCAAGTCCCATACATGAGTGATGTGTTGGCTGACTAATGGGCCTTTTCCTCCGTGGCTCGAGGCGGCCAATCCCCGTCTCTCCGTTTGCGAACCGTTGTCCTGTTTCCGGTCAGAGACGGTGTTTACTACTACTATTGTACGTAATTCCGGTAACGCGGACCATCAAAGATTTATAGCGGCCAGTTGGACCGACTAACAGATGATTCCGATCGACGACTCTCCGATCGTTCGCGACGGCAAGTCACTGATTCTCGCGATGGACCACGGGTTAGAACACGGTCCGGTCGACTTCAAGGAAGTACCGGAAAAACTCGACCCATCGACGGTCTTCGAGACGGCGACGCACGACGCCGTCACCGCGATGGCCGTCCAGAAAGGGGTCGCTGAGGGCTATTATCCCAGCTACGAGGACGACGTCAACCTCCTGCTCAAACTCAACGGCACGTCGAACCTCTGGATGGGCGAGCCCGACTCGCCGGTCAACTGCTCGGTTGATTACGCCGCCGAGCTCGGTGCCGACGCGCTCGGCTTTACCGTCTACAGCGGTTCGAACAACGAAGTCGAAATGTACGAGGAGTTCCGTGACGCCCAAGAGAAGGGCCGCGAGTACGACCTCCCGATGGTCATGTGGTCGTACCCACGCGGACAGGGGCTGAAAAACGACACCAAGCCAAGCACCATCTCCTATGCGACCCGTATCGCCCTCGAGATCGGTGCCGATATCGCGAAAGTGAAATACCCCGGCAGCAAGGAGGCGATGGCCCACGCCGTCAAATCTGCCGGTGACATGAAAGTCGTCATGAGCGGCGGCTCGAAGACCTCCGACTACGAGTTCCTCTCGACGGTCGAGGCCGTGATGGACGCCGGTGCGAGCGGACTCGCCGTCGGTCGTAACGTCTGGCAGCGCGAGGACCCGACCCAGCTGCTCGACGCGCTGGAGAAGGTCATCTACGAGGGCGAAACCGCCGACGCCGCACTCGAGGAATGACGGTGTCCGACCCAGTCGAGGACATCGTCGCGACGATCAGCCGCTCGGCGACCGAGATCCGACAGGGACTGGTCGGTCGACGGGGGAAAGCTGACGAAGAAAACCCCAGCGGTGAGACCCAGGCCGAGGCGGACGTCTGGGCTGACGACTTACTCGCAGAGCGACTGTCGTCGATCGACGGCGTTTCCCAGTACGCAAGCGAGGAGCGCGCGGAGATCATCGACTGTGATGACGACGGGCTCTCCGTGGCCGTCGATCCACTCGATGGCTCCTCGAACCTCAAGTCGAACAACACGATGGGGACGGTGTTTGGCATCTACGACGAGCCACTCCCCGCCCCGGGTACTGCCCTCGTTGCAGCGGGATACGTGCTCTACGGCCCGATCACGACGATGGTGTATGCCCGTGACGGGACGGTCACGAAGTACGAACTCACCGGAGGTGAGCGGACAGTCGTCGAGCACGACGTGACCCTCCCCGACGATCCGATCACCTACGGTTTCGGCGGGCGCGTCCCCGACTGGCCCGCTGACTTCGAGGCGTACGTCCGCGAAGTCGAGGCAAACCCACAACACAAGCTCCGCTACGGCGGTGCGATGATCGGCGACGTCAACCAGGTCCTCACCTACGGCGGTATCTTCGCCTACCCCGCCCTCGAGGACAGCCCCAACGGGAAACTCCGCTTGCAGTTCGAGGGGAACCCGATCGGCTACGTCATCGAGGCTGCCGGTGGCCGCTCCTCGAACGGCGAGTACTCGATCCTCGAGGTCGAGGCGACCGACCTTCACCAGCGCGTGCCGGTCCACGTCGGTAACACGAGCCTGATCGACCGCCTCGAGGCCGCACTCGCGTAAGCGATACAGAGGTTCATCGCCGCCTCGAGGCCGCACTCGCGTAAGCGATACAGAGGTTCATCGCCGCCTCGAGGCCGCCGGGGTTCGACCTGTACGCGGATGCGCTCGACGAAATGATTGATCAGGTCGGCGCGGTCGTCGATGGGGCACTGCTTGCGGCTTATCACAATCTCACCCCTAAGCACGTCGACGAGACGGCCGACGACGGCTTCCTCTTGTACGCCGGCGGTCGTTGCCTGTCCTAATCGCGTCGTCGACGATCCTGCAGGCACTGTCGGCATCGGTGACATCGTTTCGTCGTCGAGTTTTCTTCTCGAGCGAGAACTGCGGACAGTACAATGCGTGTGTCAGTCGGTTCAGTTGTTACTCTAGGCAGTCGGTTCGTCGGAATCGCTGGTGCGCCATGCTGCGGTTACGGTGACGTAGACACCGATCCCGAGGAGGAGCAGTGCGTAAAACGCCCACCGTGGCCACGCGTTCTGCAGAAAGAACAGCGTCAGAAGCATGACCCAGCCGGTAATGACGAGCAGGTCGATCGCGAGTCGGGCAGTGGTGTTTGCAACCGATTTTATCGTGCCGCCAGCCCGGCCGGGGCTGTCAGCAGTATCGGAACTCATCGGCGTGGTGGTTGTCCGCGGTGTGGTCGGTGAACGAACATTGGCGTGACGGTCGAGTATCTGGCAGGTCGGAACGGACGACGCTGATTCAGGTCGCAGTTGGTGGTGCCGTCGTGTGTTGGATCGTGGTCGTCGTCCATGAGTTAGAAGTGATAGCCGTAGGTTTCAGTCAGTTTGTAGGCACCAATTCCCCAGACGTAGCTCTGTCCTGGCCACCACGTACGGGCATTGTTGAAGCCTGCAACGAGGACGTCCTCGTCAGCACCCTCGGGGTCGTTATGATAGCTCACCGATCCGCTGTCGCCGTCAGTCAGATCCATTTCGCCACCCCAGCGAATCTGACCGCGTCGACAGAACTCGTCGGTAAAGCAGGTAACCGCGTCGATACCCTGAATCGTCCCGGTCGTATGCCCAGTCATGGCACCGACCTTCTCGAGATCTTCGCCACGAGCGATGAGATCAGCAAGTCCGAGTCGGGTGAGCTGACCACGGACGCGAGCCGGTGAGGGTGTGTCGATCATGTTCGAGGGTCTGAATTGGTTTCCGGGGGTGACAGCGACGATATCCTCGACCGGATGAGCGCGCTCGACGGCTCCCAGTTCGACAGTGTCGGCTCCATCGACCGGCAGTGAGAGTCGATCACTGTCCGGATCGGCTCCGTCCTCGAACGCGTGTTCGGCCGTCACGAAAAACTCCTGTCGGGTGTCCGGATCGTACAGAACAGGGCCGAGCGTCGCAATGCTCCCCGGTGTTTCACAGGCGATGCCGCTCGGAATATCCCCATTCGAGGTCGAGTCGATAAACCGCGGCTCGAAGCCCTCGTGTCCGTCTTCGATGCCGTCGATATCGACGATCGTCTCGATATCAAGTGAGACGTCGTCGACCAGTCCATCGAACGTGTCTCGGAACGAATCGAGACCACTCGAGATACCGACAGAGACGGATGCAGTCCCACGCTCGTACGATCCGGGAACGACTGCACTCCCGAGATAGCCAGTAAATGCTGTTCGCGCCAGCAGGTCGTTCAGTTCGAAGGCCTTCGTAACAGATGCATACCACGACGCGGGGACGTCCCGCGTCCGCTCCTCGAGTGACCACGGGTCGTCGGGGTCGGACCTGACGAGTGCGGTAACGATTGGAACCTCGCCGTCATCAGCTGCAAGGAAATCGTCGACACCGAGAAACTGGGCAACACCGAGTGCGTAGCCGCCAGTAACGAGGGTCCGAAGGAATTCGCGACGGTCCATGCCCGCCTCGAGCCGGTCACGAATCGTCGCGAGCCGGGAAACGAGATGCTCGGTGTGTGTGTCTTCCATACCGCGAGAGTGGTTTATAACGGTGTGTTCACCCGTATCGTCCAGCGACGGACCACGGACACGGGAGCGCCTACAGCTGTCAGATACGAAGACGAAATCGAGCAAAGCCATTGTGCCTGCAGGTGCCACGCGTTATATATCACGTGGAGGATACGAATCCGCTAAGCGGCAGGTGGTAATCAGCTGTGATGGGGAGCGTCAGGTTTTGCGAACAGGTCGTTACAACCCGCCGGTCGGCTAGCCCTGTCCCGACAGCCGTCATGGCCACAGCCTCGATTGGGGCCGGTCGAGGCCATCCCCGTTACTCCGCTGTTCGCACCCGATTTATCACCCACTACCGATCGAAATCAGATACTGACGCTCTCGAGGCCGTCGTTTTCAGCCGGATCAGCCACGCCCCTTCGAGGAGATTCCACGGTGGTTACCAACGTGTTACGAGAGGTGGTGAGACGCTACGCCTGACATAACAATACCGCGAGTGGTGGAACCGTCGTCTGCGGACACCACTCCCGACGGTGACGTAACGACCGGTTCGACTCCGGCGGGGAGTTTATGAGTTTCAGCGGGGCCTCTCTCCACACCGAACTGCTTCGTGACCTCTCTCCAGCCGTCCTCGAGCGACTTCTGTGGGTCCTCGTCGCGCTATCGCTGGTCGGTGACATCGTGACGACGTTCGTCGGTCTACACCTCGGACTGGCCGAATCGAACCCGGTCGCCAGGAGTGCAATCGAAGGCTACGGGCTGGCTGGCATGCTCGCGCTCAAAGGCATCGCAGTCGCTATCGGACTGATCTGTCGGCCGATGCTCCCTCCAGCCTACCGACCGATCGTTCCCGCAGGGCTTGCGCTCCCCTGGACAGCGGCCGTCTGTATCAACGTCTATATGATCTCGACGGCGATCTGATCGGCCGAGATACCGAGACGCAGTGTTTTTGTTACTACAATATAGTCTCATGGAATATGACACGAACGCGGACCACGACCAGACGACGCTGGCTGTATGTAAGTTCAGTTGGTGTCCTCGGGCTGGCCGGCTGTCTTGACGATGGCGCTGATATCGCCGAAGACAACGGTAGTAGCGAGGCCCCCGACCTCGAGTTTCCACCCGGGCTGAGTTCGACCGGCGTCGAAGCGCCGGAGACACTTCTCGAGGCCCACAGAAGCGAGGTTGCAGCGGCCTCGTTCCACAGCGAGCACGAGTGGCAACGAACGACCAGGGGCGACGGAGATCAGAACGTCCGAGCCGCGTCGTCGACGATCCATGCCGAACCTTCTGCCGAGCGTGTCAAACGGACGAGCCGCGAGGGGTACGACGGATCGGGTACGGAGCAGGCGATCTACATCGATGGCGATCGTGGAGCCGCCAGCGATGGCGACACTGTTGGTCGGCTAACCGCCGACGACGTCATCGACGACGCACTCGAGGCACTCGAGGTCTGGATGCTCGAGGCAATCGATGACTACCACGGGACACAGTCGACCGATGCGGGACCAGTCCACGAGTTCAGTGTGTCGGGAGCACAGATCCAAACTGCCTTCGGAGGCGATACGGAGAGACAGTTCGAGGGTTCCGGCACCGTTCTCGTCGACGAAGACGGACGGATTCACGAGTATCAGACGAGACAGACAGGTACTGTGACGGCAGAGACGGATGGCATGGACGACATGGAGGTCGAACTCGAGATCAACGTCGAGTTCGGCGGGTTTGGAGCGACAGCCGTGGCAGAGCCATCGTGGGTCGACGACCTCCTGCCAGTCGGCAACCCGGATGTCACCATCGAGCCCGGGACACGGATCGCTCTGGATGGGCAGACCGCTGGCTGGGAAGGCGTCGAACCGTCAGCAATCGAGGGGCTGGTCAACCCCACACTCGTCCTCGAAGCGGGCGAACCGTACGAGATTGGCTGGTCGACGGGCGACGGTCAACTGCATAATATCGAACTCCGAACCGAGACCGACGACGTCGTCGATGGGTACGAAACGCCGTTAGTCGATGAACCAGGGCCAGACCAGTGGCTCGAGTTCGTCGCGACATCGGAGATAAGCACGTACGCCTGTGCACCCCACGAGACCAGTATGCGCGGCAGCATCGAGGTCCGCTGACCGAATCCGACTTCGACTCAGCTGTTGACCGCCTCTCACGAATCGGTGTCAGCCGACTCGTGTTCGAGAGGGACACTATCGTCCGACTGTGTGCTCGAGCGCGTCTCGACGGACTCCGAATCGCCAGCGCCGTCCTCGAGTGCCGTCCGGATTGCTCGCAACTCGACGAGGATCTCCTCGAGGACCGCATCGGTTGCGTTGGCCGTCTTAGAGCGGTCGGTGGCCTGCCCGCGGGAGACGTGACTGCTGATCAGCTGCTGGACCGCTCGTGGCTCCGGAACGGATCGAAACCGCATTTCGACACCCGCGCCGCCGGCGGAGCTGATTTCGACGTGGCCATAGCCAAAATGCGTACCGAGTGCACTCTGGCTGTAGGAGGTGTTCTGGACCTTCTCGAAGTCGATCCGCTTGACATCCCGCGAGAACACGCCGCGTTTCTCGTACAGACCGGATGTGGTCACGACGTAGTCCGTGCTCCGAATCCAGAGGACAGCCCAGCCGACGATCGGAACCGTCACCGCTCCGAGCACTGCGACGAGTGCCAGTCCGGCAACCGTATTGAACGGGACGACTGCGAGTGCAAGCACAGGCAACGCGAGTAACAACGCCGTCGGTGCAACCGTCCGCAGATCCGGCCCGCCAGCCCAGCGGACCGACTCGTCGGCATCCAGAGACAGCCATTCGAGGTCGCCGTCGGTTTCCAGTCCACTCATACGCTCGAGGTCACACAGCGACGGCAAAAGCATACTGCTCGCTCGCGGGGAGTCGCCAACTCGGTTCGAACGTTCGACATCCTCCATTTGTCGTGCAGTGCCAACTCGAAATTATTGCATAATACCATGCCGAGAGAGTGTGGTGTGCAAATATTGCACGAACTCGAATGAAGTAGCAAACATTATCTCTGCCGCGGGAAAACAGCTTCCCAGTACCCGAGACAGTCGTCGCGTTCGAAGCGGCTGTCAGCAGAGGGCTACCGTGACCCTCGCTTCGGGCGGAATCTCTACGGCAATACTATGACAACAACTGAGCCCACATCGGAGCCGGAACCGGAGAGTGCCGTTGAAACAGCCCGTCGCCAACTCGAGCGCGCAGCTGCCCATCTCGACGTCGACGAGGGAATCGTCGAGCGACTTCGACATCCGACGAGCGTCTACCGCGTGACGATCCCACTCGAGCGCGATGACGGAAGCCGTGAGATGTTTACCGGATATCGTGCCCACCACGACAGCGTCCGTGGGCCGTACAAAGGCGGCCTGCGCTACCATCCTGGCGTAACCGAAGAGGAGTGTGTCGGTCTTTCGATGTGGATGACCTGGAAGTGTGCTGTGATGGACCTTCCATTCGGTGGTGCGAAAGGTGGCGTCGTTGTCGACCCGAAAGAGCTCAGCAAGGACGAAACCGAGCGGCTCACCCGACGGCTTGCGGAGGAACTCCGCCCCGTGATCGGCCCGATGAAAGACATTCCCGCGCCGGACATGGGGACCGGTCCCCAGGAGATGGCGTGGTTCATGGACGCCTACTCGATGCAACAGGGCGAGACCGAGCCCGGTGTCGTCACTGGCAAGCCGCCAGTCGTCGGCGGCTCCTACGGCCGAGAGCGAGCACCCGGTCGGAGCGTCGGCATCGTCGCTCGAGAGGCGATTGAGTACTACGACTGGGACATGGAAGACACCACTGTCGCCGTCCAAGGGTTCGGGAGCGTCGGTGCCAACGCGGCCCGCTATCTCGATAACCTCGGGGCCTCGATCGTCGCCGTCTCCGATATTGATGGCGCGATCTATGATCCCGACGGCCTCGACACGACCGACGTCGAAGACCACGACGAAACCCCAGGCATGGTCTCGGGTTACGACGCCCCCGAAACGCTGTCGAACGACGAACTACTCGAGCTCGACGTCGACGTCCTCATTCCGGCCGCGATCGGCAACGTCCTAACCGCCGAGAACGCACGCGACGTCAGTGCGAACCTGATCGTCGAAGGTGCAAACGGACCAACGACGTCGACGGCCGACCAGATCTTCGAAGAACGAGAAATCCCAGTCATCCCCGACATCATCGCCAACGCCGGTGGCGTGACGGTGAGCTACTTCGAGTGGCTCCAGGACATCAACCGTCGCAAATGGAGCCTCGAGCGTGTCCATGAGGAACTCGAAGACGAGATGCTCCAGGCGTGGAACGCCATCCGCGAGGAGTACGACGCTCGCGACGTCACCTGGCGCGATGCGACGTACATCGTGGCGCTGTCACGGATCGCCGATGCACACGACGTGCGTGGGCTCTGGCCATAGTCGCGAGACGAGCAGTTCGATCTCGGTGTAGCAAAACGACGCCCACACCCCTCGTTCAGACTGAAACGACACCACGAGTCAGCCGACGTTCGAGAGACGTGCCTGTTCCCGGTCGGCCGGTCAGGAAAACGAGGAGAGATCGACGTCGCGGTTGTTCGTTGCGGATCCAGTCTCGGTGAGTTGGTCGTACGTCGGAAGCTCCTTGAGTGAGTCGTCCCGGCGGACTGCTTTGATAATGTGTTTCGGGTCAGTGACGAGGCGATGTAAGAGATAACTCCCCTGAGAGCGGCCTCCACCGGTTTTTTCCGACTCGATAACGCCAAGGAAGGCCTGCTCTTTGAGCTGCCGATACAGCCCGTTTTCAGTGATCGGATCGGTCGTGACCATGTTGCAGATCCCGACGTATCGCTCGTAGATCTCCCGTGTCTTGTGGGTCTCGCGGTCGCCGGTAATGATCCGACTTGCCAGCGCATAGAGGGCGAGTTTTGCGTGGACAGTCGCCCCGCTGGTGAGCTCTTCGATTCGATTGATCTCGGCGACCTCCTGGGCCTGCTGGATGTGGCTCTCTGAGACGGTTTCCGAGCCAGTGCGACGAGCGAGTTCGCCGGCCTCTTTGAGGATCTCGATCGCCTTTCTGGCGTCACCATGCTTTTTTGCAGCGAGTGCCGCACAGAGTTCGATCGTCCCGCCTTCTAAGACCTCGGGCTGAAACGCATCTTCGCGATTTCGCATAATCTCCCGGAGCTGTGAGGCATCGTACGGATGGAAGAACAGCTCTCGGTGGCCGAAGCTGCTGTCGATGCGTTCGTCGAGCGTCTCCCGATACTTGACCTTGTTGCTGATGCCGATCACGCCGATGTAAGCGTCCGTCTTCTGGGCTTCACGCGCCCGTGAGAGTTGCATCAGAATATTACTGTTGTCCAGTTTGTCAATCTCATCGAGGATGACGATAATGGCGTCAAAAAAGTCCTCGAGGATTCCCCAGATATGCTGGTAGTACTCCATCGTCCCGACACCTCGTAGCGGAATGTTCTCCTGATAGCCAGTCTGATCTTTCAGACTCAACGCGAGCTGGCGCGTCGCGCGCGTTTCCGTGTTCGCTTCGGAACAATCGACATAGAGCACGCCACAGTCAATCTCGTTGTCTCGAGCGGCCGTCTGTGCTCGAGTGGCGACGTGTCGAGAGATGAGACTCTTTCCAGTACCGGTCTTCCCGTAGATCATCACGTTGTTGGGTGGATCGCCTCGCGTGATCGCACCGACTTCGGCGGCGACGGACTGGATCTCGTCGTCCCGGCCGACAATCCGGTCTTCGTCGGGAACGTGACCGACGTGGAGGAGTTCCTTCCGATCAAAGATCGGATCGTGAGATTGGAAAAGCGGGTCCCCTGCCTGTTCAGCCATGTCTCCGTTCTTGGAGACATACATAATAAAACTATGGAAGGTAGTTCAGACTGATAACGATCAGGTAGACGTTTTAAGACGTAATGTTTCGGCTGTCTTCGATTTCCCTACAGAGTCCCCGGATGCAGACTGTAGTGCACGCTTTGTGGAACGCTCGTGTCGGACCCCCACACCCCTCATTCAGAGTGAAAGTGCGAACGACGGTGGGGGGAGGGTCCGAAGAAGATGGTGGTGGAAGCTGATGGTCCAGAGCAGTGTCGGATGATGAGCTAACGTCGTCGTCTGACATGATAGAGCCGGAAGCAGTGGAGACAGCCCACTTCGGACGAGTCACTGACGACGACGCCACGTTTTGCTTGTTAGATCGCTAGCTCATTCATTCTTATTCTAGAACTACCTACCTAGCTAGTATAGTACGATTATATCTTACGATATAGGCAATTTCATCCTCCAACTGCAGTCAGTCTTATTTTCACAACCAATCTGTAGCAAATATCATCTCCACACACGGTTCGCCGCCCCCCAACCCACGTGTACTCTGTTTTCACTCTGAATAGGGGGTGGGGGTCTTGCGTTATTCGACAGGCTGGACAGGGCGAGTAGCTCGAGGCTTACCCTGCGGTGTCCACGCCACCGCTCTGCTCTGCAACCGAAGGGAGGACCCGTGATCCGATTTCACTCTGAACGACGGGTCTCTCCGTTCCAGCGTTCTGACTCGAGCCACAGTACACGACCGACTCGACGTTGCCCAGCTGGTCGCTTATATTGGCCAACGCAGACCGAACCATTTTTCACTCTGAACGAGGGGTGCCCGTCCACGCCTCCGTTCTGACCAGCTTGAGGCGTCGACATGGCGACAGCGGCGTCTGCCTCGAAACTCGGTCACTTGGTCCGTCCAACAGTATATAGTAATGGCTCACAGACATGATGTATGGGACGGAGAAGCATTCTGTTCACGCCAGGGGATCGTCCGGAGATGATGCGCAAGTCGCCCACTGCAGGGGCGGATGTGATCGTTTTCGATCTCGAGGATGCAGTTGCGCCCGGACAGAAAGCCGATGCACGTGAGACTGTTCGAACGGTTCTCGCCGACCCGGCGTTCGATCCGGACTGTGAGGTCTGTGTCCGCGTCAACGCGACCGAGTCAGCTGTGGCGGCCGACCTCGAGGCGCTGTTGCAGGATGTCGATGGCGACGTTCGGCTCGATAGCGTAATGTTGCCGAAAGTCGACTCGCCGGGGGACGTGCAGGGACTTGTGGACGAACTCGCAAGTTATGACGTCTCACTCCCCGTGTTTGCGCTAATCGAGAGCGCTGCGGGCGTCCTCGCTGCACCGGAGATTGCGGCCGTTCAGGCGACTGATGCGCTCGTTTTCGGTGCAGAGGATCTTTCGGCGGATCTCGGTGCGACCCGTACAGATGAGGGAACTGAAGTCCTCTACGCGCGCGAACGTGTCGTCCTCGCTGCTGCTGCACACGAGTGTGCGGCTATCGACACCCTCGTCACTGATTTCGGCGACGAAGCACAACTGCGTGAGGATACGGCGTTTTCGGTCCAGCTCGGCTACGACGGCAAACTGGCGATCCATCCCGCGCAGGTCGACCCGATCAATGCGGCGTTTACACCGTCGGCAGACGATCTCGAGTGGGCCCAAAAGGTTCTCGAGGCCAAGCGGACTGCGGATGCCGAGGGTCGAGGCGTCTTCGAAGTCGATGGCGAGATGATCGATGCGCCGTTGATCGCACAGGCCAAACGAATCCGCTCACGGGCCGTTGCAGCCGAGACGTGGCCTGAGAGTGATCACTGAGGCCAGCGATTAATGCCGTGTTCCCACCCGAATCGACGTCGACAGTTCGGAAAAATATAATTGCCTCTGAATACCTTATATTGAATATTATGCACTATGAATAGCATTCGTCACGTTTATTTTGGTTTCCTTGGAAGGCATACTCAATGTCTGGCGAAGCAAACCCGTTTGAAAGTCTCCAGTCTCAGATCGACGAGGCCGCTGTTCATCTCGACGTCGGCGACGACGTGATCGAGCGGCTCAAACATCCGGAGCGAGTTCTCGAGACGAACCTCACGATCGAGCGTGACGACGGCAACCTCGAGCGATTCAAGGCGTTCCGCTCGCAGTTCAACGGCGATCGCGGACCGTACAAGGGCGGCATTCGCTACCACCCACAGGTTTCCCGTGACGAAGTGAAGGCGCTGTCGGGCTGGATGGTCTACAAGTGTGCGACCGTCGGCATCCCCTACGGTGGCGGCAAAGGTGGAATCATCATCGACCCTGATGAGTACTCCGAGGCCGAACTCGAGCGCGTCACTCGTGCCTTCGCGAAGGAACTGCGCCCGATGATCGGCGTGGACCGCGACATTCCCGCACCCGACGTGAACACGGGCCAGCGGGAGATGAACTGGATCAAAGACACGTATGAAACACTCGAAAACACCACTGAGCCTGGTGTCATCACGGGTAAAAACATCGCCAGCGGTGGCAGTGAAGGCCGCGTCGAGGCAACCGGCCGCTCGACAGTGATCGCTGCCCGCGAAGCCTTCGACTATCTCGGCAAGGATCTCGAGGGCGCAACCGTCGCTGTGCAGGGCTACGGCAACGCCGGCTGGATCGCCGCCAAACTGATCGACGAGATGGGGGCAACTGTCGTCGCAGCCAGTGACTCGAGTGGCGGGATCTACAACCCGGACGGGTTTGACCCGGTTGCGGCCAAAGACCACAAAAACGAGACCGGTAGCATCCTCGGCTACGAGGAGTGTGAAACGGAAGTGACGAACGAGGACATTCTGACGATGGATGTCGACCTGCTGATTCCCGCTGCCCTCGAGAACGCGATCGATGCCGACCTCGCCGAGGAAGTCACGGCAGACGTTATCTCCGAGGCTGCAAACGGGCCACTGACCCCCGAAGCCGACGCCATCCTCGAGGACAAAGACGTCTTCGTGATTCCGGACATCCTCGCCAACGCTGGTGGGGTGACGGTGAGCTACTTCGAGTGGGTTCAGAACCGCCAGCGGTTCCACTGGACCGAAGAGCGAGTCAACGCGGAACTCGAGGAACTCATCGTTGACGCCTTCGATGCTCTCGTCGAGACGCTCGAGGCACACGATCTCGACAACCCACGGACCGCGGCGTATGTGGTTGCGATCGGTCGCGTCGCCAATGCCTTCGAGGAAGCCGGCTCGTTCCCCTGACACGTCGGTACGACGTCGCTGACAGCGCCTCGTTTGAGACGGCAACACTCTTGTTGCGTAACTATTCATCTCCGAACTCGATATCCTTTTGCCGATTGCTGGCAACCCACAGATAGAGTGACTGTAGGGGAACGTCTCGCTCGGTATCGCGACCGAATTCGCCGGAAACTCCTCGCTGCGTTTCGTGAGGAACGGACGCCACGGCAGATCGCTGCGAGCTTCGCTGTTGGCATTTTCGTCACCGCACTGCCAACCGGTGGCGTCGGTATCGGCCTGTTTTTCGTCTTCATTTCGCTGTGGTCGTGGATCAGCAAGCCAGCGATTTTCGCCTCCGTCATCGTCCTCAACCCGTTTGTCAAGCCAGCGGTCTACCTCGCGAGTTTCCAGGTCGGCGCGTTTTTACTGGGTTCGAACTCGGTTCGCTCACGGGATGCGACAACGACCGAGTTTGCGTGGGTTGGGATTCAGCAACTCCTTCTTGGAAACGCCGTCGTCGCCATCGTGCTTGGCGCTGTCGGGTACGTGACGGTGTTGCATCTGACTCGAGTGCACCGCCGACGGACAGATCGCCATCCCGGGCCGTCAGTCGGGTCGGGAATTCTTGGCCTGTTCCGACGCTAACCCCTCGACATCGTTCGAAGACGACAGCGAAGTGATGGATCGTCGCCGAACACTCTCTTAGAGAAGCAACAACCATTTACGAACACAAGAGAGATTCACTCGGAAATGAATCGAAGAGCAGTGCTCGGTGGCCTTGGTGGCCTCGGACTCACGGCGCTTGCGGGCTGTCTGGGCTCCCTCGGTATGGACGTTCACGAGTCGTCGCCGGCCGGCGTCGATGCGAGCGTTCGGTCGGAGACGGGGTACGACCAGACCGAGATCGAGACGGTTACCGTCGAAGAAGACGTCGGTGTTGGAGCCGCCTCGGAGACGATCGCCGTCACGAACTATCTCACCGAACACGAGAAGGCGGTCGACATGGGGCCACTTGGTCGCCAGCGCGGTGCCGTTTTCATGGTGTTGACGACGCCACAGATTGGGGCTGCAGGCCGAAACTTCAATCCCGTCGAGGAGATGGATGCCGAAGAACTCGTTGCACTCGTCGAGGACAACTACGACGATATCAGCAACATCACGAACGAGGAGACCGCAGAGATCACGATCCTCGAGCAGACAACGACCCGGTCGCGGTTCAGCGCCGATGCGACGTTCGACGGTCACTCCCTCGAGGTCGATCTCCACGTCAGCGAGGCCGTCGAAGCAGGCGACGACCTGCTCGTGACCATCGGTGTCTATCCCCAGCAAGTTCGCAGCATGGAACAGTCGAACATTCTCGAACTGATGGAGGGCGTCGCTACGGACCTCGAACTGGACGACGCTGACGAGGATGACGAAGATAACGAGACGGACGGCGACAACGCTGACGAGACGGATGGTGACGACGCTGACGAGGATGACGAGACGGACGATGACGATTCGAGTGATGATGACAGTGATGAGACCAACGACAGCGACGACGATGGCCTCCTGGGGACACTCGAGTAGCTGACGCTGCAGACACTCCCACCGAGACGCCACTCAGACGACCCCTATGCCGTAGCCAAAGAGGGAAAGCCCACCGATGACGAAGACGGCTCCAACCCATTTCGTGGCTCGAATCCGATCTGTTTCGTCGATTTCGTCACCCTCGAGCGGTGCCATCCCCTGTCGATGCTGGGCTGTGACGATGGCCGGTGCATACCGGAGTCCGGCGACACCGAAGCCGACGAGTGCGAGGCCGATGACGAGTACGAGCATACGCTTTAAGTCGGGGAGAGGCCGAGCTCCCGGCCAATCACGAGCTGTTGGATCTCGCTGGTGCCTTCACCAATCTCCATCAGTTTGGCATCCCGATAGAACCGCTGGGGTGCGAAGTCGGTGGTGTAGCCGTAGCCGCCAAGCACTTGCACGGCGTCTTCAGCGACCTCGCGAGCAGCCTCGCTGGCGTCGAGTTTCGCGAGGGCGGACTCGCGGGTAACGGGCTCGCCGTTGTCGTACATGTGAGCAGCACGGTGTGTGAGCAGCCGTGCGCGCTCGGTTTTGCGATGCATGTCAACGATTTTGTTTCGGATGGCATCGAACGTCGAAATCGGCTGCCCGAACTGCTCGCGCTCCATACTGTATGCCTTCGCGTGCTCGTAGGCCCCCTGTGCAAGGCCGGTCGAAAGCGCGGCGATCGAGATTCGACCACCGTCGAGCGTCTGTTTCGTCTGGCTCCAGCCGTCGCCTTCCTCGCCCAAGAGGCGATCCTCGGGAAGTCGAACGTTCTCGAGACGAATCTCACAGGTTGGCGAGGCGTTCAGCCCCAGTTTCTCCCAGATCGTCGTGATCTCGAATCCGTCATCCGTTTGGGGGTCGACAATAAACGTCGAGATCCCGCCGTAGCCGGCGTCAGGGTCGGTGACGGCCTTGACGAGTACCGAGCCCGCTTCCGAGGCGTTCGTAATGAACTGCTTGGTGCCATTCAGCACCCACTCATCGCCGTCTTTCGTCGCTTTCGTGTCCATGTCCGACGCATCGGAGCCGCTGTCCGGTTCGGTCAGCGCCCAGCCGCCGAGCGTTTCGCCTTCCGCAAGCGGGCGCAGCCAGCGTTCTTTCTGGCTTTCGGTACCGAACAGCTCGAGCGGTTTCGATCCCAGCGACGTATGCGCGACGTAGGAGAGCCCGATCGACCCCGAGACTCGACCGAGCTCTTCGGCGACGAGTGCGTACATGAGCGTATCACCGCCGAGACCACCGTATGCCTCGTCGATGGGAACACCCAGCATATCCAGTTCGGCGAGCTGGTCGAAGATCTCGGCTGGAAACCGATGTTCGTCTTCGATCGCCTGGGCGATCGGCTCGATTTCGGTGTCACAGAAATCCCGGACTGTCTCCCGAATCATACGGTGTTCGTCGGGAACTGCCGTGTCCATACCGCACTGTCACCAACAACCGGAATAAACACACTGCCAAACCCAGTCGTGATCGATGGCTATCGTGTCAGCCTGAGCAGTCGGTCGTGCGCTCGAGCCCGTGGCCTACACGATGGCTGTCTGAAACATGCTGGCCCAACGACGCTGGTTCGGTCGCTACCAGCCCCGGTTGTCGTCACGATCTGTGTCGTCGTCGTCCCACGAACTCGAGTCGGTATCCCATGGGTCGTACTCGTCGTCCGAGTCGTCGTTCCGTGAGGCACTGTCGTCTGTCGACCAGCCGTCGTTCCGAGAGTGGTCGCGGTTCTCTTGCCCATCTCCGTCGCCGCTGTCCCAGCCATCGTCTCGATCAGTCAGGGCACCGCCATCGGATCGCACTGCGGCTCGCTGATCCGGGATCAGATCGAGGTCGCCGTTTGTATCGCCCAACAACAACAGCGCGTAGTACTGGAAGTAGGTCTCGATCGGCGTCCAGACGAGCGAAATGAACAGTAGGATGCACACAACTGCCAGCAGGACGACGGGGATCGCCAGTAACACACCGATCTCTCCGAGGAAGACCAACAGGACGATGAGGATCGCAAACGGGATCAGCAGTGCCAGCACACCGAACGCGATGACAAACCAGGCGGCGATCGCAATCGCGATCGAGAGGATCCAGACTAACACGAGATAGACCACGTACTCCGTCCAGTTGGCCGTAAACGTCGACCAGAACCGACTCCAGGCGCTGAGCACACCGCGGTCTTCCTGAAGCATAACCGGGACGACGAACGCGCTGGTAAACCGCTGGATCACCGAGTAGATGAGAAACAGCCCGACTCCGTACAGCGCGTACAGCCCGATCAGCCCGACCGAGAGGGCATCGAAATCACCCAGCACAAAGACGAGCGCCGCGGGTGCACTCGCCAAAGCTCCAGTGACGAGTATCACCCCCAGCTGAAAGACGAGCAGCCGGAGCCCGTTGCCGATGTTTGCCGAAAAATACCGTCGGATATGGACTTCACTCGAGCGTAACGACTCGATAAAGACGAACTCCATAATCGCGCCAATAACCGAGTAGAGTAACCAGAACACCAGCGCAATGGCGCCGATGACGAGCAGCCCCAGTATGAGCTCTTCAACCGGGAACTCCTCTCCGAACTCCGATTCGAACTCCTCGGTTCCGTCGATTCCCGGCTCGTCGGCGAACGTCGTGATGTCTCCACCGGGCACCGTCGGCCCACCCATGCCGAGTGAGCTCACGAAGAAGACGACGATTGCGAGTTTGACCCAGATCCCGAGTTGGATCGGTGTCAAGAAATTTCGCGTCGTCTCGAGTGCGTCACTCAGGTCGTCGATCGCGTCCATAACTGGGCGACTATTCAGTTGCATCGCTGATAACAATACTGCTCTGGGGCCCAGTCGAATCCCGTGAGGGTGGTTATCGTGATTAGCGTACTGTCTCACAGTGTTCGGCCAGTGATTGATTGACCGACACGTTTCGATGGCGACAGTTCGGGACGCATTTAACCCCCAAGCACTCACATGCGACGTATGGATATCCGCCGGCTCGCACGAGGAACCGTCGAATGGGACCGCCTCGAGCGCGTGATGCAGACGCTGGCGGATCGCTACGACCGAGAGTGTATCCGCGTCGAGTTTCTCGAGGCCGACAACTGGCTGTCGACGCCCTGTGTGATCGACGAGGAGTGGTTCGTCAAGATCGTCTCGAGACAGAACGCGCTCGTCCACGACGTGTTGACGACCGGACGCAACGTCGGTGCGGTGTCGGCGGGCACCGGCGGCTTTTTCGGCCGGTTCGACACGCCACGGGAGATGGTCGAACACGAGTACGAGGCAACCGAGCAGATGCGCGAGATCGGCATCAACGCACCACAGCCGATCGACGCCTTCGAAGTCAACGGGCTCGGCGTCCTCGTCCTCGAGTACCTGCCCGAGTTTCGAACGCTCGACGACGCTCCCGACTGGCTCGTCGCCGAGCGAGCGACGGAACTGTTCGAGATGCTGGCGACGTTGCGCGATCACGGGATGGCCCACGGCGACCTGCGTGCGGAGAACATCTTGCTGTGTGACGACGAGTTTTATTTTATCGACGCCACCAGCGTCCACGATGACCGCGTCGGCGAAACCACAGCGTACGATCTCGCCTGTGCGTTGGCCGTTCTCGAGCCACGGATCGGTTCTTTTCACGCCGTCGACGCGGCTGCAGACGTCTACACCGCCGACGAACTGCTTTCTGCCCGGCGTTTTCTCGACTTCGTCCGGTTGCGCCCCGACCACGAGTTCGATTCGATGGGGCTCCGGACCGAACTCGAGCGGGCGGCTGATGAGAATCGGCGATAGCTGACAGTCACTTCTCTCTGACTGTCGCTGGCCGTCAGTCGTCATCTGTACGCCGGCAGTGTTCTGTATAGGTCTCTCGATTTCGTGTGAATCACCAGCACTGTTTTCAGGATACTCGCCGTTTAGTTTGGTATGAGCCAGCAAACAACGGCACAGGTATCCGGCCACTACATTGGTGGCGAGTGGACCGACGGGAACGGCTCCGAGACGTTCGCAAGCGAGAATCCGGCGACCGGCGAGACGCTGGCGACGTTCCAGCGCGGGACCGAGGACGACGTCGATGCGGCACTCGAGGCCGCCGAGAACGCCTTCGAGGAGTGGCGGTCGCTGTCGTACATCGACCGCGCCGAGTATCTCTGGGAGATCTATCACGAACTTCGAGACCGTCACGAGGAACTGGGCGAAATCGTCTCGAAGGAGTGTGGCAAAGAGATCTCCGAAGGGAAGGCCGATGTCACCGAAGCCTGGCATATGGTCGAGTGGGCTGCTGGAAATGCCCGCCACCCTCACGGCGATGTCGTTCCCTCCGAAGTCGCGGGGAAAGACGCATATATGCGCCGCAAGCCTCGAGGTGTGATCGGCTGTATCACGCCGTGGAACTTCCCGGTCGCGATCCCGTTCTGGCATATGGCGATCGCACTTGTCGAGGGCAACACGGTCGTCTGGAAGCCCGCCGAGCAGACGCCGTGGTGTGGCCAGATCATCGCCGAGATGTTCGAAGACGCCGATATTCCCGACGGCGTGTTCAACATGGTCCAAGGCTACGGCGACGCCGGCGCGGCGATCACCGACGACGGCCGCGTCGACACCGTTCTCTTTACCGGTTCCGCCGAGGTCGGCCACGAAATCGCCGGCAAAGTCGGTGGCGAACCCGGCAAACTCGCTGCCTGCGAGATGGGCGGCAAAAACGGGATTATCGTCACCGAAAACGCCGATCTGGACATCGCCATCCATTCGGCGATCATGTCGAGTTTCAAGACGACTGGCCAGCGCTGTGTCTCGAGCGAGCGCCTGATCGTCCACACCGACGTCTACGACGAGTTCAAAGAGCGATTCGTCGAACTCGCCGAGGATATCGCTGTCGGCGACCCGCTCGAGGAATCGACGTTCATGGGGCCGGCAATCGAGGCCGACCACGTCGAAAAGATTCACAGCCACAACGACCTGGCTCGCCAAGAGGGCGCAGAGGTGTTGGTCGATCGCTTCGAACTCGAGGCCGACGAGATCCCCGAGGGCCACGCCGAGGGTCACTGGGTTGGCCCCTTCGTCTACGAGATTGACTACGATCCCGACCTGCGCTGTCTGAACGAGGAGTGTTTTGGCCCCCACGTCGCCTTACTCGAGTACGACGGCGACATCGATCGCGCCCTCGAGATTCACAACGACACCCCGTACGGACTTGCGGGTGCGATCGTCTCGGAGGACTACCGCCAACTCAACGCCTTCCGCGACCGGGCCGACATCGGACTCGCGTACGCGAACCTGCCGTGTATCGGCGCGGAGGTACAGCTCCCCTTCGGCGGCGTGAAGAAATCCGGCAACGGCTACCCAAGCGCGCGCGAAGCGATCGAGGCCGTCACGGAACGGACGGCGTGGACGATGAACAACTCCAAAGAGATCGAGATGGCACAGGGCCTGTCAGCAGATATTACGACCAGCGAGGACTGACGATCTGCACGGCCGATTGCCTCGAGTTTTCGGACTCGAGTAGCGGCCGGTCGCGACGGTGAATCAGCGCGATATCGTTTCGATTTCGAACTGTCACGACCAGTGACAGCCGAACGTCGGTGACGAACGAATCGCTTATCCGATGGTTCATGGAAGGGGCCATATACATGAAAGCAGTCGTCCTTGCCGCGGGCCAGGGCACACGTATTCGACCACTCTCTGATTCGGTTCCGAAACCGATGCTGCCGGTCGCAGACCGGCCGCTTGTCGCCCACACCATCGACGCGGCGATCGACGCCGGTGCGAACGAAGTCGTCCTCGTCATCGGCTACGAGGCCGACACCGTCCGCGACTACTTCGGCGAAGAGTACCGTGGCATCCCCGTTTCGTACGCTGTCCAGACCGAACAGGCTGGCACGGCAGACGCCGTCAACGCTGCCCGCGATCATATCGAGGGCCCCTTCGCCGTCTTGAACGGCGACAACCTCTACGATCCAGCGGCGATCAACCAGTTGTTCGAGCAGTGTCCGGCCGTCTGTGCAATCGAAGTCGACGATCCGCGCAACTACGGTGTGCTCAGTACCGACGGCGGCTCAGTTTCCGGCATCGTCGAGAAGCCAGCCGACCCGCCGACGAACCTCGCCAACGCGGGCGCGTATGCCTTCCCCGCCGAGGCCCGCCAGTGGCTCGAGGTCCCCGCGAGCGAGCGCGGTGAACACGAGATTACCGACGTGCTCGCGACCGTCATCGACGAGTTCGACGTCACCCCCGTCACGCTCGAGCGCTGGCTCGACGTCGGCCGACCGTGGGAACTCCTCGAGGCCAACGAGTGGAAAGTAAGCGACCTCGAGCGCCGGATCGACGGCGACGTCAGCGACGACGCGACACTCGAGGGAGATGTCGTCGTCGAGAACGGCGCGACGGTAAAAGCCGGTGTTGTCATCGAGGGGCCAGCACTGATTCGGTCGGGTGCGACGGTCGGCCCGAACGCCTACATTCGTGGGGCGACGCTCGTCGACGAAGACGCGAAAGTTGGCCACAGCGCGGAAGTGAAAAACAGTGTGCTCTCTCCGGGTGCGTCGGTCAGTCACCTCTCCTACGTCGGTGACAGCGTGCTCGGCCGGGACGTCAACCTCGGTGCGGGAACGAACGTCGCGAACCTGCGCCACGACGATGCGGACATCAAATTCACCGTGAAAGGCGACCGCGTCTCGACCGGCCGGCGAAAGTTCGGCATCGTTGCCGGTGACGACGTCAAGACGGGAATCAACTCGAGTCTGACCCCTGGACTGAAGCTGAGTACTGGCGCGACCACACGGCCTGGCGAAACCGTCGACCGGGACCGATAACACAGCGCGAAGAACAGAAGACATTTGCCCGGACTCGGCGTTTCCCTCGAGGACTACGCATGTCGGAACCGTACGGACAGTCCGGTCGCGTTCTCGCCGTGTTCGTCCTCGGTGCCCTCCTCGTCGGCTCGCTGGTCTGGGTCGGAGCGACGGCCGCTGACCCACTCGAGAGTCAGTATCCGGACGAGACCGAGGTGACTCCGGAACCCGAGGCGTACGTGGGCGAACAGGTCGTCCTCGGTGGCTTCGTCGTCGACACTGACCCCGTCGTGATCGCGACGCGAGCGAGTGGGCACGGGCGGTTTACCCTCGTGGACGCGGACGATCGCCTCCAGAACGCAGCTGGGCCGTTGGACGTCGATGACCGAGTGGCCGCCTTCGGGACCCTCGAGGACGAGTCGACGCTCGTCGTCGAACGGACGACGACCCGCCAGCCCTCTGAGACGGCGTATATGTACGTCGTCTCGGCGATCGGTGGGCTCTGGGTCGTGGGCCGGTTCGTCCGGGGATGGCGATTCGACCGGTCGACACTCGCGTTCGTTCCACGACGACGGGCCGACGACAGCAGCCAGCCGGTCGCTCCGTCCAAGCAGGCATCGGAAACCACCGACTCGACCTCGACACACCCCGAACCAGATCGAGACGAGACCCAGCACGACCAACACGTCCGGGCGAGCGGTGGTGAGTAACGTGGCCGATATCCTCACACATGTCCTGGTTGGGTACATCATCGGGACGCTGCTGTCCTTTCGATACGAGTGGATTCGACCGGCACACGTCACGCTCGTGATGATCGGCGCGCTCTCGCCTGATTTCGTCAAGATCGAACTCTTCGTTCCGGACGGCCTCGCGACAGCGCTTCTCGGTGTGCCGTTCTCGTGGTCGCCGCTGCACACTCTCGGTGGGACCGTCCTCGTGATCTGTCTCGCCTCGCTCCTGCTCGCTCCCGAGTATCGAGCACCGGCGCTCGCGCTGTTTGCGATCGGAGCCTTCTCCCACCACGTCCTCGACGTGTTGCTCATGACACCGACGGGGGATGCCTACGCCGTCTTCTGGCCGCTAACTGGGTACCGGCCGCCGGCGGGTGGGCTCTACTTGAGCAGCGACCGCTGGCCGGCGCTCGCCGCCGGGCTGGTCGCGGTAGTCGTCTGGGCGGTTGCTCGCCGCCGCCGTGACGACGCGTCCGAAACGCACACCCTCGGTTAACAGTGCTCCCGTCGTTTCTATCGCGTCTGTCTCAACCGACCCGACCGACGCCGTGGTCTGTGAGACAATCACGCCAGTTATGATTCGCCCTCACTCAGTTTGACGCGTATGTGGCCACTCGGACATGTCGCCGTCGCCTATCTCTGTTATACGATCGCGACTCGAACCCGCTTCGACGCGCCGCCAGCACACATCCCGGCGTTGCTCCTCGTCTTCGGGAGCCAGTTTCCCGACCTCGTGGACAAGCCGCTGGCGTGGTATCTGGGCGTCATCCCAACGGGACGAACACTCGCCCACTCGTTGCTCGTACTCGTCCCGCTCTCGGTCGCCGTCCTCGCGATCTCCAGCCACTACGACCGCGGCGAGTACGGAATCGCCTTTGCGATCGGCGCGCTCTCACACAGCGTCGTCGATGCGCTGCCAGTGCTCTGGGGCGTCGACGGCAGCGCCGATCACCTTCTCTGGCCGATCACTCCTGTCGAGGCCTACGAGAGCGGTGCCCCCTCGGTCATCGCGCTCTTGCAAGACTCGCTGGGCGATCCATACTTCCTCGCAGAGTTCGTCCTCGCCGCGATCGCGTTCACACTCTGGCGTCGCGACGGCTACCCCGGACTCGAGCCGGTTTGGACTGCCCTCGAGCGGGTGTGACCGACGCCGGGATAACGGAGACAGCGGCGCTGGACCTCGCTGACGGTCGCCGGAACCGAACGTGACTCGTCACGGCTCGACTGCACACAACGCCGTCGCTGGAGACGGGTCGATCGCTATCGACCGAATCCGGAACGGCAACGCTGAAAAGCGACGCGTTACCGGATCTCTTTCCACTCCGCATCGCAGTCCGGACAGATACGGACGGTCTTGATCTGGTCCGGGTCGTTCTCGGTCTTTAACGGCTTGCCACACTCGGCACAGACGAGTCGATCGTACGTGTCTTTCTCGAGGTCGCCTTCGCGGAGTGCCTTCCGGACAGATTTCATGTTCGTCTCCTACGAACGTAGGGGAGAAAAAGACCGGTGCTTTATGTGAACTGTACTATCATTCAGACAACAGCAGTCGGCAATCAATTGGCAACTCGAGCGGCGGTCGGTGACAGTCTATCTCGCCGGAGTCGTGGCCGTTTTATCGATTCGGCCGAACAATCCACCGATGGAGTACGTACAGGAGCGAATCGCGACGCTCCACGATTTTAGCGGGACGGCTGGCCCGCCAGCGGTCCCCACCGCAGACACAGTCGCCGAGACGACGATCGTCGTTCCGATGGCTGGACGCGAACACGGGAGTCCGGCCGCCGAGCGCGTGCTTTCGGAACTCGAGACGCTCGAGCCAGACCCTGCTGGCGTCTTCGTTCCGGTGCGCGCCGATGCCGACCAGATCGGCCCGTTTCGGGAGTGGCTCGAGTCGTTTGCGCTTCCGACTCGCGTCCTCTGGTGTAATGCGCCTGCGGTCGAGGAACTTCTCACCAGCGCCGGCCTGGCTGACGGCTTCGGGAAAGGGCGAGACGTCTGGCTCGCGCTCGGGCCCGCCGCTGCGGCCGGTGAGTATGTCGTCGTCCACGACGCCGACGCCCGGAGCTACGAGGCTGCACACGTCGCTCGACTTCTCGCGCCGCTTTCGATGGGATTCGACTTCTCAAAGGGCTACTACGCGCGCATCGAAGACGAGCAGCTCTACGGGCGGCTCTTCCGCTTGCTCTATGCTCCACTCATCCGTGCGCTCGTGGCCGACTACGACGCACCGATCATCGACTACCTCGGCGCGTTCCGGTATGCACTCGCCGGCGAGTTCGCTGCCACCGCGGATCTCACCCGCCAGCTTCGGGCGCCACGTGCCTGGGGACTCGAGGTCGGGACGCTCGGTGACGCCTTCGATCACGCCGGCTTCGACGGCTCCGCACAGGTCGATCTTGGCCGCCACGAACACGACCATCGTGCGGTCGCCGGCGAGACTGGCCTCGAGGGAATGAGCCGGACGGTCGCCGGAGAACTGCTGCGCGTCATCGAGGAGCGGGGCGTCGATCTCGATTACACGACCCTTCAGGAACGCTACCGGACGGCCGGCGACCGCATGATCGACCAGTACCGCGCCGACGCAGCGATCAACGGCCTCACATACGATCCGTCGGGTGAACGCGACCAGCTCGATCGCTACGTCGACTCGATCGCCCCACCAGGCCCTGACCGCAGGCTGCCACGCTGGATCGACGCCCCGTTCGAACCAGCCGACGTCCTCGAGGCGACCGAACCTGTCTCAGACCGACGACTCGAGTCGGACCAACTCGACTCTAGCGCACAAGACTAATCTGACCACCCCCCGTTGTGGCGGATATGGATGCGACCGCCGACGAACTGGCAGGCGTGGTCGACCTCTTCGGCGGCTTGACACGGCCCGAACTCGAGCGAGCGCTCTCGGAAGCCGCGTTCCGGGCCGATGGCCAGTCCGTCGATGAGTCAGCCCTCGAGACGGCAATCGATGACGCACTCGAGTCGTTCGCACTCGTCCGATACGAGCGACCACGCCAGGACGCCCAGCCGCTGTTGGTCGCCGGCCCGACGGCGTTTCCATCGGTCCCAACCCATGCAGAGGATGTCCCCCACATCCTCGATGTCGACCCGCGCGATCCCGACCGCGATGCACTCGGTGAGACGGCCCGCGAACAGTTTGTCGAGCAACTCGAGGCGGCGATCGATGCTAGCGATGACGACCGGATCGATCACTTACTCGATGTCAGCTACGACCTCGAGGCGTGGGCACCGATCGACCTCACGGCCGAACGGAACAGACTGGAGGCGGCGATAGCGTGAGCTCGTGGACCGAGCGCCCGACCGACTGGACGGCCTGGACTTCCTTCGAGTCCGCTACGACGACCGACGACTCGACCCCTACCGTATGAGAGACGCGTGTGACAACATGCCACAGACGACGATGACCCTCGAGCCGGTCGCGGCACACGTCCCACTCGAGATTGACGATCAAGAGTACGACGCAGCCGTTCTTGCACCGATTATCGAGCGCGACGGCGAGGACCACCTGCTGTTTACCCGGCGGGCAGACCATCTCGGCGAACACCCCGGACAGATGAGTTTCCCCGGCGGTGGCACCGAGTCGATCGACGAGACGATTCTCGACACCGCACTCCGAGAGGCACACGAAGAGATCGGCCTCGAGCCCCACGAAACCGAGGTCATCGGGCAACTCGACGATATTCGGACGATCACGGAGTATGCCGTCACGCCCTTCGTCGCCCGCGTTCCCGACCGGGAGTACGAGCGCGACGACTCCGAGGTCGCAGAGATCGTCGTCCTCCCGCTATCAGGGTTGCTCGACCCCGACAACTACGAGTACGAGCGCCGTGACCACCCCTACTACGGCGACATCATCATCCACTACTTCCACGTCGACGGCTACACCGTCTGGGGCGCAACCGGCCGTATCCTCGTCCAGTTGCTCGAGTTGACGACATCGTTCGAGCCGCCGGAGCAAGTCGATCGCTCGTATTAGTCGCGACTGTGGGGATAGGTTCGAGACGCTGTTCTGAACGCGAACAGTGGTGGCTGTCGTGGACACGCAATGTGTCCCGACTCTCCCTGCAAACCAGTCCGTTGAGCGATACCTCGAGTGTCGTTTCCCACCACCGCTTGCGATGGTGACGCCCCTACTGCTGGCGCTTGCGATCCGTCTGGAGTTCTCCGACGACAGTGACCCCATCTTCGAGATCCGTCTCCGCGCGGTCTGCATCACCGAAGCCGGCGCTGACGACGCGTGTAAGCGCTTCTTCGACGGTTTCGTCCAGTTCAGTGATCTCCTCTGGCGACACCTCGAGGATGAACCCTGTGGTGATGTTTGGCGATGTCGGCAAAAACAGCGTTACACGCCCATCCCGGGTCGTTCGCCCGGTTTTGAACGCGGTCATCCGAAACCCATCCCACGTCTCGAGTTTGACCGGCGTCTGGAGGGTGCCTTCGGACCCGAATGTGGTCTCAGTAGCGGTTTTTGACGCATTGTAGATCACTCGAATGCCGGGGACACGATTCGCTGCGTAATCGACAAGGCCTTCGAGAAGTTCGCCGGTCGTCGTCTCGGTTACCTGGCCGATGGCGTACATCGTGAGGGCGAGAAATCCGACGAACGTGAGTACCCGCAGGAAGCCAGCCACCCGTTCGCGAGCGAACTCACTGGTGCCGGGAGCAACGATCTCGAGCGTGTCGGCATTGAGAATAATCCCCGGCGTCACACTCGCCAGAAACGAATAGAGCGTATACAGGAGAAACACCGTCACCAGAATCGGGAGGATGAGGATGAGTCCGCGTCCGAAATCACCTTTCACCGAGCTCATGAAGCCACGCTCACACCCAGATTCATGCGGGCCTCCTACGAGTAGATTGTGAACTTACGCGACCGAACGTGTTTCGAGAGAACGCCAGGTTTTTGCACACAGCAGTCACAACACGGCTAGAGTCGCGCAGACGACCCACACCATGAGAGACGCCAGAACTGGCATCGTCGGGCGGGTCGTCGCGCGAGGTGAGTTTCGATGTTAACAACGAGTACCGTCGCCCGTGCTGGATTGGATGCAATCGCCCTCAAACCCGCCGAATGTGATCTCTCGGCTGCCGCGTCGATTCCGGTCGAAACGATCGCGATCGATTACGAAGGACGTGACCACCTCCCCAGTCACGAGACGCTCACGGCCCTCGCAGACGACACTGCAGTCTTGCTGACGACGCCCGTCCGGGTTGATGGCTTCGACCCGCTGGGTGACGACTCGCTGGTCGACGAGTTGCCCGACGCGGTCGGCCGCGTCCTCGTCGCGGGCCACGGTGCCTATCTCACCGATGAAGAGCGCGAGCGCTCCATTGCTCCCCGACTCGATGCAGCCCTCGAGACCGACCCAGACGCCTGGGTCGGCACCGAAAGCGTCGAGCGACTCGCGATGGCGACGGGGGCGACACAGTACGAACTGCTCGCTCGACGAACCGCTGCTGAACTGCAGGCGCTGCGAGCAGTCGGCTTCGAGGGCGAGATCGCCCTCTACGCCCCGACCGTTTTGACTGACGATGACGACATCGTCCTCGATGCTGTCGGTGACTACGTTTCGCGACGACGACCGGTCGCTCGAGCGCTCCCCGAGGACGCCGCGACCGATGCGAGTGCAACCGGCCGTGCTCGAGAGGTCCTGCTCAAAGCCGCTCGCGACTACGCCCTCATCGGTGAAGCAGACGAGATACGCGAACAGACCGACATGCTGCACGAGGCTGGTGTGACCACGATCGTCGGCTACCCGGCACAGGGACTCGAGCCGTTTCTCGAGTAACCACCACCGCTGTTTGTGACTGCGTTTCGAACGGCGACAATAACCACCCAGAGGTAAGTGGTCCCCGAACCCAGTAGCGCTCATGACGAGGATTGTCGCTTCCACAGTCGGTGTGAGAGACCAGTGCCAATCGCAGGCCCGAACCGTGCCCACCGGTGATCGTCGATGACTGATTCCGACGAGCCAGCACTCGCCGTCGGCGCGGATGCGTTCACCCAGGACGGCGCCGGCCTCGAGGTCGCCGTGGTCGGCGCGGGTGCGATCGGCGCGACGACGGCTTACGACCTCTCTCGCGCGGGGGCCGATGTAACGCTGTACGACCGCAAATCGATTGCAAGTGGTGCGAGCGGTCGAGCCGCGGGCGTCTGTTACAATGCTTTTGCAGCCCCGCTCGACGCCGAACTCGGTCGTGAGGCCATCGAACGCTTTCGGGACCTCTCGGGCGACGACACCTTTCCGTTCGTCGAATGTCCCTACGTCTGGCTCGCCCGAGAGGGGGAGCCAGATCGAGCCAACGCGATTCGCGACCAGATCGAGCGTATGCAGGACAACGGCACCATCGCACTCGAGGCCGATGCCGACGCGCTCGCAGATCGCTTCCCAGCGCTGTACACGGACGACGTCGCTGTCGCCGGGATCGCCGGCGCGGCTGGCTACACCGATCCCGCTGCGTATACGGCCTGTCTCGCTGCTGCCGCGAACGGAGCCGGTGCGACGCTCGAGCCGAACACACCCGTCGAGATCCGAACCGATCCCTCGTGTGTCGCACTCGAGGACGGCACCGAACACGCGGTCGACGCAGTGGTCGTGGCGGCCGGTGCACACACGAAACAGCTACTGGCCGACGCCGGCATCTCGATCGCGATGAAGCCATACCGCGTCCAGGCGCTCGTCGCGAGGGGCGATATTGACGAGCCGATGTGTTACGATGCGAGCGGTGAGTTCTACCTGCGCCCACATCCCGAGGGACTGCTCGCCGGCAACGGGACCGAATACGACGAGGCCGACCCTGATGCGTACGACCGTGAGGCCAACCCGGAGTTCGCGACAGGGCTGCTCGAGCGCGTTCGCCATCGGCTTCCCGACGTCGACCTCGACCTCGAGCGGGCATGGGCCGGACTCTGTACGGCGACACCGGATCGAGAGCCGCTGGTCGGCGAGCTACAGCCGGGGCTGTACGTCGCAACTGGGTTTCAGGGACACGGCTTCATGCGTTCGCCGGCGATCGGTGCGCGTCTTGCAACAGAAGTGTGCGGCGGTGACGGGATCGATGCGTTCGATCCGACCCGATTCGATGGTGACGAGTCGTTCGAGATCATCGACGGGATGGCAGTCGACACAGAACGGTGAGTGTGTCGTCGCCAGAAGTCGAGTTCACTCGTCGACGGTCAACTCGTCGGTTTCGGAGTCAGCCTCGGTCTCCGATTCAGCTTCGCCGTTCTCGACTGCGGAATCTTTTGGAATGTCGATCCGCAGCGTCCCCGCTTCGGTCAGCGTTGCCCTCCCTGCGTCCGGATCGACGACCGCGTCGTCAGGGAGCTCGGCTTCGCCGTCGAGTTCCATCCCACGACCGGGGAATCGCATCTCGTAGCTGTCGCGAAACTGGCGAAATCGGTTGATTCGGATCTTGACAGTGCCCTCGAGATATCTGACCTGAACGTCGTCGGGTTCGACACCCGGAGCGTCGAAGATGACCAGATACGCCGTGTCGTTTTCCAGAATATCAACAGGCAACGATCGGTGTTTCTGAACCTGACTGTGGGCACGACCAACGTTCCGATAGAGGGCGTCGCCAACCGACTTGCGGAGATCTCTGAAGCTCACTGGGAGTCACCCGTACTGGCTGCTTGCGGGGCCGCAGAGGGAACCTGGAGGTGCGTCGAGGCCATGGCTTGTCAAAATGTTACACGATCCGCATTCATATCTCTTTTGATAGAACAAAAGAAACGTCTGACACGTTCTTTGTTTATTGGTTATTGCCTGTGGCTTCTCCACTCTCTGCTGGCGGTTTCGCGTTCCCTGGCTCCGCCTGTCACAGCGACACTTTCTCGAGACAGTCGGTGCCGCCACAGACGGGACACGCGAGATCTGTCACGTCGAGATCATCGGGGACGTCGTACGTGTAGTGGTTCTCGAACAGATCGAGAACACAGTCCTCGGCAGTGCAGACGAACTCTTCGGTCAGTGGCATACCCCACGTAGGAGAACGGCACGCATCAACGTCGGGGTTTCGGCGACTCGAGCACGACGGCGTGCGCTCGAGCGTGTAGTCACCGTTTTATCACTCGAGGCGCTACCGGGATCTATGACTGCCCCCGAGACGCTGTCGGTGACGATCGTCGACGGCTACGTCGACGAGCCCGCCCACTTCGGGGTGCCGCCGTACATCTCGACGTACCCGCGGTATACGGCCGGCGCGCTCGTCGATGCGGGTGTCCCGCGCGAGCAAATCACATACCATACGATCGACCGGCTTCGAGACCAGCCCGATCAGTGGCGCGACGTCGACGAGGCCGACCTGCTGATCTATCTCGGCGGAATGACCGTTCCCGGCAAGTACGTCGGCGGCACGCCAGCCGAACCCGACGAAGTGCGAAAGCTCGCCTGGACCGCCACCGGCACGAGCCTGATGGGTGGCCCTGTCAAGTTCGGTGTCGGCGACGAAAACGCTGGCGCGACCGAGACCGAACGCCAGGACCTGGACTTCGATTTCGTCGCCAAAGGCGACGTCGAGGCTGCCGTCTACGACCTCGTCGAGAACGGCCTCGAGGGCTTCTCGAATCGGATGCGTGACGTCGAGGAAGTCACACGGTGGGCACAGGACGGCGCCTTCATCGTCGACCAACACCCCAACCACCCCGACCATCTGATCGCCGAACTCGAGACCTCCCGTGGCTGTGCGTATCGCTGTTCGTTCTGCACGGAACCCCTCTATGGCAACCCCTCGTTCCGGCCACCGCCGTCGGTCGTCGGCGAAGTCGATGCGCTCTCCAATCACGGCGTGAAACACTTCCGGATCGGACGCCAGGCCGACATCCTCGCCTACGGCGGCGACGGCGAAGCACCAAACCCCGACGCACTCCGCCAACTCTACAGTGGCATCCGCGAGGTCGCACCCGACCTCGAGACGTTGCATCTGGACAATATGAACCCGATCACGGTTGTCAACTGGCCCGAAAAGAGCCGGGAGGGGATCCGAATTATCGCCGAGTACAACACGCCCGGCGATACGGCTGCGTTCGGCCTCGAGTCGGCTGACCCCATCGTCCAGGAAGAGAATAACCTGAACGTTAGCGCCGAGGAGTGTTTCGAGGCGGTCAAAATCGTCAACGAGGAGGGGGGCTGGCGACCCGGAGAGGAGCCGGCCGAGGCGCCTACCTTCGGCGATGACGCGCCACGGCGACTCCCCAAGTTGCTCCCCGGAATCAACCTCCTCCACGGCCTCAAGGGCGAACGCGAGGAGACCTACGAGCGCAACCTCGAGTTCCTTCAACGGGTCTACGACGAGGGGTACATGCTTCGCCGTATCAACATCCGACAGGTGATGGCGTTCGACGGCACCGACATGTCCGATACAGGTGCCGAGATTGCCAACGAGCACAAGAAGCTGTTCAAACGCTACAAACAGCAGGTCCGCGAGGAGATCGACAAGCCGATGCTCAAACGTGTCGCGCCGCCGGGGACTGTTCTCCCAGACGTCCACCTCGAGTATCATCAGGACGGGACGACCTTTGGCCGTCAACTCGGCACCTATCCGCTGTTGGTCGGGGTGCCGGGCGAACGCGACCTCGGGCAGACGATCGATGTTGCCATCGTCGACCACGGCTATCGATCCGTCACCGGCGTTCCGTATCCGCTCGATCTCAACGACGCTTCGATGGACGAACTCACCGCGATCCCCGGTATCGGGGACCGAACCGCGGGCGATCTCGTCATCAACCGTCCCTACGACTCCGTCGGGGATGCCGACCTCGAGACTGAGTTCGACCTTGCCCAGTTCATGACGACGCGGTCGCTCGAGCACGCAGACTGACCCAACTGCGGCAGAACTGGCCTGCTCGAGTAAAAGCCAAGGAAAATGCTGTGAAAATAACGGTTTCCAGTCGGTAGTTCTATTATGGAGGCCCGTCAGAGGTGAGACTGAGGGTCTACCTGTGGAAATATCTGAAAAACTCCTGTGTCTGTTCAGTACGGAGGTCTCGGCAGAGGAGGACCGATACGTCATCGAAGTACCACGTCAAGAAGTCGAAACTGGGGATATCGACCCGGAGGACGTCTACCGCGTCGCACTCATCTCCCGTGACGAAGCAACTGATACCGAAACGCCGACGGCACAGCCACAGACCGCGCCGTCAGAGCCACAGCCACCGGTCGACGTCGGCGAAACACGCTACGTCGAGATCGAAGACATCGGCAAGCAGGGCGACGGTATCGCCCGCGTCGAACGTGGCTACGTCATCATCGTTCCGGGTGCTGACGTCGGCGAGCGCGTCAAGGTCGAAGTCACCGAAGTCAAATCGAACTTCGCCGTCGGCGAAATCATCGAAGAGACGTTCTGAGGAACGACCGTTTTGGGGCAGTTGGCTGGTGTTACAGCCACCAGCCCTACGCCTCACACTCGTCTGTTACATAGCACTCGCTGTGGGGGCCGTGAGCAATCGTGCGAACTCGTATGCAGTCTGCCGTTGGTCACCGAAACACCGTCCCGACAGCAGAATTATATACTATCGAAAGAGTGCGTTTGACGAATGCGTCGCTCAATCGTTGTCGCAGCGGTACTCGTTACTATCGCGTTACTCTTCATCGGTGGTCCATCACTCCTGTTTTCGCCATCAACGGCCGACGTTGCGCCGGAAGAAGCCGATGCGTCGGATCCGGAGATCGTCACCCCGGATGGCAGCGAGAGTGGATTCTGGCCGTATCTCAATGCTCGTGAGGCCCACGAGAAGCGGAGTCCGCTGAACGTCGTCGTTCGGGGCGATACCGAGACGATCGTCCAGCAACTGAAAGACCACGGTGACGAAGACTGGGAGGAGACAGATCACGACCATTTCGATGCTGCAGAACTCGTCGATTCGGTGGCCAACGGAAGTCACGAAGACAACGAAACCGTCGGTGGAGATCTCGCCTCCGAAGACGGTGATTCGGAACAGCTCATTTCACCCACCGAAGTGCCGTGGTCGAAAGCCGACGGTGCGACCCGGCTTGCCTACGTCGACCCAGGAACCGGTGACGACACCTACTGGACGACCGAAACTCTTCAGCTGGAGGACGGCGAGTACTACGGCTACCGGTATCATATCCGGATGTACGAGGGCCCGAACCCGGACGATCAGTGGGTCGTGATGCAGACCCACTCGGAGCATTTCGATTGGTTCACCCTTCGACACCGCGTTGATGGCGTCGAAAAGGCCCAGTACCGCCTCGAGAAGGACTTAATGTCGATCCCTGCGGTCGACGAGCGCGAAGACGTGTCCCGGATCAATCTCGGAAACAGCGGCCCCTCCGATGCCGACGGCTGGGCAACGAAAGTCAACCTCATGAGTGCAAGCGTCCTGCTCACGGTTGGCCTTGCCACCCGTCGTGACGGGTTACTCGAGTCAGCGAAATCGAAACTCGATACACAGCTCACCGAGACCGATCGAACACGCATCGAAGCCGCTACTGACCGGATCGAAGCCGGCCACCTCGTGCTCCTCGGAACGATTATTACGATTATTCTTGGGGTTCGAGTCATGGGTGTCGCCCTCGACCGTCACGTTGGGTTCCTGTCGGTCCACATGATCGCAGCACTGCTGTACCCGTTTATCGCACTCGGGATACCGATTTCGACGTACCTGATCGCTCGCGGGCTCACCAGTCGACTCGATGCGGCAGTCGTCGCGTCGGGCTCGCTTGCCGTGGCAATCTGGCTCGACTACGGCTTCGTCAACCTGAATTCGCTCCCGATCGACGTCGTGCTCCAGCGGATACTGGTGGTGATCGCGCTCGGATTGATCGCCGGCGGCGCGGCCAAACGCGCAACACGGACGTCACCGATCAACGACATGCTACTCACTGGCGTCGCGATGTGGATGCTCGTTCTCGTAGGAACGCTGTTCGGCTACCTCTAACCGTCCACAACGACGCGCTACTCCGTCGGAATCGTCGTCTGAAACCGTTCGAGATCGTCGTGAAAACAGTCACCGACGACGATCGCATCCGCGCCAGCCGCAAGAATCTCGGTCGCTTTCTCGCGGCTGTCGACCCCACCGCCGTACAGCAGCGTCGTCTCCTCGAGCACGCGAGCGGCGGCTTCGACGTCTTCTGGGCCGCCGTAGCGTCCAGTGTACTCGAGATAGAAGATCGGAAAGTCGTACAACAGCTCCGTCGCAAGGGCAGCGCCAGCGACCTGGTCAGGTGTGTACGCCGCATCGACGCCTGACGTGGCTGCGGCCGTCGACTCGAGATGCTGGATCACGTACCCCTCGCCGAGGATGGGCGTCTCGAGGAGCGCGGTCGTCTCCTCGCCGGCCACCGACGCCACGGTGCGCCCGAGTTCGGTGAACATGTCGACGTGTTTACCCACGAAATGGTCGCGGTCGCCGTTGTAGACCGCTGGGACGGCGATTGCATCGACGGCGTCGACGGTCGCCCGGGAGACGTGGGTCGGACTGGACGGCTCCTGAAAGACCGGTGTCGTCGGGAGCGCGTCCGTGATGGTTCGAATCGTCTCGAGTGCGTTGGCCGCGGTGACGCCGTCAGAGCCACCGACGACCACCAGATCGGTTCCCTCGAGTGCGTCGAGAGCAGCCGGCAGTGGTTTCGCCGGATCGACCTTCGTGACGTGATTGATCTCGTCCCAGTCGGTATCCATACTAACCAGTTCGATGACGTAATGCAACTCTCTGTCGGTGGTCACACCCTGTCGCTATCTCCCGCAGCGTCAATCGGCGGTCGCGGGTGCGCCGGCCTGCCGTCACCACCGCTCTCAGCCCGCCCCGCTTACTCCTCGAGTGGCGTCCCATCGACTCGCTTTGGGCCCTCGGAGTCGTGGACGACGACCTCGCCGGGAGCCGGCGTGGCGGGCGCGTAGGTATCTCGGACGGCGATCGCTTCCTCGAGTTCACGAACGGCCCGTTCTTTGAGCGCCCCGGCGAGGTCCTCGGCGTCCTCGCGGGAGATCTCCCGTCCGAGCCCCTCACACTCGTGGGCGCGGAGGACTCCTTCCTCGTCGTCGGCTTCCCGTTGTGCTGGGAGCACAACGCTGTCGACGGCCTCGCCCATCGGCTGACTGGTCCCTGCAAGCGCCACGCTGAACGGATACGTCTGACAGATCAGCGGGCGATCGTCGTGGGCCGTACAGCCGCCGACGCCGTCGGTCTCTTCATAAAACACACAGTCGCCACAGCTGTCAGTCTGGAGCGCCCACTCGAACGTTTCGCCTTCGAGGTCGCCGTCGTCGGTTTCGACGAGACCGTACGGCATCGGGCGAGCGATGTCGCGCCAGTCGTCTGCGCTGTCGGTGTCGCTCGCCTCGAGGGCTCGTATCTCGTCGGGGAAGACAGTCGCCGTATGGTCGTCCTCGGCCTCGCCCGTACAGCACGCCCCACAGCGGGTACACTCGAAGCCGATCGACTCGATGGCGTCGGCGAGTTCGTCGATCGACAGCTGGCGCGCCGTCTCGAGTTCGGCCTCGAGTGATTGCACACCTGAAGATACCTGCCAACGGGGAAAAGTCAGTCGCTCGCGGTCGCACGGCTCCCATCCCACGTGAGTCGTCTCTCGACGGCGAGTTTCTCGAGATGGGCAACGACGGTCGCTCGCGCGAGGTCACGAACGCCAGTGAGGTCTTTCTCGTAGGCGGTTTCGAGGATCTCGTCGAGCGTTGTCGAACCGGTTTCGACCGCCTCGAGGATGCGCTGTTCCCGCCGTCGTCGGTGGGCGAGCAGTCGCTCTGTGGTGTCTCTGGGCGCCTCGATCGCAGGGCCGTGACCGGGCCACAGCGTCGGTGGGTCGATCGCCCGGAGACGACGCAGGCTCGTCACATACGCCCGCATGTCGCCCTCGGGCGCGCCGACGACGACGCTCCCCTCGCGGACGGCACAGTCGCCACACAGAATCGGACCGCCACGCCCAACCTCCAGCGACATGTGATCGGGGGCGTGGCCAGGCGTCTCGAGCAGTCGGACGTGGTCGTCACCGAGTGGAATCGTTGCCCGCGGCATGAACGTTCGGTCCGGATCACAGCCGACCACGTCCCGGAAGCGGTCAGTGCGGCCGGCTCGAGCCCAGACAGTCGCGTTCGTTTTCTCGGCGTAGGCGGCGACAGCACCCACGTGGTCTGGATGGGTGTGGGTGACGAGAATATGCTCGACGGTGTGGGCTCGAACCAGTCGGTCGAGGTCGTCAGTTCGTGCCGCCGGGTCGACCAGCATTGCCGGCTCCGAGCCAAGCAAATAGGCGTTGGTGGTCCCAGTTGGCGCACGCGTCGTGACCGGGACCGAACACCGGGTGACATTCATAGCTCGACAGTCGACAGGTGGGCACAAATCACTGACGAGAACGGCTGTCCTGGCAGGTTCGACGCTGTCACGCTTCTCCCCATCCTGTCTGCGTAACCCGGGGTCGACAGACTCAGTAGTTGAGGTAGTAGACCTGTTTGCGCGCGTCGCGGAAGCTGTATCGGGAGCCGATCAGGCCGACGTCCTCGAGACGGTTGAGAGCGTAGCGAACAGTTCGATCCGGCAGCAGCGATTCCTCGGCGAGTTGACCCTGAGAGAGCGGCGAATCGGTCTCCAGGACCTTCGCAACGAGTTTCGCACTCGGAGGTAGCTCACGCAGGCGGTCACGGTATTCGTCCTCTGAAAGCGGTTCCTCACCAGCAACACCGCGGTCCTCAGCTGTCGTCGTGCTCATACCTACGTCACCGGAATCGCCAATGGTAAAGCTTCCCTATATGTGGATACGAACAGTCCAGTTTGTATAAGGTCTACCTATAGAGTATTAATACCGATTGTCGAATTACGACTCCCTCTCCCGGTTCGATTTATATATGGCACGTCCGAAACGTCCATCCCAGACCGGTCGACTGTCAACAATCTCGTCGTGAGACCGGTTTGTCGGATCGAAACGACTCCTCTCTCAGCGATAGATCTGTTAGTTTGCTGGGGGTTCGTCCGTTAGTGGGGCGATCTGTCTCCGACTCGTCGATAGACTCCAGTATCGTTTTATCCTCCCGCTCCTGTAGTTTCGCCCAGTGTGAAAGGACAGGAGTGGTACCAAGCCGACGACGTCGCCGAGGAATACGACGATAAGCGGTTCTCCCGCGGTGGCCAGCTGATCGACCGCCGGGAGAAAAAGGCTGTCCTCGAGGCTATCATGCCTATCGAGGGACAGAACATCCTCGAGATCGCCTGTGGTACCGGGCGATTTACGGTGATGCTCGCCGAGCACGGCGCCGACGTCGTAGGACTCGATATTTCGGCGGCGATGTTACAACAGGGACGTACAAAAGCGCAGAACAAAACACTCGAGGGAACGCTTGAGTTCCTTCGCGGTGATGCGGGACGACTGCCGTTCCCGGACGATCACTTCGATACTGTCATCGCGATGCGGTTTTTCCACCTCGCAGACGATCCCGAAGCGTTCCTCGAGGAGATGCGCCGGGTCTCTCGAGACCAGATCGTCTTCGACACGTTCAATCGGTTCAGCGCCCGCAGCATCTACAACTGGGCACTGCCGATGGGGTCGAGACTCTACTCGAAGAGCGAAGTGAGCGTCTTGCTTGCCAAGACGAACCTGACGCTGATCGACGTCGAAGACGATTTCATCGCGCCGTACGGACTTTACCGCGCAATCCCGAACAAACTCGCCTCGCCGATCCGAACGCTCGATAAGACGATCGGCAAGCTTCCAGTCAGCGACCATCTCGCGTCAGTGTCCTACTGGAACACGCGAGTCCGCTGACAGCGGCCAGCCCGCTGCCATCTCCTGAACGGGGGTGCGCGTGTCGTAGTCATCGCGACACCCCGACTACTGGTGTCGACTCCGAGACGTTCGTCTCTCGGTGACGAATCCCCGTAATTTTACTATCGATGGATTCTACCAGAGAGTATGGAGCTCTCGGTAGTCGTCTCGACGCTCAACGACCGAGAGCAGTTACTCTCGTCTCTCGACGCGCTCGCGGAGCGAACGCCACCGTCGACAGAACTGATCGTCGTCAACGGCCCGTCTTCGGACGGCACGACCGGCGTCGTCCGTGAACGCACCGACGTCGATGTGCTCGTTGAAATCTCCGAACGGAACCCGAGCGTCTCGCGAAACGCTGGTCTCCGGGCTGCCGAGGGCGATGTGATCGCCTTCCTCGGTGGCGAGTGTGCGATCGAACACAGCTGGTACGACGCCATCGAACGCTCGATCGCAACCGGCACCGACGTCGTCACTGGCCCCGTGACTGGTAAACAGCGGGACCACGATCCTCGGACGCCGCGGACCGTCGCGGGCCGTCGCGTGGTTCATTTCGACGGCGACAACGTCGCGTTCGACCGGACCGTCCTCGAGGCCTTAGATGGGTTCGACGAGTATCTCGAAGACGGCGGCGAACGGGACTGTGCCCACCGTGTGGCCGGACTCGGCTTCGACACTGACTGGGACGCAGAGATGGCTGCTCGACGCGAAGTCGGCACTGATGGTGGCCAGACGGATCGCAACTGGGGGACAGCGTATCGATCACTGTCCTATCGACTCGCGAAAAACTACGGCCCTCGACCGACCGTCCTCGGGCGGACGATCGGCAGCGCCCTTCGTGACGGGTCGGCGGGAGTTCGCGGTGTTCTCACCGGGGAGGAGACGCCGACGGGCTGGGTATCGGACGGGACCGATGTCGTCTCCAACGCTGCACGCGGACTACGAGATGGGCTCTTCGCTCGCTACGCCGATCGCTCGAGTCAACGAAATCCGAACGGGCTGTCGGTCCGACACGATCGAGCGGTCCACGTCTACGATCGTCGGTAACGGGCGTTGCAAACCAGTCCGACGACAACTCGAGTCTCCGTGTGTCGACCACGCACGCTATCCTTCGAGGACTTCGTACGAAACGTCGGCATCGCGGAGCGTATCAGTGACGCGGCCGACCTCGTTGGTCGTCGCAACTGCGGTCACATCCAGCCCTCGTTTGGCACCCTCGGCAGCAACCTCACCGGCGGCGAGTGTTACGGTTGGCTCAGCCCCATCCTGTCGACAGGCGACGACGGCTTCGACACCCGCCGCGACGACCAGATCGGCATCGGCACACTGTTCGGCGACGAGCTCTGAGTCGGCTGCTCGACTGCCACCAGTCCGAACGGCAGGTATCTGAAGGACGGTAACGGACCCGGGCTCGAGATCCATGACGCCCTCGAAGCTCGTGACGCCGACGTCGGTCCCAGCCTCGGCGTCGGTCGTTGCAACACCAGTCGCTGGCCCCTTACTGCCGGGACTTGCGTGGAGTAAGCCGTTTTTCACCGAGAGCGTGACGGTGTCGCCTTCTTCGATGTCGTCGGTCGCGATGTAGGCGGCCTCGCTCATCGCACCCAGAATGTCGCCGGTGATGTGGTCGGCAAACCGGCGGACGTCGTCGGCGGTCCGGAAGAGCCAGTCGACGCCTTCGTTCGTGACGCGATACCGTGAGCGGCCTTCTTTTTCGACGAGGCCGTCGTCGACGAGTTCGCGGATGTACTCGCTGACGGCCTGACTCGTTACGCCGACTTCCTCGGCGATCTCTCCCTGACTGACGGCGGGCTGGCGCTCGGCGATCTGGACGAGAATCCGAAATCGCGTCGCGGTCCGCTTGTTATCGAGGACGTCGACCATACGTCTACTCTTTCCCGACCGAGGCAAAAAGGTACGCGGTCGGCGACAGCTGTTCCGGCTTTTCGGCGCGTCTGTGGTGGCTCGGCGGTGCCAGCGCGCTCTCGACTGTGGGAATCACCGACTGGAACGCAAGGCGTCAAGTTGATAGCGAACGCGTCCTTCAGTATTTCACGAATATGCTGTCCCTTCCTGCTGGGACCGACACGGTGTCGGTCGTCGGCCTCGAGCGTGCAGGCACGACCGCACTGACGCCGGCGATTTTTAGTTCCATCCAACTAACTGATGTGTTAGCATGGGTCTCTATCGCTGCGTTTTTCGTGGCGTTAGTTCTCCGCTGGCAGGGGGCTTTCGAGCCGGCACGGTATCTCGCGACAGGTGCTTGGGTCACCTTCGGTGGCTTCTGGCTGACGATGGTACCATACTACTACTACGAGATGCAGAGCCCGTTGCAGACGGTGCTGGCACTCGTTGCGCTGCCGCTGTGTGCGTACGCCGGCTATCTCCTCTGGGGCGGCCGTGACTCGCTGTTTCTCCTCACGAAAGCGATCGCGTTTATGGGGCTGATCTATTTGCCAGCCGAAACGGTCCCGGTCTTCCGAGCGTGGCTGATCGAAACCACGGCAGTCCAGACCCACTATGGGATGGAACTGCTCGGTCACAGTCCGGGCATCAATGAGGGGGCAAACGGCTACGAGAGTCGGTTTGACTTCGACCCCGACGAGACTGTCACTGGACGAACGACCTACATCATCCTTGCCTGTACTGGTATCGGAAGCATGGCCATCTTCGGTGGCCTGATCGCTGCCGTGAAAGCGCCGCTCAGACGGAAGGCGACTGCCTTCGTCGCCGCAATCGGCATCATCTGGCTGCTCAACCTCTTCCGGAACGTCTTCATCGGCCTGGCCTCCCCGTGGGGCTGGTTCCAACAGGAGTGGCTCGTCTCCATTATGACCACCTACATGGGTGCCGAAGAGAGTCGTGTCTCCTTTCTCGTCGCCCACAACTATATCGCCCAGTCGCTGTCGGTCGTCGCACTGGTCGGGATCACCTACCTCGTCGTCAAGATCCTTCCCGAAGTGCTCGAGCCGCTCGAGGAGGTCCTCTTTATTCTCACTGGCAACGAATACGACCTCTTCGACGCGCTCGGCAAGGATCGCGTGCGCGCTGACGGTGGTTCCGGTCACGACAACTAACTGTGCCTCCCCGCATCGACCTCCCGTTTTCGCCGATCGAACGCGCACTCTTCGTGCCTGCAGCCGACACGCTCGTCATTGTCGACATCCACCTCGGCCGCGGGGCTGCCTCGAGCGTTGACGCACCGATCGACGACGCCAAAGCGGTTCACCACCGACTCGAGTCCCTGCTCACCCGCACCGACCCGGAGACGGTCGTCGTCGCCGGCGACCTGCTACACGCCTTCGATGGCGTGCCACGCGGTGTCGAACGCGATCTGGCGGCGCTCGAGGACACAGTCGACGCGGCCGATGCCTCGCTTGTCGTCACACCAGGGAACCACGACACGATGCTCGAGACGGTGTTCGATGGGGCCATAGCGAGCGAGTACCGCCTCGCGGATGGCGAGACAGTGGTCTGTCACGGCCACGAACGACCCAAGACGGACGCGACGCGGTACGTCATCGGCCACGACCATCCCGCACTGTCCGTCGACGGACGCAAACGGCCCTGCTTTCTCTACGGGCCGACCGTCTACGAGGGAGCGGACGTGATCGTCTGCCCAGCGTTCACGACGCTTGCGGGGGGCGCGACGGTCAACGAAATGCGTGCTCGAGCGTTCCAGTCACCGCTGGTCACCGACGCGGATGCGTTTCACCCGGGCGTCTGGGATGACTCGAGCGAGGAACTGCTGTGGTTTCCGCCGCTGGGAGAGTGTCGGCGGCTGCTGTAGTGGCCGTCCTGGCAGCGACACCGGAACGAGCGTCCTACTCTCCATCCCAGTAATCGACGTCGTCGTCGATGGGATAATAGCCGTGGAGTGACCGTTCATCTCGGCCGCCAGGCGGTGCGCCCACGAACACGCCAAGTTTCTCCGAATCAGGGTAAACTGTCACGTCCGGCTCGTTCATCGTCGAGACCATGAGATATCGAAGCGGCGTTTCCGAGTCGTTGATAACCTTGTGGCCACCCGTTTCGTTGGCTGGAAAGGAGACGTAGTCGCCCTCGGTGAGCGGATACGTTTCATCGGCCAGCCGAAGCGTTCCCGTGCCCGCGAGCACGTACATCGCCTCTTGGTTTGCGGTGTGGTAATGGTATGGCCACGATTCGTGTTCAGCCGGGAGTTCATAGAGGCTACAGCCCAGTTGGTCACCGTCCGTCTGCTCACTCAACTGCTTTCGCCGAACGTGCATCGCACCGTGTTCAAGCGCCGTCCACTCGAGCTCGTCCTTGTTCACAGGGCACATAGAGTCGAATTCAAGACCAGCGGTCATAGTCGTTTATCCGAATTCACAGGATCGGTCATGAGTATTCGAGCAGAAGGCCTCGCGGGTAGTGCGGGGCGGATAGGGCGAATTCGACATCGATCACATCGCGTCGCGTCCGGAACGAAGGCCCACCTACACGCGAATTACTGATCTGAATGTGACTCTCGAGACGCGGTCGACCGGCGTCGGATCAACACAGGCCGCTACAGCGAGTAGTCCTCGAGTACCGCCTGCGCTGCGTCCTGGCCGCTTCGCATCGCACCCTGAATCGACGACCAGCGGGTGTAGTCGCCGGCGAGATAGACGGACCCCGATGGATCCCGCGTGTCGGGGAGCTCGTCATGAACCCCCGGTGGCTGGTCGAACTGCGCGAACTCGATCCGGTCGGTCCGAAGCGTCTCGAGCGCGTCGAACCGCTGGTCGGGATACCACGTCTCGAGCGCCAGCTGCGTCCGTTCGGCCAGCTCCGACTCGCTGTGGTCGGGCTCGCCGAGATAGGTCGCACTGATCAGCGTCGTGCCGTCGGGAGCGTGCTCGGGGGCGACCGCGCTGTGGGGGACGATGTGGTTCGGCGCGTCGTCATCGACTGCGTTGAGCAGCAGCCGTTTCCCAGTCTCGAGGTCTGCCTCGTCCGGCAACGCGTAGTACTGGGTCACGCAGGCCCGCGCATCGGTTGGTATCGACTCGAGGCCGGTAAGCTCACGAGCGGCCGGCGGATCGGTCGCGACGACGACCGCGTCGGCCTCGACTGTCTCCCCATCGGCCGTCGTCACTGTCGCCGACTGGTCCGCACTCGAGACGGCTTCGATTTCGACTCCGGTTTCGAGCCGACCGCCAGCGGCTCGCACACGGTCGGCGAGCTGGGCCGGAATCGCGCCCATTCCCGCGGCCGGGACTGCAGCCCCGCCGTCGGCGAGAGTGGCGAACGTGTACTCGAAGACGCGACTCGAGGTCGACAGCGATCGGTCGAGGGTGATCCCGCCGTAGAACGGGGCGAAAAAGCGCTCGATAAAGCGGTCGGAGAAGCCGCGTTTGCGAAGATAGCGTTCGATCGACTCGTCTGCCTCATGTTTGTCGTCGAAAAACTGGTCTGGATCGATTCGCCGAAGCGACCACCAGAGTCGGGCGACGCGAAGTCGGTCACCCATTGTTACGTTGCTGTTCGTCAGCGTTGCGGGGAGTGCACTCGGCTTCTGACGTGGATCGGCGAGCACCGTCCGGTGGTCAGTGCCGATAATGGTCGCCCCCGAGGTGAACCGACGCAGGTCGAGGGCTTCGAGATCCAGCTCACGCTGAACGGCTGGATACGCCGGAAACAGGACCTGAAACCCGCGGTCGAATCGATACCCGTCCTGGTCGTGTGTTCGAACACGACCGCCGACGGTGTCACGGCGTTCGAGCAACGCTACATCAGCACCGTGGTCGGCAAGCCGGCGTGTCGCAACCAGCCCGGCGAGCCCACCACCAACAACGACGACCTGTGGAGTCGACTGCATGCTCGAATGATGGGCAGGAACGCACAAAGGCGTAGGGCCAAACGGAGACTGTCGGTTTCCGACCTCAGCTGTCAACCTCGAGCCACCGAACGATGGGCTGTCAGAGACCCGCGAGCAGTCTGAGGGCGACCCCGAGAAGAATCACGAGAACCCCAAGGATCGTCGCAACTGGTGGGATTGGAACGAACAGCAGTACGATACCAGCAAGGATCACGATCGTCGAGACTCTGACCATACAACAGTGTCGGGATGACGATAAGTAGCGTTATGGCCGGCATTGACAGCGTCACAAAAACCCACCTCGAGACACGTCCGACTGGTTGCCGTGGCCGGTACGGCTTTAACGATCGCAGCGGCGGTACGTCGTATGGGTGCCACTGACAACACCGGAGAGCCGGAGTTCCAACCCGTCTTCGAAAACCGTGTTCGATTCGCCGAAACCGACCAGCAAGGGATCGTCTTCTATGGCGAGTACTTTACCTTTCAGGACGAGGCAATCTCGCAGCTCTTTCGGGAGATCGACTACGACTACGACCGGATGCACGAGAACGGCTGGCAGGTCCACGTCGCAAACACGGAACTGAACTACCGCAATGCGGCCGAGTTCGGCGATGTTATCATCAACGAAATTCGCGTCGTCGATATCGGCACGGCAAGTTTCACCTCGGAGTATCGGGCGGTGCGCGCGGCGGATGGTGAACGTCTCGCCGACGGCACCGTCACCCACGTTGCCGTCGACCGCGAGACCGAAACCCCGACGCCCATCCCCGAGACGTTCCGCGAGGGTGTGGCCGCGTTTCAGGGCGGACTCTCGAGTGAGTGATAACCGGTGACCGGCTCGTCGTCGTGACCGGTCGGCCAGCTCAAAAGCAGTGAGAGACCCGCTGCGCGGCGACTCGGTTACGCCTCGAGTTCGGCTCGCAACAGCTGGTTGACATCGCCGGGGTCGGCGCTGCCGCCGGTCTTTTGCATGACCTGCCCGACGAGGAAGTTGATCGCACCATCGTCGCCCGATTCGTAGTCGTCGACGGCGTCGGGGTTCTCGTCGATCGCCTCGACGACCGCTTGCTGGACCTCGTCCTCGCCGGTTTTGCCCAGTCCCTCTCTGTCGACGATCTCGTCGGGAGCATCCCCGTCGTCGAGCATCGACCGCAGCACGGTCTCGTGGGCGTTTTTCGCCGTAATCTCGTCGTCAGCGACGAGTTCGACGAGTCGCATGACGTCCTCGAGTCGGCCCTCGAGATCCGTAATTTCCATATCGCGGTAGTTGAGTTCGCCCAGCAGGTTGTCTGCAACCCACGTCGCCGCCAGATCGGGATCGAACTCGCCGGCGACGTCCTCGTAGAAGTCCGCGACCTGTTTCGTCGAGGTGAGCTTCGAGGCGGCTTCCTCACTCAGCCCATACTCCTCTTGGAATCGCTCGCGACGCGCCGTCGGGAGTTCTGGAATCGAAATCTCGTCTTTCCAGCCCGAGACGCGCAGCGGCGGCAGGTCGGCCTCCTCGAAGTAGCGGTAGTCTTTCTCCTCTTCTTTCGAGCGCATCGAGACCGTGATCCCTCGAGACTCATCCCAGTGGCGGGTCTCCTGTTCGACCGCGCGTCCACGCTGGATCGCGTTCTTCTGTCGGGTTTCCTCGTAGGCCAAGGCCTTCTCTGCGCCCTTGTGACTCGAGATGTTCTTCACTTCGGTGCGATTTGCCGCCGCGAGTGCCTCGTCGCTGATCTCGGTGACGTCGTCGCTTTCGATCTCGTCTTCGGGGATGATCGAGAGGTTGGCGTCGATCCGCAGGCTGCCGTCGCGTTCGGCGTCGAAGACGCCCAGATACTCGAGCACTTCCTCGAGTTCGGCCAAGAAGGCCCGGACTTCGCCCGGACTGCGGAAGTCGGGGGCAGTAACGATCTCCATCAGTGGCGTGCCCGCGCGGTTGTAGTCGACGAGCGTGTAGTCGGCCGAATCGATGCCGCCACCGCCGCCGACGTGCTGGAGGCTGCCCGGGTCCTCCTCTAAGTGGGCGCGCTCGATCGTGACGGTTCGGCGCTGGCCCTCGACGCTGATCTCGAGGTCGCCGTCCTGACAGATCGGCTCGTCGTACTGGGTGATCTGGAAGTTCTTGGGCAGGTCGGGGTAGTAGTAGTTTTTCCGGTGGAAGCGGGTCTCCTCGGGGATGTCGGCGTCGATCGCCTTGCCGATCTTGACGGCGGCTTCGACGGCGGCCTCGTTGAGCACCGGCAACGCCCCCGGCAGGCCGAGACAGACCGGACAGACGTTCTCGTTCGGTTCGTCGGTCTGGTCGGTCGAACACCCACAGAAGATCTTCGTGTCGGTCTCCAGCTGAACGTGGACCTCGAGGCCGATGACGGTCACGAGGTCGCCCTGCTGGACGGTCTGGGCAGTCATTGCGCCACGATTCGGGCCGGGCCGGGTAAAACGTAACGGGACGGACTCGAGGGGCTGTCCGTCAGTCTCAATCGACGACGGTGATGCCACCGAACGCAGCGAACCCGGTGACGACGAGATCAACCGAATCGTGTTCTTCGGCCCGGCGTGGCCGTTCGTCCTCTGCACCGCCAAAGATCGGGAGGACATCAACCTGGACGTTCCAGTCAGTCGGAACGCGGACGTCGACGCCGCCGAACACGGCCGTTGCGTTGACTCGAGCCGGTCGATCGGAGACGGTTGCATCACGAAGGTCGAGATCGACGCCGCCGAATACGGCCGTCAGCTCGCCGCCGACGAACCCATCGGTCGTCACGCGCCGGTCAGCACCACCGAACAGCCCGACCGCCGTCACGAACGCATCGCTGACCTCGTACGCTCGCGCCCGGTACTGACCGAGGATCACGGACAGGCCGAGCAAGACGATAAGCAGGGGCCAGAGCGCTTCGAAGTCACTCCATTCGACGACTCCCAGCGTGGCGAGTTGCCAGCCGCCAGCGACGACGATGACGACCAGCGGGCCGGTGACGTTCCGGAGGCGGCTCGAGACGAGCGCGTAGAGACCGGCAATCACGAACAGTGACGGGACGAACTGGAGGAGCTGTGTCGTATCGTACACGCCAGTGGTGTCGAGTAACAGGAGGAGGCCAAGCAGTACGATGAACCCGCCGAGGAGTTCCTGGGCTGAAAGACGGCGTGAAGACATACATACAGACCAGACCAGTCAGCTAAATAAAAACTCGGGAAGAACCGGCGATGAAACTCGCCCCGGCGCTGGTTCCGACTACCGTCGCTCGGCGAGCGCCGCGGCGACGACCTCGATCGGCGTCGGCGGCTTCTCGGTCGCACCGGGACGGTCCTCGAGTTGGGTCCGACAGGATGCGCCGGGAGCGACGACGCGCTCGGCCGTGCTGTCGTCGACCTGTTCATAGAGGACCTCGCCGATGGCCTTGCTCATCGAGTAGTGTTCGACCTCGTAGCCAAAGGAGCCGGCCATCCCACAGCACGTCGAATCGAGCGGATCGACCGCGTAGCCGGCCCGTCGAAGGACGCCGACGGCGTGGTGATCTTTCGCGTGGGCCTTCTGGTGGCAGTGGCCGTGGTAGGCGAGATGTTCGTCGGGTGCAGCGAACTCGATGTCGGCGTCGAGATCGAACTGATCGATGTACTCACAGACGCCGTAGGTGTTCGCGGCGACCGCTTCGACCTCCGGATGGTCGAACAGGTCGAGATAGTCAGATTGGACCATGACGGCGTCGGAGGGCTCGATCAGGACGACGTCGTACCCGTCCTCGACGTACGGCAGGAGTTCGTGGACGGTGTCGGTCGCGTCCTCAGCGGCCTGACCGAGCAGTCCTTTCGAGTACGCCGGCCGACCGACATCGCGTGGGTCGGCAACCTCGACGTGGACGCCCGCGGCCTCGAGCACTGCGAGGGCGGCTTCACCAGCCTCAGGATACTCGTGGTTGGTGTAAATGTCGGGGACGAGGACGACGCGGCGGTCGGCCTCGTGGGCGGCCACGGCGGGTCGGTGGTCCGCGACGCGTTTCGCGAACGTGTTGCGCTGGAACGTCGGCAGGTCGCGCTCGCGGGAGATCCCAAGCAGCTTCTCGGTGAGGACGCCGCTGCCGGGCAGATTCGCCACCCAGTTCGAGACGGGGGCCGTCGCAGAACCGAGCTTTGCGAGCGTCTCGAAGTTCGTAAAGAACTGATCGCGAAGCGAGACGCCGTTTCGCTTGTGATGTTCGTAGGTGAGTTCGGCTTTCAGCTTGGCCATGTCGACCCCGCTCGGGCAGTCGTGTTTACAGCCCTTACAGCCGATACAGAGGTCGAGGACCTCCTCGACGAACTCGTCGTCGAACTGCTCGTCTGGCTCGAGTTCGCCGCTCATCGCCTGTCGGAGCATGTTCGCCCGACCACGCGTCGAGAGGATCTCCTCGTCTTCGGCCCGGAAGGTCGGACACATCACGCCGCCGGTCGTGGACTGCTCACCGCGACAGCCGCCACAGCCGTGACAGAGTTCGGTCATCCCCTGGAAGCCCTGGTCGTTGTCCCACTCGAGTGCTGGCTCGAAGCCGGCGTTGAACTCGTAGTCGGGGCCGAACCGGTGGTTTTTGGTCATATCGGTCGGGTCGTCGTCGCGGTAGACGACCTGTCCCGGATTGAGCAGCCAGTCGGGGTCGAACGCCGTTTTGAGCTCCTGGAACGTTTCCCAGACGTCCTCCCCGTACAGTTTGCGGTTCCACTGGGTTCGAGCGCGGCCGTCGCCGTGTTCACCCGAGACGGAGCCGTCGTACTTGACGACGAGGTCGGTCACGGCGTCGGTGATCGACTCCATATCCTCGAGACCCGCGTCGGTCTTCGTGTTCACCAGCGGGCGGATGTGGAGGACGCCCGGACCGGCGTGGGCGTAGAAGCTGGCGTAGGTGTCGTGGTCCTCGAGAACCTCCTGGAAGTCGGCGACGAACGCCCGGAGGTTTGCTGGCGGGATGCCGGTGTCTTCGATGAAGGCAACATGTTTCTCGTCGGTCGTCCGCGAGAGCAAGATCGGGAGACCGGATTTGCGCAGCTTCCAGATCTTCGCCCGACTGTCGGCGTCGTAGGCTTCGATGGCGTCGAACGCCAGCGTGTCCGCACCGGTGATCGTTCGCTCATCCTCGTCGTCGGCCTCGCCCTCCGACTCGACGCTCGGACAGCGATCCGCGAGCAGGTTTGCGACCTTCCGTTTGCCGTCGTCGACGTCGTCAGCGTAGAACTCGACGATCAGAACTGCCGCTGTCCCGTCCGGAAGCATCTCGGTGACGGGCGCGAACTCGGGTGTGTCCCGTGCGAGGTCGATCATCACGTCGTCGAGCACTTCGACGGCGGCCGGATCGTGTTCGACGATGGGTTCGACGTCGTCCATCGCTTCGAGGACGCTGTCGTAGGCGAGCAACGCCATGCTCTTTTCTTCAGGGATCGTCTCGAGCGAGACGGTCGCCTCGGTGACGATCGCAAGCGTTCCCTCGCTGCCACAGAGCAGTTTCGCGAGATTGATCGTCCCACCCTCGGAATCGGGTTCGCCGATGCCGCGTTCGCCGCCGTAGGCGTCTTCGACGAGCCAATCGAGATTGTAGCCCGAGACGTTCCGTTTCAGGTCGGGGTAGACGTCGTCGATGAGATCGCCCTGCTCCTCGAGAATTCGGGCGACTTCGGCGTAGATCGCCGACTCGAGGTCGTCACCGTCTGCGAGTTCCGGGACGTCCTCGAGGTCGACCTCGCCGAAGGTGGTGACGGTGCCGTCCGCAAGCACGACTTCGACTTCCTCGACGTAGGCGTCGGTCTTGCCGTACTGCAGGGAGTGAGCACCCGTCGTGTTGTTGCCGATCGCGCCGCCGAGTGCGCTCTTGTCGCCCCACGCCGGGTCAGGGGCGAACTTCAGTTCGTGGGGCGCAAGCGCCTCATTGAACGAGCCGAGATAGATCCCCGTCTGTGCAGTTGCGCGCCGGGCGTCGGGATCGATGTCGACGACGTCGTCCATGTACGTCGTGAAATCGAGGACGACGGCCTCGTTGACCGTCTGGCCGGCGAGGCTTGTCCCGCCACCGCGGGGGAGAACCGGAATTTCGTTGTCGGCACAGTAGGAGACGACACTCGCGACGTCGTCGGTCGACATCGGGAAGACGACGCCGATCGGCGTCACCTCGTAAATGCTCGCGTCGGTCGCATACAGCTGTCTCGAGTAGCTATCGAAGCGAACGTCGCCATCGACGCGGGCCTCGAGGGCTGCGAGCAGGTCGGGCCGTTCGATGTCGTCGCTCTGGTAGTTGTAGTTCGCTTCGGGATCGTCCGCTGGGTCGAGTCGATTTGGTGGTGTTATCGTCATTGGTGTTGTCTCAGGCGTCCGTTCGCGTCAGTCGAACGCTTCGTGAGATGGGTATTGGGAGTCGATGCTTATACTGCCAGCGACGGTTAGAACACCGTCGGGAAGACGACGTAGGCGGCAATCGTTGTCAGGAGACCGCCCACGAACAGATAGTACGCAACGGGGATGAGGTTGAGTCGAACGATTCGGCCGGTCTTGCCGACCAGTCCGACCGTCGCGAGGGCGGCGATGACGTTGTGAATCGCGATCACGTTTCCGATCGCCGCGCCGATAGACTGTGCGCCGAGCATCAGCTGGGTTGGCAGTCCGAGGCTCTGAGCGACTTCGAACTGGAACGCACTGAACGTAATGTTACTGACCGTGATCGAGCCGGCGATGAACGCACCGAGCGCGCCAACAGCCGGTGCGAACATCGGATAGGCGGGCCCGATCACTGCTGCGGTTGCATCCGCGAGGACGACGATCATGCTCCCGTCGGGGACGCCGGCGGCGGCTCCGTCCTCGAAGTGGGCGTCGGTCTCGAGCATGATTTCGACCATCGCGATGACGAACACGAGCGCGACCAGCGGCGAAACGATCTTACTGCCGGCTTCACGCCACGCGCCGACGACCTCGTCGGTCCGCATCCCGAACAGCGGGATGGCGATCAGCGCGCTGATGATGAGCCAGGTGCCGGGAACGTAGGCCCAGTCGATCGCCCCGCTGATTTCGGTTCCGAAAATCGAATTCCACTCGAGGAAGACGAGATTGGTCTGGACGGTCGTTCCGAAGAGTTCGGCCACCTCTCCCTGCAGGAAGTCCGCGGCGGGTTCGATCACGCGGGTCCCGATCAGCAACACGACGAGAATCAGGTACGGCGACCACGCACGCAGCAGTGACATCGACTGCGTATCGGCCGTCGCCGTGTCCGTCTCGTCGCTTCCCGGCTCGATGGTCCCGACCCAGTGGTCAGGCCACTCATCTTGTGGAGGGAACTCCCAGGTGGCGTCCGGCTCGAAGTAGCCCGCACGGAGCGCGACGACGACGATCGCGCCGCCAACCATCGCGCCGATGAGTGAGGGGAGTTCCGGGCCGATGAACCACGCCGACGCCCAATAGGGGACGGCGAAGGCGACGCCGGCGAACAGACACAGCGGCGCGACGTCCCACAGCGGGGCGAGCGATCGCTTCTCGGTGTCACCGAAGAAGTAGACGACCATTCCGACGGCGAACATCGGCATCAGGACGCCGAGAATGCCGTTGAACAGCGCCGCCCAGCCGCCGGCCGACGCGGCGAACTCGCCGACCGACATCCCGCCGGTGGCGATTACGTCCTCGACGCTCCCGAGTGGTGCCTCGAAGCCGACGATGACCGGCGTGCCGACCGCGCCGAACACCGTCGCGACTGCGTGTCCGACCAGCGCCGCGACGACCGCAGCCAGCGCCGGGAACCCCAGCGCGAGCAACAGCGGCGCGACGACTGCCGCCGGCGTCCCGAAGCCAGCGACTCCCTCGATGAACGTCGCGAGGAAGAAGGCGAGCAGGACGACCTGCACGCGGCGATCCTCACTGATTGAGGCGAACCCGTCGTTGATTCGATCGACCGCTCCCGATCGCATCAGCGTATACAACAACACGAGCGCGCCGAAGACGATCCAGAGGATCTCGATCGCCGCCATGCCGCCACGGACACTCGCCGCGACGATCCACTCGAACGGCATATCCCAGATCACGAACCCGACGATCGCAGCGACGAGCCACGCGACTGGCATTGCTCGAGCGGCGGGCCACAACAGGCCGACCAACAACACAGCGACGATAACGAGCGGTGCCAGTGCCGCTCCGACTTCGATCAGACCGGTCATAGCGGACCCGTTCCAGAAGAGTTAATCCACGGAATTGTTCTCTTGTCGTCCCATCGAATGTGAGATGGCCGCATCGGTCGAGTCTCGAGGGGATCACCATGTATATTTATCGGAATTGTCGAGCACCCCCATGATTGTTGTATATATAATGAATGTATACAATGGTTGCTGGCCATACATCCAGATATGGTCGATTTAGTGTTCGTTCAGAGACAAACGCGGAAACGCCGAAGCCACAGGTCAGAAGACGTCCGGAAAGAGGACGTAGACGAAGAGGACGGTCCAGACGCCCACAAAGACGGTGTAGTATACGAGTGGAACGAGGTTCACCCGGATCACGCGCCCCTCTTGGCCGACGAGGCCGACGGTTGCGAGCGCAGCGACGACGTTGTGGATCGCAACGAGATTCCCGATCGCGCCGCCGACAGCTTGTGAGCCGACGGTGAGTTCCCGCGAGATGCCGAGGTTCTCCGCAGCGATGAACTGCAGCGGGCCGAACGTGATGTTGCTGACGGTGTTCGATCCCACGAGTGTGGCCCCGAGCGCGCCGATGAGCGCAGCGACGAACGGGTAGGCTGGCCCGAAGACGGTCGCGGTCGCCATCGCGAGGACGACGATCATGCTCTGGGGCGGTGCATCCGGGTGGGCGGCCGACTGGAGCATGACCTGTGCCATCGCGAGGACGAACACCAGCGCGATCAGCGGCGTCACGAGCTTTCTGGCGGCCTCGAGGCAGGCGGTCGTCGCATCCGATCGTTCCATATCGAACAGCACCATCGCCGCGAGCGCGCTGGCTAGCAGCCACATGCCGGGGACGTAGCCGAAGTCGATCTCGTTGCCGATTCTCGTCCCGAATATCTCGGCCCACTCGAGGGAGACGAGGCCGATCGTAAACTGGCCCACGCCGGTACTGATCGACCAGAGCGTCAACGACAGCTCTCGGCCGAGGATCGTCACCGTCTCTCCCTGTAACAGTGCCGGCAGCGGTTCCACCAGCCGAGTGACGACGAGCAACACGAGCAACAGGAGGTACGGCGTCCACGCACGAACGAGCGACATCCGTGGCTCACTGGACAACACCGATCCGCGGTCGCCGGGCTGGATGTCGCCCAGCCAGTGGTCGGGCCACTCGGACTGGTCGGGAAACTCCCAGTCCTCGTCGGGCACGAAGTAGCCCGCCCGCAACGCGCCGACGACGACCGTTGCGCCGACCATCGATCCGATCAGACTTGGAAACTCCGGCGTGACATACCAGGCTGCAAACCAGTACGGAACGCCGAACGCGACGCCTGCGAACAGACACAACGGCGCGACCTCGAGCGCGGGCCTGATCGACCGGCGCTCGCCGAAGAAGTAGACGACCATCGCGACCGCGATGAACGGCATCAAGACGCCGACGAGCAGATGGTAGGTCGCCGCCCACGCTGCGACGTTGACCGAAAACTCCGCCGCAGTCACCCCCTCGCTTTCGAGCGCCGTTCTGATCCGGAAGACGCTGTCCATCGGCTCCCGGATGCCGACGATGATCGGCGTCCCGACCGCGCCGTAGGTGACGGCGATGATGTGGCCGATCAGCGCCGCGATCACTGCCGCAAGCGCCGGGAAGCCGAGTCCCAGCAACAGCGGCGCGACGACGGCTGCCGGCGTCCCGAAGCCGGCGACGCCCTCGAGAAACGTCGCGAGAAAAAAGGCTACCAGAATTACCTGGATGCGGCGGTCCTCGCTGACCGTCGCGAAACTCCGGTTGAGGGCGTCGAACGCGCCCGCCAGCATCATCGTATACAGGAGCACGAGGGCACCGAAGACGATCCACAGGATCTGTATCGCGGTGAGGATTCCTTCGACCGTCGCCGCGGCGAGCCACGCTGGTGGCATGTTCCAGACAACGGCGGCGACGCCGATGGCAGCGAGCCACGCGATCGGCATCGCCCGTGTCGCCGGCCACAGCAATCCAACGAGCAAGATGCCGACGACGAGCAGGGGGAGGGCGGCGAACAGTACGTCTAGTTCCGATACCATACTCGTCAATTCGTCACACCGGTCTCACAGACGACTCCTACAGCGCCCCGCCGCTGGCGTTCCCCTGGCATCATGTCGTATGATATCTGTGTACATGTTCCAGTTATAGTTATCGGATCGGAACCCCTCACAGATATCGTACGATACTATAAACTGAGCCCACAAACGTGTACTCTTCATGCAAGTATCCGACCAAATTCAGTCTCATCTCCAGTTTCGGCTCGGTTCGACGGGGCAAAAGCATATACAGTTGACTGCACTGGTAGCGCATATGGGTGCTGATCGAGAACGAAACGAACACGGGCAGTACACCGATCGAATCCCCCCGGAGGCCGCCCTCACTGTCTTCGAGGATCGGTCAGATTACGGCCGGCCACTGACTGCTGACGACGTCATGGACGCCCTCGAGTGTTCCCGCCGAACCGCTCACAACAAACTGAACGAACTCGTCGATCGTGGGACCCTCGAGACGCGCAAGGTGGGTGCTCGCGGACGGGTGTGGTGGATTCCGATCGAGACGCCACCGGAACGAGGACAGCCCGAGGTGGCGTCGCCGGCGGGAGAACGAGCCGAGGGTGACGAGTCGCCCGCCGCCATCGAGACGGCGATTCGCACTGCCGACCTCCCAGGAACCGGGCAGTCGCTCGAGGCGCGCCGCGACGCGTTACGGGCGGCCTACGAGTACATCGTCGATCACCCGAGCGCGACCAAGTCGGAGTTCCTCGAGCACGTCTATCCCGATCACCCTGCCGAGTTCGAGACGGCGGAAGGGTGGTGGAACGCGATTCAACCCGCGCTCAAGGAGTTGCCTGCCGTCGACCCGCCCGAAGAGCGAGGCCACATCTGGAACTTCCTCGGAGACGATCGGTTCACGCCAACGCTCGGGTGAAAACAGTCGTCCAAACCGCGTGGTCGCTCAATCACTGCTATTGCGGTTTTTGTCCGATATGTTTCCGATCGATACCGACTGTCGATCCGCCGCACAACCGGGAGCCGCGCTACCGGTCCGTCTCCTGAGTACGGACGAGAACGCGCCCCGAGTCCGCGACCGAAACCTGGTACGCGTCGACCGTGAACGAGACAGCGATATCGCCGGACCCGGTTCCGTCCCCCATGATCGCGTTGATCGCTTCGGGGTCGACGTACTCATACAATAGCCCACTGAATTCGTCCAGGTTCGCCGTTTGGTCGCTCTCCTCGAGCGTACTGATTCCGTCGATGATTGCGACAACGGCAGATCTCCCGTCGCCGTACTGTCTTTCGATTGAGTCGTTTTCGGTTGACATTGGTGTAATCGAATGGATTTGGCCGCCGACCGTCACAGGGACGGCGACCGGGCTTCGAGAAGAGTCCCTAGAAGAGACCCGGGAAGAGGACGTAGCTGAACACCATTGCGACGATTCCGACCCCGACTGCGTAGTAGACGAGCGGGATCAGGTTCAACCGCATCACACGTCCCTCCTGGCCGACGAGGCCGACGGTCGCGAGCGCGGCAACCACGTTGTGGATCGCGACGAGGTTCCCGATCGCGCCGCCGACGGCCTGTGCGCCGACGATGAGCTGGGTCGGCAGCTCGAGCTGCGAGGCGGCCTCGAACTGGAACCCGCCGAAGGTGATATTCGACACCGTGTTCGAGCCGGCCATCGCGGCGCCGAGCGCGCCGATGAGCGCGGCGACGAACGGATAGGCGGGTCCGACGGCGTTTGCAGTCGCCTGTGCGAGGACGAAGATCATGCTTTCGACGCCCTCGGCGTGTGCACCGGACTGGAGCATCACCTGCACCATTGCGATGACGAACACCAGCGCGATGAACGGTGCGACGAGCTTCTCACCCGCTTCAGCCCAGGCGGCTTTCACCTGTGTGCCGGACATTCCGTACAGCGGGATCGCGATCAGTGCACAGAGAACCAGCCAGAAGCCGGGGACGTACACCCAGTCGATGCCGCCGTCGAGACCGGTTCCGAGAATCCCCTCCCACGTCGTGGTGAACAGCAGTTGGTGGGCCGTGATCGTGGTTCCGGCGACCTCGACGGCCTCTCCCTGCAAGAACGCTGGAAGTGGATCGACGACTCGCGTGATGACGAGCAAGACGACCAGCAGAATGTACGGCGTCCAGGCGCGAAGCAGCGACATCTGACTGGCGACGAGCCCGCCATCGGCGGTCGTCGCACCGTCATCGGCCCCCTGCTCGACGCCCGGAGCGCTTGCCTGTCCGGGTTCGATCGTGCCAACCCAGTGGGCCGGCCACTCCTCTCGGTCCGGGAAGTCCCACTCCTCGTCGGGGACGAAGTAGCCCGCTTTGAGCGCGCCGACGACGATTGCACCGCCGACCATCGCGCCCATCAGGGCGGGGAACTCGGCACTGATCTGTGCCGACAGCCAGTAGGGGACCACGAACGCGATCCCCGAGAACAGCGCCAGCGGCGCGACGTCCCACGCCGGCTGGAGGCTGCGCTCGTTCTGATCGCCGAAGAAGTAGACGACCATCCCGACGGCGAACAGCGGCATGACGAATCCGACGAGGGCGTGGTAGGTCGCTGCCCAGACCGCGACTTCGACCGAGTACGCCTGGACGGTAAATCCGGCGTCAGTGATCGCCGTATTGGTCGATTCCGTCGTTGCGAGCGGGTTCTCGATCCCGATGATGATCGGCGTCCCGACTGCGCCGTAGGTGACGGCGATGATGTGACCGATCAGCGCCGCGATCACCGCCGCAAGCGCTGGGAATCCAAGTGCGAGCAACAGCGGGGCGACGACGGCGGCGGGCGTCCCGAACCCGGCTGCCCCCTCGATGAACGTCGCCAGGAAGAAGCCGAGCAGGATCACCTGCACGCGCCGGTCGTTGCTGATCTTCGCGAACCCTTCGTTGATGCGATCGAACGCGCCGGCCTGCATCAGCGTGTACAGGAGCAACAGCGCGCCGAAGACGATCCAGAGAATCTGGATGGCCGTCATGACACCGACGATCGACGCCGCGGCGATCCAGTCAACCGGCATCCCCCAGATGAAAAAGCCGACCAGGACCGCGACGACCCAGGCGATTGGCATCGCCCGCGTTGCGGGCCACAAGAATCCGACGAGCAAGACGCCCGCGAGTACGAGCGGTATCGCTGCGAGCAGTACGTCGAGCGTGCTAACCATGTAACTCACCTCGGCGGTCCCGCCGCGGAGTCAGTGCCGAGCGATCAGTGCCAATGCCATGTGGAATCATATCTGGCATGGAGGGATGACTGTTAAACCAGTATATATAATCTTCGACCGTTTGAGTTGTGCGCCCGACAGAACCGGCGTTTGAGACCTGTATTCCGCTATTTCCACCAACGTAATTAGTAAATAATAGTGAAAACGCCTGACTGCGCCACGATCGAGCGGAAACAGATGCGACGAGGGGCGTCCGGTTGGCAGCTTATTCACCCTATACAGTCGTGTATCTCGGCATCGTCTGCTGATTATCGAACTGCTCTGTACAGCTCTCCGATCGGATACTCACCGCCACCCACGATTTGGAGGGTAGCGAGAGAACCGACGATGGCCTGTATACACGTGTGCATAGGAAAGTATACACGTGTGAAGAGGCCAGTACAGGCAACTGTGTTGGCTACGACGGTTGGCCCGCGCTTCCAAGACACATACATTGGCGAGGAATCTGTTAGACTACGAATAGGTTCCGGGAGTGACTCTTTCGTATCCGATATCGGCTGAAAGCGGCGGCATCTTCCGCTTCCGTCCACGGCGTGTCAGCCGGCCAGTGTGAACGAACAGAACAACCAAATAGGCACAGTCGAAGAATCGTCCCATGAGCGCCGAGACAGGTTCGATCCGGGATCGGTTCGAAACATCCCTTGCCGACCTCGATGTCCCCGTAACTGGTACGACCCCCACTGACTTCGAGTTGGCACTCGAGACGATCGTTTCCGACCCCGTCGTGGGAACACCACTGCCGTTCGAGAGCGTGTCGCTACCGTCGTGGGTCGACGACGAACCAACCCCGTCGACGCTCGAGGAAGCGACGACGAGTGTCACTGCGGCTTCGCTGGGGATCGCGGACTACGGCAGCGTCGTGTTGCCGTCGACGCCCGACGGCAGCGAGCAGGTGAGTCTCTTTCCGGACCTCCACGTCCCCGTGCTCCGCGAGGCGGATCTCGTCGCGGATATGTCGACGGCGATCGAACGGCTCGGTCCCCAACTCCGCGATGGCGGGAGCGCCATCGTCGCGACTGGCCCGAGCGCGACCGCCGATATGGGCGCACTCGTCAAGGGTGCTCACGGCCCGAAAGACGTCCACGTCCTCGTCCTCGAGAACGGCGGTGATGACGAATGAGCGGGAACGCACGCGAACAGAAGGCCGACCACATCCGTCATCTCCTCGAGACGGAAGGCGACGCCGTCGAGGCGAACACGCTCGGGTTCAACGACGGTCGCTACGAGTCGGTCGCCGACCTCGAGGATTACGAGGGGTTGAAAAGCGAGGCCCGTGCGATCAAAGAAGACGCCATCGAGCGACTACCGGCGCTGATCGACGAGCTGACCGAGACTGTCGAAGCAAACGGCGGCACGGTGTATCTCGCCGACGACGCCGCCGACGCTAACCGATACATCCGCGAGGTCGCCAGCGAGAAAGAGGCCGAGCGACTCGTCAAATCGAAGTCGATGACCAGCGAGGAACTCGAGGTCAACGAGGCCCTCGACGCCGACGGCGTCGACGTCGTCGAAACCGACCTCGGTGAGTGGGTCCTGCAGGTCGCAGACGAAGCGCCCTCCCATATCGTCGCGCCGGCGATCCACAAATCCAAAGACGAGATCGCTCGGCTGTTCAACGAGCAGTTCGACCCCGAGGAGCCACTCGAGACCGCCGAGGAGTTGACGATGTTCGCTCGCGACCGGCTCGGCGAGTTGATCGCCGACGCCGACATCGGCATGACCGGTGCGAACTTCATCACGGCGGACTCGGGCTCGCTCATGCTCGTGACGAGCGAGGGTAACGCCCGAAAGTCGGCTGTCGTCCCCGATACGCATGTCGCGGTCGCGGGCGTCGAGAAGATCGTGCCGTCGGTCGAAGACCTCTCGCCGTTTATCGAACTGATCGGCCGCTCGGGAACGGGTCAGGACATCACCTCCTACATCTCGTTGCTGACGCCGCCGGTCGACTCACCGGTCGTCGATCCCGACGACCCCGACGTCGCCTTCGCCGACCGCGACGACGACCGCGACTTTCACCTCGTGTTGATCGACAACGGGCGCATGGCGATGCGCGAGGACGACCAGCTCAAGGAGACGCTGTACTGCATCCGGTGTTCGGCGTGTGCGAACACCTGTGGAAACTTCCAGTCCGTCGGCGGCCACGCGTTCGGCGGCGAGACCTATACGGGTGGGATCGCGACCGGCTGGGAAGCCGGCGTCCACAGCCAGGAGAGCGCCGCCGAGTTCAACGACCTCTGTACGGGCTGTTCGCGGTGTGTCGAGGCCTGTCCGGTCGAGATCGACATCCCGTGGATCAACACCGTCGTCAGGGACCGCATCAACCGCGAGGGCGACGATGGTCGCTTCGAGTTCGTCTACGACGAACTGGTTCCCGACGAAGAAGAGACGGGAACCATCGACCTCCAGAAACGGCTCTTTGGCAACTACGAGACGCTGGCGAAACTGGGCTCAGCGACCGCGCCGCTGTCGAACTGGACCGCCGGCCTCGAGCCCGTCAGATCCTTCCTCGAGCGAACCGCCGGCATCGACCGTCGTCGCGCGCTACCCGCGTTCGAACGCGAGACGCTCGTCGACTGGTTCGAGGCGCGCGGCCCGCGCGTGTCCGCCGCCGACGCCGAACGCGAAGCCGTCCTCTACCCCGACACCTACACGAACTACATCGATGTCGACCGCGGGAAGGCCGCCGTCCGTGTCCTCGAGGCCATGGACGTCCACGTCCGGATTCCGGCGGTCAGCGAAAGCGGTCGCGCACCGCTCTCACAGGGGATGATCGCGACCGCCGACGCGAAGGCAAGTCGCGTCTACGCCGCGTTGGCCGAACACCTCGATGCCGGCCGCGATATCGTCGTCATCGAGCCGAGCGATCTGGCGATGTTCCACCGCGAGTACGAGAAGCTCCTCCCCGAGGCCTCGTTCGAACGACTCCGGGCGGGCAGCTACGAGGTCATCGAGTACGTCTACGGCTGTCTCGAGAACGGAGCCAACGGGGCCCGACTGCGAACCGGCGACGGCGGGCCGGAGATTGCCTACCACTCCCACTGCCAGCAGCGGACGATGGGCGTCGATCGCTACACGCGGGCCGTCTTCGAAGCCCTCAACTACGACGTTCTCGAGAGCGACGTCGAGTGCTGTGGGATGGCCGGGAGCTTCGGATACAAACAGGAGTACTACGAGCTGAGCATGGACGTCGGCGACCGACTCGCCGACCAGTTCAGCGCACCCGACGCACAGAACCGACTGGTCGTCGCCAGCGGCACCTCGTGTGAGGACCAACTCGAGGACTTGCTCGAGCGCGATGCGGCCCATCCGGTCGAGGTGCTCGATCCGCGCTCGCGGCTTCGCTGACGGCCGTCGATGGATCGGATAAAAACGGAATTGGTCGGCGGGTGAGCGGCCCCACTCGCTACTCGTCTTGTGGCTCCTCGGACGGGGCAGGTTCGACCGTGATCTCCGCTGTCCCGAACGGCTCGAGTGGCTCCTCGAACGTTGCATTCAGTGCTGTGTTCGGGAAGAACCCGATGACGTGGGCCGTTTCTTCGCCGACGTTTGCGAGTCCGTGCGGTTCCATCTCGGGGACGACCGCACACTGGCCCGCCTTGAGAGCGATCGTCTCGTCGCCGATCGTCGCCTCGAGTTCTCCGGCCGTCGCCACGAGGAGTTCCTCGTGGCTATCCCGGTGGCTGGGGAGATGGTTGCCAGGTTCGAGTTCGATACAGACGAGCATCGATTCTTCCGCGCCGGCGTCAGTCCCGTTTGGCATCCCGGGCGTCAGCGGGAAGTATGCGCGTAGCTCGGCGCGTTCGTCGCCTTCTTGATTCACATCGGCCCCTTCGAACTGGTCGAGGTCGATGGCTCGAGTCGCTTCCGGTTGTTTCCGTGCTGTTGTTGCCATGTGCTCTCACCGTGGTGATTTCGGGTCGTCACGCGGCGGCATGAAAAGTGCCAACTCGATGCGGGGCGGCCTGAATCACGTGCGCAAACGCCCGCTCAGGGTATAACGATTTTTCACGCCGATGGGAGAGACCGATTCGGAGACAGGACGCCGACTATCGCGTCTTCGAGTGGCTCAAGCGGCGTCAGTTAAACGCAGCCGCCACGAGCAGCGGGAAGACGAGCGTCGCTTCGGCTTCGATCTGGGTGTAGTTCTTTTCGGCCTCCTTGATCTTCCCCCACGAGACGGCCTCGTTCGGCGGGGCACCCGACAGCGAGCCGTCGCCTTCCATCCCCGTCGAGATGTAGACGACGTAGTCCGCGCCGCCACGGAAGAGGTTCGTCATGATCGCGTGGTGTTTCGGGACGCCGCCACCGACGGCGATAAGGCCGGTCGTATCGGACAGCAGGCCGTCTTCGATCAACGAATCGTAGTCATCCAGGATTTCGATACCGACCTCCGAGTCGTACCCCTGTCGGTAGTAGTAGAGGAAGTTCCCGACTTCGGCGTCGGTCAGCGCCGGACAGTACACCGGCACGTCGTTGTCTGCGGCCTGTTTCAGGACCGAATCCTCATCGTCGAGGGTCTCACCGAGTTCGCGGGCGAACGCCGTCGGCGTCCGAACCTTCTCTTCGGCGAAGAAGTCATCGAAGAAGTCGTACAGGTACTCCTCGAGCCAGACGTACCGGTCGGAGGGGACGAAGATGTTCCCGAGGCGGTTGATACCGCGTTCGCGAAGCGCGGCCTCGTCTGCATTCCATTCGCCCATCTTGAACGGCTTTTCCGTCTTGATGACGTCCTCGGTCAGCGAGCCGGAGGTGGTGATCAGCACGTCGACGTACCCCTTTCGGATGAGGGCGGCGACGACCTCGCGCAGCCCCGAGGAGATGATGTTCGAGGTACACGTCAGGTAGATCGTCGCGTCTTCGTCTTGCATTCGCTCGGCGATGTCGATCGCCTCCGCGAGCTGTGTGGCCTGAAAGCCGGTCGTTGCATACGAGTCGAGTAACTCACCAAAATCGAACTCACCGCGGAAATCGTAGCCACGAACATCGTCCGTCGACAGCGCCTCGTCGCTGCCCGGGACGACGTGGTCGTGGGATTCGTCGTCGGTCATATCCCTAGATACCTGAGCAGGGGTTTGAATTGCTCGGGATCGATCGTAGCGCGTGGTCAGCTACCGGTTATCGAGGGACCGGTTACCACAATCGCACTTCGAGTCGCCTACCTCGCGTCCTCGAGGTTCTCGAGGGCGTCGGGGTTCTCGATACTGCTCATGTCGCCGAGGTCCTCGCCCGTATACGTGGCCTCAATAGCGCGACGGATGATCTTGCCCGACTGGGTTTTGGGGAACTCATCGACGAACAGCACCTCGCGTGGCCGGAACGGCTTTCCGAGTTCCTCGCCGACCTGTGCGCGCAGTTCGCTACGGAGGTCGTCCGTTTCCTCGACGCCGTCCTCGAGGACGACGTAGGTAACGACAGCAGTGCCGGTCGTGTCGTCGGGAGCGCCGATCGCGGCGGCCTGATTGACTGACTCGTGGTCGATGAGTGCGCCTTCGACTTCCGCCGGACCGACTTTCCGGCCTGCCACGTTCAGCGCGTCGTCGGCCCGCCCGTGGAGGAACCAGAAGCCGTCGTCGTCTTTCTGGGCCCAGTCGCCGTGGTTCCACATATCCTCGAACCGCGACCAGTACTCATCGAGGTAGCGCTCGTCGCCCGACCACAGCGACTTGGTCATCGAGGGACAGGAGTCGCGCGCGACGAGGTAGCCACGTTCGTGGTCTTCTTTGACTGACTCACCCGATGCGTCGACGATGTCGATATCCATCCCGAGACCGGGGCCGCCCAGCGTACAGGGTTTCAGCGGTTCGGTCGGCATCGGCATCAGGAAACAGCCACAGATCTCGGTGCCGCCGGAGATGTTGATGATCGGGGCTTCGCCGTTTCCGACGTTTTCGTAGAACCACTGCCACGATTCGGGGTCCCACGGCTCGCCCGTCGAGCCGAGCAGACGAAGCGAGGAGAGGTCATGACCGTCGAGCCACTCGTCGCCGTGTTTTCGCAGCGCCCGAATCGCGGTCGGCGAGATGCCGAACTGGGTGAGCTTGTGACGGTCGATGATCTCCCAGAATCGATCCGGCTCGGGATGGTCGGGTGCACCCTCGTACATGAAGACCGTGCCGCCGAAGCTGTGGGTGCCGATGAGCGTCCACGGCCCCATCATCCAGCCGATGTCGGAGACCCAGAAGAACCGATCCGACGGCTTGAGATCGAAGCCGAAATGCAGCTCTTTAGCACACTGCATCTGCACGCCTGCATGGGTGTGGACGATGCCTTTTGGTTTGCCCGTGGTGCCTGACGAGTACAGCAGCATCGACTCCTGACTCGAGTCGAGCGATTTGCTCTCGTAGCCGTCGTCTTGGGACTCGACGGCGTCGGCCCACCATTCGTCGCGGTCGTCGTCCCACGGCACGTCGTGCGCCGAGCCAGCGTCGCTCGCGCCGAGCCTGTCGAAAACGATTGTCTCCTCGACGTAGCCGGCTTCCTCGATCGCCTCGTCAGCAGCGCCCTTGAGATAGACCGGGCTGCCGCGGCGATAAAAGCCGTCGCCCGTAAAGAGCACCGAACACTCCGAATCCGAGATCCGGGTCGCGGCCGCGTCGACGCCGAAGCCGGAGAAGATGGGCACGGCGATCGCGCCGACTTTGAAACAGCCGTAGAGAATCGAGACGACCTCGGGCACCATCGGCATGTAGAGGCCGACCGTATCGCCCGTCTCGATGCCGCGTTCCTCGAGGGCGTTTGCGACCTGATTCGACTGGCGGTGGAGTTCGTGGTAGGTTATCTCTCGGATCTCGCCGTTTTCGCCCTCCCAGATGGTGGCGACCTTGTTTCGGCGCTCGTTCTCGAGGGCGGCGTGGCGATCAACGACGTTGTGGGCGACGTTGAGTTCGCCGCCGGGATACCAGTCGGTGAACTGCGGCCCCTCGCTGTCGTCTCGCACCGTGTCGTACTCCTCGTAGAACTCGATACCGAGATAGTCGACGAGTTCGTCCCAGAACCACTCCACGCCTGAGTCCTCGATACCCTCGAGATCGGTCGTCGTGCGTTCGATGAGTTCGTCGTAGTCGTCGATCCCATACGTCTCCATGAACGCGGCGACGTTGGTCGATTCGACGAACGCCTCGCTGGGTTCGTGAACGATTTCGTCGACGTCCTCGAGACTTGGATCGGTTGTGTTTTCAGTCATTGTCACTCGTAGGTTAGCGTCATGCCCCCATCAAACAACAGGTCCCCGCCGTCGAGATGTCGGCCGAGATCGGAAAAGCCGAACAGGAAGAGATTGGCGACGTCGATCGGCTCCATCATCTCCGTGACGCGGGATTGACCAAGCATGACGTCTTCGATCACCTCGTCGACGGAGATGCCACGCTGTTCGGCGGTGTCCTCGAGCTGGTTCATCACCAGCGGCGTCTTGACGTAGCCGGTACTGACCGAGTACGCGCGGATCTCGCCCTCGCCTTCGGCCGCGATCGACTGGGTGAGCCCTCGCAGTCCGAACTTCGAGACGTTGTAGCCGACCTTGTCGCTGGTCACGTAGTGGCCGTGGATCGAGCCCATGTTCCCCACGCAGCCCTGTCCATCCGCAGTCTCCCGAAAGTGTGGGATACAGAGCTTCGAGAGATACAGCGGCGCCCGAAGCATGATCTGGTGCATACGATCGTAGGTGTCCATCGGGAACGCCTCGATCGAGTCGATGTGTTGCATCCCAGCGATGTTTGCAAGATACTTGAGATCGCCCAACTGCGCTGTCTCCTCGACGATTCGCTCGAGATCGTCATCGCTGGTCAGATCGCCGACGATCGACGTAATCGACCCCTCGAGGTCGAGTTCCTCGCCGCGGTCGATCGTCCCCTCGAGGCCGTCGGCGTCGATATCGGTCGCCGCGACGGTGAGTCCGTTGCCGGCGGCGGCGAGTGCGGTCGCCCGGCCGATTCCCGAGCCAGCCCCCGTTACGAGACAGACGTTTCGATCGGTAAACGAGTCGTCGTCAATCGACTGAATGTCCTCGCGTGTCACTGTTGGTGGTGTCACTGCTGTGTCAGACATGTCGTGTACTGGCTGTACGTTCTCTCGAGCCATGCTAAAACACAGCTGTTAACATATCAAACGGCGGCCTCGGGATGGGGCAGAATCGGTCCTCGGACGCGTCTCCAGTCGGGACACTCCTTTCAGCTAGTTTAAAATTCTACCGCCCACAAATTTCCGAATCAACGTTTCCGATAGTGTCTCTCAGCCGATAACGCCATAATTAGTAGCAAGTATTAATACCTTGTATGTGTCTTGATAGCTAGTATGATCGATCTCGATATCGACATGCGGCAGTACGACTGTCCGTTCATCGATACGACCGACGACGTCGATATCGCCTTCTCGGCCGTCCAGTGGCAACTCGATACCGATGACAAGCGACTCGAGACACGGCTGATCGCGAAAGGTTCGTCGACAGGCACGCTCGAGGCAGGGCTCCACGAACTTCGCGACCACCCGAACATGCGAGAGTGTTACATCCTCTCGAAGCGTGACAACGTCGCCGAAATCGGAACGACGATCGAAGAGACGAACGCGATGCGGACGATCCAGCAAAACGGTGGCTACATCACCGGCCCGTTCCGGATCGAGGACGGCCGGGAACACTGGCATGTCGGCTTCGATGATGACCGCGATGAAGATCACGCACTCGCCGAACTCGAGCGCCACAACGAGTTCACTGTCGAAGATCGCGATCAGGTTGGCCCAACGGCGCTGTTTGATCTGCTAGAAAACTCCGACAGCGCGCTTCGGTTGCTCGAGGGCTGTCGATCGCTCACCGAGACCGAACGCGAGACGTTCGAGGCTGCATCCCGGAACGGCTACTACGAGACCCCACGCGAGACGACACTTGATGAACTGGCGACCCATTTCGATATCTCGAAGACGGCCGTCTCCATGAACTTGCGGCGGAGTGAACGGAAGGTCCTGAAAGCGGCACTGACCGCGCTCGAGGAGATGGACGGAACACAACAGCTCTGAGGCGGTTCTGGCATCGAATGCGATCCAGTTCAGGCCTCGATAATCTCCTCCTCGTCGTCTGCGGGAACCACGAGCGAGCCGTCGAGAACGGTCACACCTCGACCGCCGACCTGCACATCACCGTCGACGCGAACGCGCACCAGTCCCGGTCGGTCGACGTAGTGGCCCTGCTCGAGACGGAGTTCGTCGGGGAAATCGTCGTCGAACGCGCCGAAGTGATCGAGATACGCACCGACGGCACCACTTGCGGTTCCGGTAACTGGATCTTCGGGCACGCCGGCTCCGGGTGCGAACATCCGCCCGTGTAGCGTTGATTCTCGCTCGAGGGCGTCGAACGTGAACAGATAGACGCCGGTCACGTCGAGCGCGTCGGTCAGCGCTTCGACTGCCGTCATCTCCGGATCGGCAGTCCCGACATCAGAGAGATACGTGATCGGGGCGATCAGAAACGGGAGTCCGGTCGAAGCCACTGCGAGCGGAATATCGTCGCTTGCGCCTTCGAGCGCGGCCTGGTCGACACCGAGCGCATCGGCAACGCGGTCGTAGCCGACGTCGACCTCGCGCACCTGCGGTCGATCCTGTGTCATCCAGACCGTGCCGTCGTCCTCGAGGTCGATCTCGAGGTCGCCGACGTTCGTCTCGAGCGTCGAACTGCCCGGTTCGAGCCCCTCATCGTGGAGATGTGCAAACGAACCGATGGTCGCGTGTCCACAGAGATCGACCTCCTGGGTCGGTGTGAAGTAGCGAATCCGCCGGTCGGCGCGCTCGCTCGAGCGCACGAACGCCGTTTCGCTGACGCCCATCTCGGCGGCGATCGACTGCATCTGTGACTCCGAGAGGCCGTCTGCGTTCGGGACGACACCCGCCGGGTTTCCGGTTAGTGGTTCGTCGGTGAACGCGTCGACCTGCAAGACTCGAGTCGTCTTCATACGCCATCGGTCGGCCGAGTGACGTATCAATCCTCGGTCGTCGACTCCCTCGAACCGACAGGTGGCTCATAGCTCGTCAATCCACGCTACGATATCGTCGACGACGCGCTCGTCGGCGTTGTTCTGAAGGTCGTACTCAAAGGGGACTACCGGCCCCTCACCAGGCATGAACGCGTGGTTGAGGCCGTCGTAGACCTCGACGCTCGAGTCGCTCTCGAGTTCGGATGCCCAGCGCTCGAGGTCGTCGTCGTACTCGCCTTCGGAGATCCGGTCGATCTGGTCGCTCCACTCGTCGACGCGCTCCGCTCGCGTCTCCCACTCGTAGTCGCCGACCGTCGCCTGGTGTTCGGCCTGCTCGAGGACGACCTCGGCGAACGACCGTGCCGGCGTGACCGCGTGCCGCCTGTAGTTGCGCCAGCAAATCGGTACAGCAGCCCAGCTCAGTCGTCACCCGTCGTCTCAGTCACCTGCTCGCGACCGTCGTCCTCGAGCGACGGCCGACCGCCGGTGTCGTGCGTTCCGACCGGCGGGAGGTTGACCGCCGCGGCGGGTGAGGCATCGAGGTCTGTCGTCGACTCGAGTCGGTCCATCCCGCTGTCTGCGCGGTCGCGAGCATCCTGGTCGATCCGCATTGAGCAGAACTCGACGCCACACATCGAGCAGAAACGGGCGTCTTTGTAGTTGTCTTCGGGGAGCGTCTGGTCGTGATACTCGCGGGCGCGGTCGGGATCGAGCGCGAGGCGGAACTGCTCGCGCCAGTCGAACGCATAGCGGGCCTCAGAAAGGGCGTCGTCCCAGTCTCGCACACCGGGGCGACCGGTGCCGACGTCGCCTGCGTGGGCGGCGATCCGGTAGGCGGCGAGTCCGTCGCGGACGTCGTCCTCGTCAGGGAGGCCGAGATGCTCTTTCGGGGTGACATAACACAACATCGCCGCGCCCGCGTGGGCGGCCATCGCAGCCCCGATGGCGCTCGTGATGTGGTCGTAGCCGGGTGCAACGTCGGTCACGAGCGGGCCGAGCACGTAAAACGGCGCACCATCACAGACATCCTGCTGGCGCTCGACGGTCTCGGCGACCTTGTCCATCGGGACGTGGCCCGGTCCCTCGACCATCACCTGTACGTCGTGGGCCCAGGCGTGCCGGGTCAACTCGCCGAGCGTGTCGAGTTCGGCGTACTGGGCCTCGTCGCAGGCGTCGGCCAACGAGCCCGGCCGCAGGCTGTCGCCGAGACTGAACGTGACATCGTGGGTGGCGAAGATGTCACAAATTTCGTCGTAGACCTGAAACAGCGGATTCTGCTCGCCGTGGGCTTCCATCCACGTCGCCATGATCGAGCCGCCGCGGGAGACGATGCCCGTCTTCCGACCGTCGGTCAACGGCAGGTGTTCCGCCAGAATCCCCGCGTGGATGGTCATGTAGTCGACGCCCTGCTCGGCTTGCTTTTCGATGATCTCGAGCAACAGGTCAGTCGTAATATCCTCGGGACTCCCCGCTCGCTTGACGGCTTCATACAGCGGCACCGTTCCGATCGGCACCGGCGAGTGGTCGATGTGGGTCTCTCGAATGTCGTCGAGATCGCTGCCGGTGCCGAGATCCATCACCGTATCCGCGCCGTAGTGGACCGCCGTGTGAAGTTTCTCGAGTTCTTCCTCGAGGTCGCTGGTCGTCTCGCTGTTACCGATGTTCGCGTTGACTTTCGTCGCGAACTCCCGTCCGATGATCATCGGATCGAGCGCCTCGTGATGGATATTCGCCGGAATTACGGCTTGTCCGTCGGCGACCTGCTGTCGGACGAACTCCGGATCGCGGTTCTCGCGGTCGGCGACTCGCGCCATTGCGTCGGTAACCGTTCCCTCACGGGCGGCTTCGAGCTGGGTTTGCACCATTGACAACTAGGTTGTATTACTGGATCATATAGTGCTTGTGTTGCGCGTCTCACGCCGGCGCATCGTCACCTCGAGCGACGAGATCAGTTGCTGAGCGCGGTTTCATACGGGTTGCTGTCGTCACGTCCCGCCGATCACTGACTCCGCCGCCGGTGATCGGCGGTAAAACGGTACAGCAGACCGTATCAGCCCACTTATGAGGGTCGCGTCCCCTCACTCGAGTAGATAGCACCATGTCCGATCTACCGGACGACTTCGACTGTACGATCACCAACTGGGAGTATATTTACGGCCTGTGTCGCGACGTCGGCGACGAGGTTCGCGACGACGCGTTCGAACCCGACGTCGTCGTCGCACTCGCCCGCGGGGGCTGGTTTGCGGGCCGCTGTCTCTGTGACTTCCTCGGACTCGACGATCTGACGAGTTTGAAGATGGAACACTACGTCGGAGCCGCAGAGAAAAGCGACGAGCCGACCGTTCGCTACCCCATGCCAGAGGGCAGCGTCGCAGGCAAGGACGTCCTCATCATCGACGACATCGCCGACACCGGCGGCTCGATCGAGCGCGCCTACGAGTACGTCACTGACCGTGACGCCGGCGAGGTTCGGACCGCAACCCTCCAACTGCTCGGCACCAGCGAGTACGAACCCGACTACGTTGGCGAACATCTCGAGGAGTGGACGTGGGTCGTCTACCCGTGGAACTTCATCGAGGACATGATCGATCTGATCTCGAGCGTGATGAGCCAGGCCGACCAGGAAACGTTCACCCAGGAGGAGATTCGCCACTATCTCGCCGCGTTCCACGGCGTCGACCGTATCGAGATGGAGATCGCCCAGCCCGACCGGATTCCTGAAGTGCTCACCGAGATGGAGCGCCGCGACGTGCTTGAGTCGGCTGGCCCCGGCAAGTGGCAACTGGCGGAGACTGCGTAACACGGATCGAGCGAAAGCCCATCTCCTTCAGGCGCGGGCGGAAGTCGATTCGTTCGACAACAAACTGCCGAACGCGGCCGGCGGTCAGTTCACACCGACCCGTTCTGCTCGAACCGCTTCCGTGTAGGCGAGAAAGTTGTCGAACAACTGTTTTGCCTCACAGGCGGCCTCGTAGTTCTCCGCGTGGATTCCCTCGAGGACCGCTTCGATGCGCTGTGTCGAGAGCTGTTCCGACTTCCGTTTTGTGACCGCTTTGGCAGTCCGCATATCGTACTCCGGGTGGAACTGAACGGCGAACACGCGATCCTTCCGAAACCCGTGAATGCCGTACTCGTTTTTCGCAAACACCGTCGCTCCCGGCGGCGCTTCGATGACGTGATCTGAGTGCGTCGTAAAGACCGTCATCGTCTCGTCGATCCCGTCGAGGAGGCGGTTCTCGCCGTCCTGTTCGACGGTTCGATAGCCGATTTCGTACTCGCCCATCCCCTCGACGCGCCCACCCAGAACGTCTGCGAGGAGCTGGTGACCGTAACAGACACCGAGCGCGGGTACCCCGGCTTGAACCGCATCGCCGACCCAGGTTTTCAGCCGTCCGATCCACTCGCGATCCCAGTAGACCGACGCACTCGAGCCGGTCACGACGAAGCCGTCGTAGCGAAAGTCGTCGGGGAACTCGCCGGACGGGCAGTGGAACTCCTCGAGGTCAGCATCGAGTTCCCGATAAAAGTTCCGTCGGGTGTCCACAGCCTCGTGAGCCGCGTTCAACAGCGCGAGACTCAGCTGCCCCATCTGTTATTAATACGCACTGTTGGTGCGGAAGAATCGTCTCGTTTCATTGGTGTTTGCGACGTGTTCATCGTCGATCAGTCAGCTGTCATCGATCGTGCCTGCGACAGGTCCTGCTCGAGGCGCTCGGCGTACTCGAGTCGAAGCTGTCGCGCTTCAGTCGCTGTCAGCTCCTCGCCGGCGTCGATCTCGTGGGATAGCGGCTCGTACGCCCCGACGTCGAACCCCATTCGCTCGAGATACGACCGTACTGCGGCCGACGACAGGCCGTCCCGGATCCCGGCTTCGACGTACTCCTGTACTGTATCGAACTCCGGCAGAACGACTGCTTCGTCCGTTATGCGACCAGTTTCGCCCTCGATGCGTACCTCGGCGTCGTCGAGGTGCTCGATAACCCCGACGATCTCATCGGCCAACCGCACGATCTGACTCGGGAGGGCTGTGTCGGGCGAGCGCCATTCGACGGTCGAGAACCGTTCGCGGAGTTTGACCGGCGTCCAAGCTGCGCTTTCCGGCTCGAAACATGACTCGACCGTCTCCCGGTCGCAGCCGGCGACGGTAGCCGCCGTCACGAACTCGCTGTACCGACGCTCGAGTCGTCTTATCCACTCCGCTCTGTCCTCGACATATGGCCACAGCTGCCCCTGGTGTGGCAGGGATTCATACGCCATCCAGCGATAGAGCTGGGACCGTGCGCCGGTCGTCAGGCGTGTGCCCTCGAAGTACGGCGAGGAGTTGACCAGCGCCAGCGCGGGATCGAGTGCGATGAGCGTGTTCAACTGGTCGATCTCGCGGCCGGGCTGTTGTTCGACGTGAATGTGCGTGCCGGCACAGTGTCGCACGTACTCGAAGTCCTCACCGATGAGGCGATCCTGGATCCGCGTGCGCTCACTCGGGCGATCTTCGATCGGTGCCTGATGGACTGGCGTTGCGAGTGGGACGAGCCGCTTGTCGAGTTTCTCGGCCCGTTGGAGAACCCGATCGAGCCGATCGAACAGTTCGTTGCGGAGTTCGGCCGTCGTCTCACACGGTGTCGTTTTGATCTCGAGTAGCGGGACGACAAACTCCCGTTCGACCCCCGGCGATGCCTCGACGAGATCTCCTGGGTCGGTCAATCGCCCCTGCTCATCGATTACCCAGTACTCGACTTCGATGCTGCGCCGTATCGGCTCGGAGGTGTGCTGTGGGGTGGTAGTTCCCGTCCGATTCGACGAACGATGGATATCGGGTGGTTCGGACATAGCTTGGAACGGTATTGTAGCGGTAGTCTCGGCGTGTTCGCCTATGTGCTCCTCTCTCCCACCGTCGTGGGCTCGACTGTGATCCCGTCTGAGGTGGTCATGAGAGACCCTCTCCAGTAGCCGTACAAGAGATCGACACGGTCGTTGAATCTCGTCCTCGAATCATGCGTATTACCCACACATGTCTGTGTGTGAACTTGATAGTCATAATAAGTGTTGTGTACATATCCAATGGCATGTCCTTATATGCAGTACTACTGCTCACGGAGTCGGGTATACGGCGGCCGTACCGATGTTTGCGGTGTGTGGGATTTCGATCGCCGAGTGTCGAACGCGTCACTCCGCGACCGATTCGGTATCGTCCGACTCTGTCGCCTCTAGCCGCGCTGTCTTCGAGTCCTCGTCCGCCTCGTTCACTAGCGACTCCTTCCAGGTGCCACGCGTAAACCACGCGACCGCAGCGAGTGCGCCGACGACGTCGCCCACGACGACGCCCGTCCAGATGCCCGTGGTTCCCCAGCCGGCGACGAAGATCAGATAGTAGGTAACTGGAACGCGGACGATCCACAGCCCCAGCACGGAAAAGACGAGTGCCGTCTTCGTGTTACCAGCCCCCCGAAACGCCCCGAGCATGACCTGCATGATGCCCATGAAGACGAAGGCGAACGCAGCAAACTGGAGGTATGTGACGCCGTAGGCGAGCGTTTCGGCTCGGCCGGCTTCCTCGGCCGTGAGAAACACCGCGACGAACGGCTCCGGAAAGAGGATGGCGAGTGCGCCGGCGACGGCCATGATTCCCCCAATGACGCCCGAGGCGAGCCACGTCGCCTTCGCTGCCCGATCGGCCCGCCCAGCGCCTAAGTTCTGGCCAACGATCGAGTCCGTTGCCTGCCCCATCCCCATCGCGGGCAGGAAAGCAAGCGAGATCAGCCGGTTACCCAGCCCGTAGGCTGCGACGACCGCCGGCGGGAACGTGACGACCATCGCCGTCATTGCGACTAGCGCCAGCGCTGTCATCGACTGCTCGAGCGCTGTCGGGACGCCGAGTCTAGTGATCTCGGTGACGTACTCGAGTCGTGGGCGGAGATGGGTCAGTTCGATGGTTGGACCGGTCGTCGTGTAGTACAGCAAGTAGAATCCGATCACCGTGGCGAGGCCTCGCGAGACGACAGTTGCGACGGCAGCGCCTTCAATCTCGAGACGAGGCAGCGGCCCGACACCGAAAATCAACAGTGGATCGAGCACGAGATTGACGACGACGCTAATAACCATCACTCGCATCGGTGCACGGGTGTTGCCGTAGCCCCGCATGAGCGCAGCGAAGACGAAAAAGCCGAACACGAAGGGAACCCCGAGGAAGAAAATCCGCAGATAGTCGCCAGCCAGGGGGAGGATCGCAGTCTGCGTGTCGCTGTCGGCAGGGAGGAGCTCGAGCATCGGATCTGTCGCAAAGTACCCGACGATACCGAGGACGATCGCGATCAGCGAAATAAACGAGATCGTCTGCCCGGCGATGAGACCACCTTTGCCACTTTCAGCCCCTGTGTGCTGGGCGAGCAAAATCGAGCCGGCGGTCGTGAAACCGGCCCCGACCGCGATCACTAAAAAGAGCAGCGGAAAGGCGAGACTCACTGCACCGACGGCGTCGGGCGAAAGCGCCCCGAGCCAGAACGTATCACCGACGTTGTAGGCAACCTGCAACAGCTGGATGACCACGAGCGGCCAGGCCAACTTGAACATCGGCCGAACAAGGCTCCCCTCCGTGAGGCTACTCTCGTCTGGAGGGGATCCAGCGGACATATGCTATCACTCTCGCTCGTCGTACTTCATGACTCGTGAGATATGATATCTGCACTCATCACCGGCTCGCCGCGCAGTGGCGTTCGTTCGACTGCGTCGACACGTTGCTGACGGACTGGATTGTCCCCTGTCCATACCGTCAACACAGGTGGCGTGTGTCGTCTCTCCGAGCAACGGTCTGGTTCCGAAAACAGTATCAATCCTAGATATTTCTTCCCAAGATTGGATATATTTCTGAAATAGGGTAAAAGTATAAAGGAATCTCTGTATATAGAAAGGTTTACGTCGTCATGACATCCTGCTCCGAGTGAAGCGTATGTGTCCCCAATCAGTCCTCCCTCCCCGCAGTTCGAACAGTGCTGCTGGTTCGCCCCCACTCGAGGAATCCACGGAACTCTCTCAGGACGAAATCTTTCATCTCTTACAGACGAACCGCCGGCGCGACACGATCCGTTACCTGTTAGAGTTGGGCGAAGACTCCGTCAAAATGCGAGATATCGCCGAGCACGTCGCTGCTCGCGAACACGATACGACGGTTGCGGAGCTGACGTCCGCCCAACGCCAGCGTGTCTACATTCCGCTGTACCAGTCACACCTTCCAAAACTCGACAAAAAAGGCGTCATCGAGTACAACAAATCGAGGGGCATCGTTCGACCGACCGACCGGATAACGATTTTCCAACCCCACCTCGAGCCGTATCGCAATGATTCATCCCAGGACGACGCCGAACGGTCGATCGTCAGGTATCTGGTCAGCGACTACTACGCGACGGCGATCGCCGCGAGTACGAGTCTGCTGGTCGCCTCGATGCTCGGTGTGCTCGCGCTTCCCGGCGTAATGCTCGGCACGATCATCACTATTCTCTTCGTGCTCGCAACGATCGGGACGAACCACGGCGACTCGCTTCCGGGACTCGGAACCGCTGACTGATCGCTTGTCGTCGCTCGAGTCGAGAGGACCGTGCGAGATCGGGTTCTACTGTGCAATCAGTCAGCGAGCGCTTCGTTCGAGTCCGTCGCCACTGCCGCGTCTTGCACCCAGAGATCGCCGAACAGCTCGTCTTGCTCGAGACGGACTCGACCGCGGTGAGACAGAAAGAGCAACGCCAGATACGTCATCACCCGTGAATCGCCGACGCCTTCGATTTCGGCGAACAACACCTCCTCGCGGCCCTGGTCGTACTGGCCAGCGAGTTCCCCTTCGACGTTGTCGATGACCGTTTCGATGTCTTCTTCGTGGGTCGTATGCGTCACGTCGTCGCTTGTGGGCTCGTCGTCGACGCGGAAATCGTCATCCGAGTGGTAGTTCAGCTCCTGCATCCCGCGGTCGTAGCCACGCGGCGAGTCGCTCGTGTCGTAACTTCGGGACTCCTTCCATCGCGTCTCCCGTTCGGCGCTTCGGAGCTCTCGAACCAGTTCGTCGAGCGTCTCCGGCTTTCCGCGGGCGTGTTTGCGATCAAGGCGACGTTCCATCTCCGCCTCGAGGCTCTCGATGGGGTCGAAGCCGGGAGCTGGCCCGCCGTCGCCATCATCGCTGTCCATCGGTCCGTCGTCTGCAAAGGGCGCCTCCCACGGCGGCAGCTCCGTTTCCTCGGGTTCGTCCGGCGCGAACAGCTCGTCGCTTTTCATCCGCAAAAGCACGCTCGCGTAAAACAGCGCGCGACCGGAGGTCCGCAGGTCGGCCTCGTCGAGCGCCTCGAGGAACTTGTCGGTCACTGCGACGATGTCGATATCCCAGGGATCGATCTCGCCGTCTTTGGCGAGTTGGACCAGCAGTTCGACGGGCTCGACATCGTCGCCCTCCGCTTCGTTGTCGCCGCTGTCGCCGTCGTGTTCGTCGCCTTCTGAAAACTCGAGAACTGTCGACTCGTCGGCTCCCGGTCGCTCGCGGTCTTCGTGGCCGGCGATCTGCAGCGGAATATCGTCCTCAGTCACTTGCCGGCACCTCCTCGCCATCGCCGTCGCTGCTGAGATCGATTCCGGTCACCGCACTCACGTTGTCCTGTTGCATCGTCACCCCGATGGCTCGCTCGGAGCGATCGAGCATCGCAGAGCGATGCGAGACGACGACGAACTGCGCTTTGTCGGAGAGTTCATCGACCATCTGGCCGATCCGCTCGGCGTTGACAGCATCGAGGAAGGCGTCGACCTCGTCTAACGCGTAGAACGGAGCCGGGTTGTGGCGCTGGATCGCGAAAATAAAGGCAAGCGCCGTCAGCGACTTCTCGCCACCGGACATCGCATCGAGTCGCTGAATCGGCTTGTCGCCGGGCTGGGCTTTCATCGTCAACCCGCCGTCGAACGGATTGTCTTCGTCCTCCAAGTGGAGGGTACCGGTCCCCTCCGAGAGCTTCTCGAAGATCTCCGTGAACTGCTCGGCGATCTCGTCGTAGGAGTCCATGAACGTCTGTTTCTTCAGCGTCTCGTACTGTTCGATTCGATCGCGGATCCCCTCGGCTTCCTCCACCAGCGTCGCTTTCGCGTCCTCGAGTTCCTCGAGATCCTCCCGCACGTCGTCGTACTCGTCGATCGCGAGCATGTTCACCGGCTCCATCGCCGCCATATCCGCCTGCAACAGCTCGATCATCTCGAGGACCGTCTCGTGATCCGGCACGTCCTCGGGATCGTAGTCACCCACGTCGGCCTCGAGACTCTCGATCTCCCACTCGAGGTCGCTCAGCCGACTCCGTGAGTCCTCGAGTTTGCTCTCGACGGCGTTGACCCGATCCTGTTGCTGGTCGCGTTTCGTTCGGGCCGTCGACAGCTCTTCTTTCAGGTCGCTCCGTTCGGCTTTGAGCTCGGTGAGTTCGTCCTCGAGCGCTGCGACTGCCTCGCGTTTTGCCTCGAGTGCCTCGCGTTTCTCGGCGATCGCGTCCTCACAGTCGTCGATTCGAGCTTCCTGTTCGGCTTTCCGATTCTGAGCCGTCTCGATATCGTCGTGGAGGTCTTCGATCGCGTCCTCGGCGTACTCCTTCTCTAAGCTCAGTTCGTTGAGTGTGCTGTCGAGATCCGCGATGCGGCCTTCGCGCTCATCGATTTCGTCCTCGAGGGCCTCTATTTCCGCGGTCAGTTCGGGAATCTTCGAGTCTGCGAGTTCGGTCTCGAGGTCGTCGATCTCGGCTTCGATCTCCTCGACTTCCGTCGTCTTCGTCTCGATCTCGCCTGAGAGTTCGGTCATCCGTTCGTCGACGGACTCCCGTTCGCCCTCGAGGTCTTCGAGGTCGTTCTGGAGGCTGTCGATCTCGGCTTCGATCGATTTGCGTTCGTCCGCGAGACTCTCGAGTTCGGTTTCGATCGAGCGCACTTCGTCTGCGGCATCGGTCTTGCGGTCGCGGGCGTCGTCGAGGCGCTCGTCGACGCCACGAAGCTCCTCGCGAAGGGACTCACGCTGGTCCTGGAGGTCGGTGATCTGTGTGGCGACGCGCTCGAGTTGGCCCTCGCCACCCCCGGTAAAGGAGTAGCGTGAGCCGCCGCCGGAGCCGCCGGTCATCGCGCCGCTTTTCTCGACGAGGTCGCCGTCGAGTGTAACCATCCGATAGTCGCCCATATACGAGCGGGCGGTCTCGAGGTCTTCAACGACCAGCGTGTCGCCGAGGACGTACGAGAAGACGTCGGCGTACTGGCCGTCGAACTCGACGAGGTTGTACGCGAAGTCGACCACGCCGGGATCGCTCGGTGCGTTGGGGAGCCGGCGCTTGTGCATGTCCGTCATCGGGAGGAACGTCGCCCGGCCTGCGTTGCGCGATTTGAGGTGATCAATACACTGCTGGCCGATGACGTCGTCGTCGACGACCACGTTCGCGAGGCGCCCGCCTGCGGCCGTCTCACAGGCGACGGCGTACTCGCCGGGGACGGTCCCCAGCTGGGCGACCGCGCCGTGGACGCCGTTGATCCCTGCGTTCAGAATCGTCGTCACCGCGCGGCCGAACGAGGAGTCGCCGCTTTTGCCCGCGTTGGCCTCGAGTTCGGCGTACTCCTGTTGTTTCGCCTGAATTTTATCGTCGATGTCGTCGACGTCCGACTGGAGTCGGCGTTTTTCGCCTTTGAGGTCGTCGACGACGCCGGCGATGTTCTCGCGGTTTGTCTCGGCTTTTTCAAGTTCGCGCTCGAGGTCGGCCCGTCTGCTCTCGATCTCGGGGAGCTCCTCGCGGCGTTGCTCGATCGTCGCCTCTTTCTCACTGATCTCGTTCGAACGTCGCCGGGCTTCGTCTAACAGGCGGTCCTGTTCGCGCTGCAGGTCGTTTTTCTCGGTTTTGACCGTCTCCAGTTCGTCTTTGCGCTCGGCGAGGTCGGCTTTCAGTTCGTCGAACTCGGTGTCGACGGCGTCGATTTCGGCCTCGAGCGCGTCGCGTTCGGCCTCCCGCTCTTGAATCTCGCTTTTGACCTGCGCTTTCTCGAGTTTGTGCTCGCGGATGTCGTCGGTGAGCTCTTCGATCCGTTCCTGTTTGCGGTCGATCTTGACAAAGGCCTCACGGCGCTTCGATTCGGCGTCTTCGATCGCGTCCTCGCTGGTTTCGATCTTGTCCTCGAGTCGCGAGATGTCGCCTTTGATCTCCTCGATGTCGCTTTTGATTCGGAGCTGTTCGTCCTCGCCTTTGCGCTCGATTTCGGCGTTTAAGTCCTCGAGATCTTCTTGCAAGCGAACGACTTTGCCCTGGCGTTCGTCGAGTTCACGCTGGAGGTCCGTCAACTCCTCCTCGAGATCGTCGACACGATTTTCGGCGCGTGCGAGTTCGTCGCGTTTCTCCTCGAGTTCGCTGGCCTTCTTGTAGCCCTCGTACTCTTCTTTTTCACGCCGCAATCGTCGGTATCGCAGGGCTTCCTGGCGCTCGTCCTCGAGTTGGGCGAGTCGGTCGCGTTTCTCCTCGATACGGAGTTGAGCTTCGTCGACCCGCTCTTCGACGATCTCGAGTTCCTCGAACGCGTCTTCCTTTTTCGCGTCGAACTCCGCGACACCGGCGATCTCGTCGATGATCTCTCGACGAGCATGCGGCGTCATGTTGATGATCTCGGTGACGTCGCCCTGCATGACGACGTTGTAGCCCTCGGGCGTGACACCTGCCTGTGCGAGCAGGTCCTGAATATCGGAGAGATTGACCGAGCGGTCGTTCAGATAGTAGTAGGAGTAGTAGTTGTCCTCGGTCTCTTTGACTCGCCGGCGGATGCGAATCTCGTCGACATCGCCGACGTCGTCGCTGCCGGCGGCGTTGACGACCTGCGAGCGAGTCAACGTCTCGTCGCTGTTGTCCAACACGACTTCGACGGTCGCCTCACGGGGGCCGGCCGACCGGTCGCCGTCTTCGTGGCCGGGGTTGTAGATCAGATCGGTCAGCTTTTCGGCGCGAATACCGCGAGTTCGAGCCAGTCCGAGCGCGAAGAGGACGGCGTCGATGATGTTCGATTTGCCGGAGCCGTTCGGTCCAGTGACGACGGTGAAATCCTCGTAAAACGGAATCTTCGTCTTGCGGCCGAAGCTCTTGAAATTGTCCAGAACGAGTGCCTTGATATACATACTTTAGCCAACTTCGTCACAGCAGGGAATCATGGCCGGACGGTCGCGAGTCGAGTGTGGGTCGCGACGCGGCCACGCAGTTATGCGACAATAATGTCGTCGCTACCTGAGTCTTCCGCTTCGTCGGTCGTCGTCTCGTCTTCGACGTCTGCATCAGCCGTGGCTTCGGCCACGTCGTCGGGTGCAGCCTCCTGGGTGTCGTCTTCGCTTGCCGTCTCTTCCGTACGGACACGTCGCTCGGGTACGCGGGTCGGCGTCTCGGTATCCAGTTCGGCCTCGAGAACCCGGATTCGTTCTTTCGATTCGACGAGTTCGTCCGTCAGGCCCTCGACCGTCGACTCGAGTTCTGCAACTGTCGCTTCGAGTTGCTCGACGCGATTTTTCGACATATCTCCTAGCGGTCCGTCCGGCAACATAAACGTACGTCAGACATAACTAACCGTTCTGGTATTTTTCGCATCCGTGATCGGCTCATCCGCCCGAAAGTGCACGGCTGGCGCCGTCAGTCGCTCAGTTGTCGTCTTCGCGCCACTTGTACTCGCATTCGGTACAGATGAAAAAGCGCGTCTCGGATTCGTCAGCCGACCGGATCTGTTGCATATACCAGTGGGCGCGGTCGTTCCCACACTCGGGACAGTGGGCGTCGGTCTCCGGCAGCGACGTCTCCCCGGAGGATTCGATAACCTCGCTTGCTTCCTGATCGTCCGTGACGGTGTATTTGGACGCGTCGCCTTTCGGTTTCGTATAGCCACAGCTCCCGCATTCCCAGATGCCGTCGTCGGCTTTCATCATCGAACCGCATTCGTCACAGAATTCCATCGTTATCCGGGCTACATCGGCCAAGTGACTTAAGCGGCGCGTTTACCACGGGCGCGACGATTCAGTTCGTGTCCGCAAGCACCACGGATGGGCTGGTCGAACACGACCGCTCGTTTCCGGGACACCGAGCCACACAACGCGGTCTTGCGTTCACCGCCTGCTGTGCGAGCGGCGCTCCACTCAGGACGGCCTCCGTTCGAACCGATTTCCTCTCAGAATGCCGGACGGAGTTTGGATGTTTATGTACCCGCTCGTGCTATCCCTCGAGCATGTTTGGAACGAGCGGTATTCGCGGCGAGGTCGGCGACGAAGTCACGGCCGAACTGGCGCTTGCCGTCGGTCGTGCGCTGCCCTCAGAGGGGTATGAACGCGTCGTCGTTGGCCGTGATATCCGCGAGAGCGGAACGATACTGGTCGACGCACTCACTGCCGGCATACGAGAGTGTGGCGGCGATGTCATCGAGGTCGGTGTCGCGCCAACACCGACCGTCGCCCGCGCTGTCGACTGGCTCGAGGCCGATGCAGGTGTCGTCGTTACGGCCTCACACAACCCGGCTAAAGACAACGGGATCAAACTCTGGTCGCCAAGCGGGCAAGCGTTCGACACTGAGCGCCGGGCGGCAATTACGGATCGCGTCGAGAACGAGCGCTACGACCTCGAGGACTGGACCGGTCTCGGCGACCGCAGCCACCACGACGGCGTACTCGAGCGACACGTCGAGACGGTCGTCGACAGTGTCGGCGAGGTTGGCGGTCTCGAGGTGGTCGTCGACGTCGGCAACGGTGCCGGCAGCGTGACGGCGGATGCGCTGCTCGAACTGGGCTGTGAGGTTCGGACGCTCAACGCCCAGCCGGACGGGCGATTCCCGGGTCGGCCCAGCGAACCCAACGCGGAGACGCTGACGGATCTCCAACAGTTGGTCGGCGCGACGGACGCCGATCTCGGCGTTGCCCACGACGGCGACGGCGACCGGATGATGGCCGTCGACGAGCGTGGCGAGTTCGTCCCGAAGGATCTCCTCCTCGCGCTGTTCGCCCGCGAAGCAGCGGGCGATGGGGACCGAGTCGCTGCTCCGGTGGATACGAGTCTCGCCGTCGACGACGCGCTCGCGGCTGTTGGGGCCAGCGTGACGCGGACAGCCGTCGGTGATGTCTACGTTGCAGAACGGGCGACCGAGCCCGGGGTCGTCTTCGGTGGCGAACCCAGCGGTGCGTGGATCTGGCCCGAGGAAACGCTCTGTCCAGACGGCCCGCTGGCAGCCTGTACACTCGCAGCGATGGTCGCTCGAGACGGCCCGCTCGGAGCGGCAGTCGATGACCTCGAGACGTATCCGATCCGGCGCACGTCGATCGAGGTCGATCATAAAGCAGCCGTCATGGACCGCATCGAAGCGACGGTCCGCGAGCGCGAGTTGGAGATCGATGCATTAGACGGTATTCGGATCGACCACGGCGACGGCTGGACGCTCGTCCGTCCGAGTGGGACCGAACCCGTAATCCGTGTGACTGCCGAAGCGCGTGATCCGGAGCGGGCGGACGCACTGTTCGAGGATACCCGCGCGCTCGTTGTCGACGCGGCCAACGCCGAGTAGGACGTGGACGTCGACCGCGTTATCGCTCCCCGGCCAGCGCTGAAAAGAGCCGCTCTTCGAACTCAGCTCTGGTGATCCCGTCGGAAGGGCCGATCCCCTCCATGTGATCGACGGATACCTGCCCACCTCCCATCCGTGCGTGGCCACCCGCGTTGGCCATCGGCACGTCGCTGGTTGCGTGTCGAAGTGTCTCTCCCATATGGACCCGGTCATCTCGAGAGCGCCCCGAAAGGTGGATCGTGCCGTCGTTTTCGCCGTAGACGATGACCGCCGTGACACCCTCGAGCTGCATGAGTTCGTCTGCGGCCTGGGGAATCGCATCGACGTTCGAGAGCTCGCCGACGTCACAGACGGCAAACGGTCCTTCGACGCGTTTTTCGGTGATCGCCGTCGCCTTGACCTGCAACACGTCGTCGCTGACCTGTGGGTTGGCGATCCGATCCAGGAGATCCTCGTCGATGCTCGGAAAGAGCACGCCACAAGCGTCGAACTCTGCTCGCGAGCAGCCGTTCGTCAGGTGGTTCGTATCGGACAAAATCCCGTAGAGCAACCCGGTGGCGAGCGCTTCAGTGACGTCGAACCGACCCGTGTCTCTGGGACCGATCGACGCATCGAGTTCGTCGAGATACTCGACGAGAATCGTCGACGCAGCGCCGTACTCCGTGCGGACGTCGGTAAACTCTGTTCCGGTCCCATTTCCGGGATGATGATCGATAACCGCGATCGGCTCGACGGTCTGTGAACCCGCAAAGCCACGTGGCGTGTTGTGATCGACGAGGACGACGGCGTCAGCAGCGAGCTGTGAACTCGATTCGATCGACCCGAGATCGACATCGAGGACGGTTCGAAACGCACGGTTTTCCTGATGGCGGATTTCGCCGGAGTACTGTAACGTCGCGTCGGTACCGACAGACGCCGCGATTGTATCGATGGCCATTGCACACGACATCGCGTCCGGATCCGGGTTCGGGTGCATCAACACCGCAATCTCGTCGTAGTTGCCCAGCAGTCGCTGCAGGTGGACACCGGGCGGCCGCCGAAACCAGCGAACGACCCACCAGCCACCGAGGACGACCCCGACGGTCGCCACCACGAGCAAAGAGAGCACCAGCGGCTCGAGAGACCGTGCCGTGTCAACGATCGGCTCGAGAACCAACACGTCCACCTCGAGGAACGCACTGCGTCTCGAGATGGACTGGTTTAGCATATCACACAATTATATCGAATCCTCAAGAGTTTTCCCCCGCGACTGACGGCTGCTCGTCAGTTTGTGTGGGGTCTATTCAGGTATCGTAACAACTGAAACTGGTTGCACACCGATCGTACTGTCCGCGGTTCTCGCTCACGTCGTTCGCTCACGGGTCGTTCCTCCCCGTTCGCTGTCCCGCGGTTCTCGCTCACGTCGTTCGCTCACGGGTCGTTCCTCCCCGTTCACTTTCCGCGGTTCTCGCTCACGTCGTTCGCTCCGAACCGCGCACGCTCCGAACCGCGCTCCTGTCGTGCGACCGGGTGCGTACTGCCGTTCAGTGACTTCGATAGTGGCATTGCACGCCTGACCTGCAGTCGACGCTGGGGAGGGAACCAGTTCGGAAACCGCGGGTTCGTCAGAACAGATTCTCGAGTCGGTCGTCGGTGAACTGGTCGGCGTGGTCCGTCTGTTCTGTCTCCTGTTCTCGCTTTGCCTCGCGTGCGCGCTCCATGAACTCCTGAATCCGGTCGGAGCGTTCCACACCGCCGAGTAAGACGAGCGCGCCGAGACGGTCGCTCTCGAGCGGGAAGTCGCCGCCACGAACCTGCATGCTGCCAGTCTCGTCCTCGAGCCAGCGCCGGGCTCGCTCGACGCCTTTCCGGGGGATCCGGTCGGGGTCGCCGGCGATAACCAGCAGGGCCGAGTCGGCTGTCGTCGCCTCCGGCAGACTCGTCCCCGTCAGCAGCGCCTGTCGCGAGACGCTCATCGTAGTTCGAATGTTCTCGGCGCTGTCCTCGCTTGCGAGTTCAGTGGCGTAGCCAAGGGCGGCGATCCCGCCCGCCCGCAGCGTGTTGATAACCTCGCTCGAGTCGACGACGCTTTCGCCGACGCCCTCGACGGCCTCGCCGGAGGCAAACAGCAGGCCAACGCGCTTGGCGATCCGTTCGTTGATCGTTTCGAACGCCCCTTCGACGCTTTCGCCCTGTGCGTGCCAGGCGTCGTTGTCGACGAGTAGCGTCGAGTCGGCCTCCCGGATAATCGTCTTCAGCGAGCGGCCAGCGTTGGCCTGATACAACGCCCCCTCGTTGCGTCCCGGCAGGATGCCAAGCGCATAGACGGGGACGTCGTGGACCTGTTGGAGGTGATGGACGAGCACTGGCGCGCCGCCGCTACCGGTGCCACCGCCGAGGCCGGCGACGACGAAGATCGCCTCAGCACTCGAGGTAACACGACCGTCAAGCGCGCCCAGTACCTGCTGTATGTCCGACTGCATTACTTCCGTGCCGAGTTCGTTGTCACCGCCGACGCCGTGTCCGTTGACGCGGTCTGCGCCGATCAACTGGGTGTCGACGTACTCGAGCGACTGGAGGTCGGCTTTCGCGGAGTTGACGGCCAACGCGCCTTGAACGGCTCCAAAACCCATGTTCGCATCGAATCGAGCGAGTCGTTCAGTGACTTTACCGCCGGCCTGCCCAACACCGATCAGGGCAACTTTCATGTCACGTGTATGCAACGGTGTCCTGTTGAACGTTCCGGTAAAACTGTTAGTCAGCCTAAAAAGACGGTCGCTGGCTGGAAGCTGCCTGTATAGCAATGCCTTTCTGCCCGATACCCGTTCTCTCTGGCATGTTCTACGAACAGCGGATGACCGTTCCCGACTCGCCCGCTGCTCTCCGCACAGCGTACGAGGCCGATCTCAGATCGGTTATCGACCAGTACGGCCCCGACGAAATCGCCGACCAGACCGACGTCGACGCCGAAACCGCCAGCGCGCTTCTCGAGAGAGAGTCACCCGAACTCACACTCGAGGCGGTGGCCCAGATTCAGGCACTCGAAGACGGCGAACCCGACGCAGACGAGCTAGTGATGATCGCCTGTGAGCATCTCCTGTTGGGGATGTCGACGGCTGTCCTCGACGTCGACGCCATTGAAACCGAACTCGAACTCGATCTCGATGCCAAAGAGATCCAACAGAAGATTGAACGGCGCGCGCCGATGTCTTTCGAGGAGTTCGTCCACATCCAGTACGTGATCGCCGACGGCGCGCCCTGAGCCTCGAGGGTCAGTGGCAGCCAGTATCGCTGCGAGCAGGGGGGTTATAGTGGTTCATACCCGACTGTGGACATGGACGTTGCAATTTTAGGCTGTGGCCACGTCGGCCTCGAGCTGGGCCGACAGCTCACCGACCGCGGCCACGATGCGATCGGAGTGCGTCGATCCGACGAGGGTATCGAGGCGATCACCGAGGCCGGCTTCGAGGCCGTACAAGCGGATATAACCGACCGGGAGGCCCTCGAGGCCGTGCCGGACGTCGATGCGATCGTCTTCGCCGCCAGCAGCGGCGGGCGTGGTGCAGACACAGCCCGCGAGGTGTACGTCGGCGGACTCCGAACGGCAATCGAAGCGTTCGGCGAACGTGACGCGAGCCCCGAACGGCTGGTGTACACCTCCTCGACGGGTGTCCTTGGCGACCACGACGGCGACTGGGTCGACGAGGAGACGCCGCTCGAGCCAACGACCGAGAAAACCGAGGTGCTCGCCGAAGCCGAGCAAGTCGCCCGCGAGTTGCCACCCGAGTATGGGTTCGATGGCACGGTTGCACGCTACGCTGGCCTCTACGGTCCCGGCCGCTATCGTCTCGAGCGCTATCTCGAGGGGCCGGTCACCGAAGGCTACCTGAACATGGTTCATCGCGACGATGCTGCAGGAGCGGTCCGGTATCTGCTCGAGGAGGACCTCGCTCGCGGCGAGGTCGTCCAGGTTGTCGACGACGAACCCGTCGACAAATGGACGTTCGCCGACTGGCTCGCTGCGGCCTGCGACGTCGACCAGCCACCGAAACGAACGAAAGCCGACCGACTCGAGGACACGGACCTCTCGGACGCCGCTCGGCGACGGATTCTGACGAGCAAACGCTGCTCCAACGAGAAACTGCGAGAACTAGGCTATACGTTCGCCTATCCCACGTATCGTGAGGGGTATCGTGACGCAATCGACGCCTATCGGAGCCACTGAACGGCAGTACGCACCCGATCGCACGACAGGAGCGCGGTTCGGAGCGTGCGCGGTTCTCACTCACTTCGTTCGTTCCGAACCGCGGAAAGTGAACGGGGAGGAACGACCCGTGAGCGAACGACGTGAGCGAGAACCACACTCTGGCGAGCGGGGAACGACGTGACCCGTGAGCGATGCGATCTGTGTGGACACCGGTTCAGGTGTTACTCTAGCGACGACAGCCCGGCAGACACGACCGGTGAGCTCGATGCCTGCTCGAGGGACGAACTGAGTCGAGTGAACCACTGGAGGGCATCCCGGATAGAGTTCCATCGAACGGAGTGATCGACCGCGACCGTTTATATACTGTCGCAACACCCGTGTCACGGCCCAACACAGCCGAGGACGGCCGTGTCAACTGTTTTCAGGGGTTTTGCGACCGGTACATTTAAATTGAAGGCGACAGTAGAATCTGATACCAGAACGCCACCGGGGCGCGTATCGCTCGACGATCGATGACAGGAAATCTTATTCACCGAGGTTTCGCAGATTGTGAGCGAACGCTGTACACAGTCGCGTCTCCCACTGCTGGACTGACTCCCGAGCGACGGGTGTCGGCTCCGTTCGAGACGCCGATCGCCCCCGGTGCGGGTATGGCACAGAGGTTTGACTAACACATGGTAGACGAATCACAGAACATCGAACTTACAGAGGACGACCTAGAAAACAAATCGAAAGGCCAGCTTATCAAGATGGCCGGGCAGCTCCGAGATCGGCGAAACGATCTGAATCAGATGGCCTCCGAGCGCGCATCCAAGCGCGACGACCTGAACGCCAAGACGCGCGAAAAGGTCGACAAAGCCCAGGAACACCGCGAAAAGCGTGACGAGCTCAACGAGCAGGTCCAGGAGCACAAGGACAGCCGTAACGAGCTCAACGCCGAGGCCAACAAGCTGTTCGACAAGGTCGAGAAGCTCAAGTCCGACATGGAACTCGACGAGGGCAAGGACCTCGAGGAGCTCAAAGAGGAGATCGAGCAACTCGAGTTCAAACAGCAGACCGAAGTCCTCTCGAGTGAAGACGAGAAAGAGCTCATCGAGAAGATCGAGTCCAAGCGCGAGGAGTACGAAGAGCGCAAGCAGAAACTCGACCAGAACGAGGATCTCGAGGAGCTTGTCGAGGAAGCCGAAGAAGTGCGTTCGGAAGCCTCAAAACACCACCAGAAAGTCACGGAGCTTGCGGACAAGGCCCAGGAACATCACAACCAGATGATCGAGGCCTACCGCGAAGCCGACGACGTCCGTGACGAGGCCGACGAGATGCACGAGTCCTTCGTCGAGGCCCAGGAGGCCGCCGACCGCCACCACGAGGACTTCGTCCGCGTCCAGAAGCGCCTGCGCGAACTGGACAAGAAAGAAGAAGAACAGCGCAAATCCCAGCGCGACAAAAAGAAGGAAGCGGCCAAAGAAGAGGCCGAAGAGATCTATCAGAAGTTCAAGGAAGGCGAAACCCTCGACACCGAGGACCTGATGAAGCTCCAGAAGACGGGGCTGCTCTAACACGGTTCGTCCACCTGTGTCTTTCTGCGGATGTTTTTGAGGCTGTAGGCGCCAGCCACGGCTGCGAGTTGGCTGACTGTGTCTGAACACGTACGCTTAACTCGACGGCAGCCACAGGTGCTGCCATGATACGAGGTGTTGCCGATGGCTAGCGGTCGTGGGATCGCACGTCTGTTGATCGTCGCGGTTGGGACCGCGGTGTTTGCTGCGATTGGGGTCTCGTTGTTCGTCGTCTATCCGGAGTCGCTTGCCGATCTGGCCGGCGTCCTCGTGGCGCTCGTCGTTGTCGTTGCCGGGATCCGGATCGCCGGAACTGTCGCCGGCTCACTGTTTCCGGGCTACGACGTCGCCGAGGTTGCCGTCGAGGGGCCGATTACTCGCGACGGTGGCGGGGGACGCCTGCCCTCGAGTCCGCGGGGAACGCCGGCCGACGATATCGTCGACCAGATCGACCGGGCTGATAAGGACGACAACGTCGACGCATTACTGCTGAAGCTGAACACGCCGGGTGGCGAAATCGTGCCGAGCGACGACATTCGACTCGCTGCCGAGCGGTTCGACGGCCCGACGATCGCCTACACGACTGACGTCTGTGCGAGCGGTGGCTACTGGATTGCAAGCGGCTGTGACGAGCTCTGGGCTCGCGACGGCAGTATCGTCGGTTCGATCGGCGTCATCGGGTCGCGCGTAAACGCGAACGATCTCGCCGAGAAAGTCGGCCTCTCGTATGAACGACTCGCCGCGGGCGAGTACAAAGACGCCGGCACGCCCCTGAAGGAACTTGAGGACGACGAACGCGAGTATCTCCAGGGGTTGATCGACGACTACTACGAGACGTTTGTCGAGCGAGTCAGCGATGGACGTGACCTCGAACCCGAGTTCGTCCGTGACACCGAGGCTCGGATCTACCTCGGCGAAGAAGCGTACGAGATGGAGCTGGTCGACCACCTCGGCACGCGTCGGGAACTCGAGACCGAGCTGGCGGATCGGCTCGATAGAGACGATGTCGCGGTCGAAGAGTTCGAGCCGGAGCGGCCGTTGATGGCTCGCGTTGGCACTGGCGCCCAGCAACTGGCCTACGCCTTCGGCGCGGGTATCGCCGGTATCGCGGAGGATCGGGAGTTTCGACTGCGGATCTAACCCGTCTGCCAACGCTGTCGACGCGTCGAACGAGTAAGTGGTTTTATCGTCACACAGCATGGAACGGCTATCGTGACAACGCTGGTCGTCTGCCTCGACCGGACCGACGACGTGGGGCGCAAGACCGGCCTTCGGTCGCCCGTTGTCGGCTGGGAAGCAGTCCGCGCGCTGGTAACTGACGTCGGACTGGCGGATCCGGAGGACTCGGGAGTGAATTCGCTGCTCGAGACACTACGCGTCGCCCAGGACTTACGCGACGAGAACGAAGACGTCGTCGTCGCGGTCGTCTCGGGGGACCGAGAGTCGATGGTCTCGGCCGATCGAGCAGTCGCCCATCAGCTCGACGAACTCGTTGCCGAGTACGATCCCGACTCAGCTGTCGTCGTCATCGACAGCGCAGAAGACGAGCGGCTGGTGCCGATCGTCGAGAGCCGGATGCAGGTCGACTCGGTCGACCGTGTCGTCGTCCGACAGGCTCGAGATATCGAATCGACGTACTACCTGCTCAAGCAGTTTCTCGCCGACGAGGAGCTCCGCCAGACCGTGCTCGTTCCGATCGGGCTCACGCTGTTGGTCTTCCCGATGCTCGCGACCGTCGTTGGCCCTGCAGAGGGTGCCGCGGCGATCACGACCGTTATCGGTGTCTTCCTCCTGTATAAGGGCTTCAACATCGACGAACTCGTTACCGGACTCGCCCATCAGGCGCGTGAGTCGCTGTACTCCGGACAGGTCTCGGTCGTCACCTACGTCGTTGCGGCCGGCCTGACGTTTGTCGGGCTCTTTGCGGGCGCACTCGGTGTCTCGAGTCTGGACGATCCTCCTGGAGTGGTGATCCCGGCGATGCAGTTTGCCTTCGACAGCGTGCCGTGGCTCGTGATGGCCGCGCTCACGGCGAGTGCTGGTCGGCTGCTTGACGAAGCGATCAGTGACGAGCCGATCCGTCGTTCCTACCTCAGTCTGCCCTTTATTGTCGTCTCGGTCGGGCTGGTCATCCGCGGTTTTTCGGCATACTTCCTCGAGCAACAGCGCGTCATCGAGCCGTTCGTGGTCCCGGCCTACGAGTTCGGTGCCCTCTCGAACGAGAGCTTCGCCGTGACTGCGGGCGAACGGCTGGCCCTGTTCGTCGTAACGGCGATCGTGATCAGCCTCGTCGGTGCGCGGCTCGCGTCGTATTTCAGCGAGAGCGAACCCGAGACAGCCCTTGTCGACGCCGACGTCGACTCGGACTCGAGCGCTGACTCGAGTCCGCAATCTGAACTCACCGACGGTGGGCCGACGGGGTCGACCGCCGACGCCGACGGCTCGGACGGCGCCGACGAGTAAGCCACACCAGCCGACTCGGTATCCATTTACCCCTGTGCGCTCAGTGACGACTATGAGCGATGCAGACGGGACGTGGGTAAGCCTCTTTTCGGGCGGCAAAGACTCGGCGTGGGCGCTGTACCAGGCGCTCGAAGCGGGCCTCGAGGTCTCGCATCTCGTTACCGTCCATCCGGAGGGGGACTCCTACATGTATCACGTCCCTGCGACGGATCTCGCTGCACTGGCCGCAGAAAGCACCGACATTCCGCTTGTCGATGTCAACCCTGACGACTTCGAGGCCGCCACAGCAGCCGACTCGAGTGTCCAAGGTGACGACGAACTCGAGCCCCTCGAGGCGGCGCTTGTCGACCTCGACGATCGACTCGAGGGCGGTATCGCGGGGGTCACGGCGGGAGCCGTCGAGAGTGAGTACCAGACGAGTCGCATTCAGGGGATGTGCGACCGCCTGGGCTGTGAGCTGTTCGCGCCGTTGTGGCAGGAAGACCCGCGAGCACTCGCTGACGAGATGCTCGAGGCCGGCTTCGAAATTACGATTATTCAGGTCGCCGCCCACGGGCTGGACGAGTCGTGGCTCGGCCGAACCCTCGATCACGAGGCGCTTGCGGAACTGGAACAGCTCAACGAGGCGTACGGCGTCCACATCTTGGGTGAGGGTGGCGAGTTCGAAACGCTGGTCGTAGACGGCCCACATATGGACCGTCGCATCAACCTCGAGTACGACACGGAGTGGGACGGCATCCGCGGACGGGTGCGGATCACGGACGCTCACCTCGAGTAACGTTTCATTCGACGGCCGAACCCCTTTGCGCCTCGGTGGAGACCCTGCCAATGGCATGATCGAATCCGAACACGACCTGTTCGTCCGGGAGCTACGGGAACTCTACATAGGTAGCAGGCAGAGTGCCCCGGGCCACTGTGCCCGGGGCTGAATGCCGTCACTCAGTGCACCTCTCAGTGCTGGTCTGTAGTTTTATAATGGGTTATCCAAATGATAGACATATGCAAGAGGCAGAGCTCACCCACTCGCTGTCGTTCGGTCTCGACATTACTGAGGGGGAGCCTGCCAACTTGCGTGAGGCGTCGCTTGAAGCCAGACGTATCCGTAACGAAGTCAACCGTCTCGACCGGCAAGGGTGGGACTGGGACGACATCGAAACCCCAATCACTGAGCGCGCTAACCACGTCAAAAACACCACCCAACAACTCATCGATAAGGCTCTCCAAGAGATCGAAACCTACCACGAACACAAAGACGACGATCGTCTTGACTGGGGTCGCCCGCGAACGTACATCGATGAACCGTACCCAGTGCGGATGAATCACAACGAAGGGTACGCGCTTACACTCAACAAAAATGGAGAGGTTGAGTTCCGCATCAGTTACAAACCGTACAACTACGTTCGCGGCACTCTCCAAGGCAGCCCAGATCAGCTTGAACGAGTGAAGACCGCACTTACCAGTGATGACTGGCGTGTTGGAACTGCCGAACTCGTGTACAAACACGACGAATGGCGTCTTCACGTCACCACCACGCACGAAACGCACACAGTTGCCTCACCAGAGACCGCTGACACAATCGTCGGTATCGATATTAACGAAGACTGCATTGCACTCGCCGCCCTGACCCGTAATGACGGCGTCATCGCCTCCACGGTAATCGAATATCCCGATATCAAACGGGTCCGTCACGAGTTCTTCACGAAGCGTAAGCGCATGCAAGAGGCAGGCCAGAGTGCGATGGATGCGGTAGTGCAGACTGAGGAACGGGACTTCGTTCACGATCAGCTTCACAAGGTTTCACGGGACGTGGTCGAGTGGCTCTCGCAGTTCGATACTCCGGTTGTTGTCTTTGAAGACCTCAAAGACATGCGAGAGGACATCGACTACGGTACCACAATGAATCGACGTCTCCACAGCCTCCCGTTCGACAAACTTCGCACGTTCATCTCGTATAAAGCTGCCTGGAACGGCATCCCAAGCCAAACCGTTGATCCAGAATACACGAGTCAGCGCTGCCCATGCACTGACTGCCTACACAAAGTTCGTGCGAACCGCAGGAAGAAGCGGTTCAAGTGTACGGATTGTTCGTTCCAGGATCATGCAGATCGGAAAGCAGCAGTGTGCGTAGTGCAGGAGTGGTTGTGGGATAGAGATGAGAATGTGCCGTCTCTCAACACCCTTCCGAAAGTGAAGAAGGTGAGACGGACGGTATCGGGCCCTGGTGGAGGGGCCGACCCTCACGGACCAGTATTTGGTTCGGGTGTTCATCGCCGCGGAACGGCGACACAAGCCTCAGTCGAGGGGCAAGTGCGAGGGGAATCAAAGTCCGTTGCGTCAGCGGTGCAGGACTAAACACGGACGCCGCGGGCCACCGCGCCCGCGGTACTTCACCACATCGAGCAGGAGCTTGCCGACCTCCAGACGGAGCTGGCTGAGGCAGCGACTGACGAGCCCCTCGAGTCGTACTACATGGCCCACAGCGAGGCGACAGCTGAACAGCTCGACCGGCTCGAGCCGCTGTTCGAAGGGCTCGGCGTCGAACCCGGAGCAATCGAGAGCGCGTCACTGTCGGGACTCCGAACAGAACGCGACGATCGTGTTGCGGACCTCCAGGATCCGGTGCTCGGCGACCTCGTCGAGGCGGAGTTCGGGCGTGCGATCGAACGCCTCGAGCTCACGAAACTCGAGACGTTGTTGACGCTTGCCGATCGCATGGATCTGCCGATGAGGTCGTCGCTCCGCTCGAGCAGACTAAAACAGAGAGCGGTCTCGAACGAATTCAGGAGCTTCCGGCCTGATACCGTCAGGAGCCGTTTTTGATCGTCGTGTGGGCGCCGATCAGCGCGCCCGCGAGGTCGAGGTCGTCGAGGTGGGTCCCTTCGTCGATGATCGACCGGCGAATGTCGGCGTTGCGCACCGTTGCCTCCGGAAAGATCACCGCGTGGTCGAGCGTCGTGTTCTCGAGGGTAACATTGTCCATCACGTGGACGTTGTCGCCGATCGATGCGTTCTCGAGCGTCGCCGAATCGGCGACGAGTGACTCGCCGTCGAGATGCCAGGCGACAGCATCGAGGTAGCTCTCGGGAGTGCCGATGTCGAACCACGCGCCCTCGAAGGTGTAGGCGTACGTCGGCTCGCGGTTCTGGAGCCACTGAACGAACCAGCCGGGCTCGTCTGGGTTGTTGCCGTCCTCGAGATAGGTCGATAGCAGCGACAGCGACGCGGCGGGAAACGCATAACAGGCGATCGAGACGAGCGTGCTGTTGGGCTCGTCGGGTTTCTCCTGGAAGTCGACGACACGGTCGTCCTCGAGTTCGACGAGCCCGTAGGATTTGGCCTTCTCACGGGAGCCAACGTCGTAGGCGGCAAGCGTCGGGGCAGCCCGTTCCTCGAAGTAGTCCAGAAACGCCGCGACATCGAAGCTGATCAGGTTATCACCAGCAATGATCAGCAGGTCGTCATCGACGTTCTCGCGATCGATCAGCTGTGCGAGCGCGCCAACGACGCCGAACTTGTCGTCTTCCTCGGTGGTCTCCTCGATCGATAGCTGTGGTTTTTCGAACGTGCTCTCCTCGAGGTGGGCCTCGAAGTCGGCAGCGAACCGCTCGTTCGTGCTGACGTAGACCTCGTCGATCCGATCGTCAGCCTCGAGGGCTTCGAAGATGCGGTCGACGACGGTCGAGTCACCGATCGGGAGGAACATCTTGGGCCGATGTTTCGTGATCGGCCACATTCGAGTCGCGTACCCGCCGGCAAGGACGACGGCTTTCATGATTCGGCGTTCACTAGCCTGTGGTAAGTCAGTTGTCCTTTCAGCAATCTTGGTGCTGGCAGATGCACAACGGCTGCTGGACCCAACTCGAGCGGGCTGGCCGTCGTCAAACAGTATAAAACCCCGACGCCCGTCTGTCGAGGTATGCGCGAGGCCGACGAAACGACGCGACAGCGACTCGCCGACGCGCTCCGTATCGAACCCGCAACACCCAGCGAGCTCGCAGTGCAACTCGATCTGACTCCCGAGTCGGTGCTCCGACACGCCGAACACGTCTCCCGTTCGGTTGCCGGGACGGAGACGGACGAACAGGTGCTTGTCGCACCGCCGACATGTCGGGACTGTGGGTTCGATGATTTCGACGACTTGCTAAATCTCCCTTCGCGGTGTCCAAACTGTAAGAGCGAGTCCGTCTCAGAGCCGACGCTGACGATTGAGTAAGAGCTATCAGTCGCTGAAACTGTCAACGTTCCCTGACAACCTGAAACAGATTCGATACTAATATTTACTGTGGTGCCGAGAAATCGGTACGAACTCTCGAGCGAACGTTCGGTGAGATGTCTCACTGATGCCTGTCATCGTCTTTCGTCTCCATTCGACAGGTTTCCGTTCGTTTCGGGAGGCTCATGGAGAATACGAATGACTGCCACGCCCCACCCCGAGTCCGACTGCGTCGAGTTCGTCCTGTCGGTGCTCGAGAACCTCGATACGTGCGAGGCATCGGCCGAAACGATCGACAACGCGTTCGGACTGCTCGCCGACCAGCGCCGACGGCTACTGCTTCAGGTGATGCGCACGTATGGAGAATCGCTGACACTCCCGGACGCCGCCGAGGAGGTTGCCGTCCGTGAAACCGGGCGTCAGATGCCAAATATTTCAGCCGAGCGTGTCCACGAAGTCTATCTTTCGCTGTACCACGACCATCTGCCACGGCTGACTGACGCCGGGCTTCTCGAGTATAACCAGGAGCGCGACATGGTCTCACCGGCTGCACTCCGGTAGGCTCGTTACGTCTCAGTCTCGCCGTCGGCACTCGTGGCTAGAACTCGACGTTCGAAGTCGACGTCAGATCGTCGTCGTCATCGATCGGTCCGGCACCGACGTACGTGAACTCGTCATCGGTCAGGTAGACGTCGCCATCCGCGACGGTCACCTCGAGGTCGGTGAGATAGGCACCCTCGCAGGGTCCGTACGTACACACCCCGGAGTCGGCGTCGAAGTATGCGCCGTGATTTGCACAGACGAGTTCGCCGTCTCGCATCGGTGCCCCCGTGCCTTTGTCGATTTTGATATGAGTGAGATGCTGGCAGTAGTTCAGCCAGCACGAAATCGTTCGCTCGTCGTCGGTCGATTCCGTCGCGACGAGAACGGCTTCCTGTTCATCACCCGAACCGTTCGTCACACGAAAGAGCGTCGTCGAGTCCGTTGACACCGCATCGAGTGCAGTGATCCGCTGAGACGCATCCATCGCCATCTCGGTTGGTAATCTGTCGTGGTGAACGTTGCGGTCTCGAAGATGTCTGACGCAGCTTTAACACGCTGAGCGGCAAACGACGGCTATGGACTCCCTTCTCATCTACGGCTCGTATGGCTACACCGGCCGGCTGATCGCTCGCGAAGCCGTCTCTCGAGGAGGGTCGCCGGTCGTCGCCGGCCGTGACCGCGGTGCAGTACGACGGCAGACCGACGAACTCGGTGTCGAAGGACGGACGTTCGATCTCAGTGACGACGTTTCTGCCCAAATCAAGCGGTTCGATGCCGTATTGAACTGTGCTGGGCCGTTCGTGAAGACGGTCAACCCGCTCGTCGACGCCTGTCTCGAGACTGGCACGGACTACCTCGATATCACGGGCGAGTTTCGGGTGTTCGAACGGCTGCGCCAGCGAGATGACGCGGCTCGAGCGGCAGATGTTACACTGCTGCCGGGCGTCGGCTTCGAAGTCGTTCCATCGGACTGTCTGGCCGCGTTTCTCCACGAACAGCTGCCGTCAGCGACCGAACTCACACTCGGCGTCAACGGCAACGGCCCGCTTTCGCGTGGGACCGCCCGGACATTCGTCGAACAGCTCGGTTCCGATGGGGTCGTCCGACGGAACGGACGGCTCATCAAGGTTCCAGCGACGTTTCGGACGCGAGCGATCGATTTCGGAACCGGCCCCGAACACGCCGTCACGGTTCCGTGGGGAGACGTCGTCACCGCTGCCCACAGCACGGAGATCGATTCGATCGAAGTCTACGCAGCGGTGCCGCCGTGGGCGACCCGGGCGATGGCCGCCGTCGACTCGCTTGGCTGGCTACTCGAGCGACGCCCGGTTGAAACCCTGCTGAAGCGGGTGATCGACGCGCGCGTCGACGGCCCCAGTGCACACGAACGGGCTCGCGACACCGCAGTCGTTTGGGGGGAAGCCGTCGACGACTCGACCGGCCACCACGTCCGCGCTCGAATGCGTACGCCAAACCCCTACACACTGACGGTTGACGCCGCTGTCAGCGCCGCCGAGCGCGTCATCAACGGCCAAAACCGGTCCGAACCGCGTCTTCCGGCCGGCTTCCAGACGCCGTCGACAGCGTTCGGCAGCGAGTTTGTCCTCGACCTTGAGGGGACGACGCGCGAACTGCTCGAGACGACGGCTGAGACCGACGGATTCAATCGATCGGCGGTCGGATCGGACGACTGATAAGGCGGTTTCACTGCGACTCGAGTGTTCGTAATCGACTCAGTGCGCATGCCGTGCGGACATGAACCACCAGCCGGTGACATCGACGGTGGCTTTTTTGTTGTCTCGGACGGCTGACACAGCTCGCGCCAACGAATATGTTGTTCGAATTAGAATAACTGCCCATGTCGAGGCGCTGGACACTCGTCGGGGCCGGGATGGTCCTGAGCGCTGGCCTCGTCGCGGCGTTGATCGCGGTTTCGTTTCCTGAACTGCCGCTCTCGTCGTGCACCGATGTCGGGTACACCGGTGACGAGCCTCCCGGTGGCTTCGTGTACTACGAGTTCTACCTGGGCTGGCTCGGGTACTCACCAGACGGGGGCGTCAATCGGTGTGATACGCCGATCGTCACGATCGCCGCTGGACTGTTCGGACTCGGTAGTGCGATTCTCGGCCTCGAGCGCTGGAAACGGTAATGCCAACACCTATCGCAGACGCCTGAGCCCCCAAATCTACGCTCGATAACAGGCTCGCTCGACGCGCTCGTCGTACAGCCTCGAGAGTCGATCCGTCACCGGACCACTGCCGATCTCGTGGCCGTCGAGCGTCGCGATCGGGCGCAGTTCCCACGTTCGGTTCGTCAGAAACGCTTCGTCGGCCTCGAGCACGGCCGCGAGATCGTATCGACCTTCCTGGAACGAAATTCCGGCCTCGGCGGCGAGCTCGAGGACGATCGCCCGCGTAATTCCCGGCAACACGGGGCCGTCGGTCGTCGGCGTACAGAGCTCCCCATCGCGGACGAACCAGAGATTGCTCGTCGCACCTTCGGCAACGTGGTCCTCGCAGTCGAACATGAGCGCCTCGTCCGCGGTGGACTGGCCGTCGTCGTCCCGAAGCTCCGCTCGAGCGAGAATCCCGTTGAGATAGTTGTGCGTCTTCGCCGCGGCCGGAATCGCATCGGAGGGGATTCGACGTGTGCCGACCGTCTGGACGGTTGCCGGCTCGTCCCAGACGGAGTCGCCACTGACGCCGCCGCGTGGCAGCGGCTTCACATAGATCACGACCGTCGGCTCGACATCGGGATGGGGCGTGAGTTTGCCCGGCTGGACGCCGCGTGTGATCGAGAGTCGGACGTAGGCGTCCTCGAGATCGTTCGCCGCCAGCGTCTCGTCGATCCGATCGTGGAGGTCCGCAGCCGCAAGACCGTGAGCCAACGACAGCGCTGTGCAGGTTCGCTCGAGACGCTCCATGTGGGCGTCCCACGCGAAGATCGTGCCGCCATAGACGCGCATCGTCTCGAAGGCAGCGTCGCCGTACCGAAAGCCGCGGTCGTCGACGCTGACTGTGGCCGCAGATGCGGGGGTCAGTTCCCCATCGACGTGATAGATCGGATCGTCGCTCATTCGTGGGCTGTCTCGGATTGGTCGTCGGCTTCCGCGGCGAGTTGACAGAAGTTTGCGATCATCCGCTTGCCGACCGCAAGCGAGATTCCATCACCGTCGTCGATGTCCTCGTGGCGGCGCGTGAGAATGCTCTCGGGGTGGAACTGCACACCGATATGCGGGCGCTCGCGGTGGCGAACCGCCATCAACACGCCGCGTTCGTCGGTCGTCCGTGCGGTCTCGGCAAGCGAGTCGGGGAGCGCCTCGCGTTCGACGGCAAGCGAGTGATACCGGCCGACTTGAAACGTCGAGGGGAGGCCATCGAAGAGACCCTCGCCGTCGTGGCTGACCGTCGAGGGTTTGCCGTGGACGACGTGGGGGGCGTGGACAACCGGCGCGCCGTTGGCTGCACACAGCGCCTGATGGCCGAGACAGACGCCGAGAATCGGGTACTCGGTCTCGGCGAACAGCGGGATCGAGATGCCGGCCTCCTGTGGGGTTCCCGGCCCCGGTGAGACGATGATCCCGGTTGGATCGATGTCATCGACGTCCGCAAGATCGATGTCGTCGTTGCGCCGGACGATCACCTCATCAGCGAGCTCGCCGACGTACTGGACGAGGTTGTACGCAAAGGAGTCGTAGTTGTCGATGACCAGCAACCTTTTGCTGCGGTCACTCGCTGACGCTCGTTCCCTGGCAAAACGTTGATGAAAACCCTGCCTCCCTCCCTCCGGTCGGTCGTTGGGCCGCTCGCTCGTATCCACTCGCTCACGGGTGCTATCTTTGTCACTCACATTGATCATCTCCGCTCTCGGCCTCGAGGGCTATTGCGGCTCGCTCGCCGAGCGCGTCGTCGACGGCCGTGATCAGCGCACGGGCCTTATCAAGCGTTTCGTCGTACTCGCGTTCGGGATCGGAGTCGTGGACGATTCCCGCTCCCACGCGGAGGTGATACTCGTCGGCGTGGCGAACCAGTGTTCGAATGACGATGTTGAGCGTCGCCCGGCCGTCGTAGCCAAAGATCCCGACACTCCCGGTGTAGGGACCTCGCTGGGTCGCCTCGAGTTCGTCGATAATCGCCATCGTCCGGGGTTTCGGCGCGCCTGTGATCGTTCCACCTGGGAACACCGCGGCGATCGCGTCGGCCAGCGTCTCGCCATCTCGAAGCCGGCCCGTGACGTTCGAGACGAGATGCATCACCTCCGCATAGCGGTCGATCCGACGGTACTCCTCGACCTCGACGGAGCCGTATTCACAGACTTTCCCGAGGTCGTTTCGCTCGAGGTCGACCAACATCGCGTGTTCGGCGCGTTCTTTCTCGTCGGTTCGGAGGTCGTCCTCGAGTGTCGCGTCTGCTTCTGGTGTCGCGCCACGGGGCCGCGTCCCCGCGATCGGTTCCGTCCGGACGAAGTCGCCGTCTCGGTCACGGCTGGCAGTGTCCGATAGTGCCGAGACGCCACGTGCCTCGCGTTCGAGGAGCAACTCGGGGCTGGCACTCACCAGATCGGTACTGGGGAACTCGAGCAGACACGAGTACGGCGCGGGGTTGACCCGCCGGAGAGCGTCGTAGGCCGCGACGGGATGAACCGCTGCTGGGGCGACCAGTCGCTGGGAGAGGTTCGCCTGAAACGTCTCGCCGTCGCGGATGTACGATTTCGCCTGCCTGACGCGCTCGGCAAAGGCCACACGCCCGCAGTCGCTTTCGAACGTTGCTTCAGTCGTTGCTGCCGGTGGCTCGCCGACGGCTGGATCGCCCTCGAGAGATGCCCGTGCGAGCCCGAGTGCTCGCTTGCGGCCCCGGTCGTAAACAGCCTCGAGCGTGTCGTCGGAAACTCCGTCGTCACCCGCCTCGAGTTCGAGTCGCGGACAGGCCGTCACTCGCAGGGTCACGTCGCCGTCGGTAGGCGCCTCCCAGGCAGCAAGCCGGTCGTAGACGCCGGCCTCGAGTCGGGGGAGGCCGCGGTCGTCGACGGCCGACTCGGGGAGCGCCTCGAGTTCGCGGGCAATGTCGTAGGAGAGCCACCCGATCGCCCCACAGGGGTAGGGGACGTCACAGTCGCCACGAATCAGGTCGTCTCGCTCGAGGAGGCCCTCGAGCGCTGCGAGTGTCGGCGCGCCGTCATCCGTTCGCGCTCGCATGACCGCATCGGGTGAGATCGTGAGTCGGTCGACGGGGTCGATGCCGAAGTAGCCCCAGCCGGGCTGGCCACCGGTCGTCTCGAGAAAGACGGTTCCACGGCTGTCGGACGGCCGCGCTCGACGGTAGGCGAGAAACGGATCTTCGACGGTGACCTGGACTTCGACTGGGAGTCGGAGTCCGGTGGTGCGCGTCGTCGGTTCAGCGTCTGCCGTTGTGTCGCGTTGCTCGAGGGCTTCGCGAGCAGCGGCTCGAAACGACGCGAGCGACGTGACGACGCGCGGATCGCGCATGTTCCTCGAGAGGGGGTGGGAGCCTAATCCTTTTGCGATTTCCAGATCGTGCTTAAAAGAGCGGACGGGCGTGACTTTGACGGCTGGTTCGGCGCGATAGCGACGCCAGTTTCGTTATCTGACTTCGGCGCGGTCGATCCAGCCCTGGATTCGCGTTTCGGAGATGTCGGTCCCCTCGGAGAGTTCCGCTGCGTCTGCGGCAGCGAGCTCACCGACGGTCTCGACGCCTGCCGAAGCGAGACGGTCGGCGTAGGCCGGCCCGATCCCCTTGATCGAGTCAACGGGTTCCTGGTTTATCGGTTCGGCCGTCTCCGCGTCGTCCGGTGTCGGCGCTGCCGCCGTCTCCGCGTCGTCACCGTCGGTATCCGATTCAGCCGTCTCCACGTCGTCAGCCTCAGCCTCCGGCTCAGCTTCTTCGACCGGCAGTTCGTCGTCCGTGATGTCGGGCGTTTTCTCGGCCGTCGGCGCCGCGTTTTCCGTCGTGGGGCCCGCTGCCTCTGCCGGCTCGGCTGCTGTTTCGGGCTCGTCTGTCGGTGCCATCATCGAGTCCGTCGAACTCGAGGCGGTCGATCCGGCAGCCGCCGACTCGTCAGTGGTCGCTTCGGTGTCGGCCGCTGTTTCGGGCTCCGGCTCAGATTCAGATTCAGATTCGGATTCGGTACCGGCGTTTGCCGTCGTGTTGGTTCCCGTCCCGGCTGTCGCACTCGCCGGTGCCGGTGGTTCAGTTCCTGTCGTGGTCGATCCGGCGTCGTCGTCACCCTCCTGTGACCCTTCCCGTTCGACCGTCACCCCGACCTCTCGAGTCTGTCCTCGCTCCGGCTCGGATCTGCCGAGTCCAAGGAGCGATTTCAGCTTCTGGAGGAGTGCCATTGTGCCGATATAGTTGGCACCATCACTTAAATTCGCCTGATACCCACGTGGACGTGACGAAAAATGGAGCGTTCGGCTGTGGCTACTACAGCTGTGAGCGAAGAGCCTCGTTCATCGTCTCGACCGGTGGCACCTCGCCGGTCCACAGTTCGAACGCCTCGACGCCCTGATAGAGCAACATCCAGGCGCCATCAACTGTCGTCGCCCCGACCTCGGCCGCATCCCGAAGCAGCCGTGTCTCGAGGGGTTGATAGACCGCATCCATGACCGCCAACTCCCCGTGAAGCGCGTCGGCGGGCACCGGCGTCTCGTCGGACTCCATGCCGACGCTCGTCGCGTTGACGAGGATATCGCCGTCTTCGAGCAGGTCGGCGAGCGTGTCGGCCTCGAGTCCGTGACCCGTCGCCCCCGGCACGTCCTCGGCAAGGTCGTGGGCCGTCGCCTCGGTTCGGTTGGCAATCTCGACCGTCGCGCCCGCATCCGCGAGGCCGAACGCGATCGCCCGGCCGGCCCCGCCAGCCCCAACGACGACGGCGTCTGCGCCCTCGAGCGTGACGTCGTGGTCGCGCAGAGCACGCATCGCGCCGACTGCATCGGTGTTGTGGCCCGTTGGCGCCCCCGAGCCCGTGAAGTCGATCGTGTTGACCGCGCCGATCCGAGCCGCTAACTCGTCGGCCTCGACACAGTCGAGGACGTCCTGTTTGAACGGGATCGTCACGTTCAGGCCCGTGATCCCGAGCGCGTCGGCCCCGTCGATCGCGGCCTCGAGATTGGCTGGCTCGGGTTCGAAGGTCACGTATCGAGCGTCGAGCCCGAGCTGGTCGTAGGCCGCTTCGTGCATCGGCGGTGACAGCGAGTGTCCGACCGGGTTGCCGAGCAACCCGAAGACGTCCATAGCCATACGGCACACTCGAGGCGGCGGGGATATATACTGCCCGACAGGATATCGCTTGCACTCGGCCGATTCCATTGCCACCGACCGGGCCGTGCCCCGCCCACTTATCCGGGACGCGGCCGAAATCAGAGTATGGAACTTCTGGTCCCGATCGACGATTCGGACACAGCGCGGGCGGCGCTCGAGCACGCCGTCCGCGAGCATCCAGACGCGTCGATCACGGCGATCCACGCGATCGATCCGAGCGTCTCGAAGTACGGCGACGGCGGTATCTACGCCTACGAATCAGTACTCGAGTCACGACAGGAGGATGCGGCGGACCTGTTCGAGGACGTCGCCGAACTCGTCGCCGACCACGACGGGACGTACACCACGGAGACCGTCGTTGGAGATCCCGCTCGAGAGATCGTCGCGTACGCAGACGACCACGACATCGACCACATCGTAATCGGGAGTCGCGGGCGTTCCGGCGCGAAACGAGTGTTACTGGGCAGTGTTGCCGAACGCGTCGTCCGTCGAGCACCCGTTCCGGTAACGATCGTTCGCTGAACGAGATGTCTCCGTTCGGCCGGACAAACCCCCCACTGACTTACGCCTGACAGTCCAACAGCCGCTATGCTCCTCTCTCTCGGCTTGCTTGCAGCCGGCATCGTCGCGCTCTACGCCGGTGCCGAACTACTCGTCGCCGGTGCCGGCCGGCTCGCACTGGGGATCGGACTCCGGGCCGCAACCGTCGGGGTGACGGTGATCGCCTTTGCGACGACCGCACCCGAGCTGTTCGTCGCGACCATCGGTGCGCTGGACGTCTCGACCGATATCGGACTCGGTGCCGTTCTCGGATCGAATATCGCGAACATCGGGCTGGTTCTCGGGGTGTCTGCGCTCATCAAACCGTTACGGATCAGCCGAATCGCTATGCGGCGGCACGTGCCGTTTATGCTGTTCGCGACGGTTCTGCTCGTTGTCCTCGGTGCAGACGGGACGATCGGCACACTCGAGGGGGCGATCTTGCTGCTGGCACTCGGTGGCTTTACCGCCTACCTGGTTTCCGCGACCAACGTCAACCCGGCAATGGGCGGTGATCAGACTGGTGCTGGCGACGGGATCACGCTGCGGGCTGTCGTGCTCGTCCTCGGTGGGTTGATGGCGCTCGTGCTCGGCTCGAGATGGCTCGTTTCGGGCGGTACCGGGCTGTTGTCGGCACTCGGCGTTTCGGATCTGGTAATCGGGTTGACGGTGCTCGCACTTGGCACCTCGTTGCCGGAACTTGCGGCGTCGGTCGTCGGCTCCGTCCGCGGCGAGACCGAGTTCGCCATCGGCAACGTCGTCGGTTCGAACATCTACAATATCCTCGCCGTGCTCGGTATCGTCGCCCTGATCACGCCGATCGAGATCGCCTCGAGTACGTTGCGGCTCGAATTCCCCGCACTCGTTGTCTTTACGATCGTGCTGGTCGCGATGATGGGGTACGGCGGGCGGCTCACACGGCTCGACGGTGCCGTCCTCGTCAGTGGGTACGTCGCTTTTCTTGCCCTGATCGTGGTCTGAGTGAGCGCCAGACACAGGCGAGACAGCCGATCAGTTCACAGCCGCAGCGACGTCGCCGCTTCGGTTTCCTCGTCACCGCTCGCACAGTGCGACTGCAATCGGTCCAGCCGCGGGCCAACGTGTTCGCGGACGAGCTTGACCAGCGCGTGTTCCGGGCTGTTTCCTGTGATTGCGGTCGCCTGGGGATCGGTCTCCTCGTCGTCGACCGTCACGAGCAGTACCCGTTCGCGATCAGCAAAGACGACGCGGCCGTGGTGGTGTCCCTCGACGGGGAAGTTCAACCAGTCGAACTGTGGCTCACAGACCGTCGCTTCAGGGACTGCAGACCGAACGGTGTCTCGAACGCGCGGTGAGCGCGATCCGACGTAGACATCGACCCCGCGGTTCGCAGCGGCTTGCCAGCGCTCGAGACAGCGCTGCTGGACCATCGTTTCGTCGGGAATCGCCACGAACAGCTCCTCATCGGCGCTGTCGACGATCTCGTGGCTTCTGGCGATGACGCGTTCTGTTCCCTCGATCGTCCAGCCCGAACTCGTCCTCGCCGAGTTGTTGTCGCCAGCCATGTCCCCGCTCGAGTCAGTTCCTGCCTGCGCTGGTCGCGTCTCGAGTGCCATGACAACCTCTCGAAGCGGGCTCGCAGCCAGCCAGTCGGCCCGCCACTGCGGTGCGTCGGGCTCGAGTGCAACGGTCTCGCTCGAGCGGTCGTAGTCGACGAGGTCGGCCGCTGCAAGCGAGGGGAGGTAGTCGTGTCGCAACGCCGTCGAAATGGGCCGCCAGTCCGACTTCTCGAGGTCGACGAGTCGGGTGTCGTCCTCGTGGGTTGCGATCAGTGCAGCCAGATCGTCGACAGCGAGGTCGGTGCGCTGTCTCGCGAGGATGGCACAGCTAAGCCGGCACCGCGCAGGCTGGAGTGCTTCGAGCGTTCGGTCGAGCATCGCTTCGTCGATGGTCGATCCGCCGTTTGGGTCCTCGAGGAAATGGGTCATCCACTCGAGGTCGAGGATCGGATGATCGGCAAGCGCGACCGTCCGCGTGTCGCCGTCGGTCTCATCGGTTACCAGTCCGATATCACTGAGCCGCGGCACGTGGTGGTGAACGAGTTCGATATGTGTCTCCCGGCACTGCTCGTTGGTGACGATCGGGCAGCCGTGTTCACGAGCGGCGACGTCGGTCGCGAGCGTCTCGATCGAGTGTGGTGTCGGCTGTGTCCTGTCAGCAGCCGTCCGTTCGTAGAGGAGCGAAAGGAAGTATCGCCGGCGAGGATCGGCGAGGATGTCGAACGCGGTGGTTGTTCGCTCGGCAGTCAGGCAGGCACTCATTGATCGATGAAGACGTTGGGTGGGGGAAAGGGGTGTACCAGCATGCTCTGGTATGGCCGGCTGAAACAGTCATCGACTCTCGACAAGTAGACGGACTTCTGTCCAGCAGCTCCGGCACGGTCGCTGGACGGCTTGCGGTTTCGCTGCCCATCCAGAGTAGATGCCCGTCCTAGTTGTCTCGCTCGTCGCCACTGGTGTCGCCAGCCTCGAAATAGGCCGTGAGCAGTTTCGCCTGTGCGACCCGGAGATGTTGGTGGAACGTTTGGCGAGCAATATCGAGCCGATCGGCGATTTCGCCGGCGTTGCTGTTTCGCGTCGGCCACTCGAAGTACCCGCCGTAGTAGGCCGCCTCGAGAGCGGCCTGTTGTTTATCCGTCAGCTTCTCCTGGACGCGCCCTCGAAAGCCACCACGCGTTTCTATCGGCCGCTCGACGGTGCGTTTCGAAACCAGCTGCGTGTCGGGGTAGGCCTCTGTGACCGCCTCGACGAGTCCGCGAACGGGAATGTCCGGACTGACCTGAACGACTACGTTCGAAACACCGTCGTCGACGGTCTGTGACCGTATTCGCGCGCTGTAATCCGCCAGCAAGCCGGTGATCGTCGGTCCGTAAACGACAAACTCCCAGTGGCTCTCGTCGCCGCTAGTATCGATGTGACGATGCTCTCCGAACTTTGGGTGATCGTCAACGAACGCTCGAATCTTCGCCGGGTCGACGCCGGTGACGGTGATGTAGTAGACGAACACCCCCTCAGTCAGTGGCAGCACGTGATCGAGACTGACGTCGCTCTCGAGTTCGGCGGAAAGGTCGATACAGACATCTTGCCGATCGGATGATTTGAACTCGAGTTCGACGACGGTGTCGAGATAGAGGAGGCGACGAACAGCCATTGCGTTGAACGCGTGGCCGACCGTGGCGCCGAACTCCTGAAGCACCTCCCGTTCCCGGTCGCTAAACGCCGTCGCGTCTGCGGCAGCGATAACGAGCACGCCGAACGTCCGGCCACTTGCCGTGATCGGAACGGCTGCGAGTGAGCCGTAGTCGCGTTCTCGGGCATCGGCTCGCCAGGCATCGACTGCACTCTCACGAAGCGAGTGATAACACTGGACGCTCTCGGTTTCGATCGGTGACGCTTCCGGCCCGTCGGCTGGTGGATCGAGAACCCGCGAGAGAACGTCAGCAGCACCAGTCGCGTCGACGCCTGCCCACGAGCGCGGCTCGCCTGGCTGCTGGTCGCCCGTCGCGGGCTCGTCCTGTCCGATGACGGCAAACTGGTAGGGTGCAGCAGCTTCGAACGCCTCGACAACTGCCGTTTCGACCGCTGCTTGTGTGTCTGCCGTGACCATCGTCTCGTCGATCGTCCGGATCGTCGTGTTGAGACGCTCGAGGCGCTCGAGTTCTCGTTCACGAGCTTTGCGATCACTGATGTCACGGCCAACACCGGTGAATCCGAAGACGATCCCGTCCGTGCCGGCGACCTGAGCGCTGTTGAACTCGAAGGGAACCTCGGCACCGTCGTTGGTCAGCACTCGCCCTTCGGCGGCGACACGGTCACCATCGACCAGCACCCGCTCGATTGCCGCTCCGATCTGGTCGCGGTCTTCCGGGACGATAAACTCGAGGGCGTTCATTCCCTCGAGTTCGTCGGAGTCGTAGCCGGTGACCTGCTCGAACCGTTCGTTCCACTGAACGAGATTGCTGTCCGCATCGAACGCATAGAGCAAGTCCGGCTGGGCCTCGAAGATGCTCTCTGTAAGCGCCTTCTCCTCGCGGAGTTCCAGTTCGCGCCTGTACTCGTCGGTCCGGTCGTGGACGACCCGTACGTACCCTCGAAGGGGGGCGGTCTGAGAGTCGCCGTCGTCTCCAACGGTTAGACTCCCCTCGCGCTCCCGGATGGGTGCCAGCACCTCACGAACCCAGAACCGACTTCCGTCGTTTCGAAGCCGCCAGCCCTCGTCTGTGGCCTGTCCGTCGGTGCGCGCTTGCTCGAGGAGGCGTTCTGGACGGGCTGCCTCCCGTTTCTCCGGTGGAAAGAAGAGCCGGTAGTGAAGCTCTGTGGCCTCGTCTTCATCATACCCTGTGAGCCGGACGGCGTCTTCGTTCCACCGCACGACATGTCCGTCCGGATCGAGCACGGAGACGGCGTACGCACTGATGAGCGCGGTCAGCTGCTGAACGTCGAGGCTGAACGCCGATGGAAAGTCGAGTGCAGCCGACGCTGTACTCGTCTCGTCCGAGCCGTTGCTCGTATCCGGTGCTGGATCGGTCATGGGTGGTCAACTACGTTCATCGCTGGTTGTTCGTACTCCCGGCTACCATTCGCACGACTGAAAAACCGGTGGTAATTTCCTCTCAACAAATCTATATAAACAGCTGGTTCGACGAGTCGGCAACGAGAACCGACGGCGTTACTGGCCCCCAGACCGCCCACTCGAGTATGACTGCGCTCGCGATCGTCGAGAGTCGAGCCGACCGCGCGTCGGTCCATATCTGTGACCAGCTCCGCGAACTCGCTGACTGGGAGGTCGTCGACGACGACACACGGCCCGCAGCCGATGGTGGTGGCACGTACTACCGAACCGCTGGTGTCGAGTTACGCTCGTTCGACGACTTTCACCTCGAACTCGAGCACCCGGTCGAGGCGTTCGACTGCGATCCCGATGTGCTCGTCTTCGCCTCGCGCCATTCGGGCGATACGGGGCCGCTGCTGACAGGGCATTTTACGGGTAACTTCGGTCCAGCCGAGTTCGGCGGCGAGGCCAATGCCGTCGCCGAGGCGTGTCCGAACGCACTCGCACACCTCCTCGACGCGTTTGACGAGTACGCCCCTGAGCGGTACGATGTCGGGATGGAGTGTACCCACCACGGCCCCACCAACGTCGGCTGTCCGTCGCTGTTTGCGGAACTCGGCAGTGGCGACGAGCAGTGGGACGACCCCAACGGTGCCGCGGCCGTCGCCCGCGCGATTCTCGAGCTTCGAGCTGTCTCCCCACACTGTGACCGCCTCGAGAGCGAAGCTCGCTCGAGCCATGAGAGTCGCGACGCAAGTCCGTGTCGACAGGTCGTCGGCTTTGGCGGCAACCACTACGCTCCTCGCTTTACTCGCATCGTCCGCGAAACGCCGTGGGCTGTGGGCCACATCGCAGCCGACTGGGCGCTCGAGGCGATGGGTCACCCTTCTGCCCACCGTGACGTCCTCGAGGCAGCGTTCGACGCGAGCAACACCGATATGGCCGTTCTCGATGGCGAGTGGCCGGTGCTCGAGGAAACGCTCGAGGAGCTTGGTGTTCGGATCGTCAGCGAGACCTGGCTCCGCGAGGTGGGTGATCGACCACTCGAACTCGTCGATGCCGTCGAATCGTCTCTTGGGGCCGTCGACGACGGCGTCCGCTTTGGCGACTGTGCTGCCGAGTCGGTTGCCGTCGTCGAACTCCCGACAGCACTGCTCGACGCTGCGGAGGGACTCGACCCGGAGGCGGTACGAACGGTCGTCGAGGGGACCACCGTCGCGTTTACGACCGAAAACGGCGGGAGTCGGGTTGGCTCGCAGGTCGCGGTTCCCAGTTCCAACGGGGAGTCGTCGAACACGGGAGACACGACAGCTACGCAGACCATCGCGGCTGAGAGCGAACTGACTGCCAGGGGAGCCATCATCGAGGCACTGGCGGGTGTCCTCGAGGAGAAATACGAAACGGTCACGCTCGAGGACGACGCCGTTATCGCTGAACGGACGAGTTTCGATCCGGCGCTCGCTCACGAGATCGGCGTTCCTGAGGGGCCGAAATTCGGCGCGCTCGCGAACGGTGACGCCGTCACCGTCGATGGCGAAACGATCAGCCCTGAGACAGTTCGCAGCCAGCAGACGGACCGATTTCCGATTTAGTGGCTCCCAAACAACACGGTAATCACGGTCTACTCCGCCGTGAAGCGGGATCCGGAACCGATCTGCTCGGTGTCGTTGCTCGACGGACTGCGTCAGACAGTCGTCTGACGTGTAGGGGAAAGGTAATTATGCTCCATCTTTTAGATTGGGCCAAGAATGGACTCCATCATCGACGACGCCATCGACGAGGCCGAAGACGGGGAGTCGGCGACGGCCCACGAAGACGACACTGTACAGGATGGGCAGTCGCCGAACGGAAGCGAATCGAGCACCCAGCGGACAGGAACGATGACCGACGACCAGCTCGAGGACGTCCTCAAGGACCTCCAGACGGACATTACGGTCGTCGGCTGTGGCGGTGCCGGTGGTAACACCGTCAACCGCATGGAAGAAGAGGGTATCCACGGTGCGAAGCTCGTCGCCGCCAACACCGACGTGCAACACCTCGTGGAGATCGAAGCCGACACGAAGATCCTGATGGGCGAGGAGAAAACCGGCGGCCGTGGTGCTGGCTCGCTCCCACAGGTCGGCGAGGAAGCTGCCCTCGAGAGTCAACAGGACATCTACGACGCGATCGACGGCTCCGATATGGTCTTCGTTACGGCAGGACTCGGTGGCGGGACGGGAACCGGCTCCGCACCAGTCGTCGCGAAAGCGGCCCGCGAGGCCGGCGCGCTGACGATCTCGATCGTCACGACCCCCTTCACTGCAGAGGGAGAGGTCCGACGGACGAACGCCGAAGCCGGCTTAGAGCGGTTGCGTGACGTCTCCGACACCGTCATCGTCGTCCCCAACGACCGCCTGCTCGACTCGGTGGGCAAACTGCCCGTCCGGCAGGCGTTCAAAGTCTCTGATGAGGTGCTGATGCGCTCGGTTAAAGGGATCACGGAACTCATCACGAAACCCGGCCTCGTCAACCTGGACTTCGCCGACGTTCGAACGGTGATGGAACGCGGCGGTGTCGCCATGATCGGCCTCGGCGAGTCCGACTCCGAAGCCAAAGCCCAGGACTCGGTCAAAACTGCGCTTCGCTCGCCGCTGCTCGACGTCGACATCTCCGGCGCGAGTTCCGCGCTCGTCAACGTCACCGGTGGCAACGACATGGCCATTGAGGAAGCCGAAGGCGTCGTCGAAGAGATCTACGATCGGATCGACCCCGACGCGCGGATCATCTGGGGGACCTCCATCGATGAGAGCCTCGAAGGCAGTATGCGGACGATGATCGTCGTCACGGGCGTCGAATCCCCACAGATCTACGGCCAGCACGACGGCGAGGCCGTCCAGCCAGCCGGTGCAGGCGGCGACGACATCGACTTCGTCGACTGATCGGTGCTCTCCAGACGACACGAGAAAACCAACTCGAGAGGGAGTCCATCAGTTCACCACTCGTCACGACTCGTTTCATCGTGCGGAATGCTGGGGTGTCGACAGTGGAAAACCCGCGCGTTGCTCGTCGACTGAAGTGATTCGACGCTCGTCGCTGTGGGATCGTTCTCGAGTGTTGATCTCGTTCCGCCAGTCGTTCGCATCCGATGGTTGTGCCGCGTCGCTCGACTCCGACTCGTCTCAGCCGAGCAGTCCGTCGTCGACTCTGAGCACCTCGCCGTTGACGTACGACGCGGCGTCGCTGGCCATGAACGCGACCGCGTCGGCGATCTCTTCTGGGGTTCCAACCCGTCCGCTCGCGGTTCGGTCCTCAACGAGCGTCTCGTAGTCGGCGACGTCTTCCAGCAAACCAGTGTCGGTGTACCCCGGCGCGACGGCGTTGACGCGGATGTCTTTCCCACCGAGTTCACGCGCGGCGGCGCGAGTCAGTCCGATGAGCCCAGCCTTGCTCGCGGCGTAGTTGGCCTGCCCCGCCCAACCACGTCGTGCCGCGACGCTCGCGACGTTGACCACCCGGCCCCCGTCGTGTCGAAGCATCGATCGCGCTGCCTCTCGCGTACAGTAGAACGGTCCGAAGAGGTTCGTCTCGAGGACGCGTCGCCACTGCTCGGGTGTCATCCGAACCAGCAGGCCGTTGTCCATCACTCCGGCGTTGTTCACGAGGATCGTCGGCGGCCCATATCGCTCGGCGACCGTCTCGAACATCGCCGCGACTGCGTCGAAGTCGGTCACGTCGCACCGCTCGACTTCGGTCTCGGTCGGATACGTCGCCAGCGCATCACGCGTCCGGTCGGCCGCCTCGTCGTCGGCGTGGTAGGTGGCGATCACCGTCGCACCGCCGTCGGCAAAGCGCTCCGCGACGGCGCGGCCGATCCCGCGGGTGCCACCGGTGACGACGGCAATCTCGTCCCGGAACTCGGCCATCAGGCGAACACCTCACGCGCGTCGGCGGGCGTCTCGAGTGCGTCACACTCCGCGTCCGGATGGATTCGTTCAACCAGACTCGAGAGAACGCCGGTCGGCGGGAACCCGACGTACCGGTCGACGCCGCGGCGTTTCAGTGTCTCGACGACGCCGACCCAGTCGACGGGTGCGGTGATCTGTGTCGTGAGATCCCGACGGGCGACGGCCGGATCGGTGTAGACCGCTCCCGAGACGTCCGAAACGATCGGAATCGACGCCTCGCGCATCGACAGCGACGCCATCACGTCTTCGACGGGCTCGACTGCCGATGCCATCACCGGCGAGTGAAACGCCGCGCCGACCTCGAGTTCGCGAAATCGCGCGGCGGTGTCGTCGAGGGCATCCCGGACGGCTTCGACCCCTTCGATCGTCCCGCTGATCACGGTCTGTCGTGGGCTGTTGTACAGCGCGACGCCGACATCGTCGCGGTCGCGACAGACGTCGGCGACGGTCGCTCGGTCGACGAGCAGGACCGCCATCATCGTCCCGGGACCTGCGTCGCGTTCGGCCCGTTCCATGAACGTGCCGCGCCGGCGAACGACGTCGACGAGGTCGGTCGGCGACGCCGCGCCCGCGACCGCAAGCGACGTGAACTGGCCCAGGCTGTGGCCGGCGACGTACGCCGGCTCGACGCCGAACCGAGAAGCGATGCCGACAGACGTCGCGTATCCGGCCGCCAGCAGCGCTGGCTGTGCGTTTTGCGGTCGCGTGAGTTCCTCGAGTCCGTCGCGAAAACACCGATCGGAGAGATCGATCTCGAGGGCCGAATCGAGGGCGTCGAACGCGGCTCGTGTCTCCGGCCACGCGTCGTAGAAGGGCTGTGCCATTCCGGGGCGTTGGCTCCCCTGGCCGGGGAAGACAAACGCCGTGTCCGTAAGCGTCGTCGTTTCGTCCGTCTCTGTCATATATCAGTAGTTCCATCAGTAGGTCGATCGCATCGGAATCCGTTCTCGATCCCGACGACGGTCACCGAACCGACGGCGTAGCCGACGCTCCGGTCGTGGCTGAGCGAGACGTCGATCGCCACGGCGTCGAGATCGATCCCCTGCTGTTCGAGAGACGCCGCGAGCGTCTCGGCGGCGGGCGACTCGAGGGCGAGTCGCGGACCGGTCGCGTCGCGAACGACTTCGACCGAATCGAGCGAGATCGCCGGCGATTCCTCGGCGAGGACCTTACAGAAGGCCTCCTTGGCCGCCCACCGGGCGGCGTAGTGTTGTGCTGGCTCGCCCTTGCCCTCGCAGTAGGCTCGCTCCGCATCGGTAAACGCCCGACTGCGAAACGACGCCCCGAACTCCGCGAGGAGATCGGCGATGCGGCCGATCGAGACGATGTCGATGCCGTGTCGGACGACGGGAGCGGAACCACCGGCTTCGACACCGTGGGACTCGAGTGCGGCGACGGCCGCCAACGCACCGGTGTCGTCGAGAGCCGCGGCGGATTCGTCGTCCGGTTCGTCGTCGCTGTCGGTTCCGTTCATTGTCACACGCGTTCGAAGACGAGCGCGCCGTTGGTCCCGCCAAAACCCGCCGATGTGGTCACAGCGACCTCGAGGGTCGTCTCGCGGGACTCGGCCACGATCGGGACGTCACACGCCGGATCCGGCGTCTCGTAGTTCGCCGTCGGCGGAATCGTTCCCTCGGCGATCGAACGCGCGAGGATCGCACTCTCTATCGCTCCGGCACCGCCGAGAGTGTGGCCGAGTGACCCCTTGGTGCTCGTGACCGGTGGCACCGTATCGAAGAGCGTCCGGAGCGCGTCGGCCTCGCGAGCGTCACCCGTCGGTGTGCTCGTCCCGTGGGCGTTGACGTGATCAACGGCGGCCGGCTCGCACCCGGCGTCGGTGAGCGCGCGCTCGAGACATCGCCGGAGACCCCGACCGCCCTCGGCCGGCCGTGTCGGATGGTGTGCGTCGCCGGTCAGCCCGGTTCCCGTGACCGCGGCGTACGGCCTCGCCCCGCGTTCGGCGGCGTGATCTCTGGCCTCGAGGAGGAGAATCCCACTGCCCTCGGCGAGGACGAACCCGTCCCGGTCGGCGTCGAACGGGCGGCTCGCCCGCTCGGGCTCGTCGTTGCGGGTGCTAAGCGCCCGCATCGCGTCGAAGCTCCCGACGCCGAGCGGGGAGATCGGTGCGTCGGTTCCGCCGGCGACCGCGACGTCGGCACGGCCGGTTCGGATGTCCGTGACCGCGTCAGCGATCGCGTGCGTGCCAGCCGCACAGGCCGTCGCGGGCGAGCGGTTCGGGCCTTGCAGATCGAACGACATGCTGACGTGACCGGCCGCCAGATTCGCGAGCGCGGTGATGAGAAACCGCGGCGACGGACGGCTGCCGGCTGCCGACTCGAGCTCCGGCAGGCCGGCGAAGGCCGACGCGATACTGGTCGCGGCTCGCTCGGGCCGCCAGTTGGGGTCGTCGGGATCGAAGCCGGCGTCTTCGATTGCCTCCGCGGCCGCGGCGACGGCGAGTTCGGCGTAGCGGCCCATCGTTCGCTCGTCGATCCACTCGTCTCCCGTCGCCACTGGGTCGTCCCCGATTTTACACGCGATCCGCGATCGGATCCCCGCCCCGTCGGGATCGAATCGCGTGATCGGACCTGCAGTAGTGACTCCAGAGCGGAGTTCCCTCCAGGTTTCGTCGGCGGTTTCGCCCAGCGGCGTCACCAACCCCACGCCGGTTACGACGACGTCTCGTCCCATTCAGACGCGTGCCGTGACGTACGTTCGGAGGTCGCCGACCGTCTCGATCTCCGCGAGGTCGTCATCGGGGATGTGGACGCCGACCTCCGCCTCGATCGCTTCAGCGAGTTCGACCATGTCGAGCGACTCTGCGTCGAGCGGTTCGTCCTCGAACTCGGTCGTCTCGTCGAACGCGTCCCGGTCGACGCGAAGTCTGTCGGCGATGATCTCCTCGAGTCGGTTCGCTATATCGGTCGCGTTGGACATGTCCGCTTGCTTTCTCGTCAACCGTGAAAAAACGATCCGTTTACGAGTCGCGATCCTGCCGAGGTCACGGCTCGAGCACGACCTTCCCGACGGTCTCGCGGTCTGCCAGCGCGTCGTGAGCCCGCGCTGCCGCCGACAGGGGGACCGTCTCGTCGACGACAATCTCGATCCGACCAGCAGCGAGGTGCTCGGTCAGTTCTGGTAGCGCCGTGTGGACGCGGTCGGGGACGTGTTCGAGGGCGTGCTCGAGGTGATAGCCGATGACTGACTGGTTCTCGAAGAACAGCCGCGGCGTCGCCACGGTCGGTACCGAGCCACTGGCCATGCCAAAGGAAACGATCCGTCCGGCGGGGGCAAGCGTCTCGAGGCTCGTGGCGAAGGCGTCGCCGCCGACGCCGTCGAGGACGAGGTCGACACCGTCGCCGTCGGTCCGTTCGGCGATCACCGCCGCGACGTCGGTTTCGGTGTAGTCGATCGCGTGATCGGCGCCGAGTTCGACGGCGAGTTCGCGTTTCGCGTCGGTGCTCGCAGTAGCGAAGACCTCCGCGTCCGCGACGGTGGCCAACTGGACGGCGAGCGAGCCGACTCCGCCCGCGGCGGCGTGGATCAGCACGCGCTCATCGGTCTCCAGCCCGCCCCACTCGTGGAGGGCGTTGTGCGCGGTCAGTCCCTGGACCGGGATCGCAACCGCCTCGCGGAGCGACAGCGAGTCCGGAACCGGAACCGTTCGCTCGACCGGCGCGGTGGCCACTTCGGCGTATCCGCCACTCGAGGTGACCGCCGCAACACGGTCGCCGACGTCGATGGCTGCCTCGTCCGGGGACGCCGCGACCGTTCCAGCGACCTCGAGGCCGGGGACGAACGGCGGGGACGGACCATCGGGATAGGTTCCACGGCGCTGTTCGATGTCGGCGAAGTTCACACCGGCAGCGCCGACGTCGATTCGGACCTCGTCGTCGCCGGCCGCGGGTGGCTCCCGTTCCGTGACCGTGAGCACGTCGCTGTCTCCGTACTCGGTGATCTCGATAGCGTCCATCCTATCGTCCCCCGTTTCGCTCCGCGGAATCGCTTTCGGGCTCCCGTGCTGTCTCCGTCGCCAGTTGCTCCAGTCGCTTCGCTCGTTGCTCGGCCGCGTCAGTCACGAGTTCCTCTCCCGACGGCCCCGGCAGTCGTTTCCATCCCATCCTCCCAGCGATGTCGTCGATCAGTGGGGCCAGCGTCGAGACGACGTCTTCGATCCGCTCTCGATCGACCGCGCCTGAGGCAAGCAGCGCCTCGAGTTTCGCGAGGCCGAAGCCGACGTGTCGACCCTCGTCACGCCGGATGTGCTCGAACCCCTCGGTGAGTCCGTGTACCGTCGGCCCGTCGGTTTCGGGGCCGAACGTCTCCCGAATGGCACGGAACCCGACCTGGGCGAACACGCCTTCGATCGTCAGGTGATAGTGTGCGTACGCCACCGCGCGGTTTTCGGGCGTGTCGGCCTCGAGGAGTCTCCCCATCGCGGTCTCCGTCCGATCGAAAATCTCCACGTAGGCGTCTGGAAACCAGCGATCGGCGGTGGGGTCGGTCGGCTCGAGGCCGCGGATCTCCTCGACGGGATTGATTACGTCCGTCCAGTAGCGATCGAAGAAGGCCGCGTGTCTGGCCTCTTCGTAGAGGTGGCTGGCGACGAACCGCTGGTCGTCGTCGGCCTCGAGCACCGTCGCAAGCGGGAGCAGATCGTCGACGACGGCCTCCTCGCCGGCCCCGAACATTGCGACCGTCGCGCGAAACTGGGTGAACGGGCGTCGGCCGAGGTCGACCAGCGTCTCGCGGTCCTGTTCGATGTCGATCGCATATGGATCCCAGTGACCGCTCGTCGCGTGTTGGAAGTACCGCGCCGCCCTCGAGTCGGGGCGTTCGTCCGCTTCGGCTTCGCCGAGTTGCATACGTGGTCGGTGGGTTACTGGCGTACAACGTATAGACGTTTCTAGTAGTGCAATGTCCGGCTCCGAAACCGACCGTCGAAACGTCAGTCAGCGACGGCCGCGTTCTTGGCCCAGTAACGACCGACTGCAGTCCGTTCCGAAGTCGGTTGCTGGTCTGGCCGGACCGAAACACGGCGGTCTCACGGATGACCGGGCGGGCCACCCTCACGCTGAAGCCGTACCCGTCACGGCTTTGCCACGTTGCCGCGTATCTCATCGAAAAAAGCGAGTGTCGCCGGGCTGGTTCCGGGACGGATGGCAGTTAGTCGTCTGCGGGCGCCGCGTCGCTCGACTCGCCGGCCTCGAGGTCACCCTCGATACTCGGTGGGTACGTGCCACGATCGAGTTTCAGATCCGACTGGGGCCGTGCCATACAGGTCAGCGCATAGCGTTCGGCCTCTTCGTCTGTCAGACCGCGCGCTGCGGGCTGGGTGACCTCTCCCTCAAGGATCTCGGCTGAACAGGCCAGACACATCCCAACACGGCAGGAGTACTCCTGGGCGATCCCCGCCTCGAGACAGCGACTCAGAATCGTCTCTTTGTCCGAACAGGTAATGGTCTCCCCCGTCCCGACGAACTCGATCGTGTACTCGGTCATACCGCTCGGTACGGCCGACCTCACTAAAACTCTTTATTTCACCGTAGCGAGACGAGCGTTTCGGAGCCGACCGACGGCGTCGCCGTCCGGTCGACGACGCGTCGACCCACCCCGGATCGTGAAATAGCGACCGACAATCCGACGAACCGACCATAAAACGTTTTCTTACCGCGGTGTGCACACTGTTGATATGAGTACGCAGGAGCAGTCGGCCGCCGCCACGACGCAGACCCAGTCGCCGGACGTGGTCGTCGTCGGTGCCGGAACGGCGGGCTGTTATGCCGCCGCGACTATCGCACGAGCAGACTACGACGTCGTCATCCTCGAGCGCAAAACCGAGGACGAAGCAGGCCACATCGCCTGTGGCGACGCACTGAAAGGCGCTGATTCCTTCCCCGAGGCGATCCCCAAATCGAAACTCGAGCCCGCGTTTACGAACACGGGCGTCGACCACGGCCGGTTCGAGATCCCACAGGAGGATACCGTCCTCGAGATTCCGATTCCCGGCGAACTGGCCGTTATCGATCGCTGGGAGTACGGCCGTCGCATCATCGAGGGAGCCGAAGCCGTCGGTGTCGACTTTCACTACGATACGGTCGTCAACAACGTCACGCAGGCTGACGACGGCCGCGTGACGGGTGTCGAAGCGATCCGGAAGGGTGAGCCCCGAACCTACGAGGCAGCGGTCGTCATCGACGCCGCCGGCTCGCTCTCGGTCCTCCAAGATCACATTGACTTCTCTGAGTCGACGTTCGATACGAACGTCAACTACTCCCACTTCTGTTCGGCCTACCGCGAAATCGTCCACGTCGACGAACCCGTCGAGTGGGACGACGCCCTCGTTTTCAAGCCAACCGAACGCGCGGCGGGCTATCTCTGGTATTTCCCTCGCACCGACACCGAAATCAACGCCGGACTGGGCTTCCAGATGACCGAAGAGCCGATGAAACTCGTCGACGACCTCAAACGTGACCTCGAGAACCGGCCGGAGTTCGCTGGCGCGGACGTCGAGGACAAACTCGGCGCGGCCCTCCCGACCCGACGGCCGTACGACTCCGCGGTACACCCCGGCTACATGGCCGTCGGCGACGCTGCCGGCCACGTCAATCCGACGACCGGCGGTGGCATCGCCGGCGCTGCCTACGCCGGCAAGTACGCCGCCGAAGCCGCGATTAAGGGTCTCGAGACCGGTGACGTCGGCGAAAAAACCCTCTGGGAGTACAACGAGCGCGTCATGGACCATTTCGGCGCTCGCTACGCCGCCTTAGACGTCTACAACATCCTCTCGACGGCCATCGACGTCGACGACCTGATGGGGCTGCTCGCCGCGATGCCCGGCGAGAAACTCGCGGAGGCGCTGTACTCGGGGAGTACGAGCATCGGCCCGAAACTCGCCGCAGAAAGCCTGTACAACAGCCGTGGCCATTGGGGCACGATCTGGAACTTCTTCCAGACCAAACGCCGGGCCGACGACCTACTCGAACTCTACGAGGCCTACCCCCACCACCCCGCTGCACTCGAGCACTGGCAGGAGCGTCGTGACGAGCTGATGGAACAGGTGTACGAGACGACTGGCGCCGATCCCAAGTACTGACCTCGTTTTCGCCGTTCCTCGGGTTCTCATACTGTCGGATATCGGTGTGGGAGTCACCGCCAGCGTTGGTCACTGTAACCGGATACTCTTTTTCATCTGATTATTCAGCAAGCTTATATTTCGGGGAGCAAAACTCGCGAATATGCACCGACGGCAGTTCCTTCGGATCAGCAAGGCGTGTGCCGTCGGTTCCGTTCTGGGGTGTTTCGCTACTGCACCGCTCCCCGAAGCGCCCGTCGACGAACAGATCTACACCTGCTCGTACGACGCGGAGGTGTTTGCGTTGGGCGAGTCGAGTGACCCCTATCAAACAGTTTGGAACGAGTCGCGATCCGACCAGACGACGGATATCCAACTCGACCGAAATCACGACGTGTTGATCTGCAACCGGGGTGACGGCCTCGAGAAGTGGAGCCACGGAGCGAGCCGGCCGCAACTGCGCTGGCGCTATGACGGCCTCAGCAGTTCGATTCGGGGGATTTCTGTCGACAAGCACAACGACTACTACCTCGGCTCGTGGAACGAACACGGCTTTCACAAGATCGTCGAGGTCGATAACGAGCCACGGCGAGCCTGGGAGTACACCTGGTCGGGCGACGACGGCATGATTGTGAGTGCACCGAGGCGAACCGGGGAGGTCGCGGTCGGACTGAAAAACAACGAGGTCCATCTCATCAGTGAGCGAGAGGGAGAGCCACATCGACACTGGTGTTGGACGCCGAAGACAGGCGAGATCATCCGGGAACTACTGTGGGGGCCCGACGACGAACTGTACATCGGCTGTGAAGATCACGTGCTGTACAAACTGATCGATACCGGGCCGAAAGCGACCCCGAGCGTCGAGTGGACCTACGACAGCGAAAACATCATCTTCGGCGCCTCAAGAACGCCCGACGGCGACATCTATATCGCGACGAACGCCGGCGAGGTCCACTACATTCGCGACGAAGACGGAACGCCAAAACGACAGTGGGTCTACCACCACACCACTCCAGACGATCCCGTACCGACGGACGACTACTGGTGGGATGGGTTGGTCCACCAAGTTGCCGTACGCCGTGACAACAGCGAACTGTACAGCTGTTCGTATGATGGGACCGTCCACCGGATCGTCGAGGAAGACGGACAGCCAGTCACCGACTGGGAGTTCGATGCCCACACCGACAACGTCCGAGAGGTTCGCATTCAGTATGAGGCCCTTGGCACGTGGCCTGAGAAATGGTGAGAATGTCTCCACACAACACCTGCTCTTAACCGGAATTTTCGAGCGAACTGTCGTGTCACCATCGATACAACAGCTCGGCGCACAGACGTTAACAGCGACATGATATAAATACTAACTGGCCAAAAACCTACTCTGTTAGGGACTCTGGTTATTCCTGTTGGTAGGGTACACTGTCTCGATGGTACAACAACACACACGCCGACGCGCACTGTCATTGATCGGAGCCACTGGGGTAATCGGCCTCGCGGGCTGTCTGGGCGGTGATGACAACGGCGACGATGGAATGGACGACGATGGGATGGCTGACGACCACGATGACGACGCCGAGAACGGAGCGATGGACGACCATGACGCAGGAGTCCGTGTCGCCCACCTCTCGCCTGATGCGCCAAACGTCGACGTCTATGTCGACGGCGACGCCGTCCTCGAGGACGTTCCCTACCGTGCGGTCAGCGACTATCTCGAGCTCGCCCCCGAGACGTACGGGGTCATGATCACGGCCGCCGGCGACCCCGATACTGTCGTCTTCGATGACGACGTCGAGGTCGGTGACGGCGACTACACGATCGCCGCACTCGGTGAACTCGCGGAAGAAAACCAGCCGTTTGCACCCGCAGTACTCGAGGATGACCTGAGCGACCCGGGTGAGGACGCCCGCATCAGACTCGTCCACGCCTCGCCAGATGCGCCCGCCGTCGACGTCACGGCCGGCGACGGCGAGACAGTACTGTTCGAGGACGCTGCCTTCGGCGACGCTGCAGCCGTTGAGGTCCCGCCTGACATGTACACTCTCGAGGTCCGACCCGCGACCGAGGACAACGACGGCGACGTCGTCGCAACCTTCGACGTTGAACCGATGGCCGGCACCGTCTACTCGGCCTTTGCTGTCGGTTACTTAGAGCCCGAGGCTGCGCCGGCAGACGAAGCGTTCGACCTCGAGGTCGTGGTCGATGCTGAACATCACGACGATGACGACGGCTACGACGATGACGACGATGGCTACGACGATGACGACGGTCACGACGATGATGACGGCTACGACAACGACGATGACGATGGCCACGACGATGACGACGCCCACGACGACGACGGCGACCACGACGACAGCTACTGACCGACACCGACCACCGAGTCGTTCGGTGCCGAACAAGCCGATCGGTTCGTTTTTTCTTGTCCCAGCCATCGAGCGACGTCTTCGCCGCTACGCCGGCTCCCGGTAGCAGGTAACGATCCTGAGCCACCAGCGGGAAAGTTCTTGCAACACGACGGCGACCGTGTCAACGTGGCCGCCCTGGGCTCGCTCGATCCGCTCGCGGAGTCATTTGACGGCAGCCTGCGTCTCCGCGACGCAGCCGCGCCACCCGGCTCCAAAGGCCGACTCGAGTGTGGGTGTGGAGTGAATGAGACATCGGTCGTGGTTCTCAGACGGACGCTCGGAGGCGTTCGATCCGGTTCTCGGTCGACGGGTGGGTACCAAACAGGCGCCGGACGATGACGTAGCGCGTGCGGTCGAAAAAACGGTGGGACTCCCACGGCGGCGGGACGATCGAGAACGCTGCCGTCGACCGGTGGCTGCGAAGGTCGGTCGCGGGATGACGCTCGAGGTCGTCGTCGAGCGTCTCGAGGGCGCTCGCCAGGGCGGCCGGATCGCCGGTGATCGCGACGGCGGCCTGATCGGCGACGTGTTCGCGATATCTGGAGACGAGTGCGACGGCGAGTCGAGTGACGACGGCGATCGGGACCGCGGCGACCAAGACGAACACTCCGATCTGCCCGACGTAGTGGGACGCCGGCTCCGGGACGTCCTCGAGAAGCGGTTCGGCCTTGGCAACGGGCAGCGAAAGCGCCGTCAGCACGGCTGCATCGCGGTTTACGACGTGGGCGAGTTCGTGGGCCAACACGGCCTCGAGTTCGCGTTCGGAGAGTCGTTCGACGAGCCCACGAGAGACCACGATCGACGACGTCGCGGGCCGGTAGCCGACCGAGGCGGCGATCGGAGTGCGTGCTTGCCCGAGGCGAACGGTCGGGGACGGGACGCTCGCCTGCGCTGCGAACCGATCGACGCGTCGCTGGATGTCCTCGGCGGTGTTCTCGTCGTTCGACACCGATTCGGCGCTATGTTCGTCCTCAAGTACCCGGGCGCGGTCAGCGAGCGTTCGCTCCACGGTCGCCCCGTCGCGGATTTCGGTGTAGACGACGGCGATCGTGGTCGCGATCACGGTCGCGATTCCGGCGACGACGGCCACCCGTTCGACCGTGAGGCGGGGGCTCGCCTCGATCGCGGCAGCCCCAGCTCCGAGTGTGAGAACGACGAGAAAGAGGATCCCGAGCAGCCTCCCTCCCACTCTGACGAACGCTCGCAGAAAGTCGTCGGGGTGGGTGAGCCGATAGACGACTCGCTCTACGGTGTCGGCCATGCCGTCGTGGGCGATTCGACCCGCGATCAGCGGCGACGGGCGCAGCCGTCGGTAGGCGAGCGCCAAGACGATCCAGCCGCCGATGAACAGTGCTCCGGCGATGGCGAATCCAGCCAGTGAGACGGCGAGCAGCGGGAGCAGAACCATCATCACCCACGCCATCAGCGTCGCCATTGCGAACTCGAGGACCAGCAACACGCCGAACGCGAGCGTAGCAACGACAGTTGCGAGGGCTAGCCGACTCCAGAGGCCGATCGTCGTTCGAAGCCGTTGCATGGGAACCACCGGCGACCGAACGGAGCGTTCGATCGCCATTCGACAGCAACTTTCTGAATTGTCGACAAATGCGTTGGGATCTCGTCTTCGATCCGACCTTCGAGCGGTGCGATCCGTTCTTGGAGAATACTCGAGGTCGACTGAGAAGACGCGAGCCCGCAACTCCTCGATCCGTCGCGTCCGATCGAAAAATCGGTGTTCGTCCCACGGCGGCGGGACAATCGAGAACGCCGCCGTCGACCCGTAGCCACGCAGGTCGCGTTCGGGTCGTCGGGTCACGTCTCGATCCAGCGTCTCGAGTGCACTTGCAAGCGCCGCTGGATCGCCGGTGATTGCGACAGCGCCGCGGTCGGCGATGACTTCGGACGAGGAGGCTGGCGCGGGTGCGAACCGACATCACAGCGGGACCACCTCGAGCGGGCGCGGACTGGACGGGATGGAGGGAGACTGTGTGGGACGCGTATGGATCGAATGATTCGTCTCGAAGATCAAATAAACGACCGAGGTTCGCTCTGGAGTGGAACCCGCCGCCTCAGCGTTGGTCGAGACCGATCCGCTCAATCGCGCCGGCGATCACGTCGATACCATGGGCTACACTCGCCTCGTCGACGTCGAACGTCGGCGTATGGTGGCCGCCGGGGTGGTCCGTGCCAACTCCGACGTAACAGGCGGTGCCGCCGTTTTCCTGGACCGCTTGCATCAGGAACGTCGCGTCCTCGCTGCCGCCGAGTTCGTCGCGCTCGAGCACCCGTTCGACGCCGTCGGTTTGCGCCGCGACGTCGGCGACGATGTCGACGAGTTCCTGATCGCTCGTCGCGCTCGGGGCCTCTGCGCCGATGGAAAACTCGACCGTACACTCGTGCATCTCGGCGGCGCTGCGGACCACGTGGCGTGCCTTGCTGTGCATGTACTCCATCAGCTCAGTCGTCTCGCCGCGAACTTCGGCGAGGATACGCGCCTCTTCCGGAATGACGTTAGCAGCAGTGCCGCCCTCGACGACGCCCGCGTTGACTCGTGTTTTGCCGTCGTTGTGGCGCGGAATGCCGTACAGGTTCTGGACGGCCGTCGCCATCGCCTGGACGGCGTTTCGCCCCTGCTCGGGATGGCCGCCAGCGTGGGACGACTCGCCGGTGAACTCTGCCTCGAGATGGCGGACCGCGAGAAAGCCGTCGATGCCGGCGACGATCTCGCCGGTCGGATGGTCGAGGCCGACGTGCAGCGCCAGCAGGTGGTCGACGTCCTGAATGTGGTCGCTTTTGGCCATCGACTTCCCACCGCCGACGACCTCTTCGGCGGGCTGGAAAAAGACTTTCAGCGTGCCAGAAAACTCACTCTCGGCGATTCGCTCGAGAACACCGACGCCGATCGTCGCATGGGCGTCGTGGCCACAGGCGTGCATCGCCCCTTCGTATTCGGATTGGAACCCCTCCGCAGCGGGTTCGTGGGCTGCGTCGTCGGATTCTTCGACCGGCAGCCCGTCGATGTCGACACGGAGCCCGACGGTTGGTCCCTCGCCGCGCTCGAGGACAGCGACGAGGCCCGTGTAGCCGCCTTCGAGCGACTCGAGAACCGCCTCGTCGACACCGGCCTCGCGGGCGCGGTCGTACCAGCGGGCCAGTTCGGCCTCGTCGGGGACGGCCATCCGGTGGTCGCCCGCGATGGCGTCGGGGCCGACGTGGAGCGCGTCGAGGTCGAGTTGTGACTCGAGTTCCTCGGCGAGTCGTGCAGTGGTATAAAACTCACACCAGGCGGGTTCGGGCCGACGGTGGAGGTCCCGGCGCAGCGAGATGCGGTCCGATTCGGTGAGTGCCATACCCACTCGTTAGACGACAGAACCTATAGTTGCCACTGAAAATCAGTGTCCGGCAGCCGCGCGTCTCCGCTTACTCTTGCTGTGCGGTCCCGGGTTCCCCTCGCGCGATGGGGGCCTCGAGGTCTTCGAGCGCCCACGTGACGACCCGGGCCTGGACGAGTTCTCGGTCGGATGGCGGGTACTCGGTGTCGCCTGCGAGAATCTGTTGGCTGTCGGTCCAGAATCGCTCCTCGATTGGCTGGTGGTCAGGCACATCTTTCGTTCGGTTGGTGAACGCCTCGAAGTCCTCTCGGAGATCAAAGGAGGCACGGGCGGCGTTACACCGAGGTAACGGCGTCATTCCGGTCTCGAGGACGAGATCACAGACTGTCTCCCAGTCTCGGTCACAAAAGTACAGCGACACCTCACCGACGACGTCCTGCCAGGCGATGGCTTCGCCGTGTTTGAGCTGTTGAATCACTCGCGGCGGCAGATCGATTCGGTGGTCGATATCACCGGTTTCACAGAGACAGCAGGGCTTCTCGGTCTTGCCCGTATACATTGCCAAATTGTTTGGCTCGAGCGAATAAAAGCAACAAGCCAACGTGAGAGGGGTCGCGTCTCAGGCGTTAGTTGCCGCGGCCGACGCCACGAACGTGTTCGACTTCCGCCTCGATGTGGACCGAATCCGGGAAGTTCTGCTCGGCAATATTGCGCGCGAGATTGTCGTGGCCGTGAATCTCGAGTTCGCGGGTGAACACCGTATACTGCCACGAAGAGAACTGCCGATCGTCGTCGGCGTGGAGTCGACACTGCTGGGGCACGGAGAACTTCTCGGGCGGATGGGAGTGGGGCCCTTTCAGGGCAGCCCCCTTGCGCTCGGCGGTAGATTTAATGTCTTCGACGATCCCATCCAGAGCGGCTCGATCGCCGCTCTGGAGCGTGAGGCGGGTAACGAAGGTCATAGTTGTGCTGTCCATTTGTCAACGGCCGGTGCGTAAAAACTTGCTGAGATACGCCCAGTTCATTCACAGAGCGGTGGACAAATTCAGACACGTCGGCCGAAAACTCGTAGACATCGTTCCACTGATCGGGATATCCGTTGGACGAACAGTCCGATATTCTCTTAACGTCGCACCTATTATTCCAGATAATGGCAGTCGAAGCTACGAGCGCAGGCGCGATCCTCTTCCGCGATACGCGGGGCCGGCGCGAGTATCTTCTACTCAAGAGCCGCCCAGGCGATTGGGAGTTTCCCAAGGGCGGTGTCGAAGGAGATGAAGAGCTACAGCAGACGGCGATCCGCGAAGTAAAGGAAGAGGCAGGTATCGAGCAGTTCCGGCTTCTCGACGGCTTTCGTGAGGACTACAACTACGTCTTCGAGGCAAACGGCACGACGATCCACAAGACCGTTCACCTCTTTATTGCGAAATCGTTCGAGGCCAGTGCGGAGCTATCAAACGAACATCGGGACCTCCAGTGGCGCGACTACGAGCAGGCAGTCAACACCGTCACACAGGACGGGCCACGCGAAATCTTAGAACAGGCCCACGAGTTCCTCGACGACCGAGAGGAGGCGGACGAAGAGTAAGGTCACGGCAATCTCGAGGAGCCCACCGACATCACAGTGGCAACCCGCTCGAGATCCATCGCCGTGAGCCACCTGTCCACGCCGATCAGACAGCGCTTTTGCGCACGTGGCTCGAATAGCCAGTGTGGACCGGCATACGTCCGAGTTCGAGTTCGAACTCCGAAGCTGTCGCTGGGCCGAACGCGCCTGGCCGCCGACCGAGACAACCAGTGGCAATCACGTGATCGTCGCCCGCCAGCTCGGAACGAAACGCCGCCGCTGGGACACCATCGTTCTCGAGTGTGACCCAGCGGCGCTTCGCGAGCGGGCAGCGTTCGGCCCAGAGCGCCTCGACAGCGACCTTTTGCATCTCGTTCGCAACGCGCCCACGGAGTGGACGTACTATCGCGACTGTCTCCCCGATCCCGGCTACCCGTGGCGCTACGTCCGCGAGGCGATTCATCGAGCCGACGATCGGGATATCCTCGAGACCCGAAAGTCGGGTAATCGCATCCAGATCCGTCGGAAATGGCCCTATCCCGACTGGGTCGACCGAATCATTGCGATCGAGAACAAACCCGACTTAGACGCCAGCGCGGCCCGCGTGCTCGGCTCGCAACTCGAGTACGACGTCGCCGTCTCGCTGGCCGACGAGGTCTGGGTCGCGACGCGGGCGACGGGCAACGCCGTCGAACCCGCGCTGTTCGAGGGGCTGCCGATCGAAGCCGGCATCCTCGCGCTCGAGCCCGCGGCCCTGACCGCGACAGTCGAGTGGTATCCTCGGACGCTTCCCGTCGCCGAACCCGGCACGCGCATCCTCGAGCGACCCGATGGTGGCGAGCGGGACGGCTCGGCGGCTCGTTTCGAGTACGTCGATCCCGAGACGAAAGCCGAAACACGACTCGCGATCGCCGAGCGGGCCTACGAACGTGGCTGGCGCTCGTTCGTCGATACCATGCGTCCTGACTGTCGGGGCTTCCAGTTGCGCGCTCGAGACGGCACACAACTCCGCCCACACTGTTCGGCGAAAGGACGGTGTCAGACGGCTGCTGAGTGTTCTGGAAACTGTCCCGAGTTCGAGCCGGAGCCGCCGGGCTGGCGAACGCGAGGCTGGCCGATCGAAGGCGGCCCTGGGAAGCGCTGTCGACAACTGCTCGAGGATCGACGTCGACGACGGCGACCGGGGCTGTAACTGCGCTCGCGCCGTTTTTCACTCGGAGACGCCGACCTCGAGATCCTCGCGTTCGACGGCCAGCCGGAACGTCGGAACGGTTCGGTACTCGACCTCGACGACGTCCTTGCGGCGGAGACTCTGCAGTCCCGAGCGGACGTCCTCGGCCTCGGGGTCGACGTCGAACTCCTCGCGGAGGTTGTGCAGGACCGACACGACGCTCTCGGACTTCTCGTCGGGCCCGGCCAGCACCGCGACGATCTGTGACTGCAGCTCCGGGACGCGGATCCTGGATGGCGGTCCCTCGTCGTCTGGATCGCTCTCGATACCGGGTTCGACGTCGACGAGGTCTGCCGCCTCGCTCGTCGCCCGAATCAGGCTGTTGTCATCGCGGAAGTAGTGATCACCGAGTTCGTTCTCGAGATACTGATGGACTTCGCTGCCGCTGTCCATCCCCCACCGGTCCTGTAACTCCGCGTTTTTCGTCGGTTGTAGCTCCACGACGTCTGCCAAGCGTTCCGTGGCCTCCTCCGAGAGCGTCATCGTCGAATCGTATGCGGATCCGCTACTTTTGCGTTGCGTCCCATCGTTTCTCGGCCAACGCTGCCGGATCCTCACAACTGCGGCCCTGAGACGGACTGCTGGCAGTCAGTTCCGGTGTGCCACGCTGGTCTGGCCTGGCAGCCACTCGAGAACAGCTGTGGGTCAGTCGTTGCTGAGAACTGGGAGCGGCTGTGTCGTCTCGAGTGTCTCCTCGATCTGCGTATAGACGAGGAGTGTGCCGATGGCGGCGAGTGCCGTGGCGAAAACGAACGGCATCGCAAAGCCGTAGCCGACCAGCGCGCCCGACGAAAGTGGGCCGATGGCGATCCCGAAGCCAAACGCCATCGTGAGCACGGCGAGCTTCGAACCGGACTCGCCCTCACCCGCGAGATCGCCAGCGAGGGCAAGCCCCGGCGCAAACACCATCGCACCTGCAATGCCCTGAAGCAAGCGAGCGACGAACATCAGCTCCGAGGTCGTGACGAACCCCTGGACGAGCGTTGTCGGGAGCAACAAGAGCATTCCACCGAGGATGAACGGGCGGCGGCCGTACCGATCACAGGCTCGGCCGATCGGCGTCTGTAAGAGAACCTGTGCCAGAATAAAGGCCGCAAACTGGAGCCCAAACCAGGTCGAGCCCTGATCGAGACGGGCGTTGACCTGTGGCTGGATCGTCGCGAACAGTGCGATCGACGTCGCCATAAACAGCGAGGCGACGCCGAGCGTGAAGATCGGATCGAGCAGGTGTGACCCCGACTGGTCTCGGATCGAGATCGAGAGGTCGGCACTGGCGTTCGCTCTCGTCGCATCGGGATCTGAGATCAGGACGGTGACCAGCAGATAGCTGGCCACCGCGGTGATCGCAGCAATCGAAAACGCGGCGTCGAAGCCGCTGATCGTCGGGCCAGCGGGCAGCGTGTACGGGCCGAGATTGACGACCGCGCCAGCGACGATCGGGCCGGCACCGAAGCCGACCAGCCGAAACGTGTTGTAGACACCCATGTTTCCGCCGCGGTCCTGTGCCGTTGCGAGTTCGTTAACCAGCGCGATCGATGCTGGGATGATAAACGCCACGCTGACCCCCTGCAGCCCACGAATGACGACGAGAGAAAGATACGTCTCCGCGAAAATGTATGCGACGTTCGTCATCGCGAGGCCACCAAGCCCGATCAGAATGAACGGTTTTCGCTTGCCAACGCGGTCGGAAAGACGGCCAGTAAACGGCTGAAAACTACTGTTGAGAAAGCCAAACAGCGAGAGGATGATGCCGATAATCATCGCCTCCTCGAGGCCGAACGTCCGCCCGTCGACGGTGGCGCTGGCCACGTACAGCGGGATGACGATGATCAGAAACGAGTTCCCGATGCCGTCAGCCATCCGAGCAAACGCCAGTGCGAGCACTCGCCGATCGACGGCGAACTGTGCAAGAACCCGCCGAAGGAGAGACCGCATCGGACAGATGTGTGTCGCCGGATCGGATTACTGTTTCGACTCGGTGGGTGATCGGCTGATCGAACAGCGACACTGCAGGCGCAAAACGACGAGGAGTCGATCAGTTGATCGTCGTGTGTTCTGACTCCTCGTTCAACGCGAGGTTCGCCGCGATTTCGGCGTTTCGCATCGCATACTGGGCCGTCTGCTGGAGACTGACGAGCACTTCACGGACTCGGAGGAGATCCTCGTTGGACATCTCCGGTAGCTCGTCGAGGATCTCTTTCTCGCGGTCGGAAACCTCGTGGAAGAGCGCTCGAACCCGATTCGACTTGTCGTAGTCGCGCTCGACGGCTGCCTCAACTGCAAGCGAGGTGATCTCGTCGACCTGCTCGTTCAGCTCGCGGATGTCACGCATCACTGAGCTGTCGACGTTCAGACTGTGACCCTCGGTCTCGATGACGATTTCGGCGATGTCTTCGGCGTTGTCCGCCGTCAGCTCGAGGTTTTTCGCGATTGATCGGTAGCCGATCAGCGGGAAGCCGCTGTTCAGGCCGACCGCGCGGGCGAGGTTCGGGTTCTGGTAGGCCGTAAAAATCAGGCGCAGCAGAAGCACGAAGATCTTGTTCGCCTGCCGTTCGCGGTTCAGGGCGCGCTGGGCCAGATCAGGGTTGCCGTGTGCCAGCGCCTTGATCCCCTCTCCACGCATCGTCTGTCCCGTTCGCTCGAGGCGCTCTAAGAGATTGTCGAGGGTGAAGTCCTCCGGATCGACCGAACAGCGAATCGAGATGCTCTCGGGAGTCTCTTCGATGACGCCCAGCCCCATCAGCTGCGTTTCAGCCTGATAGACCGCGTTGATGTGGTCGGACTCGAGGGCGCCGTCTTCGGTATCGATGCGGATGACACGCCGGCCCAGCACGTACTGGGCGACGATCGCTCGCTCGACGGCGTCGGCATCGAGATTGTCGGCGTGGATGATCGCTTCCGTCTCTTCGGTGTTGGCCGACTCGGGCATGACAGTCAGCGTGCCCTTGCCGCTGGTCCGCAGGGAGACTTCGTCTCCCTTCTCGACACCGTGTTCGGACGCCCATTCTGCGGGGAGGGTCATCGCAAGCGTCGATGGACCCAATCGTTGCACTTTCCGCGTTTCCATGTGCCACCCTAGGCGGGAGTCGGCCTTAATCCTGACTATATAGTCATTACATGAGCGAGAAGTCGTTATATCCTTGATTCCAGCGATAAAGATACCCTACACCTTATACAACCTTGACGAGGCGGGTCGTAAACCGCCCTGTTCGGACCTGTCGCCAGCCCCGTAGCTCCTCGTCGACCGCCGCGTCGTCGGTGTCGACGCGCAAGGCGTCGATCCCGTCGAGTTTCTCCCCCGAGGCGACGACCTCGATCTCGTCGGCTTGCTTGATCACGTCGGGTGAGATCTGGTGGTTCCCCCGCCCGAAGATGAAGCCCTGGCCGCCGATCGGTGAGACGACGATCGTCACTGGCGCTTCGAGCACCTCGAGAATCTCGCGTTCGGATGCGTCCGCGGCGAGTAGCTCCCCGTCACGCCAGACGTCGACACCGAGCGGTGAGGCGTCGATCCCCAGTTCGGCCTCGATCGCGCCAACGGTCCCCCCAGGACCGAAGACGTAGGTTCGGTCCGGATCGATCTCACGGGCGACGCCTGCTGCCAGTGCGTCGACGCTGCCACTCGAGACCTGTTTGCCCGACTGGATGTCGGGCGCGACGGGGACCGGGACGACGGCTTTGAGCGTTGTTCGGACCTCACCTTCTCGATACGCATCCTCGTCGATGTCGTTGACTTCACGGGACGTGACGCGGTCGAACGAAGCGATGATCCGGCCGGCATCGGCCGGTGTCACGGCAAAAACCGACGAGTAGATTTTGACGCCGGCCGGGACGCCGAGCATCGGTGTGCCGTCGCTTTCGATGACTTCCGCGACGTCGACGGCAGTGCCGTCGCCGCCGACGAAACAGATCAGATCGACGTCGTGCTCGAGAAACGCGCGAACGGCCGCGCGCGTATCGGCGGCGGTCGTTTCGGCGTCTGCGGGATCGTCCGGATGGGCCGTGACTGCTGTGTCGTCACTCGTTGCCGGGTCGTAGACGACGACTGGCTCGTAGCCAGCATCTCGAACGGCGTCCTCACCCAGCACACCCGCTGCCGTATACACCGTCAGCTCGGGCGCTCGTCGGTGCAATGCCGTGAGTGCTTCGCGGGCCCGACCTGGCGCGCGCGGTTCGGCCCCCAAGCTGCGTGCCTCCTCGAGTTTGCCATCGGTTCCCTTCAGTCCGACTCGACCGCCCATCCCCGCGATCGGATTCACGACGACACCGAGAGACTCCATAGCCGACGTACGGAGAGCCGATCCAAAAGCCGTGTGGTGTTTTCGACGAGAGTGGCACACGCGACACAACCGACGCGCGAGTTTTCTGAAAGATTAAGAGGGATGAGAACTGATCGCAGCATATGAACGCACTCGCTTTCGCCGTTCTCGAAGCAGAACCGGAACTACCGATGGCACTGACTGGCTGGGGTGCCCTGATCCTTGGCCTTCTCGTGACGGTCGTCTGGCTCGCCTACCTCTACCGATAGTCGGCCGCTCGGCTGCGGCCGCTACTCGGTTCGGTCGACGTGGTCTCGAAGCCACGCCGCAGCCGTCAAAACAGTTTCTTCGTCCGTCCCCTCGAGTGAGAGTCGAACAGAGTCGCCTGGATAGCTCCCGACAGAGACCTCGAACCGCTCTCGAACCGCCGTGATACGGTCGAGAAGCGCACTTTCTGGCTCATCGGCAACGACGACTTCTCGGTAGGTCTGTGTGCCTGAAAACTCGTCGGCGACCGAGTCGAACATCGTCCGCATCTCTGCGGGAACGCCGGGGAGAACGTACACGCTCTCGATGACTGCACCGGGTGCGACGCCGGTTTCGTTGTGGAGTGGGCGTGCACCGACCGGCAAGTCGGCTGTGCCAGCCGTCAGGTCGGCCCGCGAGTAGCCATCTTCCTCGAGCCAGGCAAGCGCCCCATCGTGTGTCTCGAGTGAGCACCCCAGTGCGGCGGCGGCACCCTCCATCGTGACGTCGTCGTGTGTCGGACCGAGTCCGCCGGTGACGATCACGGCATCGTACTCGGCACGATACTCGTTGACGACGCGAGCGATGTCGCCGATTCGGTCCGGCACCGTGGTTACGCGCTCGACGGAGACACCCCGTTCAGTCAACTGTTCGGAAAGCCATGTCGCGTTGGTATTTGTCGTCCGTCCAGCGAGTAGTTCGTCCCCGACGGTGACGATTGCGACGTTCATAGCTGCCGTTCGTCGCGCGGATTGAAACGAGTATCGAGACCGGATGCATGAGACTGTCAGCCAGTTCTCGAGACTGGGATTCGTCATCGAATCCACGGCCATATTCACCCATAACAACTGATATTACGACACTTTAGTAACGTAGTAAACAGTTGACACGAGTGCGATTCACCCCGTATACGACGGAGATATTTATTCATTGTTACTCCCATGTAATTCGATTTACCACAAGATTCAATTCTGATAATTCAGTATAGGACGAACGATGTCTCAGAGTCGGACGGAACAGACCGAGTCGAAGTCGACGATTCTCTCGGCACTTGGGAGTAAGTACAGTGCAGAAATTCTTTGTGCGGCGGGCACGCCGAAATCGGCGCAAGCGTTGAGCGACGATATCGAGATCCCGATTGCCACCTGTTATCGCCGAATTCAGGACCTCGTCGATGCTGGACTGTTGACCTGTGAAGGGCGACAGCTCTCCGAAGAGGGACGACGAACGAACATCTACCGGCGGACACTCGACGAAATCGAGGTCGACTTCTCGGATGACCACCCGCAGTTTTCGCGCAAACGCCGAACCGAGGCGAAAAACAGGATTCAGGACCAACTCGAGGACTGAAGTGGGCTTCTCGTCGGCTGCGACAGCCGTTCGTTTGTCTGTGTCGGCCGCGGCGCTTGCGACTCGCGCCAGTCGGTCACGTTTAAGTAATCTCAGGAGAATACTGTGGTATGACTGAACGAGTAGGCTGCGATGATCGTCAGACGACGATCGCCGCCGATGGCAGTGGTGATGTGGTCACCGGAACCGAACGCGTCCTCTACGTTGGCCGCGATCGCCCAATCAGAATCAGCACTGGCCATCGGCTCCTCCATCACGACGGCAAGTGCTCGCGGCCACACGGTCACAACTACGAGGTCTCTGTCCGAGTTACTGGCGAACTGACCGAGGAAGGCTGGGTTGCTGATAAAGGAGATATTACTGCGGTAATCGATGAGTGGGATCATATGTTCTTGCTTGAGGATGGCGACCCCCTGATCGATGCGTTCGAAGCCGCGGGTGACGACGACGCAGTCATCGTCCTCGAGGAGCCACCGACGGCCGAAGTGATGAGCGTGTTGCTAGAACGGAAACTCGAGGCAGCGCTGCCTGACACTGTTTCCCACGTCGCCGTACAGGTCAACGAGACGAGCGAACTCTGTGGTGGCGGTCGGTTCTAAGATGCCGGTTTCCGACTCGGTCGATCGGGAGGGGGTCGCTGCCGAGGACGCGCCAGCGGACAGCCTCCCGATCAACGAACTGTTCTACTCGCTGCAAGGAGAGGGGACACTCGCCGGTGTCCCCTCGGTGTTCGTCCGGACAAGCGGCTGTAACCTCCGCTGTTGGTTCTGTGATTCCTATCACACCTCCTGGGAACCCACCCACGCCTGGCAGGATATCGACGAGATCCTCGCCGAGGTCGAATCCTACGACAACGCGGACCACGTCGTCCTCACCGGCGGCGAGCCCCTGCTTCATGAAGCGAGTGTCGACCTCCTCGAGGCGCTCGACGAACGCGGCTATCACACCACCGTCGAAACCAACGGAACGATCTACCGCGACGCGCCGATCGACCTCGCTTCGATCAGCCCGAAACTCGAGAGCAGCACGCCGACCCCCGAACGCGACCCCAAAGGCGAGGGAGAGTGGGCGGCCCGCCACGAGCGCGACCGGATCGACCTCGAGGCACTGGCCCGTCTGATCGAGGACAGTGCGTTCCAGCTCAAGTTCGTCGTCACCGACGAGAGCGATATGCCCGAGATCCTCGCCCTGCTCGAGGACCTTCGCGAGGTCGCTGCCGTGCCGATCCGGGACAACGACGTCCTGTTGATGCCAGAAGGGGCGACACGAGACCGACTCGAGGACACTCGAGCCCGGGTTGCACAGCTGGCGATGGACCACGGCTTCCGATACACGCCCCGTCTGCATGTCGATCTCTGGAACGACGCGCCCGAAACCTGATATTTGAGACTGATTCCAATGACTGATGACACTCCGTCCACGGCCGACGAACCGACATCCAAACGCGCCGTCGTCCTCCTCTCGGGCGGCATGGACAGCGCCACTGCCGCCGCCGAGGCTCGCGACCGGGGTTATGATATCTACGCCCTGCATACGTCCTACGGCCAGCGAACCGAGGATCGCGAACTCGAGTGTGCTCGCCAACTCGCCGACGAACTCGACGCGGCGGACTTCCTGCAGATCGAAACCGGTCATCTCGCATCGATCGGGGCCTCGAGTCTGACCGACGACGACCTCGACGTCGCAGACGCCGACTTAGAGAGCGACGAGATCCCCACCTCCTACGTCCCCTTCCGGAACGCGAACCTGCTCGCAATGGCCGTCTCGTATGCCGAAGCAAACGACTGTGAGGCGGTCTTTATCGGCGCCCACAGCGAGGATTTCTCGGGCTATCCGGACTGCCGGCCCGCGTTCTTCGAGGCCTTCGAGCAGGTCGTCGACGTCGGCACGAAACCCGAGACCGAGATCTCGATCGAGGCTCCGTTCGTCGAGTGGTCGAAAACCGACATCGCCGAGCGAGGGGTCGACCTCGAGGTGCCTTACGAACACACCTGGAGCTGTTACCGCGAGAACGAACCCGCCTGTGGAACCTGCGATGCATGTGCGTTCCGGCTGCAGGCGTTCCAGAACATCGGCGTTCGGGATCCGATCACCTACGCCGAGCGGCCATCGTACGTCGACGGGTGAGTTGCGGTTTCGGACCAATCGTGATCGCCGGTCCTACCACGCCTGCTCGAGAATGGTTTCAATCTCCTCGACAGTGGCCTCCAGCCCCGGCGGCGCGTTCGCCATGAACGAGTCGGCGAGGATCGCCTCCGCGACGGCAGTGAACTCGTCCGGTTCGGGGCCGTCGACGTCGCGCAGCCGCGTCGGTAGCTCGAGTGCGTCGCGCACGTCGGCCACCCTGTCGACGACCGCCCGTGCTGGATCGTCCGCGTCGGCAACACCCAGCGCATCGGCCAGCACGTCCTGTCTGGCGTCGACTCCCTCCTGATCGAACAGGTATGCGAGCACGTGTGGAACGACGACGGCGTGTGCTGTCCCCTGCTGGACGTCGTACGCACGCGTGAGCCCGTGGCCGAAGGCGTGAACGATCGAGAGCATCGTCTCGTCGGGCCGGGAGAGCCCGTACTGGACCAGCACGATCCCCTCGAGGAGCGTCTCGAACGTCTCGGTGTCGCGCTCACCGCGGCCGAACGCGCGAAAGCCGGCCTCGAGTTTGCCGAGACCGCGCATCGCCGTGGCGTCGGTCACCGGCGTCGCGTTGGCCGCGTAGATCGCCTCGAGGCCCTTGTCGAAGCCGTTCATCGCCGAGCCTGTGAGGATCGACTCCGGCGTCGTCGCCACTAGATCGGGATCGTAGACGGCTGCGGCGGGCATCAGCCCCGGTCCCGAGATGCCGCCGCCCACTGCTGTTTCGACCAACCCCGACTCGGGTACGGCGGTGACGCCTGCGACCTGTGAGAGGTCGGCACCGGCGAGCGTCGTCGGAACTGCGACGATCGGTACCAGTCCCTCATCTGGGACGGTGATCGTGCCTGTCTCAGCGAACTCGTCGCCGATCGCCGCCGGTTCGCGATCGCTCGCGGCGAGGACGCTGATGACTTTCGCGATGTCGAGGCTGCTTCCGCCGCCGAGGCTGACGAGCACGTCGGCGTCTTCATCCTCGAGTCGCTCGAGTCCGTCGACGGCCGTCCCAAGGCGTTTTTTTGGCGTCGTCTCGGCGAACACCCCCGCGAGTCGATCCCCGAGCCCCGCCGTGACCGGGTCGATCACATCGGGCGTGGAGCCGACCGTCGAGCCACAGACGATCAGCGCACGCTTTCGGCTCTGGTGCTCGAGTTCGGCCTCGAGGGCGTCAACACAGCCGGAACCGAACCTGATCGTCGCTGGCTCGTACTCGAATCGGAACGCCGCGTCGCGGGTTCTCGAGGGGGAGTGAGTCATAGCTACGCATAGCTCCCGACCCGTGTTAAAAGCGAGAGTTCGGAGAGTCGGTGTGCTACTCGAACGTCCCCGTGTCGCCACGTCGGTAGCGGTCCAGTCGGCGGTAGCCATGGACAGTCGCGCCGTCGTCGAGTTCGATCTCGTACCGGCCAATGATGTCCTGGGTGTCGGGGACGGCTCGTCGTTCGACGACCTCGACGACTGCACGCCAGCCGTCGTCGGTGGGGACGATCTCGCTGACGGCGTCGAACTCCCGTCCGATGAGTTCGCCTGCCGTCGACTGAACCGTTCGACGAACGGCAAGGACGCCAGCAATCTCGTCGTGGTCGGTTTCGACGTCGGCATCGACTGTTTCGGGATCAGTCTTCTCCTCGGCAGTCATATCGACCGTCAGCTCCTGACTCTGTGGCTGGCTCTCATCGGTCTCGTCGGTCTCTTGTGCCTGCTGTTCGCTCTGTGTCTGTTCGTCGTCGACTGTCTGGCTATCGCTCACGGTTGGATCACTCTCATCATGTTGGTAGCAAAATCCGTCGTCCTGGGCTGGCCGCGAACAGCGCTCTCCGTCTTCGGTAAGCGCCGTGCACTGCTCCGTTGATTGGTGTGTATCGGCGTCGGCCATTGGTTGTCGTCGGTTCGTATCTGGCTGTCGTGTGGTGTCTCGTGGGGGTGGGTGGTGGCCTGTACGGTCACATCAGACCGAGTCGGCGATCTGTGTTCGAAGCTGTGCGATATCGTCGGGGCCTTGACCAGCGATCTTCGGCGCAAGTACGTCCACGAAGACCGCCGTCAGCAGTTCGTCGTTGAACGAACCGTTCTCGCTGGCATCGCTTTCGGGGTTTTCGAACACGGAGAGTCCCTTCGCGGCTGTGATCGCTGCCCGTGTCCCGACGACGACCTCGAGGGCATCCCGGAGCGTACGTGTCGTGTCGACGACCGTCTCGATCGCATCGTCCGGAAGATCGACGTGGGATCGAACGATCTCACGCTCAGTTTCGGCGTCGTAGTAGTTGACGTGGACGCCGACGAACCGGTCGAGCAGCGCATCCTGTTGCTCGTGGACACCCGCGTACTCGGCGTCGTTCGAGGTCAAGATTGCTCGGAACTCGGGATGGACGTCGATGGATCGATCCTCACCGCGTTTGCCTGGCCGCTCCAAGACGCCCTCTTCGAAGACTGAAAGCAAGACGTTGTGTGCCGCCGGATCGCTGCGCGAGAACTCGTTGTAGACGAGCGTCGCACCCTCTCGAACAGCAACCGAGAGTGGGTTGTCGACCCAGCGTTCACGAACGATCTCCGTCTGTTTGCTCACGCCACTGACGAACCGGTCGTCTTCTTTGTATCGCTCACCGCCGGCGTGGTCGCCGACGAGCGCGGCCGTGTCGACGGCCTCATCGCCGTTGAGCCAGACGACTGGGCGGCCACGCTTGGCAGCCGCCGACAGCGCAAGCGCGGTCTTCCCACAGCCCGTCGGCCCGATCAGATGAACCGGCTGCTCCGCTCTGAGCCAGCCGTGGATCCGTCCGCGCAACGCGGTGACGGCATCCGTCTCGACGAACGGCTCGGGAGTGACATCTGCTGGATCGGTGAGGGGGCTGTCGCCGTTCTTGTTGCCCGCGTTCGATGCTTTTCGAGCGAGTTCCTTCTTGGCACGCCGTCCTTCTTTCTGTGAGCGGTCGCTCCTGACCTTCCGGCCACGGACCTTTCGCTTGCGCGAAGAATCGTCGGCCATGACGAGTTATTCGGTGGCGGACTTTGGTGACGATTCTGGACGTTGTTCGACCTCGAGTTCCTCGAGTTCTTCGAGGTCGCCCTCTGCCGTCGCTTGCTCAATTTTTGCAATCTCCTCCGCGTAGTGCAGGAAGGTGTCGACGGAGGCGACGACGACGCGGGCCTCGATGGTCAGTAGCTCGATCCCGACAACCGAGACGCGAGCCCAGACGTCGATGACGACGCCTTTGTCGAGGATGCGGTCCAGTACCTCCGCGAGACTCGAGGAGTCGGGTCTTCGTTGTGGTTGTGCCATACTCACCGCGAAGTACATCCGGGATTCGTAACACGGCTTGCGCTGCGACTGCAAGCCGGTCTGTCATAATCGGCCGGTGCACCGAAGGCTGCGACTGCAAGCACCACGGTAACCCGTCGCGGTGGTGTACTTTCGGGCGAGTTCCTCGACTACCCGCGGGTGAGAGCCCTCGAGCCACGAGCCGGCTGTGTCACCGCGGGTAGTCGACAATCAGTTCCCATGATGTTCGCCCGATCAATTCCTCTCGAGACCGAAGACGAACCGAGCCCGCGTCTGCGGGCACGAGCAGCGTCGCCTCCTGACCGAACGCAACACACTGGCCAGGTAAGCGCTCGATGACAAACCGATACGTCTACGGCGTCATGACCGACGACCCTGTCGAGTTCGAAACCGATGCTGTCGGTGATGCAGACCACGTCTACACGGTCTCACACCGACGTCTCAGCGCCGTCGTCTCCAACATCGACACCACAGATCCCGAAGAGACCGACGAGGATGCCCAACGCCACGACGACGTTCTTCGAGAAGTCATGGACCGTGACGGCGGTCGGACGATCGTCCCGATGCAGTTCGGGATGGCGTTCGAGAGTGACCGAGCGTTGAAGAACGTCCTTCGTGGCGCCAGACCGGCGTTTCGGCGCGCGATCAACGATATCGAGGGGCGGATCGAACTCGGCCTCAAGCTCGTCCGCGAAGAAGACGCCGATGTCGATCCGGACGCGATCGAGGAGGCCGTCGAAGACGAACTCGACCCCATCGCCGCCCAGTCGGTGCCAAACGACCTGTTCAGTGATCGGCTCGTGCTCAACCGCTCCTATCTCGTCGAGCGCGACGACCGCGAGCGCTTCGACGAGGCAGTCGCCCGACTCGAGGACGGGCACGACGACCTCATCGTTCGGTACACGGGGCCGTTTGCACCGTACAGCTTCGTCGACGTCAAAATCGGAGCCCAGCGCTAACCATGTTCATCCTCGACGATCTCCTGTTTCGGCCGTTCGTCGGCATCGTGGACACACTCCACACGATGGCACTCAGCGAGATGTACGACATCGACGCGCTCGAGGACGAACTCAAGGAAAATCAGTTGCTGTACGAACTGGGCGAACGGTCCGAGACGGAGTACCAGCGCCGGAAAGACGAACTCGAGGCCGAACTCGAGATCGCTCGTGACGTTCACGAACGCCTCGCGAGCGGCCGCGTAGAGGTGAAAAAATAATGACAGCAGATGACCGCAAACCGGACGACCGATCCGACGAATCGACCGACGTCCCGATCGACGACTCGCCGTCGGACGAGGTGTCTACAGCGGGCGACGACGAGCCGGACACAGCTGACTCGGCTAATCGGCAGTCGGACGACCGAGATGAAGCCGAGTCACGAATCGATCTCTCGGCGTCCGAGAGCGGAGCCGACGATGGAGACGACCACTGGCTCTCGAGCCTGCTGTCTGCGCTCGACCGTCTCGAGGGCGGCTCGATGTCGGGACGCCGCCGATCCGATCGGACGGTGCTCGATTACGATCTCTCGATTCGATCGGGTGACGACCTCGGTGACGAGTCACGGTTCTCCCGAGACGGGCCCGACGGCAGAGGCCGACCGTCTGACCAGGACCATGATCGGTCACGGACCCGGCGACGTCGGTCGTCCGCTTCCAACGCCCACCTGACGACCCGTCGTCACGACGACGAACTGCTCGTAATCGCCGACGTGGCCGGCACCGAGCCGGACGACGTCACCGTCGGCTTCGACGACACGAAGCTCGTCGTCGCCGTCTCGGGCCGCGAACTCGAGCGCATCGAGGTTCCCTGGCGTGAGCGGACGGCCGAGGCGACGGTCACGAACGGCGTGCTTACCGTCCGGATCGAGCCGGATGCTGGCGGAGACGGATCGACAACGGAGGTGGCGGACACCGATGAGTGACGAGACAGCCGACAGTGGCGAGGGGTTCGACGCGCTGCTCGAGGAGGCCAGCGCGTGCCTCGAGAACGTCGAGGAGTGTCTCGGTGGCGTTGAGCAGATCGACGACCTCGACGACGAGACGCTCGAGTCAGTGCTGGGCGACGTCGAAACGCTCACAACAGTCGTACGGGAGACCGAAGAACTGATCGACGCCATCGATTTCAGTGACCTTCCTGCCGCCGTCGACGGACCTGAACTGCTCGAGGCACTCGAGGTCGGCACGGTTCCCGAGGTACTGACGGACGAGGAGACTGGTGCCAGCGAACTCGTCGATTTCACGCAGCTGTTCCGGGCGATCGATCTGCTTTCGGCCTGGGACGCCACGGATCTGCGCGAGCTGTGGAGTGAGACGCGCGAACTCGAGGCCGCGGTCGACGACCTGGGCGACGAGGGCGAAGACGCGAGCATGGTCGAGACAGCCGCCAATGCGGTGACCGACGAGAGCAGCGATCTGATCGGAGAGGATGGGATGGTCGGCGGCGACGAGGATGGGCTCGTCGGTGGTGAGGACGACCTCCTCGAGGATGCAGACCCCATGGACGCCCTCGGCGATATCGACGTCGAGAACGATCCCGAAGCCTACCAGGTGGCTATCCAGCAGCAGGCAATGAAAGGGATCGACGCCTTCCGCACAGCCCTCCTCGAGACCCACGAGCAGTTCGAACAGCTCTACGAGTTTAACCGAGAGAAGATGCGCCGACAGGATACCAGCGCGAACTCGCGGAACCCGACCGCGGCGTCGACGATCCCGACCGACCGCCGCGACCTCGGTGGCGGGGCCCGCCACGCGACGGTGCCACAGGATGTTCGACTCTCGACGGCACCCAGCCGAAAGCGCATCTACGGCCGCCGATTCGAGATCGAACGGGAAAAACAGAGGTCACCCAATGACTGAACCACCCACACCCACCCGGCGACGAGCGGTGACGAGTACCGACCTCGAGCACACGACTCCAGCGGCACGGTCCGGAGGTGAACAGCGTGGTTGATGACTTCCAGCCGAGTCGACAGAAAACCGACCTCGCGGAGGTCGTCGAGATGCTGCTGGACAAGGGAATCGTCATCAACGCCGATATCGCCGTCTCGATCGGCGACACGCAGCTGCTGGGCGTCCAGATCCGGGCTGCGATCGCCTCCTTTGAGACGGCGGCGAAGTACGGCCTCGAGTTCCCCGAAGGAACTGACATGCGTCGGGTCGCCGCAGCGGCTGGCGATCCTGAACTTGCCGAGATGGAACGGCCGAAACCGCCGATCGATCCGACACGTAGCGTTAACGTCACCCCCGACGAACGGTACGCAGACGAGACGCGGACGGCAGATTCTGACGAGAGCGACTCGAGTGACGATGATGACAGCGGCGAGCGCGACGAACAGCCCGATCGCGGAAGCGAACATATCGGTGCACGGCCGGATCCGGATCAGCCAACAAGCGGCGGGTTCGATCTGCTCAGTGACGAGGGTGAGGACGACGAACCGACGACACACACGGAGGGTGAGAACGAATGACCCAGATCGATGTCGGCGACGGTTCGGACGCACGGCAAGGACTGGTGAGCCTCGTCGTCACCGTCATCGAAATCCTGATCGATGCCTTAGAGCGCGAAGCGGTCCGGCGCATGGAATCGGGAGCGCTCTCGGACGAAGAGATCGAGCGCCTCGGGAGCCAGCTTGCGACGATCGAAGCCGAGATCGAACAGCTCAAACGCGACGAGGAGATCGAAGACAGCGTCGAGGACCTCCACGACGATCTGAACGGACTGGTCAACGACGCGATCGAACAGCTCCACGACGAGCCAGAGCTCACTCCCGCACCTGGCTACTCCGTGTTCGGAGGTGACGATCAGTGACCGCCGACCAGCCGGACCGAACGGCGGACGTTGAGACAGCTGTTGATGACGAACTGCTCCCCGAGATCGACGAAGGGCGATATCTCTACTGTATCGTCCGCGCCGGTGAAGGCGACTCACTTGAGACGACTGGCGTCGACGGCGAACCTGTCTCGGTCGTCACCGAAGACGGCATCGGCGCGGTCGTCCACGCTTGTGACGGCATCTACGACTCGGCGGATCTCACTCAGGTTCGACGCTGGCTCGTCCGCCACCAGACGGTCGTCGACGAGGCTGGTGAGGCCTTCGGGACGCCGATTCCGTTCCAGTTCGATACGATCCTTCGCGGGGACGACGACGGCGTCCGCGAGTGGCTCCGCGAGGAGGCAGCCACCCTCGAGCAGGCACTGTCAGAGCTGGCAGGCCACTGGGAGTACCGTGTCGAGGTCGTTGAAACCGATCCGATCAGTGACGATGCATTGTGTGACCACGACGACCGGCTCCGGGAACTCGCGTCGAAGATCGACGACGCCGAAGCGGGGACGGCGTACCTGCTCGAGAAGCAGTTCGACCAGCGACTCACGGAACTACGGGCGGCCCGTCGCGAGTCGGTGACGACCGATCTCAAGCGACGACTCGACGAACATGCGCGGGAGGTCCACGCGCTCGAGCGCTCGCCGACGGCATCGCTGGCAGACGACGTGAGTGAGAGCGCTGACGGCGACGGAAGCGACGGTGAGACGTGCTGTCGACTCACGCTGCTTGCTCACGAAGACGATGAAGGAGCGATCGGCTCGATCTTAGATGACGTCGCAGCAAACGATGGGCTCGAAGTCAGGTTCACCGGACCGTGGCCACCGTACACGTTCGCGCCGGAGTTGGGCGACAACGACGAGCCGACAGAAACCCACACTCACGCATGAGACCGCGCAAAGACGAGGAGGCACTCGTCGACGTTCTCGACGTCCTGTTGAGAGACGGTGTCATCCTGCGGGCGGACGTGATCGTCTCGGTTGCGGAGATTCCACTCGTCGGAATCAAGCTCACGGCAGCCATCGCAGGAATGGAGACAATGAACGAGTACGGCCTCTTCGAGGAGTGGGACGTCGAACGCCGTCGGTCAGCGATCACCCGTCGTCAGCACCGGCGCGATCGAGACACTGATATGACCGACGACGATCGACCCACGGTCGGGAGTGGACAGCAAGACAGAACCAGTTGACTGTCCCGTCCAACCGACGCCATGCCGCAGACCACGATCGACTGGGAACCAGTGTCTCCTCGAGTCGCCGATCGACGCAGTGTCGCGACGACTCAGGCGAACTTCGGTCGTTCTGTCGTGAGGTCGACGTCACCGGTGACGGTCTCTTTGTCCCGGTCCTCGTCGTAGACGTACTGGCCGGTGCTTCCACAGAGCGTGCACTCGTAGGTTTCGGAGATCTCGTTTATCATCTCCCCATCCTCGAAGTAGACGCGGCTCTGGGTAATCTGCAGGAATTGGGGCGTCTCGCAGTTACTGCAGGTGATCATACTCGGTCGGTAGCCGTGACCGGTTGTAGTTATCCGGCTTGTAACCGAAAGCAATAGCAGACTATACATTTTGTACTCGTGATTCGGTCAGGGGTCGAAGATCTAGTTACAACGCTGACAGTCCCCGTTCGCTGTCGTCGTCTGGAACTCGAGTAAAGCGTTCATAACCGCACGACTGAAGCCGGATCTTTTCGCAGAGAAAGACACAGAGTAGTCGCTGGTAAACCGTCCCGGAGATCTCATTCCACCTGGTTATCCAAGTGCTTCTCAGCTCGAGAATACCAGTTCGAACCCGGAACTGAACACCGCTTGTGTGAGTACTCTGGCTTCGTTTCACACCGGCGGAACATTGGTCGTGGTCGGTGTCACTCCATGGGAGACACCGGTACGCGGTCACCGGTTCGTGCTGCCTCGTAGGCCGCTTCCGTCAGCGCCGTCACTCGAAGCGCGTCTCGGGCCGTCGCCGGCGGATCGGTGCCCGTTCGGACGCTCTCGAGAAAGGCGTCGGCTCGCGTCTGTTCGGTACGGAAATCGATGTAGGGGTCGTACTCGTTGGCGTCGGCATCGATCTCGCGGACCTCACGCGGCCCCCACTGGCGGCCCTCGAGGTAGACCGCACCGTCGTCGTCCCAGCAGTGGATGTGCTCGCGAACCGAGGGCGCGTCACCGTGAAACGAGAACGTCCCGGTGGCCCCGTTCGTAAATCTGACGTCGAGATGTGCTCGTCGGTCGACCTGCGCTGCGTCGTCGTGAAAATCCATACTTGCTGTGACGGATTCTGGCTCGAGCCCGGTCGTCCAGAGCACGCCATCGAGTACGTGACTACCCGTGTCGTAGAGAAAGCCGCCCCCGGAGAGCGACGGATCGAGACGCCAGGTCCCCCTCGAGTCGTCGATCCAATCCTGTGTGATCGACGCCGTCAGCCAGCGTGGCGACCGATCGGTAAAGCGCTCTCTGGCGGTTCGAAACGCCGTCTGGAGATGGCGCTGGTAGCCGACCATCAGCGTCTGCTGGCTCTGTTCGGCGCGTGCTGTGAGCTCGCGTGCGTGCTCGAGATCGGTCGCGAGGGGCTTATCACAGTAGATGTGACAGTCGTGTTCGAATGCGCTGTGCACCTGTTCGTAATGGAGGGTGTGGGGCGTTCCGATGAGCACGGCATCGAGGGATTCATCCGCCAGCATCGTCGGATACTCGACGTATCGCCTCTCAGCCGGGACCTCGAACTCGCTCCCACATGCCTTGAGTCGGTCCGAATCGAGATCACAGAGGGCCCGAACAGTTGCGTCTGGATGGTGGTGAAACTGTTCGCCAACGGTCGTGCCGATATATCCGAGTCCAACGATACCGATCTGAACTGGATGCTCGAGACCATCCGCGTGCATGGCCCGAGACACAGGCTACAGCCGTATTTTTTTACGGGTGTCGCAAGCAAGCCACCAGACTCGAGCATCGTTTGGCAGACGACTCGTCTCAAAACGGGCCGCGTAGCTGCCGCTTATCGGTTCGAAGGGGCATCCAACCGGTTCTCAACCTGATGCTGTAGGTGAGTTATTCGGTGCCTGTCAACGAACCGCCCAGAGCAGTATGAGACAAGTGCCTGCATAACAATGGGTGACACGCCCATCGATCCAGATGCGGGGAAGAACAACCCCGCCGGGTACACGCTCCAACGGACCACGACGCGCTGACCAGCCGATTGCGTGCGTTCGTGCCCGGATCGCTCGGAAGTGGACTCGCCCCCGCTTCGAGTTAGCTCATGTCTCTCACGCCAGGGCGGGCTCCCGCCCCCGCCTCGGTTTACGGTCCTGACTCGTCTCGAGTTGCTGACCCTGTCACCGACGAGTCAGGAACCAGTGCAGCCGTCACTTCTCAACGAGATCATAACGACTGAACCGATGGACACACCCATCGCACAGTAGTCGTGCGATACGGTGTGCAGTGGCTACTATCGCTTCGTCCAGCGCTTTGACGAACCGCCCGTTTCTCATCGCTGTCCTCGCGAACGGACCGTGCCACCCGAACGATAGAGAGCGACTCGAGGCACGGGTAGAATACGGAGACGACTGCCCAGTACGCATCGCTTTCGCTCGCTGTCCAGGCCGCAATCGATGGCTCAGTTCTGACGCGTCACTCGTGGCAGTTGTCTGAACGTTGTTTCTAACCGGTTTGTTGTGCATTTACAATGGTGTATGTTCATACCTCGGTATGGAATACCACGACTCTGAGAAAGCAAAGGCGGTTGCAGGGCGTGTCGCGGAGTTCATGGACGATGTCGTCCTCCCTCGAGAACGTGAGGCACTCGCGACCGGCGAACCGATTACCCGGGCCGAACTCGAAAGCCTCTGGGAGCAGGCGAAAGAGCGGGACCTGTTCGCCCCACAGGTGCCCGAGAAGTACGGCGGGCAGGGCCTGGATTTCAGTGATATGCTTCCCTCGTTCGAACAGGTCGGGCGCTCGCTGATCGGCGCCCACGCGATTCGTGCGAACGCCCCACAGGAGGGGAACATGCACACCTTAGAGATGGTCGGGACGGACGAACAGAAAGCGCGGTGGCTGCGCCCACTCGTTCAAGGTGAGATTTCATCGGCCTTTGCGATGACCGAGCCCAAACAGGGTGGCGGTTCGGACCCGAAGATGCTCCAGAGCACCGCGATCAAAGACGGCGACGAGTGGGTCGTCAACGCCCACAAATGGTGGACGACCGACGGCCTCGACGCGGACTTCTATCTCGTGATGGCCCGGACGGATCTGGACGCTCACCCCTACGAAGGAACGTCGATTATCCTCGTCCCCGCCGACGCCGACGGCGTCGAAGTCGTCCGAAATATCCCCCATCTCGGGGGTCACGACATCACCGAACTCGAGGGTGGTCACGCCGAGATGAAGTTCAACAACGTTCGCGTCCCTGTCGAGAACACCGTCGGCGAGGAAGGGCAGGGCTTTCAGGTTGCCCAGATGCGTCTTGGCGGTGGGCGACTCACCCACTGTATGCGCTACTCCGGGATGGCCGAGCGCTCGCTCAATATCGCGAAGGCGTATCTCAGCGAGCGCGAGGCGTTTGGCACGACCTTAGACGAGAAACAGGCACTGCGCCACCGCATCGCCGACGCCGAAACGCAGCTCCACGCCGCCCGAACGATGGTCCGCCACGCCGCGCGCGAACTCGATCGCAGCGACGCCCGCATCGAGGTCGCGATGTCGAAGGTGTTCACCGCGAACGTCACCAACGAAGCGATCGACCTCGCACTCCAGTGTTGTGGCGGCAACGGCATCGGAAAAGACCTCCCGATCGCCCATTTCTACGAGGACGTCCGCTCGTTCCGGATCGTCGACGGTGCCGACGAGGTCCACCGCCGCTCGATCGCCCGCTGGGCGTTCGACGACATCGCCGAGGAAGAGATCGAACACGCCCTCCAGTTCGACGAGGAGTTGCGTATCGACGCCCTCGACGAATAGCGGCGAGACGGCCGCTCGAGTCGCGGTCTAGACGCGTTCGATAATCGTCGCGATACCCTGTCCGAAGCCGATACACATCGTCGAGAGCGCGGTGTCCTGGCCGGTTCGCTCGAGTTCGTGCACCAGCTTTGTCAGCAACGCTGCGCCGGTCGCCCCGAGCGGGTGGCCGTGGGCAATCGCGCCACCGTTGACGTTGACGTCGTCCCACGACGCGCCGGTTTCCTCGAGCCAGGCGGCGACGACCGAGGCGAACGCCTCGTTGACCTCGAAGCAGTCGATGTCGCCGATCGTCATGCCGGCTTTCTCGAGCACCCCTTCGGTCGCCGGAATCGGGCCAGTAAGCATCGTTACGGGGTCGACGCCGACGACTTCTGTCTGGGTGATGCGGGCCATCGGCTCCCAGCCGTGTGCTTTGGCTGCGTCCTCGCTCGTGACCAACAGCGCCGAGGCGCCGTCGACGATCCCCGAGGAGTTGCCTGGATGGTGGACACCGTCACCTTCCTCGCGAAAGGACAGGGGCAGTTTCGAGAGGGTTTCGAGGTCCGTTTCGGGTCGTGGATGTTCGTCCTGCTCGACCGTGACGGTCTCACGGACCGCTTCATTGCCCGTTCGATTCTCCGCGTCGCGTTTGGACTCGCTCTCTCCCTCGAGTTCGGTTTCGACCGGGACGACCTGGTCGTCGTACCGACCAGCCTCCCAGGCCTCGCCCCAGCGGCGCTGGGAGTCGACAGCGAGTTCGTCCAGTTCCTCGCGCGTGAAGCCGTACTCCTCGGCGATCCGTTCGGCTCCTTCACCCTGATGGGTCAGTTCGTCGAAGTGCTCGAAGTAGGTATCCGTGACGGCACCACCGCCGGAGACGCCGTCAGCGCCGTCTGACCCAAGCGGCACGCGAGTCATATGCTCGACGCCGCCGGCGATCAACACGTCGTGTTGGCCTGCCATGACGTTCGCCGCCGCGAAGTTGACTGCCTGCTGGCCGGAGCCACACATCCGATTGAGCTGGACGCCCGGGACGACGTCGCCCCAGCCAGCGATCATCGGCGCGAGGCGACCGATGTTGAGCCCCTGCTCGTCGACCGGCGTGACACAGCCGTAGATGACGTCCTCGATCGTGTCGGGCTCGAACCCGTTGCGCTCGGCGAGTGCCTCGAGCGGCTTCGCTGCCAGATCCTGTGGATGCATGTCCCGGAACGAACCCCCTCGTTTGCCAAACGGAGTCCGCACGGCATCGACGATGACTGCAGTGTTCATGTGTTCTCATAGCACTATTGTGCCACTCGGCATAGACGTTCTGCCCGGACAGGCCGGGGCGTTCTGCCGGCTTCGCTGCCAGTGAGTCGGCGCTTCGAGTGCTGACGACGGTGCCTGCTGGTGATCGTGTTGCGAGCGCGGTGGGTACGCTTATCAGACGTGTTGTCTAATCTCTATGAAAATGGATCGAACACGGGTCGAGAGCGCATCGCAGCCGTGGACGACGACTCGTCCGAACGCCCCACAGACGCGCTCGGCCGATCGAGGTGGTGCCCATGCCGACTAAACCGATGGCCGACCTCGAGACGATGGTCGACGGCTCGCGGGTCACTGTCGAAAACTTTCGGATCGAACGGGGAAAAGTCGAGGAGTTCGCACGGGCGATCACGGATCCAAATCCGGTGTTTCGGGACGGAGCCGTTGCCCGTGAGCGTGGCTACGACCGTCTCCCGGCCCCACTGACGTACGCCCGTGTCAGCGCATTTCCGCGGTATCGGGCCGACGGTGTCGAGGGCCACGGCTTCGACCTCGGGTTCAAACCCGAATACGTCCTCCACGGCGAGCAGGCCTACGAGTACGAACGCCCGCTTCAGGTCGGCGACGTCTTGACGGGGACGACGACGCTCACTGCGGTCTACCAGCGCGACGGCGGCCGCGCCGGAACGATGACGTTCGCTGTCTTCGAGACAGCCTACCGGGACGCCGACGAGCTCGTCCTCACGGAGCGGGCGACCGTGATCGAAACCGAGAATGCGGTGCAGGACACCGCAGAACGCGGCGAAACAGCGGCTGACTCGAACGATGCTGACAGCGAAACGGCGTCACCGACGACCGGGTTCGAATCGGCTGCCGAGGACGGTCCTGCGGTCACGTCTCTCGACGAACTCGCCGTCGGCGATACTGGGCCAACGATCGTCGTCGAAGCCGTCACACGCCAGCAGTTCGTGAAGTACGCGGGCGCGAGCGGCGATTTCAACCCGATCCACTACGACGAGCCCTATGCCCGCGCGGCCGGCAATGAAAGCGTCTTCGGGCAAGGAATGTTCACGGCTGGGATCGCCTCACGGGTCGTCACCGACTGGGTCGGCCTCGAGTCAGTGTCTGCGTTTGGCGTCCGATTTCAGTCCCCGGTCGTTCCCGGCGAGACGATTATTGCGAGCGGCGAACTCGTCGACAGCCACCCCGACGACGGAGTCGGCGAGGTCGCTCTCGAGGCGACGAACCAACACGGTCGGACGTTACTGACGGGGACGGCAACGGCCTCGGTCGACGGCTGATCGGCCGTCACGGGCCTCGAGACGGCTTCCATAGGCACCAGCGCCGCCGACACATCGCACCACTGAGCTGTGCTCCTCGAGCGTGGCGTGTTCGATGGTCGTTCTGGGTCCACGAACACTCGCTGAAGCTGTTCAGTCGCGCACAATGCTTGCACCTTTACTAATACTGTTGTCCGCCTAACGTGTTGATGGGATGAGTGTCATGACTCGACTCCGACTGTTCGCCAGTACCAGTGGGGAGCTGTACGAATGTCGGAACTGCGGCGAGAAGTTCGACTCCGACCGCGAGGAGTGTCCGACCTGTCGATCGAGAGAGATCGCTCACTACGAGTTTTGAGCCGGGTACACGGACGTAGAAAGCGGCTGTCCAGCCGATCGACCACCTGTCGTTCGGTTCGTCCGATACTCTCTGCCGATCACTGTGTCTTCCCGCTCCCATCAGCGCCTGCCTCGAGCCACTAGCCTAAAACTCTCCGATCCCGTCGATTCGGTATGGACGAGCCAGACCCAGCCGTGACGGAGTCGTCACCCCTCGAGCAGGACGGCACTGCTGTCTCACCGAGTGAGATGGAGGCGGCGACGTTCGGAATGGGCTGTTTCTGGGGACCGGACGCCCGGTTCGGTGCGATGGAGGGCGTCGTTCGAACACGCGTCGGCTACGCTGGCGGGACGACCCCGACGCCACGTTATCACGCTCTCGGTGATCACACCGAAGTCGTACACGTCGTGTACGATCCCGAGACCGTCACCTACGACGAGTTGCTCGAGGTGTGTTGGGCGAACCACGACTGGGCGTCGAGAGCACCCAAACGACAGTATCGCGGCGTCGTTCTCGCCCACGACGACCACCAGCACGAGGTGGCCACGCACCAGCGAGCCACACTCGAGGAGCGAACCGGCCAGTCGGTCGAAACCGCGATTGAACCGTTCGATCAACTGTTCCTCGCGGAAGACTATCACCAGAAGTACGAACTTCGCTCGACACCGGTCGTCGGCGACGAACTCGCGGCACAGTACGGCGACGCGTTCGTTGATTCGACAGTCGTAGCCCGACTCAATGGGTTCGTCGCTGGCCACGGAACACCAACCCAGCGAAACGAGGTTTTGGCGAGTTTGGATCTTCCACCGAGGCTGCTCGAGGAACTTCGGCGGCGTTTCTGATACTGGCGAACACGACGTCGCAAAGACCACAGGCGCCGCTCGTCCTTTTTTATATGTCGGCCTCAAACTGTCGGGTATGACTGGCGGCGACCAATACAAATTGTTCGGCGTGTACGTTTCGGGGCCAGTCGCCGACGCACTCGCTGACACACTCTACGACGAAGCGGGCGTCGTCGACCCCGAAACGTACTTCGATGACAGTATGGATTCAGTGCCTGCCGGTGACCCCGGTGGCGAGGTGACAGCTGCACTCGTCGCGGACATCCGCGCGTCGTTTACCGACCTCTACGACCGAGCCGACTTCGAGTCCGCTGCAGCCGTCGCGCCTGATGCGTTCACCCTCGTCCATCTCGCTGCCACCCCGCAGACCGTGACCGAGGTTCGCGAGCGCTTCCGGGCCGCCGCAACTATTCAGGAAACCGACCTGCGGACGGTTCAGACCGCGATTCTCGCCGCCGCGCTCGATGTGGAGACAACTGCATAGCTCTCGAGTCAATCGGCTGCCCACACCGCCGTGAGCTATAGTAGCCACTGACTTTCAGTTATTACTGTACTCGGCAGGATTCCGTCGCTCGATCATCGCGTGTGCGAGCCACGAAATGACGACGTCTCCGTCCTGATTGAGGCCCTCGAGACGGGTGTCGACGTACCCCCGCTTGGGATCGCTCTCGGAGACGCGTTTGTCGACGACTTCTGTCCGAACCGACAGCGTATCGCCCGGCGTGACGGGCTGTTTCCAGCGGAGTTCGTCGACGCCACGGGCACCCATGCCGGCCTGTTCGTTGAGCGCACCGTCGACGAGCAACCGCATGCAGATCGATGCGGTATGCCACCCGGACGCGATGAGTTCACCGAACGCGGAGTCAGTGGCAGCCTCCTCGTCGACGTGAAACGGCTGTGGGTCGTACTGCTCGGCGAACTCGACGAGTTCGTCTTTCGTGACGTGATACTCACCGAACTCGTCAACAGCGCCGATTTCGATGTCTTCGTAGTACTGCATCTGTTACAACTGTGTCGCACGCGAACAAGAGTCTATGGACGGCGAAACCCGACGGCAGCGTGGTGGTATCCGGATTCAGGCTTCCTGTAGATCGTAGATACTCACCCAGTGGTCGGGATACTCCGCCTCGTGGGCACTGGCGTCTCTGTTTGCCGTTGGCCAGTCGGGGCACTCGCGCTCGAGGTCACAGCTATCACAGCGCAGTTGGTATGCCATATCTAGCCCTACGTCGGGATAATCCTTAATCGTTCATCTTGATCGTGAAACCTGTCTCGGTGTACCGCCCACCAGTGCTGGACTCGCTTGTGCTTTGACAGACACAGTTACGGGAGGTTTCTGAGCCGCTGCAGTTGTCGAAGCACTGGCCCGCCGACAGCATCACCGGCTCGAGCAAGGATCACCGTCCGATCGGTTCGTTTGATAACAGTCCGTGGGATCGACCCAACGAGACGGCGATGCAATGCCCCCTGGCGTGTCGCACCGAACACCAGGACGTCATGGTTGGCCACTTCGTCGACGAGCGTCCCGACAATGTCGTCGCTGTCGTGGAGCCGTATCTGCACGTTGACACTCGGCCCCGGGGTCTCCTCGAGCGCTAACTGTGCATCGACGGTCGACTCCTGTGCGACGTCAGTACTGACGTCGGCGCCAGCAACGGAGGCGACGGTCACCGTGGCGTCGTTGCGAGCGGCGATCGCCTTTGCGATGGTGGCTGCCGGACGAACGTGCGGGCCGCCAGCGACCGGCAGCAGGATCGAGTCGACGCCGTTTGCCTCGCTGCCGATCCGTTCGACGTAGAGATCACAGGACGCTCGCTCGAGTAAGCGATCCACGGTCGTCCCGAGCACCGCGTCGGTCCGCCCACGGCGCTCCTGCCAGCCGACCACGAGCGCCCGCGCGTCAGTCCGTTCGATCGCTGTCAGGAGGCCATCGGACACCGAGTTGCCGACCACCAACTCGCCGGTGACCGTCACGTCCTTGGGCGCGACGCTGGTTGCTCGATCCAGCGTCTCCTGTGCGTCGCCCGAGTACTGCTCGATAATCGCGTCGTCAGTGTACACCGAAAACGGCGATTCGTGGGACTTGACCACCACCGAGACGATTTGTACGACACCATCGGTCGCTCGAGCGAGATCACCGGCCGTCCGAGCCAACTGCTCGGCGTGCTCGGGGTTCTCGACTGCAACCAGTACCGGCCGTTCTTCCGATGCCGTCGCCATGATTGGTATTATGTGCCATGGAGATGAATATGCTTGGATAACATTTGAAGACAGTCAAACCCACAAACTGGTGCCGTAGTCAGATACCCACGGCTAACGCGCTGTCTCTGTATGAACGGCGCTTGATCTCGTTTGTTGTACTGTGTTTGAGCTTGTCCGAGTACTATTTCGATTTAGGACACTCCCAGCAGATTCGGGACGGCAAACGGAACTGTACCTCGAGCAGCTAAATATCACTCCTCTCTGTTATCCCATAGTTCGTTACGGGAAGTCTCCGCTGGGTTGGGACAGATTTGAACCACGCCGAGACGTGCTCGCTCACGTCCGTTCGCTGTGCGCGACTCGTCTGGTTCAAACTGCCCAAACGGAACGAATTTGCTGCTCGCGGATTTGCTCGCAGCAAAATTAGTGGGTTGGGGCAGATTTGAACTGCCGACTTCCTCCGTGTGAAGGAGGTATCATAACCGGACTAGATCACCAACCCGCACGAAATGATTCCCGGGCGTTCGACTTAAGACTTCCTTTCATCGGTCGTCGACAGCCCCGTCCGACCCATTACCGAACGCGGCGCTCGAGCGCGCTGCCAACGCTGCGCACGCGTCGTTCGGTGGTCTGTTCGAGCCGCCCGAGACCCGTTCGAACGCCCTCGAGACGATCCGGCTCTGGGGCTGGCTCCCGTCCCAGCCGAACTCGAAGCGCGGTCAGGTGGGGCCGGAGGGTTTCACGGACGCCGAGTGTTGCGTGTTTGCCGGCTCGCTTGGCGTAGTAGAGGCTGTCGTGGAAGTGTTTGTTCATGACTCTCAGACAGTCTGGAGGCGACCAGCGAATATAGCCCTTTCGCAGACGACAGAAAGCGGCTCGGGACGGCTTCGACACGCAGACCGGTGGCTGAACCGTTATCGGTCGGCCTCGAGGACCGCAGACAAAAGACGTGGATAACAGCGGTTCGTCTCAGTACTGTGGCTGTTCTTCGCGCTCGCCGTCGCGTTTGTTCACGACACGAGCGAGGGTGAACAGGCCGTCAGAGAGACGGTTCAAGTACTGGACGGCTTGTTCGTTGATCGGTTCCTCGTTGGCCAACGAGACTGCCCGCCGTTCGGCGCGTCGGCAGACCGTCCGGGCGTGGTGGAGTTTCGCGCCGTGTTCACTGCCAGTCGGCAGAATAAACGAGGTCAGTGGCTCGAGTTCCTCGTCGTACTCGTCGATCCACCCCTCGATGGTGTCGACGTGTTCGGCGCGGACGACGGGGTCGTCTTCGTCGGGGTCGGGGTTGGCGAAATCCGCCAGAACGACGTGGAGCTGGTTCTGGATCGTCCGCAGTCGCTCGTTGATGTCGTCGTGGTCGGTCGGTCGAATCGTGCCGATGAGGGCGTTGAGTTCGTCGACGGTACCGTACGCTTCGATGCGGGCACTCGATTTCGAGACCCGGGTCATATCTCGGAGGTCGGTCTTCCCCTCGTCGCCACGACCTGTGTAGATCGACATACCCAGTTCGACGGACGGAGAGTACTTAACTTCTGTCAGGCGGGTTGTGTGATCGCTGCCTCATCGGTGGTCCGACAACGGATGCCGGAATCAGTATCTTCAACACACACCGTACGCAACACCCGACCATGGCTATGGAACTCGAGCACTACTGTCCGGACTGTGAGACTGAGGCGACGTTCTACCGCGCCGCGAGCACGACGTTGCACCTCGGCGAGAAGGTCAAATGGCACTGTCCAGAGTGTGACTACGGCTTCGTTCAGATCAGCGACAACGGGACGGCCGTCGACTCGAGCGCGTAACGGACTGCGACTGCACCCATTTTCCCGTCGACTCGAGCGAGAGTTACAGAGTCGAGCTCTCGAGTCGACACGCACACTACCGATCCATCGTGGACCGTTCGTAGGCTGGCGAGACTGCACGGATCGTGTTTGCGACGTGTTGGAGCTCCATACCGAGCAAGACGACGACATCGGAAAGCGACACGATGCCGACGAGGTCGCCGTCGTCGACCACGGGGAGTCGACGAACGCCTTTGGTGGACATGAGGTCGACGAGATCGTAGACGCCCGCGTCGGCGGGCACCGTCAGGAAATCCTCGGAGACGATTTCGGCGACTGGCGTCTCTCTTGTGGCCCCGTTCTCAGCGAGGACCTCGAACGCGAGGTCTCGATCGGAGACGAGGCCGAGCGGTTCGTCCGCCGAGACAACGATTACGCTCCCGACCTGCTCGGTTCGCATCGTCTGGACCACGTCTGAAAGCGTCGCGTCCGGTTCGACAGTAACGACAGTCCCACGGGCGATATCGATGACGGCCATACGCACATGTCATCGCTGAGCGACACAAGTGTTCCCCTGGTTCCACGGCTGCGGTACCGCGTTTAACGCTCGACCCGAGCCGCTCTAGTCCGGAGTCTCGTGGGGATAGAGCAACGGCTGAATGGATATGCCCATCGTATAGCCGGTCTCGAGCAGGTGTGCAGTAACGGTCAGTGGCGATGAGAACTGCCCTGCTCACGGTTTGACACCAGCGTCTTCACGCGTCGAATCACGGCGAACGCATAAACAGGTACGACTGCTAGGAAACTACGTATGCAAGGGCGCAGACTGGCAACGACGGACGAAATCATCGCGATCGTCAGTCCCGACAGTGAGGGGCCGCTCGAGACACTCACTGACTGGACCGCCAAGCACGATATCGGCCTCTCGAGCGTCGATGTCGGCGACGATGTCGGGAAGGTGTACAACGAAAACCGTGCCACCCTTGGCGTAACCCTCGGCGGTGACGGGACCTTTCTGGAAGGTGTCAAAACGTTCGCGCCGCGGAATATTCCACAGCTGGGGGTCAACACGGGCACGCTCGCGTTTCTGGCTCGTGTCGAGCCCGAAGACCTCGAGGACGCCCTCGAGGAGGTGTTGTGCGGGCGAGCCGCAGTCGACAGCCGCCAGCAGGTCCACGTCACTGCGCCCGGCGTGGACGCGACGGGAATCAACGATGTCATGATCCAGCAGGTGCCCCCGGAGAACCCCATCGACCGGAAGGTGGCGCGACTCGACGTCTATGTGGACAACGAGTATATCGGTGAGTTCGAGGGAACGGGGCTTGCCGTCTCGACGCCGACTGGCTCGACGGGGATCTCGCTATCGGCGAACGGCCCGGTCCACTACCCGGTGAACAATCACACCCTCCAGATCGTCCCGCTGCATACGCACAATCTCGGCGTCAGACCGATCGTCGTCTCTCCCGAGACGGAACTGCGAATTATCACGAGAGGACAGGCCAGTCTGCTGGTTGACGGCGGCCGCGCCCACACGATCTTGAGCGAGGACGACGAGATGACGATCACAGGAGCTGCAAAACGCGCCCACGTCGTTCGAACGAGCTACGACGACCACTTCTTTACAGCGATCACGAAGAAACTGGGCTGGAATCTCCGGGAGGCAGCGGTGCCACCCGAGAAGAAACTCGAGACAACGTCATCCCCGAAACCGACTGCAGCGGACAGCGAGACGGACACCGTCAAACATGCGCTCACGGTCGCCACGGAAGCCGCCAGAGCTGCCGGCGAGCCGCTACGAGAACTCCACGGGCAGGTCGAATCGGTCGATGTGAAAAGCAACAAATCAGACATCGTCACCGAGGCCGACCACCAGGCCGACCGGATCATCACGACCGCCGTTGGCAACGAGTTTCCAGACCATGCGATCTTCTCCGAAGAGAGCACCCGCCAGACCGGCGAGGATGCGGACTATCTGTGGGTCATCGATCCACTCGACGGCACCGGGAACTTCGCACACGGCAACCCCAACTACTCGATTTCGGTCGCACTGATCGAAGACGACAGGCCGGTGATGGGGGTCGTCTACGTCCCCGAGACCGACGAGTTGTTCACCGCAATCGCGGGCGAGGGTGCCTGGCGTGACGGCGATCCGATCCGGACCACCGACCGGGAGCGACTCGACGAAAGCATGCTCATTTCGGGCTACGACCCCGACGGTATCTTCCTCTCACATTTTTACCAGGAGTCACGCGGCGTCCGACGGCTCGGCTCGGCCGCGCTCAATCTCTGTTATCTCGCCAGCGGCAGCGCTGATGCGATCTGGGAACACGACACACACCCCTGGGATATCGCGGCCGGTCTCATCATCGCCCGTGCCGCCGGCGCAACGATCACCGACGAATCGGGCGCCCCCTTCGAGTTCACCCTCGAGACTGACGAGCGACGGGCGCTGCTCGGTTCGAACGGCTCGCTCCATCCCGCCTTGCTCGAGCATTTAGAAGACGGGCTCACGACGCCAGCGAAGTGACGACCTGAAAAACGGCTCCGAATCACCGTCGAACGATCCAACAGGCTGAAACCAAAGACTCCAAAGACGGATCGAGTCCAGCGACGCGATTACTCGTCCTCGAGCGCGTGCCAGGACAGCCGCGGGTTGCGAGCGGCGCTGGTCTGGTCGATCCGGCGCGCGGTCGTTCGGCCAGGGGCAGCCTCGAGCGCCTCGTCATCTTCGTCGGCGACGGCGTTGAACGCGGCGGCGAGGCGATCCAGCGTGGCCTTACTTTCGACTTCCGTCGGCTCGGTCATCAGCGCCTCGGGGACGATTTCGGGCCACTTGGTCGTCGGTGGGTGGACGCCGTAATCGAGCATGCGTTTGGCAACGTCGGCGGCGTCTTGCTCGCCGGCGCTGGCGACGAACTCGTGGTGGAACGGCTCGTAGGGAACGTCGTACTCGAGTTGACTCGCGAGATAGTTCGCGTTCAGGACGGCTTTCGCGCTGGCGTCAGTGAGTCCGTCGTCGCCCAGTCGCGCGATGTAGGCGAAGGTCTTGACGAGGACGAGCCAGTTGCCCTGGAAACCGTGCACCTTACCGATGGTGTGGTCGGGCTCGAACAGTTCGTAGGTTGGCTCGCTTGCACTCGAGTCGTCCTCGAGTACACGAACGCGGGGTGACGGCAGGAACGGGGCGAGTTCGGAGACGACACCGACTGGGCCGGCGCCGGGGCCGCCGCCACCGTGAGGCGTCGCGAACGTCTTGTGGACGTTGTAGTGCATCACGTCGAAGCCCATATCGCCCGGTCGAGCGCGGCCGAGGAGGGCATTCAGATTCGCGCCGTCGTAGTAGAGCAACCCGCCGACGTCGTGGACCATCTCTGCGATTTCGGTGATGTCGCGTTCGAACAGGCCGAGCGTGTTCGGATTCGTCAGCATCAATGCGGCCGTCTTCTCCGAGAGGGCAGCCTCGAGCGCCTCGAGGTCGACCCGTCCCTCGTCGTCACTCGGCAAGGAGACGACGTCGTAGCCGCCCAGCGCGGCGGTCGCGAAGTTCGTCCCGTGGGCGCTGTCAGGGATGATGACCTCGTCGCGGTGGCCCTCGCCGTTGTGCTCGTGGTAGGCCGCGGCGACGCGGATGCCGACGAACTCGCCGGCTGCACCCGCAGGTGGCTGGAGCGTGACGGCGTCCATCCCGCCGATTCGGCCCAGATAGTCCTGAAGGTGGTACATAAGCTCGAGGCTCCCCTGTGTCGAGCGCTCCGAGCGGTCCGGATGGACGGCCGCACTCGGCAGCGCCGCCACGTCCTCGGTGAACTTGGGGTTGTACTTCATCGTACACGAGCCAAGCGGGTACGGGCCGCTGTCGATCCCGTAAATCATCTGGGAGAGGCGCGTGTAGTGGCGCGCCAGTTCGGGCTCGGAGAGTTCGGGTAACTCGAGGCTGTCACGCGTGAGGTCGTCTGGCAGCGGCGAGTCGTCATCGTCGCCGCCGACCTCGACGCGGGTGAGATCTTTCTCGGCGAGCAGCGGCTCGTACTGGCCGTTCTCGACGTAGCGAGCCTGATCGTAGCGGACCTGTGCGGTCTCGCCGGTCTTCGCGTCTGGGTTGTCGGTCATTGTACCACCTCTCTGAACGCGGCGACGAACTGATCGATCTTCGCGTCCGAGACGCCGGCGACACAGATCTGTATCTGGTGATCGCCGACGACGTGGACCGCAAAGCCACGGTGCTCGAGGTCGTCGGCGATCGGGGCTGCGGGCTGGTCGACGTGGGCGACGAACTCGCGGAAGTGACGCCGGTCGTGGACTGGGGCCGTGACACCGGTCTCCTCGTCGAGTCGCTCCGCAAGATCCTCGGCACGGGTCACGCCACGTTTTGCGAGGTCGACCATCCCGTGTGGCCCAAGCGACGCGGCGTGAATCGCGGTTCGGAGCGCAACCCACGCCTGATTCGTACAGATGTTACTCGTTGCACGTTCTCGGCGAATGTGCTGTTCGCGAGTCTGTAAGGTGAGCGTGTACGCACGTCGGTCGGTCGCGTCCTCGCTGGCCCCGACCAGTCGGCCGGGGACCTGCCGGAGGAAATCCTCGCGCGTCGCGAACAGGCCGAGCCCCATTCCGTAGCTGGTCGGCAGCCCGAGCACACTCGCGTCGCCAACGACGACATCGGCACCGACATCTGCCGGTCGCTGGAGCAACGAGAGTGCGATCGGGTCCGAGCCGAGGACGTACAGCGCGTCGTGGGCCGTCGCGAGTTCGCCGATCGACTCGAGTCCCTCTTCGATCGTTCCGCGAACCGTCGGGTTCTCCGCGTAGAGCATGACGACGTCCTCGTCGACCAGCTCTTCGAGAGCTTCGAGGTCGACGACACCGTCATCGAGGGGGTACTCTTCGACGACGAGATCCGTCCCGGCGACGTAGTTCTCGAGCGTCGAGCGCCGGCCCTCGAGCAGGCGGTCGGGAACGAGCACGCGGTGGCCGCTTGTTTCCCGAACGCGCTCGGCAAGGGTTGCGGCTTCCCCGAGTGCCGTCGCCGCGTCATACATCGAGCAGTTGGCAATCTCGAGACCGGTCAACTCGACTAGCAGCGACTGGTACTCGAAGAGAACCTGCAGAAAGCCCTGCGAGACTTCGGGCTGATACTGCGTGTAGGAGGTCAGAAACTCCGAGCGGTCCGCGAGGTGGTTGACCAGCGACGGAATGTAGTAGCCGTAGTGGCCACGACCCAACAGCTCCGTCAGCGTGTCGTTGCGACCCAGAACCGAGCGTACCAGTCGTCTCGTCTCCTGTTCTGATCGGGAATCGATACCGAACGCATCGTCGAACTCGACGGCTGTCGGAATGTCGAAGAGGTCGTCGACCGTCTCGACGCCGATGGCCTCGAGCATCCGTGAGCGTTCCTCGGTAGTGTGGGGAGCGTATGGACTCCCGGTGGCGTCAGATCCGTGCATAGTAGTACTGGCCCCGACCGACCGAACCAGACGAGAGACGTCTGTGCCGCCTGCTCGAGTCGAGTCGAGGCATGATACGTGTGCGTAGTGGTCATAGGGTAATGAACGCACCCCTTCGGCGGCGGTCGTATCGAGCCGTTGACCGACACACAGTGGCTACGACCGAGTGTCGGTGTCGGAATCGGAATCGGGTTCGGTCTCAGCATCTGTCTCCGCGTTCGGCTCGGACACCGCTTTTTCAGCTGTCTCCTCCTCGGTCGTGTCGGGGGATGGCGCTTGCCCGTCGTCAGCCGCTGTGTCTGTCTCTCGATCTGGTGCTTCTTGAACACCGGTTTCTGTGTCAGTGTCGACAGCAGCGTCGTCGGCCGAACTGTCCGCCGCTAAGACAGAGTCTTTTTTTGCTTGTTCTCGAGCGACCACGTCGAGGGTGACTTTCGCGCCGCCGAGGACGACGGGGCCGATGAACAGCCCGACTGCGCCGAAGACGATGAGACCACCGAAGATTCCGACAACGATGATTGCGGAGTTGAACGCACTGGTTCGGCCGATCAGCGCGGGCCGCAGATAGGTGTCGGAGGCACTGACCAACGAGCCGTAGACGACGAGCGCCGCCGCGGGGATGAACTCACCGACGGCGAGCAGGTAGACCGTAACCGGGAGCCAGATTCCGAACGCACCGATCAGTGGGAGCAACGCGAAGACGAACGTCCCAACGGTGAGCAAGACAACGGCGGGGACGCCAAGCACAGCCAGCCCGACGCCAAGCAACACCGCCTGAATGGCTGCGACACCGACGTTGCCGATCACGGAGGCCCACATAAGCTGGTCCAGTTCCGCGAGCAGCTCTCGTTGGATCTCGTCGTCGATCGGGACGACCGTCTGGATCCATGCGACGAGCCGGTTGCCGTCTCGCAACAGCGCAAAGAGCACGAACAGCGTCACCGTAATCCCGATAAGAATGCCCGGAAGCCCACTGACGAACTCGATTCCACTGGTCGCAAGCCCCTGTAACCCGGCTGCGATCGGCTCCTGATAGACGCCATACATCTCTACCAGATCGACGTCGACACCCGTTTCCTCGAGTTGCGCCTCGATGTCGTCGATATCTAATCTCCCATCCTGGACCGCGCCGACGAGTTCGAGGGCCTGCCGGAGCGCGATTGCGAGCACGTACGCAACCGGTAGGAGGATCGTAAGGATGGCGACGACGACGAGTGTGAGCGCAGCAGTCATCGGTCTGACGACGCGCTCGAGGCGCCGCTGTGCCGGTTCCAGAATGTACGCGAGGACGACTCCGAGGAGGACGTACTGGAGATAGGGCAAGATGATGACGGCGGCGAGTGCGACGCTGACCAGCGCAAGGACGGTCAACGCCCGCCCCTCGGAAAGCCACCCCGACGCATCGGACCGGTCGGACATATCCGACACTATGGCTGTGCTAACGCATTAGTCCACTGACTGGTTGCAGTTCATCAACCCGGCTGAAGGCTGTGTTGCCCATGAGGTGGATGCTCCACGTCATACGGATGCTGGCAGTCAGTGCCGGTGGTTCGCGATTGGACCGGGATAGCGGGACAGCAGATCTCTCAGTCGTCGAGCAACGGCCGCGAGGAGTTCGTGACGACCAGTAGGCTGCTCGCCCCCATCGCGAGGGCCGCGAACAACGGATTGAGCAGTCCCGTCACGGCGAGTGGGATCGCAATCGCGTTGTAACAGAACGCCCAGCCGATGTTGCCTTTGACGCGTCGATCAGTGGCTCGAGCGAGTTCGAAAACGGTGTCGACCGAGCCCAGGTTGTCGTCAACGAGGGCGACGTCGGCTGCGTCGGCGGCCATCGCGGTGCCACCGCCGAGTGCGATTCCCAGGTCGGCGGCCGCGAGCGCTGGCGCGTCGTTGGTCCCGTCGCCGATCATGACTGTCTGGCCGCGTTCTTTGAGTCGCTCGACAGTCTCGGCTTTCCCCTCCGGTGGCACACCCGCAAACACCTGATCGACGGATGGGTGCTCACGGAAGCGACTCGCAGCTTTCGCGTCGTCACCAGTGAGGATGACGACGTCGGTGTCGGTCTCCGAAATCGCTGTCAGCGTCTCGGCCCACTCTCCGCGGAGTTCGTCACCGACGACGATGACGCCCTCGGCAGTCCCGTTCCGGCCCACGGCGACCGGGACCTGCCCCGTCTGTCGACCGTCGTCGATCCGTGTGGCAATCTCGTCGGGCACTGTCCAGCCACGGTCGGTGAAGAGGTCCGGATGGCCGACGATGAGTTCTTCGCCGTCGACAACACCGCTGACGCCGTTTCGGTGGGACTCAAACGCCGTCACACGGTCGTTCTCTGTGGCCGACTCCGTCGCTGTCTCCTCGAGCGAGCCCCCGTCGGTGACCGGTCGATCGGCGGCGATCGCCTGCCCGACTGGATGGGCGGACTGGGCCTCGAGCAGCGCCGCCTGCGCCTTGAGGTCGTCCTCACAGTCGGTCTCGACGACGGTCATCTCGCCGGTCGTCAGCGTCCCCGTCTTGTCGAAGACGACGGTGTCCGCGGTGCGGATGCGCTCGAAGACGCTGTCGTCGAAGACGACGATCGAGCGCTCCAAGGCATCTCGAACGCCAGCTGCGACCGCAAGCGGCGTCGCCAGCCCGAGTGCACACGGACAGGAGACGATCAACACCGTCAGACCGATGAGCAACGCAGCGGCCACCCCGTAGCCAACGGCAAGATACAGCGTTGTGACAACGATCGACAGCACGAGCACAAGCGGGACGAAAATCGTCGCCAGCTTGTCCGCGAGTTTCTGGATGCCGTGGGTGCCACTCTGAAGGTCCCAGACGAGTTCGGTGATGCGATCGAGACTGCTGGTTGCGTTCTCCCCGACGCGGACGGTGACTGCACCGTCGGCGACCATTGAGCCACCGACGACGGCGTCACCGGGGGTCTTCCCGACCGGCAGTGACTCGCCCGTAATAACTGCCTCGTCGACCGCGGCCTCGCCATCGACGACGTCGCCGTCGACAGGGATCCGCTCACCGGCCCGAACCAGCACGCGATCGTCCGCCTCGAGGTCGGCAACAGCGACATCGTCGTGGCTCCCGTCGTCGCGCACCTGGCGGGCTTCGTCGACCTGAATCGAGGTAAGATCCGAGAGACGCTCGGTCGCTTGCTGTTTGATCGTCGTCTCGTAATAGTTCCCGACGGAGACGATGACGATGATGGCGACGGTGACATCGTAGTAGATGTGGGGGCCGCTGACGATGACCGAGAGCGTACTGTAGAGATACGCGCTGACGGCCGCGATCGCAACGAGCAGATCCATGTTCGGCGATCTGGTCCGGGCACTGACGTACGCTCCCTGCAAGATCGGCTTTCCTGTGACGGCCAACACGATCGTCGTGAGGGCGGCGATAACGAGATAGAACGGCGTCGCAAGCGAGCTCGCAAGCGTCGCCTCGAGGAACTCCGTCGTCCGATCGTCGTAGAACAGCCCGCCGAAGTAGATCGGGTAGATAAGCACGATATACTGCAACATCACCATCATGCCCATGAGCGCACCGACGACGACCCGCCCCATCGCCCAGTTGTCCGCTTTTCGGCGGCTGAACGCGTCTTCGCGGTCGTAGGCGCTGTATCCGAGGCCGCTGATCGCGTCCTGTAGCGCTTCCTGTGAGACCGTCTCCGGATCGTGGTCGATTCGCACTGTGTCGGTGACGTAACTCGCACTCGCGTCGCTGACACCGTCTGTATCGCGCGACACCGACTCGATAAACGCCTCACAGGTCGCACAGTGCATCCCGTCAACCTCGAGAAACGTCGCCTCGTGGTCAGCAGGCACCTCTCGTGTGTGGCGCTGGTCCTCGGCAGTCGCTCGAGCACGACGAACATCGTCGGCGTCGACGTCGACCTCGAGGTCGCCGAGTGTCTGATAGACATCTCGACAGCCCACACAGCAGAAGTCGTTCCCGTCGTCTGTCACGCCGCTGCCCTCGACAGGGAGATCACACAGCGTGCAGCCAGTCTCGTTTGGGTGGTCGTTCGTCATCGTTATTTGGGAGTGTGTGCCGCGTCAGTGATGGTCGTGTGCGCCCGGCGTGTCGAGTCCTTCGTAGAACGGGAGCTCCGGATGTGGGACGTGGAACCCGAGGCTCATCAGTCCATGGGCAAACAGGATGTAGCCAAGCACGACGAACGCGACGCCGAGCAGCCGGTGAACGCGCCGTCGGTGGACGATATCGACGGAGTCGATGAACGTCCCGTACGCGAAGACGGCCGGAATCGTCCCGATTCCGAGTGCAGCCAGTGCGAGTGCACCACCCGTCGGCGAGCCGGTCGCAAACGCGTACAGAAACGCCGGATAGAGGATTGGACAGGGCAAGAGGCCGTGTAACGCGCCCAGCCCAACGATTCCGGGACCGTTCGCCAGCCGGTGAACCCGTGCCGTCAGCCAGCCGACGACCCGCTCGAGGCCGGGAACGTTGACACCACCAGTCGTTCGTCCGAGCAAGTAGTAGACGCCAGTGGCGATAACGAAGCCGCCGATAACGAGCCCAACACCGCCTCGGGCGACGTCGACGATCGGCGAGAGTTCAGCCGTCGTGATGAGCAACAGGCTTCCGAGGGTGCCAAACGCCGCACCCAACAGCGTGTAACTCGCTGTCCGACCGATATTGAACAGCGCATGCTGGCGCACTTCGTAGGTCGTGAGATGGCCCCGCTGGCTGCTGTTACCGCTGTCCATCTGTCCTGCATAGACAGTCACGAGTGGCCCACACATCCCGATACAGTGGGCACCGGCCAACAGACCGATTACGAGAAACAACAGCACATCGACGCCGAGGAGTGTGAGTGGATCCATACGTAGTCGTGTATCGAACGCGTGTCGTTGTTCAAACTAGTAACTCGAGGAGGTAATCGGTTTCGCCTCGGCACGATAGCAGCATCCGCGTCAAAAAGAGCCGGATCTCGAATCCGTGTGTGTCGCCGTCGTTATTCGACGTACCGGTACTTCCGTTCGCCCATTCGACCCCAGCCGTCGAAGACGAACTCTTCCTCGGGCGTCGTGAACTCCTCGACGTCGACGTCCATGTCGTGGTTGTGGACGTCGTGGATCTCTTCGTAATCAGCCCAGCTGAGATCGTATCGAGCCTCGAGCTGTTCCTCTAAGTTCAGAGCCGCGATCTCTTCCTTCCAGCCCTCTTGGACCGTCTCTGCGTGGCCTTCCGCCTGTGCGCCGGAGCCGTAGGAGCCGACCAGCAACTGGCTGCCAGCGAGGTCGAGACCGTTCTCGAGACCGTGTTTCAACGCGCTCACGCGAGCGACGTGGACGGAGCCGGTGTACCAGTTGCCGACCTCACGGGAGATCGTCAGTGTCGGATCGATCGTCTTGCCGTACCACTCCTGATACGTCTCGGTGCGCTTGAGCTGGTCCGTATACTCTCGGAGCGCGTCACGGAACGCTTCGTCGTCGTCGAACGCCTCGGCTCGTGGCTGGCGGCCGATCTCGTCGGCGAGATCGTCTTCGATCTGGGTGTCACGAATCATGTGCCGGTAGACCAGCAGGCCTGCCTTGCGGACCATGCCTGGGAACGGCGTGTGGAACGGGATGTAGGCGAACTGGTCGGGATGGGTGTCGCCGGCGACGCTCTCGTAGTCCTCAAGCGCTTCGCGCATGCGAGCGAGATACACCTGTACCGAGCGTTTGCCGTCGACGGAGGGGAACTGCTGGTTTGGTTTGAGGAAGTCAGTCTCGTCAGCCGACCCATAGCCCTGATTGGTCGAAAGTTCGACGAGATCTGGATCTTCGGAGATATACATCGCGACGGCACCGGCACCCTGGGTCGCCTCGCCGGCGTCACCGCGGGCGTACAGCGCCGTGTCGGTTGCGATCACGAGCGCGCCGCGGCCACGATTCCGGCCCGCACGGATCCAGTTGTAGGCGTCGTCGAGGCTCTGTGTGCCCGCGATACAGGCGAACTTCCGCTCGCCTTTGTTCGCGTGGTGGAAGTCGCCGTCGTACACCTGCTCTAAGCAGCCAGCGACGTACGTCGAAACCGGCTTCGAGTTGTCAAAGGCGCTCTCGGTCGCGACGTCGATACGGCCGATATCGTCGGGCTCGAGACCCTTGCGCTCCATCAGCCGGTGGGCAGCATTTGCGCCCATCGTGACGATGTCTTCGTAGCTGTCGGGGAACGAACTCGCGTTGAGACCGAGCCCCTTCGTGTACTTTTCGGGGTCCTCGCCCTTCTCGGGCGCGAACGTTCCCGGCAAGTCCAGTTTGAGGTTCCCGGTCCAGATCTCGATGGCGTCGATACCGACTGCTGTCATAGCTACTGAATATTGCCGAGGGTATATGATATTGTCGTTCGATAGTTCGACAGTCGTCGTAACTGTATGGGAGACGCGTTCGGACGGCGGTTTGCGGAGAGAGTCGTCCTTCAACTGCCAATATGGGTCGGTGACGAGGGCTGTTGAACCACGCCTTCAGTCGCAGTTCAACCGATTTAATAGTTGGACCAAATGTTTTATTAACTTCGTGGCTGTACCAACAGTCGGGTGGAAACACAGTCGCTGACCACCCTTCGATCGGTACTCCCCGCGATTTCCGGCCGACACGCCCGCTCTCTCGAGTTGCCCCCCTCGCGTTGGCGGTCTGTGTCGACACTCGTGCCATCGGGCCCGGCCTCGCTGGGACGTCCCCCACCCCCTTCTGTACGGCATCGGACGCCGTCTCCTGTTCAGTGCCGACCGCGACGAGAGTTATAGTAGCCACTGCACGTCACTGCACACCTGCTCGCATGACGGGAGCGCGGTTCGGAACGAACGAAGAGAGTGAGAACCGCGGGACAGCGAACGGGGAGGGACGATCCGTGAGCGAACGACGTGAGTGAGAACCGCAGGACAGCGAACGGGGAGGAACGACCCGTGAGCGATGCGATCAGTGTGTGAATCGTTTCAGTTGTTACTATAGTCGTCGTCGGTTTCTGGACCTGACTCGGAGCCACTCGAGGCGACCGCACTGGAACTTGGCACTTCGACGTCGTCTTCATCTCGCAAGAACAGCGATCGTTGCGTGCCAAAGGCGAGCGCCATTGAAGCGACAGCGACCAACGTGATGAGCGAAAAGGGGCCGCCAGTAATGATCGCTGCCGCCTGCAGTGCGTCGACACCGCCCGTAACGATCAACAACGAGGCAAGTGCACCGATGAGAAAGCCCCAGATAACTCGGTTGGTCGTCGACGGGCGCTGTGTCCCGCCTGTCGTGAGCATTCCCAGTGCGAGCGTCGACGAATCCGCAGACGTGATGAGAAAAAGGAGGACGAGCAGGAGAAACAGCGCCGTCAACAGTCCACCGAGTGGCAGTGCCTCGAAAAGCGGATACCCCGCACCTGCTTCGTTGTACGTCTGGATTGCGGAGAGAACATCAGCTTGCCCGTCATCTTGCAGGTAGATTGCTGTTCCTCCCATTGTTGCGAACCACGGAATCGTAATCCCGGTCGATGCCAGAACACCAGTCACAGCCACCTGACGGACAGTGCGGCCGCGTGAAATTCGCGCGATGAACAGTCCAACAAACGGCGTCCAAGAGAACCACCAGGCCCAATAAAAGATCGTCCAGTCGCCAACCCAATCCGAGACGCCGCCACTTCCGGTCTCAGCAGTGCCAGTGTAGAAACTCATCGGGATGAACTGGCTGATGTAGGTTCCGAGTGCTTCGGTTCCGATCGCCGTAATATAATTCGTTGGCCCGAGCAGGAAGGTGACGAGTGTCAACGTTGCAAACAGGGACAGATTGACGTAGGAAATCCGGCGTATGCCTTTCTCGACTCCGAGTGCGACCGATGCTGTGAACGCGACAGTCATGCCGGTAATAATGAGGACCGTCCCCAGGTCACCGACCGAGATGCCCATCGTCCACTCGAGACCAACCAGAAACTGACTGCCGACTAACCCCAGTGTCGTCGCAACCCCGCCAATCGTCGCGAACACCGCCAGAATGTCGACAGCTTTGGCGATCGGGCTGTCGAGATTGTCGATACCGATCCACGGTGCGAGCACCGTCGAGATACGCATCGGCGCATCGTAGCGATACGCACAGTAGGCAATCGGAAGGGCGACGACGACGTACGCTGTCCACGCAGAAACTCCCCAATGAAAGAACGTGTACTGGATCGCACTGACGGCTGCCTCCGAGGACTGTGACTGTGCACCGACGAAGGGTGAGACATCGTCGTAGTGTGAAACGGCTTCTGCCGGTCCCCAGAAGACGATTCCAGCGGCGATTCCCGCTGAATACAACATCGCAAAGTACGAGGGGAAGGCGAACTCCGGTTCCTCATCCTCCTCGCCGAGTTTGATATTGCCCCAGGGTCCGAAGATCAAGAAGATAACGAACGCGACGAGAAAGAACATCACGAGCAGGTACCACCAGCCGAACCCGGTCCAAATAACGCTGTTCACGCGATCCATATACGCTGTCGCCGCTTCTGGTGTAACGACGAATGCAACCACCGCGGCGACGGCGATTGCGAACCCGACACCGAAGACGACAGTGTCGAGTTCCTCGAAGAAGCCGTCGTCGCTACCCTTGCGATCTGATTGAGTCATTGGATACGCTGTTGAACGCAACTGATCACGGCTACCCGCGGATGTCTCTGACTGATCATCACTGTACGCTGTCTGAACAGAGTGATTGTCGGGACCGAGTCCCTGGTGGTAGGGCAACGACAGCTAAGTGTGCTGGGCTTGCAAGTAATGCAACACGCAGCCAGCTGTCGTTGCACCCACCGATAGCACTGTCACGTTCGGCGAGCGACGCGCCGTTCTCGTTCCGTGCTCCTCAGGCGAGTAAAACTGCAGAATACCGGCCGTCACGAGCCCACTGTCGGTGACGAGTGATCTACGACGCCGATCGGAGAGATCGTATGAGTTGCCACTCTCCGTGTGGCAACTCGGTGTGAAAATCGGTGGTTCCGTCAGTCGCTAATGAACTTGTTGTCCCGCCAGTTAACGCCACCTTGGCCGGAATTGCGGTCTCGAGGCCCTTCGACGACTTCGATATCAGCCGGTCGCGGCTCGCCTTCGACGATCCGGGTTGCCTCAAGGTCGCCGTCGCGTTCCGAGATTGCGGTCAGCGTTCCTTTTTCGGCGGCTTCGGCGATGCCACAGAGCACGAGGAACATCTGGTACTGGAGCAACGAGTTCTGGAGGACGGTTTCGCGGTCGCCTTTAAACGCCGCGAACTCGACGAGTTCGGATTCAATCTCGTCTTCTTCGTCTTCGTCCCAGCGGAACGAACTCCGTCGTTCGTCGGGGTCTTCCTCGTAGACTCGGTTTTCGGTGATGCTGGCTTTGAGTTGGGCCGTCGGTGTGTACTTGCTGACCGTCTCGTCCTCGGCAACGGCTTTGAGGATGAGTGTGTTGTTTCGCCGCGTTATCTCTACGTCGGTGACGCCATCCGGAAACGTCGCCTCGTCGATATGCGTGCGAAGGTCTTCGAGGGGCAGTTCAAGGGTTGAGTGCAGCCGATATACGTGTCTGGATTCCTCTGTTGACATAGTGGGAAGGTGTGCGGCGACAGTCGCTGAGTTCCTAGTACGAGCGCGTGACTTATATGACCTGCTATTGAATACGAGGGGGATTCAATCGGATGAATATCTCCTCGAGCGGGCGGCTTACTCAGCGTTGAGCGTCTCGGCCAGCTCGCCGCGTTCGTCTAGCTCCTCGAGGATGTCCGAGCCACCGACAAACTCGCCGTTGACGAACGTCTGTGGAATCGTCTCCCAGCCGCTGTGGGACTCGAGTGCGTTGCGGTACTCGCCGAGTGAGTCGAGGACGTCGACACACTCATAGTCGTCACGATACTGGCTGATGAGTCCGATCGCCTTGCGAGAGTACCCACACTGGGGCATCAGTTCGGTCCCCTTCATGAAGAGGACGATCTCGTTTTCCTCGAGTAGTTCCTCGACCTGTTCGTTGACTTCGTCCTGATCAAGACCCTGGTTCGGTGGGAAGTCCATATCCATCATATGTCGTCGAAGGGGGATAGGCCTTACGTCGTTCAGTTTCTGATGTGGCGCTCTTCCGGTGACGACGCCGTCTAGAACCGCTCTGTAGCGTCACCGCCACTGCCAGATCCTGCCCGTTCAGAGATTGAGGCCCCGCGTCGATTCGTGGCACAGAACTACGCGGGATCGAGTCTCACGATTCGGTCGTCGTCTGCCGCTGGAAACGCGCCGCTTGCCCGACCGTCTCGGTTCGACGTGAGCAGATACAGCGAGCCGTCGGGACCGGGCTCGATATGCCGGAGGCGGCCGTATTCGCCCTCGAACAGCGTGTGAGCCGTTGCGGTGAATCGATCGTCGAGCCACGTTGTGTCGTGTCGAACGCCAGTCTCGTCTTCCGACTCTGCCCCATCCTCGAGCCCCCCGTTTTCGGGGCGGAGTGACACGGCATACAGCGCGTTTGACGCGAGCCCGCAGACGAACATGCGATTTTCCCACGGTGTGATCGAATCATCGTCATAGAAGGCGATCCCGGAGGGTGCCCACGTCATCTCGGGGCCGGTGTTGACGACTGGTGGCGTGGCATCGTCGTACTCGTCGTAGCTACCGTACTCCGGGTCGTCCGGCCCGCCGCGGACGAGATCCCAGCCGTAGTTGCCGCCTGGCCGGAGGATCGACACCTCGTCTCGAGCCGCTGGACCGTGTTCGGCCACCACGGGCGTTCCCTGTGGCGTGAAGGCGATCCCCTGTGGGTTGCGATGGCCCAGCGTGTAGGTTCGTTGGTCGCCGTCTGTACCCCAGTCTGGATTCTCAGGGGCTGGCTCACCATCCGGCGTGAGACGGAGCACTGCACCCGCACGAGCGCCGGGATCCTGCGTGAGCGCGGGCTCCTCGGCGTCGCCGGTCAGCACCCAGAGATATCCCTCGGGGCCGAACGTGATCCGACCACCGTTGTGTGTCGTCGCTCCTGAGATTCCATCGAGGACTGTCTCGAGTGTCTCTGACTCGAGGTCGTAGTTGACGACCCGGTTCCCGACCGCGCCGTCATCGACCGTGTAGTAGACGAACAGTTCGGCCCGGTCGGGGTACTCCGGATGGATCGCAACACCAAGCGTGCCACCCTCGCCAGGGGCCGCCCGATCCGGCAAGGCGTCAGCCTCGATGAGCAGTTCGCCGTCGTCGGGAGACAGGTCGGCGTCCGTCGCCAGTGCGGTCGCATCGAATCGACGGACGCCACCAGTGCGCTCGGTGAGGAACGCGTCGTCCGCGGCGAAGACGAGATCCCAGGGGATCTCGAGGCCGGCGACTACTGTCGTCGCGGTCACGTCATCTTCGGATGGTGTGCCGTCAGCTGGTCGCCACTCGGGTTCAGTCCAGTCGTCGTCGGGGATCGCCTCGGGTGTTGTAAGCTCCTGGACGTCTGCGCCGGAGCCTGTCAAACAGCCAGCGAGGGCGATCGAACTGCCGGCCGCCGCGAGGATGCGTCGCCGTGTCGGAGAGCCCATAGCTGATTGAACGGGACGACGACAGGAGTGTGCTTCGGCGCGCTCGAGGCCGTTCGACGGTCAGTCCGCAGTTGCAGCGGGAGATCGCTGTTCGGCGCGTGTCGAACGCCAGAAGCCCTGGACGTACGCGCCGATGAACATCCCGAGGATTCCCCAGAGGATGGCGTAGTTGCCGATGCCGAGGCTGGCGTAGGCGGCGCCGGGACAGATCCCGGAGAGCCCCCAGCCAACGCCGAAGATGCCGCCGCCGATGACGACGTTCTTGTCGAGGCTCTTCAGCCGTCGGGTGTAGATATCTCCCGTCAGTGGAGCCGTCGTGCGTAGCTGCTTGATGCCGAAAAAGGTGATTCCGGTCACGATCGCAGCTCCGAACATCACGAACAGCAGCCCGAAGTCCTCGAACTGCAGGAAGCTCAGCACGACCTCGGGCTGGGCCATGTGGCTAAAGCCGAGGCCGAAGCCAAAGAGCAGGCCGCCGACGAAGATCAGTGGCATGAACAACGGGTGTTGCTCGTGGTCGGCGGTCATACTACGGGCTCACCCCCAGTGCCTGTACCAGCTGTGCCACACCGATCGCGACGAACAGGAACGTCGCGACGCCGATGAACGACGTCCCCGAGACCGAGCCGACGCCACAGACGCCGTGACCCGAGGTACAGCCTTTCCCGACACGGGTTCCGATTCCGACGAGGATGCCGCCGATCAGGAGCCGCCACCACTGGACGTCAGTCGTCCAAATCCCGTCCTGAAAGGCGAGCGCGTAGACGGCCGCACCGGCGACGATTCCCAGTGTGAACACGACACGCCAGTCACGCGAGGGACGATACTGCTGGAATCGCGAGAGACTCGAACCGTACGAGAGTGTCGACTCGAGAAACGTGCTCGCGCCGGCGCTGATGCCGGTCCCGAGATAGATTACGGCAACCCCGAGACCGACGAACAGGCCGCCGATGGCGTAGTGACTGATCCCGTTTGGGAACAGTTCTGACAGCATAGCGACAAGAAGCGTTGCAGTCATACGCAGCGGAAGGGGACGGCAGCGTATCAAAGCTCCCCACGCGGGGAAAATTGTGTCCATCTATGACGGCCGAACACCCCTTGGCTGCCAGTCTCAGTCCGCGGCTGGCGGCGTCGTCAAGATATCGAGTTTGTCAGCCGCATAACCGAAGACGTCGCGGTAGCCGTTGGGGGACATGAGAACCGGATAGAACGGTTCATTGGCGACCTGTGTGTCGCCGTCGGCGGCTGCAAACGGGTCACCAGCGTCGACTCGAGTGAAGTTATCGACGAAGACCTCGTAGGTGTCTGCCCGCTGTTTGTTGATAACATCGGTCAGCTGGTAGACGGGCAGCTCGCGACAGACCGTGTCGCCGGGCAACGCTCCAACGGCCGTCAGGAACGTTCGCGTCAGCCGGTCAGCGTTCTGGGCGGCTGTCTCCGACCCTTGCAGCCCACACTCGACTTCGATCGTGTTGATCTTCGAGAAGAGCCGTCCCTCTGCGAACTGACTGGTTTCGACCATCGCTGCCACCGGCAGCTGTGGTACCAGCTCTTTTGCGGTCTCGCTCACGCCGTTGACGATCGCGAAGGGGTCTGCATGACTCTGTGTCGAATGCATCGAGAACGTGAGACAGCCCTCGAGTTCTTCGACGAGTCGATGGGCGAGCTGGGCTTCATGCGTTTTCGCGTTCGGATGGCCGGGGAACGTTCGATTCAGGTCCTCGTCGACGAACCGCACGCGTCGCTCGAGGGCCGCCTCGTTGGCGACAATGAGCTTGACGGGCCGTTCGACGGTCGGGCGTTCGTCGAGCAATCGCTCGACGGCCCGGACGCCACAGGGTTCATCGCCATGGATGCCTGCAACGACTGCGAGTTCCGGCGTTCCCGACCCGAGCTGTGCAACTCTCATCACCGGATAGATGGGCTCTGACTCCAAAGGCGATTCGGTCTCTCACGAATACAGATGGTCCGGAAAATAGCCATGATAGCACAGACCACGATCGCGTCTGACACTGTCCCGCTCGCCAGCACGTCGACCGAGGCCGAACGGTCACTCCTCGAGTGTCTCAACATACTCGAAATCGACTGCTCGAGCAGTCGGTCGCTCGCCATCGAGAGGGATCTGCCAGTCGTCGATCAGGCCTGGATCATCGATGGCGTTCGTCAGCGTGGTTCGGACCTCGAGCACATCAACGCCGTAGTAATCCCGCGGAACGCCGTGAAGATACTGGAGTGCCGTCTCGAAGAGGCTCCGCATTCCGTCGTCGTTCTCGAAATCAACGCGCTTGTACGCGCCCGCTGCGACTTGGACCATTCCGTGGGCGAACGCGCTTTCGGTGGTTCCACGCCCGTAGTTGTACCATTCTAACTCGAAGCAGTCATGCGATTCGTGGAACGCGCCGGAGTTGTAGAGACGAACGCCGTGAACCACCGCCCGCCGAAGCGTCCCGTGTTCCCAGCGGTCGTCGGCAACGAGCCAGCCCGTCGGCGTCTCGGATCCAGCTGGTGGCGAGACGGTGGGATCACGCGTGTGATCGTCCATAGACAGTGTTAGGCGAGCCAGCGGGTAATTCCATCGGCACCAGCTGACAGCAGTGGGGAGATCCGAGCGGTCCGGTTTCGGATCGCCATTCGATGCGGCTGGCGATGTCAACACTGCAGAAAGCGATCTGATGCGCACACAGACGGGTGGCTAAACTGCAAGCAACAGTACGCTGCCACCACCCTCGAGCAGAACGCGGCCTGAAGCTGCGAGCCCAACTGTATAGGGTGGACGTCCCCAACGGAGGTGTATGGAGACACGATGGGCGACTGTCGACGGCGTATACCTCGAGTTGCCCAACGACTGTACCGCCGACGAGCTTCGAACGGCCTTGCGGAAACCAGCCGATACAGTGTTGATCGCAGTTACGGGAGATCTCGTCTCGGTCGTCCACGACGAAGACCAGTCGCTGACCGAGATGGTCGCCGGCTGTGCCGACACGTACTATTTCAGACGGCCGGACGAGCCCGATCGCAACGACGTTCTTTCGGCACCGGAACTCGAGTCAGCACTCGCGGAGTCGACAGCGGCTGAGACCACGTTCCAGCGCCCCGGGATCGATCACTGACGGCTCTCGAGTTCGCTCAAACCGGCACACGAGTCGCCCCGCTTGGGGCCACTAGCGACTGGCACGTAATTTCGAGTCGGTGCCTATCTGCGGCTCAGATATACGATTTGGAAACGTACTCGTCGGGAGAATGCGTCAAACGCCAGCGAACACGCTCTGTCTTCGGTACGTTGTTTTGCAGAAGAATGCTCCGTCAGGGATTTGAACCCTGGTCATCGGCTCGAAAGGCCGAAATGATTGGCCGGACTACACCAACGGAGCGATCATTGCGTTCACACACTGTCTCGCCTCGGTTGGCGATCCAACCCAGCGTGCCTCGAACGCATTAGTCGATTGCGGGGGCCTAGTAAAAAGCGTTCCGTTCTGCGTCCGTAGTGGCAGCTACTGACGTAGTTACGTCACTGTCATTTCAGCCCCGATCGACGTCGAGGTACAGCCAGGTGCTGTCGGTTCGTCACTACTCGAGCGGTCGGAGACGCGCTTGGGTGGGCGAGTGCCGCCGGCATCTCAACGCTTTTGAACGCACACCACAACCCATCTCGCATGAAATACGTCCGATTCCGCGATCCTGCCGGTGCTGTCCGCCGCGGCGAGTTCGAGAACGGCCACGTCCACTTCGGGAACGAGAGCTACGCACTCGAGTCCGACGAGATCGACGTCCTCCCACCGTGTGAGCCGTCGAAAATCGTCTGTATCGGCCGTAACTACGCCGACCACGCAGACGAGATGGGCTCTGACGTTCCGGACCGCCCGTTGATCTTCCTGAAGCCGCCGAACACGATTGCAAGCCACGGCGACACCGTCACCGCACCGGCCGGGAAAGAGCGCATCGACTACGAGGCCGAACTGGGCGTCGTTATCGGCGAGCAGTGCCGTCACGTCCCCGTCTCCGACGCGATGGACGTCGTCGAGGGCTTTACGTGTGTCAACGACATCTCGAACCGCGACGACCAGGAGAAAGAACAGAACTGGATCCGCGGGAAGGCGTTCGACGGCGCTGCACCCCTTGGGCCACTGCTCGCAACGCCTGATGAGGTGCCGGCCGACGCATCGGTTCAGTCCCGCGTCAACGGCGAACCGAAACAGGACGGCTCGCGCGAACAGCTCATCTTCCCGATTCCGGAACTGATCGCCGAGATCACGGCCTACATGACCTTAGAGCCGGGTGACGTGATCGCGACCGGAACGCCGGAAGGCGTCGGTCAACTGTCCGATGGCGACGAGATCGAAATCGAAATCGAGGGCGTCGGCACACTCACACACTCGATCCGACGGCCGTAGACCGGAGTCGAAGTAACTGCGAGGCGAACCTTTTTCGACCTGCTCGAGCGTACGGGCGAGTATGACCGTTCGTTTCGGTGCAGTGACCGTCGACTGGCTCGGCTACGCGACCGTTCGCCTCGAGGGCGAGACGGGGGCTGTCATCTACATGGATCCCGGTCGGTACGGGGTGCTCGATGGGTACGATGCGCGCGATGGCGATCTCGTTCTGGTTTCCCACGCCCACCACTACGATCCTGACGGCATTCGCCGGGTGGCTCACGAGGACGCGATCGTCGTCGTTCACGAATCGATCGACGCCAGCGAGATCGACCGGGTCGACGAACAGCCCGAAGACCTGCCCTACGAGGTCGAGCGTGTCCGTGCGGATGAGTCGTTTGTCCTCGGCCCGCTGGACCTGTTCACCACGCCCGCGTACAACGACCCAGCGGGCCCACACGTCGACGAGCACGGCGACCCGTATCATCCCGAGGGCGAGGGCTGTGGCTTTGCCGTCACAGTCGACGGCGTCTCGGCGTTCTGGCCCGGCGACACCGATGTCCTCCCGCTCCACGACGAACTGGATACCGACCTGCTTCTCCCGCCAATCGGCGGCGCGTTCACGATGGATCGCCACGAGGCTGCCGCGCTCGCGGAACGAATTCGCCCCGAGCTCGTGTTGCCGATCCACTACGACACGTTCGAGGCGCTCGAGACCGACGCTGATGCGTTCGTCGTCGACGTCGCGAACCGCGCGGTTCCAGTCGTGCTCGACGAGCAGTAGCGCCCGGTTATGATACGGACTGCTGTAGTCAGTTACCACCAATCACCGACCCCGCCGCTGGTGATCGGCGGTAACTCGTTACAGCAGACCGTAGAATCCGTGGACATAAGTCACGGATCGCCTAGTCACTCATACTTCCTATGTATACTGTTGGCACGCACACACGTTCTGGGTGGGCTCGAGTGGATCCCTGCCTGAAACCCATCGTCATGGCTCCGTACACCGGTGAGCACCGTGGCGAGTAAGACCGAAGACGGGCTCGAGACGTCCCAGCCCGAGCTTACCTATCCGTCGGCCGGCTGGAAGGGGTTCTTCAAGAACCACTTCGGACCGTCGATGCTCTGGGCGCTGATCAGCATCGGTGGAAGTCATATCGTTCTCGCACCGACGCTCGGTGGGACGTTCGGACTCGTCGCAATCTGGATGTTCGGTCTCATCTACGTCGCCAAGTACGGTGCCTGGGAGTTGGGCATTCGGTATAACTACGGCGTCGGGGCAAACCCGATCGAAGCCTACAGTGATCTTCCCGGGCCGAAAAACTGGGCGCTCTGGGTGACGATCCTCGTCTTCACCGTCATGTACACGTTTATTACGGCTAGCGTCGGCATGAGCACGGCCGCGTTCATCGCCGCGTTGACTCCCGGCTGGCTCACCGCAGCGTGGGCGTACGTCCTCTTCGTCGGCGCTGCCGGCGTGCTCGTGATCACGTCGCGCTACTCCGTCCTCGAGAAGGCGTTGATCGGCTTCACCGTCGCTGTCGGTGTGCTCGTCATGCTCGGCGCCCTCGTTGGGCCGCCATCGCCCGAACGGATCGCCGAAACGACGTTCGCGATCCCCGACCTCACCGGCCCTGCGTTCGTCGCGCTGTTTGCCGCGGCCGCCGGGTTCGCGCCGACCGGGTTCAGTACGAGTATTCTGATCGGCAGCTGGAGTATGGCCAAAGGCGAAGGGGCTGGTGAACTGCGACAGAAGGGGCTCGATCCGAGCAACCCGGCCCACCACGACTACATCCGTGCGTGGATCAAAACCGGCCGCCGTGACTTCAACGTCGGCTACGTGTTCAGTTTCGTCCTGATCGCCGCGATGGTTATTCTCGCGACGAACGTCCTCTATCCGGACCCGCCGACGGACGCCAACCTCGCCTTCGCGATCGGCAACATCCTGAGCGACTCCTTCGGCGAATGGTCGTACTACGCCATGCTGATCGGCGCGTTCGCAGCCCTCTACTCGACCGTTATCACGCTTCTCGACGGGGCTGCCCGTGCAACCGGTGACATTCTCCCGATGGCGCTCGAGGACGAAAGTATCGACAGCGAGCGCATCCGAAAGCTCGTCGTCGCCGGCGTCGTCGTCGTCAGCAGCGCGATGGTGCTCGCACTCGGGAACGTCCCCGTGACGCTGTTGCTCTACGTCGCCGCCATCCTCGCGGTCACGGAGATTTTCTTCTACCCGGCCAACTGGTACGTCGTCGAGAAACACCTGCCCGAGCCGTTCCGCCCGTCTCGAGCCTGGCACGCCTACTACGTCGTCAGCCTCGTGTTCGTCCTCATCTTCGGCGCGATGGGGGCTGCGCTTCGACTCGGATTCATCGGGTAACACGACCTCGAGCGATCCGATTTCTGTCGTCTCTCGTCTGCATACAGCCGTGGCTCCTCTACGATCGTCGAGCGCTGAAAACGGTCTGTAACGAGTTCTGCTGCCCGGCCCGGGTCGGCGACTCGAGGAGCGTTCAGATAACGCCCATCTCGCTGAGACGCTCGATTACTCTCCCCGACCCTCGGCTCGATCTGCGTCTAGATGACACCCATCTCGCTGAGACGCTCGATCACTCTCCCCGACCCTCGGCTCGATGTGCGTCTAGATGACGCCCATCTCGCTGAGACGCTCGGGGAGATACGTCTCCGTCACGAAATCCAATCCACGAGCTGCAAGCGACTGCTGTTCGGACTTCTTGCCGATCTCGAGTTGGAGTTCGATCTGTTCTTCCCAGTAGTCGGTCTGGAAGCGCGGGTCCTCGAGTTCGCTCTCTAAGGCGTTGATGTCCGAGTCGCTGAGCGGGTCGGTCGGCAGATCGTACTCGACGATGTCGGCCGGCTGGATGCCGATATACTGGGCGGCCGGCGTCGCGAGATACTCTGAGAGGTGGGCCGACTTGATCGAGCCGTAAGCGACCGAGCCATAGATCCGGTACGACCACGGGTCACCGTCGGCGAAGACCGTCACCGGGAGGTCGAGTTCGTCGTGGAGTCGCTTGATGATCCGTCGAGTCGCCCGTGCGGGCTGGCCCTTGAGGTGGACGATCAAGGCGTTGTACTCGTCGTCGAAGCCGTTCTCGACGAGTCGGTCCCGCATCCCACCGGTCTCGACGGCGAGGATGAAGTCGGAATCGCAGTCGAGAAACTCGATCGTGTCGGGGTTGTTCGGAATCTGGTAGCCACCTTCGCCGACGTCTTCCTGACAGTGGATATCGCGTTCGCCGCGACGGGTCTGTTCGCGCAGGTGCAGCGGCCCCATGATGGTTGCACCCGACTCCTCCGGGCGCATGTGGAAGTCCTCGCGGGTCACACCCGAAACGATCTCCAGATCCTCGATCAGGCCGTTGGACTCGTCCTGATCCGAAAACTGTGCCTCGTTGTTATCCCAGCTTTCCGAAAGGTAGTACAACTCACGCAGGGTCGAGGAGCGGTCTTCCTCGAGTTGGTTCGCGAGGAACTCGATCGTGTAGACGGCCTTCAGCAGCTTTCGCGCACCGCGGACGGAGTTCGCAGAGCGTGTCGACTCTCGGTCGCCGTACACCCAGACGTCTTTGTCTTCGTCGTACTCGATGTTGTTTTTCGTCCGCGTCGGCACGGACATGTGGGGGATCTCGCCCAGTTCGAACTGGTCGTAAAACTGTGCCGCGAGGTCGATTAACTGTTCTCGTGCCTGCTGGTCGTTGTCTGCGCTCATTGTTTCACCGTAAGTTCACTTCGTTCTGCTCGAGCACTCGGTCGCACGCTCATGCTGACACCGTGAGTTTCTCGCTTTCGACACCTTTGACGTCCAGATCGAACGCCGCATCGTTGGGCACCACGTACTCGAGGGCGGCCTCGTCGTCGCTCGAGACGTCGACGTCCCACTTGACGAACCACTCGCCGTCCATCTCGACGACGGTGGCCTCCTCGGAGAGGTTCGTCGGTTCGGCGGTGACGATGTCGGTGATCTCGAGCGATTCGGCCGTCCCCGAGTTGTTCTCGACGGTGACTGAGACTGCCTGGCCGTCGCCGTTTTCTTTGACGCTGCGTTCGACGAGCACGTTGTTCATGATGCGTGCGACGGCGTCGTTGATATCGGGCTCCTCGCGGTCGGTCACCTCGGCGACTTTGGCCGCCATCTCGGGGAGGATCCTCCCAAGGACGTTCTGTTTCTTCCGGCGCTGTTGCATCGAGCGGCGCTTGTTGAGATAGCTTTTGAGTTCGCGGGCGGCCTCACGGATCGCAAGTTCGATCTCGTCTTCGATCGCCGGCACGTTTGCGACGGCGTCTTTGGACTCGCTTGTGAACGGAACGTTCGTGGAGGCGACGTGGATCATGATCACGGCCGGACCGTTCGGGAGGCCGGACCCGCCAGGCTGGTCGAGCCCGTAGTTGCGCCAGCCGATCGATTTGACCACGTCGGTCGTCGCACACGCGCCGCGCTGGTAGACCAGCGGCACCCGATTTGCAAACCGCATGACGTCGGCACTACCCTCTGCTCGAATCTCGCCGCCGTAGGCGATGCCGGCCTCGACGATGAACGGATCGCCGCCGTGAACGTCGGCGTCTCGAGTCGCAGAAGCGTAGAAATCGGCGTCGAACTCCTTTTTCAGGCCAGCCGTGATCAACTCCTCCGTGATCGGCGAGAGACATCGCGTCGGCGGGGCCATGATGTCGGCCGCACGCATGCCGTCGACGAGGTTGCTGGCGACATCCCGGTCGTTGTCGAGTTCGCGGACCAGCGGAGGGTCGTCGGGAACCGTCGCCATAACGTCCCAGACGGCGTCAGTGACGTTCTCGCGTGCTGTCTCTCCAAAGGAGACGTCGTCGTACTCCTCAGTTAGCGCTGCGGCCCGATCGACGAACTCGCGGAGTTGCGTCCGGGTGAGTCGATGGCGGACGTTGTCGGCCTCGGATTCGTCGTCGAACGTGGCTGCGAGGCGCTCGGCGAAGGCGTGGATGATCTCGTCGTCCTTGCGGGTGCTCGTCGCCTCGTCGGCGAGGTCGTACAGATCGGCGACGAGTCGTGACGCTGCCGTCCCATCTGACTCGCTGTCTGTTTCCGCGCCGTCCGCAGCATCGATGATCTCGATCCAGACGGCCTCGACGGCGTTTTCGCGGACGGTGTCGCCGAACGTCGTTCCGTGGTCGGCTTCGACATCGTCGGCGGCCGCGTCGACAGCGGCAACGACCTCGTGGTGGGCGATTCGGTCGTGGTCGGCGACCGCGTCGGCGATGGTCTCGGCGAAGGCAGCCGTCGCATCAGCACCCTTGTTCGCGGTCGCTGCCGACACTGCGGCACCGACGTCGATGTCCTCGCCCGTCGCGGGTGGTCGCCAGCGCATCTCGCGTCCGTAATGGCGGTCGCGGAACTCGTCGATGATCGACTCGGCGGTTTTCTTGCCAACGCGAGTAAACTCCTCCTGGAGGAATCCAGAAACCGTCTGTGAATCCGTCGCCGACAGCATCTTCATCACAGTGCCGAGTTCGACGCCGTGAGGATGTGGGCGGATCTCTTCGGTCTCTTCGGGGAGTTGGTCCGTCGCCCGTTCGAACTTGAAGTGGTTCTTCGGTTCGCGCAACTCGAGGCGGGCGTGGGGGTTGACGACCGCGGTGTGTTTGATGTAGTCGTGAAGCTGCCCGCGGGCGCGCATGTTTGCCTCCATCTCGAGTTCGATGCGCGTGCCGTGGGGGCGGTCCCACGAAGTCGTCTCCTCGACGCTGATCTCGGGTTCGTTCGCGTCAGTGTCGACGATGAGTTCGAAGTACTGGGCTTCGCTTGCACCCTGGGTTCGACTGGTGATCTTCGCGGGTTTCCCGCTCGTTAGCTGGGCATACAGAACAGCAGCGGAGATCCCGATCCCCTGCTGGCCACGAGACTGTTCGCGCGCGTGGAACCGCGAACCGTAGAGCAGTTTCCCGAAGACTTTGGGGAGGGAGTCTTTCGTCAGACCCGGGCCATTGTCCTCGACGATCAGCCGGTAGTAGTCGCCGGCTTCCTCGATCTCGACGTAGATATCTGGGGCAATGCCTGCTTCTTCGGCGGCGTCTAGGGCGTTGTCGACGGCTTCTTTGACAGCCGTGACGAGACCTCGAGCGCCGCTGTCGAAGCCGAGCATATGCTTGTTCTTCTCGAAGAACTCGGCGATCGAAATCGCCTGCTGGCTCTCGGCCAGCTCCTCGGCGATCCCCACCTCGTCCTCGAGTGTCGACTGAAACGACGTCATTGTCCCCCCATACTAGCGGCGGGGCTAAAAGGTGTGTGTTACCGGAGTGAAAGTGAACCGACGGTTTGAGGCGGCTGTAAACGAGCGTCACACTGCCGGTTACAACGGTGTGCCGGTAACCTGACCGGCCATCGTGGTCGCACTGGAACAGACTCAAACCGACGTTCTCACTCCTCGAGCGGCGGCCACTCCCTCGCATCGGCACGTGCGATACCCAGTAGCTTCCGGCGACGACCGGACAGTGCCGTGACGTCGTCAGTGAACGCGTCGTTCTGGACGGTCGGAATCTCATCGTCTTGGAGTCGATCGAGTTCCGGCCGAGGTGGGACGTCGTCGGCAGGGTCGATAAACGCCGTCCCGAGCGTGTCGAGATAGCTGTCGACACTCGAACGGGCATCTTCGACCAGTGTTGGATTGAGCTGTGCATCGTCCGAGACGCCGTGGCGAACGACCGTCAGTGCCTCGTCGAAGACGGGAACAGCCATCGCCGACGCTCGAGTGGCCCGTTCGCTGTGGTAGTAGTGAAGAATCGGGTAGGCCTTGTGCTGGTCTGCGAGCACGGACAGTTGTGTCGCGAGTGACTCGAGTGGGCGCTCGAGGCCGCGAAACTCGTCTTCAGCGGTCCAGCCCGCACGGACGAATGCTTCACTGCGTTCGCCCAGACCAGTGACGTCGCTGGCAAATGAGCGCTTTTCCGACACTGCGCCGAGGACGGTGAGGACGTAGGAGACGCCCAGCGTGACGAAGGCCATTCCAGTTGCGGTCGTGAACGAACTGGCAATCTCCCAGCCACTCGTCGTCGGCGTGTAATCGCCGTTTCCGTTCGTGAACATCGTGTAGGCGACGTAGTAGAATCGTCCGGACCAGTCGGCCTGCGCGCCGGTATGGGCGCTGACAAGGGCTGTCTCGTCGCCAGCGAAAACCATCGTCCAGCCGAGCCACAACAGTGCGATCCACATCGCAAGCGTGAACGCGAGGATCAGCGGCCCGGCGAGACTCAGCGCGCGCGGGTGGTCGTTGCTTGCCGTCCGCAGGCTACGCCAGATCCAGGTCGTCAGCCGTCCGGAAAGCGGACCAGCCCCGCCGTCGACCCAGAGTGTCGTCCAAAGAATGTCGACGACAACGGCGACGAGCACACCGATCCCGACGGCCAGATACAGCGGTTGCATTTCATCTCCCATACAGGATCGAAGACCGTCAACGACACCCCGGGCACTGACACGGCTTTTTGAGGGCGATCACGGGACTCCAGCACGGTGTGTGACTCGAGGCGATCAAGCCCCGTGAAACCACGTAACCACCAGAAACACCTGGGGTATGAGGAGCTTGAACACCTCTTCACAACCAGGTATCAAATCCTGAGAGTCAGCCGAGCAACGGCTACGGTGGCTTCGCGCGCGAGCGCGTACACGTGACTTTTATTAGGAGGGGAGCACTACCCGAAAGCAGGTTTTACATGTCCCAGGAAAGCGAGTACGGCGCCGGACAGATTCAGGTCTTAGAAGGCCTGGAGGCTGTGCGAAAGCGACCGGCAATGTACATCGGCTCTACCGATTCTCGAGGGCTCCACCATCTCGTCTATGAAGTGGTGGACAACTCGATTGACGAGGCACTGGCAGGTCACTGTGACGACATTACCGTCTCCATCCACGATGACGGCTCTGTGAGCGTCGCAGACGACGGCCGTGGTATCCCCGTCGATACACACGACGAGTACGATCGGCCGGCCCTCGAGGTGATTCTCACTGTTCTCCACGCTGGCGGGAAGTTCGACAACAAGTCTTACCAGGTCTCCGGTGGCCTCCACGGCGTCGGCGTCTCGGTCGTTAACGCCCTCTCGAGTCGACTCGAGGTCGAGGTCAAACGCGACGGCGGCGTCTTCAAACACGCGTTCGAGGCGGGCGAACCCGTCGGCGATATGGAACGGGTCCGCGATATGGACCCAGACGAGGGGGCAGGCACGGCGATTCGGTTCTGGCCCGACACCGACATCTTCGAGGGCGACAACTTCGCCTTCTCGACGCTCTCGAATCGGCTTCGCGAACTTGCCTTCCTCAACTCGGGCGTTCGCATCACGTTGCGTGATGAACGCGACGAGGACGGCCCGACTGAGGAAACCTACGAGTACCAGGGCGGCATCCGCGAGTTCGTCGAGTATCTCAACGAGACGCGCTCGGCGATGCACGAGGACATCATCTACTTCGAGGACGACGACCAGAACATCGAAGTCGAGGTGGCGATGCAGGCTACCGAAGAGCTACAGGGATCGATTCACGCCTTCGCAAACAACATCAACACGCGCGAGGGTGGCACCCACCTCACCGGCTTCAAAACCGCGCTCACACGCTGTGTCAACGATTATGCCGGCGAGAACGATCTACTGAACGATCTCGACGAGAACCTCAAAGGCGAAGACATCCGCGAGGGACTCACTGCAGTCATCTCGATCAAACACCCTGACCCGCAGTTCGAAGGGCAGACGAAGACGAAACTCGGCAACTCCGAGGTTCGAGGGATCGTCGAAAGCGCGATGCACGAAGGACTCGGCACCTACTTCGAAGAGCATCCCGACACCGCAGAAGCGATCATCACGAAGGCTGTCGAGGCTGCCAAAGCGCGCAAGGCCGCCCAGAAAGCCGAAGAGCTAACCCGCCGTAAATCCGCTCTCGATTCGACCTCGTTGCCCGGCAAACTCGCGGACTGTCAGACCAAAGACCCCGAGAAGGCCGAACTGTTCATCGCGGAGGGCGACTCCGCAGGCGGCAGCGCAAAACAGGCCCGAAACCCCGAGTTCCAGGCCGTGCTTCCGATCAAAGGGAAGATCTTGAACGTCGAGAAACACCGACTCGATCGCATTCTCGAGAACGACGAGATCCGGAACATGATCACCGCGATCGGTGCGGGAATCGGCGACGAGTTCGATGTCGACGACGTCCGGTATAAGAAGATCATCATGGCGACGGACGCCGACGTCGACGGCGCACACATTCGGACGCTCATGCTGACGTTCTTCTACCGGCATATGCGCCCGCTGCTGGAAGGTGGCTACGTGTATGCGACCCAGCCGCCGCTGTACCGTATCCGCTACCGGGGCGAGACGTACGATGCGATGACCGACGCCGAACGCGACGAGATCGTCGAAGAGAAATGCGACGGCAATCCGACGCAGGTCCAGCGCTTCAAGGGACTCGGGGAGATGAACCCCGAACAGCTCTGGGAGACGACGATGAACCCGGAAAACCGTATTCTCAAACAGATCACGATCGAGGACGCCGCCGCGGCGGACAAGATGTTCTCCGTGCTGATGGGCGACGCCGTCGAGCCACGCAAGCAGTTCATCAAAGAACACGCGCCCGAAGCCGAGTGGATCGACATCTAACTGTGGTGAGGTAAGATATGAGTTCAGACGTACCCGAACCGACTGACGTAGAGGCACGGGCGATCGAAAACGTCCGCATCGAAGATGAGATGGAGCAGTCGTATATCGACTACGCGATGTCCGTCATCGCGGGGCGTGCCCTTCCGGACGTCCGGGACGGCCTCAAACCCGTCCACCGGCGCATCCTGTATGCGATGCACGAGATGGGCGTCTCTTCCGGTAGCAGCCACCGCAAGTCCTCCTCGATCGTCGGGGAGACGATGGGTGACTACCACCCGCACGGCGACAGCGCAATCTATGACACGCTCGTCCGGATGGCCCAGGATTTCTCGATGCGCTATCCGCTCGTCGACGGGCAGGGGAACTTCGGTTCCATGGACGGCGACCCGGCCGCCGCGCCCCGATACACTGAGGCACGGATGGCCGCCGTCTCCGAGGAACTGCTCGAGGACATCGACAAGGACACGGTCGACTTCTCGGCGAACTACGACGACCGCCTGCAGGAACCCGACGTCCTGCCGGCGGCGTTTCCGAATCTCCTCGTGAACGGCTCCTCGGGAATCGCCGTCGGGATGAGCACGAACATCCCGCCGCACAACCTCTGTGAGGTGATCGACGCGACGATCGAACTCATCGACAACCCTGACGCGACGGTCGAGGACCTGATGGAGCACGTCAAAGGCCCCGACTTCCCGACGGGCGCGAACATCGTCGGTCGCGACGCCATCTACTCGGCGTACAAGACCGGTCGCGGGCGCATCCGCGTGCGTGCCGAGTTCGAAGTCGAGGAGTGGAAAAACGGCCGCGAGCGAATCGTCATCACCGAACTCCCCTACCAGGCCAACAAGGCCCGGATGGTCGAGCGGATCGCCGAAAACGTCAACGACGGCGAGATCGAGGGAATTTCGGACCTGCGCGACGAGTCCGACCGCGACGGCGTCCGCATCGTCGTCGAGTGCAAACGTGGTGCGAACGTCGAGGTCGTCAAGAACAAACTGCTCGAGAACCATCTCGAGAAGACGTTCGGCGTGATCAACCTCGCGCTGGTCGACGGCCAGCCGCAGGTGCTCTCGCTGCGGGAAACCTTAGAGGAGTACGTCGCCCACCGACGCGAAGTCGTCCGCCGACGCAGTGAGTACGACCTCGAGGAAGCAGAAGACAGAGCCCACATCCTCGAGGGTCGACTGACGGCCGTCGAGAACGCCGACGACGTCGTCGAACTGATCCGCAACAGCGAGGATCGATCGGCCGCGAAAACGGCCCTGCGGGAGGCGTATTCGTTCTCCCAAGCCCAGGCAGAGCACATCGTCCGGATGCAACTGGGCAGTCTCACGTCGATGGAGACGGCCGAGATCGAAGACGAGTACGAGGACGTCCAGGCCGAGATCGAGCGCCTGACATCGATTCTCGAGAGCGAGCAGGAGCTGCTCGCGGTCATCAAAGACGAACTCCGTGAGATCAAAGCCGAGTACGGCGACGACCGCCGGACCTCGATCATCGAGGACCAGGGGACGGTCACTCACGAGGACCTCATTCCGGAAGAAGAGGTGTTCGTCGTCATGACCGAAGACGACTACGTCAAGCGGATGCCGATCGACCAGTTCAGCCCGCAGGGTCGGGGCGGCAAGGGAATCATCGGCGCGGACGTCAAAGACAGCGACCGCGTCACGACGGTGTTCCGCGCGAACACCCATGACTACCTGCTGTGCTTTACCAATCAGGGCAAAGTCTACCAGCTCAAGACCTACGAGATTCCCGAGATGGGCCGGACGGCACGCGGGAAATCGGCAGTCAATATCCTCGACCTCGACGCCGACGAGGATATCACGGCCATCGTCGACACCGACGCCTTCGGCGACGGCGAGTTCGTGACGATGGCAACCCGGAACGGCTACGTCAAACGAACCGCCGGTTCGGAGTTCGACAACATCCGTTCGACCGGGATCATCGCGGCCGACCTCGAGGACGGCGACGAACTCATCGACGTCGAAGTTACCGACGGCTCGCAGGATCTGGTTATCGCAACCGAAGGCGGGATGACGATCCGCTTCGACGAGAGTGAAGTTCGCTCGATGGGGCGCAACGCCCGGGGTGTCAACGGGATCAAACTCGAGGACGGCGACGCGGTCGCCGGACTGGTTGCGACCGACGAAGACGACGAGCGGGCGCTGTTGACCGTCACTCGAAACGGCTACGGCAAACGCACTCGCCTCTCGGCGTATCGCACCCAATCACGCTACGGCAAGGGCCTGATCGACATCAAAACGGGCGACCGAAACGGGCCGGTGACGGCTGTCAAAGCTGTCGCCGACGACGACGAACTCGTGATGATGAGCGAGCGCGGCCAGATCGTCCGCACGCGCGTCGACGACATCTCGACGGTCGGACGAAATACGATGGGCGTAATCGTCATGGATGTCGAGGCAGGCGACGCGGTCGCAAGCGTCGACGAGATTCCGGCTGTCACGACGGTCGACACCGACGAGAACTGACCACGGCGCCGCGTTCCTTTTTTGCCGTCGCAGTCGACACCAGCAGACGGGTCGGATCGTGCGCGAGCTCGAACTGACTCGAGAGTCGATACCAGATGTGTTGGTGGGGTGAACGGTGTCGCCAGACCGCTGGCGGATGTGACTCACAGTCAGTACGACGTTGGCTGCGAATGTGTCCGGACGATGACCTCGAGTGCGTGACCGACTCCACGCCAGTCTGTCCGGTAGGAGCAGCTGTCGGTAAGAACGGAGACGAGACGAACTGCCAGCGCCGAACGCGCGTTCAGTGTGCTGGTTCTTCGGCAGGCGCGACCATGTCCTCGATCCGAAGGATCAGAATGTTGTTAGTGTCGTCTTTCCCGTCGACACGTCCTTCGATAACGAGTTTCGAGAGTGGTGTCGGTCCGACGATGACCGAGTCATCCTCGTGGATCTCACCCATCGCCCCCTGGATGTGGATCTCAGCACGGCAGAGTTCGGGGTGGTGAACACTCGAGAGGTCGATTTCCTCGACGATGACGTCGTCTACAGGCTCGCCTTCGTGCTCGAGTGGGACGGAGGCTGGATCATCCATCTGCTGGATTTCGAGCGCCTCGTACGCTGCTGCGGTTGGTTTATATCCTCCTTTCGGGCCTGGTACGCCTTCGACCAGCTGCAGGGCTTTGAGACTCTGCATCTGGTTTCGGATCGTGCCGGGGTTCCGGTCGACCTGTTCGGCGATATCCTCACCTTTGATCGCGGATTCTGATTCCTTGTGAAGATTCGTTAGTGCCCGGAGGATTTTCTTCTGGCTGGGGGTGAGTTCGATGGATGACATACTGGGATATTCGTAGTTGATTTCCTTAAACCCGACGGGTGAGTCAGGTTGTTTCGCTAGGATTTTGATCTTTGAGCCGCCTATAGTAAGGCGTTTTGCTTCGGAAGCGGTCTGTGAGTTGGTGTCTGTTTGCGTCGCTCTAGGAGACTGTTTGCTGATACCGTCTGTTACCACAGGGTGATCGATAGACGTATGAGGACTGCCGTCTCCGTCTCGACGACGGTCTCAGACTGGAACGAGCCAGCCCTCGAGGACGAGGTCGGTGAGGACGTCCTCGAGGAAGAACATGAGAACGAAGCCGCCGACGAACGTCGCCGTGTTTGTCCGACTCAAGACGGCTTCGGCATCAAAGCGGATGAGGTCGGCGACCTCGATGAGCACCTGGATAATCGCACCGACAGCGATCGCATAGAAGAGAACGGCAAGTAGTGGCGAGTTTGCAAAGCTGCCGATCCAGCCGCCGAGGATAACGGGTCCGCCAGCGATAATGCCCATCGCAGCGAAATGTCGAAGTGGTGGCTGGTCCCTATCGCGGGCAACTGCCGCGACGACAGTCGGCCCTTCCATCACGTTGTGCATGACGAACGCCAACACGAGCAACATCACGAGCGTCGCATCCCCTTGGACGTAGGCGACACCGATCCCGAGCCCCTCACCAATGCTATGCAGTCCCAAGGCGAGCGCGACGAGGTAGGCAATGTGGAGCCCACTTTTGTCCTGGCTCGACATTTTGTGCTGTCGCCACTTGCTGGCGGCATACATCACAGCAAACGTCCCCCCGACACCGACGACAGCGACTGTTCCTGCAGTGAGCGCGCCGTCGACCTCGGCGCCGTACTCAATGATCTCTTCGGTCATCTCGACGGCAATAAACGCAAGGACACCGGCCGCAAGCGCCATAAACGCATGGAGATACTTCGGCTCGAGATTCCGGATAAAGGGAAACCAGAGCATCCCGATCGCAACTGGAATGATGCCTGCAATCGCACCGATGACCGTCACCATCCAGACAATTTCGGCGGTGCTCGCCTCGTCAGCTGAACCGAGGCCGCTGAACGGCGACGTGAAATACAGGAGTCCGAACACGACTGCGAGAACTACCACTGGGCCAACAGCCAGCACCCATCGCGGGAGATCGTTAATCGATCGTGCTGTCATGAGGGCTCCTCCGTACCAGTACCGAAATATCGAGTCATCATTGACAAATGATTAGAGCCATCTAAACTTATAGCTTTTCCAATGGTCGGCAGTTAGACTGACTCTAAACGCAGCAGCTCGTGGATTTCCTGAACAGATCTGTCCGAACTACCGTTATTGTTCGACTTCTGCCGGCGCAGCCACACGAACATGATGTGCGACGGATTCGGGCAACGAAACGGTGTCGTCGTGGCCGCTCGAGCGGGCGGTAACCATCCCGAAGGGAGCGACCTCCACGATCTCGAGTTCGACCCCCGGCTCGACGCCGTGCTCTGCGAGATACGAGAGTACCTCGGCATCGTGATCAGCGACTTCCTCGACGACCACGATATCTCCCTCTGCAAACTCGGTGACGGAGGCTCCGTCTGGCCGTTCCGGTGGCTCGAGGTCGGCGCTGGGGATCGGCGAGCCGTGGGGGTCGACCGTCGGCTGGTCGAGCGCGTCCGCCACGCGGGCCTCGAAGTTCTCGCTGATGTGGTGTTCGAGTCGGTCCGCTTCCTCGTGGACTTCCGCCCAGTCGTAGTCGAGATGTTCCGTCAGATAGGCCTCGAGCAGTCGGTGATGTCGGATTACCTCGAGGGCGACCGTTTCGCCCTCGTCGGTCAACGTGACGCCGCGATACTTTTCGCGGTCGACGAGTCCCCGCTCCTCGAGCTTATCGAGCATACTGGTGACAGTCGGCGACGTGACATCTAGCTCTTCTGCGATGGCCGACGTCTTGACCCGCTCGTCGGTCTCGCGCTGGAGTTGGTAGATCGCCTTGAGATAATCTTCCATCACGTCGCTCAGCATCATCGTATCGGATTTTTAGCCCTATCTAACCCTAAATCTGTCGCTCACTCAATCGCCACGATCAAACCATGTCGAATCATAGCACACGTATGGGACAGCGTATCAGAATTATTGGTGCACCGATGGACTACGGCGCTGATCGTCGAGGCGTCGATATGGGGCCGTCGGCAATCCGCTATGCAGGGCTTGCCGATGGCCTGTCGCGTGCAGGTGTCGATCCGATCGACGCGGGTGATCTTTCGATCCCACGGGCAGAGGAGCGCGACCCGGATGCTAAGCAGCCGAGCCGGGGGAACGCGAAATTCCTCCGGGAGGTCGAAGACGTCTGTACACGACTGGCCGATCACGTCGAACAGACGCTCGCAGACGGCGAGTTTCCGCTCGTTCTGGGTGGTGACCACTCGGTTGCAATCGGTTCAATGCAGGGCTCGTCCAGAGACGCCGATCTCGGCGCGATCTGGTTCGATGCACATGCGGATCTCAACACGCCAGAAACCTCACCTAGCGGAAACGTCCACGGCATGCCGCTTGCGGCGACGCTCGGCCGTGGCACGTTCGGGGACCAAGCGTGGGCCACTGCACCGAATGTCCGGGAAGGATCAATCGCATACGTCGGCCTTCGGAGTATCGACGATCGTGAACGCAAACTCCTCCGGGACAGTGAGATGACAGCCTTCACAATGGCCGATATCGACAAGCAGGGGATGACGTCGGTCGTCGAGACTGCGTTAGATGTTGCGACCACCGACACCGACGGCGTTCACGTAAGTCTCGACCTCGACTGGCTCGACCCCAAAACAGCACCCGGTGTTGGGACGCCGGTTCGCGGCGGTGTCACCTACCGGGAAGCTCACGCCGCCCTCGAGACTGTCTCTCGGCGACATGAGAGTGGCGATATTCTCCGATCGATGGATGTCGTCGAAGTGAACCCGATCCTCGATGAGGGTAACGAGACAGCGACGCTCGCGGCCGAACTCGCGGCAAGCACGTTCGGCAAGCGGATTCTGTAACCCGACTCACTTGCTCGTCACGGAACAGACCCGCTAGAAGTATGTTAACTGTGAACATACCACTCATTGGTTCGTGTTCCAACACCTTTGTATCGTAGTGTATCTATTTGCTAGGTATGACTGAGAACGTCGTCGTGCTCGGAGCTGGCTATGCTGGTGCCGGTGCGATCAATAAACTCCAGTCGGAGCTTGGAGGCAGCGTACGACTCACATGGATTGCGGACGTCGATTATCACCTGGTGCTTCACGAATCACACCGCGTGATCCGTGACCCAAGCGTCCGCTCTGATATCACGTTCCCGATCAATCAGATCGCGGACCCATCGACTCGCTTTATTCTGGACGAGGTTACCGGTCTCGACGTCGACGAACAGGTCGTCGAACTGGCCGACTCCGATGACGTCGAGTACGATTACGTCCTCGTCGGCCTCGGCAGCCAGACCGCCTACTACGGTATCCCCGGCCTCGAGGAGCACTCGCTGACGCTCAAAAGTCTCGACGACGCCCTCGAGATTCACGACGCCGTCAAGCAGGCCAGCCAGGACGCCACCCGCGGCGAGCCCGCGCAGGTCGTTATCGGCGGCGCTGGGCTCTCGGGTATCCAGACCGCCGGTGAGATCGCGGAGTTCCGTGACAACCACCGTGCACCAATCGAAATCCACCTCGTCGAGGCACTTGACGAGATCTTCCCCGGGAACGACCCAGAGTGCCAGCAGGCCCTGCGTGATCTGCTCGAGGACGCTGGCGTCCGGATCCATACGGACGATCCGATCACCGAAGCCACCGAGGACGTCATCGAGTTCGACGAGGGCGAACCGCTCGAACACGACGTGCTTGTCTGGACCGGCGGAATCACGGGTCGTGATGCGTTCGACGATGTCGATCTCGAGAACGAACACAACCGCGTCAACACGAAGGCCAACTTCCAGACCTCCAACGAACGCGTCTTCGCGATCGGCGACTCGGCAATCATCGACCAGGGCGACCAGCCTGCGCCGCCGACCGCACAGGCCGCCTGGCAGGCCGCGGAAGTCGCTGGCGAGAACATCTCTCGAGCCATCGAAAACCGCCCGCTCAAGACCTGGGAACACGACGACAAAGGGACCGTCGTCTCCGTCGGTGACAAGGCGATCGCCCACGACGTCGATATGTTGCCCGTCGATACCTTCGGTGGCTTCGCCGCAAAGAACCTCAAAAAGGCGATCGCCGCCCGCTGGATCGCGGACATCACGTCCTGGAACGAAGCCCGCAAGTCCTGGCCGTCGCTGTAGTTTCGCGACGTCTCCACTAGCTCCGATTGCTCGAGCAGAACGCGTTTTCGATGCGTCTTCTCGAGAAGCGTCGCTGCTATCTCGCTTTTCGTTCGCTACCTGCTCACGCCGAGCGCTCGCTTTCTCCGGGCTGGCGCTCGTCGTGCGCTTATCACTCCGATTGCGGCTCCTCGTCAGTGTCGTCTGTCCCCATCGGCTCGGCTGGGACACCCGCAACAGTCGTATTCGGCGGGACGTCACGTGTCACGAGTGAGTTCGCCGCGACGCGTGCATCTGCACCGATTTCGACGCCCGGCAGAACGATCGCCCCGGCACCGATCATCGCCCGCTCGCCGATCCGGACCTCGCCCGTCCGATACTCGTCTTGCAGAAACTCGTGACAGAGAATCGTTGCGTCGTAGCCGACCAGCGCCTCCGCTTCGATCGTGATCAGTTCCGGCCAGAAGACGTCCGGCGTGGCCTCGAGTCCCCACGAAACCCCAGGCCCAACAGTGACGCCCAGCCGGCGCAACAGCCAGCGCTTGAGCCGGAGACTCGGCGATATCCGGACAAGCCAGATGACGAGATACGAAATCGCGACTCGAGCGGGACTACGAGCTGTCGGCCACCCGGACAGCGAGTTGCCCGGCCCTGGTGTCGGATGCCGGCGAATGCGGTCGTGACGGGATGTGTTCTCGTCAGTCACTGTCGAGGAATACGACCTATCACTACATGAAACCGACCATGTCAACGCGCGAGAGCACGAGTCGAGGGCAGACATCTTCACACACGACTCTCTGATAGCCAGTCTATGCCGACTCGATCACTGCGTCATCTGCCGTCCGCTCTCGACAGCGTCCGACCTGCTGTCGAAAGACATCGCTCGAGACTGCGCAGCGATAGGCCGGTTTGTACATCATGTTCTCACCGCCGGCACGAACGTCCCACGCGTCTGCAATTGCCTCGCGCAGATAGTACTGTGCGCGTTCGTTGCCCGACTTGACGTAGTATTCAGAGAGCTGGATCGGATGCCGATCGAACAGCCCGCCGGGCTCGCGGCCGTCGATGAGCACGACCGGTTTGCCCAGATAGCACTCGCCATCGCTGGCACGTTTCGTGTGAGCGTTTTCGGGGTGGGCTTTGAGGATCGCCTCGCGTTCGGCTTGGGGCATCTCGGGTGTGACGACGTCGACGCGATCGACGGTCATGTAACCGATCAGATAGCGATGGGCGCGGTCGCCATCGGGACGGCGCAGGCCAGCATAGAAGCCGACGATATCGCCCGGCTCGAGCGCTCGGAGCCTCGAAACGTAGCCGCTGGTGCGGTGTTCGCCGTAAGTCAGAGCCTCGAAGTTCGGGTCGTGGTGGAATGGCCAGGACTCGAGTTCGTCACCAGCGACAGTTCTGTCGGCATCGCCGATCGGCTGGGGTGTGATTCGGTTTGTGAGCGACGCTGCGGTACCCTCGCTTGCACGCAGGTCCCACGAGCCGAGGGTTGCGGTTTCGTCTGTCGCGTGTGCCTTCTCAGGGATCGGCACGTACTCGAAGCGTCCATCATCGTACAGTGGGGCAAGTGCCCCGAGGTTCGTGCTGTCGGCACCGACACCAGCGAGAACGACCGTCATTGCTCGGTGGTCGGAGTGACTGGAACCTAAAGCCGACGGTCGCGTCTGGATCTGGGGTGTCCCAGTCCACACTGGGTTTCAGATGTGAGACTTCAGATGAATGTTGAACCGTTGAGCAGTCGACAAACCGCAAGACTGCATGGCTTCAAGAGGTAAGGTCGTCACGCAGACCACCCCTGCAAAACCCATTTAACAGATTAAATTATACCGGAACCGAGAATTGGATTTTCGGCAGTCTCAGGGGATTGAGACTCCAGGAGTTGAACATCTAGATAATTTCGAGTGGGACTGCCGAGGTACCGCTTTTCGGCACCTCGTGCTCCCAACTTTGCGACACAAAATATGGGACCGCCGAGAATTGAACTCGGGTCCTACGGACCCCATCCGCAGAGGATACCACTACCCCACGGTCCCGTATCTTACCGGAGGGCTGTTTGCTGTTTAAGCGTGTCGTTTCACAGTGAGTGCGTGACGATATCGCGTATCAAATGCGCTCCCGTTGCTCGAGTCATATGGACTCTAATCCGTCGATGCGGGTGTTCCAGCGTCCTGCGGGTACGCGGGACATCGGCACAGCAGACCGTCTCAGACCAGAACGCGCTCGAGTGAGACCACAGTCCCCTGGTCGGCCTCCGGATCACCGACCAGCGTTCCGAGACAGACCGCGGCCCCGTTCGGCGTATAACAGGCGAGCAGGTCGCCAGTGGCGACGCCGTCGTCGATCTCGAGGACGCCCGGCGCGTACACTGGGGCTCCGTTTGCGACCTCGCGGGCGGCGTTCTCGGCGATCGTAACGCGTGGGATGTCCTCGAGGATCCGTTCGGCCGGATCGACGACCTCGTAGAGTGGCTCGGGGTCGTCGTCCTCGAGCCAGAACGCGAGCGCATCGAGGAACTCGGAGGCACTGTGGAGATCAGTGTCGTCGAACGGCGTTGTCGCCGTCCGTCGGAGATGTCCCATATGGCCGCCGGTGCCGAGTGCGAGCCCCAGGTCGTGGCAGAGTTTGCGGACGTAGGTGCCACTCTCACACCGAATCCGCAGCAGGATCTGTCGGTCGTCGGTCTCGAGAACCTCGAGGTCGTACATCTCACGCACGCGTAGGCGACGCGAGACTGCACTTTTTCGCGGCGGCTTCTGATAAATCGGCCCTTCGAACTCGGCGATGACGGACTCGGCATCGACCGGAACCGGTGCGTGACACTCGAGGACCGCCACGTACTCTTTGGGACCCTCGAGAAAGACCTGTGCGAGCCGGGTCGCCTCGCCGAGCATCACGGGGAGACAGCCGGTGACCTTCGGATCAAGCGTGCCTGCGTGGGCTGCCTGATCGATCGAGACGTCAGCGCCGCGCTCAGAGAGCGTGTCGACAACGGCATCTCGCAGCCAGCCACTAACCTGATGCGAGGATGGGCCAGGTGGCTTATCGAGGTTGACGACACCGAAGGTAAGCAGTTCGGCGGGCGTCCGTTCGTCGGGTGGTCCACGGAGACGAGAGTGGTTAACCATCGGAGTCAGAACTCGTATGTGATCGGAACGTTGGTCTGTCCTTCGTCACCATCTGCGCCATACTCTCCAACGGCGGTCACGAGCATATCGAGGACGGCATCGGGTTCCCAACGAGCTGTATTCACCGAGAGATCATAGATCGTCAGATCCTGAATATCGATTCCGTAGTACTCCTGATAGCGTTTCGCCTCGCTGGCTTCGCGAGCCTGTGTCTCCTCGGTCGCTCGCTTGGGGTCTTTCCCTTCGCGCTCGGCGATCCGCTCACCACGAACCCGTGGTGGGGAGTCGAGCCAGAAGCGGAAATCCGCCTGTTCGCCGGCCAGCCAGCCGGCCAGTCGGGACTCGAGGACGAGATCGTCTTGCTCGACGGCGATCCGTCGAAGGCGCCGATCGAGATCGCGATCGATCTCATCGTTCTCCTCAGCCAGTTTGTTGAACTCGAGCGGCGTATAGCCCCGTTCGTCGGCCAGTTCTCGGAAAATGTCACCGCCGCTGATGTGATCGAGATCAAACGCGTCGGCGAGCAACTCCGCAGTGGTGCTCTTCCCGCTGCCCGGCGGGCCGGAGACGGTGAGTAACATATTCGAACTGCGCGGCGGCCGGTAAAATGGGTTTTGAATCGGTCGACGGACGAACACCGCCTTGATAGCTCGGCTTGCGCTCAAACCATCTCTATCGACAGCGATTTGGAACGGAAAACGAATGCCCTGTCAGTCGGATGGTCGGCTCCGATCTCAGGCCGTCGACGGCGTCATATCGATGTTCAGTGCCTTGCGCAGCAGTTGCGTAAAGCCCATCGAACAGAGGAAGTACCAGAGGATCCAGGCCGGCATCGGTCCGAGCAGTCCTGAACTCCAGCTCGTCTCGCCGACGATCGGCATGATGATCGTCGCTTCGGCACTTCCGATCCCCACGCCGTGGATCTTCCAGTACATCCAGAGGAACAGTGGGATGGTAAACAGCATGATCCAGACCATCGGTCGGAACTGCTCTTTGAACATCCCGAGGTTCTCCGCCATGGCTTCCATCTGCTCTTCGCGAACCTCCTCGAGTTCTTCGTCGAGGCGCTCGAGTTCAGCGTCGCTGGCGCCGCGTTCCTCGGCTTCCTCCTTGCGCTCGCGGACGTCTTTTTGCTTGTCCTGCATCGATTTCATCCGCTCCTGATACTTGCCCATGATTTCGGGGTTCATCAGGTTCGCCTGCAGCAGCGTCGAGTACAGTCCAGTCAGCAACGCCACAGAGAGGATTACCGCATAGAACGGCAGCGCGGCATCGAGTGGCCCCAGAAACATATCGAGCGCACCGCCCACGGTATCCCGGACGGACTCGATCCAGTAGCCAAACATCAACAGGAGTGCACCCACGCCTGCCAGTTTATCCCACTGTGACCACTGGGACTCCTCGGCATCGATATCGACATCGGTGTCGAAGCCCCCACTGTCGCCGTCACCGTCGAGGGCCTCGTCGTAGGCCTCACGATCGGCGATCTCGAATCCCTCGTCGCCGTCGACCAGTACGCCCTTTTCGATCAGTCGACCCCATTGCCCACTCGACAGGTCGTCGTTGACGTCGGCCCACTGGACCTCGCCCCCGTTCCTGTCGGCTTCCTCGCGGATCGCCTCGAGGGCGTCGCCCATCGAGGAATCCTCACGAACGAGGTCGTTGATCTTCTCCGCTGTACGAGTCATCTGCCTGGGACTAGGGTACGTTCGGTATACAAGTGTTTATCTTCGGTTGTCAGCCGATAGCCTTCTGTCTCGACCTCGTAGCTACATGACAGTCTGAAAACCATTCTGGCTGACTCGAGGGAAAACGATCTCTCGAAACGGGAGAGGAACACGAAACCACCGGATCTGACTATTCGTAACGTGTTGGATTGACCGATTGTATTATTACAGTGACTGTCATAAAGAAATACATGGGCGTATCACGCGGGGCCGAATCGACAATAATGTCAGGGAGGGCACAATCGACGCTGATCGGGATCGTGCTTCTGCTCGGCATGGTTGCGATTGGGAGTCTCGGAATCTTTCTCGTTGCTAGTGATATGTTGACTGACGTCGAGCAGGAGTCCGAACACGACCGTGTTGAACAGGGATTTGTTGAGTTGAGCCAGCAGATGGCTGCAGTAGCCACAAATGACGACGTTTCTCGATCAATGGATCTCGACACAGGAGAAAGCGGTGCAGTCGTGATGACCAACACGGGAAATATCCACATCCATGGCGGCGAAGTTGATGACAATATTTCGATCGGTGCGATTGAATACGAGGGGGAAGATGGTACCAAAATCGCTTATCAGGCAGGTGGTGTGTTTCGTGAGACAATGAATCAGACACAGGTCAAATCTGCGCCACCCGTCCATTACGAGGATGAAACGCTATCATTTCCCGTTGTAGAGATTGATGATCAAGGCAATCTCGGCTCTGGTGATGTGACCTTAACAAAGACGGATACTAAACCAGTCAGTAGTCCAAGCACAATTGAAAACGATGTAATCACAATTAATGTAACAAGTCAGTATTATTTGGGTTGGAAGCAGTACTTCGAGGAACAGGCTGGTAACGACGGCGACCCGATCCAAGAATATGGCGAATTAAATGAAACTCATGGATATGTTAATGTTGAGTTTGGGACTGTTGATATTGAAGCTGTGTTCGAAAATGCAGTCACTGTTGAACAGGAACCAACCCGGTCAAGTGCTGGCGAGATCCACGGAAATGTTCAACACGAAGGTGTCCATATTGATCCCATTGATGACAAAATAGAGTCACTGATTGATACGGCGAAAACAGAGTACACCCCTCTAAATAACTCTGTAGACGAAATAACAGCAGGAGAGTATTATGTGGAAGACGGTTTTAACACTACAGATTATGATAAAATCGATGTAGCTGATGGGGATATAATTATTGTTGTTAACGATTCCATCAATGTGAATGATCAAACATCAGTCGAGGGTTGGGAAGAAGATAAAAATGAGGTCCAAATATACACTAATAACAACATGAACGTGAACGGTGAACTATTCGTAGATGAGTCACCACATGCACATGGAATGAACGCTCCAGATCAGGAAGATGTCAATTCTCAGCACCTGCAAGTGTATGGAAATTCCAGTTTCGAAATGATACTGGGTAGTGGCGGTGATTTCTTCGAGGGCCTTGTTTACGCTCCAAAAGGGGAGATTTATACCGCGGGCGGCAGTGGAGATACGAATATTTACGGATCAGTCGTTGCTGGAGATGTAGACCTTGGTAGTAGTGGAAATTCCGAAATTTGGCATGACAACAGCCTTGATGGGTTCGAACCAGAAACACAAAATGGTGGCACTCTTCCGCCAGACATCACGTATCTCAACGTGGTCAAACACATACTCGAAATAGATAGCTGATGCTTCGCTGTCACTGAGGAGGCGTTTATACCTCTTTCGACACGCAAATCCATTCTGTTACTTCTCTGTCGAGATATTCGAAAATAGCTCGCGATCAGCACAAAATACACAGCAAAAACGAAGTCGACGTTACGCCGCGTCTTCGATCGTCGCCTTCACGGCTTCCCAGACTTCGTCCGGAGCCTGTTCACCATCGACACGCTCGAGACTGCCCTCATCCTCGTAATACTCGATCACGGGCTCGGTGTTCTCGCGGAACACGCGCAGTCGTTCTTTCACCGTTTCCTCGGTGTCGTCGTCGCGCTGCTCGAGGCGTGCTTCGACCTCGGGGTCCTCTGGCGGGTTGTACTCGACGTGGTAGATGTCGCCCGTCTCGGGGTCCATCCGACGGCCGGTCAGGCGGTGGATGAGTTCTTCCTCACTGACGTCGAGGTAGAGTGCGACGTCGAGATCGGTCATGTCCTGCAGCTCTTCTGCCTGCTCGAGATTTCGTGGGTAGCCGTCGAGCACGAAGCCGTCGGCTTGGTTCAGCGCTTCGTCGACGATGGCGTTGACGACTTCGTCGGGGACGAGTTCGCCCTGATCCATGTATTCGCGTGGCGTGTCGTACTCCGTGTCCATGTCGGAGATGTCCATGTCCTTGTTCGAACGGAGTGCGTCACCGGTGGTGATGTGGTCGACGTCGAACTCCTCGGTGATGTTTGCGCTCTGGGTCCCCTTTCCTGCCCCGGGTGCACCCAGGATCAGAATTCGTGGCTGTGCCATATCCCACCGTTCACCACCCTCCCATAAAGGCTTAAAGAAATGTGTACGTCATCGCTGTCACATAAAACCTTAACCGAGTGAGTCCATCCAGTTTCGTATGACGCGTTTCGACGCAGCTGACCCTGCCGAGCGACAAAAACTGTACGTCGACGCCATCACGGCCCACCGCAACCGCGGAAGCGGGTTTTTGACGCTCGAGGTCGATGCAACGGCGCTCGATGACAGCGACTCCGACGGCCCCGACCCAGCACTCGGCGTGCCGTGGCTACAGTTCGGCGATGGGACGATCAACCTCGACTGCACTGACGACGAACTCGAGACACTCAAAACCGTTCTGGGTGAGTTTCCAGCGTTCAAAATCGACGAGATCCATCGTCCCGACGAGGCCGAGGGCGTCAACGTCCAGATCAGTGCGAAAGCAGATCCAAATCGGATCGCCCAGTGTCTCGATGCGATCGTTCAGCAAGTCTACGATCTCCCGGCCGATGTTCGAATCTGGGTCGTCGAACTGTAGGTGTCACTGAGTCGAACAGTTGCTGATCGCACGATTGGCTCGCAACCGGTGCCGAACGGGATGAAAGGAGATCCGCTGGCACTCAACGGTAACCAGCGACTGCCCACTCCGTTCTAACGACTACTCGATCGAGAGCTCGCCGGTGTCGGATTCGTGATCGCCCTCCTTCCACTCGAGTTCGAACTCGAGGCCGAGTTCGCCCGGCTTATCCGGAGCCGAACTCGAGGTTTCTCGCTCGGCTTTGATCTCAAACGTTGGACGTGCTGGTGGGGTCATCGTTACTGAGTCGCCACCAGCTTCGAGAGAGATCGGTCCGCCGCTTTCGAGGCTGTCAGCGACAGTCCGGAGGTAGTCAGCGATCTCGTTGCGTTCCATCTGCCGTTCGAACTTGAAAAGGACCTCTTCTGGCATACTTAGTAATTAGTGTGAGTCGTATAGAAGCTTCTGCTGAATCATATATAATGGGAGAAGACAGAGAATTGTGTATCGCGCGCGAGCGGAGCGGAGGAGTGTAGCGCGGCAATCCGATACTCGGGAGCGTCAGGGATCCATTTCTGATACGAACACGTTCGCTTTCGGCCGTTTTTCGAGGCGAGATATATATTATCTTTGGTACGATCTCCGACAGACAGCGATAGAAAAAAGGGCTCTGGGCCGAAGTGAATGATGAACGACTGTGAACAATGGTTGGCTGGCACTGCGTGGAAACGAGACGTCACGGTATAGGCAGACTGCGAGACAGTCGGCTGAATCGTTTCCAAATAGATAAGTGCACCCAGCAACCATCCACCGTCATATAAGCGGTCTTCAAAAGAGGTGAATACAATCTACAACGCACTTACGACCCCGATGCAGGTGTTGGGTGAGCGTGGCACGCGTGTCGACGTATTCGAGGGCATCTTCATGGTGTTTCTCGCACTCGGTACGCTCGTCGGCGTTGTCGTTGTCGCATACACATTGTACAACGCGTACAAATACCGCGATACCGACGAACGGAAAGACGACGAGTCACTGCCAACACTCGGGGAGTTACCGACAGGTGGAAAGGGCGGCAAGAAACTATTCTTATCGTTCGGAATCAGCGCTATTATCGTCATTTCGCTGGTTGTCTGGACCTACGGGATGCTCCTGTACGTCGAGGACCCGGACGACGAGTTCGATCAAGATCCAGTCGAAATCGATGTCGAAGGCGACGGGTTCGCCTGGCACTTCGAATACGCAAATGGTGCTGAAGCGACTGGAACGATGAACGTTCCTGCAGATCAGCCGGTTGCAATCGAGGTGACGTCAGGCGACGTCTGGCACACCTTCGGGATCTCTGATTTACGCGTGAAAGCGGACGCGATCCCGGGTGAGTACGACGATACGTGGTTCATGGCTGAGGAAGCCGGTGCACAACACGAAATCGAGTGTTTCGAACTCTGCGGTGACTTCCACACCCAGATGACTGGGACCGTCAACGTCATGGAGCAAGATGAGTTCGAGACCTGGCTCGACGATCAGCTGACACTCGACGTCACGATCGAGACCGAAGACGGTGAAGCAATCACGAACGTCACCGACGAGGACTTCCAGCTCGAAATCGTCCACCAGGACAACGACGAGTACGATGCTGACCTCGAGTACACTCGTGATGCAAGCGACTTCGAGGACGGCTCGGTCACGATCGACGAGATCGAACAGGGCGGCGAATACGACCTGACGATCACGTTCGAAGACGACGACTTCGAAACGATCGAAGACACCGTCGGAATCACTGACCCAGCAAGCGAGACCTACACGGTTGGTGATGCCGACGAAGATACCGATGACGATGCAAACGGTACCGAGAACGAAGCTGACGACGACGAAACGGACGATGAAGACGACGACGGAGGTGAGAACTAATGAGTGATCTTCCGCCAATGACGTCTGTCAAGCGATGGCTTGTCACGACAAACCACAAAGACGTCGGGATCCTCTATCTGGCGACAGCATTGTTCTTCCTCCTGTTCGGTGGGATTCTCGCGCTCGTGTTCCGTGCCCACCTGTGGGAAGCCGGTGGAACCGGTCTGTTGACGGGTAACGAGTTCAACCAGGCCGTCTCGGCCCACGGGCTGTTGATGGTCTTCTGGTTCCTCTCACCGTTTGCAGCCGGCTTTGCAAACTACTTCGTCCCGCTTCAGATCGGGGCAGATGACCTTGCTTTCCCACGATTGAACGCCCTGAGTTACTGGTTCTACCTGTTCTCGGGACTCCTGATCGCCCTCTCGTTCTTCCAGGGTGGCTCGCTCTCCGGTGGCTGGACGATGTATGCCCCGCTGAACGTGCCAACGTACACGCCCGCACTCGAGGCGACGACAGGAAGTAACTCGACCGTGCTCGCGTTGACACTGTTCGTCATGTCGATTACGATCGGGACGGTGAACTTCCTTGTCACCATCCACCGATCTCGTGCGGAAGGCCTTGGCCTCTGGAACATGCCGATGTTCACGTGGTCGTGGCTGTTGACGGTCTGGATGATGCTGTTTGCCTTCGCAGCACTGCTGGCTGCGTTGCTGTTGTTGTCGATCGATCGCCTCTTCCTGACACAGTACTTCGCGACTGATCAGGGATCGGGGCTGCTCTGGGGCCACCTGTTCTGGTTCTTCGGACACCCCGAGGTGTACATCGTCTTCTTCCCCGCACTGGGGATCATGTTCGAGACGTTCCAGACGTTCACTGGTCGACGACTCGTTGGCCGCAAGTGGGTCATCATCTCTATGGTGTTGGTGGCCGTCCAGTCGTTCCTCGTCTGGATGCACCACATGTTCCTGACGACGATCAACCTCGAGATCAAGACGCTGTTCATGGCGACAACGATCGGGATCTCGCTGCCCTTTGACCTGATGGTCTTCGCGCTGATCTACACGATGGTCAAGGGACGCGTTCGATTCACGACCCCGTTCCTGTTCAGCCTTGGCGCACTCGTCTTGTTCATCCTCGGCGGTATTACCGGGGTCTTCCTCGGTGCCGTCGTGCTTGACTACGAGTTCCGTGGCACCTACTGGGTCGTCGCTCACTTCCACTACGTGATGGTCTCGGGTGTGACTGCACTGATCGCCGGCCTCTACTACTGGTGGCCAAAGATCAGCGGCAAGATGTACTCCGAGCGCCTCGGAAAGCTCAACTTCGCAGTCTACTTCATCGGGTTCAACATGCTGTACTTCCCGATGTTCCTCGCCTGGGAGACGCCACGCCGTGTCTTCCACTACACTGAGGGAGCGCAGCTCTACCATCAGATCGCGACCGTTGGGGCATTCATCCTCGGTGCGTCGTTCCTGATCATGTTCTACACGTTCGCAAAGAGCTGGGTGTCTGGTCCTGAAGCACCCGACAACCCATGGGAGTTCTCCCGCACAGCCGAGTGGGCGATTCCGTCGCCTCCACCGCTGGAGAACTGGTCTGACCGGCCAAGCTACGCAAGCGGCCGACTCGAGTTCGTTGACGACTCGAAAGCAGCCACTGACGGTGGTGTGGCAACCGCTCACGGTGAAGCCACAGCCACGACCGCCCACGAAGAAGAACACGCCGACCACGCCAGCATCTGGCCACTCGGTATCGGCCTGGGAATGTTCGTGTTCTTCCTCGGTCTCTCGGGACTGACACCGTACATGATCGAGTTTGCGGAAGGAACCGGAACGGCGCCAGATGCACTCGTTGGCACCAGCGCCGAAACGAACATCATCTACCCACTCGTTACGGCACTCGGCGTCGCGATCCTCGGGTACACGCTGTTCAAGTTCGGTGTCGAGGAGTTCAACGCCCCCGAGATGCCGATCGCCGAACGATGGCCGTTCGGTGGCGTCGGCAACACGAAGTTCGGTGTCTGGGTGTTCCTGGCATCTGACGTCGTCGTCTTCGGCGCCGCGATCGGCGCGTTCGTCTTCATGCGCCTCCACATGGGCTGGGGTAACTGGGAGACGATTCCGTTCGCCTCCTGGCCCGGCCTGCTCAACACCTACGTGCTGTTGACCTCGAGTTTCACGGTCATCCTTGCACTCGTCTTCGCTGAGCGACAGAACAAGCGAGGACTGCTCGGTGCGATGGGTGCGACGCTCCTACTCGGACTGGTGTTCATGAGCGTCAAGGCCTACGAGTACACCTACAAGTTCTCGATTGGCGAGTACTGGTGGACCAGTCTCGAGCACTCCATCTACTTCGTCACGACCGGCTTGCACGCACTCCACGTGATCCTCGGACTGCTCATCGCCGTGTTCATGATCTACCGGATCATCAGCATCGATGCCTACCTCGAGGACCACCGGCCAGTCGAGTTCTTCGGCCTCTACTGGCACTTCGTCGACATCGTGTGGGTCTTCCTGTTCCCACTGTTCTACCTGATGTAGCGGCCCCCCGCTACGCAGGATTCGGTTTTCGACTTTTTTAGGAGACTGGCGACGGAGAGCCGCTGGAAACGCTCGGGTCGCTGGGTAGCATGCTGTGTTTGAACAGTCACACATGCTGTTCGAACATAGAGTGTCCAGCACGACCACGACCGTTTCTCGAGTCGACGTCGGAGCGAACGAAACGCTGGTTGCGACAAGACTTCGTTCCGTGCTACCACTTTGTCTCGCGGGCAAGCGACCGCGCGAGAAGCAGTGTTGCGACGCTGATCGTCGTCACGACCAGTGCGACTGTCCCGGCGACCAGCCTGCTAAACGGTGGTGTCTCTCGAGTCGCCGTCGTCTCCGTCGCATCCGTCTCGGCCGTCTCATCGGTGACTGACGTGTCGGTGTCGCTGTGGACTGCAACGATCGCATCTGTTGTGGCTTTCGCGTCGACGATTCCATACCCGTAGCGAGTATCCATCGTCGTGGAACGCTGTGGGGTGATGGCCCCAGCTGGTTTCCAGGCTGTTTCGGATAGCGCTGTCGAGACGGCGTCGGGAGTGGCGTCGGGTTCGACCGACAGCAACAGCGCGACCGTTCCAGAGACGTGCGGTGTCGCCATCGATGTTCCCGGCAGTGCTTGGTAGCCACCACCCGGAACGGTGCTGGTAACTCCGACACCGTGGGCCACAGCGGTCGGGACGACGTACGATGTGGGCCACGTTTCCGGGGCCGTGTGCCACTCGGACCGGTTGAGATGTTCGCCGCCGGAGAATGAGGCGACGGTCCCGTCTTCGTGGACGGCACCGACGCTGATCACATCGTACACGTTGGCAGGCGAGCTGGAACTGTCTACACCCTCGTTGCCAACTGCTGCGACGACGACGGCACCACTTTCGATGGCGTGTGTGACTGGATCAATGAGCTGGCTGTACGTGCCGGTCATCCCGAGACTTAGATTGATGACGTCGGCGTCCTCCTCAAGTGCCCATTCCATACCAGCGATGAGTTGGGCGAACGATCCGCTCGTTTCGTTCAACACGAGGCCGTGGAGCAACTCCACGTCCGGTGCGACACCGATCTGGGTACCGCTTGCCCCACCACCAGCGACAGTCCCGCTAACGTGCGTGCCGTGGACCCCCGAGTCGTACGGTGTTGAGCCATCGACTCTGTCACCCGTCTCATCGAACGCTGCCCACCCGCCTGGATAGGTTGGATCCGATGAATCGGCAGTGTAGAGATCGATATCTGGATGGGCAGCGTCGATCCCGGTGTCGAGAACTGCGACTCGAACGCCGTCGCCACGTGTTTCGTACGCATCCCAGACGGCGGGGGCGTTCAGAAGTTCGATGCCAGCTGTCGACTGATGAGGCTCGGTGCCGATCGCAGTCGACGACGTTTCACCCGTCTGTATCGTTGTCTGAGGCTCTGGGATGGTCAGTTCGAAATTTCTGTGCACTGTTTCGACTGCTGTGACTGACTCGAGCGCCTCGAGTTCTATCCGGTCGGGATCAACCTTGAGCAACACGGCGTTCGTTAGCCAGAACTCCGTTTCGACACTGACACCAGGCGTTGTAGCCGCGTACTCGAGTACCGGCTCCTGTGTCTCGTTGGCATGATCAGTCAACAGCTGCTCGGCGTCAGCATCACTCGCAGCTTCTGGAATCGTCACCTCCTCGAGTCGGACGACGATTTCAACCGTTTCTGACGCCGAACTGTTCAGCTCTTCGATGTCGAGCGGGCTGTCGGTCTGGAAATGCGTACTGGACACCGCAGTGCTCTCGGGTCCCGCGGCGAGGGCTGGTGTCGAAAGAATCGTGATGAGCAACAGACAGCTGAAAAAGAGCGTGAGAAGGTGATTGCAGACGTCGTTCGAGAACGGAGAGCGAGTCGCCACAGTACGTCTACTGAGTCGTCAGTCGATAAAGACATTCCGAGAACTATGAACGTCTGTCAGAGCGGATCAGCGAGCGGACAGTAACGCCGCTAGACTCAATCAGACGGTGATCTGTCGGGTGTCTGGCTCCGAGCTGCCGGGCGCGAACGGGAACGGTGTCAGGTAGGGACGTAGACGGGCTCCATCGAGGGAGTCACAAAGGGGCACAGACACAGTACCGTAACCAGAACTACGACAGCGACGAACGGATGCTGGATTCGGATCGCGTGTGAGCGCTTCGAAGAGAGTGAACCGAGATGACGTGTGTGGCCCAGACGGCGAGGGGCGATCCTGGCAGCATGTCCACAGCTTCACGTAGCCAAACCACGACATCAGGGCGTACTGGGCCGGATTCTGAGGTAGGTTCAGGGCCTACCACGCCGCCTCCCAGCGAGGCAACGGCCTTGAGTCACCCCATTAGAAACCCGACCAGTTCGCCGTGAAAGCGGTCGACGAGCGCGCGATCGGTCACAAACATCGACAGGAGTACGACATCCCCACCACTCCAATCCCCCAGCATGAGAGACAGCCGCGTCGGAATCGACACCTCACTACCGTGTTCTGAGAGACCAACCGCGGCGTTGCTCGCAGTGACAACACCAACTGCGACAGTGAGTGAGAAGAGCATACCTACGCAGTACCTGTCCGGCGAACGAACATCGACCGTCTACTCATTGCTATCACGTTGGCCTCCGTTTGCATTTACGAATTGGTTTGTCCAGGACACGTATCGCCCGGCACCATCGATCGTATGAGGAAGGTATAAGTGGCCAACTTTCGAATAGTGGACCAATGGCTGACGTTCGCACATACACCCTCATATACGTCGTGCTGCTGGTGTTAGGGACCGCCAAGTTCGTCTTTTTCGAAATAGGAATTTCAGAACAGCTAGCGATCGGCGGGACTGTCGTCCTCGCAGTCATCAAGTCGCTCCTGATTGCTGGCTACTACCAGCACCTGCGGGAGGAGCCACGGGCGATCAGCTACATGATGATCGTTGCCGTGTTCATGGTGTTCCTGCTGACCGTCGCAGCTGGTTACTCTATCCAGTAACGTCGACCGACGAATGCTTCAGTTTTGCAGCAGATCCGATTAGAAGATCGCTAGCTGATTTCCGCACTCGAGGCAGTTTGTCGTGATTCACTACGCTCGTCAGTGCGTATTCGCTGTCACGCGCCAGTTCACTGTGTGGCAGAATAACCCGTCCAGCACGTCTATGCCGATCAGACAAACGTTATCGTAACCACTGACCACTCCCGTGCAGCGTCGACTCGAGGCCGTTCAAAGAGCGGTGAACGAGCAAACAAGTCGTTGCCAACAGTGTAGGAGTGAAAATGGAGATTGGGAGTCACAGCAAGGAGTTGTCGACAGCAGCGAACACGGTCGCGGTTTGGGTCGCGACGATGGACAAGCTATCGTAACAACTGAAACTGTTTGCACACCGATCGCACAGCTGTCGTGCGATCGAGTGCGCACGAGTGTGTCGACTGAACGGCTCGCCAGAAGAGTGTCTACATCCGCACGTCGAACTGGTTCGTTCAGCGAAGTCCGTGCGCGGCGATCTACTCTAGACACTCGTCTCGGCACGCAGCGACTAGAGCCACGGCTTCGACCAGGTTGCCAACAACAACACATTGTCTCTTGGTCTCCGTCAAATCAACGTGCGTGCGAGTAAGGAGCAAGTAGTGCACGCGCTACGATACCCGCCAGTTGCGGTTGGAGAGGCAGCGCTGTCGGTGCAAAATACAGAAACAACGCGCAGAGCGGTTCGAGCCGTTACTCGCGGCCGAACATCTCGCGCATCATCGGATGCATTTCCATCATCTGCTCCTCGGCGATCTCCTCGTACAGCTTGTACGTGATGGAGACTGCCAGCAGCAGGCCGGTTCCGGTAACGCCACCGATCGTGCCGAGCATGTTCGCCCAGACGGCGAGCAAGCCGACCAGCGCGCCACCGATGACAGTCACTTGCGGGATGTACCGCTCCATGACCTTCTCGATGACACCGACGTTCTGCCGGAAGCCGGGGATCTGCATCCCGGAGTTCTGGATCTGTCGGGCGGTGGCCTTGGGACCCATGTTGGTGGTTTCGACCCAGAAGATGGCGAAGATCGCACCACCGATGACCATGAACGTCAGGTCGATCGAGATGCGGATCAGCACCTGCCAGGCTTCCTGGGTGACTGCACCCGTCCACCACATCCAGTCGTCAGGTGAGTAGATGGGCGCAAAGTAGTAGAAGAACCCACCAGTTGGCTGGCCGTCAGTGTAGGTTCCGAGCGCTGCAGGCATCCCGGCCCACTGGCTGTTCAGAATCTGGCCCATGAACTGGATGTTCGCTTGCAGCGCACGGACGAGGATCATCGGCAGGACGCTCGCGTAGATGAGCTTCACCGGGAAGCGTCCTCGAGCACCCTTGACGCGGGCGTGGCTGAGCGGGATCTCGACGCGGACCGACTCCGCGTAGACGACGATCCCGAAGATCAGCAGCGTCGTCAGTAAGGCGATGATATGCCCGTCCTGAAGCAACAGCGTGTACAGCCCGTCACCAGCAACAATCGAGCCGATCTCGACCTGCCCGGTGATGATCCGGTACCAGTCATAGAAGAACCCGCCGGCATCGGGCTGGATGAACCCAGTGACGAGTCGCTGGCTCACGCTGGCGATGATGAACAGGCCAATCCCGCTGCCGATCCCCCACTTGCTGACGACCTCGTCCATATACAGGATGAGGATTCCGCCAACGAAGATCTGGGCGAACATCAGCGTCTGGACCTGTGTGTGGCCGAACTCGAGGCCACCAAGCGTCAGTGACTGCTGAGCTGGCAGGAAGCCGCCGGCGAACACCATCGGGAGCGCAGTCAGCGCCGTCATGATGACGACAAGCAGCTTCTGCAGCCCTTGGTAGAGCACCTGGTCTCGTGGGTCGTCCGTGTCGAGACCGAGCAGGTTCGCACCGCCGAGCAGTTGCAAGACGATGCTCGCGGTGACGATCGGTCCGATACCGACCTGCATCAGCGATCCCTGCTCACCGGCGAGGATCGAACGGAACTCGCCGAAGATGTCGGTTGCACCTTCCGCACTTCCGAGCAGCGAGATGTTCGTCAGGAAGAAGTACAACACGAGGATGCCGGCAGTCCACGCCAGCTTCCGCTTGAAGGGGACGTGCCCCTCTGGACGGCGCACCGCGGGCATCCGCGTCAAGACCGGTTCAGCGGCTTCCTTCCATCCCATAGTTATTCCTCGTTCTGTTCGGATTCGGCTTCAGCGTCGTCGGACTCGGCCTCTTGGCCGCGTTCCGAGACAACTGCCGCTCCGCCGGCACTCTCGAGTTTCTCCACAGCAGCTGCGGAGAAGGCGTCAGCCGTCACCTCGAGTGTGTTGCGGACCTGGCCGGAGCCAAGGACCTTGACGATGTCGACCTCGTGGCCGTCTTCGACGATATCACGTGCGTCGAGTTTGTAGCCGTCGTCGGTTTCTTCGGCCTGGCCGTCAGCGGCGTAGAGAATTGCGTCCTCGTCGAGTTTCTGGACGTCGATCTCTGCGACATCTTTACGGATGCCCTGTGGCCGTTTGAAGCCGTGTTTCCCTTTCGGTTCGTAGTTGTGGAACTCGTGTTTGCTCCGCCCGGCACGGCCGCGACCACCGCGATGGCCCGCACCACGTCGATTCTTGTGGGTGCCGCCGCTGTGTGTGCGCGATCCGCGCTGGCGTCGTTTTTTGCTCGTCATGATTATCGCATCGAGTCTAGGAGGTCGTTAATCTCTCCCGTTGTATGCTTTCCGAGTTGGCCGCCTTCGACAGTCGGCTTCTTGATGCCGTCGTGGCCACCGCGTGGTGGGTGCAGTCGAAGCGTCGGCGACAGTCCTTCCTCACGAAGCGTCGTCTCCTCGGCAAGCAGTGCCTCGGCGAGTGCACCGAAGTCGTCGTACTCGGTGTTCTCGGCGAGCCACTCCTCGTCGACGTCCGACTGTTTGCCTTCGAGGGGCTCGGCACGCTTTGCGAGCACCGTCTCAAGGACGTCAGCATCGGGTTCGCCAACGGCGACGTAGTCGTTGACCTTCGTGATCATCCCCTGGTACGTGTCGGTCTCGGGGACAAGTGCGCAGTGGTTGACGCTGTGGATGTTGAGCATCTTCAGCGTGTCCTGCACGTCTTGCTTGCGGTTCACTTCACCACGAACCTGAACGATCGCTTTCATCACTCACTCACCTCGGCTTCTTCTCGGTCGGGACGACGCTGTGGATGGCGCGACTGCGAGGCGTTCTCGAGTGCGTTGAACGTCGCTTTCGCGAGATTGACCGTCGTTCGAGTGTTTCCGTGGCTCTTCGTCCAGACGTTTTCGATGCCGGCCAGCTCGAGGACGGCACGAACGGTGTCGCTTGCAGCCAGTCCGAGCCCTTCGGGGGCAGGGATGACTTCGACCTCGACGGAGCCGGCTTTGCCGGTGGTCCGACGGGTCAGCGAGTGGGGCCGGTCCGAGCGGTCTTCCCACGAGCCGGAGCCGCGTGGCACCTGGATGATGTTCAGCTTCGCGATACCGATCGCCTTCTGGATGGCAGACCCGACCTGGTCGTCTCGACCTTCCGCGTAGCCGACGTAGCCGTCACGGTTACCGACCGCGACAACACATCGGAACTTCACGCGTCGTCCGGAGTCCGTCATACGCTGGACCATGTTGATGTCCAGCACTTCGTCGTCAAGCCCCGGCAGGAGCTGGTCGACGATCTCGGGTTCCTTCAGCGGGAGTCCCGAGTTGAGGGCGGTCTCCATATCGTCGATCTCGCCCTCTTGGACCATCCGACCGAGACGGGTGACGGGTTCCCATCCACTGTCGTTGTAGTTGCTCATTCGAGAATCGCCTCTCGTACGTCGTCAAAGTGTTCTGGCAGATCTGCTGCGTCGAACTCACCGCTGTACAGTGGCTCGTCGAGCTGTTCGGCGTACTCGGCGATGTGTTCGCCGCGGGTACGCGACCAGTCTGCAAGCACGCTGTCGTTGTGCGGGATCTCAAGGCCTGCGTCGATTGCGCCTTCCTGCACCGCGAACACCTTGTTCCCGGGGGTTGCCGTGTTGAGGCCGATGTCGAGGACTGCTTCCTCGAGACCTGCCTCGACGGCTCGTTTGCCGGCCAGCAGGCCGGTCAGGTAGGCCGCAGAGATGTTTCCTGTGGGTGCTTCCCAGCCGTACGCTTCTAGATCGCTCGAGTGTGCGCTTGCGAGCGTCTCGTCTCCCTGAGGTCCGGGAGTAATCAGCTGCGCCGTAGTATGCTTGTTGCTCTTGCGAGCAACCAGGCGGGGCTTGCCCGATTTCAGCAGGCGCAACCTCTGGTGGTAGTCCGTCCGGACCTCACGGCGACGCCGCATCGGTACCTTATATCGTGGTCCTGTCGCCATTATTGGTCACCGTAGGTTTCGTCAATGTAATTCAACAGATACCGGACACTACGGAACTCCCCACCGCCAGCCTTCTTGTAAAGCTCGCGGTACTGCGTGGGCGTCAGCTCGCCCTTGTCGCGGAGTTCACGCAGCTTCCGTCGCTGTGCGCGAATCTTGTTCTGCCATTCTTCTTTCTTGTTCTGGCGAGCGCCTTTCTTGCCGCGGCGCTTGCCGGGGCCGTTCTGGTGGCCGTAAGCGCGTTTTGCGTTGCGCTCACGGGCACGGCCACGGGAGTTGCCCTTGGCGTCTTCGGCCTGAATGCGTCCCTCGTCGACGAGCTCACGGATCTCGTCGCGGGTAATCGCTTCGGCGATGTCCGCCTGGGCCTCGGGGTCGAGCCAGATGCGGTTCTGCCCGACGTCTAAGACGTCGGCAGCGAGTCGCTTCTGTGCGGAAAGATCAGTCATTGGATTCCACCTCGACTTCTTCGTAGGTTGGGTTCAGGACGCGAACGCCCTGTTCCTCGGCCTGTTCTTCGATCCGCTCGCGCTTGCGTGCGCCAACAGCGGATGCGATTCGAACGGCCTGATGGTCGCCGTCGACACCGTCGAGGTCGTCGGTGTTCTCGACGTAGACCTCGTCGAAGCCGCTTGGGTGTTTCCCTCGAACGGCTTCGGGCGTTCGGTAGCCGGCCGACACTTTCGGCCCCTTCCCTTTGACGCCACGGCGCTGTTTCGACAGCTGACCGCGTGGGCGGCGCCAGGATTCTGGGGTCCGCTTTTTCTTGTGGTAGTCCTGTCGGTTGAACTGTGGACTGCTGACGCTACGGCGGCGCTGGAGCAGTCGTTCTTCCTCCTCGGAAAGCTCGGGCGTCTTCTCGGTCAGCCCGCGGGGCTGGAGTTCCGTCTCGACGTCCTCGGCTGGCTCTTCTTCTGCTTCGCCTTCATCTTCGATCTCGGCTTCGGTCTCTTCGGTGACCTCGAGATCGCCGACGTCGGCTTTGATTCGGGCCGCAAGTGCGTTCCCGACGCCATCGGCTTCGGCCAGTTCGTCCTGGTCGGCCTCTTTGACGTCCTCGATGGACTCGAAGCCGGCTTCGCGCAGGGCATCTGCCTTGCTCTCGCCGACGCCGCTGATGTCCTCGAGCTCCTGTGGCTCGTCGTTTGCTTGGTCTTCGTCTGCCATCTATCAGGCACCTCCTTTCGCGGGTTTCTCGGTGATGTAGACCCCGTCCTGGAAGACACGGGTGTCTTTGCCGCTGACTCGGGTCAGCTGCTCGATGTCTGCCGCCGTCTGGCCGACGTCCTCTTTGTTCGGACCGGAGAGGACGAGGCGTTCGTTGTCGACGGAGACGTCCGTCTCACCGTGGATAGTCGTGCGTCGCGGTGCCTTCTCGCCGAGGAAGTTCTCGATGACGACCTCGTCGCCGTCCACGCGGACCTGCATTGGGAAGTGAGAGTAGAAGACTTCCATCTTGTACTCCCAGCCCTCGGTCACGCCGTGGAAGGCGTTCGTGATGTGGCTCTCGAAGGTGCCGACGGTCGCGTTCGTTTTCGCGTCCTCGGCGTCGCTTTCGATGACCACAGTGTCGTCTTCTGTCTCGACGGACACGTCAGGGTACCAGAGACGGCGCGAAACGCTGCCTTCCGGACCGTCGACGGTCACATCGAGATGGTCGGTCTCGACGGTTACGTTGTCAGGGATTTCCAGTTCGACTCGCATGGTTAGTAGACGTATGCGATAACCTGACCACCGATGCCCTCCTCACGCGCCTCGTAATGGCTCATGATACCGTTGCTCGTCGTGACGACGAGTGCACCGAAGCCTCGAGCGGGAAGATAGCGCTTCTCCCATTTCTCGAAGTCTTCTGCGCCAACGGCGTAGCGGGGCTTGACGGGGCCACACTGGTTGATCGCTCCTTTCAGTTCGACCTCAAACTGACCGGCTTTACCGTCGTCGACGTACTCGAAGCCGTCGATGTACCCGCGGTCGTAGAAGACCTCGAGTACGCTGCCGATCTCGTTGGAGGCGGGTGTTACCTCGTGGGTCAGATGCCCCACACTCTCGGCGTTGTCGAGTCCCGAGAGCGCGTTGCTGAGTGGATCGTTTCCAGTCATATTATCGATACTTCCTGAATCCCATGTCACGAGCAATCTCGCGGAAGCACTGCCGACAGAGGTTGATGTCGTACTTGCCGACAAGCCCCTGTTTGCGGCCACAGCGCTGGCAGGCCGCTTCCTGCCCCGTGCGCTTTGCGGCGTGCTCGCCCGTGCGCTCGCTTTCTACGTCTGTTTCAGTTTCACTCATCGTCTGCCTCCACGCTCACGTCGAAGTTCGCCTCGAGGTACGCAATTGCGTCCTCGGGGGTGAGTCGGTGGCTCGAAGGGATCGAACGGTTGGCCTTGTCGCGTTTTGCGACGCGGTAGCCTGGACGGACCAGGTTGACGGTGACGTCCATGCCGTAGATCCCGACGTTCGGGTCGTATTCCTGGCTGGGGAACTCGGTGTGCTCTGCAACACCGAAGCTGAAGTTGCCAGTATCGTCGAACTGCTTCGCGGAGAGTTCCGCAAGCGGCAGTGCCGTCTCGAGGAACTCAGCAGCCTCGTCGCCACGAAGGGTGACCTTCGCGCCGATCGGGTCGCCCTGACGAATGCCGAAATCGGGTTCGGTCTTTTTCGCCTGGGTACGGACGCTTTCTTGCTGCGTGACTTCCTCGAGAATGTCCTCGGCTTTGCCGAGTTCGCGGCCACCGCGGCCGACGCCCATGTGGACGACGACTTTCTCGACGCGGGGTTCGCGCATCTCGTGGAACTCGCCGACGTCAGCTTCGCTCATTCGTCATCACCCGTGAAGTTCTCGTCGATCACGACGACGTACTCCTGGATGGTCTCGAATCCGTCGTCGTCGGTAGAGACACCGACGGTGTTCGGACCGCTTCCTGGCGTGATGTCGATCGCGTCGATCTCGCCGATCTTGCCACCGTGGTTGCCACGGATGGCTGTGACGAGTGCGCCCTCTTCGAATGGGAAGTGAGCCACGATCGACTTGTCGTCGTTGTCGACAACGACGGAGTCGCTCGTGTTGTACTCGCTGCCGTCGTCGACGATGACGTTCGTGCCATCGTGCAGCGTCAGCTGCGTGTCCCCACCGGTGACCTGCTGTTTGCCTGCGATCTTGCCGAGGCGGCTTTCTGCAGCATCCTCGTCGATCTCAGTCAGCGCAAGTCGGCCGCCTTCGTCGGGGAAGACGCGGTAGTACTCCTCTCGGCCGGGGAACGCGATAATGTCGAACATGCCGATTGGGCGCTGTTCGTCATTGATCGGCTCGCCGTTGACGAGGATTGCATCCTCGGAGAGGGCGTATCGTGCTTCTTTCTTCGAGTCCACGTAGCCGAGTACGTCCCGCAGCAAGACGACGAGCGGAACGCCCTCTTTGCCGTGTGGGCCGGCACCGGCCTTGACCGTGAAGACGTTAGTCTTCCGCTCGACCGGCCAGGACTTCGGTACTGACAGTCGTTTCTGGTGGTTGCTCATTCGGTATCACCTTCGAGACGCGCCTCGCGACGCTCGTCTTCCAGGTCGAGTTCCGTGATACGGACGTTCGAGGGGGCAAGCGGTCGTGGCACTTCTTCGCCGTCTGCCGTCTCGACCGTCACGTCCTCGACGTGGATTGTCCCGTCCTCGAGGATCGCACGAAGGACCTCGCCTTCCGTTCCAGCGTGGTCTCCGCGCATGACCTCGACGGTGTCGCCCGCGTTAACACGGGTGCGTCGGGTCTCGTACTCCTCGCGGAGGTCGTCGGACAGCGTCGCGTGGAGCTGCTTCCCTCGCTCGTGCAGCGGCGCATGCTCCGTCTGGTTTCGCTGTTTGTGTGGTTGCTTGCTCATTGTCTATACGATCATCGTTGCGGTACTTGCGATTGCTCCGAAGCGTTCTGCGACTTCGCGGGCGATCGGGCCCTTGATTTCCGTTCCGCGGGGCTCTTCGTTCTCGTCGATGATGACGGCCGCGTTGTCCTCGAACTTCAGTCGCGTCCCGTCTGGCCGGCGGATCGACTTCCGCTGGCGGACGATGACGGCCTCGAGGACCTGTCGGCGCATCTCGGGCGTACCCTTGGTGACCGAAACGGTCACTTTGTCACCGAGTCCCGCTTTTGGCTGGCGGTTCTTGGTGCCGTGGTAGCCCGCGACGCTGAGGACTTTGAGTTCGCGTGCGCCAGTGTTGTCGGCACACGTGACCAGCGACCCTTTCTTGAGTCCCTGGGTGACGTCGGCTTTCATTGCCTCCATCACTCATCACCCTCGTTGCTGCCGCCGAGGTCGTCGGCCGAAAGCTGTGGGTCCGGCTCGCTTTCGCCGGTCAGCTCGGCGACGTCGGCTGCAGTTGCTTCTTCAGTTATTTCGACGACCACGTGCGATTTCGTCTTCGACAGTGGTCGGGTCTCTGCGATCTTGACCGAGTCACCGACCGAGAGCGGCTCGAGCACGCCCGGTACGTGTGCCGGGATGCGCGAGCGTCGTTTCATGAGGCGGTCGTATTTTGGAACCGCCACATCGTACTCTCGCTCGACGACTACGGTCTTGTCCATGTCCGTCGAGACGACCTGCCCTTCGAGGATCTGTCCTCGAACGGGAAGCTCGCCGTAGAACGGACACGTCTTGTAGTCGTATTCCTCCGGGTTTTCGGGTTCCGGAGGGGTTTCAACGTCTAGTCCTATTGCCATGGTGAATCACCACTAGTTTCCGTGCGTCGGGCAGGGCGTGAGAGCAGTCGCGAGCCATCGACCGTAACGTAGGCCACATCCTCGCCGGCGCTGTCTGCGGCGTCCGATTGCTCGGTGCCCGCAGGTTGAGTGTCGGCCAGTTTGGACATGGTCCCCGACTCCTTTGGGAAGTCGGCGGCGTCATCTGTGATCGCGAACTCGAACGTCGAGCCCGACTTCGGCACCATCACGACCCGAGACTCGCCACCGTTCCGAATCTCGATGGAAAGGGTGTTGGTCGTCTCGATGACGACGCGGCCCTCGAGGCCCACTCGCGAATCGTCGTCACTCTCGACGACTCGCACGGGGAGCCCATTGAGTTCGTGTCGCGGCAGGGTCTCAGGTGTCAGTGCCATTGTTCGATTACTCTTCGTCGAGGTCGCCTTCCTCACGCTGGATCGTCTTGATCCGCGCGATGGTGGTACCTAGTTCGCCGATGCGGCCCGGATTCTCCGGTGCACCACCGGCTGCGAGAACGGACTTCTGGTTCAGCAGCTCCGTCTCGAGTTCTTCGAGCTCCTCTGCTCGTTCTGCAGGCGTCATGTCGCGGATCTCTTCGACGTGGAGAATCGCCATCAGGCGTCACCTCCCTCGTCGTCCTCGTCTTCCATCTCCGCGACGAGTTCTTCGGCTTCCGCTTCGACGTCTTCCTCGAGTTCATCGAGGTCTTCCTCGATTGGGGACTCGTCTGGGACGTCGACTTCCTCTTCGTCGTCGACTTCGGCTTCGATGACTTCCTCGACGACGTCTTCATCGAGGTCATCCTCGGCGTCCGTCTCGACGGCCTCGTCGGCCGCAGCTTCGGCGCCGGCGTCGGCTGCCTCGGCCGCTTCGGGTTCGCCCTCGAGGAGTTCCTCGACACCCTCTGCCTCGTTGGCCTCGACGGCGTCAGGGACGACTTCCTCGGGGTCCATGTCTTCGTAGACGGCGAAGTCGTCGGGAAGCTTGGCACCTGGTGGGATGATCTTGACGTTGACCCCGATGGTACCGAGTTTCATCACTGCGACGCCCTGGCCGTGGTCGACGACCTCTTCGGCGGGTTCGCCGTTGTGCTTGATGTAGCCACGGTTGAACTTCTCGACGCGCGATCGTGCGCCCGTGACCTTTCCGGAGAGGACGATCTCGGCGCCAAGTGCGCCGGCTTCCATGATGCGGTCGATCGTCGTGTGACCGGCTTTCCGGAAGTACCAGCCACGCTCGAGTGCGTTGGCCAGTCGATCAGCGACGATCCGTGCGTTCAGGTCGGGTTCTTCGACCTCCTGCACGTCGATCTGTGGGTCCTCGAGGTTGAATTTCTCCTCGAGAGCCGTCGTGACCTTCCGGATGTTCTCGCCACCTTTGCCGATGACCATCCCGGGCTTTTCGGCCTTGAGGACGATCTGCGTACCCATCGGCGTCTTGGCGACGTCCATGCCACCGTAGCCTGCGCGGCCGAGCTCTTCCTGGAAGAACTCGTCGATCTGTGACCGCTGGAGGCCGTTTTCGATGAACTGGTGTTCGTCAGCCATTAGTTATCTTCCTCGTCGTCCTCAGTTTCTTCGACCACGATTTCGACGTCCACTTGCGGCGTGTTCCAGGCGGACGCACGTCCCATTGCGCGGGGCTTGCGGCCGACTGATTCGCCGACTTTGTGGGCGGCGACGTGGGCGATCTCCATCGATGCGCCGTCGAAGCCCTGGTGGTCCGCGTTGGACTCAACGTTCTCGAGCAAGTCGAGGAACGCTTCAGAGGCCTTCTCGGGGTATTTGCCGGCGTCCCAGCCCTCAATATCGGAGCGGTGACCCGCGCCGGTGTTGTGGGACTTGAATGGGACCGACTGCTTCTGGTCGATGACATCCTGGAGGTACGCCTGGGCGTTCTCGACGGTACGGCCCTTGAGTTCGCGGGCGACCTCTTTGCTGTGCTTGTGGCTCATGTGACGCTCTCGGAGCATCGCTTTCGCGGTTGTGTCCGGGTCTGCGTCGACTGAGTAGTTGATTCCCATACGGTGATCACTTCAGTGGGACGAACTTCGAGGATCGAGTCGCACCGATACCGGCCTGTCCGTGCTCGACGGACGTCCGGGTCAGTCGGAACTCGCCGAGATAGTGTCCGATCATCTCGGGTTCGACACGGACGCGCTCGAACGACTGGCCGTTGTAGACCTCGAAGGTCAGGCCGACGAACTCCGGCAGGATCGGCATATCCCGAAGGTGGGTTCGAATCGGCGCGTTCGCTGTCTCTTCCTCGTCTTTTTCGCGGGCCTTCTCGAGGAGCTTCTGCTTCTCGACAGAGAGACCGCGTTTGATACTTCGCCGCTTGCGAGCGGGTAGCTGTTCTGCAACTTCTTCGAGCTCCATCTCCTGCAGCTCGTCGAGCGTGTAGCCGCGGTAGGTGAACTCACCTTCACGGCCGGTTCGGTACTCCTGACTCATTTGTTGCCACCTCGACCGGTGCGTCGGGACGAGATGTCACCGACCTTCCGTCCTGGCGGGGCGTCCCGCGAGACGGACTTTGGTTTGCCGGGGTGCTGGCGGCCACCGCCACCGAATGGGTGGTCGACGGCGTTCATCGCGACACCACGGACGCGTGGATACTTCGTCCCGCGCGATTTCATCTTGTGATACTTGTTCCCTGCCTTGACGAACGGCTTCTCCGTTCGGCCACCACCAGCGACGACGCCGATGGTTGCACGGCACTGCGGATCGAGGCGCTTGACCTCGCCACTTGGGAGCTGGATGACCGCTGCGTTGCGGTCGTGGGTAATCAGGTCTGCGTTGACACCGGAGGCGCGAGCGAATCGACCGCCGTCGCCCTGGTTTGCCTCGACGTTACAGACCGGAACCCCTTCGGGGATCTCCGCGAGCGGGAGCGTGTTCCCGGGTTTGATCTCAGCGGAAACACCGACCTGGATCTCCTCGCCGACGGCGACACCCTCAGGAACGAGGATGAGTCGCTGATCGCCGTCTTCGAACTCGACAGCGGCGATCGGTGCGGACCGAGCCGGGTCGTGTTCGATGTCGACGACCGTCCCGCGAATGACGTCGTCGTCTTCTTCCTTTTTGTGGTCGAGTTTCGCCTTGTAGCGATGGGATGGGGCACGGAACGTCGATGTCCCGCGTCCGCGTCGTTGTCCTTGAATGCGTCGTCCCATTCTTAGAACACCCCGATCCGGGAGGCGACTTCCTGAGCGTCGTCGTCCTCGGACAGTTTGATTGTCGCTTTCTTCTTGCCTTTCATCGTTACCTGGGTGTTGACGTCAGCGACCGAGATGTCGAAGCGAGCTTCGACTTCGTCGCGAATCTCGGGTTTGGTGGCGTCGGGGTTGACGACGAACTGGAGCTTGTTCTCGTAGTCCATGTCGTTCATCGCCTTCTCCGTGACCAGTGGGTGTTCGATGATCGAACTCATCGGTCTGCCACCTCTTCGAGTGCGCTTTCGGTCCAGACAGTCAGTCGACCCGGCTGTGCGCCGGGTGCGAGTGCCTCTGCGTTGACCTCTGCAGCCGTCGTGACATCGGCACCAGCGAGGTTCCGGGCCGCACGGGATGGGCCGGACTCACTCGAGGTGACAAAGAGGATCGACGTCGGCGTCTTGTACTTCCGGCCACGGGCTTTCCCCTGTCCGGATCGGACGCTTCGACCTTCGTCGGCACGTTCGATGTCGGCCTCGAGACCAGCGGCCTCGAGGAACGAGACGACTTCCTTCGTCTTCTGAAGGTCCTCGAACTCGTCGTCGACGACGACCGGGATCTCGGCGTCCTCGTCGAACTCGTGACCACGGTCGGCGACGATTTCGGCGTCCGTCGTTGCCGCGATGGCGCTGCGGACGGCCAACTTCTTTTCTTTCGTGTTGATCGATTCGGACTGGTCTTTTTCGGCCTTTGGTGGGTGGGCCTTTCGTCCTTTGATAGCCTGAGGAACGCGTCGTGCGCGTCCATCCTGGCGTGGGACGTGGGCCATACCGCGGCCGCTACCGAACGATTCAGCCGGCGTGCGCTTGCCAGCGAACTCGTCGGCACCGTAGTCCTGCTTCCGGTTTGCCTGGGCGACACGAACGGCGCGGGCGATCAGGTCCGGGCGGTATGTGGTCTCGAAGACCGCCGGGAGCTCGACAGAGCCCGTTTCGTCGCCGTTCAGGTCGCGTACTGTTGCTTCCATGTGTTATCCCTGGTTGGATGCGGTGGAGACGTAGCGCACCTCGGGATCGAGGCGCGGCTGGTCTCCGGGTCGGATCGCCGGGCGGAAGCGTACGAGACGCTTGTTTGGCCCGGGGAGCGAGCCCTTGATCAGCGCGTGCGGTCCATCGACTTCGCCGTAGTTGACGAAGCCACCGTCGACCGTCGCGTCTGCGCCGTCGCCGATGTCGACGAGGCGCTTGTTCAGTTCCGTCCGCTGGTGGTAGCCCGTCTGTCCCTGCTGTGGGACCGTCGAGCGGACGCGGGATGGGTTCCAGGGGCCGAGGTTGCCGATGCGGCGACGCCAGCCCTGCCGGGCGTGTTTGCCCTTGCGTTTCTGGACGCCCCATCGCTTGACGGGGCCCTGCGTCCCTTTCCCTTTCGTGACGCCGCTTGCGTCGACGTACTCGCCGGCACGGAACATGTCGTTCATGACGTGTTCGCCACCGTCCTCGACGGTCTCGAGGGCGAAGTCGACGCGCTCTTCGATAGAGCCGCCGCCGACGCGCGTTTCCATCACGTCCGGTTTCTTCTTCGGCATCGAGGGAACCTCCCCCGGTACCGTGTGGGTGATGACGCGAACGTCGTCGATGCGTCCCTCTTCGAGGTAGCCACGGAGTTCGTCCGTGGCGGCATCGACATCGTAATCGTCACCGGGAAGGTCCAGCACGCGATCGAGTTCGGGTACGAACTCGTCGGTCCAGACCTCAGTCAGTGGCTTCATACCATACGGTGTGTCTTCGTACACTCGCAGAGCAACGGCGCGCATTGGCGGCGTCTCCACGATCGTCACGGGAACGGTCTCTTCCATTCCCTCGGTCGGCGAGTTCGCTTTGTCGTCGACCATAACGACGTGGGTCATACCGGCCTTGTAGCCCGCGAAACCCTGGAGCGTCGGCTGTCCGTCGTCGTCCGGCCACGAGTTAAAGCGTGGGACCTCGCTGGTCGCCCGCTGTCGTGGGCCGAACCCGAGTGAGCCTTTGCGTGGTGCGTTTGGTTGTGGCATTCTATCACTCTTGCAGTGAGAGGGGAGCGAGGGTGGCGAACAGAGCTTCTTCCGTTCGCACAACCTCGCTGCCCTGATTCGGAACCGTATTTAGCCAGAGGTCGAACCCTGGATCGGCTGTGGGTTCGACTCCGTCATCGGCTGTGTCGTCCCCAGTGGACGATTCGGCCGCGTCGCCTTGTCCCGACGACGCGTTGACAGCTGATGCCTCGATTCCGAGGATATCCGGCAGCCCTCTCTCGGGCGCACCGAACGCGACAGTCAGCCCGTCACGATCGATGCGTCCGGCCAGCGTCCCAAGCCGCCCGACGGTGAGCTCTTCACCGAATCGGGAAGCGGCGATGCAGACGCCAGCGTCCTCACGGCCGAGTGCTGCGGAAAGGTCCGTCCGCTCGACTGACAGCCCCGGGAGGGGTTTGTCCTCGAGTTTCGCTCGGACCGGTCGTCGCGAAGAGATCCTGACGGTCACGCGCTCCCCCTCGTCGACCTCCATTTTCGGAGGAACGTTGAGGGAGATCGGGTGTTGCAAGCCGCAATTGACCCGGACGCGCCCTTCAGGTCCGACCTCGGTCACGATTCCTTGTCTTGACGACCCCGAACCGGTAGATTCGGAGCCGGTCTGTGACATGGCGCGGAGCGGCGGCAAGATGCCCGCATACTCCAGTTCGTCCCGCATCCCCCACGCCTCGTTTCGGAGGTATGGTGGTGTTGCGGCGTACCGCAAGACGGTGCTTACGAACCCGCCGTCGAATCTGCCTGTTTCGCCTTCCCGATCCGGGTAGACGACCAGGCGATCAGCCCGAAAGATCGTCGCCGCGCGGGCGACGTATCCGAGTTTGCGAGTTGCCTCGCGTTTGTCCTCGGCTTCACGGGTGAGCGACGACGGGACGAGTATGCTGACGGTCATGCCGAGACGCTTCGGCGCCGCGTCACTAGACTGTAGCGATGTGTTGCCGATACCATCGTAAAAGGATAGCGGATTCGATTGCGGCTGTGAACGCCTCACACGTGGGAAATCAGGACATACAGGGAGTCTCAAATGACGAGCCGATGGTGTGACTGGAAACCCGAATATATCTCTTCTACGCGTGTGCACACGAGTCGGTGAAACGCTGTGTCGACGCCACATGGTACGTCGTGAACACCCATACTGCTCCCGGTTCGCAACCCTTATACATCCCAGCCGGTGTAGGTGTAAGTACGCAACAGGGCGCTGGTAGTGTAGTGGTATCACGTGACCTTGCCATGGTCACAACCTGGGTTCAAATCCCAGCCAGCGCATTTCTCTGAACTCAATTCCACGAGCGACTGCGAACCGTGTCGTGAGTAGGCGATGAATTCTGGAATGCGAATCTGGGTTTGAAGCAGCCTTCGGTTCTGTGAGGAACACGAGTCGATTCTCAGGATCGGCCCAAATCCTAGATTGACATCCTCCACACGACTGAAGTCGTGGGCTTTCTCCTCGATGTTCTGTGACGTGCAGTGGCTACGATAGCCAGCGCGATTCGAGAGCAGACGATGCCGACGAGCTGTACCGGCAGTTGTACGAACAGGTCGAAACGGAGGTTGTGGTGGCTCGAGTTCTAACCGAGAGACTGATTGCAACGTGGCACAGAGCGGGCGGTTTTCGTTTCGACATTTATAAATAGACGTAGCAACTCCATCCGAATGCACTCGAGACCGAGTGAGTACGCGCTGGTAGTGTAGTGGTATCACGTGACCTTGCCATGGTCACAACCTGGGTTCAAATCCCAGCCAGCGCATTTTCATTGAACTGTAACGACGAGCGTAGCGAGTCATCTGTTCAGTGCAAATCGTTCTCGAATTTGAAGCAGACTTCGGTCCTGCGAACGTAGCAAGCAGGTTCTCAGGAGGGGGTCAGACTCCAGCCAGCGCACTTCTCTAAATATAATCCCACAAGCGACCGCGAAGCGTGTCGTGAGTACGCGTCGAATTCTGGAATGCGAACCTGGATTCGAAGCAAGTCTGTCACAGCGTCGATCGAAGCGAGCGAGCTGTTTCACGTGAGTCAACGTCAGCCAGCGTAGTGTTTTGCCTTCAATCCCACGAGCGACCACGATAGCAGAGACGAGCACACAGGACGTATTCGTTGATGTCACTAGCCAGTCAGTAAATACGACGGTCATTGACAACAGAGAATGGCTATTTTTGAACTATTAGGCAGCATTTCAGTCAGAGACAGTTACGAATGTTGTCTACGATTGGCTTTTATACCATGAAGGGCTAAGAAATGATAGACGCCCGAACTCGCAGACCTCCTATGGAAACTGAACTCACATCCACCGACGACACGGACGACATTCAGTACGATCAGACGAACGATCGCTACGTCTTCCACCACGATATCGACGGCACTGCGACGATTACGACGACGATCGTCCATGCACTTGCGTCGATTGCGGACACCGACGTCTCACAGGGCGAGTTCTCACTGTACGATAGCGTCGATCCCGACGCACTCGACCGACTCTTCAGAAAAAAGGCAGACGGCACCGAGCGCACGGGCGGTCACGTCGCCTTCACCGCCCTCGAGTACGAGGTGTACGTCTACGCCAACGGAGACGTCATCATCTACCCGCCGACGGACTCGAGTCGTTCATCGAAGACGAACTGATTAACTGTCCGCGCCCCCAGGTCGAGTAATCGTCTCGTGTGCTTCCCAGCAGCCACGACGCCACGAGCGTCGCTGCTCGTTCTGTACCGCTGTGTTGAGTTCCTCCGTCGAGTTCCCGTTGTGGAAACGAGGGGTCGGATTTAGGGGCGTTCCGATCCTCAGTACGAGCGATGACAGTCGTTGCACTACTGAGTGTGGCACCAGTGACCGAGGGGAGTATGTCCGGCGAGGTCGCAAAGGCCGTCGATGCACTCGAGGCGTACGACGTGGCCTACGAGACGAACCCGATGGGGACGGTGATCGAGGCCGACGAGATCGGGGAGCTGTTCGCGGCCGCGCAGGCGGCCCACGAGGCGGTCGACGGCGACCGCGTGAGCACGGTATTGAAGATCGACGACAAGCGTACACAGGAGACAACCGCGTCAGCGAAAGTCGAGGCTGTCGAGGACCATCTCGGCCGGCCGGCGACATCCGAGAAGTCCTAGCGCCTCGAGCGCGGAGACGCCTCGTTGTATCACGAGTTGAGGATTTCGTACGTAATCGACCGCGAGCAGAAGACTCAATCTACTCGAGTGGTGACGGCTGTGTATGAAACAGACAACACTCGAGGTGACCGGCATGGCGTGTGATGGCTGTGAGGCAAACGTGACCGACGCGCTCGAAGCGCTCGAGGGGGTCGCGTCAGCGACGGCAGACCACGAGGCGGGCGAGGTGTACGTCGAACACGATGAGGCGACGGTTGACGAGATCACGGTTAGCGGAACGATCGAAGACGCGGGCTACGACGTGGCGACCTGATACGGTTTGCTGTGCCGATGTCCCGGCACGACCGCAGGACTGCTCGCGGTCGTGTTGGAAATACATTACCGCAGACAGTATGGCGGTGCAGTCGATGAGCAGCGACGACGGCTGCGGACACGAACTGACAAACTGTTTTAGGTCGGAGGGCGAATCCTCCGCTATGGAAAGTCTCAATCGGATGGCGATCGAGCTGGTCGACGAGGCCCTCGAGTACGCCGAGGAGCTGAACATCGGTGGCTACGATCTCGAAAACGAGGCGACAGTACTCGACTTCGGACTCGAGTTCGCCGGCGGGATCGAGGCAGGGCTGTTGCTGACGGAGATTCAGACAGCAGGGATGGCAACGCCGAGTCACGACCTCGGCGAACTCGGTGGCGCGCCGATTCCGTTCGTCGAACTCTCGACGGATCAGCCGGCGCTGTCGCTGCTCTGCTCGCAGAAGGCGGGCTGGGAGCTAACAACCGAGGATTTCGAGGGGCTTGGCAGCGGTCCGGCACGTGCGCTCGTGGCTGAGGAGTCTGAGTTCCGCCGCGTCGGCTACACGGACGCATTCGATCTGACGGCGCTGGCTGTCGAAACGGATCAGGACCCGACTGAAGCCGCCGCTGAACAGGTCGCTGACCTCGCCGAAGTCGAGACCAGCGGTGTCTTCCTGCTTGCGTACCCGACCGCAAGTCACGTCGGATCGATCACGAACGCCGCTCGCACAGCCGAACTCGCGACGTTCCGCCTCTCGGAACTGGGCTACGATCCGATGGACATCGTCTCGGCGACGGGACGGGCACCGGTCGCGCCCGTCGCTGGCGACGAGCGGACTGCCATCGCACGCACGAACGACGCGATCGCCTACGGCGGCACGGCACACCTGACGGTCCGTGAGGACGCCGATATCTTCGACTCGGTGCCGTCGACGGCCGCCGAGGGCCACGGCCGGCCGTTCGGAGAGATCTTTGACGATCTCGAGTGGGATTTCACAGAAGTGCCATCGGATCTCTTCGCGCCCGCAAAGGTGACGATCGACGTCATCGGCGGCCCGACGTACGTCCATGGCGAGACGGACGAGGAGTTGCTCGTCGAGTCGTTCGACCTGTAGCCGGGGCGATTCAGACGGACAGGGCGCAAAAAAGCGGCAGCGTCAATCGATCGGATGGACATCGGTCACTGTCCCGACGCCCTTGCTGCGACCTTCGCGGAAGACGAACTTCTGACCTTCTTCAATGAGATACGGGCGGAACTTGAACCGGACCATGGTTTCGCCGGTGTCACCCGGCAAGAGGCGACCGTTTTCGGGGGAGAACACGGCGGCCTCACCGATCGTCTCGAGGTGGACGACTGGTTCGTACCCCTCGCCGATCCGGGTGGGATGGTTGAGTACCATCACTTCGGCCTCGAACTCCCGAACCGGGCTGGGATCGGCGTCGCGTGGCAACAGGACCATGCCGCGGTCGATGGCGCTCTCTTTGACGCCTTTGAGTGCAATGCCGACGATCCGACCCGCCTGAGCCTTGTCGACACGGTGGTAGTGCATCTCGATCGAGCGGACTTCGACCTCCCGGAAGCGGCCGTCGGGCATCGGGCCGAGTAAGAGTTCGTCGCCGGCTTCGACCTCGCCGGACATCACCGTCCCCGAGGCGACCGCGCCGACGCCGGTTACCGAGTAGCTCCGGTCGACGTACATCTTGAACTCGCCGGTGTCCTGGGACGTCTTTGGCAGGCGGTCGAACAGTTCGTCAAGCGTCTCGAGGCCGTCCATCGTAATCGCGCTGGTTTCGACGATCGGGACGACGCGCTCACCGATCTCGTCGATGGCAGCGTCGACGCCGTGACGGGTGACCCGCAACGGCGATTTATCAACCTCGCGCAGGAGGCGTTCGACCTCGCGTTCGACCTCTTCGACGCGCTCGTCGGTGACGGCGTCAGTTTTCGTGATCGCGACGATCGTCGGGAGATCGGTGGCGAGCAAGACGCCGAGATGTTCGCGCGTGGTTCGGGTCGGGCCGTCGTCGGCGGCGACGACGAGCAGGCCGTAATCGAGTTTCTGGCCGACGAGGCCGCGAATGGTCGTCCGCAGCCACGGCTCGTGGCCGACGGTGTCGACAAAGGAGACGAGTCGGTCTGCTTCTTCGACGACTGCTGCTCGGTCTGTCTTGCGATTCGGATTTCGGACCCGGACCGGGCCGTCCCCATCGAAGCCGTAGACGGCATAGGAGAGGTCAGCCGAGAGGCCACGTTCGACCTCGTGGGGCTGGACGTCGAGGAAGCTGCGTGTGGCACCGTCGCCGTCATCCGGCGTGCCAGTGATGAGCGATCCAACGAGTGTACTCTTGCCGTGGTCGACGTGACCCGCAGTGCCGACGACGACGTGTTCATCGTCCGTCTCGAGGACGCCACCTTCCTGGATGATCGCGATGCCGACGAGGCCGTCATCGACGCCCCACGTCTGGACGTCGTCGATGTGTGCGTCGGCTTCCTCGGCGAGCAGCGAGAGAACGTCCATCGTCTCGGCGAACGTGTCCGGATCGATCCCAGCGAGACCACCGTCGTCCGTTACACCAACGACGTAGGTCGCCTCGCCATCGCCGGAGAGCAGTCGGTGGCGCAGTTGTGCGGCCAAACTCTCTCGTCGTCCACCCTCGAGGTGGACGTCTCGTGAGAGTCGCTCTTTGAATTCGACGTTGCCACCGTCCTGTTCGCCACGGTCCAGGGCTCGCTTGAGAAGAGCCCGGTCACGGCTCATGTGCCCCGGTAGTGTCCCACATGGCAAAAGCCTTCCCGTACATTGTGAACATAGAACATAGTAGTATCGTTTCAGCGGGCATCGTTCTATCACAGAGGCTGAAACGAAGTGTCGCACAGCCGTCGGGTTCGTCGACCGCGACGGCGCAGTTCCAGCCCCGGTTTCAAGAGACTCGAGGCCCTACCTCGATCATGAGCGTCAGCGGTCTCTGCCAGATCTGTGAGTCACGACCCGCCGAAGAGCAGTGTCAAAACTGTGGCACGCTCGCCTGTTCAGTCCACTACAAGGAAGCGCATGGGCTCTGTGTCGACTGTGTCACACAGGCAGACCCCAGCCACCAGTCCGACGACGTGGATATCCACCGCCTGTGAGGCCGCTATGACATCTATTCGTGATCTACTCGACGAATCGCTCGCGATCGGTGACCGGTTTGAACTTCTCCTCGAGGAACGCGACGGCCGACTCGTCGCTGACCATCCACACGCCTCGAGTCCGATGGATATCGCGGTCGTCGAGGGACTCGAGGAACTCGATGACCGACCGCCGACGGAGCCAGTCGAGGTCGAACTCCTCGGTCGCGTCGTCGACGGCCGAATCGCAGGCCGCGTGGTTGCGCCGGGCCACGAGCAAACCGACTGACACGGACACGCCTGTCCATTCATATGAGAGTAGAAACAAAAGTCGTCCTTGGAATGCTGCTTGGCGCGGCACTCCTCACAGTCATCGTGAGCATTCGATTCAGCTCGTTCGTCTGAGACACAAGATTTCGTTACGGTCGGTACTGGTTCAGCCGCTTTTTCAGCCGTTTTGCGGCCTGGCCGCTGGCGTGGGCGAACTCCTCGCCCTGCTCTTCGCCCGCGAAGATGATCCCACGCGAGGAGTTGACCAGCCCGACGCCGTCTGCGAGGCCGTACTCAACTGCGGCTTCGGCATCGCCACCCTGTGCGCCAACACCGGGCACGAGAAACGGCAGCTCCGGCACCTGCTCGCGCAACTCCTCGAGTTCTTCGGGTTTTGTCGCACCGACGACGAGGCCGACGTTGTCGTTGTCGTTCCAGAGATCGGCCAGCGCGGCTACGCGCTCGTAGACGGGTTCGCCGGTTTCGAGTTCGAGATCCTGAATGTCCGCACCGCCGGGGTTCGAGGTTCGACAGAGGATGAAGACGCCTGATTCCTCGTCTGCGAGAAACGGCTGCAGCGAGTCTCGGCCCATATACGGGTTGACCGTGATCGCGTCGACGGTCTCGAGCATCTCGGCGTACTGGCGGGTCGTGTTCCCGATGTCGGCTCGTTTCGCGTCGAGCAAGACGGGGACGTCCTTGCCGTGGGCGTAGGCGATCGTTTCCTCGAGTGCACGCCAGCCGTCAGGGTCTTCATAAAAGGCGGCGTTCGGCTTGTAGACGGCCGCGTGTTCGTGGGTGGCGTCGATGATCCGGCGGTTGAACGCCCACCGCGGGAGGTCGTGCTCCTGGAGATGGTCAGGAATACGTGACGGGTCGGGATCAAGTCCGACGCTGACGACGCTGTTGACCGTCCGAATACGGTCGTGCAAGCGGTCGAAGAAGTTCATGCGAGCGAGTGGTCCCCCGACGGTCGAAAAGGTTGCTATACTCTCGGCCGGAGTCAAAGAGCACTCGGACGCGTTCGAGAGCTCGGCCGCTCTCGAGACGTCTCGGTATACGTACACAGTAACCACACGTGACCCGCAAAGACAGATCCGACGGATACGCCACCGAAGCGACCCGTATTCGACGCTCTCGACTCGAGCAGTTGTGCGTCTCGGCAGGTCCACTCCCAAATACTTTAGACAGCAACTACTTCGCGAATATAATCGAAACCTACCGCATGACTATTCGAACCAACAGACGTTCTTCCTCTCCAATCGGCCGAATCCGAGATCGGATCCGCTCGACACTGTTCGCTGCCGACGACACGCCGGCAGACGACACCGCCGACGAGGCGACGGACGATCAGTCGGCCACGAACCCGGACGCACCCGGCAATCTCTTTCACTGCTCGACGTGTGGAACCGTCTACATCGCCGCCGAAAAGCACGTCTGTTCGAACTGTGACGTCCCCGTCGAGGAAGTCCGATCGACGCTCGCGTGAGCAGGAACCGGCTGAGTTTTCGAAACGAGTTCGGGGCTCGCTTAGCTCTCGAGTATTTCGATCAGATTCGACTCTGGATCGCGCAGAAACAGGATCGACGTTCCGCTTTCGGTGGTCTGGGGCTCACTGATCGTCGAAACGTCTTCGGGTAAGGCGTCATGAAAGGCCTCGAGGTCGTCCACTGAGAGCCCGACGTGGGTTGCCCCGGGCTGGTTGAGACCAGCGGCTGGCGAGTCCCGCGCTTGCGGCTCGTACTCGATGAGTTCGATTCGACAGCCGTCCGCGTCGAGATGGGCGAACTCGCCGCGTGCGTTCTCGACGCCGACACCCTCGGAAAAGGCCTCGCCACCGACGCTGAATCGGGTGATAACGTCGAGTCCGAGGACGTCCCGATAGAACGGGAGGATCTCCTCGAGATCGCTGACGGTGATACCAACGTGATGGGCGCTCGGCTCGGAATCTGTCATGGCGAGTGGTCGGGCGAGCAGCCACGAAAAACGTTCGGCTCCGCTCGAGGGCGGACGAACAGGGACTGGTCACGCCACACATAGTTATCATCCCGGGGATCAACGATCCGATATGACTCGCGTCGCACTTATCGCCCACGACGAAAAGAAGCCGGATCTCCTCGAGTTTGCACAGACCCACGAAGCCCAGTTGCGTGACTACGAGCTGATCGCAACCGGGACGACCGGCAAACGGCTGATGGAGGCAACCGACCTCGAGGTCGAGCGCAAGGAGTCGGGGCCACTTGGTGGGGACCTGATGATCGGTTCGGAGGTCGCCGAAAACAAACTCGATGGGATCGTCTTCCTCCGAGATCCGCTTCGCGCCCAGCCTCACGAGCCTGACATCTCGGCCCTGCTGCGGATCTGTGACGTTCACGATACGGCGCTGGCGACGAATCTCGCGTCCGCGACGTTTCTGATCGAAGGGTTGGCCAACTGAGACGGACGGCTGTCAGTCAGTGTCGGTGGACCCGCGACCGCCCTGCGAGGCCACCGGAGAGATCGAGGCCGCAGATCGTATGAGAAATACACGGTCGTATACGACCGCTTTCCGACGGAGAAGACAACGTATAATAACAGCAGTGAACCTATGCGCGAGTGAACTACTCATTAATGAGTGAAATTGCCCTCGCGGCTGACTTTGCGATTATTATCGTCGTTGCGACGATCGTTGGCCTGATCGCCCGCCAGACGGGCCAGCCGACGATCATCGCCTACATTCTGACGGGGCTGATCCTCGGCCCGGTGATGTTCGACATCGTCACCGAGGAGGGGCTCGTCGAGAGCATGGCCGAACTCGGGCTCGGATTCTTGCTCTTTTTGCTCGGGATGAAGATGCGATTCGACGACATTCGGGAGATTTTACGCCCGATCATCAACATCGCTGTCTGGCAGACGATCCTCCAGACAGCACTCGCACTCGCAGTCGCGTGGGCGCTCGGGTTCGACCCGACTGAAGTCGTCATCATCGCGTTGGCGACCGTCTTCGGCGCGACGCCAATCATTGTCAAGATCTTGACCGACAAAGACGAGATCACCGCGCTGCCGGGGAAGATCGACGTCGGCGTCCTCATCGTTCAGGACATCTATCTCGTTATCATCCTTGCCTTGCTCGGTGCCGACGAACTTGGCAGCGCAAGCGAAATCGCAACCACACTCGGCGTTATCGCCGTCATGATGACCTTTATCGGTCTCTTCTCGATCGCGTCTTCCCGATATCTCCTACCGAAACTGTTCCGCCGAATCGCGGACAACAAGGACGTTTTCCTCGTCGTCTCCATTGCGTGGGCGTTTCTCTTTATTGCCGTCTCCGAGCAGTTCGATCTCTCCCTCGAGGTCGGAGCATTCCTCGCCGGTATCAGTCTCGCCCAGTTGCCCTACAGCAAGGAACTTGAGGACCGAATTACGCCGATCACGGACTTCTTTATCCTCGTCTTCTTCGCCAGCATCGGGCTTCGACTCGCAGCAGACGACCTGCTTGCCTACTGGCTCGAGGCGATCATCGCCTCGGTGGTGTTGATGGTCGGCAACTTCTGGATCATGTTCTATCTGATCGACCGAGAGGATTTCAGCGTCGAAACCTCCTTCCTCGGGGCGATCAACATGGTGCAGGTCAGTGAGTTCTCGCTGGTCGTCGGTGCGCTTGCAGTCCAGCAGGGCTATATCGGCACGGACGTCCTCGGCTATCTGAGCCTGATGGCGCTCATGACGATGAGCGTCTCGACGTACATCATCAACTACAACCACACGATTTACGCACGGGCGAAGCCGTGGTTCAGCCGCTTCGAGTCCAAATCCAAAAGCGATGTTGAGCTGAAATCGTACGACGATCACGCTATCGCCATCGGCTACGACGAGGTCACCCAGCAGGTGTTGCCGTTGCTCGAGGACAAATACGAGGACGTCGTCATCATCGACCGCCGGACGGACCATATCGAGGAACTCGAGGAGGAAGGGCGATACGACGCCATCTACGGCGACTTCCGTCATGGCGAGATTCGCAAGGAGGCAAATCTGAAAAACGCCTCGTTCGTCCTGAGTTCGACCGTCCAGTTGGACGTGAACAAGGCGCTGCTCAATGAGGTGAGCGACGACGCGACCGTCTTCGTCGAGGCCGAGCGGATCGACGACGCACGCGAGCTCTACGACCGCGGTGCAGCATACGTGATCATGAGTACCTACCTGACCGCCGAAAAGCTGAGCGAGTACCTCGAATGGTACGTCTCCGACCCGGCATCGTTCGACGAGGCAGTCGAACGTGATATCGAACGGATCACCAGGCGGGCACGCAGTGATCCGACCGATCGCCAGTGGCAGTGGGTCGAGTCGGAAGGTGATAGCGATGACTGACCTGATCACTGCACTCGCGGTCGTCTTCGTGACGGCCGGCGTGTTCTTGCTGATCGCCAATCAGTTCTCGCTCTCGCCGATCCCATTTTATCTGCTGGCGGGGCTGGTCACCGGCACGATCGTCGCGGAACCCGAACTTATCGAACTCGCTCAGTGGGGGATCGCGTTTCTGGTGTTCACGTTCGGCTTCCGGACGGACTTCAGTTCCGTCGAGTCAGTGCTCAGAGACGCCGAGACGGCGGCCGTCACACAGCTGCTCGTTGTCGGCCCGGTCGCGTTCGGCGTGGCCCATCTCGTGTTCGGCTTCGGCCTCGAGAACGCCGTCTACTTCGCGATCGCTGCGACATTGAGTTCGACGATCGTCGGCGCACGCGAACTCGAGCAGGAGATTCGAAGCAATCTCGTTCACGGCCGGCTCGCCTCCTCAGTTCATTTCTTCGACGATCTGCTCGCGATCGGTCTGATCGTGGTTCTCTCGGCCGAACAGTACACCGCGACGCTTCTGACCTCGAAGATCGGCTACGGCGTGATTTTCCTGCTCATAGCGCTGTTGGTCTACCGACACGGATTCCCGCTGCTCGTCCGACTTGCCGGTGACTCAGACGAACTCGTGATGATGGGGAGTATCTCGATCCTTATCGCGTTCATTGCAGGGGCCGAACTCGCCGGCGTTTCGATCGTCGTCGGCGCGTTCGCGGCTGGGATCGCGATTCGAGGCGACGACGTCTCCGCGCTCGGTGTTCAAAACGGGATCGCATCCATTCGTGATTTCTTCGTCGCGATCTTCTTCGTCACGCTCGGCGCACTTGTATCGATACCCAGTGCCAGCGTGCTCGTGGTGGCGCTCGCGCTCACCGTTCTCGTGTTGGTTGCCAACCCACTCGTGCTCATGTTCGCGTTCGTCTACGAAGGCTACGACGCCCGAACTGCGTTCCTCTCGAGTACGAGTCTCAACCAGATCAGCGAACTTTCGCTCGTGATCGCGATTCAGGCGCTGTTGCTCGGGAGCATCTCCGAGACCCTTTTCGATGCGATCATCCTCGCGGCTGCTGCGACGATGATCCTGACGTCGGTTGCCAGACGATACGAGGAACCGGTCTATCGGTCCCTCATCGAGCGGCTCGTTTCCGGACGACAGACGCGCAAGATCGACGACCGGAGTGCGGTCGACGACGATCTCGAGGACCACATCGTCATCGTCGGCTACGGCCGGCAGGGACGTCGCGTCGTCGAAACCTGTGAACGCCTCGGCCGCGAGTACGTCGTCATGGACAACGATCCCGTGCTCTGGGACGACATGCGCGCGGAGTGTCACAACTACGTGTTCGGCGATGCCCTGTCCACCTATCCGTGGACGAAAGCTCGCGTCAGTGAGGCGTCACTGGTCGTCTCGACTGTCGACCACCGTCCCGTCTCCGAGGCCGTCCTCGAGGTCGAGACCGACGCGGACGTGATACTGCGATCGGAGACCGCTGCGGAAGCGCAGGCGTTACTCGAGCAGGGTGCGACCTACGTGAGCGTCCCGAACGTGCTTGCCGGAGATCATCTCACAGAACTCGTCTACGCTGTCGGAACCGACAAGACCGACACGGAGACGCTCAAGGACGAACACCTCGACTACTTCGACGCCCTCGAGCGACATGGCTTCGCGAGTCGCGGCCGGTGGGGCAAAACGGATTGAGACGGTCTGACGAGAGACGGCTTCGGCTGTCTCCTCGTTGTGCTGGTATCAGCCACTGACCAGCCCCCAGTTCGTCGCGTTGCACGACCAGCCATCGATGCTCCCTCGTCTGCGAGCGTGACGAACGCAGTCCCGTCAGCGCTGGCGTTGGGAGACCGGGTTGGTGCGTGGCTCGAGGTCAGTCAGCTGTTCGTCGCGAAGTTCCTCGGGTGTCAGCTCGCCGTCTAACACGGCTTGAAGCTGTTGGACCAGCCGCTGCCCGGCGAGGAGTTCCGAGACACTGACGTACAGTGCACCTGCCTCGAACAGTTCTAGCGCCGTCGCTCGATCGCTTTCCCGCAGGATAACGTCTGCCGAAAACTCAAGCGAGAGGAGACGCCTGGAAACGGGCTCGGAATCGATCGTCGAGACGATGAGTTTGGCATCCTCGGCGTTCGCTTTCTCCCAGCTGTACGACTCCATTGCATCGCCGAAGACGAACGCCGCACACTCGGAGGCGACTGTACGCTGGCGGCTCGGATCGTTCTCGATCACGACGTACGGCTGTCCGACCCGTTCACAGGTCTCGGCCAGGAATCGTCCTTGCCGACCGTAGCCAGCGATGATGACGTGGTCAGAGATCGTCTCGGGGACCTCGCTCCACTCGTCGATTTTCCCGTAGGTGCCATTAAGCAGGCCACGGTTTGCCAGCGCCCGATGGATTCGTTCGTCATGGCGTTGACTCACACTCGAGGTAATCATCGTCACGGCCGCGGCGAAGATGATCGCATCGAACACCGACTGAGAGAGCAGGCCCAACAGCAGCGCTTCGATCGCGATGATGAGTGCGAACTCGCTGACTTGGTCAGTGCTCAAACTGGTTAGCGTCGCCGACCGCGCCTCGTACCCCTTGTACATCAGAATCGCTGTCGCAACCGCCGGTTTCACAACTGCCGTCAGAACAACGAGAACAGCAGCGATAAGGAGCTTCTCGAGGGTCGGGAACGCCACGAGCGCGCCGACCGTGAGGAAGAAGATCGCGATGAAGAAGTCCTTGATTGACTCGAGACCGTTGAACAGGCCGAGATACTCCGTGGGCTCGTGACGGACTGCGAGGCCGGCAGCGAACGCGCCGATGACGATCGAGATGCCGGCGCTTTCGGCTGCACCGATAAACACCACGAGCAGTGAGATGACACTGATGATCATCAGCTCGTCCGAGCCGCCGGCAAATCGCCCGATCAGATCGAACAGATATCGGTTGACGAGCACAGCAGCGGCGAGCAATGCGAGCCCGTAGCCGAGCTGGGTCGCGATCGGGTCCGCAGCGAGTGTGCCGGCACCCAACACGAGCAGGAAGACGATCGCGAGCAGATCCTGAATGAAGTGGATCGATTTAGCGAGCCGGCCGTGGACGAGGTTCTGTCGAATCACCGTCCCGAGCAGTGCGGTTCCAACGATCGTCGAGGAAAGTGCCGCAGCGATTCCGAGGTAGATCGATTCCGCGAGCGGAACCCCAAGGACGAGCCCAGAGCCAACCCCGAGTGAGCCAACCACGAACACCTGTCCGACCGCAGCGATTTCGCTGTCTGCAAGCACCGTCCGAACGGCGGAGAACTGGATACTGAGGCCAAAGGAGAACACGAGCAACGCGATCCCGTACTGGGCAAGTTCCAGCGTGGCCCCTTCGTCGATGAACAGGCCCGCGATGATCCCCGCGAGAATCAACAGCGGGACCGTCGGCAGTTTGAACCGGTTTGCCACCAGCAAGAACGGGCCAGCGATGATGAAGATGATCGAGACTGCGGTGAGCAGGTCAGTCATCGGTCTCACCTCCAGCGCGGTCGATCGCCCTCGGGAACGTCACCGAGCGGTGCAACAGCTCGAGTTCTTCCTCGATGGCTGCCATCAGCGTCTCCTCGTCTTCGAGATACGTCTCGAGCGATTCCGCGAGTCGTTCGGCAGCGAGATGGTCGCTCATAATCACACAGTGGGCACCGTGATCGTAGAGGTCGTGTGCGTCGTCGACTTCCTCGGCTTCGACGAAGACGATCGCGTCCTCGTCAGCTTCTCTGAGCAGTGCTTTGCTCACTGCAGGTTCGACCGACGACGAGAGGACGAAGTCGGCCTTTTTCAGGGCCGCGTCCTTCCGGATCGTTGAATTCCGGAAATCACCGTAAATCGTGTCATACCCCTCATCGTCGAGTGTTTCGATGTGTTCGACCGTCCGATCGACGACGACGACGTCGTCGTAGTGGTCTGCGAGGATCGGCAGGGCGCGACGAGTGACCTCGTCGTAGCCGATAACGACGGCGTGGTCGCGGTATTCCCGGCCGCCTCCCTCGAACTCGTCATCGGTGTCCCACCGCGAGAGTGCTGGTCTGAGGCGGGCGAACAGCTGGCGGTTGTACTCGATGAAATACACCGACGCACTCATCGTAAACAGCGCGAGCAAGGTGACGAAGCCGAGCACCTCCGCGTCGACGAAGCCCCCTTCGACGGCGACGGCGGTGACGATGATCCCGAACTCACTGATCTGCATCATGTTGATGCTGCCCAGAAACGTCGTCTCGAGGCTGAACTGTTGCCAGTCGATCAGCAGGAAGAAGATGATGAATTTGGCGGGCATCAACACCAGCGCGGCGATGACGGCTTCCTGTGAGTAGGCAAGCAACTGACTGGGCTCGAGATCCAGTGCGACCGTGACGAAAAACACCATGACGAACAGGTCAGTCAGCGGGTTGACACGGTCTTTGAGCTCCTTGCTGTAGGGGAGTTGGGCGATCGCCAGCCCGGCCAAGAACGCCCCCATCTCGATGGACATGTAGGCCTCGATGCCAAGCGGTGCGAGAAAGAGGTTGATGTTGTCGGAGACGAACACGAAGATGAACGCCCACGAGATGGCGATCAAGAAAAAGACCTCCTTGTTGTCGGCGATACGGCGGAAGACGACCGGCAACAGATAGCGAGAGGCCCCGATCGCTGCGACGGTAATGATCGCAACCAGTGTGAGCACGACGGCCAGCGTCGTCGCGATTTCGGCCACATCGTCGGGTCGACCGGCTGCCAGCACAGCCAGTAGAATAACGACGACGACGTCCTGGACGAGCAACACCCCGACGTCGATTTTGCCGTGCAAGGAGGTCGCGTCGTCCTTGTCAGTCAACATCTTGATGACGACTGCCGTCGAGCTGTACATCAGCGCGAGCCCGATAATAAACGCCTCGAGGAGGCTAAAGCCGAGTGCCATCGAGACACCCATGCTAACGATGGCAACCGCCGCCATCTGTGGGATCGATATTTTGACGATTGGGACGAGGACGTGACGAATCTCGTCGAGTCGCATCTTGATCCCGAGCAAAAACAGCAAGAACGCAAGCCCCAACTCGGAGAGCAGTTCCGTCATCTCGGTGACTTCAACGATGCCGAGGGCTGCCGGTCCCAGGATCACTCCCGTAATGATGTAGGCGATGACCGTCGGCTGGCCCGTCTGTTTTGCAATAAATCCGACAAGTGTCGCCGCGAGCAGAATAATCGCGAGATCGACAGTGAGGACTACCTCGGAAACCATTCGTTGGGGTCGTTCTGTTGGAGTGGATTAACAGTATCGAAAGCCGGACCGCGTCTCTCCCCTGCGACACGAAAGCGACGCCAAGCGACGGGTCTCGAGCGGGCGACCAGGCATTGTTTTAATAGGGACTGCGAGAGCCACTGACGTATGCCGATTACCGAAACCGATCTTCCCGGCGTCGGGAAGAAGTTCGAAATCGACCTCGAGGACGGCGAGACGCTCGTCATCGTCATCCATAACACGGGCAGGCGTGACGTGTTCCTCAAAGCGGACGACGATGCCGACTCAGAGCGGCTGTTCGAACTGTCAGACCAGCTCGCTCGGACGGTCGGAACCATCCTCGAGGGGGCGTACTTCCAGCCGATCAAGACCGATGACAAAGCGACGACGCTGGGGAACGGAACCAACATCGAATGGTTCGACGTGCCGGCGAACTCCCCGCTCGAGGGACGGTCACTCGCGGAGGTGCTTGCTGACAGCCGAATCGATGTCGCTATCGTTGCCGTCCAGCGCGGTGAGGACGTGATTCCGGCGTCGAAACCCAAAAAACGTCTCGACGAGGGAGACACGATTATCGCTGTCGGGACGAACGAGGATCTCGAACAGTTCGAAACGCTTCTCAGCGGCGACGACGAATCGGACTGATTCATGTCTGGAATGACAGCGGAGGTGGCCGACAGTGGCTGGTGAAACCGCACTACTCGACGCCGGTGTGCTCTTTGCTGCTGTTGCCCTTGCTGGATTGGTGGCAAACCGGATCAACCAGTCGGTGATTCCGCTTTACATCGTCATCGGCATGGTTCTCGGGGAGTACGTCCTCGGACGGATCGACTTCCCAGCGCTGCTCGGGACGGATCTCGTTCCACACGGTGCCGAACTCGCCCTGCTCGAGACCGACTTCATCCACCTCGGCGCCGAGTTGGGAATCGTCCTCCTGTTGTTCTTCCTCGGCCTCGAGTTCAATCTCGATCGGCTTATCGCCGCTAAAGAGCAGATCGGGAAGGCTGGGACCGTCGACCTCGTAATCAATTTCGGTGCCGGGCTGGTCCTTGGCTACGTCCTCTTCGGCTCGTTTCTCCCGGCCTTTCTCACTGCGGGAGTCGTCTACATCTCCTCAAGTGCGATCATCACAAAGTCGCTGATCGATCTGGGCTGGATCGCAAACGACGAGTCGAACCCGATGCTCGGAACGCTGGTTTACGAAGACCTGTTTATCGCGGTCTATCTGGCGGTCGCGTCGGCACTCGTTCTCGGCGGCGGTGACATCGGCGAGGCATTCGGTCAGATCGGAATCGCCGTCGGCTTCATCATCGTGTTGCTGCTGTTGGTCTATCTGGGGACGGCGTGGTTCCAGCGCAGTCTGGAAATTAACTCCAACGAGTTCACCGTCCTGCGAGCGCTCGGCATTACAGTCCTCATTTCGGGGGCAGCACTCTCGCTTGGGGTCAGTGAAGCCGTGGCCGCGTTCTTTGTCGGGATGGCCTTCTCCTCGACGGGACACGTCCACGAGCTCGAAAACTTGCTCGAACCACTCCGTGACACCTTCGCCGCCGTGTTTTTCTTCTGGATCGGGCTGATCACCGATCCGACGCTGTTTCTCGACGTGCTGTGGATCATCGCGGCGGCCGTCCTGCTGACCACCCCGACGAAACTGGTCAGTGGTTACCTTGGTGGTCGAATCTACGACCTCGACGAACGCCGGTCGCTCCGAGTCGGGCTCGGGATGACCACCCGTGGCGAGTTCTCGCTCATCATTGCAAGTATCGCACTCGCCGGTGCCGGCATCGGGCTTTCTGAGGGCATCGCAGACGATATCTACGCGTTTGCCGTCGGCTACGTCCTGTTTATGAGTATCCTCGGAACCACGCTCATGCAGTACTCGGACAGGATCGAAGCTACCATCGTTCCGATGCTCGAAGGCGACAGCGAGCTGTCGACCCACCCAAGCGACGACTGACGGGGGAGCCGTCGGCCAGACGTTCTCGAGCAGGTTTCGACGCCATCGAAAAGGGATAGCTTCAACCGTCTCGAGCCCCCTGTGACTGCTATGCCACGGGCGGTCGTCTTCGACCTCGATTACACACTCGCCGTGCCCACACAAGACCGAACCACGATTCTGCAGGAGGCAGCCGCCACCGCCGGTGCGCCACCACTGACACGTGAGGCCTACCTCGAGGCCCATCGGCGCAACCTCACCCGCGAGACGCGGGAGCCTATTTTCGCCGACTTACTCGAGGGACGGGAGACCGACGCCGACCCGGCTGCCGTCGCCGACGCCTACCGGCAGACGATCGCCGAGACGCTCGAGCCGTTGCCCGGCGTCGAATCGATGCTCGAGGATCTCAAGGGAGAGTACCGCGTCGGACTGCTCACCAACGGCCCCGTTCGCGCCCAGCGAGACAAACTGTCGACACTCGGCTGGGAACGAGCCTTCGACGCCGCGCTCGTGACCGGCGAACTCGAGGCCGGCAAACCGGACCGCCGTGCGTTCGACGCGATCGTCGGCGAACTCGACGTCGCTCCCGACGAGGCCGTCTACATCGGCGACGAAGTCGAAGCCGACATCTACGGCGCGACGAACGCCGGCCTCGAGGCCGTGCAGGTGCTGCTCGAGGACGGCCCCGACCCTGACCCACGGGCCACCGCCCACGTCGAACAGTCGACTGTCGGCGAGCAGGTTCCTGACGTCGTTGGGGCGCTCGAGACACGATAAGAACGAAACGGGCTATTTTGGGCGCGTTACTCGCTCGAGTCCGTCTGCAGCGATCGACAAACCGCCTGTACCACGTCCGAACCACGTTTGACCGCCGCGCCGTGTTCGACGAAGACGAGCGTTCGAGGCGGCTCGGTCGCTTTCGGTCGCACGCGAAGTTCCAACTCCTTGGCTGTCTCAGCGGCGACGTCCTGTCCAGCCTCGAACTCGAGGCGGGCCCGGTCGTCGTGGACGAACACGCGTGCAATTCGCTCGCCAGCGAGCGTTACGTCATACGCACGCGCGCCGTCGACCGTCGGCTCGACATCGCGATCGGCGTTCGTGACCTGAACCGACCCGAGTGGTCCATCTTCCCGGCCGTCGAGTTCAGACGCAAGTAGTTCGGCGATCCGGCGGCCATCGGTGATCCGTTCCTCGACCATACGCGTGGTCGGTCGGCCGGCAACTAACGCCCTTCGGCTTGCCCGTCATCACAGAGCGTCGAGCGAGCGACGGGGAGCAGGTCGGAGACGTCGATCCCTTCCCGGCGAGCGTAGACGACGGCGGCGACTTCGATCGTCAAGCCGAGCTCCTGCTGGAGTGTGTTGATCGCGCCGACGGCCTCGTGTTTCTCGACGCCTTCGGCGACGAGGCTCTCGAGGACGCGTTCGAACGCGGAGCGTTCCTGCAGGAGGTCCTCGTCGGGAACGAACTCCTCGGGGACCGTCACGTCGGCCGTCTCGAACGTCGTCTCGAGGGCCCCATCGACTCGCTCGAGGAGCCCCTCCTGTGTCGCGATATCGATCAGGCGTTTTGACTGGTCGGGCGAAAACCAGTCCCGGTCGAGCGAGAGCGCGACGACGAACTCGTTTTCCTGCAGGCGCTGAGTGCCGTTCTGGATAAACGGCGCAGCAACGGCGACGCGAAGGCTCATCGAGTATGCATCTTCCGAACGACGAAATAACGGTGGCGGTTCCGGTCGACGTCAGCTCGAGGCTGGACCAGCGTGTGAGTCAGTCCGAAGCGCGTCCGCCGCCGGTGTTGCGGTCGGCACGGGACGGCGGCGGGAACTGGGCCTGTGCTGCCGACGGCTCTGGCATTTCGGGGAGGACACAGCGGTTTAGCTCCTGATTGACGTGCTGGTAGCGGTCGGGTGTGTTCGCGAGCGGGTGGGCAGGATTTTGGTCGCTATCGATACGCGCGGCCCGAACCTCGCCGAAGCCGTGGAGTCGAGCCAGAATACCCCGCCAGTGATAGCGTGTCGCGGCAGGGATGGAGACGGGCCGTGGTGGTTTCCCGTCGGGATGGTTCGTCGCGAGGATCGTGCTGTTGACGTTGCTGGCGAGGTCGTCGTGGTCGATGAGGACGCCGACACGGGCGTCTCGAGGGGCACGAGCTGCCAGTACGTCGAGGCCGAGATGGAGTGCTCGATACTCGGCGACGTTGTTGTCGGGCGGCATATCCGTGGTTGCGACGCGGGCAACACGGGTGCCGTCGCGCGTTTCGATGACAGCGCCCAATCCACCGCCCGACTCCCGGAACGACCCATCAGTAGCGACGTAGAAGTCACGATGGTGGGTCCGCGGGGGGTGGGCGATGTGGGGTGTGGGCGACTCGTCGAACAGGTCACGCAGTGCGGACCGGCCGTGAGCGGCCATATCTGTAGTATGTGATGAGACGGATTTAAGTTTGTGGGTGAATCACGTGGCACGAGAGAGGATTCCAGCAGTTTTTTCCATGTGGAAAAGGGAACTATATATTTCCACCGGCGCTACCAATATTTATAAACGTCTGGTTGTATTCCTATGATATATGAAGGGTGCTACCAATCAGAGTGTCGATCGGCGAACGTTACTGAAGCTCACGGGAGTCGCTGGGGCGACGACCGGCCTCGGTGCCCTTGCTGGCTGTTTGGGCGATCCCAACGGGGAAGGGGATCTCGATATAGACTCGCTCACGATTACGCAGGGAGAGTTCCCCGACGTCGAAGATCCGAACGACCACATCACGGGACCATACTTTAACGTATACGATCACGTCTACGAGCCGCTGTTCGACGTTACGCCGGGTGAAGAGCCCGAAGGCCGCATCGTCGAAGACTGGGAACACGGTGACGACGGCACGGTCGAACTCACGATTCGTGACGACGTCGTCTTCCATCAGGGACAAGAGCTGACCGCGGAAGATATCGCGTTTACTCTTGAGCGACAGATCGATCCTGACGTTCCGCCGGCCTCAGATCAGGTCGCCGGGCTCGGCTCGATCGAGGGTGCGGAGGCGCTTGACGACACGACCCTCGAACTGTCCTACAGCGGGGCGGCCCAACTCGCGGAGTTCGAGTTCGGTAACTACCTCCGAGCCGTCAGTCAGGAGTGGTACGAGAACGACGCACCGACGACCGACGACGGCGTCATTTCCGGTGACGACGCCGAGGCATTCAACGGCACCGGTCCGTACCAAGTTACCGAGTACAACCCGGGCCAGAATCGAATCGTCATGGAGCCGTTCGATGAGTACTGGGGCGACGAGCCAAACGTCGGCGAACTGGTCTTCGAGGGCGAGACCTCCGACTCAGGTCGCGTGAGCTCGCTGCTGGCCGACGAGACCAACTTCGTCGACAACGTCCAGCCCGGCGAAGTCGGAAACGTCGAAGACGACGACGACGCACGAATCGAGGAAGTGACCTCGTTCCGCAACATCTTCCTGCCGATGAAAAACGAGGTCGAGCCGTTCGACAGCGAAGAGTTCCGGCAGGCGATGAACTACGCCGTCGACAACGAGGAGATCATCAGCGACATCCTGAACGGCTTCGGTGCCCCGATGTCCCAGCCGACGCCGCCGGAAGTCAACGGATACAATCCGGACCTCGATCCCTACGAACACGACTTAGAGCAGGCCGAGGAACTCGTCGAAGAGGCAGGACACACGGAGGATGACCCAGCCGACATCACGCTCACCGTCCCCGAGGGCCGGTACTTAAACGACGCCGAGGTCGGCGAACGCGCGGCCGACCAGATCGACCAGCTTCCGAACGTCGATTGTGACTTCGAGACCGTCCCGTTCGACGTGGTTTCGGATGCGAACTCTGCCGGCGTCGACCACGAGGAGATTCCGTTCTTCCTGATCGGCTGGGGAGTCATCACGGGCGATGCCGACTACGGCATGTTCGGGTTCTTCCACGACGACGGCGGCGTCCAGAGCTTCCGCGACGAGGAACTGCAGACGGCCCTCGAGGAGTCACAAGTCGAGGACGACCCCGAGGAACGAGAGGCCCTTCTCCAGGACATCAACGAGATGGCCCGGGAAAAGGCGCCGTGGGTCTTCCTCCACCAGCAACAGAGCATCTACGGGCTTGACGCCGACATCGAGTGGGACGCCCGCGAAGACGAGAGCGTCTTCGTCTGGGAGATGAGCTAACCGCCGGGCTGGCCCCGGCTCCGCAACGATTGAGAACGAAAACGCCTTATTCAAAACAGCTAACCGCAGGACGTGAACTGAATGGCCTTTGGAAAATTTCTGATACGACGGCTCCTGCAGGGGGTGTTCGTCATCTGGGGTGTCGTGACGATCACGTTCGCCCTACGAGCGCTTTCGCCAGGCGATCCCGTGAACTTGATTGCGGGTCAGGTCCCCGATCAGTCGACGCGGGACCAGATCCGACAGGATCTCGGCCTCGATCAGCCGATGTACGTACAGTATTTTGATTACCTTGGCAATCTGCTAACTGGGAACCTGGGGTACTCATACAATCAGCGTCGCGCGGTCAACGATATTATCGCACAGCACTTCGCGGCGACAGTCGAACTCGCCGTGGCGGCGACAGTCGTTGCGATCGTCATCGCGATCCCCCTCGGCGTCGTCAGTGCGACGCGGCGCGACCAGCCCGCCGACTACGCCGCGACGCTTGGCTCCCTCGTCGGGATCAGTACGCCGAACTTCTGGCTTGGGATCATGCTGATCCTGATCGTCGCCATGCAGGTCGGCGTGTTTCCTACGTCCGGCCGGGGCATCGCATTCCACGAGGCGATGTACAACCTGTTCCGGTACGGCTACGTCGCCGATCTGCTCTCGTGGCTCAGCTATATCATTCTCCCGGCAATTACGCTGGGAACGTACTTCACGGCGCTGATCACGCGGCTGACCAGAAGCGGCATGATCGACGAACTCGGGAAGCCGTACGTGACCGCGACGGAAGCCAAGGGGCTTCCACGGACGCTGGTCCGGTACAAACACGTCCTCCGGAACACACTGATCCCGATCATCACGGTCCTCGGGCTCCAGCTCGGGACGCTGATGGGCGGCGCGGTGATTACGGAGGAGGTGTTCAACTGGCCCGGACTGGGACAGATGTTCATCACGTCGCTTCGAAACGGTGACTGGCCGGTCGTCCAAGGGATCGTGCTGTTCATCGCAGTCGCGTTCGTGCTGATCAACATCCTGGTTGACGCGCTCTACGCGCGGCTGAACCCGCAGGTGACCGACAGATGATTTCGAATCGAATCAAATCAAATCTGACGAAGGAACTGCGTCGGAGCTTGTTGGCGAAACTTGGGATCGTTATTTTCGTTTCGATCCTCCTCATGGGGCTGTTCGCTCCGGTGTTGGCGACGCACAATCCCCACGAGCAGGGCCACAGCGACGATGTCGGCGCATCGTATCCGCCGCTCGGTCTGACCGACGAAATCACGATCGCCCAAGACGGCGAACGAGTGACCCACACCGTTGAAGGGACCAGCGAACACATTCTCGGAACGAACAACGTCGGACAGGACATCTATTCACGGTTCCTCTACGGCGCCCGGACCTCGCTGCTCGTCGGACTTTCCGGAACGCTGCTCGCGACCGCGATCGGCGTCCCCGTCGGACTGGTGGCGGGCTACTTTGGCGGCCGGGTTGACGACGGGCTCATGCGGATGGCGGACGTCATGCTGGCGTTCCCGTCGCTCGTCCTCGCGCTAGCGCTGATGGGCGCGTTCGGCAGGGGAACGATCGGTATCCCCGATCTGATCGTCGTGGCTGGCTTTGCGGACGGAATGCCCGAGACGATCACGTTTCCCGGAATGGTCACGGTGGTGGTCGCGCTCGTCACCTGGGTCTGGTTCGCACGCGTTGCCCGCGGAGAAGCGATGGCGATACGCAACGAGGAGTACGTCAAGGCAGCGCGCTCGCTCGGCGCGAACCACGCCACGATCATGCGCAAGCACGTCCTGCCCAACAGCCTGACACCGATCATCGTGCTCGCGACGATCCAGGTCGCGGCGATCATCCTCCTCGAGAGCTCGCTTTCCTACCTGGGGTTCTCGGGGACGACCCTGTCGTGGGGCTACGAGATCCAGCGGGGACACGACGTGATGCGCAACCAGTGGTGGGTCGCCACCATCCCGGGGATCGGAATCGTCCTCTCCGTGATCGGTGTCAACCTGCTCGGCGATTGGCTACGGGACGCCCTCGACCCGAACATCGAGGGCGAAGGTGCCGGAGGTGCCGGCTAGTATGACCGACGAAATTCTTCGAGTCGATGGACTGAAGACCAGGTTCTTCACCGACGAAGGTCAGGTGAACGCAGTAGACGGGATCGACCTCTCGATCGACCGCGGCGACACGTACGGCATCGTCGGCGAGAGCGGCAGCGGCAAGAGCGTCACGGCCCGTTCGATTATTGACCTGATCGAACCGCCGGGCGAGATCACCAACGGCGAGATCTGGTACCGCGATCCCGACCTCGCCGACGCGATCGCCGACGACTACCCGGACGCGATCGACGGCGATCGGATCGACCTGCTTCGAATCCCGCCGTCGGTTCGCCGCTCGCTGCGCGGGTCGAACTTCAGCATGATCTTTCAGGATCCCCAAAGCAGCTTCAACCCGACCATCACCGTCGGCGAGCAGATCGCCGAGGCGGTGGAGGTCCAGCGGCGCGCGAGCGCCAACCCTCGGTCAACCCGCGCACGATCGGAGGAGTACACGCTGACCTCGATGATCCTCGGATCGATGTTCTCCTCGAGACGGTACGTCTCGTCAGAGAGCCACGAGCAGGCGATCGAACTGCTCGAGCTGGTCGGCATCCCCGACCCCATCGAGCGAGCAGACGAGTACCCTCACGAGTACTCCGGCGGGATGCTTCAGCGGGCGATGATTGCCCAAGCGCTGGCCGGCGAGCCCGACGTGCTGATCGCCGACGAGCCGACGACGGCACTGGACGTGACCATTCAGGCCCAGATTCTGGATCTGCTCGACGACCTCCAGGAGGAACTGGGAATGACGATTCTTCTGATTACACACAACCTCGGCGTCGTCGCCCGTATGTGTGACCGCGTGGGCGTGATGTACGCCGGCGAAATCGTCGAACGCGGCACGCTCGAGGATGTTTTCGACGACCACATCCACCCCTACACGGCAGGACTACTCGGTTCGGTTCCCGACCTCGAGGGAGCGGCCGGCCGTCTCCAGCCGATTCCCGGGAACGTTCCGAGTCTCCTCGATCACGAGATGGAGAACCGATGTCATTTCGCCGACCGATGTCCGAAAGCCATGGAGGACTGCTTGGACCATCCGGCCGAGTATCCGGCGAGCGGCAGCGACGACCATACGGTGCGGTGTGTGCTCGCCGAAACGGGGTATGACGACAAGAGAGCGCTGCCCGGCGACTACTTCGACGGGACGGACCGGCCGGCCGGGGACAAACACGTCGGACCCGATGACCGCGACGAGGATCATGGCGAAGAACGGCAACATCCGCCGGCCGAAACCACCGGGGGTGAACACCAGTGAGTACCGACGAGCCGCTCGTCCGCGTCAAGAACCTCGAAAAGTACTTTTGGGAGAACGACTCGCTTCTCGATCAACTACTGGGCGACGAGCCGGTGCCCGTTCGAGCCGTCGACGGCGTGAGCCTCGACATCTATCGCGGGGAGACGCTAGGGCTGGTCGGGGAGTCCGGCTGCGGGAAATCGACGGCCGGCGAGACGCTGCTCCGACTGCAGGAGCCGACGGATGGACGCGTCGAGTTTGAAGGTGCGAACATCTACGAGATGGACGACACTGCGCTCGGAGAGTTCCGACGCGAAGCCCAGGTCGTCTTTCAGGACCCGTTCTCGAGTCTCGACCCCCGGATGACGATCGGGGAAATCGTCAGACAGCCACTCGACATCCACGACGTCGGGACGAACGCCGAGCGACGCGAGCGCGTCCAGGACCTCGTAGAGCGCGTCGGGCTCTCGGCGGACCAACTCGACCGCTACCCCCACGAGTTCTCCGGCGGCCAGCGCCAGCGGATCGGCATCGCCCGCGCGCTGGCACTCGAGCCCGACTTCCTGGTGCTTGACGAGCCGACCTCGGCGCTCGACGTCTCGGTGCAGGCGCAGGTGTTGAACCTGCTCGACGACCTGCAAGACGAGTTCGATCTGACCTACCTGCTGATCAGCCACGATCTCTCCGTGATACGTCACGTCTGTGACCGCGTCGCGGTAATGTATCTCGGCGAAATTATCGAGGTGGGGCCCGTTGGAGCGCTCTTCGACGATCCCAAACACCCCTACACGCAAGCCCTGCTCGAGAGCGTTCCACGCGCCTCGACCGAGGAGCGTGAGCGCGAGCGTGAGACGATCTCCGGCGACGTACCCTCGCCGCGCGATCCGCCGAGCGGCTGTCGGTTTCGAACCCGCTGTCCAAAGGTGATCCCGCCCGAGGATCTCGAGATTGAACAGGAAACCTATCGCGCCCTGATGGACGTCCGCGAGCGAGTCGAGGACCGCGATATCTCGCTTGCCACTGTCGGCGACGACGGCCAGTTCGACCCTGCAGATGGTGGCGTTCCGGACGCAGACGTCCCTGCCTTCGTCGCAGCGCTCAAAGCGCGGTTGCTCGAGACCGAGTTGCCCTCACGCCACGACGCGATCGTCGAAGACGCACTCGCCGAGCTGGCCGACGAAAACTGGACGGATGCCGCCGAGCGGTTACGGGCGAGCTACGAGAGTGTTTGCGAACGGGATCGTCCCACACTCGGTGACGGGCCCCATCCAGTCGCCTGTCACCTCCACGAGACGGGAACACGAACCGGCGGGTCGGGCGACTGAACTCGGTCGTTCGTACATCACTCCCTGGTCGTGTCGCTGTCTATCCGGCGGTGAGCCGGAATACTCGCTCTCGAGTGTTGCAGCATCGAGGTGAAACCAACAACCGTCTCTCCTCCTGAGTGTCGATACAACCCACTCTGACGGCCTCAACAGACCGGGTTTCCGTACTCGAGTTGTCGGTCGCACAGCCGGTGACCCAATCTGTGTTGGCAGCAGGTGTAATATGGCGTAGTTCCTCGAAGAGGTATGAACGACGCAACTGCCACTCGGATGGAAGCAGCGTGTTCACTCCTTGCGGAGTCAGAACGCCGATATCTGCTCTACGAACTGGCAACCCACAGCGGCGCGAACCTCGATGACGTCGTCGGTCAGATTGCCGCGTGGGAACACGACGACGATCAGACACAGGTCGACGACGAAACCAGACAGCGTGTCTACGTTTCGCTGGTCCACAACCATCTGCCTCGCCTCGCAGATTACGGGATCATCGAGTACGACCTTCGAAGCGGTGACATCGTCCTCGACGACGGCTTCGACGACATCAAGCCGCTGTTAACCCAGTTCAAACAGACCGAAGACGACCCGACACTCCGTCGACTCTCATCGCTGTGAACTGACCGAATTCTCGTTGTCATCCTGACACTCCGAGCTGGTATCGTGGCCGCCGACCGTCTGTCTGTTCCCTGCTGAACGGTGTCAGCGCTGTTCTCGAATCGAAACAGAGAGGGGGCTCCTGACGAGACGTTCAATGTGAGTCGCGCTCGAACGCTTGGGCTTTTTGTGGCCCTTGCAGGAATCTGGGGGACCGCGTTTGTCGCGATCAGTGCAGGCCTCGAGCACTTTCCACCAGTGCTGTTCGCAGCACTGCGATACGATATCGCAGGCGTGGTCATGCTTGCCTACGCGGCCTACGCCGTTGACGACTGGTATCCGAGCGGGCGCGACGAGTGGGCAGTGGTCGTCGTCGGAGCGACGCTGCTGATCGCGGCCTATCACGTCTTCTTGTTCGTCGGCCAGCAGAACACGACCGCAGCTGCAGCCGCAATCGTGGTGAGTCTCTCACCGGTTTTGACGACCGGTTTCGCTCGAGTGCTCGTCCCATCCGACGCGCTGTCGCCGCTTGGTACCGCCGGCTTGCTCGTCGGGCTGGTTGGTGTTGGCGTGATCGCCCAGCCAGATCCCTCGAATCTGCTGACGACAGATGTCGTTGCAACGCTGCTGGTGTTCTGTGCCGCCGCTGCGTTCGCACTCGGGAGTGTCCTCACTCGCCGTCTCGAGACCACGTTGCCGATCGAGACGATGGAGGCGTGGTCGATGCTCGGCGGTGCACTCCTGATGCACGCTGTGAGTCTGGCGCTGCGCGAGCCACTCGAGCCATCGACGTGGACACATCCCGAGGCGATCGGTGCGCTCGGCTATCTCGCACTCGTCGCGAGCGCGCTGGGGTTTCTGCTGTATTTCGACCTGCTCGAGCGCCTCGGCGCCGTCGAGATCAACATGGTTTCGTACGTTGCGCCGATCTTCGCCGCGCTGGTCGGCTGGCTCTATCTGGGCGAAGTCATCGATGCGACGACCGTCGTCGGCTTCGGGCTCATCGCCACCGGCTTCGTTCTCGTCAAGCGGCAGGTGCTACGCCGCGCGGTTGGACAGCTCCGCCGACACACGTCGAGTGAGTGAGCGAGGGTGCAGTCGCGAACACGACTCATTACTGGGCAGACTCTCGGCGACGGTGTGCATGCCCGACGTACAGTGCGAGGAGATGCAGGATAATCAACCCGAGAAAGAGACTCGCTTCGAAGGACGTCGACAGGCCACTGATCAGCACCGGGAGGTACAGAATCGGCAGGACAATCGCACCCCAGAACCCCGTGGTGCGAATCGGCCCAGCAAGCGATGGGACGATCTTCTCGAGTGTGCCATCAACGTCTTGCTCCTCGCCATCTCGTTCTCGAGACACCACGGTGTCCTGATCGTGACCGGAGGGTTGGTTCGACATCGAACTACTCAGTTCTTTCAACTGAGTGGATTTCAGCAGATAGACCAGCACGAGCGTTTCACCGTGTTGTGAGAGGTTTACCGTGTGTAAGGTCGGCCTGAATCTGAATCCTACCCTCTTCACTCGAATGGGTCGATTCCCAGACTGATGGCACCAGCGGGCACCGTTCAGTATGCAATTGCTACAGCCGTCAAAAAACCGAAACCGCACCCAAAGCCGACTCGTGGGTTACTGGAAGCCGATCCGACTGCCGCGTCGCCCCGTCGGGTCCGGCCCGCTCGAGCCACCTTTGAACTCCTCTTCGATCTGCTCGTAGTACTCGAGGATGTCGTCGGTGATCGTCGGTCGGACGTTCTCCATGGCTTTTCGGAAGTGACGCATCTCGACGATGTCGGCCTCGTGGTCCTCGCGCAGCGCTTCGATCGCCGCCTCGCGGGCGATCGACTCGAGGTCGCTACCGACGTAGCCGTCGGTGATCTCGGCAATCTCACGGAGCGTGACATCGGCTGCCAGCGGTGTTTCCTCCGTGTGAATGTTGAGGATGCGTTCACGACCGTCGATGTCGGGCTCGCCGATCATGACGAGCCGGTCGAACCGACCCGAACGCAAGAGCGCGGGATCGATCATGTCCGGACGGTTCGTCGCCCCGATGACCATCACGTTCTCCATCTCCTCTAACCCGTCGAGTTCGGTCAGCAGCTGGTTGACGACGCGTTCGGAGACGTTCGAGCCGACTTCGCCGCCTCGGCCCGGCGCGAGCGCGTCGAGTTCGTCGAAGAAGATCACCGTCGGCGAGACCTGCCGCGCCTTGCGGAAGGTCTGTCGGATGGCCTTCTCCGATTCGCCGACCCACTTGCTGAGCAGCTGTGGGCCACGCACCGAGATGAAGTTCGCGTTGGTCTCGTTGGCGACGGCTTTCGCCATGAGCGTCTTCCCGGTGCCGGGCGGGCCGTACAGCAAGACGCCGGACGGCGGATCGACGCCCAGCCGGGTGAACCGCTCGGGGTTGTTCAGCGGCCACTCGACGGACTCCTGGACCTGCTCTTTGGCGTCGTGGAGACCGCCGACGTCGTCCCAGGAGATCTTCGGGAGTTCGACGAGCACCTCCCGCATCGCCGAGGGTTCGACCTCGTTGAGTGCGCCACGGAAGTCCTGGCGCTTGACGATCATCCGGTCGATCAGGCTCGGCGGGATATCCTCCTCGTCGAGATCGATCTCCGGAAGGTATCGGCGCAGCGCCTTCATCGCGGCCTCTTTCGTCAGCGACTCGATGTCCGCCCCGACGAAGCCGTGGGTCTCGTCGGCCAGATGGCCGAGGTTGACGTCATCCGACAGCGGCATCCCGCGCGTGTGGATCTGGAGGATCTCCTCGCGACCCACCTCGTCGGGCACACCGATTTCGATCTCACGGTCGAACCGGCCGGGTCGACGCAGCGCGGGGTCGACCGAATCGACGCGGTTGGTCGCTGCGATGACGATGACCTGACCCCGTGCCTCGAGGCCGTCCATCATCGTCAGCAGCTGAGCGACGACACGGCGTTCGACCTCGCCGGTGACATCTTCACGTTTCGGTGCGATCGAGTCGAGTTCGTCGATGAAGATGATCGATGGCGACTCCTCGCTTGCATCCTCGAAGATCTCCCGGAGCTGTTGTTCGGACTCGCCGTAGTATTTCGAGATGATCTCCGGGCCTGCAATGGAGAAGAAACTCGCGGACGTCTCGTTAGCGACGGCTTTGGCGAGCAGCGTCTTCCCCGTGCCAGGTGGGCCGTGAAGCAAGACACCCTGTGGCGGCTCGATCCCCAACTTCTTGAAGATCTGTGGGTGTTTCATCGGGAGTTCGACCATCTCCCGCACGCGTTGAATTTCGCCTTGGAGGCCGCCGATGTCCTCGTAGGTGATCCCGCCACCGGTCTTCTCGAAGCCGCTGATCGGCTCCTCGCGGAGTTCGACGTCGGTGTCCTCGGTGATGAGGACGACGCCCTCGGGTTCGGTTTCGACGGCGATGAGCGGAATCGCCTGCCCCGGCGAGCGCATGAACGGGTGGTTCGTCGAACTCATCACGGGAACGATGTCGCGGCCGACGACCGGCCGTTTTAAGATCTGGCGTTTGACCATGCCAGCCGCGTCGGAGCCGAACTGGACTGACGCCTCCTCCGGCGGCGCGAGCGTGAGTTTGTCCGCTTTCGTGGCTTCAGCCTTGCGGATCGTGACTCGCTCGCCGATACCCACATCGGCGTTTTGCCGAGTGAAGCCGTCGATGCGGACCGTATCCGTGTTCCAGTCCTGCCGGTCTGCGCGCCACACCTTCGCGGCGGTGGTGTTCGCGCCTTCAATTTCGATGATGTCGCCCGGACTCAGCTTTAGATGCAACAGCGTGTCCGGATCGAGTCGGGCGATACCACGACCCGAGTCGTTCGGGTATGCCTTCGCAACCTCCAGTTGAACTTCATTCATGATTCGGGATGGACGGCGATGTCAATGACTCCGCTTCCTGAGCGGATAGTTTTTTTGCTAGCGCAGATTGTTACCGTGCTAGATGCTATCACATCGAGGTATGACTGGCGCGTACATAGATGTACCGGCATCGGTTGGTTTTGATGGTACCGACAGCCGCTCGTGACCTCTCCTAGACCAGCGACGCCGCCGACTGCGGCGATGCCCTGTAGATACGTTGTTCGCTTGACCACTCTACTCGTTCTCTTTGTCGCTTCCCATACGGATATCCAAGCGTAACGTGAATCTTCGTTACGTACTCGGTGAAAAGTGATCGGATGCAGTATGGCCTACAACCGACTCAGTAGCGACTGCACAACGTGTCAGCAGTGAGCCCCGAAACCAACGTCGGCGACCCCCTGCCGAAGCCCGTTACACGACTACGGGCGGTAGGGAGTCAGTGGCGTCCGGACCGAACGCCTCGGGAGAAGCGGTCTGCATTTCGAAGACGACAATGGAAAAAGAAGAGATTTCGATCGGTTACGGTAGCTAAATCCCCACTGTTCGGTGTGACGTGTATCTCGGCTCAGGTCAGTTGATATCGGTCGAGATCGAGTTACCGTCCTTGCCGTTGGACTCATTTGCGACGGTGTTCGGGAGTACACACGCCATCGGTCGAGACATGAGTCAGCGCGTCAAGTCGTCTGCATCGACAGTCAGGCTCCTTCGGAGCGTGTTTCGAAGTAGAGGTTGTCCATATACAGCGTCATTGCCTGTGGTGCTGGGTCGACGTTTCCGTGATAGAAGTTACACCAAAACTCCTGAATCCCGATGTCGGCTTCATCTCGCCAGTGCCAGTCATCGCTGGTATAGACCTGCTCCTGGTTGACCCATCCTTCTAATACGCCGTCGTTCTCGCCCGGCGTGTTCAGCTCGATGTACTGGTCGATCTGGTACCAGCGGCCTCGTTCGAGCGTGGCGTCCCACCACGCGAACGTGCCATACGTGTCCATCCCGACGTGGTAGACATAGTTTCCGACACGGATGTTGCCGTCCGCATCAGGTGTGTCAAAGACGCCGCGAGCCGACCAGCCGTTCGTGCCATCGGTGATTCGACTTCCCCACCCGCCCTCGCGGGCCGTGCCAGCGTACCGACCGGCAAACCCAGGGAGTTTGCCGTCGGTCGCCGGCTGAAACGTCTCGTCGAGATAGAGCCAGTACGAGGCGTACATCGAATCCGGTTCCGTCTCGATTTCGTCCCGGAACTGGTAGCTGAGATCCGCACCGTAGTGTGATCCCTCGGGGAAGAACACTTCACACGACGTCCGATCAGGGCCAGAGTCAGTGGTGGAGCCGTCGCTGATCGATACGTGCTCGTCGTGAAAGCGCTCGGTAAACGACTCGAGTGCGGTGGGGGTGTTGAACGAGAGATTGGCTTCCATACTGTGGCTCCGTATCCGCCACCCTGTCGTCAATCTTCTGCCCCACACAGCGAGTGACTGTCACGATCACTGAGACAGATAGCGGCCGATACGGTACACGGGCCACAGCGGCATCAAACAGCCACGTTCCCAGGCCATCGATGACGTCGAACTCGTTGTTGTGGCCCTTCGATGGCCTCGAAGTCATCCGTGTCTGTGGGGTACGCCGCCGACGGCGTGATCCACGACGCAGTTCCACTGATTCCAGTCGACGTCTTCGATCGTCACGGCCATCGTGACCTCGAGTGGCATGTGCGAACTACGGAATGCTGTTCCCCGATGCTGTGTGTGCGCAAAAACGTTGACCAGGAGCGATCACACGACAACGCCGCAGCCGTCCCTTCGAGCCGTGTGAACTGCCGTTTTGTCCAAGTCGTACGAGTGTGTACGAAATGACACCGATTCGGTTGTAGCGACCGTCGTGATTGGAGATTGTACACTTTTGTCTTGGAAAATATATCTGCTTAAAAAGACTTAACATATGACTCTCAAGCTCTTTTGTTGTTCACCAAAAGAAGAGAGTATGTCGAAAAAGAGAGAAACAGGTCCTGATACGTTGCGGACAGTCGCGGAGCGAAGCGACTTCAGGCGTCGATCGCTCTTGAAACTGCTCGGTGCAGGGTCGCTTTCGCTCGCCACTGCCTCGGTCGCGGCTGCTGACACCGGTAGTTCTCAGGACACGACCTGGGCGTTTATTACTGAAGCAAGCGCGCAGACGATCTCGTACGAGTTTGTCGTCCAACGCAGTGCCGATGGACTTGCAGTGGAGTTTGCAAACGCCGGCTACGACTCACCGACTGGTCAGGGAATCGAGGGCGGGACGTGGCCAGCGGAGGACTTCATAACGGAAGTCAACGACGACGTGATCCACGCGGGCGGGACCACCGGCGAAGGATTCGGTGACGCGTTCGACGTGACCGGCGAGGTCGTCGCCATCTGGCTCGAGGACGACAATGAGATGTGGGCCGAACGAGACGAATCGACTGTCATCGACAGCGATCTGTTCGTCGACGAGCCACCGACTCCGGAGGAGTGGCCACAGGAGTCGACAGCCGACGATGAAACTGGGCAGGCGAGTGAGCCAGTGAACTCGATATGGTCGTTTATTACCGACGAAAGTGCCCAGACCATCTCACACGAGATGATCGTCAAACCCAGTGACGGCGAACTCGACGTTGCGTTCACCGACGCGGGCTACGACTCGCCGACTGGCCAGGCAATCGAAGGCGGCACATGGCCAGCGGAGGACTTCATCGATCAGGTGAGCGACGACGTGATCCACGCGGGCGGAGCCACTGGCGAGGGCTTCGGTGATGCGTTCGACGTGACCGGCGAGGTCGTCGCCGTCTGGGTGGAAGACCGCGATCAGATGTGGGTCGAGCGGGGCGGAGCCGAGATCGGCGATGACCTGCTCACCGACGAACCGCTGGAGCCGAGCGAGTGGACTGACGATCCAGTCTCTGCGAGCGAACCGACGCCCGACTTCACGGAATCGTTCGATTCGGGCACGGGTGCGTTCCACAGCGGCTGGCGGATGGATACGATGACGGCCGTGTCCGCTCCTACATCTCCCGACTCGAGCGGGACGGCTCTGCGGACGACGGTCCATGGGGGAGACCACGTCGGCGGCCACGGATACATCGAGATGGACCGAGTGATCGGCTATCGCCCCGACGAACTCCACCAACGGTACTGGGTGTACTTCGGCGAAAATGCGGACCCAACTGACGACTGCAAGGCACCCGGGTTCAGCGGCGACCCGAACCGAAATCTCTCCGGTACAACCGAGCCGAACGGGTACAACGGGTGGTCGGCGCGCGGCTCGTACCACGCCACGTCCGGCGGCGTCGAACCCGGATACTACGTCTATCACGTTGACCAGCCGAACTGGTGGGGAACGTACGACCGCTGGGATGTGACCCTCCAGCGGGGCCGCTGGTACCAGATCGACCAGTACATCGAGCTGAACACGCCGGGCGAGAACGACGGTGTGCTGAAAGGATGGGTCGACGGCGAAGAAGTCTACTCGCGTTCGAACTGGCGATGGCGAGACACGAGTGATCTGCCAGTCCACGCGTTCTGGCACGACTTCTATCACGGCGGAAACGGAACGGCCAGCAACACGTACTACATCTATACCGACGAGTACCAGTGTTGGGCTGAACAGGGCGAGATGCTCTGATCCGGACTTCTGGTCGTTAGTCCTGGCACACCCGCGACTGCCCTGTGAGGCCACTGGGAGATCAGGATCATAGACCGTTTCGGACCGTCTCAACCCTGGTAGTATGCGTGGAGATTCCGGATAAGTCGTGCTGCCTCGGTCTGAGTCAGCGCTGCGATCGGAATCGTGATTATGTTCTCTGCCAGAAACTGCGTTCCGGGATACCGATCGGCGCGTGACTGGTCTGCAGACAACCCAAACGGCTCGTTCCAGATGACCTGTACCGGCGTGTCTCGAGCACGGAGATAGTCGACGAGGGTGTCGCGGTCTCCGGGGACAGTTGCCGGAAGGACGTAGTTGGTCCGGCCGGGCGCGTCGGGTTGTACGTCGAACCCGTACGTTTCGAGCACCGTCCGGATCGAGTCAGCGATCGATCGGTGTCTCCCGAGGACGTGTGGAAACGTTCGACGAAGGTACCGCTTGAAGAGCCAGCGATTGATCGGGTCGAGTTCTCGCACGGACGGTGTCTCGTCCGCATTTTGGTACCCCCATTCGGGGTCTTGGGTTACGTACCGTCTGTTTCCGATGAGTCGTTCGTACAACACACTGAGCCGGTTTTTATACGGAAGCTCCCACGGCAGTGCGGTGTACAGGAACTTGACGAACAGATCAACTGAAATCGTGGCAGGCGCGAGGTCGACTCGTGACCGTTCGGGATGGGTCAAAAGCGCACCGCCCGTGAACACGGGTGCAACCTTCGACAGCGAAAAAATAGCATAATCGCCGAAGCCACCGACCAGTTGCCCGTCACGTCGTGCGGACAGCGCCCTCGCACAATCTTCGATTACCACGACGTCGTGCTCCCGGCAGTGGTCGACCCAGCGCTCGATCGGTGCTGGCAAGCCGAAGGCGTGGACGAACAACGCGGCGTCGACGTCCAGCAACTGCGGTCGCGCCTGGTCAAACTCGAGATGATATGTTTCTGTGTCGACATCGACGAATACGGGCTCGATCTCGTACTGGTCGACGATCGGTTGCAAGAACCGTTCGCAGATGAACGCGGGCACGAGGAGCCTCGATCCACGGAGTGATTCGTGTTGAATGACTTGCTCGAGTGCGGCACTTCCCGAAACAGTGTAGGAAGGTGATGAAGACTGTGGGAACGGATCAACCATCTAGTAAATACCAATGGTGTCTAAATATAAGATCCACAGTTAGTATATGTATATTTTCACACTACTAGAATTTATGTAAACAGACGTTCAGTATTGATGACTGATCAGGCTGACTGTAACGCCGTTCGTACGCGACTGACGGCTCGAGACGTGTCACCGGATTCAGTTTCGAACGCACCAAAGTAGTTGGACCGAGAGACTGACTAGTTGTGCTGGGACAATCGATTTATCCACCAATGCCATAGCGGAGAGCGACCGATTATGAATCACACACGGCGAGAGTTGCTTATCCTCTCAGGGTTAGCCACAGGGGGAGTATCGGGACTAACCGGGTCGCCCGCGCTGTCGCCAGGAACTGATCCGGACGGTTCCGAAGAATCCACGCAACCGAACACGACCGCCGATGACCCCATCGCTGACGACTCGACAGTTACTGAGGAACAGACGGTAACCGAGTTGTCGATCGATTTTCACGACTGGTCGTGGATTGACGAGTTCACGGAATCCGATATCACCGACCACCTCGAGCTGGTGACGGATGAAGCATACGACGACCGCTCGCTTCGTGTTGACATCCCGGAAGGAGAAAGCGACGGTGCCTCACTTCACTACTGGTTTGCCGAAGAATCGTCGGAGCCCGAAGAACTCTGGGCCAGTTACTATCTCTACTTCCCAGAATCGTTCGAAGTTACCGATCAAGTGGGCAAACTCCCCGGCCCGGCCGGAACGTACGGAGCCGGCGGCTGGGGTGGACGACAGTCCGACGGCAGGGACGGCTGGTCCGCCCGGATGGGCTTTAGAGAGATCAACTCCGACGAGATCGGACTGCAATACTACGTCTATCACGCCGGAATGGACGACGAGTATGGTGAGTTCTTCATCTGGGATCAGTCTCTCTGGAGAGGGCAATGGTATCGGATCGATCAGTACATTCTGTTGAACGATCCCGAGCAGGCCAACGGCGTGCTCATGGGGTGGGTCGATGGGGAGCCGGCGTACGATGATCGCTCGATTCGGTTCCGGACCACACCCGAGTTGCGGATCGAAGACTACTGGTTCAATGTGTACTGGGGCGGGATGTACGACTCCCCCAGAGACAACTGGATTCTGTTCGACGACCTCGTCGTCCGGACCAACGGCGACGAAAGCTGAGAGATGTCCCGATGCTGTCGGTAGCCGCGTTCTGATGGGTGACGGACACGAACCCTGACTCGTCCATTCTCAAGACGATTCGGAGCAAAAGCCCACGACTGTCGTCGCGGGTACCAGACCGTGCCGACCACAACGAGAGATTGCGACCGGTGGACGATACCGGCGCTTATTCACGATTCACGTGGCCGGTTGTACCGAACTATGCGTTCCGATACTGAAACAGTGGTGCTCCTCGGAGACTATGATTACGATTACTACCGCGAACTGTCGCTCCGTGATGGGCTCCGATCACAGGGAATAACGGTCCGTGAATGCCGGTTTCGGGACGAGCCGTTGTCGGTCGGCCTCACAAAGTTCCTGTTGCTCCCGTTGTTTTACGTCCGCATCTGGAGGCAGATGCGCCGTCTCGCCCGCGAGGAGCCCGCTATCGATGCGATTCTCGTCACGAAATTCAACATCTCAGTCCTTCCGATCGCGGCGCTGTTCGCACGTCGATTAGACGCACCACTCGTCTACGATCTGTTCGTCTCACTGTATCGGACTGCCGACATGCAGGACTACCCGCGGTGGCAAGTGACGCTCATCTACTGGCTCGAGTGGCTAACGTTTCGGCTGCCGGACTACCATCTCACGGAAACTGCCGAGTACGCACAACTGTACGCGACGCTGTACTCGTTGCCACGCTCCCGAATCGTCGGGATTCCAATCGGGGCAGATGACACGTGGTTCCATCCCCGCGAAGACGGTGGAACGGCGTTCGATCGCTTTACCGTGGTGTACTGGGGTGCGTTCTTGCCACATCACGGCGTCGAGACGATCGTCGATGCCGCAGCCGAGCTAGCGGCCGAGGACATCCAGTTCGTCCTTATCGGCGAAGGTGTCCGAAAAGACCGGATCGAACGGCGAGTGGCTGAACACGGGCTCGAGAACGTCGAATTTTGGGGTCGAGCACCGTGGGAGACGCTGGGGCGTGCTGCGGCTGGAGCCGATGTAACGATGGGTATTTTTTCCGACGACCTGCGTGCCCAGGCAAGTATCACCAACAAAGTGTCGGAGGGGATCGCATCCGGATCGGCGGTAGTAACGATGGACTCGCCTCCAGTTCGACGCTGGTTTACACACACTGAAGACATCTATCTGGTGCCGCCGGAAGATCCCGCTGCACTGGCGGCGGCCATCCGAACGCTTCGCGACGACCCGACGCTTCGAGAGCGGATCGCTCGCGGCGGACGGACGCTCCACGAAACAGTGTTTTCCGTTGACCAGATCGGCAAGCTACTGGTTGAGAACGTTCCGTTCAGCGAACGGTCACCGACACGACGGTCGGTTGCGGAACCGACTGATCCGAAATACGAGTGAGAACGATCGTAACAACTGAAATGGGGTACACATGCATCGCACGGCTGTCGTGCCAGTGTGCATTGATTTCCAGTGACTTCGGTAGTGACGGTCAGAACCGATGAGACGTCATGTTACCACCGACGGCGACGTAAGACAGCCCCATCTGTTCGACCGTCCGCTCGTCGAGGAGATTCCAGCCGTCGAGAAGCACCGCGTCCGGCGGCGCTGCATCTGCGACTGACGCCAACTCGAGTTCTTTGAACGCCGGATTATTGTTCGCGAGCACGATCACGTCGTACGCGTCACGTGTCGCGACGTCCGTGACGGTTGCGTCGTCGTCCGTCACTGGTCGTGCACCGAGCGACGCGATTTTTTCAGGTTCGACGTTCGGATCGTAGCCGTCGACAGGGCCGCGCTCGGTGAGGAAGTCGATCACCGGCTTAGCAGGAGTGTGTCGGATGTCGTTCGTCGCCGGCTCACCCTTGAACGCGATCCCGAATACGAGCGATCGCAGCTCTGCTGACCCTTTGTCCAGATCGGAGAGCGCCGCCTCGAGTTGGTCAGTTGCGATGTGTGGCATCGACTCGTTGAGCTGTCTCGCATCCCGAATGAGAGACGTCGCAGCCGACAGGCCGGGCTCGGTGTCGTCGGGTAGACTCTCGAGGACGAGATAGGGGTCTTTGGGGAGACAGCCACCACCGACGCCGAGCCCCGGCGATTTGATCTGATTTCGATCGTACCCCTTGTTTGCGGCTTGGATCAGTCGCGTCCCATCTAACCCGTGTGATCGTGCGATTTCGCCGAACGCGTTCCCGAGTGCAATCGTCACGTCGCGGTACGTGTTGTCCATCAGTTTGACCAACTCCGCGGCTCGCAGTGACTCGACCCGCAGTATCGTATCGGTGACGTGTCTGAAGAGGCGCTCGGCTTCGATGACCGAGCCCCTGTCGTCAGCGCCGATTACCTGTGGGAGATGGCGTAGTTCTCGCAGCGCAGCCCCTTGCAGCGTTCGTTCGGGGGCGTGAACGAGCGAGAGTGTCTTGCCCACCTCGAGACCAGTTTCGGTTTCGATCTGGTCAACGATGCGTTCAGACGTCCCGACCGGAATCGTCGATCGAAGGACAACCAGGTCGCCCGACTCGAGAACTCCCGTGACCGAGTCGACTGCTGATTCAACGATCGACGTATTCGGCGTCTTGTTCTCATCGAGCGGCGAGCCGACGGCGATAATGTACGCCGAGGCGTGTCCCGCGTCGGGATGGTCGGTCGACCGCCCGAACCGGAGCGTGCCGAGTTCGCGCTGGGTCGAGATCGTTTTCGCGAGCTCCGGCTCGTCGAAGTGTGGGACGCCCCGTGTCAACTGTTCGTAGCGTTCGTCGTCTTTCTCGAGACCGACGACGTCGAACCCGGACTGAGCGAGCACGGCGGACAATGTGAGTCCGACATATCCCTGTCCGAGGACGCAGACGTTTCGTTTCTCGAGTGTCTCGTTATCTCGTTCGTTCATGCGTTATCGTTTGATTGAGTCCGTCCGAAAGCGTGGTCTCCGCGGTCCAGTTCAGTTCGCGTTCGATTCTCGACGGGTCCGCAATCGTCGGATCGGTCGGCTCGAGGTCGCCCGCATGGATGACACGAACCGGTCGGTCGGTGTGTGCTTCAGCGACCGACGCGACCGTCTGTGCGAGCTCGTGGATCGACGTTCCCGTCCCTTGTCCCACGTTGAGCGGCCCCGACACCTCTCGCTCGAGCACGGCGACGATCGCATCGCACAGATCGTCGACGTAGAGGAAATCCCGGACCGGATTCCCGGGATAGGGCTCGATAACGCCGTCAGAGAGTGCCTGTGAAATAAACGACGGGACGACCTGGTGGGGCCGTCCGCCGGGGCCGTACACGTTGAACGGCCGGACGATGCTGACGGTCATGTCGTACTGCCGATCGTATGCGCAACATTGGGCGTCGGCAGCCAGCTTACTCGCCGCATACGGCGTGCCGGCGTCCGTCGCAGCCGACTCTGAGAGCCGACCGGTTTGACTCCCGTCGTAGACGTGGTATGAAGAGAGCGCGACGACGTGGTCGACTGATGCTGACCGAGCCGCTTCGAGGATGGCTGCTGTTCCGGTTGCGTTGACGCCGAAACAGTGCAAGGGCTCGTCGACGCTCCCGTGTGCATCCGTGTACGCTGCAGTGTGGACAACGGTGTCGACACGTGTCCAATCCAGCGTCGTCTCGAGGCCGTGTCGGCCCAACTGCAGTTCGACCGGCGTGGCGCGTTCGAATTCGGTCTCGGCGGGCCGACGGACGCCGGCGAACACCGTTCGGTCGGCTGCGAGTCGATCGACCAGCTGTGAGCCGACCAGTCCGGTCGCGCCAGTGATCAGGACTCCCATTGTTCCAGCTCATTCCCGGTGAGATCTCGATAGTAGTACTCAAAGGTCCGGCGAAGCCCCGTCTCGAGCGACGTCGTTGGTTCGTAGCCCAACAGGTCGCGCGCTTTCGAGAGGTCCGGCTGACGGCGATCCGGCGACCCTGACAACTCTTTCGACTCGATGTGTGTCACCTCGGGTCGTCGTCCTATCACGTCGAACAGTGCTGATGCGAGTTCGTTGATCGTAATCTCGTCTTGCGTGCCAACGTTGAAGATTTCGTCTCGAGCGGCGTCGGCAAACCCGGCTCGTTCGATGGCGTCAACCCCATCGTCGATGTAACAGAAGCTCCGGGTCTGTGTGCCGTCGCCGTAGATGCTGAATTCAGACCCCGTCACCAGTCGCTCGATGAACTCCGGAATGACGTGGTCGTACCCCATCGCCTCGCCGTAGAAGTTGTGCGGTCGAACGATGGTGTACGCGAACTCGTGTGCCGCTGCCGTCTGGATGACGTACTGTTCGCCGAGGATCTTCGTGCCGGCGTAGCTGTAACGGGGGTTCGTTGGGTCCATTAACTGGAGCGGATGCGTTTCCGGCGTCGGGAACGTCTCCGGAAACCCGTACACTTCCGAGGACGACGCGAACACGAGTCGGTCGATGTCCTGCTCGGCGGCGATCTGTGTCGCGTGTTTGACTCCCTCGAGATTTACGTCGAGGACTGCCCGCGGACGATCATAGAAGTGTTTCGTCCCGTTGATCGCGGCCAGATGGAACAGGACGTCGGGATCGTCGACGGCGTCGGCGAACGCATCGCGGTCACGAACGTCGCCCTCAACGAACCGGATCTCGTCGAGGATGCCCTCGAGTCGATCCCGCCCGCCGCGACTAACGTTGTCGAAGACAGCGACGTCGTGGCCGGCGTCGACGAGTCGGTCGGCCAGATGGGAGCCGACGAACCCGGCCCCACCTGTGATGTGGACCTTCATCGGCTCGTACGTTCGGCGACGAATTCGTCGACGACGTCGACGATGTGGTCGATATGCTCGTCTCCCATCCGGTGGTGGTTGCCAAAAAAGAACCCGTGGTCGTGCAAGCCCGCGGCGACCGGCAGCGGTCCGGCCCGCTCACGGAGGTGCTCGAACGCCGGCTGTTCGGCGAGGTTGCCACCCATAATCGGCCGCGTCTCGATGTTGTTGGCTTCGAAATGGGCGGTCAGCTCTGTGCGGGAAAACGGCGCGTCGGCCGCGACCACGAGCGGATACCCATACCAGGTGTGGCGACCATTGGGTTGTTCGCGTTGGAATTCGAGGACATCATCGTAGGCTGCCAGTTCCGTAGACAGGCGCTCGGCGTTGTCACGACGGATTTCAATAAACGGCTCGAGCCGTTCGAGTTGGTGGATGCCAAACGCCCCCTGGATGTCCGTCGGCCGAACGTTCATGCCGGAGTCGACGAACAGAAACCGCTCGTCGATGTCTTGATGATCGTCAGCGAGTTCCTCACGGTCCTCGAGTTCCCGAACCCAGCCGTGGGCCCTGATCGGCTTCGCCGCCTCGATTCGCTCGTTGTCGTTCGAGACGACCATGCCACCCTCCATCGTGCTGATATGGTGAGAGAAAAAGAAGCTGTACGTCCCGTATGCGCCGAACGTTCCGACGCGCTGCCCGTCGAACGCTGCCCCGTGGGCTTCACAACAGTCCTCGATCAGGACGAGATCATGATCCGCACAGAGTTCGGTCAACGCGTCCATGCGGGCCGGATTTCCGAGCAGATGGACGGCCATGATCGCGGCCGTATCGTCGGTGATCGCCTCCGAGACTGCATCGATATCGAGGGCGAACGTATCCGGGTTGGAGTCGACGAGCACTGGCGTGGCACCGACATCGATAATCGGGGCCACGCTGGTCGACCACGTACAGGCCGGGACAATGACTTCGTCGCCAGGAGCGAGTTCAGCTTCGTGTCGGTCGCTTTGCAGTGCTCGCAGGGCGACGAGGTTCGCTGACGAGCCCGAGTTGACCATCATCGCCCCGGCTGCATCGAGGTACTCGGCGAATCCGTCCTCGAACTGCGCGACTTTTTCACCCATCGTCACCCAGGTCGAGAGCAGTGACTCGAGCGCTTCCAGAACTTCTGGAGCGCCGTAACTCGGGGCGTTCAACGAAATCGTCTCCGCCTCCGGATCGAACGATCGATCATCAGTGAGCGGATCTCCCATGTACGCATCAATATCATCCGAGACGGCAGCCAAAACGTCGTCCACGCTGGTGGCATCGCCCGCCTCGGTAACATCACTCTGTCCCGACATTGTAGCAGTTGCAACAGGAGTCGCTATTTAGCTGTGGAGGATGTTCTTGACCCGTAACGAACGATTTGTGCGGACAACATCGATTCGGGGTGATCACTGAATCCAGTTTCATCAACCGACAGCGGACTGTACCGAAACGTCTTCCTCACGAACTCACCAGACACTCATCGGTTGTTCGAGTGTGGTTGCGTTCAGGTCGGAACGAACGGCGCTGCGTTACAGCAACGACGTCTTTCCCGTGTACCGGACCTACACCATTATGTCGGCGATCATCTTCGCACACTTCATGAGTATTCGGATCGTGCGAGCAGCGGGCGACGAACTCGAGCGGTGGGATTCGTACGTCGATCGATCCGTCCACGCGTCGCCGTTCCACCGCCGTCCGCTGCTTGACTCGCTCGCCAACCACTACGACCTGACGTGGCATCCGCTGGTCGGATACAAAGGCGAGGAACCGTTGGGATTGCTCCCGCTTTTCGAAACGAAAGAAGGACCGTTTACGACCGTCGCGTCACCCCCATCGAACACGGGGGTGGCGTATCTCGGACCGATACGGATCGCCGACAATGGGCGGAAACAGCGAAAGATAGAGAAAGAACAGCGGCGGTTCATCGACGGCGTCATCGACTGGATCGACACCGAAATCGATCCGGAACTCGTCCAGATTCGGTGCGTCGACGGTTTCACCGACGTTCGTCCGTTTCTCTGGAACGGGTTCGACGTGACACCGTCGTACACGTACATCGTCGACCTCGAGCGAGAGTCCGACGCGTTGCTCGCGTCGTTCTCGTCGGACGCCAGACGGAGTATTCGCCGCTCCGAAGAATTGGATATCGACATTGAGGTCGGCGGCCCGTCGGTTATCGAGCCGCTCAACGACCTGATTCGATCGCGACTCGAGGAGAAAGGGGTACGGTACGACCTCTCTGCGGATCTCCTCACGTCGATTTACGACGAACTCGGGAGCGAGCGCGTCCGGCCGTACGTCTGTCTGCACGACGGGGACGTCGTCGGCGGCACGCTCGTTCTTAAAGAAGGCGAGACACTGTACGGATGGGTGGGTGGGGCAACACCGACGACTGATCTCCCGATCAACGAAGCGGTCGACTGGCAGATCATGCAGGACGGGATCGAAGAAGGGCTCAGCCGCTACGATCTCCACGGTGCGATGGAGCAGGGCGTGACCGAGTACAAATCCAAGTTCGATCCCGTCGTGACTCCCTTGTTCGAGGTGACTCGGAAATCCGCCGGTGCGAAGGCAGCAGCCGGACTGATCGAACAGATGCCCGAGTCGATTCAATCGATCGTTCGATAGCGGTCGGACGGGTCACGCATCGAAGATCCCGATCGACCAGTGGTGGTTCCCGAACGCGCGTTGGAGACCGATATTGCCGTCGACCGCACATCGCCATCTGCCGTCGACGTACACCGGATCGATGTGGTGCATCTTGCCGGCGTTCCAGCCGAGTGGGGCGTCATCTGGCTCGAGGACGGGCGAGTACGGGTGTTCGTCGTCGTCGTACTCGGTGGGAGTGAGCGTCGTGACCTCGAACGCCCTGAGCTTCGAGCCGTACCGGGCAACGCAATCCTGTAAAAAGAGCAGTACCCGATCGTCGCCGACGATCGGCCGCCCACCCGGACGAGCCCCGCGTGGACGGTTCGAGACGACCGGGTTCTCACGATGTGGTGTCCAGTCGGTAGCGGTTAGCGCGTCGCTGTAGTAGGCATACAGCTCGCGGCCGTCGCCGCCGATCCCCCACCAGCGGTCGTCGAACCGAAACGCAACGAAATCGTTCAGGCGGTGTGTCGGCGAGACGAGCGTCGCTATTTCGGCCCACGAGTCGGGAAACGACGTCGCGCGGTACAGTTTGATGTCTCGTGGCTCCCCGTGGAGGTGGTCCCACCGATCCGGAATCATGTACTGCGTCCCGTCCCACTCGAAGACGTACGGGAAGGCGAGGTGTGTGTCCGTCCGGAGGACGACGTCGGTGAACGACCACGTACCGCCGGCATCCGTACTCGTCGCGTGGCCGATCACGGCGGGGGGATCGCGGTGTCTGTTCGAAATTTCGAAGAACAGATGCCAGACACCATCCTCGACGAACAGAAACGGATCGGCAACGAAATCCGCATCACCGTGTCCGGAGACGGCGTCGGCGGTCAGTACCGGATTCTCGACGTCGACTGCGGGACGCGGTGACAGCGGCTCGTGCGTCGAGAACGAGTGCGCGAACGGTGGAACTGTTTCTCCGCACGTCCCGTCGATGATCGCATCGTGTCCGTTCCCTGTGGGGGTGCGCTGTCTGGGTGGCAAGGGTCCACGAGTGATCGCCTCTCCGGCTTTCCACCGCAGGTCCTGAATCGGCGACTCAGGAGCCAGAAGCGACTGAATCGCTCTCATATGGACAACTGCAAGCGGCCTGCTGGCGTACAGTGGTGAACAACGATACCGGACAACCACGGCTGCTGCGTCGGGTTATAGTGTAAATCTTTCGACATACATGTGAGAACGAGGGCGAACATAATAAAACACAAGTGAGAACACAGCACACACCTCTACTCGGTTGTTGGTCGGACGATGTAGGTGTCGAACTCGCCGTTCGTATACACGTGATCAACCGTCGGATCGGACTCGAGTCGCTGGAACTCCGCGGGCGTATGACGCCAATGGTCGGGATAGTTCGGATACAGAGTCGGATTTTCGACTCGAGCGAGTTCTGTGACGAGGAGGTACGTGTCCTCGTCGTAGGCGTGGTGGGAACCGGCTCTCGTGTGTTCGTCGTAGCCGAAGTGGTCCGGCGGTGCCGTGTCCCGCTCTCTGAGCCCCCACGTCGATGCCGTCCCGTCCGAGAGGTAGTCGATGTGGCGGTGTTGCAAGACGCCGTGGTCCTGTGTCGGCATCGTGTCGTTCTCATTGGTGACGATCCAGTCCATCCCCTCGACCTCTCGCTCGGTCACCTGGAGATTTGCGGTGTCAGCAACCGGTGATGGAAAAAGCAGGATCACTGAGATGGAGACGAGAACCAGGAGGAACGTATACATCGAGAGCCGGAGCGCTTGTCTCGAGCGTGTGCTGGCACGCGATTGATACAGCAACAGGAATCCGACGCCGATGATGGCACCGCCTGCCAGCATGCCGTATCGGGTGAATCGAAGCGGGTCGAAAATGACGTCGATCAAAAACGCGACGGCACCGAGAGCGAAGGTGACGGTGAAAATCCCGGCAAACCACGCGACGTAGGTATCGATGGGTGCTCGTCGTCTGTAATGACTGTAGCCGAGGATGCCAAGAAATGCGACCGTCGCTGCGCCGATGAGCGCTTCCATACCGTACGTGGTGAATCCGGCTCGGAGCAGATCGACGACTGTCGGCGAGACCCGATCTGCAACGTCCGTTGCGTGTTCGAACTGGGAGGGGCCGCGGCCGAGAACGATCGAACTCGCGCTGAGAACGATCGTTTCGAACCGTGAATACCACGCGAACAACAGAACAAGCACGAGGAGACTGACTGTCACCGATGGCACGGCTTTGCGCTCCGAGACGAACCGAAGCGACCGCGGCAGCCCAGAGAGAACCTGTGCGATGGCGAACAGAGCGACGATGAGGAGCCCGGTCAGTGGGTGATAGAACACGAGCGCAGCCACCAAGACGACCATCACGACTTTCGACCAGACTGCAGCTCGTTCCTGCGCTTTCAGACAGTAGAGAAGGACGATCGGCACCAACAGAAAACTCATATTATACGGCGTAAAGTGCAGGTGTTCGAATCCGACAAACAGGAGTGAGACGAACGGAAGAATAACGATCCACTCACGCCGCGCCGGGAACAGATATCGGATCAGACAGTAGGTCCCCAGCAGAAACGCCAGTGAAAACAGCGGTGGAATCGTTTGCATGATCTTGATCGGTTCGATACCCGTGAGAAACGAGAGCGTCGCCGCAAGCAGGTGCAACATCGGATAGTAGTTGTCCGGCTGGAGAGCGTGATTGACCGTGATGTAATCGATGGAACCGGCGAACGTGAGCGTATCCGCCCGTCCCATAACGTACTGGTAGCGCATCGTCGGCAAAAACAAGAGCAGCCCGCTGGCAGCGACGATAAGCGCGTACCCCCGCTTCCAGTAGCCAGCGGGCTCCGACCGGAGCACATCCTCGAGAACGAGTAGCTGTCCGGCAACGATCGTCACGATGATCGAAACCCAAAATGCGACGGGGTAGGCAGTATAGATCGAAATCTCGTAGCCCGAAGCTGGTGGGGTTATCGCGACGACGACCGACGCATACGAAAGCAAGCCGATCGCGACGGCCAGCAGTAACTTCAGAGAGAGATTGCGATGTACGCTCATTCGGCCCGTGCTACCGGAGCATCCGTAATGACGGTTGGCATAGTAACGCTAGTTAGTGACGTTCGAACGGGAGAAATCACGGCTTTCCAGTGCCTGACAGACGGTTGCTGACAGGCGTCCGCTGCTCTCAGTACCGATCACGAAAATATCTTCACGACGCGGTCAGGGGTGCGCTCGCGCAGGTCGTCGATGTCGTCGTGATCGAGCGCACCGACTGCAAGCGCGGTCCCGACGTAGACGACGAATCCGGTGGGCGGCACGACAAGCAAAGAGAAGAGATTCGAGACGATGACAGCATCGAGCGGGTAGATGACGATTGTGGTAACGAGTGCCGCCGCGAGGATACGCCAAACCCGCAGATCGGACAGCGGTTCGAAGCCGATCCGGCGAGCACACCAGACGTGAAACACGAGCATCGAGCCGTATCCGATGCTCGTGGCGACCGCTGCACCGCGCATCCCATACAGCGGGATGAGGATGACGTTGAGTAGGAGATTGAGGGTGACCGCACCACCTGTTGCGTAGATGAGTGCTCGAAGCGCCCCTTTCCCCTGTCCGATCGCTAGAATTGGACGCGCGACCGAGTAGCCGACGACACCGACCAGGAGCAGTCGAAGCGGTGTGATCGATGCCTCGAAATCGGGGCCGTAGTAGAGTGGGACGAACGAGTCCGCAAGCACCGCGATGCCGACGCTCAACAGCATCGTGACGAGGAACACATACCGTGTCACAGTAGCGGACATCCTCGTGATTCGTTCCTGTCGATCACTCGACCACAGCTCAGACGAGGTGTGGAGCAGTGCAGTCTGGGCGGCGATGGGGACGACCCAGAGGAATTCGGCGACCACCAGCGCAGCCTGGTAGTAGCCGGCTTGGTCGCTTCCCGCGATCGGCTGGAGCAGTAGGATATCCGTATACAGAAGCGAATTCAACAGAAACATCAAGACGATCGTCTGGTTGTTGAAACCGAGGAGCGTTCGCCGCGGAAAATCAGACGGCGTCCGGTGGAAGACCGACGAGAGCGAAAGCGATCGAGAGAGCAGCATAAACGCGGCAACCGCAGTGAGAAACGCTGCGGCGATGTGCCCGATCAACACCCCGGCAACGCCGACGCCGGCGGCGGCGAGCCCAATCGCGACCGGCCAGAAGACGAACTTCTCTGCGATCATCAACGGTTCGGAGAGATGCTCGTTGCCAAGCCCCATCAACACGCTCCGCCCCACGGCCCGGAACTGTCTCGCGATGAGCAACAGCCCAACGAGATAGAAAAGCGTCGTGAACTGCGACCCAAGTATGGACGAAACGAGACCCGAATACGCCGCGAGCGCGACGACGATCGAACTCGGGACAACGAACAGGATCGCGACGCGAAAGTAGAACCCGAACACGTAGTTCTGCCAGTGTTCGCCCGCTCGATCCTCGGCGATATACTTTCGTACGCCGTCGAAAACACCACCGTTGACGAACACCCATGCGATGCCGAGAAACGAGAGCATAAACGCGTACTCGCCGTACTGGGCGCTTCCGAGGGTCCGAACCAACACCGGCGTTAGCGGAAACGCAAGAAGCATCACGACGACGTTCGCCCCCGCGATAGAGAGAACTGCACGGATGAGATTCCGAGCCATCTATTCGACGGTCGCCACGAAATGATATAGACTCACGGCTGGCTCATCCACTACTATGCCGTTTCAGCCGCCTGTTTGTGTCTTTGCCCCGGGAACAGCACACGCTCGTACTCGTCAGCGATTGTCGTCACCGAAAAATCACGGGAGCGCTCGCGAAGCAGCGACTTCGATGGCGGCGCTTGCAGCGTCGATACGATCGCTTTCGCCAGCTCCGACGGATCGTCCACCGGAACGAGTTCACCGTACGTTCCGTTCTCGAGGACTTCGATCGGGCCACTCGAGCATCTCGTCGAGACGACGGGACACCCACAGGCGAGCGCTTCGATCAGCGCGAGCGGGACCGCCTCTGTCCGAGACGGGAGCGCAAACACCGACGCCTGTCGCATGTACGGGTATGGGTTCGGTATCGTCCCGGGCATCGACACGACATCCTCGAGGCCGAGTCGGTCGACGTGTCGCTCGAGCGTCGGTCGCATCTCCCCATCGCCGAGCACTAGTAGTCGGGCGTCTTCGGTCTCTCGAACCCGTTTGAATGCGGTTATCAGCGACGTGAAGTTCTTCTGTGGGTCCAGTCGCCCGACACCGAGAACGACGGGCGGTGACCCATCGCCGAACCACGGGTGATCGATCGGCTCCCGTGATTGCTCGAGCAGCGACGGCGTGACCGTCGGCTGGTGGACGGTGGTGATCGAATCACTCGGAATGCCGAGTGACGCTACAGCGTCGCGTTTTACCTCCTCGGAGACGGCGATAACAGTGTCTGCCAGTCGATAGCAATGTCTCGTGAGTCGAGTCCACGTTCGATGGTGTCGGTCGCGCTGAGAGAGTTGGTGTGAAGTCATCGTCTGGATGCAGACGACCGTCCGTGCATCGATGCCGGCGACGCGGGTGGCAACCGCTGTGAGCGGGTTTGTGTGCGCCTGTGCCGCAAGCACGGCATCAGGCCGGACCGTTCGCAGGTGCCGTGTCAGCGAGGGTGCATACGAGAGCATTTCCGGACCCGGCACGCTAGCCGGCTGAAGTTCGACGACCCGGACGCTGTCGGGAACGGCAGTGAGCAGGTCTCCAGTCGCCCGCGTCAACACGAGTTCGACCCCGTATCCGCGGGCGTCGAACTCGGTGGCGAGATTTACGAACGCTCGACTAACGCCATCGATCTCGAGATCGGCGTTGACGATCGTTAGATTAGGTTTCGACATCTGCGATCACGGCTTGGCCGTTCTGACACAGCCGGACACAAAAGTCTACACCATGGTTCCACACGATTCGTGGAGGTTGGACACGAGAGTCATCTCAGTCGGTTGTTGTGTACCGCTGATAGAGTTGCCTCCCCGTACGAAACAGCGGCCACAACGCGCGTGAGTAGCCCTTTTCCCATGAGACGATCGGCACGACCTCACCGCCGAACTTTGCTTTGAATTTGAACAGTCCGTGACTGTAATCCGCCCGCGTTGCGCCGAAATCGTACGTTTCATAGCCGTTTTCGATTCCCCAGTTGATTGCACGCTCGTGAAGTAACTCCGAGGCGTCGTACTCGAAGTCCGATTCAGTCACACCAGAGAAAAAATAGTGCACGGCTGATTGCTCGTCGTCGAGTAGATACAGGAGCATCCCCCGGGTTTCGCCGTCGACCGAGAGTGAGAACAGTTTGAGCCGGTCGCGCATCTCGAGCAGTGCCAGAAAGAACGACCGTGGGTATGGTGTCTCCTCGAGTCGATCCATGACCGATCGATACCGGGTGTAGAACCGTTCCATCGTTTCCCGCGTCAGTTCCTCATCGATGACGTCCGCCGTCTCGGTGTCCGCGTTCTGAATCGCTCGGCGACGGGAGCTTTCCATGTCTTCGAGGATCGTCTCCCAGCCTTTCCGAAGGTCGACTTCGAACCGACAGCTTGCAACGGTCGGACGGTAGCCCAGTGTGTCGAACGTCGACTGATAGCGAACCGCTTCGGGATCGACTGGCTGAAAGAGATGGGTGATCACCTCCCGGTCACAGATTGCCTGGATTTGATCGAACAACAGCGTGAGCGACGCCTCTTCGTCGGTGGTAACCAGCGGCCCGCCGAACCCCGGCTCGATCGAGGTGAGGCGTCGAAACGGCGTGTTCCCGATCGGCGAGACCACGTTCGGAAAGATGCCGACGAGGTTGTCCTTTTTGTAGACGACGGCGTGTTTCGGTGTGTGTGTCGTCCCCACCTCGATGGCCTCGAGCCACTCGTAGCGGTGGAAGACGCTGCCATGGGGTGCCTGCTTGACGACGTGGTTCCACTGATTCCGATTGACGCTGTCGATCGTCTCGATATGCGCTGCACTGAGGTCTAACAGCTCCTGAGTACCGTGTCCCATTGTTCGCTCGCGTACCGAGGGGTCGATAAGGACGGTATTAGATACTCGCCCTGAACAGCGCCCTAACACGACACTTCCGCTCGATGAGTCCGATTCGATCTCGGTGAGTGCCGTGGTGCTCGAGGCCGGCCGACTCGAGAGTTACTGCCCACAACCATCGTCCGTGACGACTCGTCGACGCCGGCGGATCGGCTCGAGTTCCACGAATAAATCCACTGTTGGCTCCGTGCAACATCGGCTGAACCGGCTACAAACGGCTGCTGGCTGACGATGCTGTCCAAAGCAGGCACGCTGGTGATGTGTCGGATATAGTGGGGCTTCCGGATCGATTCACAGTTCAATAGTTCCATGCGGAGACTGTCTGACACGGTGATTTGTTCTCGGATCGGAACTGTACAGAACAACCAAAATGGGACTTTAAGCGGTCGGTGCGGAATATCACAGTACTCTACGGCGTTGATCCGATTGATCCTGAACCACTGGGGTTCACGACGGCGGGGGGCTCCGGATCGCGCCAATACGATCAATTATGGCCAACACACGTTCCGATCCACGAGCGGGGAGTGAGACAAATGAGTAACGAACAGGAGATTGCGATTGTCCTCGGGACACGGCCCGAGATCATCAAACTGGCACCGATCATCCGCGAGTGTGAGGCACAGTCGATTCCGTACACAGTCATCCACACCGGTCAACACTACTCCGACTCGTTGACGAGCGTCTTTTTCGAGGAGCTATCGCTCCCGAAACCGGAGTACGAACTTGCAGTCGGCTCCGGCACGCACGGCCAACAGACGGGGCAGATGATTATCGATATCGAGGCGGTGTTACTCGAGGAAGAGCCCGATGTCGTGCTCGTTCAGGGAGACACAAACTCCGTTCTCGCGGGTGCGATCGCGTGCTGTAAGCTCTCGATCGAGCTGGGCCACGTCGAAGCCGGTCTGCGAAGCCGCGATCGGTCGATGCCCGAAGAGCGAAACCGCGTGCTTGCCGATCACGCCTCGGAGTATCTGTTTGCACCCACGGCACAATCGAAGCGTTCGTTGCGTGAGGAAGGGATCGACGACGATCGAATACACGTCACCGGCAACACGGTCGTCGACGCAGTCAGACAGCACAAACGCGTGGCGATGGCGGAGACGTCGGTGTTCGACGACTACGATCTCACTCGCGGTGAGTACTGTCTACTCACGGCCCACCGGGCCGAGACAGTCGACGACGAGGATCGGTTTGCCTCGCTTCTCGAGGGCGTCGGTCGCGTCGCTGAGCGACTCGACCAGGACGTGCTCTATCCGATCCATCCACGGGCTGCAAACGCAGTCGCGGAGTTCGGATTCGAGATACCAGACCGTGTCCGAACGGTCGATCCGCTCGACTACATCGACTTCCTTGCACTCGAGAGTGGGGCGGCGCTGATCCTGACGGATTCGGGCGGTGTGCAGGAAGAAGCGTGTATTCTGGGCATCCCCTGTGTGACCCTGCGTGAGAATACGGAGCGACCGGAGACACTCACCGTCGGCGCGAACGTACTCGTTGGAACGGATCCACAGTCGATCTGTGACGGCGCTCGAGAGATGCTGGATCGCTCGCCGAACTGGGAAAACCCGTTCGGCGATGGCGACGCAGCGGCGCGGATCATCGATGTCATCCGTCAGCCGGAGACGCCCGCGAGGGTAGCAGGATGAGTAGCATTTGCGTCCACGGGCTCGGCTACATCGGGCTCCCGACGGCTGCGATGTTCGCCAATTACGGCCACGACGTCGTCGGGTTCGACGTCAACGATCAACTGGTCTCGGAACTCAACAGCGGCGAAATCCGGATCGATGAACCCGGCCTCAGAGCGTTCGTCAATCAGGCGCTTGATTCCAGCCAGCTGACGGTCGACGACGAGATTCCGTCGGCGGAATACCACATCATCTGCGTCCCGACGCCACTCGATGACGAGACCAAACGGGTGAACCTCTCGGCCGTCGAGGAGGCTGCGGCTGGCATCGCACCGACGCTCAGAACCGGCGATACCGTAATTCTCGAGTCGACGGTTCCACCCGGGACGACGGTCTCTACGGTCAAGCCAATCCTCGAGCGCTCAGGGCACAGTGCTGGCGAAGACGTCGCCCTCGTTCACTGTCCCGAGACGGTTATGCCGGGCAACATTATCACAGAACTCACGGAGAACGAACGGATCATCGGGGGCGTCAACGGTGTCTCGACGGCGGCGGCCGTTCGCCTCTACGAGTCGTTCGTCGAAAGCGAGATCAGAACGATGGTCGATGCGACGACGGCCGAGTTCGTCAAGCTGATTCAGAACACCTACAGGGACGCGAACATCGCGCTGGCAAATGAGATTGCCAAGCTGGCAGCCGACTACGGTGTCGATTCCCGCGAGGCGATTCAGCTGGCGAACACACATCCACGGGTCGACATCCACCAACCGGGACCGGGCGTTGGGGGACACTGTCTGCCGATCGATCCGTGGTTTCTCGGTCACGACTCGAACAAGGTTGATCTGATCGCGCACGCGCGAGAAGTCAACGACGGCATGGCGGGATACATCGTCGATCTCCTCGAGGGAGCGTTGGGGTCGGTTACCGAGCAGAAGATCGCGATTCTGGGTGTCGCATACAAAGGCGGTGTCAGCGATACACGGATGAGCCCGGGACTGCACCTCGCCGAGGAACTCCAGGATCGAGCGCTGAACGAGCCGGCGGTCGAAGCACGAACAGACGGTGACAGCCCGGTTCAGGTTTCGTTGCATGATCCACAGGTAACGGATCAAACGCTCGCACTCGAGACGCTCGAGGAAGCGGTGCTGGATGCCGATGCGATCGTCGTGACGACCGACCACTCGGAGTACGAGTCGCTCGATCCGTCGAGTATCGCACAGAAGATGTCTGGGAACGTCGTCGTCGACACCAGAGCAGTGCTCGACGAAGCCGATTGGGAGGCGGCCGACCTCGCCCCCATCAGAGTGTGATCTGAGAGTTTATGAAACGAGTCGCAGTCATCTCACAGAACTTCCCACCGGACAGCTTAGGAAACGCTTCACGGATACACGACAACACGAAACACCTCGCAGACGACGACTGGGAGGTGACAGTCCTCGCTCCGCCGCCGACGTTTCCGTTCGGGTCGTTCGACCGAACGTGGCGTCGCTCGTGGACCGACGAGCGAGACGGGATGACCGTCCATCGACTCTGGACGTGGCAGCCAACGACGGAGGATCCGGGACTCATCAGTCGGCTGCTGTACTACGTCATCTTTCCGTTGCATGCCTTGCTGTGGCTGACCCTCAACTACCGATCGTTCGACGTGGTCTGGCTCTCCTCACCACCGGTGTTCGTCGGTCTTGCCGGGCTCCCGTTTGCGCTGCTCGACCGAAAACCACTCGTGGTCGACGTCCGTGACCTGTGGATCGATAGCGCCATCGAACTCGACTTCATCGAGGCCGGCGGCGCCTTCGAACGCCTCAGCAGAATTTATGAACGCTATCTCCTCGAGGCAGCTGACCGAATCACCGTCACGACAGCCATGCTCGGCTCGCGGCTGGTCGCCCGCTACGGAATCGACGACACAACGGTTCACCACATCCCGAACGGCGTCGATGCCCATCGGTACACGCCGACCGCTGCCGAGACTGCGGACCCAAAAACCATCGTCTACACCGGAAACGTCGGTCACGCACAGGACCTCGAGTCGTGCATTCGAGCAATGGCCCGCCTCGAGCGAGATGACGTCGTTCTCCGAATCGTCGGCGACGGCGATCGAATGCCGGCGCTCGAGCGACTCGTCGAAGCGGAGGGGTTACAAGACGTTGTCGAGTTCGTCGGGTTAGTTCCACGAGAGTCCGTCCCTGGCTTCATCGAAGACGCCGAGATCGGTCTCGCACCGATCAAAGCCGACGAGGCGTTGGCGTACGCTGTCCCGACGAAATCGTTCGAGTATATGGCAAGTGGGGTTCCCGTCATCGCGACGGGTATCGGTGAAATCGAGTCGCTGATCGGGGCATCCAACGCCGGCACGGTCGTTGACACCGATCCGGACGCAATCGCGGCGGCGATGGAGCGCCTTCTCGACGATCCAACCGAACGGGACCGACTCGGCACGAACGGCCGGCAACACATCGTCGAGCACTACGATCGCGCCGTCATCGCTCGCAAACTCGGGGCGGTCCTCGAGACCGCTGCCGAGGGGGAGTTCGACACGTCGTCGCGGTCCTCTCGAGCGGTGCCGGCCGACGCCGAGTAGCGGCGCTCGAGTGTTGTGCTGTTTTGCTGTCGTTCCAGTGCAGTTTTTAAAAGATGGGGCGAACACCGAGCCTGTTCGACGGGAGGTCCGTGACTACTCGAGGAGGGTTCGTAACCCCTCCTCGAGACCGATCTCGGGGGAGTAATCGAGCAGGCGGGACGCTTTGGAGAGATCCGCTCGGCTGTGTCGAACGTCGCCCGGGCGGCTATCGACGTACTCGATCTCGGAGTCGGCGTCGGTCAGCTCTCGGATCGTCTCGGCGAGTTCGGTGATCGTCACGCTGGTTCCCGTGCCGACGTTGAACGCTTCGCCAGTTGCCTCGGTCGTCGCCGCCGCGATGTTGGCCCGGACCACGTCGTCGACGTGGACAAAATCGCGCGTCTGTTGTCCATCGCCGTCGACCGTGATCGGCTCGTCGGCAGTGGCCTGTTCAAGGAAAATCGTGATGACGCCGCTGTAGTCGCCACCGGTCTGCCCCGGCCCGTAAACGTTGAAATACCGTAGCGAAACAGTCGGGAGGTCGTAGAGGTCGTTGTACAGTTGCGTATACCGGTCGGCGGTCAGTTTCTCGAGGCCGTACGGCGACGACGGGTTCAAGGCTGCGTCTTCGGCGACCGGCACCGTCTCCGGTGTGCCGTAGATTGCGGTGCTCGAGGCCGTGACGACCCGAGCATCTTCCGCTCGCGCGGCCTCGAGCACGGAGAGCGTTCCATCGACGTTTCTCGAGTGGCTCTCGAGTGGGGCATCGATGGAACGGCTGACGCTCGGATTCGCGGCCTCGTGGAAGACGATATCCGCGCTGTCGAGCGCCTTGGCGACCGGTGTCGACGTTCGAACGTCACCTTCAATGAGCGTTGCCTCGTCCGGAACATTTCGAGCCGTTCCTGTCGACAGGTCGTCTAAGACACGGACATCGTTATCCGGAGCGAGGGTCGCAGCGAGTCGACTCCCGATGAACCCCGCCCCGCCCGTAATGGCGATCGTTCGTCCCGTCAAGGAGTGTGCTGGTGTGTCTGCCCCCATCATCGTCGGACGAACTGTTTCAACGCAGAGGTCTCTCCGGATCGGTCCCGCCAGGTCACGCTGGGGTACAGGAATTTGAGCCCGTCGTAGTACCCCAGGTTCGACTCCTCGTTCGCGTAGATACACGAGACGGGGACTTCATCGAATCCAGCGCCGAGGGCGTCGAACGCCAGAATCTCTTCGACACCGATCCGGAAGTCATCGGAGAACGACCGGTACGGCGTTTGCGCGAGCATGGCTGCGTCCATCGCCCGGTACCCACACGGGGGGTCCGTGACGCGGTGGCCGAGTCGGGCGCTCGTCGTGAGGGCGACGACCCGATTGCCAAACCGTCGGTCGAACGGCATCGTCTCCCGAAACGACGGGTCCGCGAACCGATTGCCAAGTACGTACTGACAGTCGGGCGCCTGCAAGGCGCGATGAAACCGGCGAAGTTCCGCCGGATCGTGTTGGCCGTCGGCGTCGAGGCGGAATATCAGGTCGACGTCGAGCTCGAGTGCGCGTTCGTACCCCCGTTTTATTGCGCCGCCGTAGTCACGGTTTCGCTCGTTCGAGAGCAGTGTCGCGTCGGTGGCTTCGACGCGAGCGGCGGTGTGGTCAGTCGAGCAGTCATCGACGACAATCGTGTGATCGACGAGTCCAGTCGCTTCGACCCGCTCGAGGACGTCCTGGATGTGGGCTTGCTCGTTGTACGCGGGGATAACAGCTGCAGTCTCCGTCATTGAGATGCCCTCGAAGACTCCTGGGTCTGCCGGTCGAAGTAGTCGATCGTTCGCTCGATGCCTTCTCTAATCGAGGTTTCCGGTTCGTAGCCTAATTTTGACTCTGCCCGAGAAACATCGGCACAGCGCTGCTCGATGACGTACGGGCGGGGATGTTCGACGTGGACGACTTCAGCCCCGTCGACCGCGTCGGCAACCGCCATCGCGAGCGATCGAATCTTGGTCTCGCGTCCGGTCCCGATGTTGAACGTCTCGTCTCGTCCGTCGGGACCTAGCGCGGCAACGGTACATGCGACGGCGTCGTCGATGAACGTGAAGTCCCGCGTCTGATGTCCGTGGCCGTGCACTTCGATTCGCTCGCCGGAGAGCGCCCGATCGATGAAAATCGGAACGACGTACCCGTACGGCGAACTGTCCTGTCTCGGCCCGTACACGTTGAAGTACCGAACGATTGTGTAGTCGAGATCGTGGCTCGAGGCGTACGCGCGAACGAACCGTTCACTGGTCAGTTTGGCGACGGCGTAGTTCGTCTCCGGAGCAAGCAGGTCGTCCTCGTGGTATGGAACGTCCGGGGCATCGCCGTACACTTCGGAGGTCGAGGCGAACAGCACTCGGTCGACGTCCGCGTGAGCGGCTGCCTCGAGAACGTTCCGAGTGCCGTCGATATTCACCTGTAACACCCCAAGCGGGTTCTGGAGGGTTCGCTGGACGCCCATCATAGCCGCCATGTGAACAACGACGTCCTGGCCGTCGACCGCAGCCCGAACCGCAGCGGCGTCACACACGTCGGCATCGATGAGGCGGTCAGATGGCAGGAAAGAGAGGTGCCGTTTGCTGCCCACGGAGAAGTCATCGAGAACGGTGACGTCGTGTTCCGTGGCGAGCTGTTGGGCGACGTGGCTGCCGATGAAGCCGGCCCCCCCGGTAATCAGTATCCGTTTGTCGTCACTCATGATTTTCCCCCCGGTCGGTGACGACCCCATCAGCTGGCGTCTCGCCCGTGGGCTCGCCAAGCCGTTGTCGTCCGGTCAAGCCAGCATCGAGCTCGATCGGTCGGTGCAGGTCACTGTCGGCGACGGCTGCCGGATCGAACAGCCGTTGTGGGTCGATCAGGATCGGGTTGGGTGCCATCGCTGCGGCCAACGCGTCCGGATTGAACTCCCGGAACGAATCGTGTGGCGTTCCAACAACGAGAACGTCCGCGTTACGCACCGCCGTTATCGGTGTGGATCCGTTCGTGATGCCACTGTCCTCGATTTCCTTGTCAGCGGGGTACTGGCTATCGTACACCTCAACGGTGGTGTTTTGCGCCTGTAGGCGCGACACGAGTTCGACAGCGGCACTGTTCCGAAGATCGCTGACGTTCGGTTTGTACGTCACGCCGAGCACCGAGACGACCGCGGAGGAAGGGCGTTTGCCGACAGCGGTGAGCGACTGACGGATTGTCTCGAGATATCGAGCCGGCATCGAATCGTTGACCTCACGCGCAACCGGCACCAACTCCAGCCTTTCGCCCTGTTCCTCGACAGCCGACAAAAAGTAGTGTGGGTCGACTGGGAGACAGTGTCCTCCCACGCCAAGCCCCGGCTCGTACTGATCGAAGTTCCACTTCGTCGCTGCTGCATCGAGGACCTCCGACACGTCGATACCGATCGTTTCCATCGCGGTGGCGAGTTCGTTGACCAGTGCGATGTTGACGTCGCGTTGGATGTTTTCGATGAGTTTTGTCGTCTCGGCAACCTCGAGCGACGAGACCGGCTTCGTGTCGTCGGCAACGTCCTCGTACAACGCCACGGTGACATCGCGCCACAGGTCGGTGATCGACCCGACGACCCGCGTCGCTCGCTCGGATCGGTCGTTTCCGGGACTGTACCGCTCCGGAACGTGCGACACCCCGAAGTCGGTGCCTGCCTCGAGTCCCGAGCGCTCGAGTTCGGGGATCACATCGTGTTGGGTACATCCCGGGTAGATGGTACTCTGAATCACGACCAGATTGTCTTTCTCGAGGACACGCGAGACGTCACGGGAGGCCGCTCGAACGTACGAGAGATCGGGTGTGTCGTCGTCCAAAAGCGGTGTGGCAACACTGATAATGTATGTGTCGGCGTTGGAAGCGTCCGATATCGCTGTCGTTACTTCACAGGTCCCTTCGTCGATGTATGTGTCCAACGCCGTCGTTTCGAACGGTGCATCTCCGTTTCGAATGGACTCGATTAGTTCTGTATTGGTGTCAACGCCGGTTACGGGGTACGACGATTGGCTGAACGCTACGGCAGAGTTGTAGCCGACGAACCCAAGCCCGACGCAAGCAATCTGCATCGACGCTCCGGAGCGCGTGGTTCGGTCGGCATCGATCGAATCCGTGCGTTTCATTCTGACTGCCCTCGCCGTCGCAGAGCGGTCGTGACCACGCTCGCGTACCCTACGGACGGGCGTTTTGTAGTTGTGCTCGGTACGGAACGCGCGGGAGCTTCTGCCGGACACACGCAGGCGGCTGGTTCGGAACACCTGTTCCAGCCACTCGAAAATTTATTCTGTTTGAGTGTTGCTCGTGTATATTTTCCCGCCATTTCAACCGGTTGTACCGGCGTCTCGCTCAAAAAGGGCTAATACTGTTACACCGTTTCCTCTGAACTATAACATATAGTATTAGTGATATTTGCATCAGGTCGGGCTGCCCACACTGTTTTACTCAGTAAACGATGGTTTCGATCGAGTGGATCATCGACACGCGTAGCAACAATGGTGCAGAACCAAAGTGGTGTTTCGGAAACCAGCTACTGCCGGCGTATCCAACAACGGCGGTTTCGGCTCGCCGCTGCAGCGGTACTACGGTTTTACGGTCCTGCTCGGAATGAGGGTTGATCGATGGCTACTGAACGTCGGCTGCAACTCGTCTATGGGCAGGTCCTCTGGATGCTTGCGATAACCTTTGTACTCTCGGCACTCGAGGCTCTCTCCATCGACGTGTTCGTGACGGCGTCGCTCGTCGGATTCCTTCTGTGTATGGAGCTGACAGCCCCCGCATACGCACGTCCGGAGTGGCGACGGCGACTCTGGTGGGCACTTCTGTTCGGACTGATCGGCTTCGCAGTCATCATCACACGGCGGATTCTGCTCACGGCACCCGTCGACGTCGTAATTTAACGACTGGTGGTTCACCCCACTCGTGTTCACGAGAGCCGGTGTTGGAACGTCAGTCGGTGTACTGTGCACACACTCGTTCGATACCGTCGCGAAAGTCGATTTCGGGCACCCACCCCGTTTCAGCCTCCATTTTCGACGGATCAGCGACAGTGTCGTGGACGTAGACGTCGTCCGGGATCGGATTCTCGACGTACGTCGGTTCGACGTCGGTGCCGAGTTCGTCGTTGAGCAGCTTGACGACCGTGTTGAACTCGTACTGCTCACCGGTCCCGAGGTTGTAGACGCCGTCGATACGAGCGTCCGCTGCGAACTCGAGGCCACGAATGATGTCGTCGACGTGCGTGAAATCGCGGGACTGGGTTCCATCGCCGTACAGTTTCGGCGACCGTCCATGGGCAATATCATCGGCGAACTGTGCGACGATGTTCGCGTACTTCCCTTTATGATCTTCTGCGCCACCGTACCCCTGGTACACCGAAAAAAACCGCATTCCCGCGACCTGCATCCCGTAATGCGTCGAAAAGTACTCCCCATAGCGTTCTCGAGCGAGTTTCGACGCTTCGTACCCGGTGCTGGCCGTCGGTGATAGCTCTTCAGGCGACGGTTCCGTTCGACTCCCGTATATCGATGACGTCGACGCGTAGACGACCGTCTCACACCCGTTCGCACGGGCCTGTTCGACGACGTTGGTAAATCCCTCGACGTTGACCCGGACACCGCGACAGACTGCCTCTTCGTGCATCGCATACGACGACAGCGCTGCGAGGTGAAACACGACGTCCACGTCCGTCGGGAGATCCGACTCGAGAACGCTCGCCTCAACGAACTCAACAGCAGGTGAAAGGTGCTTGGGCGTTCCCAAATAGCAGTCGTCGAGGGCGATGACGTCGTTATCGGTGGCGAGTTCGTTCGCGAGGTTCGATCCAATAAAACCAGCCCCACCCGTCACGAGGACGCGTTGGTCGTGCATACTCACCCCCCACACCCCTGTGTCCGAAAAACGGCTATTTCTGTTGAACCGGGAAACAGGCTACTGCCCGTCATCTATGGGATGTTTCCTCACGAAACAGTCACCGGCGACGAACGCCATGGCCATCGGACGGCTCCACATCGCAGTGACGCTCGTTTCATACGGACTGCTGTTCGTCAGACCACCTTGCGAGTGTTCTAGAACATCGGTCCAGCAGACCGCATCAGTCGTTACCGAGCGATCACTGGAGCACTACGGCGTGTCGTCCGCACGCACCCACCGATAGACCGCAAGCCAGTCCGCATTGTCGGCGTGTGGGGTGACCTCGAGTGAGACTGGGCGCTCGAGCCCGACAGCGAGACCGACGGCGAGAAACGAGGTGATCGGGTGATCGAATCGGTCGACATCACCGAGTGCACTGTCCGAAATCTCGACGGCGATACGACCACGTCCATCGCTAACTGTCGTGGCTAACTCGACACGCCGTGCGAGTTCGAACTGTTCGACAACAGCGTCTGCGAGTCGTGTCGCGAGGGTCGACGGCGCGTCCGAGAGCGCGGTCGGAGCTGTCCGCTCGAATTCTTGAGCGAGTTCCGCCCCAGTCGGGATGAGCGTGACACCGTGTTCGAGACTGGTCGGAACAGGCGAATCGTCGTCTCCGTCAGGATCCTCGTATTCGGAATCTGCAGGAATAAAAAGAGACACACCGCCGTCATCGTCCGGGACGTAGACGGGAACACCACTGAGGTCCTGTTCGGCAGCGAGCGTGGTCCTGGTGTCCGCAACGGCGGTATATATCCGGTCACAAACCGTTGCTGGGAGAAATCGGTCGCGTGTGAGGGAGTACGTCAGCACGCCACCGAACAGTCCGGTTGCGGCGATGGCAAACAGGAGAGTTCGTGTCTCGGGAAAGACGATCCCCCCCAGTCCCGAGAGTGTGCCGAGAAACAGCAGGCTCCATCCCGACTGGCGGTGCCAGGTTCGGTGCGTATGCGTCGCACGAAGTCGCTCGTTCGCGTCGCGAAGTTGCCTGTTTTCTTCAGCCAACCGTTCGGCGCGAGCCGAGAGTTCGGCACGATCCATATCGTCGATTTCGACTGCCGTGTCATCCGTCTCCTGGAAGCGACCGTCTCCACTGAGATTGTTCGTATTCATCGGTGGTAAGGGAACAACTGCAGCGATTCACACATTGGTCGCGCAGTCGCCGTGTGATGGTCTCTGTAGTGCCGTTCGCCGGCGACGAAACCCCTATCCCACAAACTATGCTCGTCCATACCATTGCGGTAGGCTGAAGGGTCGTTTGAACCCCGTGGTCGTAACAGCACACAGTATCAGATTATTTGACTTGGTGCAAGGTGCTTTACCAGCCCACTGTCGGTCAATAGTTGATTGCTCGGCGCTGTAGTCGACAGGCGACAGACCAATATGACCACCGATTGCTCGAGGACGCCCAAGTGCATGGCGTGGACACGACAACAGCGGTGAATGATGGCCTGCCAACTTTACCGATCGAACGCGTGACGAAACCTGATGTTCGCAGAACGCTCGTCTCGGTTCGCTCGCCTCCATGATGTTCCTCTCGACCTCGCCGTCGTCCTTACAGTGACGGGACTTGTTACCGTCGCTGTCGTCGAACCGACCGACTACCTATCCTCGCTTCGTGTTCCGTTCGGTTTCCTCTTCGTGTTTTTCGTCCCCGGCTACGTGTTCATCGCTACACTGTTTCCCGAAGCTGGCCGATCAGTCGTCACGGCCAGCGACGACCCGGACACACCATCGTCCCCATCCCGAAAGCGGATCGATGCACTCGAGCGTGTCGTGCTTTCGTTCGGGTCGAGCGTCGCGATCGTCCCTGGGCTTGCCCTGTTGTTGAACTATACCTCGTGGGGGGTCCGGACAGAATCGGTGCTGCTCACCGCGGTGGCGTTCACGGTGTTTCTGACGGGGACAGCGCTCGTCCGACGGCTTCGTTTGCCCGAGGCGGAACGATACCAACCTACCGGACCCGGATTGCTGACAGCGGTCCGAACCGAACTCTTCGATTCGGCTGACAGGGCGGAAGTCGCACTCACCGTGTTACTCGTTGTGGCACTCGTGCTCGCCGCTGGCGGTGTTGGCTATTCGGTGACCACGCCCGCCGACGGGGAGGAGTTTTCCGCAGTGTATCTGCTGAACGAGGACGCAGACGGCGAGCCGATCGCGGACGGGTATGCAACTGCGCTCGAAGCGGGCGAGAGTGGGGAGTTGATGGTCGGAATCGACAACAACGAGCACAAACAGACGAACTATACAGTTGTTGTCGCCGAACAGGCGCTCGAGTCGACTGACGGAGAGCTGCGGGTTATCGATCAACAGGAGATTGACCGGTTCGAACCACAACTCAATCACGGCGAAACGTGGCGACAGGAACAGACGATTGAGCCATCGGTTGTCGACGCGCCTGTTCGAATCGTGTGGCTGGTCTATCTCGACGGGGCCGTGCCGGACGAACCATCGACCGAGAACGCGGCGTATCATGTCCATGTGTGGGTCGACGGCGACGAAGCCGACGGGACTCCCTAATCACCGAGTACGCCACGAGATATGACCCACGGTGGCTTTCGGGACGGTCGGTCAACTGTGGGTCGCGGATGGTGTCCAGCGGGCGATCCGGCGTTACACGTGATTACCATCGTGTTTCGATCCCGATAAATTATATACGTGATCCTCACAGGAGGCGGCATGTATCGACGCACTATGCTCGTGGCCAGCGGGCCTGTACTCGCGGGGATGGGTGGTTCCTCTCGGCGGGCCCTCGCCGAGGCCCAGACGGAAGCTGACGACGACCCGACGGCGTCAGCGTCGCTCGAATTCGCTGGCGACGGCGTTACAGTGACCGACGAATTCGAGGTCGAGAGCGGGCCAGCGGTTCTCGAGGTGACACACGACGGCGAGGGCGAGTTTTTTGTTCAAGCCGTCTCCCGCGACGGTGGACAAACACAGTCGCTGCTCACGCAGTTCGGCCCGTTCGATGGCACTACTGGCACGTTCCTCGAGGAGGGAACGTATGCGATCTACGTCGACGCCGACGGGGAGTGGGAGTTACAGCTGTCCCAGCCGGACGTCGACGACGACGAAGCGGAGACGCCGCCGATTTCGGTTACGAACTCCGGCCCAGGATGGCTAGGACCGATTCTGTTCGACGACACAACACTGGTTGGCGGAGCACACGACGGTGACGGGAGTTTTCGCGTGCGTGTGATCCCACAGGATGCGGACGCGAGCGACTACGTGTGGGACGGCGGCGAGCTCGTGTTTCACGCCCTCGGCGAGTTCCGCGGCGCAACGTCGGTGCACGTCGACGGGATCGGCTACATCGACGTCACAGTCGACAACGAACAGGCGGAGTGGGCGATCGAACTCGAGTGACAGTCGATTACGTCCGTTGCTGACGCAATAATTCGACATAAAAGACGCGTCAAAACACGTTTTCCGTGGGCAAGCATCACCCTCTCCCGTTCTGGCTCTCGTGGCAATCTGACGTCTCAGGGTCGATGACGGGTCCGTTCGGAAGCGACCGGAAGTCGGATCCATCAGAATCAGGACACGATAACAAGGGTATAACTCAGTTGAAACAATTGGGAACGGGGACAGTGGACCCGACTGCGTGAGCCCTGCTGTTGCTTAACTGCTGTCTCGGAACGGGTGAGAGTTACTCAGTATTTTAAAAAGCAGATCACAGTAGCAGTGTGGAGAATATGCTCGATCTATCTATTATTTAGGTGATAATACGGTCGGCGGATCAAAAGACGCTTCGGCGCCGAACGATGCTCATATGAACGGCACCACTGCGATCGTCTTGGCGGCTGGAGAGGGGAACCGGTTGCACCCGCTGACAAAGAACAGGCCGAAACCGATGCTCCCCGCGGCTGCAAAACCGATCCTCGAGCACGTGTTCGATCAACTCGTCGACGCAGGAATCACCGAGATCGTCGTGGTGGTTGGATACAAACGGGAGCGGATCCAATCGCATTTCGGCCCCTCACACCAGGACGTGCCGCTCACGTACGTTACTCAGGACAAGCAACTTGGCACCGGCAATGCCGTCCTCGCCGCCGAAGCAGCCGTCGACGGGACGTGTCTCGTGGTCAACGGCGATCAGATCGCTGCAAGTCGGATCATCCGCGACACACTTGATGCACACGACGCCGCCGCAACAGTCGCGTTGTTGCAGCGCTCGAGCGTCGCTGGCTACGGAGGCGTTCTGGTCGACGAGGGCCGAGTGACGACGATCGTGGAAGACCCGCCCGATGACCGTGAGTACCTCCTCAACGCGGGTATCTACGTACTCGAGCCGGCAGCGTTCGACGCCATCCGAGCGGCGGAACCGCGAGCTGGCGAACGGCTGTTGGTCGATGGGCTCTCGAAACTAATCAAGCGGGGTGACGCCGTTCGGGGGACTATTTCCGAGGGCCTCTGGGTCGACGCGACGTATCCGTGGGACCTTCTCGACGTCTCGTTCGAGCTGTTTGGGACTGAACTCGTTCCCGAATCAGGGACCGTTCACGAATCGGCGACGGTCCACGACTCAGCGGTGATCCGTGATCCGGTCGTCGTCTCCCGGGACTGTGTGGTCGAACCGGGTGCCGTCGTCGGCCCGTACGTCTGTCTCGGTGAGAACACCACTGTCGGCTCGAACGCCGTCGTGGAACGGAGCGTCATCGACACCGACACGCGTATTGGAGCCAACGCAACGGTGATCGAGTGTGTGACCGGAACAGGAGTGAGAATTGGACGGGGATCGACGGTTCCCGGCGGTCCCGGCGACGTTCGCGTCGCGGATCGTGTCTTCGAAAACGAAACACTGGGTGCGTTGTTAGCCGACCGCGTCCACGATCGCGGGAGTGTCACGTACGTCCCCGGCACACTGGTCGGGCCACGCACGGAGATCCAAGCCGGGACGACGGTTCGTGGAACGCTCGAGGCGGAAACGGAGGTGCGATCCTGATGTGTGGAATCATCGGCTACACTGGAACGCAGATGGGTGAGGAGCTGTCCGAAGTCCTGATGAACGGCCTCTCGAGTCTCGAGTACAGGGGGTATGATTCGGCCGGCATGGCGATCGCCAACGCCACCGTCTCGGTGTACAAAAGCGAGGGCGAACTGTCGGAACTCGAACAGACGCTCCCGACCACACTCGAGGGTATTGCGGGGATCGGGCACACACGATGGAGTACGCATGGCCCACCCTCCGATACGAACGCCCATCCCCACACGAGCTGTAACGGCCGCGTTGCCGTCGTGCACAACGGGATCGTCGAGAACTATCAGGAGCTGCGCGACGCACTCGAGGCCGACGGCCACGAGTTCGAAAGCGACACCGACACCGAAGTGATCCCACATCTGATCGAAGCGGCGCTCGAGCGGGGCGACAAGCCGGAAACGGCGTTCAGGCGGGCGATTTCGCGACTGGAGGGGAGCTATGCGGTGGCAGCGGTTGTCTCCGGAGACGAAGCCGTCTACGCTACGCGTCACCAGTCACCACTCGTTCTCGGAATCGGCGACGACAGCTATTTTCTGGCGAGTGACGTCCCGGCGTTTCTCGAATACACAGACAACGTCGTCTATCTCGAAGACGGGCAGTTCGTGTCGATCACTCCCTCGGGTGTCGAGATTACTAACGGACAGGGCAGCCTCGTCGACATGCCGGTCGAGACCGTCGAGTGGGATATCGAAGACGCAGGCAAAAGCGGATACGACCACTACATGCTCAAAGAGATCAACGAACAGCCACACGCCCTCCGCGAGTGTCTTCGCGGGCGGCCACGCGAGCTGGACGCGTCGATCGAAATCGACGAACTCGAGGGACTCGAGCGACCGGAACGGGTCCACTTCGTCGCCTGTGGGACATCATATCACGCCGCGCTGTATGGAGCCAGACTATTTCGCGAACAGGGGATACAGACAAACACCTTTCTGGCGAGTGAGTACGACGTCGATGCGATCCCAGTCGACGAGGAGACGCTCGTCGTCGGCGTCACACAGAGCGGGGAGACGGCAGACACCCTGGGTGCGCTTCGAGCCGCAAACCGCATCGGCGCCGAGACGCTCTCGGTGACGAACGTGGTTGGATGTTCGGCAGCACGCGAGACGGACTACGTGATGTACATCCGCGCCGGTCCCGAGATCGGCGTCGCTGCGACGAAAACGTTCGCCTCACAGCAGGTCGCGCTGGCGATGCTCTCGCGAGCGCTGACAGGAGCGTGCTCGAGTGCGTTCATCAAGGCGTTGCGGGCGCTCCCGGATCAGGTCCAGTCGATTCTCGATACATCGCAAGCGGCGACGGTCGCTGACGAGTACGTGGACGCAGACGCCTACTTTTTCATCGGCCGTGGCTACAACGCACCGGTCGCGCTCGAGGGGGCGCTCAAAATGAAGGAGATTACGTACAAACACGCCGAGGGGTTCCCTGCCGGTGAGTTGAAACACGGGCCACTGGCACTGGTGACCGAACGAACCCCGGTCTTCTCGATGCTTACCGGGGACTCGAACGCCGAGAAGATGCTCGGAAACGTCCGGGAGGTCGAATCCCGTGGCGCACCGATCGTCGCAGTTACGGACGTCCCAGCGCAGGTCGCCACCCACGCTGACCACGTACTGGAGATCCCGAACACACACAGGCTGTTCGCTCCAATCTTGGCAAACATCCAGTTACAACTCGTTTCATACTGGGTCGCAAACCAACTCGGCCGATCGATCGACAAGCCACGGAACTTAGCCAAGAGCGTCACCGTCGAGTAACGGTACTTTCGATGTCACTCGCCCTCGAGTAAGAGTCAACGAAACTGTTGAACAGTCGTCAGTGGGGTCGTTGTTTCTGTTGTCGATGTTGCTCAGCCCGCAACGACCGACCGCAGTGAGAGAAGACCTGGGTACTGACCAGTTCGGATCGCTCATTTCGGGCCACAGAAGATGGGAATTACACGGACGTGGGTGCTCGTACGGACTGCTGTGAGCCATTACCGGCGCAACCGCAACTCAGGTCGCAGTTGCGCCGATACATCGTTACGGCAATCCGTATCAGTTGGTCCCTCTTAACACTCGAGTTTCTTTTCTGTCTCTTTGTAGGCGCGTTTCTTGTCGTTGTAGGCGCCTTTCTTCTTTTCGTATGTCTTTTTGTCTATGCGGTTTTTCTCGTATTTCTTCTCGTACTTCTCGTACTCGCCTTTCTCGTGTTTGTAGGCGATTTTCTTCCGCTCGTATTTCGTGTATTTTCTCCGGTATTTCTCGTACTTGTGCTTGGCGTCCTCGTAGGCGCGCTTTTTCTTCTCGAGGGTCGTCTTGTCGATCTGGTCTTTCTCGTATTTCTTCTTGTACTTCTTGTACTCGCGTTTCTTGCGCTCGTAGGCGTGTTTCTTCTTCTCAAGTTTCTTCTTCTTCCGGCGCTCTTTCTCGTCCGGCTCCTTTGTGAACCGCTGGATCGGCCCGGCGACGACCACGTCGTTTGCCGTGGCAATCGCTCGGAACTCGTACTCGACACCCGTGAGGAGTTCCGAAATCTCGACGCTGAACGGCCCTGGCTCGGTGAGCGTCTGTGCGGGGGTCATCAGCCACTCCGCCGCGCCGACGATCCGGTACTGGAAGAAGACGTGCACCTCGTCGAAGTCACCGCGCGTGAGCAGCTGCCCGTTGAGTGTCGCCGTCTTCTTGTTCACCTCGGTCGCCGGTTTGGTGACGACTTCGGGAAGCTCCTTATCCGGTACCTCCTTTCGGAACGTCTGTATCTCGCCGGTCGCCCGCGTGTCGTTCGCGACGGCGACCGCACGGTACTCATACTCGACGCCCTGTTCGACATCGATCTCCGCGCTGAACGGACCAAGTTCCTCGAGCGTTTCTGGCTCCGTCGCGAGCCACTCTTCAGTGCCGACGGGTCGATACTCGAAGAACACCTCGATGTCGGCCACGCCGAAGCTACCGAGATCGGTCAGCTCGCCATTGAGGGTTGCCGTCGACTCGTTGACGTCGGTCGCCGGGCCGGTGACGACCGTCGGCTTCGTCACGTCGGGTTCGTCTTCCTTCGTGAACGTCCGGATATCCCCAGTAAATTCCGTCCCGTCGGGTGCGACTGCGACCGCCCGGAACTCGTAGTCGGTGTTTGGCTCGACGGGAATTTCCGCGCTGAACTCGCCACCTTCGTCTGAGAGCGAGTCGGGATCTCCTGGCACCCGGATCCACTCTGTCGAGCCAGCGACTCGATACTCGAAGAAGACGTCGACTGCATCGAACTCCTCCTCGAAGGGAAGGAGTTCTGCGTTGAGCGTCGCGGTGGAGTCGTTGACGTCGGTTTCGGGGTCGGTGATAACCGTCACGTCGACTGGGTCGTCGTCTTCCCGGCACTCGCCTTCGCTGATCGTCAGTCGAGGGTTGGCTCCGCCTCCAGTGAACTCGACGAACGCGCTCTGGACGGTCCCACCGCCTTCTAGGAAGACATTGAACTGAAACACCCCTCGTGGACCGCCCGGCGTAAAGCCCTCGACTTCCAGGGTCACCGGCTCTGCGTTCGGATCAGTCGGCTGGATAGTAACGAAGAGCGTCGCCTCTTCGATGGCCTCGGGTCCACCAGGCGTGAGCACCCACTTCCAGAAGCCGACCTCGTTTTCCGCACAGTCTTGGGTCGCGTTTTCGCTTCCTTGTCCACCCCATTGGATCGTCCGCTGGTTAGGGTTGTTTTCGTTCGGTTCGTCGTCACTCGAGTCGGCTTGTGTCTGTTCGTCTTCTTCCTCCGGGTCGTCGTCGCTGCCGAGACAGCCACTGAGACCGACGACTGTGATACCACTCGCAGCCAGGAACCGTCGTCTGTTGGTCGAATCGACCATACGCCGACCACAGCCGATGCGGGTATTGTTATTGATTCGCTGAATGCTCGTTCATAAACGCATTAGTGTTCTACCAGAATATATCGAAATAAATCACCAGCATACTGTCACACACGTGAACCGGTTCGGTAACTACTGTGAGTTTGTCCGTCTCGCACGAGCGGAATATCGTGGCGAACTGATCGGCGCAGTTACGGACCCCATCACAGGTCGCCACGCTGACCACGTACTGGAGATCCTGAACACACAGGCTGTTCGCCCCAACCCTGGCAAACATCCAGTTACAACTCGTTTCATACTGGGTCGCAAACCAACTCGGCCGCTCGATCAACAAGCCACGGCACTTGGCCAAGAGCGTCACCATCGAGTAACAGTACTGATTCGATGGTACTCGTTCTCGAGTGAAAGTCAACGAAGCTGTTGAACTGCCGTTAGTGGGATCGTTCTTCCTGTTGTCGATGTTGTTCAGCTCGCAACGATCGACCGCAGTGAGAGAAGGTCCGTGTTACTGACTAGTTCAGATCGCTCGTTTCGGGCCGCAGGAGATGGGAATTGCACGGATGGGTGTGCATACTACGTCCCGATAGCTGTGGCCTCGATTCGAGCTCGAGGTTGGATTCCGCCAAGTGTCGACACCGACACGAAAGGGGACAGTATGTCAGTCCCGCACATCTCGGTAGGCGATTAATTCTAAACGATAACCACTCTGTTCTCGAGTCATTGCTGTGTATATTAAAGTTACCAATCGAAATAGCCTGTTTCACCCCGAAAGGGTGAGTGAGACAGATGGTACAAGAAATCGAACGGTTGTGGCGTACAGAAAGTGCTGCTCTCGTGAGCGTCACGAGAACAAGCGCGGGTACGTTCGCGCCTTCCAACGATGAAACACTGCCAGTCAGCGACGGGTTCCGTCGAGACTGGGGCCAGCAACCTCACGACAGTAACCCTCGGCTCGAGACCAAACCGAGCGAAACACAAAAACGATACAACACATGACAAGCGAAACAACGACGCTTCAGAAAGGACGTGCAGTACTGCTAGCCGGACTGATGGTGCTATCCGTCATTGCCATGTCCGCAGCGTTTGCGGGCGCGGCGGCGGCAAACAACGGTGACGAAGACGTAACGTTTACTGACCAAGCTCTCGGGATGAACGACGGTGAAACTGCCTTCGTCGTCGAGTCGGTCGACGCCCACGAGGGACAGTACCTTGAGGTCGAACACGAAACCAGCGGTGAGATCGTGTTCGAAACTGAGCTCGAGGAGGATCTCACTAACGCCGCCATCTTCGTGCCAAGCGACAAGCCGGGACAGTACACGGCAACGGTCTACGCGGATGACAGCAAAACGGACACCAAAGCATCCGACTCCGCGATGGTGTACGGTGCCGGCATCCAGATGAGCGACCAGACAGCGGAAGACACGATTGAGCAGGTCAGCGTTGACCTCGCTGCACTGCTCGATGGGCACGATGACGACACCGAGTTCGATGTTGTCCTCACCGACGAGGATGATAACGAACTCGGCACCGCAACCGGACTGACCGGTGTGAACGAGGATGTCACCATCGATACGTCGGCGATCGAAACTGAGACCGTCGTCACAGCAACGATCTATCTCGATGGCGAAGCGATTCAGGCCTACTCTGATGAGGCCGGGAGCTTCGTTACGATCGCTGATTCGGCCACCGTGACGCCCGGTATGGACGACGGCGATGACGAAGACGCTGACGACAAGAACGGCGACGACAAGCACGACGATGAGGAGAAAGACGAGAAGGACTACGTGAAGAAAGGCGACAAGGACTACGACGACAAGCACGACGACAAAGAAGACGAGAAGGACTACGTGAAGAAAGGCGACAAGGACTACGACGACAAAGAGGACGACAAAGAAGACGACAAGCACGACGACAAAGAGGACGACAAAGAAGACGACGAGACGGGCGTTGACCAGGACGCGGACGGCGACCAAGAGACGGAGTCGGAGACCGACCAGGAACAGGACAGTGAGCAGGATGCCGAACAGGACGCTGAGAACGAGCAGGAACAAGAGTCCTCACAGGAGAACTCCTCCAGTGAAGACGGCCTGCCAGGATTCGGCATCGGAGTTGCCCTGATCGCACTGCTCGCAGCTGCGATGATGGCACTCCGCCGTCAGAGCTAAGCGGACGAACGACTCTCGCGGTCTGCTGTAACGATTTCCCGGTTAACCGCAGGATGTTCGCGGTTGTACCGGAACTGACGTACAGTAGCCCGTATCAACGAACGATCCCGGACGTTCCGACTTCATTTTTCGCCGCAATCGAGACCACTGAGTGATATCTACAGCCTGCACCCCGTGTCCACTCGCGTAGACTGCGTCATCAGCGAACCTCTGCGTTCTGTGAGATCACAGCCGGAGAGACCTCGGAATTGGACGAGGACGGTCCCGGGTAGCGTTCCCCGACGAGGACTGATCTCAAGTCGGTCTCCACTCGGCGGCGGTTCGAGAACCTGTGGGCGCACGCTCTCGCCGGTTGTCGATCGGACCGAACGATGCGTGACCGCGTCGAGAGATGAGTGGACCGTGGTCGGTGACCACAAGCGAGAGCCACACATGTTCGAGGCGAGTGATCACCACCGCATCTGGGTGTCACATGCTGTCCCCGGCGTCTGCACGGATACAACGCTGGTGGCTACGACAGTCGTGTCCTTTTATGTCGCGCTGGGCAGTCGTCTGACCACTGCCAGAATAGCTCGTTCCCAATGCAACGACTCGCGGACAGCGCTCGGGTGACGGTGATCAGTACGGGCGATCCGACTGGGGTCAGTACAGTGAACTGCGCAACGTTGACCTCGTCGTCGGTGACAGTAAAAAATTGCGTCAACGGGTTTCGGGTACGGTTTCGGCAGCGGTCGCAGTGTTAGAAGCCGAAGTTGATGAAGTCCTGCAGCTCGAACGTTTGGTCGAACTCGCTTTCGGCTTCAGTGTCTGCATCCTGATCCTGCTCGTTGTCTTGCTCGATTTCTTGGTCAATTTCAGCGTTCTGGTCCTGCTCGAGGTCGTTGCTCTGATCAACGGAGTTCTGCGCATCTGCGTCACCGCCGACCGACGCTGCGAGGTTATCGCCTAACACGGCATTGTTCTGCTGATCAGCGTCCTGGTTCTGGTAGTTCTTGGCGTCCTGGTCAGCGTACTGCTTGTTGTCTTGTGCCTGGTCAGTCTCCGCAGTCGTCTCCTGGTCGACGTCAGCGTTGTTTTCGATCGTGGCGTCTGCAGCAGCTGTTCCGGCAAACCCCATAAATGCGAGGCTGCCGATCAGTGCGACCGTCAGTGCGAGTGAGAGTGCGCGTTTCATGGTTTGTGTATCGGGCATACGTGTAAGAGATTTCGCCGATCGACCATCACCTCGTCGACGCTGCCGACCTTCTCTTCGGTACCACGCTGCCCAGATGAGAGCCATTCCGGACACCAATATGAACCCGAGGAACGGTTTCAATCCAAATCTCATGTTAGCTAATCTGAGGTCGAAAGAAGCAACCGATACAGCAACCGTTGCATATCACTGCACACCTTTCCTGAACCAAGACAAGCAGTGTGTCCAGTAAGCAGGCACGAATCCAATAGTAGACGAATAAACTACCTCTGCACGCAGTCCGGGGATCCACGTTCGCTTCGAGTGTGATTGCTTCTACCGGTTTCGGCTACAGAACGCTGGCTTGTTTTAAGATTCAATCGCGAACTCCGACAGCTCGAGATCACAGCGCACTCCCGTCGAATCGATTTGAGCGGGCGACAGCCGGAAGACCTCGATCAAGAACTGAAGCAGGAGGCCTCGCATCTAATGGGCGACCAGACAGTTCGAACGTGAAATGGATCGATCACGACGACTACAATGAGTCCTACGCCAATGTTACTCGAGCGACCGACGGCGTTCTTTTCGTAATAAGCGATAGAGAACCCTCACGCGGAGAACACCGGTTCACGGCGACGGCGTGCGGATTCGTGTGCTCCTTGTCGAGACGATGCCAAATCCAGCCGGTCGTGATTCTCCCACGTGAGACGCGTATAGACGGTTCCATCGATCGTGCTACCTTAGGGACTGTCTCGAGAACAACTCCGAGCGGGGCTGTATGCTCTCCGGTACCACTGGATGCGTGGACGTAGTTGTCGACGTGTCGTTCGGTCGAACCAACATACGGATTCGTCTGAAACCGCTGTGTTTTCGGCCAAGCTTCGGCCGTGATGCCGTATTGCAGTGGCACCCGCCGGGCGGCTGTTGAATCCCGTTTGTACTCACGAATCAGTCACGACCTCTCCTGGCCACTGCTTCATTCGGATCGTGCGACACGTCGTAGAACGTCTATTCGGCCACACGACCGGTGTCCAAATGATTCGAGCAACAGTACGTCACCACGAGCGACTCGACGAACGTAACGGAGGACGGTCAACGCTGATCGATCCGAGTAGTGTTGGCGACACCAGAACAGTGGCTCGCTCAGCTTCCAACTCGAGACCAGTGACCGCAAAAAATATGTGAACGTAACTCGGGTGTGAGTTCGACAGCGGTCGCAGTGTTAGAAGCCGAAGTTGATGAAGTCCTGCAGCTCGAACGTTTGATCGAACTCGCTTTCGGCTTCAGTGTCTGCATCCTGATCCTGGTCGCTGTCCTGGTCGATGTCTTGATCGATGTCAGCGTCCTGGTCCTGCTCGAGGTCGTTGCTCTGATCAGCGGTGTTCTCCGCATCAGCGTCACCGTGGACGGACAGTGCGATGTTGTCACCTAACCAGGCGTTGTTCTGCTGATCAGCGTCCTGGTTCTGGTAGTTCTTAGCGTCCTGGTCAGCGTACTGCTTGTTGTCTTGTGCCTGGTCAGTCTCCGCAGTCGTCTCCTGGTCGACGTCAGCGTTGTTTTCGATCGTGGCGTCTGCAGCAGCTGTTCCGGCAAACCCCATAAATGCGAGGCTGCCGATCAGTGCGACCGTCAGTGCGAGTGAGAGTGCGCGTTTCATGATTTGTGAATCGTACCGCGTGTCGGGCACACGTGTGAGACATGTTCGTCGATCGGACATCGCCTCGTCGACGCTGCCGACCTTCTCTTCGGTGCCACGCTGCCCAGATGGTGACATTTCGGAGACCAATATGAACCCCGGGAACAGTTTCGGACCAAATCTTCCGTTAGCAGATCTAAGGCCGACGAAACAACAGTACAAGATCTGAGACAGTCCTCTGTATGAGTTCGATATTGAACAGTCAGTTCTCACTCACTATTCAGTAGCCATAACAGATAGCCCGCTGCTGTCACCGACTTTACCATCCCAATCTTCGACATTATTTGAGTCACGAACGTCGTCCATATCGACCAGTCTCGAAAGTTGAAACTGGGAACTTCAATATGCAAATACGAGTCGTTTCACCCCCGTTGTGTCTCGTGAATTTGGCCGTATGAGCAGCGTTGCGACACTCGAGTCGATCTCCTGTCCATCCCTCAGGTCTCTTTCCGGGGGAATGACGTTCCGGGTAGCCAACCTCTTCTTGCCCGTAACATCCAGATAACAAAGACAGTATTCGTCAGATACTGGTTTGTGAAGATGACATTCAGTGGAAAAATACACTCACTGACGATGAATTTCAGGAACGAGCACTGATACCGATGGTTAGCATATCACAACTTTCGGTCTTGCTCGTCGCCGCGATGGTTGCTTTCGCGATGGTTGGGGCAGCGGCACCCGCAGGCGAAACTAGCGTAAATCCTGAGACGAATGCAACAGACGACGCCGTTCAGACGCTCGAGCACGGCGAGGACCTCTACTTCGTGTTCGGTGCAGAACTCGAAAATCAGTCGGTTGATGAGTTCATTGAGGCGCAGATGGCAGACGCACCGGGACCGGTTACCGATCAGGAAGAGATCGCCGATATCGTCCAGTATCAGGACGTCGAGCAGGTGGATTTTAACCAGCAAGGTGGCGCGATCTCCATCGCAATCGATGGAGGAGAGGCGACGGCAATCCAGGAGGCGAACCAACAGAGCGCGAACAGTCAGGTCGGTGAGGCAACCGCCGAAAACACGCTGGCTGCATCGGAGGATCTCGTCTTCGAAAACGTCGGTGACGTGCATATCGTCTTTGGCAATGGTGACAGACAGGAGTTCGATGGGTGGAGTGTCGCTGACCAGGCGGACGACGACGCCGTGCAGGATGTCTCACAGCCGACCGAGGCGTCAACCACACAAGACCAAGACGTCGACCAAGTCAATTATAACGACCAGAGCATCGCCGTCGCAATCTCCGAAGGCGCAAGCGAAGCGGTGGCATATCAGCGATCCACACAGACTAACCAGAACCGACAGCAGGGAACGACGACACTCCACGAGACTGGTGATGCGGGCTCCGATGGGCAGTCAACAGAGGCGACTGTCAACCAGTCACAGAGGGTCTCTCAGGCGAACCAGAATCAACAGGGGATGGCGGTCGCCATCGCAGTCGGTGAGGGTTCCGTTGCGACAGCGATCCAGATCACTGATCAGACTAACTTTAACGAACAGCTCGCATCAACCGAGACGATTTCGATCCTTGAGGCGATGTCGGGGATGAATGTTGCCACCGCAGCGGTGGAGGACAACAACGTCGTGACGACAGACGGTGACGGTGGGGTCGCCCACGACAGCGGAGAGCCAGAAGTCAGTGTGACCCAGTACCAGAACGCAGAGCAAGTGAATGTCAATTTGCAGAGCGCGGCTGTGGCGATTGCACTTAATCAAAGCGATGCAACGGCCATTCAGTTGGCTGAACAACGGAACTACAACGAACAGGTTGGTGTTGCCAGCGTAGAAAACGTCGGTGACGCGTTCGATCCCGAAGCCGGAGCCGTGATTACCAACGAAACGACGGTGACAGTCGGTGAGAACGATGGCAACGGAACCTCGCTGTTGGCACTCGATTACGACGGTGAGAGCGAACAGCTGACTGAAGGCGATCAGTACTGGATCGCCGAACTCGACCACACCCAGTTCGTGAATCAGAAAAACAGCAACCAGCAACAGACCGCTCTCGCGATCGCTGAAGACAATGGCAGTGCTGACGCGTCACAGATCACGATGCAAGAGAACAGAAACGTTCAGTTCGCTGACGCTGAGCAAATGATCGCAACCCCTGATAACGGCAGCACAGAGGGTGAAAGCGACACATCTGACGAGATAGGCGGTGAGACGCCAGCAGAGGGCGAGATGGACAACGACGACAAAACAAAGCCAGCGGACGGAAAACCAGCGAAAGACGCGGGCAAAGACAAGGTTGCTGACAGCGACGACAAACCAGCTCCCAACGATACTGTCGACGGGACGGGCGATGGCACTACATCCACTGATGATCCGGATTCGACAGTGACCGCAGACGACGAAGCAGATGATTCGATGCCCGGGCTCGGTGTCGGCGTCGCCCTCGTGGCAATACTCGTGGCGGCTCTGGTCGCCTCGCGCAACGAACACTGATATCGGGGACGGCCACTCACCAGTGAGACAGAACGTGTCGAGCGGACACTCAACTTGCGCCGTCAGTATCCTCTCTGCGGTGTTCTGCGAGCGCTTCGTCGATCGTCAACTCTCCTGTGGCGACCCGCCGGGCAAGCGGTTCATCGATCGCCCGGTTTGTCTCGCTCTGTTCTCGCGAGCGGTCCTTGATCGCTTGAAGCTCACCCGCCGTCGGCTCGATCTCGCGTGTCTCGACGGGTTCGCCCTCGAGGCGAGCGATATTGACGGCTGCGAGCACATCACCCATCCCTCGCGCGCCCGTCCCGAGATAGGGTGTCGTTCCCGTCTCGTCGACGAGTTCGACCGGGACGTCCTCGAGGTCGTTGACCAGTTTCGACCCCTGGAGACGCGAGCCATCACCGATGCGGACGATCGGTGAGGTGGCGTCGGCGGCTTCGCGTTGAATCACGTCGACCGCGTTGGCCAGTGGCACCTGAAAGGCAGCGACGACCATCTCGCCTGCAAGGACGGCGATCCCGGGGTTACGGCCCGGGTCGACACCAATGACTGTGCGGCCACCGTTCCCTCGAGCCGCAGCGAGCGCCTGATCGACGGCGCGTCTGGGTGCATCCGGCTCCGCGACGATCGTCGTCACGGATTCGAACGCGTCGGCGTGCTCGGGGCCAGTGATAACGACCGTGGTGTGGTCCGGTACCCTCGTGTCGGGTTCGACAGTCGTGAACTCGGTCCCGCGCTCGCGGAGTTCGGTGACGACGCCGTGGTACACTTCGAAATCTGACGTAGCGACGACGATCACACCGCTGTCTTCGATGCGAGCGTGAATAAACGTACACGAATTCGGTCGGCGACGTTCCTCGAGTACGACTCGACCAGCCGGTTTCGGGGCCTTTTTGCACGCAACCTGCCAACTCAACCTGTGAACGACGAGGCGATTTCAACTGGCTGTAGCCCGGTCGACGAGTTGCTCGGCGGGGGGTTCGAACGTGGGACCGTCACGCAGCTATACGGCCCGCCAGCCGCGGGCAAGACGAACCTCGCGCTGTCCGCAGCCGTCGAAACGGCCGTCGCCGGTGGCACTGCCGTCTACATCGATACCGAAGGTGTCTCGGTTGACCGCTTTCAGCAACTGCTGTCGGCCCACGTCGACGACGAAGACGTCGAAGCCGTCGCCTCCCGCATCGTCATCGAGGACGCGCTCGATTTCGACGAGCAGTCCGAGGCCGTCCGCGACGCCGAGGGGTTCGCCCAGCAAGCTGATCTGATCGTCCTCGACAGCGCGACCGGCTTTTATCGCCTCGAGCGAACCGCAGACGGTGACGAAGGCGAGGCGCTGCGCAGCGTCGCCCGGCAGGTGACCCATCTCCTCTCACTGGCACGCAAACACGATCTGGCGGTCGTGCTCACGAACCAGGTCTTTTCGGACCCCGACGCCGATCGCACGCGCGCGCTCGGTGGAAATACACTCGAGCACTGGACCGGCGTCGTTCTCCGACTCGAGCGATTCCGCGGCGGGAAGCGGCGGGCGACCCTCGAGAAACACCGGTCGAAGCCGGCCGGCGAGTCGGTCCAGTTCCGCATTACGGATCGCGGCCTCGAGGGCGGTGCCGAATCGCCACGGCGCTGACTGCTCTCGGTAGCCACCTCCCGAACAGTTACCCGGCGTCGGTCTGGACACGGTAGCATGCACGATTCATCTGCCCGCGTCGAGCAGTTACTGACGGAGTTGACTCGCGAGGAGAAGCTGCGGCTGGTTCGTGGGCGAGACGATCCCGAGGGGACGGCGACGGGGTATCTCCCGGGTGTCGACCGGCTCGGGATTCCCGAGTATCGGCTAGTTGACGGCCCGCTCGGTGTTCGTGCCGAAGGAAAGCGAGCGACGGCGTTTCCGGCTCCGATTGCTGTCGCAGCGACGTTCGATCCCGACCTCGCGCGAGAGAAGGGGGCAGCGATGGCTCGAGAGGCACGAGCGCTCGGCCAGGACGCGCTGCTCGCACCCGGGGCGAACCTCATTCGGGTGCCACACTGTGGCCGAAACTTCGAATACTACTCCGAGGATCCGGTGGTGGCCTCGAGACTCGCCGCCGGTGCCGTCACTGGAATCCACGACGAGGATGTCGTCGCGACGGTCAAACACTACGTCGCGAACAATCAGGAAACCGACCGTGTGACCGTTAGCAGCGAGGTCGACGAGCGAACGCTTCGCGAACTGTACCTGCGACCGTTTCGGGCCGCCGTCGAAGCCGGTGTTGGCTCCGTAATGACGGCCTATAATCGGGTCAACGGCATGCACATGAGCGATCACAGCCGCCTCGTCGGCGACGTGCTCAAAGACGAGTGGGGGTTCGACGGCTACGTCGTCTCGGACTGGTACGGCACCGAAAGTACTGTCGGCGCAGCGACCGCCGGACTGGATCTCGAGATGCCGGGCGTCGCAGCCGGCGACGAGTCGGACGACCAGTGGCCCTCGCCGGATGAGTTCGAGGGCGAGGCCGCCGAGATCATGGGCGGGCTCCCCGACGGAACCCGCGCGGGACTGTTCAGCGACCCGCTCGCGGCCGCCATCGACGCCGGCGAGGTCTCGCCCGACCGACTCGAGGACATGGTTCGGCGACTCCTCGGGCAACTCGAGCGAGTTGGCCACCTCGAAGGGACCGCTACCGACGAAAACACCGATTCCGGCGCTGGCTCACTCGAGCGTGAGGGTGCACTCGACACGCCAGCCCACCGCCGTCTCGCCGAGCGACTCGCTGCCCGCGGAACCGTCTTGCTCGAGAACGACGGGGTGCTCCCGCTCGCAGACGAGACGGACGTCGCCGTCATCGGGCCGAACATCCACGAGGCGACACTCGGTGGGGGCGGCTCGTCGGAGACGTCGCCGTTCCAATCGACGAGCCCGGCCGAGGGGATCCGCGCGCGAGCCAATGGTGGAGTCACGGTCGCCCGTGGCGTCGACACAATTCCGGCCCTCTCGCTGTTCGACGTGTTACCGTTCGTCGGTGACGGCGAGGACGAGTCGGCTGCCGAGGACGAGCAGTCCGCCGCGGAACCGGTCGGTATCGACGCAGCCGAACCGCGCATCGACGCCGCTGTCGAGGCGGCTCGAGACGCCGCCGTCGCCGTCGTCTTCGTCCGCGACAGGACGACGGAGGCCAAAGACCGCGACTCGCTGCGACTGCCCGGCGAGCAAGACGAACTGGTCGAGGCGGTCGCCGCCGCGGCGGACGAGACAGTGGTGGTCGTCGCCTCGAGCGGTCCTGTCGAACTCCCGTGGCGTGACGATGTCGATGCGATCCTCGAGGCGTGGTATCCGGGACAGGCGGATGGCGCGGCGATCGCCTCGGTACTGTACGGCGACTGCGATCCATCGGGGCGGCTACCTGTGACGTTCGCACCAGCGGGGACCGATCCCGCAAGCGAGCAGCGACGGTATCCCGGCGTGGACGGCGAGGCACAGTACGAGGAAGGCGTGTTCATTGGCTATCGCCACTTCGACGCCGACGGCGTCGATGCGGAGCCGACGTATCCGTTCGGACACGGCCACTCCTATGCGGAGTTCTCGTATCGAGACGCGACGGTCGTCGACGAGCGGACAGTTCGTGTGACCGTCGAAAACGTCGCCGACCGACCCGGTCGCGAGGTCGTACAGGCGTACGTCCGGCCGCCGGAATCGTCGCCGGTCGAGCGTCCAACACGTGAACTCGCAGGCTTCGAATCGGTCGCACTCGAGGCCGGCGAGACGCGGACCGTCGACCTCGACCTCGAGTCACGCGCGCTCGGTCGCTACGACCTCGAGCGAGGATGGACGGTCGATCCCGGCACGTACACCGTGGAGGTGGCACGCTCAGCTCGAGACGTGCACAAAACGGTCAGTCTCGAGGTCGAGCGAGGAGACTGAGAATCAGTCGCAGCCAGTCCCGTTACAGCTCGTTCAGCTTGCGAAGGAGCTGACCGCGGTACTCCTCGTCGCTCGTGATGCCTTTGATCTCCAAGACGTTGCGCTCGAGTTTGTCGATGGCAACGCGGAAGGCGTTCTCCGCGCCGTAGCCTTCGCCGGTGCCGGCGACCTGGCCTTTGTTCGTCCGCAGGCGAACCTGACACTGGACGAGTGGGGTGCCACGGAGCGTCTCGTTGTGCTCGTGGAAGCGCACGTGAGCGTGCATCACCTGCATGTCGGCGTACTTATCGGAGACCTGCTCGATGCTCTGGACGATCGACTCTCGAGTGATCGTATCGAGCATCGAGATGTTGGTGATCTGGACGTCCATGTGCTCTTCTTCGGTGAACGTCAGCGCACGCAGCACGTCCGTCTTGGTGAGGACGCCGATGACAACGCGGTCGTCGTCTTCGGGCGTGACCATCAGCCCGGCGTAATCCTGCTCGAGCATCTGCTCGACTGCGTCTTTGGCCGTCGTGTCGAGTGTCGTCGTCGCGACGGGGCTGGTCATGATGTCGTAGATGGGGACATCGAGCAGTCGCTGGGAGTCGCCGACGCGGTCGCCCGTCGTCGTCGTGTGGTTCTTCCGGATGGCGAAGTCAGCGATGTCGTGGGTCGTGACGACGCCGGAGAGGTAGCCGTTCTCGTTGACGACGGGCAGACGGGAGATTCCGTGCTCTCGGAGGTGGTTGATCGCCTTGCCGATCCCGTCGTCTTCCGCGAGCGTAACCGGATCGTCCGAGTAGACGTCCGCGACGGTGAGCGTGTCGAGGTTCTCGAGGACGGCCTCGAGGATTGCGTCGCCGCTGATGACACCCCAGAGTTCGCCGTTTTCGAACACCGGCGCGACCTTCGAGTTGCTCTCGATCAGGACGCGTGCGGTCTCCCGAACGTCTTCGTTCCGGTCGACTTTGGGTGCCGGCGAGTTGCGGCTGGGTTTGATCAGTGCCGAGACTTTGGCATCGTCCTCGACGTGTGACTGGAGAACCTCTCGTTCGCTGATGACGCCCTCGTACTCCCCGTCATCGGTAACGATAATTCCCTTGGGGTTGCCGTTGTCAAAGGTCGAACGGACCTTCCCCATACGCGTGCCAACGTCGACTTCAATATATTCCGTGGTAGCGATATCAGCGATATTCATTGTCCTACCCCGGTATACTCACGCCGGGGTTTTGAACATACCGCACGTTCTAGCTGGGTGGGTTCAGGCCGAGTGTTTTTGTCTGTGACGTTGTACTTCGCATATGGCACCAGATATCAGCGTCTTCGGGCGATACACCTATCTCATAACGGAGCTGTTCTGGGGAATTGTCGCCGTCCTGTTGCTTCAGCGTGCAGACGCGCTCCGAAAAGCCGCCATCACGATCCTCGCACTGTATCCTATCGCCTACGTCTGGGATCGCTACACGCTCGCCGTCGGCGTCTTCGATATCAAACTGCGAACCGGGATCGATATCGCAGGGATTCCACTCGAGGAGCATCTGTTTATGGCGGTCGTTCCCGGGCTCGTAATCGGCTTCCACGAGACGATCTTCGGCGGCGACTAACCACCGTCGTCGCTGCATGGGTCGCCTATCAGTGGCTGCAACCAACCACGAGCGTCTTATCTCGCCCGCCCGTTCCACTAGCCGATGGGAAGACGCCGCCCCGGAGATGACGCGAGCGAAAGCGACAGTGCTGACCGTGGTGTCATCCGGACACTGTTGCGATTTTTCGTCTTCGTCGCCCTGATCGGGGCACTCGCTTTCGGAACCGCGATGTTCGCACCGACTGTCCTCGAAGACCTCGGCATCGACGGTGACGAGTTTACCGTCCCCAACAGCACCGACACTGAGTCGCTCCCTGATCCGAGTTCGGAGCCACCACCGACGGGTGAGCGCAATCCTGCAGTTACTGATCCGGCCGACCCGAACCAGTCAACCTACGAAACCGACGTCGAGACGGTCGAGTCAGAAACTGTCGAGGACTTCGTCCACGCCGAAGTCAACGACCGTCGGGCCGACCACGGCCTCGAGGCCCTCGAGTGGGATGGCACGGTTGCCTCCGTCGCCCGCGCCCACAGCTACGATATGGCCGATCGGGAGTACTTCGATCACGTCAACCCCGACGGTGAGGAGCCGATGGAGCGCTTTACTGATGTCGACGACTACTGTCGGGGCTACGGTGAGAACATCGCCCAGACGTGGGTCGACCGCCCCGTTGGAGCCCCCGGGGGCGACGACACCGCCCACTATCAGTCCGCAGAGGCGCTTGCAACCGGGCTCGTCGATCAGTGGATGAACTCCACTCCACACCGGCAAGCCATTCTCGAGGAAGGCGACTCGCCGACCTGGGACCGAGGCGGCGTCGGCGTCTACATTAACGACGACGGGGCAGTCTACGCATCACACAACTTCTGTGTCGAGTGGTGAGCCCGGCTGGTGTCGAGACTGCATTGGAAGACAGAAACTGTGGTCGACTGACAGACCTTTGGTGGTGGCCGTCTTCGATCCCGTATGGACGTGCCTGAGACGCTCAGTTCGGTTTATCGGACGGCAAACGACCGCGACATCTCTTTCCTTGCGGCCGGCTTCGCCTACTACGCGTTCGTCTCGTTGATTCCACTCGTCTTGCTTGCGCTCGTCGTCGGCTCGTTGCTCGGCGGTGAGGACGCGGCCGAACGGCTCATTCTCGTCGCCGGCGACTTCCTTCCCGAAGCGGGCGAGGAACTCGTCACCAGCGCGTTGACGACCGAATCCGGACGCGCAGAGGCGACCGTCGTCGCACTAGCCGTCGCCACGTGGGGTGGGCTCAAGGTCTTTCGCGGTCTCAGCCTTGCGTTCGATAAGGTCTATGACGAGGTCGCCGAAGATTCCCTGATCGATCAGATCAAAGACGGCCTCACCGTAATCGTCGCGGGCGCGGGTGCGATCGTGTTGATGATCGTGATCGGAACAGTCCTCGGACTCGCCGCCGACCTCGTGCCGTTTGCCGGTCTGTTGAGCTGGATCACGCTGCTGGTTGGGCTCATCCTCGTCTTCGTGCCGATCTACTACGTGTTGCCACCGATTTCGGTCACAGTCACCGATATCCTTCCAGGTGCTGTCTTCGCCGCCGTCGGCTGGACGATCCTTCAAGTCGGTTTCCAGCTCTATGCCGCCAACGCCGGCCGCTATCAGGCGTACGGTGCAGTCGGCGCCGTGTTGCTCTTTGTGACCTGGCTCTACTTCGCCGGCATGTTGATCCTCTTCGGTGCCGTGCTCAACGTCGTGCTTTCGAAACCAACGCTGGCCGAAGCGCCAGCCTGAACCGGCAGCCTGCTCTCAAAGCCACCTTCGTTTCCGGTTTCGGTCGGGCGCCGAGACAATCCCACTGGGGAACAGTTATAGTCTCGGCAGGGACAGACGTGCACAATGAGCGACGAGCAGCCCTCCTCTGACGAGTCTGGAGCCGACTCGAGTGAGTCAACCGACGCTGACAGCGACTCGAGCGAGACGCTCGAGCCCGGCGGCGGCCCACAACGCGTCGTCTCCGAGCAAAGCGTCGATGATATCCTCGCCTCGCTCGACGAGACGAAATCGGCGGCCGGCGACTCGAGCAACGCAGCCGACGAGACGACGACTGATACGGCCGAGTCCGTGACGACCGAGTTCGACGAAACCGACATTCCAGCGGCCGACACAGTCGACAGCGACGGCGCCAGCGAGGACAGCAGTCAGTCGGCCGCCACGGCAGAACACGGTGACCGCGCCGAGTCGACGCCCAGCGACTCGACGGAGACGGCACCAACACCGACCGAACCAGCTCCCGACGACACCGGGACCACGGATGCCGACTCCGCGGCAGCCATCGATGCGGCGGCAACGGCGATCCCCGACGACACGGAGCTGGACGACGACGCCTCACTCGAGGAACTCGCGGCCCGAATCGAAGACGGCACTGTCACCGGTGCGGACGTTCGGGCCGCCGAAGCGGGGACGGGACGTGAGGCGACACCAGACGTCGACGAAATTGAGCTCTCGATGGATGACCTCGAGGCGACGCAGGCACAGTCGACATCCCCGAACAGCGGGAGCGAGTCGGCAACGGCCGAACTCGGCGATGACGCCGGACCGCTCGCCGGTTCGATCGACCGCGACGAGGGCGACTCGAGCGACGAGGACGACACGCAGGACGAAGCAGTCGGCTTCGTTGGTCGAATTAAGCGGTTCTTCGGTGGATAGGCCGACCTCAGCAGCTCTTATCGCCGTGATCGATCCGATTGCTTCGCGTTTCGTCACCCGACCAGCGAAATCAACAGAAACAACGACCCCATCGAGACGAGCGTCGTGACGAAGACGTTCAGCGACGCAAACTCCGTGTCACCGCCGAGTTCGGCGGCGAAGACGAACGTCGAAACCGCAGTCGGCGTGGCGAACATCACGACAGCCGCAGTAAACGTCGCCGTATCGACAGCCAACGCGGAGAAGACGATCCACGCGAGCGCTGGCATGCAGACGATTTTCAGCGCGACGACGGAGCCGGTCGCCCCGTAATCGATCGCTGGCAGATCGATCTCGAGTGAGGCCCCGACACAGAGCAGTGCCAGCGGCAGCGCCAGCGAGCCGACGGCGTCGAGTCCGGTTGCGGCAGGGCCGGGAACCGAGAGGCCGACCGACCCAACCGTGAGGCCGACGAGCAACGAGAGCAACACGGGATTTTTCGCCAACCCCCGAAGTTTGGGACCAAGCGCCGCATCAGCACCGTTGAGCGTCGATAGAATCAGCACCGACAGCGGTAGTTGGGCCAGCGTCACGACCCCGAGGATCACGCTTGCGATCGCCGTTACTGCCGGGTCGAACGTCGCCGCGATCAGCGGCACGCCGAGATAGCCGATGTTCGAGTGATACGACTGGATCACGGCCACGCTCTGGCGGCCCTTCGAGTCCCGGTTGCGATGAACGAGCCACGCAATCCCCACTGTCGTAAACAACACGAAGAGAAGCCCCAGAAACAGCGCCGGCGAGAGGAGTTGGCCAATCGCCTGATCGTACGTGGAAACGAACAGCAGCGCCGGCAGCGCGATATAGTAGGCAACAGCGTTCAGTCGTGCCGTCCGGCCGGCAGTGAGGACACCGGAGGCTCGCAGTCCAGTCCCAAGCAGTAAGACGACGAGCAACGCCACCAGCCGGCCGAGCACCTCCATACACGGCTCGAGTCGACTCGCACGTTTCTACCGTTCGGTTGCGACAGAGTATGGGTGTATGTGACAGGACTCGAAAGAAGCGACGTACTACAGCGGAACCGTCTTCGAAGCCGGAATCAAATCGCACAGATTTGACCCCTCTCGAGACGTGCTCGCGGTTGGTCGCTGTGTGCGACTCGTCTGATTCGAACTGCAGAATAGTCTCAAACCAACGACTCGCATCGCTTGTCGGTTGTAGTTCCGTCAGAAACAGTGGGTTGGGGCAGATTTGAACTGCCGGCCTCCTCCATGTCAAGGAGGTGTCATAACCAGACTAGACCACCAACCCGCCTGGTTTCGTTTTCGTGGCGTCCGTCGCCACCTTGTCTGCATTCAATCGTTGCCCGCCACGGTAATTGAAGGTTTCGAATCGAATGCCCTTCGAGAGTGAGCCCCACACATCCCGGCGATACGTTTAAGTCGATGTACTGATTTGGGCATTACAAGACAACTACGTACATTGGTGTTCACTATGCAGGAATACGTCGAACGGGTGACTGACGGCCAGGACCTTACACAAACGGAGGCTCGAGCGGCCTCGACAGCGGTGTTCGAGGGCGCAACGGAAGCACAGATCGGCGCACTGCTTGCGGCACTGCGTGCAAAAGGCGAGACGGAAGCGGAGATCGCCGGCTTCGCGGAAGGGATGCGCGAGGCAGCCCGAACGATCGCACCTGACCGGGAGCCGCTGGTTGACACCTGCGGGACGGGCGGGGACGACTACGATACGATCAACGTCTCGACGACGAGCGCGATCGTCGCCGCCGGCGCTGGCGTCCCGATCGCTAAACACGGCAACTACTCCGTCTCCTCGTCGTCTGGCAGCGCAGACGTTCTCGAGGTCGCTGGCGTCGACGTCGAGGCCGAGCCACCGGCCGTCGAGAACGCGATCGAACGCAATGGGATCGGGTTCATGCTCGCGCCGGTGTTCCACCCTGCAATGAAAGCGGTCATCGGCCCGCGCAAGGAACTCGGCATGCGAACGGTCTTTAACATTCTCGGACCGCTGACGAACCCCGCGGGCGCGGACGCACAGGTCGTCGGTGTCTACGACCCCGATCTCGTCCCGACGCTGGCGGCGGCACTTGCCCGAATGGACGTCGACCGCGCGCTGGTCGTCCACGGCGCGGGCACCGACGAGATCGCTATTCACGGCGAGACCACCGTCGCGGAAGTGACGGGCTCCGACGTCGAGCAGTATTCGCTCGAGCCAACCGATCTCGGCCTCGAGGCACACGACATCACGGACATCGCAGGTGGCTCGCCCGAGGCAAACGCCGACGACATGCGCGGTATCGTCGAGGGCGACGTGACGGGCGCAAAGCGCGACGTCATCCTCGCGAACGCGGGCGCAGCGATCTACGTTGCGGGCGAGGCCGACTCGCTCGAGGACGGTGCCGATATCGCACGTGAGGCGATCGAGTCCGGCGACGCAGCGACGAAGTTCGAACGGCTCTGCACGGGCGTCTCGGAACAGACCCACCAATGACACGCGTCAAGGTCTGTGGACTGACGACCGAAGCCGACCTCGAGACGGTCGTCGACGCCGGTGTCGACGCGGTTGGACTCATCTGTGACGTTCCCGTCGACACGCCACGAGAGGTCTCAGTCGATCAGGCTCGAGCCCTCGTCGCGGCCACGCCGCCGTTCGTGACGACGGTGCTCGTGACGATGCCGTCCGACCCCGACCACGCACGCGAGCTGGTCGATGCGGTCGGACCGGATGTCCTCCAGATCCACGGCGGCCTCGAGCCGGACGCCCTCGATCGCTTGCGATCGACCATCGATGCACGGCTACTGTACGCGGTCGATGCCGACGACGCGACGAACGCGGCCGCCTACGACGACGTCGTCGACGCCCTCCTCGTCGATACGCCAGGCGAGGACGGCGGTGGCGGCACCGGCAAGACCCACGACTGGGAACGAACTCGACAGGCTGCTGCCGATCTCGAGTCGCCGTTGATCCTCGCCGGTGGACTCACCCCAGACAACGTCGCGGGCGCGGTCCGAGCAGTCGAGCCGTTCGCCGTCGACGCCGCAAGTGGGGTCGAAGCCGACAACGGCAGCAAGGACCCGACCGCAGTGCAATCGTTCGTCGACCGAGCAACGACCGCCCTTCGAGCAGTAGAGCCGGACTCGTCCCATCACCCATGACTGACTCAGCCCCCCCATCGAACCCGACGCCGACGCTAGATATCGACCGCGAGACCTTCTGCGAGTATGCAGGCGACCGCGAGGATCGGCCAGCAGTCGTCCGAACCGTCGCCACCCTCGACGTCGAGACGACGCCGCTTGCGGCCTACGCCGCCCTCACCGGCCGCTCGCCCTCGAGCGACCGGGAGCGATCGTCGTACGCCTTCTTACTCGAGAGCGCGGAGAAAACCGCCTCGAGCGATCCGGACGGCGCGTTCCGCCCGAGTTCGACGCGAGCGGACCGCCACGCGCGCTACTCCTACGTCGGCTACGATCCTGACGCCGTCGTCACGGTCGAACCCGAGGGGACGACCGTCGAGGCGCTGACCGACGACGCGCCGCTTGATCTCCTCGAGACGGATGTCGAAGGCGACACCGTCGACGCGCTCCGGGCGGCGATGCCCGATGTCGACTTCCCGAACGCACCCGACCACGACCGACAGCATCTGACCGGTGGGCTGGTCGGTTTTCTCGCCTACGACGCCGTCTACGACCTCTGGCTCGAGGAAGTCGGCCTCGAGCGACCCGACTCGCGGTTCCCGGATGCCCAGTTCGTTCTGACGACGAAGACGCTCGCGTTCGACGAACACGAGGGAACCGTCTCGCTGGTCTGTACGCCGATCCTCGAGGCCGACGCCGATCCTGACGCGGTCTACGACGAGATTCGAGCCGAGGCACGCGCGGTCGCAGAGACGTTGCAGACGGCCGAACCACCGGAAACGGGTGGGTTCGTCCGCGACGAAGAGATCGCCGGCCCCAAAGCAGCGTACGAGGAGAGCGTCCGTCGGGCGAAAGAACACGTCCTCGATGGCGACATCTATCAGGGCGTCATCTCCCGAACACGAGAGCTCTACGGCGACGTCGACCCGCTTGGCTTCTACGAGGCGATGCGCGACGTCAACCCCTCGCCGTACATGTATCTGCTCGACCACGGCGATCTGACTGTCGTGGGCGCAAGTCCCGAAACGCTGGTTTCCGTGCGCGGGCGCGAAGTGATGTCCAACCCCATCGCCGGGACCTGCGACCGGGGCTCGAGTCCTGTCGAGGACCGACGGCTGGCCGGCGAGATGCTGGCCGACGAGAAAGAGCGCGCCGAGCACACGATGCTGGTCGATCTGGCCCGAAACGACGTGCGTCGGGTCTCCGAGGCAGGTTCGGTCCGGGTCGACGAGTTCATGAACGTCCTCAAATACAGCCACGTCCAGCATATCGAATCGACCGTGACTGGAGCGTTGGCAGCGGACTCCGATGCCTTTGATGCGACCCGTGCGTCGTTCCCCGCCGGAACCCTTTCGGGCGCGCCGAAGATCCGCGCGATGGAGATCATCGACGGCCTCGAGGCCGAGCCACGCGGGCTCTACGGCGGCGGCGTTGGCTACTACTCTTGGACTGGCGACGCCGATTTCGCGATCGTGATCCGGACGGCAACGGTTGAAAACGAGGCAGATCGAGACCGGATTACGGTCCAGGCCGGTGCTGGATTGGTCGCCGACAGCGACCCCGAGGCCGAGTACGAGGAAACGGAGAAGAAGATGGGCGGCGTGCTCGCAGCCCTCGAGGCGATCGAGACAGCTGCCGACGGCAGCGAGGACGACTCAAGCGGAGCCGTCGAGACGACACCGGAGGTGAGCCGATGAACGCGACGGGCGAGCAGTCGGCTGCCGACGCGGATTCGGAGGCGCTGACAGTACTGTTCATCGACAACTACGACTCGTTTACGTACAACCTCGTCGAGTACGTCAGCCAACTGCCGGGCACCGAGACCGAGATTTTGAAAAACACCGCCTCGCTCGAGGACGTCCGCGCCGTCGACCCCGACGCGATCGTCATCAGTCCGGGGCCGGGGCATCCGAAAAACGACCGCGACGTCGGCGTTACGATGGACGTACTCGAGGAACTCAGCGAGATTCCGACGCTCGGCGTCTGTCTCGGCCTCGAGGCCGCAGTGTACGCCTATGGCGGCACCGTCGGCCGGGCCCCCGATCCGATTCACGGCAAGGCCTCTGCGGTCGACCACGACGGCGAGGGCGTCTTCGAGGGACTCGAGCAGGGCTTTCGGGCTGGCCGCTATCACTCACTGGTCGCCACTGAGGTGCCCGACTGTTTCGCGGTGTCGGCGACGGCCGAACACGGGGACGAGACGCTCGTGATGGGTGTACGCCACCAGGAGTATCCACTCGAGTGCGTGCAGTTCCATCCAGAAAGCGTCCTGACGGCCGTTGGCCACGACGTCATCGAGAACTTCCTCTCGACCCTGTAGGCGGGAATCGTTCAATAGAAAATCGGTTACGGAGCTGTCGACTTCAGACGCCGGGGAGCAACTCGAGCGTCCCAGTTGCCCACAGGGCTGCGAGCACGACCGCGGCGACGAGCCCGACTCGGACGGCCAGTTTGATCGCGATACGGATCGCAACGACGGCGACCGCAAAGGCGGCCAATCCCGCCAGTATGAGCAAGATGGTCGAGGACGTTAGCGGTTCGAACATACTGACCCCACGGTCCTACAGGGACGTAATCTTTCTGGATGTAATGAAAGAGTGCTATTCGTTACTTTCACGAAAAATAATGTGTTCATGCAGGCGATCGATCTGCCGACTGAAACTAAAAATCGGCCGACTAGGCGGCGATTCATTGTCGTTGACGCTACTTTCAGTTCGCTCTGAAAATCGTTAAGACCGTCGGCGTTGTAGTTGCTGATAGCACCGATTACGGTCTGTTCGAGGATCGTGATCGACTCGACAAACGAGACAACACAGAGCCATCTGTACAACTGGAGTTGTCCTAGTACAAGAAATATAGGACGAAATACCCAGTTTTAAGATGCATGGCTGACTATCGAACCTTCGTTACGAATGATGGAATTCAGGACTTCCCCATACGCCAGAATCGCCACCCGGAAACGGGATACTGACGAGGTGACCTGCGCATGAGCAACTCGGAGCTCTCCGCGGCTGACCTCACCCTCCCGATCAAACGCACCGACGGTGACACGCTCGAGGAGCGACTGACCGCCAACGCCTATCACAACATCCTCCCCGCACGCTATCTGCGTAAGGACGCCAACGGCGAGCTCATCGAATCCCAGGAGGACCTCTTCGACCGCGTCGGCAAGAACGTCGCTCTTGCCGAGGCCGTTTACGAGGCCGACAAGCTCGACCTCGAGGTAACCGTTACACCCGACCAGCTCAAGCCCGACCACCCGCGCCGGGACGAACTCGCCGAGGAGGTCTTCGGTGAGGGGACAACCGTTGATGACGACGTCGAAACCGAACTGACCGAGCACAACGTCAACAAGTTCGCCTACGAGACGGTCGTCCCAGAACTTCCCGAGGAGGCCCGCGAGCACGTCGAGGACGTCGCCGAGACGTTCATCGAAGGGATGGAGCGCCTTTCCTTTATGCCGAACTCGCCAACCCTGATGAACGCTGGCGACGAACTCCAGCAGCTCTCGGCGTGTTTCGTCATGAGCCCCGACGACGACCTCTCGGACATCCACGAGACCGCAAAGAAGGCCGCGGAGGTCTTCCAGTCCGGTGGCGGCGTCGGCTACGGCTTCTGGCAGCTGCGTCCCTACGGCGACTCGGTCGGCTCGACCGGCGGTATCGCCTCCGGCCCGATCACGTTCATGCGCACGTACGACCAGCTCTGTGAGACGATCGCCCAGGGTGGCACCCGACGCGGTGCTCAGATGGGGATCATGCGGGTCTCCCACCCGGACGTCATCGAGTTCATCCACGCCAAAAACAAGGACGTCTCGCTGGCACACACGCTGCGACTCAACGACCCCGACGACTACACCTACACGACCTTCTCGGAAGCGCTCGAGGAAGCCCGCGAGCTGATCGATGAGGAAGGTCGCGTTCCGAAACACCTGCGCAACGCCGTCGAGGGCCACCTCTCTAACTTTAATATCTCCGTCGGCATCACCGACGGCTTCATGGACGCGGTCAAAAACGGCGAGGAGTTCACGTTCACCAATCCGCGTACGGAAGAGCCACACATCGCCACCGAGGAGACCAAAGAGATGTACAGCCGCTACGATCTCGGCGAGCACGTCAAGGTCGGCGAGCCGCTGTCGATCCCCGCCGAACTCATCTTCGAGCGCATCGTCGAAGGTGCCCACGAGAACGGCGAACCGGGCGTCATCTACCTCGAGCGAGTGAACAAGGAGCACTCTTTCGACATCGAGGAGCAGGAAGACCACCGCATCCTCGCGACAAACCCCTGTGGCGAACAGCCACTCGAGGAGTACGAGGCCTGCAACCTCGGTCACATCAACCTCTCGACGGTCGCCGACCAGAACGCACCCGACTGGCGTGTCTGGAGCGAGGAACACGCCGACGAGTACGACTCCCACGAGGCGGCCGTCGCGGCCTTCTTAGAGGAGGCGATCGACTTCGAGGAGTTCGACGAGCGCATCGAGTACGGGACGCGCTTCCTCGAGAACGTCGTCACGATGTCCGACTTCCCGGTCGAAGAGATCGAGGAGAAGGTTCGTGACATGCGCAAGATCGGCCTCGGGATCATGGGGCTTGCTCAGCTGTATATCCAGCTCGGCATCAAGTACGGCAGCGAGGAGGGCAACGAGGTCGCCAGCCAGCTGCTGACCCACATCAATCACGGCGCGAAGGCGACGAGTCACGACCTCGCGACCGAGCGTGGCTCCTTTAACGACTGGGACGACTCGAAGTACGCCGACCCGACCGAGTACAGCGAGTGGTTCGAGAAACAGACCGGCGAGGACGCCGACGACTGGGCCGATGGCTTCCCGATCCGCAACCACAACGTGACGACCATCGCCCCCACCGGGACGACCTCGATGGTCGGCAACACGACGGGTGGCTGTGAGCCGATTTATAACGTCGCCTACTACAAGAACGTCACCGACGACGTGCAGGGCGACGAGATGCTCGTCGAGTTCGACGACTACTTCCTGCGCACCTTAGAGGCCAACGACATCGACGTCGATGCCGTCAAGGAAGAGGCCCAAGAGCAGATGGCCACAAACCAGTTCGACGGCGTCGAAGGGCTGTCGACGGTGCCAGACGCCATCGGCGAACTGTTCGTCATCACCTCGGACCTCTCGGCGAAACAGCACGCGGCCGTCCAGTGTGCCGCACAGAAAGGCGTCGACTCCGCCATCTCGAAGACGGTCAACGCACCGAACGATTCCTCGCTCGAGGACGCCAAAGAGGTCTTCGAGTGGGTGTATGAGAACGGCGGCAAAGGTGTCACCTACTACCGCGACGGCACCCGCTCCAAGCAGGTGCTGACGACGCGGGCCGACAACGCTGACTTCGCCGACGAGACGGAAGCCGCACAGGCACTGGTCGAGCAGATCGACGAGATCTTCGGCGGCCTGGCCGAGTTCCTCGACAGCGAGGAAGTCCGAGACGTGCTCGAGGAAGACGTCGACTCGCTGGTCGACGAGGGGCGCCAGCCGGTCGAGGTCGACTTCACCGAGAAGCGCGAGCGGCCAGATGCACTCCAGGGCGTCAGCCAGCGTATCGACACCGGCTACGGCAAGGTCTACGTGACGATCAACGAGGACCCCGAGACCGGCCAGCCGTTCGAGCTGTTTGCGAACATCGGCCACTCCGGTGGCTTCACGAACTCCTTTACCGAGGCGCTGGCGAAGGTCATCTCGACCTCGCTGCGCTCGGGTGTCGACCCCGACGAGATCGTCGACGAACTCTGTGGCACCCGCAGTCCGAAAGTCGCCTGGGACAAAGGCGAGCAGATCCAGTCCATCCCGGACGCCATCGGCACCGCGATGCGTCGCTACCTCGAGGGCGAGATCGACAAGCCGTACCCGACCCAGCAGACGCTCGAGGATGCGGCTGATGCGGGCGCGGACGCCGAGGTTGACGGCCCACAGACCGACGGCGGAGCCGCTGCGGCGAGCAACGACGATGACGACGCGATTCAGGACCTGATCGACGCCGGCGAGTCGCCGGAGTGTCCTGACTGTGGCTCGCTGTCGCTGTACTACTCCGAAGGCTGCAAGACCTGCGAGTCCTGTGGCTGGAGCGAGTGCTGAGCAGCGACTGAACTGACCGACCGAAACCGCGAATTCGTTTTTTTGATCGAGCCGCATCGAACAGCACTGACAGCGGTGCGTCCACACCGGTCGTCCGAAGACGACTCGAGCGGCACCGATCGCTGTCAGTCGTCGTCGCCGGGGACTGCGTCCGAATCGCCGCTCGAGGGCCGTTCCGGCCGCGAGCCGACGATCCAGGCGTCATCCTGTAAGAGCACACGGCCGAACTTCGCGCTGAACTCGCGGACGAGTCCGAGCAATGCGAACAGACAGACGAACGCGAACGGGCCGCCCGTGATGATCGCGGCCGACTGCAAGGCGTCGACGCCGCCGAGGATCATCAGGATCGCAGCGGTCATGCCGAGGACGACTCCCCAGAAGATCCGGTTGATACTCGAGGGACTGGCCTTGCCGCCGGTGGTCATCATCGAGACGGCGAGCGTCGAGGAGTCCGCCGACGTGATGAAGAACGTGGTGACGAGGATCATAAAGGCGATCATGAACACGGAGCCAAGCGGGAACGCCTCGAAGAGGGCGAAGCCAGCGACCGGCGCGCCGTGTTCGCCGACGGGGCCGAGGATATCCGTGACGCCGTTGTGCTGGGCCCAGACGGCAGAGCCGCCAACGAAGGTAAACCACGGAATCGTCGCCCCAGAGGTCGCAGCGATGCCCGTAAACGCGACCTCGCGGACGGTGCGTCCTTTGGAGATCCGAGCGATGAACAGACCGGCGAACGGGGACCACGAGAGTGCCCACGCCCAGTAGAAGACGGTCCAGTCGTTTGCCCACTGGGTGCCGCCCTCGACACCCGCGCCGGTGAACAGACTCATCGAGACGAAGTTCGTCACCATGCCGCCGAAGGCCTGTGTTCCGAGCAAGACAAGAAACACCGTCGGGCCGACGATGAACGTCGCCACCATGAGGACGACGAAGAGAATCATATTGAAATTCGAGAGCCGGCGAATGCCGCGGTCGACGCCAAGCACCATCGAGATCGTAAACAAAAGCGTCATCGTCGTCACCACGAGCAAGATCCCGGTGCTCCCCAGATCGATCCCCCACTGGTAGTCCAGTCCGGTGACGAACTGGCTGCCAATAAAGCCAAGCGAGGTCGCGACGCCGCCGATCGTCGCGAAGACAGCGATGATATCGATGAACTTCGCGGCGTTCCCATCGAGGTTATCCTTCCCGAGCAGTGGGGTCAGCGCCGAGGAAACCCGCAGTGGGACGGAATCGTAGTTGTACGCGAAGTAGCCGATCGCGATCCCCATAATCGTGAAGACAGCCAACTGCGGGAGCGCCCAGTGGAACAGCGTCTGCTGGACGGCGACCGTCATCGCCTCCGCCGAGCCACCGGAAACGTCGAACAGCGGCGAGGGGTTGTCGTAATAAAACAGCGCCTCAGTCGGCCCCCAGAAGACGACCCCGGCGGCGAAGCCAGCCGAGTACAACATTGCGAAAAACGAGAGGAAGCTGTACTCCGGCTTCTCGTCGCCCAACCTGATCTTCCCCCACGGCCCGATAATCAGGAACAGCAAGAACAAGACGATCAAGAAGACGATCAACAGCAGCGCCCAGTTCAGATACTCGAGCATCGACTCGTTTGCCACCCCAATGGCGTTTTCGACGGTCGTCGGGCTGATGAAGTAGAGTGCGATGATCCCAACCGAGAGGCCGGCTCCAAACAGGAAGACGATCGGGTCGAGTTCCTCACGGAAGCGACCGACAGCACTGAGGTCGTCCGAATCAGCCATCGGCCCCACCCCCTTCGGGACGAACCCGTCTCGGTCGTTCCGTCTCAACACCTCGCCGTCGCGCTGTACTCGAGTCAGCGTGCTGAACCACGCCACAGTCACCCACGTTCGAACGGTCCCTCGTTTCTGCACAGGTCATGGCCTTTGGTAACACCATACGCACGCACCACGATCCCTCGCTTAACACTATGCATACTCATTTCTCCGAGAAAGAGGCGTATGGATAATTTCCCGTCACGGACGGTGACTCGAGTCCGTCGCGTTCATACTGGTCCCAACCGTCAGTACGAATGACTCGATGTCTCGCAGCCAACCGACCCTATCAGGCAGCGCAGAAACCGGTCGTCGAACCGCTCGGGAGCTGATACGCGGTGACTGATCCCACCGAAACTCATCGGACAGATGGCCATCCCTGTCCGTTCTGTGAGACGCCGATGTACAAGCGCCACTGTAAGTACGTCTGTCCACAACATGGCGTCATCATCGACTGCAGCGATCCGTTTCTCTAAGCGCACACCACACCTGCTCGGTGGGATCGAACCCTGCGTGGCGTACGAAGCTTGGCGGTCGACTGAGGGATCGGCCTAGCGATCCATCTGGCGGTCGACGCTGCGTCGTTGTGGACGCGACTGAACCGCTCGATAGATGGGCCCTGCAAGCAGCGCCATCGCGGCGAGCAGACAGGCGACGGTGAGCGTGACGCCGAGGTCGCCGAGCCCGCCGGCTGTCACGGTCGCCGCCGAGGAGCCAACGATGACCGCAGCGACCGTCCAGGGGAGTTCGCCGATCGCCGTGCCAATCACGAGTTCGCGAAGGCGCACGCCGCTGACCGCGGCTGCACACGTCGAGACATCCGATGGGATCGGTGCCAGCCGCGAGACGATGACGCCACGAACCGGTCCCGCGGTGTTGTAATACCGTGAGACCGTTGTTCCGGTTCGCTCGAGCAGCGTTCCGATCCAGCCACCGATCGACCACGGCCAGGTGCGTGTTTCGGCGTCGCCGAGCCAGCGTGCAGCGAGGAAGACGGGAATAACGGTCATGATGACGCCCGCCAGTGCGATCGGGACCCCGAGGACGACGCCGTATCCGTACCCGACGACGAGTGCAAGCGGCGTCGTCGGAAGCGCAAGCAGCGGCCGCACGAGATAGAGGCCAACCACGACGAGGCCGAACAGATAGGGGTCCGAAGAAACCGACTCAGCGGCACCAAACACCCCTGCTGGAGAGACGAGCACGCCAGTCGCGACAATCGCACCGATCACGATCATCCCGGCGAGCAGACGGAGCTGTCCCGGCGACACCGACATCGATCACAGTTTTTCCTCGAGTGTTGAAACGTTTGTGTCTCTGCGGGCCGCGACACAACGTTTATTCATATCGGGGCAACACCACACATCGATGGACCGCGACGAGCCTGAAACCGACACGCCCGTCGACGACGATGACGACCGGGTCGCACTCGGACTGGCGCTACTCGAGCGACTCGAGCACGAGTCACTCCCCCTTCCCGAGGTCATCGACCGAATCGAGACGGTGACGACCGATCCGACGGTGACGCGAACGATCCTCGATGAGGCCGAGCTTCGTGGGATCATCGACCGCGAGGACGGGATCATCCGGCCGAAGAGCCGCCAGTACGTACGCTTCGAGCAGGACATCATTACGAAAGAGGGCGAGTTTACCTGCCAACGCTGTGGGATGGGGCTGTCGACAGGCTATTTCATCAACCTCGATGCTGGCGAGTTAGGCCCCTATGGGTCTTCGTGTATCCGGAAAGTGACGGGGCGTGAGGACTGATAGACGAGGCTCCAGGGCCGTGTTCTGAGGACACAAAGCCGTTATCGGCGCGCTCTGAGTTCCGCGATCAGCTGTTCGATCGTCTGCTGTTGGCGCTCGATCGTCTCCGTCTGCTGTTCGACGGTCGACTCGAGTGACTCGAGGCGTTCGAGGAGTTCGCTATTGGAGACCTGCTCGGCGTCCGTGGTCGCGTCTGTGGTCTCCGCTACAGTGTCGTCGATCTCGCCACCGAGCAACGAGCCCGACTCGAGTACAGCGTCGTGGTCGGCTCGAGCGGTGTCCGGTTCTGTCGTGGCCGGGGCGTCGGCGTGGTCGGTCGCCGGGACAGTCGACTCGTCGGTCGTCATTTCGAACGTGGTGTCTGCCGGTTCGGTGTCTGGCTCTGTCGAGGTCTCTGACTGCGCAGGCTCGTCGGTGGGGTGTGTGTCTTGTAACGTGTCCTGCTGGCCGTGTGCTGTCCTCTCAGGTGTGTCGGGGACGTGTGTTTGTGGCTCGGGTTCGGGTTCGGGTTCGGGTTCGGCTTCGCGGGCGGTCGTCGTCTCCTCCGCGAGGGGATCGGTCGATGTGGCGGCCGGCGCACTCGTGTCGTCGACAGCGGAGTCGCTGCCGTCGTCGTCCAGTTCGGGTGGGTTTGCATCGAGCGGATCGACGCCGTCGCCGAAGTCGACCGTTGCGCGGTCACGGTCCTGACCAGTTTCGTCGTCGTCACCGACCGCCTCGTTGAGTTCTGCAAGCGAGCCGACGCCGTGGTACTCGAACAGCGCGCGCTTGAGCCGTTCGCGGAGATCGTTTGCCTCCTCGTTGGGGGCTTTGATCCGCTGTGGGCGTCCACCGACTTCGAGAACGATCTGTGTGGCGACACTGCCGTCTTCGAAGGAGAGTCCAGTCACATCCGCGAACTCGTACTCCTCGTAGTCGCCGTCCCAGACCGCCGCGCCGATGTGTTTGACCAGTCGGTCGCTCGTGATGATCAACGTCAGTTCGCTAAAGCGATACGTCTGAACGACCGTCTCGCCCGGCTCGGTGATCCCATTGCCGTTCAAGACGCCGGCGAGCACTGGATGGAGAACGGCGTCGGTCTTGCTTGCGGGGACAGTGAACTTCTTGGTCCCCTCGAGTGGGTACTCGAGTGCAAACGTGGTTTTGCGCCGCCCTTCCGAGAGCGTCAGTCGGTCGGCGTCGTGGGGGTACTCGTCGACCGATTCGTCGCTCAAGAGCCCTTCGGAGTTGTAGACGAGGGTGCTCGAGGGCGTGATGAAAAGGCAGTCTTCACCGCCGAGAGAGACTCGCGCCGCGATTTCTTCGCCATCAAGAGTAGAGTGGACGATTCCGGGAACGCTCATGCGCGGGTAGTTGGGAAGGCCATGTGATAAATCCGTGGGTCGGCGTTACACGCCCGGACGGAATGAGAAGCTTAAAGAAATAGACGGCACTATCAGCAAACGAGCCCGGGTGGCTTAGCTGGACATAGCGCCGCACTCATAGGGTTCAGAGATTCGGTGCGGTTTCGCCTTGGAAGCCTCCGTGTCCCCTCGAGGACTCTGCCGAGCCTCGGACCTGGGACATGCGGAGATCGAGGGTTCGGAGCCCTCCCCGGGCATTTTCAAAGACTTCACGACTCGAAGAGGAGTAGTAACGCCGAAAATTCCCGGGAGACGGAGAACCCGGTGATCTTCACCGAGCGAAGCGAGGTGACGGCTCGAGCGAGCTGCTCTCCCGGTTGTTCGGAACCCTCCCCGGGCACTTTTCTGACGAAAGTACGGTCGGAGTGAGTTTTATGACTCGACTGGGTGTCAGGGAGAACCTATAGTACCAACTGAACCGATTCACACACTGATCGCACAGCCCCCGTGCAATCAGGTGTGCAGTGACGTTCAGTGGCTACTATAGTGGCCGTACGTGAGCGACAGCGAGTGCCGACGCTGTAACCCGGTCGTCGTGACGAAAATCGATGATGACTGGCGAGTCTGGCGGGAGACTCGACACAGCTGAAACAGTCGACATGCAAAACGACGAGGCAACCCACCCCTGAGTCGAGTCGTCGCAGTGGTGGTCAGATTAGGCTTCTTCGACCCGAATTTCACCGCCGGCATCGACGGTTACCAGACAGCCGTTGTATTCGAAGACGACTGAGCCGTCCGACCGGACGCCCTCCGCACGCGGCTCGAACAGTCGCTCGAGCGCATCGGTGTCGATCGTATAATGAAGTGGCTCGAGTGCTGTTATTTCCTCGTCGCAAAACGTCGCGACGGCGTCGACGATAGCGACGCTTAGTGGTTGGTCATCGAGTCGGTCGTGCTGTACAACGTAGTGGTCCGTCATTGAAGCAGATGGTGAACGTGAAGTCATTTCAGTCATTGATTCTACAAACCCCCCGTGCGATCTGCGGGAAGACGAGTTCACGTTCACGAGTAACAGTAAAGAGCTTGATTATTAACTGTGTAACCGATCCTGCAGCAGATGGTTACACAGTTAACCCTGGTTCGACGAACTGTCGAACAACGCAGTAAAGAGCTTCTGTTCGGCGGCTCTGACGTGCTTGTGGAAGGCAGGTGGTGAGATCTCGAGTGAGTCCGCGAGGTTCTCACCGGTGGTCTGGCGAGGCCACTCGAAGAAGCCGCCGTAGTAGGCCGTCTGGACGACCTCCTGTTGTCTGTCAGTCAGTTGTTCAAGGAGTGAGTTGCGCGCGGAGATATCGATTGTCGACAGATCGTCTGTCGACTGCTCACGCCGGGCGACCATCGACGCAGGGAAGCCACGTCGGCCGAGTCTCGACAGGAGGTCTCTGACTTCGATCGTTTCCGGCACGTCGATGATCGCCCGGCTCTCGTCGCTGTCGGTCACGAACGACCGAAGCGTGCCACCCTGTGCGTCGACGACAGCGCCGAGGAACGGATCCGAACACTGGAGTTGCAACAGTGTTTCCGACTCGAAATCTGCGATAATCGAGACAGCGTGAACCCCTTCGAGATCCGCGAGCGCGGCAGTATCGTCCGGAGAGAGCGACACATCGGCCACGACGAACACCGTCGGTGAGCCATCAGCCCGAATCGTCTCCCCTTCGTACTCGATTCGTGCAGCCAGCTGCTCGGCGAGTCGACACAGCGGCGATTCGTCCTCGAGTTCGAGTTCGATCTCGACCGCGGCAACGCCGTCGGTACGCAGTGCAGCCTTCCGTTTGACCGCGTCGATCGCATAGCCGATGGTCCCGCCGAGGTCTGCAAGTATCGATCGAAGTGGCATGTCGAACGCATCCCGGTCGTCACCATACAGAGACAGGACCCCGTACAGAAAGCCATCGTACACGAGCGGCACAGTGTACACAGACTGGATGTTCCGTGAAAGAGCTTCGACACGCCAGGTCCCGTCACGAACCGATTCAGCGACGTTTTCGATATATACCGAGTCCTGCGTGCGTGCCGTGCGCCCCGTCGGCTCGGCCGCGGAGTCATCGACGGTCGTCACCGTGACGGCTTCGAGATAGCCACGCTCGAGGCCGTCCTGTGCCCGTTGATGAAGCTGTGTCCCGCTTGGATCGGGTTCGCCGATCCAGGCGAACGAGCAGGCCTCGAGGTCGGTCAGGCGCTCACAGATGCCCTGTTCGATCTCGGTCCGGGAGTCGGCCATCAAAAGCAACTGCTCGATATCCTGACGAACCTCGTTTGCATCGTTTAATCGTTCGAGCGAGGTATTTTGCTGCTTGAGTTCCCGTTCGCGGCGGTGGAGCCGATGGGTACGACCGATTCGATCGAGTGCCGCTTCGGCCGTCGCGGCAAACAGCTGGGCGAGTTCGAACGTTTCATCGTCGTACTGGTCCGGCTCGGGATCGAGGGCGACGAGTACGCCGTGTTCACCGATCGGGACGTAGAGCCCACTGCGAGCGGTCGTCGTCGAATCGTACACGAATGCCGACTCCCTGACGTCGTCGAACCGGGATGGAGTCTCGCTGGCGAACGTCTGCCAGGAGATACTCTCAGTCGGCTCGAGACGGGGTGGTGTCCCGATCGTCGACTCGATTCCCGGTGCGTAGGCTGCCGGCAAGAGTTCGTTTTGCTGCTCGTCGAAGCGGTAGACAATGCTCTCGATGTCGAGGACGTCAGCGGCGACGTCGACCATGTACTCACAGGCAGCCTGCTTCGATTCGACGGTGAGCAGATGTCTCGTGGCCTCGTGTAAGGCGTTGAGTGTCTCTTGATACTGCGCGCGCTCAGTGACGTCGACAGCGGTTCCGATAACGCGTTCGACGTCGTCATCCGCGGTGATCGGCTGCCACCACGATTCGAAAACGCGATCTTCGAGGAGTATCATGGAGTGGGCGGGCTGGCCGTCCAGTGCTGTGTTCGCATCGTCGAGGATGCTCGAGTGAGATTCAAATACGTCGTCCACCGACTCGCCAACGAGTGGCGATTCGCAGCCGTCGATACGATCGAGTGCACGGCCCTCGGCGAGCGTAATCGTCCCATCAGCATCGACGACGGAGAGGGCAACGGGGGCGTTTTCGACGAGCGTTTCCAGTCGCTCCGTCCGCGCCTCGAGTTCCCGTTCGCGATCGATGCGATCGGTGACATCTCGAAAGTAAACCGAGAGCCCTGACGGCGAGGGGTATAGCTCGACATCGTACCAGCGATCTGTGGGCTCGTAGTAGCCTTCGATCGACGTGTGTTCTTGTCTCCGCATTGCTTCGGTCGCCGCGTTGTGGAAATCCGTTCCCTCCAGTTTTGGAAACTCCTCGAGGAAATCTTGTCCGAGAACCGCCGCCTGATCGACATCGAGGAGGGACGTCGCTTGGTCGTTAATGTAGGTAAGCCGCCACTCGGAGTCGAGTGCACAGAACGCGTCTGTCACCCGTTCAAACGAGTTGTCGAGTTCCTGTTCGACCTGGTGGCGATCCGTGACATCCCTGATCGAGACGACGATGGCGCTCTCCTCTTCGAGCCAGTTCGTGAGAACGGCTTCGTGGACAAACCAGCCGTCGGTTGCGTACTGCGATCTGTACTCGACGGTCGTCGTCTCACCGGTTGCCCGTTCACGGAGGTCCTCGAAGGCGGTCTGGACTGCTGCCGTATCCTCCGGGTGGACGTGGTCGGTAAACGAGGCCTCGAGCAACGTGTCTGTGTCTGCGCCGCGTATTCGTTCGACCGACGGGCCGACGGCGGTGATCATCCCGTCGGCGTCGGTCACGACCAACAGATCCGACGACTGTTCGAGCAGCGTCTGATACCACGTCTCCTGTTGTGTGACTGTCCGACGGGTCGTGACGAACTGCGTGGCCTGCCGAAGCCGGTGTTCGAGCAACGCCGGATTCTCGGCCGTCGATCTGCGAACGATGTCGGTTGCGCCCGCACTGCGAAGTCGCTCGAGCGTCTCCCCGTCCGCCGACTCGACAGCACAAACGACCGCACACGCTGTGTCGAGAGCCGTCAGAACAGTCTGCTCGTCGGTCAGCACACAGTCGATTGCATCGAGTTCGAGATCGGCGTCCGGCTCGAGCGGCCCGGAAACCGTAACGTCCCCATCCTCGAGGCGCGCTGCCGTCGTCTGGAGCCATGTCGACGAGCCGACGACAAGGAGCCGAAGGTGAGCCGTTTCAGGTGCACCGAGACCGCGGGTCATATGTTCGATGGGAACGGCACGAATAAAAACCTCTTGTTAAATTCAAGACTGTGGTATTTTCAAATAACCAGCGCAGCTTCGTTCTCGATCGCGGCCGCGTTCAGACGCTCTACGAAGGGAGCGGGCAGAGACTCGCCGTGAAGACGACCGTCTCCTCGGTTTCGTTTCGTGCGCCGTGGACGACACCGCGGTCGTGACGGACGACGCCGGGCGCGGTAATCTCCTCGCTGTCGTCGCCCTGTAGGACCGTCACCGTCCCCTCGAGGATGTGAAACACGTTCGTACTGTCGGCGTGTTCGTGGGCCGGGAGTTCCGCGCCCGGTCCGAGTGCGAACGCCTTGACTAGCACGTCGTCGGTGACGACCAGTTCAGCGGTTTCGATCTCGCCATCAGCTGGCTCGAGCGCCGTGCGTGCAGCGTCGTATTCGTCGAGGGACATATCCGGCTGTTCGTCGGGCCGACATAAATGTTGTACTGAAGCGACGTCTTTGTTGACGGTGCTACGATCATGTTTGTTGCCACCGTTGCACACAGTAGTTATCTCCTCTCGGCGAGAAGAGAGCAGTATGCGTTCTGCCGTATTCCATGGACGAGAGAACATCCAGGTTGATGAGATCGCCGAGCCGGTCGTCGAGCGCGACAGTGTCCTGATCGATGTCACCGCGGCAGGGATCTGTGGGTCGGACCTACACGAGTACGCTGCCGGCCCGATTTTCATTCCTGGCGATGCCCCACATCCAGTAACTGGAGAAACAGCCCCCGTCTCGATGGGCCACGAGTTCGGCGGCGAAGTCATCGAGATCGGTGACGACGTCGAGGATATCGCCGTCGGCGACACCGTCACCGTCAACCCGATTCTGTACTGTGGCGAGTGTCGGTACTGCGAGGACGGTTCGTACCACCTCTGTGAGTCTGGCGGCTTCATCGGCCTCTCCGGCGGCGGTGGCGGTTTCTCTGAACAGATCGCCGTCTCGAGCGAGCAGGCGATTCCGGTTCCCGACGACGTGCCGGCCGAGTACGCCGCGCTGGTCGAACCGTTCAGCGTCGGCCTGCATGCCGTAAGAAACGCGGCGTTTTCCGCCGGCGATTCGGTCGCCGTCTACGGCACTGGCCCGATCGGACTGACCGTCATCCAGGCGGCGAAAGCCGCCGGTGCGAATCCGGTGTATGCCGTCGAGCCCCAGGATGCACGGCGAGAGCTAGCTGCCGAGGTCGGTGCGGATATGACGTTCAATCCGATCGACACGGACGCTCCCGAAGCGATCATCGAGCAGTCCGATGGTGGCGTCGACGCGACGTTCGAAGTCGCCGGGATCGAACAGACGGTTCGTGACGCGATCCGATCGGTGAAAAACGACGGATCGGTCACCATCGTCAGCATCTTCGAAGAGCGCATCGAAATCGAGCCAAACGAAATCGTCCTCGGCGAACGCACCGTTTCCGGAACGTTGGCGTACGAAGGCGGCCCCAACAGTGACGTGGAGTTCGGTGCCGTCATCGACATGTTTGCCGACGGGACACTCGATCCCGAGCCGCTTATCACTAGCCGAATCGGGCTCGAGGAGATCGTCGACGGCTTCGAGACGCTGCTCGGCGGCGAGCACGACGAGATCAAGATTATCGTCGAACCCTATAGTAGCCACTGAAAATCACTGCACACCACATCGAACGACTGCTGTGCGATGTGTGTGTAAATCGTTTCAGTTGTTACTATAGCTGCGCTCACTCGAGAGCCAGCGGCTCGTGGATCGCTCGATAGCCGTACTCGGCGTCGTCCGTGAGCGTCTCGACGGCCGCCACCTCCCGGAGCTGGATGTCTCGTTCCATCTTCGTCACGACTGGCGTCTCGTAATGGGTTGCCTCGTACTCGAACTCGTTTCCGTCCTCGCGACGGCGCGTGACGAACTCGCGATGGCGCTCGAGACGTGCCCGGCTGACCGAGCGCGACAGCGACGGCACATCGGCGATCCGGTCGTCGAACACCTCGAGAAACGCGTCCTCGAGTTCCGAACCCACCGAGTGGCGGCCGGCACACATCGCTGCGAGCGTGGTCGTCCCGGTGCCCCAGAAGGGATCGAGGACGGTATCGCCGTAGGCCGAGTACATACAGATCAGCCGATAGGGGATCTCGAGTGGGTACGCGGCTGACCGATCGCGGAGGTCGTCGTCGGCGAACTCGAGGGTCTGTAGCTCGCCTTGCACCTCGGTCCAGACGTCGGTAAACCAGCGGTTGCGCTCCTCCCAGAAGTAGGCGGCCTGGTAGCGACGGTCAGCGCCCGGCTCGAACGAACGGCTCTCGTCGCCTTTCCGGAAGAGCAGCACGTACTCGTGTTCGAGCGTGACGTAGGCGTTGGGTGGGATCATCCCGCTCCCCATGAACTTCGCCGCGCTGTTTGCCGGCTTGCGCCAGAGGATATCGGGCAACGGGTCGAATCCACGAGACTCGAACGCCTCGAGGACGCGGGCGTGGTTTGCGTAGACCCGAAAACTATCATCGAGCGAGCGCGTCGCGTCGCCAACGTTGATACACGCGATACCGCCGTCGACCAGCACGCGCTCGAGTTCGTCCCAGACGCGATCGAGCTGGGCGTGCATCGCGTCGAACGCCGCGCGGCCGTCGCCGGACTCGAGTGCGTCGCCAATCGCCGGGTCGAGCGCGGTAAAGAGGTCGTCCCACATCTCGATCATGGGATACGGCGGGGACGTGACGACGAGTTCGACTGCGTCGTCGTCGATCTCGGCCAGGTCTCGTGAGTCACCGACGAAGACGCGGTGGGTCGTCTCCATTGGATACACACTGTCGGCGTCGCCCCCTTAGCTCCTTCGTCAAGACGAGAGCGCTGTCGACGCGTCGATCCGTGGGTCGACCCAATCCGGGACACGACCGCACGGCTGTCTACCGTTCGAGTCGGCGGTGAACGCTAGCCGTTACTCCTCGTCGGTTTCGTCGACGTCAGCCTCGGTTTCGTCAACTCCAGGTCCGGTTTCTGTCGTGTCGACCGCCGTTTCATCGTCCATATCAGCACTCGTCGCCGGTTCGAACTCCTCGATCGGTTCCCACTCGTCTTGCTCGCCTGATGAGAGACGACGGCGGAGGATCGCGATTGCACCAAGCACGCCCACAGCAAGCAACACTCGAGCAAGACGGCTCGAGCCCTCGTCCGCTTCGGCTTCGGTCTCCGGTTCGGATTCAGATTCAGATTCAGATTCAGATTCAGATTCGGACTCGGACTCGGACGCTGCGCTCGCGCTCATCTCCTCGTCGCTTTCGGAGACACTCTCGACGACGCTGTCGATGATTTCGGGCTCTTGCATGTCCTGAATCGACGACTCTTCGATTTCAGACGACTGCCGTCCCGCGAGAAAGCCAAGCGCAGCACCCGTGCCGAACAGGGCCCCCGCAAGCGGCAGTGTCGGTGATCCTCCCGGTGTCGATCCGTCCGCCTCTTCGACGGCTTCGAGGATCGACTCTCGTAGTGGTGAGTCCATTCCCTTCTCGACTGCTTCTTTGACCACAATCTCGGACAGCGTCTTGTCCTGTTGTTCCGTTTCGGGCATAATCGCATCCGACCACATCCCCGTAAATAGTTCTGTCCAACGTTTCGATCTGACCGAGTACGCGCCCGACGAGTATCCACGTCCTACTCACGGCGAGCATGGTCGGTAACAGACACCTACTCGCTCGAAAAGCTCGAAAATAACAACGGTTTGGCAGGCGGTGTCGGACTCGCTCACGGCAGTCGAGAGGGCAGAACACGACGAACACGCCTGCCGTAACGAACGTCGAGCCGGGGTTGCTGTCAGCGACAGAGGGATCTCGATCTGGACCCGGCAATCGCGTCAGTGGCTGTATGACACACAGTGGGGTTACCGGGAAGTGCTGTACAGGTCGCCGGTTCGAGAAACAGAATATTACCCACGTATAAATCCAGCAGCGGCGAACTCGTCCGGAGGATTTCCTGTTACTGTGAGTTAACGGCTACCATAACGAAGGGGTGTGCCGGAGATGTGTCCATATGAGCGTCATCCGACAGCCCGGCATCCTCGGGCGAACGACTCGACAGCGAATCGTCGGGCTGACCGCGGCGCTCTCGATAGCCACCGTCGAAGCAGTCACTGTCGGACTCTGGTTTGGCCTCGTCGTCGGCTCTCGAACGACATCGACGGCACTGGCCGGGCTTGGGATTCTCTTCTGTGGCTCGCTCCTTCGGGCTGGCGTCTTCGGTGCAACAGTCAGCGACGTGCGAGATCTCTGCCAACCACACCGACTCGCGGCTGCGCTCGCGTTGACTGGCGGCTGGGTCGTCTGGCTGCTCGTGGCTGAACTGATCGGCGACGTTACCGGTCTGCTCGTCGCAACCGTCGTGTTTACCGGCATTCTCACCGGGCAGTTCATTCTCGAGCGATCCGTCTTCTCCACCCAGATGCACTCGGCGAGGGTACGAACAGCACTCATCCCCGCACTCCTGTTGGCCGTCGGCGCAGCGACGCTGCTCGCATCGGCGTGGTTCACTGACCTCAGATTTATCACGCCGCCGCTGTCACTCGAGATCACAACGGTGGTCCTGTGGATCGACGTCCAGCATCTGGGCTATCTCTCGTTTGGACTGTTTGCGTTCCTCGCTCACCAGCAGCGTTTCGAACAGTATCTCGGTCCCTATCGTGGCACCTGAGCCGGATCGCACTGCCGTCGGACGAATCGAACGCAGCGGCAGTCATCGCGACTGGGGCCGCTACTTTTCTTCGGCACCGACGTTCTGGTCGCTCTCGAACGACGCCGGATCCGGTTCGATCGTCGCGTACTGGACTGCTCGTCTGCCGAGCGTGACGACACGGTCCTCGAGTTTTGGATCGACGAACGCGCCGTCCTCGAGCGCCGAGTGGGAGTTCGCGATCGCTGCCTCGTGTGGGATCACCCACGCGTTCAACGCCCGACAGACCGACCGCATATGCTCGAGGGCCGTCACTGGGAACGCCCCACCTGAGACCGCGAGCAAGCCGACAGTCGTCTCCTCGAATTCATCGAACCCACAGTAGTCGAGTGCGGTCTTGAGCGGCGACGCATACGAGCCGTGATACACCGGCGAGCCGAGGATAATCGCGTCAGCGTCTCGGATTCGAGCCGTCAACTCCGCTGCATCGCCTGCGTCTTCCCGGTCGCGATCTGCGTCAAAGATCGGGAGTTCGAACGCCCGCAAGTCGAGCAGTTCGGTGCTGGCTCCAGCCCGTTCGGCGGCCTCGAGAGCGACCTCGAGGGCGAGACGAGTCGTGCTTGCATCACGGAGGCTGCCACAGACTGCGGCGATGTGAACGTCGGTCATGACAACACAGAGGGCTGCAAGCCCCAAATATAGTAGCCACTGAAAAATCACTGCACACCGCATCGCACGATGGCTGTGCGAGACGTGTGTACATCGTTTCAGTTGTTACTATAGACTGGCGGACAACACGACGCTCGAGCGCGTTTCACGACCCCGACGTGTGCCGTGACCGACGGCTCTTTCGTGTCGGAATTCGAAGCGGTCGGTGTGCAGTCGCTGCTCTCCGTCCTGCTGACCGAGGTGCTCCCCCGAGTCCTGACGATCACGCTGTTGATCGGGTTCGGTGTCGGGTTGGCGAATCTCGCCGTCGGGTACGGTCTCGTTGACGTCATCGCCCGCGTCGGTCGCTATCTGACCGAGCCCGCCAATCTGCCCGACGAAGTCGGCGCTGCCGTGTTGACGAACACGCTCTCGGTCACCGCCGGCTACGGGATGCTCGCCGAGTTCCGCGAGTCCGGGCTCCTCGACGACCGCGCAACGTTGATCGCCATCGTCATCAACACGTTTTTCGGCTTTCTCAAGCACAGTCTCACCTACTACGGCCCCGTCCTCGTCCCAATTCTGGGGCTTCACGCCGGGTTGCTATACGTCGGTGCTCGGGCTGGGATCTCGCTTGCCATTTCGGTCGTCGGCCTGCTCGCCGGTGCCGTCCTGTTGCGTGGCTACGAGTACGACAGCAGCGCTATCGAGCCGGAGACGCCCGACGACGAGAAACGAACACACCGAGAGACACTCCGTCATGCCGGTGGAAAAACGGCGGCTCAACTGCGATCGATCGTGCCGCGACTGGCGATCGTCTACTCGCTTGTCTTCCTCGCCCTCGAGTACACCGACCAGCTACTCGCCGCCTTCGCCGCCGTCGGCATCGAAGAGCCGGCTGCCATCGTCGACCCGGTGGCGAGCCTCGTCGGACTCCCGGCCGCAGCGGTGCCGGTGATCGTCGTCTCGCTCGTCGATCCGACGATGGGTGCGATCACCGTCGCCCCCATGATCGGTGACGTGCTCACTCCCGCCCAAGCGGTGCTTGCGTTGCTCGTCGGGAGCCTGTTTTCGCTGACAGTTGGCACAGTCAAACGATCGATCCCGTTTCAGTACGGCATCTGGGGCTCGGCGTTCGGGACCAAAGTCATCATCGTCAACACGGGGCTGAAAGCCGTCTTCATCATCGCCGCGATTCTCGTCTTCCTCGTCGTCTAATCGAGTGCGTTCGTGGCCTCCTCAACGCTGGAGCCGTGCGACGAGGTCGCTGCCACTGCCATCGAGGTCGACCAGCCCGTCCGACTCGAGATCATCGAGCAGTCCCTCGAGCCACTCGCGGCCGTACTCACCGTCGGGCACGTAATCGACGCGGATACGATGGCCAAGCGTATCGATCTCGAGGTCGTCGTACTCTCGGAGCGTGCCGATGACGCGACCGCGGAACTGCCGGCGACTCCCCTCGAAACTCGGCTGGGTGGGGACGTCGGGGGCGGTAAAGTCGCCGCTGGCGTAGGCGCCACACCACTCGCGCCACGGACAGCCGACCTCGTCACAGCGCGGCGTCTGCGTACAGGCGACGCCGCCGAGTTCCATGATCGCGTTGTTCCAGACTCGCGACCGGCCCTCGGGCATGAGGTCGTTCGCAGCGTCCTCGAAGGCCGCATCATCGTCGGGCACGCCGAACGCGCGGTAGCAGACCCGCTTGACGTTCGTGTCGACGACAGCATCGCCGTTGTTGAACGCGAAACTCGCAACGGCGTTTGCAGTGTAGGGGCCGACACCCATCAGCTCCTGGAGTTCGCTGGGAGTGGACGGAAACTCGCCAGCGTACCCCTCCTCTACCTGCTGGGCCGCCTCGTGGAGATACTTCGCTCGGTTGTTGTACCCCAGGCTGTGGCCCGTCCAAAAGCCCACGACATCCGCTCGATCCGCGGCAGCGAGATCGGCCGCCGTCGGCCAGCGCTCGAGAAAGTCCTCCCATGCCTGGACGACCCGATCGAGTTGGGTCTGCTGGCTCATCACCTCGCTGACGAGGATCTCGTAGGGGTCGTCGGTCTGCCGCCAGGGGTAGTCGCGGTGGTCGGCTTCGTACCACGCGATCAGGGCCTCACGGACGGCCTCGCGGTCGTCGGGCAGCGTCCACGCCCCGTCGCCGTCACCGTCGCTCTCACTCATCGGTCGTCCTAGCGAGTGGGCCGTCTTACTGGTGGCGGTTCGATCGTTCGAGTCGATCGCCGATCGCGCTCGGTCGACCACGAAAGCCCTATCCCGCCGGCTCGAGTCCCCTAACCTATGAGTCTCGACGATCTCACCGACGACGTACAGGATTCCTACGGCCAGTTAGACGACGAACTCACCGTCTCGCTCGATCGAGAAGCGCGAAACGAACTCGCCTTACTCGAGGCTGCACTCGAGCCCGAAGACACCGACGAACTCGTCCGTCGGGCGATCCACATGCTCTTTCAGACCACCGTCGACACCGGCAAACTCGACTTCCAGCTCCGGTCGGCCTACGACGTCACCTACGACGAGTATCTCTCGGGAATGACGTTCGAAGAGATGACTGGCGCCGATCAGTACCCCTCGATGGACGACGAGCGCCGCTATCAGTTCTAACGGCGCTGCGATCGCCGGCGACCCACAAGCAGAACGCCGCATCTGGCTAGGACCTCGCGTACGATATCAATATGTGTTCTAGGGCAGATGAATAATCTTATCGACATAATAGGTGCGCTTATGGGCGCTCGATTCCTCGAGTCGTCTATGGCAATCAGGCAACGTTCACTCGAATCCGAATTCCATTGTCCAGAATGCTCTGGATCGCTGTCGACCCGGTACGACTCACTCGTCTGTGACGACTGTGGCTACACGCCACGTCACGGCGCAGACTGACGTCGCCACTGGATCACTCGAAATAGCGTAAAACGCTCGAACGGCGGTTTTCACCGTCCGTTACTCAGATCGTTGAGTCAGCGCTCAGTCGTCGATCGGGGCCGCACTCGAGAGCGCCTCGTCGATCTCGGCTTCTTCCATCTTGTCGACTAAGGCGTCGATCACTTCCTCGCGTTTGCCTTTGACGAACTTGATCGAGCCGACGACGAGGTGACCGCCGCCGGAGACGCCGCCACCGGAGATCTCTTCCTCGAGTTCGGTGACCATGTTCGGGATATCGAGTCGCACACCGTCACTGCGCAGGACGGCGAAATCAGGGCCGTAGCCGACCGTGATAACGGGGTCGCCCGTCTCTTCGATCTTGCGGTCGTGGATCTCACCAGTCGTCTTCCCCGGGGCAGGGTAGGTAAAGCGGTGGGCGTAGTTCTCGACGTCGATCCGGTAGAGGTGAGCCCCGTTGTCGAGGTCTTCGTGCTCGAGGTGAGCCATTGCGGCGTCGAGCTGTTCGTCGACCTCCTCGCGAGCGCGGTCGGCGAAGAAGGACACGAGTTCGCGGTGGCGCTCCTCGTCGCCGTTATCGATGTGGAGCAGGTCCTGAATCAGCTGGTCGCCAGAGTTATACCGCAGCCAGAAGGCCGCATAATCCAGCGCTTCGCTGAGATCCTGCAGTCGGCTCTCGTCGAACCCTTCCTCGGCGGCGAGTTCGAGATAGTCGGTCATCGCGTCGGCTTTCGAGCGATCCGAGATGCCGGCGACGGCGGGAACGTGGCGGAGTTCGTCGGTGATCTCCGGGTAGATCATCCGTGCGAGCTCGACACAGAGCATCCCCGTCGTGATCCGGTAGTCCTCGCCGTGGAGATACGGGTTGACGTGGGCGTCGAGTAAGTCCTCCACCGCGTCGGGGTCGGGGTGGTGGTGGTCGACGACGGCGATCGGAATGTCGTAGTGGGCCAGCGTCTCGTAGGCAGGCACGTCCTCGGCCGTCGAGCCGTTGTCGAGCATGAGCAGGAGTGGGAGTTGCTGGCCGTGTTTCTCCTGATCCTCGAGGGCGAAGTTCAGATCCCGCGTGGCGTCTTCCATCTCGTAGAAGGGCGCCTTTGCAGGGAGGCGTTTGATGAGGTGTCGCGGGGCGTCGGCGTCCTCGTGAACCTCTGCGATGAACCGCTCGAGGGCGATCTGGACGGGAACGGCAGCACACATGCCGTCGCCGTCGGCGTGGTGTCGAACCCGGATGGGACGACCCTCGAGGACGGTTCGGCGGAGCAGCTTCGCGACGTTCTGCAGGTCGGGTCGGAGCTTCTCGAACGCGGGCCAGTCGATCAGTGGTTCGACGTCGTGGGGCTGTGCACGGGCTTCGAGGGCGGTCTCGAGCCGTTGTCGGGCATCATCTGCGACCTCGCCCTCGAGTTTCGAGAGTCCGTCGACTTCGATCTGGACGTCACCCTCGCGGTGTTCCGGCGCACCGGTGACGCGGACGATATCGCCGACTTCGACCGATGGGTAGGCACGGACGCCTGCCTCCTCGAACGCAGCACACGGGACGACGCCGTCCTCGTCGGTGATGTGGAAGATCGTTGGGCCGCCGGTCTGTTTGACCTGGACGACCTCGCCCTCGAGGTGGATCTGTTCGCCGATGTTCGACTCGAGGCGGTCGGTTCCGGTCAGCGCGTAGTCGTGATCGACGGGTTCGACGGTGTAGTCGTCGATGTCGACCGGCTCGAACGCCATGTCGCCGTTTTCTCGGACGGTCTCGAGTTTGACGACGAGATCGTCACCGACGGCGTAGGTGCCGCTGAGGACGGATTCGTGGACGAGTCCAGAGACCGATTCGGAAAGATCAACGAAAACGCCGTAGTCGACGATACCGTTGATTTCGGCGAGATACGGCTGGTCCTGTTCGACGTCCGCTGCAGTACAATCGGAAGCGAGATCGTAGACGACGGAATCCCCGTCGTCTGCGCCGGGTTCCCCGGCGGACTCACGTGTCATCTTGGGTCGTCATTTGCGATGGTCGCGTATAACCCTTGTCAAGAAGGAATGCCGCGCACGTGAGCGCGCCGTAGAGCGGCTACTCTTCCTGGGCGTCGACGGTTGCGACAGCTGCCAGATTAACGATGTCAGCGACGTCGTCATCACGCTGGAGAACGTGAACCGGGCGGTCCATACCGACCAGCATCGGCCCGATCGCTTCGGCTCCACCGAGTCGCTGGAGGAGTTTGTAACAGATGTTCCCTGCCTCGAGGTTCGGGAAGACGAGCACGTTGGCTGGCTCGTCTAACTCGGCGAACTCGTAGCTTCCCTCGAGTAACTCCTCAACGACGGCAGTGTCGGCCTGCATTTCGCCGTCGACGGGGAAGTCAACACTCGGATCGCCACGAAGCTGTTGGGCCGCTCGGCGGGGTTTTCGAGTGCCGTCGTTGTCCACGCTCCCGAAGTCGGAGTACGAGAGCAGTGCGGCTCGTGGCTCGACGTTGAACTGCCTGGCGAGGGCAGCCGTGTGACGCGTAATTTCGGCGAGGACGTCCTCGTTAGGGTCCTGATTGACCGTCGCGTCCGCGAGGAAGATGACACGATTTTTGAACGTGAGCATGTAGACGCCCGCAGCGTAGTCGGTGTCCGGTGCGGTGCCGATGACCTGCAACGGCGGCCGAAGCGCAGACGGGTAGTGGTTCGTCAGCCCGGTGAGCATCGCGTCGGCGTCGCCTTGATCGACCATCACCGAGGCAAAGTAGTTGCTGTCTCGAATCAACTCGTCGGCTTCGGTTCGTGTCACGCCCTTGCGCTGGCGACGCTCGTAGAGTGACTCCGTGTAGTGGTCGTACGCACCAGCACCGGGATCGACCACTTCGGGGTCGAACTCGAGGCCGAGTTCCGCGATCGTCGTTGCGATCTCGTCTTCGTCCCCGATCAGCACTGGCTGGGCGACCGCTCGTTCTTCGATCTGGGCCGCTGCTCGGATGATCTTCTCGTTGCCCCCTTCGGCCAGCGCGAGTCGTTTGGGCTCGGTTTTGGCCTTGTTGAACACCGTCCGCATCATCTCGCGGGATTTGCCGAGGCGGGCCTCGAGACGTTCGACGTAGGTCTCGATATCCATCTCGATCCGAGCCGCATCGCTGTCGATCGCGGCACGGGCGACTGCAGGAGCGACCTGGAACAACACCCGCGGATCGAGCGGTTTCGGAATGATGTACTCGGGGCCGAACTGGAGCGGCTGATCGCCGTAGGCTTTCCGGACGGCGTCGGGCACGTCCTGTTTTGTGAGGTCTGCGATGGCTTCCGCAGCAGCGACTTTCATCTCCTCGTTGATCTCGGCCGCACGCACGTCGAGTGCGCCGCGGAAAATAAAGGGGAATCCGAGGACGTTGTTGACCTGGTTCGGGTAGTCCGACCGGCCAGTTGCCATGATGACGTCGTCCGAACGAGCGGTTTTCGCCGTCTCGTAGTCGATCTCGGGTTCGGGGTTTGCCATCGCGAAGACGATCGGGTCCGCGGCCATCGACTGGATCATCTCCGGCGAGACGATGCCGCCAACCGAGAGGCCGACGAAGACGTCCGCATCAACCATCGCGTCGGCAAGTTCACCTTCGGGAACGTCTCGGGCGAACTCGCGACTGTACGGATCGAGCTCGCCGGCTTCGGCTCGTTCCGTCGTCAGGATGCCGTCGATGTCGACCATCGTGATGTGTTCTCGTTTGACGCCCAGCGAGACGAAAAATTGGGCCGTCGCAAGCGCTGCGGCACCCGCTCCGGCGAACGTGACCGAGATCGACTCGAGATCTTTGTCGGCGAGTTCGACGGCGTTTAACAGCGCTGCGCCGGTGATGATCGCCGTGCCGTGTTGGTCGTCGTGGAAAACCGGGATATCCATTCGCTCGCGCAGGCGCTCTTCGATTCGGAAACACTCGGGTGCGGCAATGTCTTCCAAGTTGATCCCGCCAAAGGTCGGCTCCATCGCCGCAACAGACTCGACGAACGCGTCGGGATCGTCGAGGTCGAGTTCGATGTCGAAAACGTCGATATCTGCAAACCGTTTGAACAGGACGCCTTTCCCTTCCATGACCGGTTTCGACGCCTGGGCACCGATATCGCCGAGGCCGAGTACGGCAGAGCCGTTCGAGACGACGCCGATGAGATTCCCTTTCGCGGTGTACTGGTAGGCGTCGTTTTCTCGATCGTCGATTTCTCGACACGGCGCAGCGACGCCGGGTGAGTACGCAAGCGAGAGGTCTCGCTGTGTACTCGTCGATTTTGTCGTTCGGATCTCGATTTTGCCCGGTGGGTCCTCGCTATGGTAGGCGAGTGAGTCCTCATCTAGTGACATACATCCGGATAGCCAGGGGAGTTCAAAAAGACACGCGCTAATACACAGCGGGGGTGTATGTATTCCTAGGTGACCATTGAGTACCATCATCGGCGGTGCGGATCCGGTCGACACCGTAGCCCCGATGGAGACCTGTGGTCGATCCCGAGACTATCTTATCGGAACGTTTAGCAACCGCAAGCCCGCATACTGTGCTATGGGGCTGTTCGACGCGCTGTTTCGCTCGAGTGAGATACTCGGCATCGCCGAGGAGACACTCGAGTTCGCCATCGAGTCCTCCGAGGCGACCCATCCCAACGAGTATATGGGGTTTCTCCGGGGGACCGAGGCAGACAAGCTCGGTGTCGATCAGGATGGGCTCGTTATCACGGACATTCTGGTCGTCCCCGGCACCGAAGCAAACAGCGTCAGCGCGACGGTCAAGACGAGCCAGATTCCAAACGACGTGAAAGCACTCGGCAGCATTCACTCCCATCCCAACGGCGTGATCCGGCCGAGCAGCGCAGATCTGGAGACGTTCGGTCGGGGCAGCGTCCACGTTATCATCGGTGCGCCCTACCGCCGAACGGACTGGAAAGCCTTTGACTCACAGGGGAAACCGACGCAGTTGAACGTGATCGACGTCGACCTCCCCGAAACTGAGGACTTTTTCGACTTCACGCAGGCGGATATCGACGACGAACTCCGACGATAGTATGAGTATGCTCGAGACGACTACTGGCCAGGATTGTGAACGGACGACGAGCAACGCACGCCGCGGTCGGAGGATATCATGACGAAAACGGTCATCGCACAGGGCACGTTCGACATCATCCACCCCGGCCACGTCCACTACCTCGAGGAGGCAGCCGCGATGGGCGACGAACTGTACGTCATCGTCGCCCGCAAGGCAAACGTCGATCACAAGAAAGCGCCGATCTGTCCGGCAACACAGCGCCGGGACGTCGTCGGCGCACTCGAGGCCGTCGACGAGGCACGACTCGGCAACGAGGAGGACATCTTCGTCCCGATCGAGGAGATCGATCCCGACGTGATCGCGCTCGGCCACGACCAACACCACAACGCCGACGCCATCGAGACCGAACTCGAGCGCCGTGGCATCGACTGCGTCGTCGAGCGTGCAAGCGGGCGCGAGCCAGACGACGACGAGGAGATCCTCTCGACGCGACTCATCATCGACCGCATCCTCGAGCGCCGCGGGTGAGCCGTCGGTCCCGGACCGGTTGCGTACAGCGCAGACTCGAGATGTAATTCGACAATTGAACCAGTGTTTTAACCACTGTGGAGCTGAAAGTACGGAGACAGCAGGCCGATACTGCGATCGCTGGCGTGGTGATTTTCGATGGTGGCGAGTGACGACACAGATACCGGCAACAAGGTCCGCAACAGTCGCCGGAACCCGCCCTCGAGTGGCCGGCAGCCGGCCACAGCTTGCAGTGTAGAACACTGACGGCTGAATCGGGCTCAATTCTTGCCTCTTTCTATGTCTCAAATGCCGAATTCGCCACGGAGAAGGCCTGAAACCCGCAAACTTTTGAGGTAGCAGTTCGGATCATACTCGTATGCAGATGGACGCAACTCGCAGACGGTTTTTGGTCGGGAGTGCAGCCGCTGGCGCAGTCGCGCTGGCTGGCTGTGCTGGGGACAGCGAGGATGACGACGACAGTTCGGGGAACGGGACGGAGACGGCGTTCGACTACCAGATCGATCCCGAACTCGAGGAAGGAGATGGCTCCTACGAACTCTGGGCGCTCGACCAGGGTCGGGACAACATCTTCATCTACGAACCAGCGGCTGACGGCGACGGATTCGCGGTCACGAACTTCATCGACGTCAACGCCCTCGAGGGCGTCCCCGAAGAGGACGTCGTCCCGCACATGATCGACTACAACTCGACCTACGAGTACGCCGCCGTCGCCTGTACGGCTGGCGCGCGCACGCTCGTCTTCCGCACCGAAGACCACGAACTGGTCGCCGACATCGACACCGGCGCTGGCTCGCACATGGCCGCGTTCTCGCCGGACGACGAGCACATTCACGTCGACGCTATCGGCGAGGGTGCCATCGTTCGCGTCGAGGCCGACCTCGAGAGCGAGTCGTTCGAGGTCGTCGATGAGATCGACGTGCTCGAGGACGACACCGTCCAGGCCGCCGGCATCGAGAGCGGCGCACCGATCTGTCATCAGTACGCCCACGACGGGCGCACGCTGCACACGCTCGGTCCGAGCTATCACGACGGCGCGCTCGTCATCGTCGACCACGAGGAGTTCACCGTCGACAAGGCGTACTCCGGCGACGAACTGCCGACCAACTGTGGGACCATGCCCCACCCGACCGAGGAGAAGTTCTATCTCACTGCGGGGCTCCCCTCGAGCGACGGTGAGGGCGTTGGTGACTACTACGTCTACGACACCGCCGAAGACGAGGTCCTCGTCGACGGCGAGAGCACCCAGGGCAACGACGCACACGGCTTCTGGTTCACTCCCGACGGCGAAGAGCTGTGGGTGCTGAACCGCGAGACCAACGACGGCGTCGTCGTCGATCCCGAAACTGACGAGGTCATCGAGACGATCGATGCCTACGGCCCCGACCAGTCCGAGGATCCGGACGAGCGTGATTCGCCCGACATCATGTGGGCCTCGCCCGACGGCGAGTACATGTTCGTCACCCTGCGCGGTCCAGCCCCGCTGTCGGGTGACCCACACGCCGCGACGGGTGTCACGCCGGGCATCTCCGTGCTCGACATCGAGAGCCGCGAGATCGTCGAGGTTATCGAGCCCCACCCGATCGACGACTTCGACGACGACCACATCGCACTCGCTCAGGACGAAGCCGAAGACGGGCCACGTGTCCCCGACTTCCACGGCGTCGGTGTCCGACCGCTCGAGGCGTTCGAGACTGGGATCGGGACGTCCCCGCCGTTTAACACGAACTAGTTCTCGAGAATCACCGCCGGTGGAGGGAGTCGAACCGACTCCACCGTGTGACCGGTTTCGACGAAGTGTTTGATCGCGCTTTCTGACGCCACGGCGTCCGTCTCGGACGCAGCAGTGGTGGCCTGCCACTCACACTCGAGGCAGTATGTGTACATTGATACTCTATCGGTCGCTCCGTGACAGGAGCGGGAAAGGCCCGTGCAGGAAATCGAAGGCGTGAGCAGCGGCGGTGTGGTGACCGCCGAATGTGTTCGAGTGGGGTTTGATAAGGCCGATATCGGTATCCAAGCCCTTTAAGCGCCGAGGTGGCAATCTCACGGTATGAGCCAACAGTCCGAACAGGGATCGCCCGTCGAGGGCAAACCCGAGGAGTTGCCGAGCAAAGAGGTCACGGAGGGAGTCGAACGCGCCCCACACCGTGCGATGTTCCGCGCGATGGGATACGACGATGCGGACCTGTCCTCGCCGATGATCGGCGTTGCGAACCCGGCCGCAGACATCACGCCCTGTAACGTCCATCTGGACGATGTGGCCCAGTCGGCCTACGACGCCGTCGACGAGGCCGACGGGATGCCGATCGAGTTCGGCACGATCACCATCTCCGACGCGATCTCGATGGGGACCGAGGGGATGAAGGCCTCGCTGATCTCCCGTGAAGTGATCGCCGACTCCGTCGAACTCGTCGCCTTCGGCGAGCGTATGGACGGCCTCGTCACCATCGGTGGCTGTGACAAGAACATGCCAGGGATGATGATGGCCGCGATCCGGACGGATCTGCCGAGCGTCTTCCTCTATGGCGGTTCGATCATGCCCGGCGAACACGAGGGCCGTGAGGTCACGATCCAGAACGTCTTCGAGGGCGTCGGTGCCGTCGCCGACGGCGAGATGTCCGAAGATGAACTCGACGAGATGGAGCGCCACGCCTGTCCCGGCGCGGGCTCCTGTGGTGGGATGTTCACTGCCAACACGATGGCGTCGATCTCCGAGACGATCGGTTTCGCGCCGCTTGGCTCGTCCTCGCCACCCGCCGAGGACGACGACCGCTACGAGGTCGCCCGCGAGAGCGGCGAACTCGCCGTCGAGGTCGTCCGCGAGCAGCGCAAGCCGTCGGATTTCCTCTCGCGAGCGTCCTTCGAAAACGCGGTTGCGCTGCAGGTGGCTATCGGTGGCTCGACCAACGCTGTGCTCCACCTGCTGGCGATGGCTGCCGAGGCCGGTATCGACCTCGATATCGAAGACTTCAACGAGATCAGCGCCCGCACGCCGAAGATCGCCAAGCTCCAGCCCAGCGGCGCACATGTGATGAACGACCTCCACGAGGTCGGCGGCGTCCCCGTCGTGCTCCGAGAACTCCTCGAGGCAGACCTGCTCCACGGCGATGCGCTGACGGTCACCGGCGAGACGATGGCCGAGGCCATCGAACGCATCGATCCGCCACGAATCAGCGATCTCGACGCTGAGTTCCTCTACACCGTCGACGACCCAATCAACGAACGCGGTGCCATCCGTATCCTCACCGGAAACCTCGCACCAGAGGGTGCCGTCATCAAGATCACCGGCGAGGACCACCTCCATCACGAGGGCCCCGTCCGTATCTTCGAAGAAGAAGAGGACGCGATGGCGTACGTCCAGGAAGGGCACGTTGAGACAGGTGACGTCATCGGCATCCGCAACGAAGGGCCCCGCGGCGGCCCCGGTATGCGGGAGATGCTCGGCGTCACGAGCGCGGTCGCTGGCCAGGGCCACGCCGAGGACGTGGCACTGTTCACCGACGGCCGGTTCTCCGGTGCCACTCGAGGCTTCTCCATCGGCCACGTCGCGCCGGAAGCCGCCGTCGGCGGCCCCATCGCCGCCCTCGAGGACGGCGACACCATCACGATCGACATCGACGACCTCGAGCTCTCCGTCGATCTCTCCGACGAGGAGATCGAGCAGCGACTCGAGGAACACGGCCTCCCCGAACCCAACTACACGACCGGTGTGCTGGCGAAGTACGGACAGCTGTTCGACTCCGCGGCCAACGGTGCCGTGACCAACCCCGGCGCGAAACAGGAGTAACGGGGTTCGAACGGAAAAACGCTGTTTCGAATACGAACGACGCAGACGACGTTTTTTGTCAGGAATCGCGTCTACTCGAGCCGTCGTGTCGCTCGCTGTAGCGCTGCCGGCGTATCGATGCTCTCGAACGTCATCTCGGAGATGCCCTCGAGGTCGGCTTCCGCGACGGTGACCACGTCGAGCGTGTCGAACGCAGCGAGAATCCGAGTGTCGTCGGAGCCGAGCGTCTCCTTGCAGGCACGGGCCATCGACTCAGCACGGTAGACCGCCTGCGTTGGCTGATACCAGCCGTCCTCGAGTCGGACGACGGCCCCGTCGTGGCCACGGGCGTGCGCGTACAGCTGTTCGAACAGCGCCGGCTCGGCAAACGGCATATCACAGGCGACGACGGCCGCATACTCGCAGTCGACTGCCTCGAGACCGACCTGGATACCGGCCAACGGACCCCGGTCCGGGACCGGGTCGATCGCGTAGCGCACCTCGACATCGTGGTCCGACAGCGCCGTCTGAATCGCCTCGCGTTGCTCGTCGCGGCAGTTGACGACGACGGCATCGGTGAGTGTCGCGAGACGATCGACGACGCGTCGGATCATCGGCACTCCGGCGAGGTCGGCGACGGCCTTGTCCGTGTCGCCAAAGCGCGTCGAGTAGCCGCCCGCGAGGACAACGCCCTCGAGTGAACCGGTAGTCGTCACGGGTGACATGACGGGAGCCGCTCATATAAGCGGTCAGCACGCGTTCCTGCGGGGTCGTTCATCGACGAACCTCGATGAGCGGCTCGTCGGCGAGCATGCTCGTCAGGACGACGCGAGAGACACGATTCGTGGCGGCGGGTTTCTCGAGGACGTGCGCCGCAATTTCGCGTGCCGTCTCGAGGGCATCGTCGTCGTCGACCATGTTGAGCACCGGAATGTACGTCGCCTCCTCGGGAACGTCTTTCAGCCCGCCGTCGGGACTGGTCAGGATCGTCGCGACGTCGGCCGGTTCGATCGGCTCACCAACCGCTCGCCCGGTTGCCGCCGCGACGCGCTCCGGACGGTGGACGACCGACTCCTCGAGTGGGCGACCGACCGCGTCGACGCTGGCGATGGCAAGCACCGTCTCGACACCGCTCGGCAGCTGTGGTTCGCGCTCGTTTGGAGCCTTCAACAGCCGTGTTCGGGCACCATCAGCTTTGACCAGCACGTGGTCGACAGCCGAAGCCCCAGCGATTCGGTCGACCGTTTCGGGATCGTATCCCCGGTATCGGTCGTCTCGTTCCTGTTCGGGAACCAGCCCCAGCGGCCACTCGAGGTCACGATCATCGGCGCTTGCCCGCTCGAGGGCGGCGATCGGGTCGTCAGTTACCCACACGTCGGCGACCTCGCGGTCGAAGATCGGGATTCGAACGGTTGCCGTGACGACCGTTCGCTCGAGTCGGCCGGCGAGTTCGTACAGTGTCGACTTCTTGCCACCAGCGCCGACGACGCAGGTGAGGGAGGCATCGACCTCGAGTGCGCGTGTGAATTCCATGCATACTGGTGATACGACCGGCCGAAAAGAACTATCGATGACACGAGAGGTGGCGTTTGAGCAGGCGTCCCGTCGACAGTCGTTGCCACCGTCGAAACCCCCTTGCCGGGGGCTTGCCTACCGCCGTCTATGACAATCGCGACCGTCAGCGCAGGTGCCCGGCTCCATATCGGGTTCCAGAACCTTTCGCTGGCTCGGCGGCGGCTCTACGGCGGCATTGGTGTCGGTCTCGAGGAGCCACGCGTCACGGTCACCGCCACCCCCGCCTCCGACGTGGAGAGCGACGATCAACTAGTCCGGACGTATGCGGCTCGCGCCGCCGACGCACTCGACGTTCCCGGCGTCGCGGTCACGGTTGAGGAACGGCTCCCACGCCATATCGGTCTCGGGAGCGGCACCCAGCTTGCGCTGTCCGTGCTCGCGGCGACGGCGCACGCCTACGGGCTCGAGCCGGAAGTTCGGGAGCAGGCACCCGAAATGGGCCGTGGCGGGCGAAGTGGTATCGGCGTCGCAACGTTCGAAGACGGCGGATTCGTCGTCGATGCCGGCCATCCGACGAACCGGTTTACGACCGAGCCACCGACGGAGGGTGACTGGACGGTCCCACCCGTCGTCGCTCGCCACGCGTTGCCCGACGACTGGCGATTTCTCGTCGTCATCCCCGATAGCGACCCCGGCCGCAGCGGCGATGACGAGGACGCGAGTATGCGAACGGTCGTCGAGCGCGCAGATCCCGCCGTCGCCGACGAGATCGCCGGCGTCATCACCCGGAAGCTGTTGCCGGCCGCAGCCGAGGGTCGACTCGAGGCCTTCGGCGAGGCGACCGCCGAAATCGGTCGCAAGAACGGCGCGTGGTACGCCGACGCACAGGGTGGCGTCTTTCGCCCGCCCGCAGGCACCCTCGTCGAAACGCTCGAGGCCTGTCCGGTCTGTACAGGCGTCGGCCAGTCGTCGTGGGGACCCGTCGTCTACGCCCTCACGGATCGAACACACGCCGACGAAGCCACGGCTGCCGCCCGGGACGCGCTCACGGACAACGACCTCGAGGGCGACGTCGTGCTTTCGGCTCCTGCCTCGAGCGGCGCGTCTATTCACACCGAGCGCTGAGCGCCGGCTGCTATCGTATCTATCAGTCGCTTGCGAACGCGAAAGGAGTGTTTTTGCGACTCGACCGTCTACGCATGAGTATGCAGTTTTGCGACGACTGCGGTTCGATGATGAAAGCCGAGGGCGACCGCATGGTCTGTACAAACGATGACTGTGGTGCGTCGCTCGAGCGAGATCGTGAGCAAGAAGACGCGTTCGTCACGACGGAGTCACAGACCGACGCTGAGGTGATCGAGTCGGACGAGAACGCGAACTTCGAAGGCAAGCCAAAGGCGACGGACGTGATCTGTGACGAGTGTGGGAATCAGGAAGCCTGGTACACGCTCAAACAGACCGCATCGGCGGACGAACCCCCGACGCGCTTTTTCAAGTGTACCGAATGCGGGAAACGCTGGCGTGGCTACAACTGACGGGGGCTGCACACCTCGAGCGGAGTGTCGATCAACCCGCGACTCGAGTCAGTTGAACGGATCGATGCCGACAGTCCCCTGGTCGACGATGTCTTTTCGGTTGTCCGTGTGGCCAACGTCCTCGTAGTCAACTGGACCGTCGACCTGCTGGGCGTTTGGTCCCGGTTCGTTCCCGATATAGACGATATTCGGTTCGGTACCGATTTCTTCTAACAGTTTAAACGTCGAGTCGCCGGTGCCGCCTTCCGCCTGGACGAGCGACCGCGCCTCGCGTTCAGTCAGCCCGTCATCGTCTTCGTCTTCCGCCGGCTCCGTCTCCCCTGTGAGAACGGCAATCGCCTCCTGCAACTCCGCTTCGGGTGGGCTCTGTGCCTGTACTCGAGCCAGCGCGGGATCGTCGAGATACTGCTGTGGGTCGCTCTCAGAGTCGTTCATGTCGCCAAACTGGATTGCCTCGGGCGGACAGGCATCCTCGCAGGCAGTTCGACCGACGAGTTCCTCGCCTTTGGAGCCATCCTGACGGGTCGCACAGAACGTACACTTCTCCATGACGCCTTTCGGACTCCGACTGCCAACCCAGCGGCCGCGCTCGTCGTAGATGTGATCCTCCTCGAGTTCTTCGGCCGACACCTCCGGCTCTCCCCACTGGAAGTAGTTGACACCGTACGGACAGGCGACCTGGCAGTAGCGACAGCCGATGCAGACGTCGTAGTCAGTCAACACGAGGCCGTCGCTTTGCCGGGTATGGCGTGCCGTCGTCGGACACACCTTCTCACACGGGGCATCCGTACAGTGCTGACAGGGACGAATCAGGCGATTCCGTCCACCCGGCGTACTGTCTTCGTAATCCAGAACGTACATCCAGTTTGCTCCCTGCTCCCAGTTGTGCTCTTCAGCACAGGCGACGACACAGGAGAGACAGCCATCACACCGTTCGAGGTCGAGCACCATGCCCCACTGGACGCCCTCCTCATCGTCTTGCTCCGTCGCTGTTTCATCCGCCTCGCTCGCCCCAAATCTCGGCTCGTCGTCCGACACCGTCCCCCACGTGCCGAGTCCGACCGCCCCCGCTCCGACGCCGATCTTCTGCATCACCTCCCGCCGCGATTCGTCGTCGACACCGAACCGAGAGAGCGTTCCCTCGAGTTGGCCATCGTCTGCTGGCCGTTCGACCGGCCGTTCGTCCTCACCGAACTCTTCGACGACAGCCTCGTGGTACCGTTCGTAGAACGCCGACTCCGAGAGGTCGCCCGCCGTGACACGCATGGCATCCCCAGCCATTGCGAGGCCGAGTTCTGTGTCGTGGTCGGTGTCCTCGAGTATCGCCTCGAGTTCCGTTTGCCACTCGTCCCCGAGCGGATGGAACGGTTCGTCCGTGGTCGTGTCCTCGTTGTCACCCATCGTGTTCGCTCACCCCGTTGGAGGCTATGAGCAGTGTTGGCTAGCCACACTAGCACTGATGGGGAGCGTTCACAAAGTGAGTCAGCCTGCGGCTGCCGGGACACCGCGACTCCGTCGAGCGTTGCTGTCGGCCATGGGATTTTACTCGAGAATTCGTCTGCGTGATTTTCGTTGTGACGACATATCTGTCTCGCTGAACAGGGGTTTTTGAAACGGTAACACATAGCAGCTAGCATGGGAGACCGGAACCCACGCGAGTCGCGGCGTCGGTTCCTGCGGGCCACTGGGTGTGGGTCAGCAATCGTGCTCGCCGGTTGTCTCGGCGAAGATATCAGCTATGCGGCTGGTGAATCGGCAGTGGATCGACCGGAAGACTGGTGTTTCGACGAACTGAGTGAGACCGTCCCCGAGATCGAAGCAGATGCGGTGAGTATCGACGGGATCGAACGAAAGGACGAAGACGAACTCCTCTCGAGAGAGGAAGCCGCGTATCAGTGTGGCCCCGTGGAGGGCAACGTCTGTGGCACCTGTACGTACTACATCGACGATCGTGACGGCGATGCAATCGGCGCGTGTACCGAAGTCGAAGGCGAGATTCGATCGACAGACTGGTGTGCGCTCTGGGCACCGAGAGAGAAGATAGACGAGGAATGAATCGTCTGTCACGTCGATGCGGATCGCTTCTATGCCGCCTGTGAACGCCTCCGCGAGCAAACCGACTTCTATTCTAGACTACTACGAGTCGGTGGCTGAAGACGTCCGAGCAGGTCAACGTGCCTGTCTCGCGGACGGCCGCGGCAATCGATCGGAGACTGATTCGCCGACGTTCCGGGCGATGTTCACCACGTTGTTCGCGACACCGAGTACGGCGGGCGACGGGTCGTCGAGGGCGACGTACGCGAAGTTTGGCTGTGCGTAGAGCGCCCGCGCGACCTCCCAACTTGCCGTCGCGAGCGATGGCCGCTCAACGTAGTCGGGAAACGCTCCTGTGACAATGCTGCGAAGATACTCGATCTCACCGTTGACATCGTGCGTGCCAACGCCTAACTTGTATTGCGAGTCGGCCGGAATCGGTTCGTCGCCGGCGAGACGCCAGTAATAAAACGGGAAATCAGCGCCCGCCTCGACGGCACACGACATCGACACCCAGACGCGAGGGTTGATCTCCAGGAGTGTGTACTCGTCTGACTCATCGTCTTTGAGGAACTGTACGGCGGCCAACCCGTGCCAGTCGAGGTGGTCGAGCAGCGCCCGTCCCACTGACTCAAGTTCCGGATCGTACGTCGTCTCCCGATAACTACTGACGCCGCCGGCATACGAGTCGCCCCGCAGCTGATGCTTGTGACACGTCGCGACCGCCGTCCCACGGTCGTACAGCGCCCAGAACGAGTACTCGGTGCCCGAAACGTACTCTTGTACGATCGGGATGTGATCCATGTTGGCGCGGATCGCCTCCTGGTCCGGTTCGTCGCCGGGAACTATGTACTCCGTTGACGGCGGTTCAACGAAGTACTCCGGTGAGGTCGATTCGAGGGATTCGGACGTCAGTATCGAGTGTCTCGGCTTGACGATCAGTTCGCGGTTCCAGTCATCCACGTCGGTGAGCAGTTCCGTCTCGGGGGTCTGAACTCCAGCCGCCTGCGCCTCCCGAACGAGACGCACGCGGTCCTGTGAAATTCGGAGCGACTCGTGAGGTGGGCAAGGCGTCGTCACGTGATCCTCGAACTCGGACCGAAACCTCGAGAGAACGTAGACGTCCGCCTCCTGCATCGGGATGATCGTCCGTACATCGGGCCTGCTCGCGAGTGACAACAGGGCTTCTTTGTACTCGAGCAGACTCTCCTCCGGAGACGGTACAACAACCGATTCACGACAGTATCGGGAGTTAGACGGAGGGACGTTCGGACTGGGCGAGACGACGATCGATGGGATCTCTCTTCGTCCAAGCGAGCGGACACAGGTAATGGTACTCTCCCCTACGGTTGGGACGACAGCCAACTCGTTTGTGGCGCGGTCAGCGACCGTTTGCCCTCTGATCTCTTTGTCCGCCATACGAGTGGTCTCCACATAGGTGTGCATAAATCGCCCACGCGCATATCAGACAGCGGTTAACTCGGTAATTGCTGATTGAAAACGAGACGCGATTTTCTGTGGCGACAGCACGTCTCCGGAAACGGCTTTCACTTCCGATGAGAGCGTGTGTGCATGCATATCGAACTTCGAAGACGACGATCACAGGAGTCCGCTTCTATCCCCCATCGCAGTCCGACCGCGACGTCGCTCGAGGACGACGCGGACACAACGTTCACAACGGTTCGCACGAACCCTCAAATGAATGACTGACGGGCCGCGGCTGCCGGGCGTCGAGGTGACGGACGACGACGAGCGAATCGTCTGTCACGTCGATGCGGATTGCTTCTATGCCGCCTGTGAACGCCTCCGCGAGCCCCAACTCCGCGGTGAGCCCGTCGTCGTCGGCATGGGTTATGAACCCGGCGAGACCGTCGGCGCTGTCGCCACCGCCAGCTACGAAGCCCGCGAGTTCGGCGTCGAAAGCGCACAAGCGATCTCGAGTGCACTCGAGCGCTTGCCGAGACGTGCCCCAGATGGCTCGAGTGAGCCACCGCGAGACCGCGAGCAAACCGGCTTCTATCGCCCGGTTGATCTGGACTACTACGAGTCGGTGGCCGAAGACGTCCGGACGATCCTCCACGACTGTGCCGACGTCGTGCGGGAGGTGAGCATCGACGAGGCCTATCTCGACGTCACCGACCGAACCGCCTGGGAGGTTGCCGACGGCTTCGCTCGACACATCAAAGACCGCATCCGCCGAGACGTTGGCGTCGTCGTCAGCGTCGGCGTCGCACCGACGATGAGCGCGGCCAAAATCGCCAGCGACTTCGAGAAACCCGACGGGCTGACCGTCGTTCGACCCGGCGAGGTGCGGGAGTTTCTGGCCCCGCTCGAGGTCGACCTGCTTCACGGCGTCGGTCCCGTGACAGCCCGTGAGCTCCGCGAGATGGGACTCGAGACAGCCGGCGACGTCGCCGCAACCGATCCCGAGCCGCTGGTCGACCGCTTTGGCGAACGGGGCCGGGAGCTCTATGACCGCGCCCGTGGCGATGACGATCGTCGGGTCGAACCGAAAGGGGAGCCCAAAAGCTTCTCGCGGGAGTCCGCGTTCGCCGAACCGATCACGGCGTCGGCCCCCAAGTACGAACAGATCGAGGCGCTCGCGACGGCCGTCGCCAACCGTGCACAACGCGAGGGTGCGCTGTACCGGACGATCGGGGTCAAAGCCGTCACACCGCCGTACGACGTCAACACCCGCGAGCGATCGCTGCCAGGGCCAGTCGACGACCCCGACCTCGTCGAGCGGATCGCTCGCGACCTGTTCACGGAGTTCGAAACCGACCCCGTCCGCAAACTCGGCGTTCGCGTCGCAAACCTCGAGTTCGCCGCGACCGATCAGGCGAGTCTCGACAGTTGGGGCCACCGTGAGGTCGACCACCGAACTGACGGCACACCGAGCGACGGGGAGACGACCCATAGTCACCATACGGACGGTCAGTCGTCGCTCACTGACTTCTCGTGAGAGCACTGTTATTATAACCCCCCCTCGAGTACAATGCAGCAAACGAGACGATCACAGAGGGTTACATGACCGAGGATTTCTACGATCTCCTGGAGATCTCGTCCGATGCATCCCAAGACGAGATCAAAGATGCCTACCGTGAACAGGTCCGCGTATATCACCCCGATCATAACGACGACGACCGGGCTCGAGCCCAGTTTACGGCCGTTAAGAAGGCGTACGATATTCTCGGCGATCCCGTCGAACGGAAGGCCTACGACCGGATGGGCCACAAAGATTACGTCGCCAAGCGAACCAGCGGAATCCCCTCACCGGACGTCTGGCAGAGCACCGACAGCTCACAGTCGTCGGAGACAACCACGTCAGGCGACTCACAGGCAGACGAGACGAGTTCCGGGAAGACGTTTACCTACTCATCGTCCAGTTCGTCGAGTGCCGGCGAATCGACGACATCGAAGCGAGCATCAGCAACCGGGGCGAAAACAGGTGGAACGTCCAAGACGACCGCAGGCACCTCGAGTACCACAACGACTGGCAGCAGTGGAACATCCAAGACGGCCACGGACACCTCGAGTACCACAACGACTGGCGGTAGCGGGTCATCTAGAACAGCGACTGGGGCCGCCACGTCGAACACCACCCACAGCGGCAGTTCGGCCGGCAGTGCCACACGCAGCGAAACACAGACCACGTCCGAGTCCGACGCACAGACCGGATCTGGCGGCCTTGCCGATAACCCGGTCTCTCGGTGGTGGCGACGACAGAACTTCTCGTTACCACTGATCTGGCTGTCAGTCTGTCTCTACGTCGTCGGACTCGCCCACTTCGCGTTCGAAAACGAGGCCGGCCTCGAGACGCTTTCGACCGAGCTACAGGCGATCGGTGCCGATCCCAACGGCCTCTGGGAGACGCTCTCGAGCAGCCGTCACGGCATCGAGACAACGACTGAGTTTCTGGTGGCCGTCGAACTCGTCGCGCCGCCGCTCGAACCACTGCAGTGGTACGCCGCGTTAGCTGGTGGCGTCGGCGTGACGCTTCTCGTCTTGCTCGGTGCTCGTCTCGTCCGGGACCGAGAGACGTGGGGGCCGGTGTCGATCGACGAAACGATCGTCGTCGCACTTGCAGTGGCCGTGTCGACCACTCTCGTCGGCGGGCCGTTGCTGGCCGGTGCGGTCCTCATGCCCGTTCTGTTCGGCGTAATCGTTCGTCATACGCGGCGTGGACCGGGCTGGAAGCCGTCGTATCTGTACGTACTCCCGGTGTTGGCACCGGCCGTCGGCTTTGCAATCGCGGCTGCCGGAGCGGCGACGCTTGCGATCGATCTCCTCGCGTTCGTGGTGCTCCCGATTGTCGGCGCACTGGGGCTACCGCTGCGGGCGACGATCAGGAAACGGTTCGGTCGGTAGCGAACTGACAGCGGCGAAAGCACCTTACCGATAGGCCGATACCGAACGATAATGAGTGTTATCGCTGAGTATACATTATCGAACCCAATCCTACAGGAAACGCGACGGTCGGTTTCAGGGGTCACACTCGAAGTCGAGGACGAACAGCCAGCCCCCGGCACCCACCCACGACTGATCGTCTGGGCGAAGGGGACGGAAGCCGATCTCGACCAATTCTTTCAGGAACTCCCAGATGATCCATCGATCACCTCATTCGAGGTCCTTTCGACGCTTCCCGAGCGACGTCTTTTCCGGATGTCGCTGTCTCCAGCGGGCGAGCGAGGGCTGACGTACGTCGATGCGATCACGTATGGCATCACGTTTCTCGACATCGAAGCGGGGGCAGACAAAATGAACTACCGTGCGCAGGTCCCGAGTCGGAGCGCACTGATCGATTACCGCGAACGGTGTCAGGAACGCGATCTCTCGTTCGAGCTGCGACGGCTCTATCGAAGTGATGCGGAAACGACGGCAAAGTATGGGCTCACTGCCCGCCAGCGAGATGCGTTGTGTTGTGCATTGGAGCGAGGCTATTTCGACGTTCCACGCGAGGTTTCGACAGCTGAACTGGCCGAGGAGTTCGACATCTCGAGTCAGGCGTTCTCTGCACTGCTTCGGCGCGGACACGAAGCGCTGTTGCGCAACACGATCGCCGAGGACAATCGAACTTAAAACATTGATCGATAAACCCGGTCGAACTCCTATCAACGGTTCGTCCGTACTCGTATACCGATGGCCACAAAGCAAGATCATGCAGCGGGGGCCGTACGAGAGGGGGAAATAACGTATACGGCTGGTAGCGACGAAACGCTGAGTGATGCAGTGATTGCAGCCTTGCGAACAGCAGCGGGCTGTTCGACCTCGCCAGAACAGGATGTCGGCATGCTTACGCCGCTGTTCAAGACGATCGATCCTGACGCCCTGAACGCCCTTTTCAGCTCGACCTACAGCGGCGCATCGAGAACCGGAACTATCACGTTCACACACGACGGCTACGAGGTAACCGCCACGAGCGACGGACGCGTCGTCGTCTCGAGTGAGTAACACGGACAGCGAACTCGACTTGCGCGCGTCTTCCTGCAGTCTCGAAACGATAGTCGCCACTGAACCTCACTGCACACCTGCTCGCATGGCGAGAGCGCGGTTCTCGCTCACTTCGTTCGTTCCGAACCGCGGAAAGCGAACGGGGAGGAACGTCCCGTGAGCGAGGACTCGAGCGAGAACCGCGGCCAGTGCGATGGATGTGTACATCGATTCAGTCGTTACTATAGAGCACTATCTCGCCAGACACGTCAGTGCGATTGCTGCTCTGCTCGGAGCAACGTTACCCTGACGCGCCCGACGGCGTCGAAGTCTTTCAGCCGATAGACGAGATCCCGTATCTCCTCGGCCGGGCCGTGACAGAAGACGGCCTCGAGACACCATTCACCGTGATGGACGTGACAGGTGGTGTCGATCTCGGCCTGAAACTCGTGTTGGATCTCGTGGAGGTCTTCGATGATTTCTTCGTGGACGTAGTCGAAGACGACTGTCGCCGCGACCGTTCCACGAGCCTGTTCCAGACGATGGTGTGATTCGACGTACTCTTGGATCGCTTCTCGGAGTGCGCGTGAGCGAGAATCGAGCCCTTCAGCCTGCCAGGTTCGGTCAAACTCGGCCAGCATCTCCTCGGGAATGTTGAGACTGGTTCGCATATCGTGGTATTCGCGTGGAGACGAAAAGGTGCAGCGGTCACAGCGCCTCGCTGGCAGCGAGGATCTGCCCGTCGGTGACTGTGCGTCCGTATTGAGGACGGTGTATTTATATTCCACTGTCGAGTGTCGTTGGACAAGTGTATCAGCTGGGCCACTACGGGGCGGCGCTGCTTGCATACGCACCACTCGGAACCATCGTTGCGCTCGGTGGCCACGAGACGGCAGCGGCCGTCGGCGCAGTCGCCTGTCTCGCCCTCTCGACGCTTCCCGACTGCGACCAGCAGCTGCCGGCGATCGAGCACCGTGGGCCGACGCATTCGGTGGTCTTCGCGCTGCTCGTCGGTGTCGGGCTCGCGTCGATCAGCGCACTCTTTATCGACGTCTCCTCACCCGCCGCCGAAACTGGCGTTGCAGCGTTCGCGTTCATCGTCGGCACACTCTCGATCAGCTCACACCTGCTCGCGGATGTCCTAACTCCCATGGGGATCCGTCCGTTCTGGCCGTTCTCGGCTCGTCACTACACACTCGAGATCACGAGAGCGGCAAACCCACTCGCCAACTACGCGCTGTTCGGCGCTGGCATCAGTGCCGTTCTCGTCGGCATGATAATCGTCGCCACAGCTGGCTGATCGACAGCCGCGATTGAAAAATGATTGGTCGCGTTTAAAGCGCGCCGCTCGAGCGACTCGCGGTCCGACGAACCAGTCGAATGCCGACGATGAACACGACCAACAGCAGTGCAGCGACGGCAACGTAGATGTAATCGAGTGCTGGATTGAACGTCATCACGGCCCGGCGACCGAAAAAGATCGTAAGGAGGGCGAGCACCGACGTGCCGCTCAGCAGGGCAGTCAACCGGTTCGACTCGAAGTGGCGACGGCCGACCATCGTCGCGACGATGACAGCAGCTAGCAGTGCGAGGGTGACACCGTACTGGGCCATCTGGACCGATGGTCGGTACGACGTGATGTCACCGATCACCAGCGGGCTGAGGGCGACGTGGAACGGGACCGAAACGGCACCGAGTGTGAGCGCGGCGGAAACATGTTTTGACGTCAACCGCGGGGCCCAGACGAGGACGGTCGCGACCGTAAACAACACGAAGATGAGCACGGCCGTCCAGAAGTGGAGGGCCAGAATGTCCATCGTGTACTGTGTGACGGTTTCGCGGCCGAGGACGACCTGAATCGGCGTCAGAATCATGCCGGCGACGACGAGTGCGGCCACACGTTTGTCAATGTTCGGGAGGCGCATGGCTGCAATGGCGGAGCCGATGATGGCGAAGCCGGCGAACATCGCGACGAAGCGGTGGAACCACTCGTAGAAACTCGGGATGTTTGCCGGAAGCAGGTTGAAGGGCCCAGCATCACACTGGGGCCAGTTTGCTTCACAGGCCAACCCCGACCCGGTCGCTTTCGCTGCGACGCCAAGCAGGATGGTCGCCGCGACCACCACCAGCGTCATCGCGATCAGGTGCGGAAAGCCGAACCGTTCGATCAGCGGACGGAGTACCGGACGGGAAGTGTAACTATCGGTCGACACAGGCGTTCAAGCGGGGGTTAGGACCACCCATACTTATGTTTCCCGAGTCGTTCTTACTCCGCTGGAATCGGGTGACTGAGTGCGTCATCGCCCCTGAACACCACTCCACACCCCGACACACCCCCATCGTCGCATTCAAGAGTCGGCCGTGCCAGCACCCGACATGGACAAGCGCGAACGACTCGAGTCGTATCTCGAGTCACACGAACTCGATTCGGTCTGGTTCGCACGGCCGAACGCCTTCGCCTGGCTGACGGGAGGCAACAACGTCGTCGACCGTGAGACGGACGCCGGCGTCGCCGCCATCGGTTACGACGGGACGACACTCCGGCTCATCGCGAACAACATCGAAGCGGAGCGTATCGCCGCCGAAGAGCTACCGGAGCTTGAGCGCGATGGAGTCTCGGTCGAGACGTTCCCGTGGCACGCACACTCACTCGGTGACGCGATCACAGCCCAACTCGACGACGATGAAGAAGCCGCTGCCGACATCGAAATCCCGGGGCTCGAGCGCGTCGATCCGACGGCACTTCGACAGCCACTGACTGAGCGTGACCGCGAACAGTATCGAACGCTGGGCCAGGAAACGGCCGCTGCGGTCGAGTCGGTCTGTCGAGAGCTTCGGGCCAACGATAGCGAACACGAGGTTGCATCGGCACTTCGAGTTGCCCTCTCGGCACGCGACATCGAAGCACCCGTTGTCCTCGTCGGCGGGGCAGAACGCGCCCAGCAGTACCGCCATTACACGCCCACAGATGCCGAACTCGGCGACTACGCACTCGTCTCCGTGACGACCCAGCGGGCTGGCTTGCACGCGAGTTGTACCCGGACCGTCGCCTTCGATCCACCATCGTGGCTCGAGAAGCGCCACGAGGCTGCCGCGCGCGTCGAGACGACAGCACTCGCAGCGACGCAGGCTGCAGCGAGCGATAGCGGGACGGCCGGTGACGTCTTCGCGGCGATTCAGGACGCCTACGACGCGGTCGGCTGGGACGGCGAGTGGGAGCGCCACCACCAGGGCGGCGCTGCTGGCTTTGCGGGTCGAGAGTGGATCGCAACGCCCGATCACGAGGCACCGATCACGGCCCCGATGGCCTACGCGTGGAACCCAACTGTCGAGGGCGCAAAAAGCGAAGACACCGTGTTGGTTACCGCCAGCGACGGACAACGCGGCGCTGCAGACACGTCGGTCGAACCACTTACGACGACGGGCAACTGGCCGACGACGACTGTGCAGGCCGTCGACAGCGATCTCGAACTCGAGCGACCGGCAGTGCTCGATCTCGAGGACTGACCAACGGCACGTCGTCAAGACATACTAGTCGAACAGCCATCACGCTCGAGCGCCAGTAGCGTGGTGACTCGGTCTGTCCGACAAGACGAGCAGGGTGGACAGCGATGGCACGGGAGCTACTGATCGTCGGTCGACGCTGACTCCTCAGCGTCGGTATCACTAGCGTCAGTGGGATCTGACGGGGCGGTGTCGTTGACCGTAATCGTGACGGGCTCGGTGCCGTCCTCGAGGGTCGGCTCCGACTCGGCGTGGCGATCGAGTGTGAAGATCGTGTTCAGCTCCCGCTGGACCTGATCGACGACGCCGCCGACGAGTTCGCTCGGCTGGATAGCGGTATACTCGTAGGGGTTGTTTCCGGCTCCCTCGCTTGCGCGTTTCTCCCGCGTCACGCGGTCTTCGTCGTGGAGTTCCGCGAGCGCTTCTCGGACGGTGCTCGGGTAGAGACCGGTTCCCGTGGCGACCTCTTCGGAGGTGCTGCCGGGGTGTGCGAGGAGGTGAACGTAGATCTTTGCTCGAGTCTCCGTATCGAGGATCCACGAGAGCAGATCGACGATGCGCTGGTCGACCTCCTCGACGGCGGTCGTTCGACGCAGCTCCGCATCACTATCGAGACGGTCACTCTCTTCTTCGAACGCTTCGCTGGTCTCGTCTCGGTACCGATCGCTGCGATCGTCGTCCGCCTGATGCTCGTCAGTGTCGTCTGTAGCCATAGTGTCCTCTCGTCAAGGACAAGGGTTCGCACGGAAGTAAAGCTTTGCAGGCCATTTCGCGGCCTCTCGAGCGGGAAACCCACGGTCCGAGACAGTCGTTAGCTAGTGCCAAGCAACAGCGACTCACAGAGGGCGTCGGGACCCCGCTCCTCGAGCAGCCGACGTTGTCGGGTTGCTCCACTGTCGCGCTCGTAGATGCGTTTGATCCCATCGATCCCCAGCCGTTCACACTCACGGTCGACGAGTTCGCCGAGGTCAACCGTGCCCTCGAGATCACGGGCGATAAACGACGCCGCGTGTCCGTGCCGGATCGCCCGCCACTTGTTCTCGTCTAACAGTTCACGACGGTGTTGGGAGCCACTCGTGCCGTCTTCGTACGCTTCGGCGAGTGCCTCGACCAGTGCATGGGCATACTCGACGAACGCGAGAACGACGTTTGGGTCCGCTTGTCCGTCCGGCGTACGCAGCTCAACCGTCCCGTGGGCCGTATGCGGGCGAACGTCGTACCAGAGTTCGCCGCGATCGTTGATCGAGTCGGTCTCGAGCATCCGGCGCTCAAACCGGTCGAACGCCTCGTAGTCCTCGAAATAGGTCGGCATGCCCGTGTTCGGCAGCCCCTCGAAAATCTTCGCGCGAGCGGACTGCAGTCCAGTGTCGTACCCGTTCCAGTACGGTGAGTTCGCCGAGAGCGCAAGCATGACTGGGACGTACCAGCGCAGTTCGTTGGCGATCCAGACCGCCTTGTCGGCATCATCAACGCCGACGTGGATGTGGACACCTGCCGTTGTGTTCCGGTGTTGTGGATACTGAATGCGATCGAGTTGAGAGCGATAGCGGGGCTTTTCGGCGTGCTCGAGTTCGCGCCACTTCGCCAGCGGATGTAAGCCGGCGGCGGCGATCTGATAGCCGTGTTCGGTGGCATGGCCGACCAGTGCCTGGCGGATCTCGAGCAGCGACTCCCGGGCGTCGGCCGGGTCCTCGATCAACGGTGTCTGGGTCTCGATGACGAACTTGAACAGTTCGTGATCGAGCCGACCCTCGAGGAGTTCTGGTGGGTCGTGTTCGTAGACGAGGTCATCAGTGCCACTCGTCGGTCGACCGTCGTCGTCGACGACGAAACACTCTTCTTCGATCCCCAGCGTACCCATGCGCGTAAACGATTCCCGGGACCCGCGTTCCATCGTCTCTCGTTTCTGTCTGCGGTGGTAAAGACAGTTCGGACTTGGATGGATCGGTCGATGAGCAGCGGCGGCCCTCGAGTAGAACGCTCGAAGATTTAACACCTGTCTCGTACTGGGTGTTCACATGGGCCAGCGACGAGACGAACCCGGACGCCAGACCCGTCCGGCCTACAGCTCTACGCGCCGCACCTGGTACGGGTACGGAAAGCTCACACACGCCGAAAAGAGCGGCTTCGGTCGATTTCTCCACGACTGTAGCTACGTCTTCGGTGATATCTCGATTCCGGCGCTTCCGATATTATTCGTGATCATGGCTGCCCCTGGCACTGGCGTCTACGACGCGACTGCGGCCGGATTTCTCGCCTGGATGACGATGGTTGCGATCGGAACCGCGATCCGCGGCGGCTGGATCAGGCCGTTTGCAACCGACACACTCGGATGGGTGTCGCTTGCGCCAGTACTGATCGCGCTGCGGTTCGTCTACTACAATCTCGTGCTTGCCGTCGCCGTATTCGGTGGCGTAGCGCTCGCGGACGCAGTCGGTTATCCGCCGCTTTCGCTCGTCGTCGCATTCACCGTTGCGATCGGCTCGACGATGGCGTTTCCGCGGTTTGCAGAGTCAGTCTACGGCGCTTTCCGAGAGCGATAGTGAACGGTCTGTATCGAGCAGTCAGTCCGTCGCCGGAGCCACGTCCGCCCTCGAGGGAGTGAACTTGAAAGGACAGGTCGCTGGTACTGATCAGGGTTCGACGGGGTCGTCCTCGGGTTCGCTGTCCGTCTCATCGGTTCGGAGCTTGAACTTCTGAACCTTGCCGCTGGGGTTTTTTGGGAGGTCGTCGACGAACGTGTATTTTCGCGGGCGCTTGAAGTCGGCAAGGTGGTCGCTTGCTCGGAGAAACGCATCCAGTTCGTCGGCAGAGACATCCTCACCAACGACGTACGCGACGACCTGTTCACCCCACTCGTCGTTCGGTTCGCCGACGACAGCAGCCTCCGTTACGGCCTCGTGGCCAAAGAGGACGTCTTCGACCTCGGCTGGATAGATGTTCTCGCCGCCGGAGACGATCAGGTCGTCCTTTCGGTCGACGACATAGAGGTAGCCGTCGTCATCACGGTAGCCGAGGTCGCCGGTGTAGTACCACGTCGTCCCGTCAGCCGCACGCAACGACTGCTCGGTCGCCGCTGGACGGTTCCAGTACTCTCGCATCACGCACGGACTCGAGAGCAGGATCTCGCCGATATCTCCCCGTGATACCTCCTGGTCTGGATCCGCATCGGGTTCGACCACGCGCAGTTGGTGATTGAGCGCAGGGAGTCCGGCAGACCCCTGTTTCGAGACCTGGTCGTCCGGCGACTGGAAGACGCCAGCTGGTCCGATCTCGGTCATGCCGTACGCCTGAACGTAGTCCTCACAGAGCTGTTCTCGGCAGTTTTCGAGTACTTGTTCGGGCATCGGTGCTGCGCCGTACAACCCGATGCGGAGCGATGAGACGTCGACAGGCTGCTCGGCGGCAGCAAGCGATAGCGCGTTCCAGGCCGTCGGAGCGGCAAACAGCTGTGTCACGTCGTGGTCTTCAATCGCCTCGAGAGCGGCCTGTGGCTCGAACTCGTGGTGGATGACGTTCACTGCACCGCGATGGACCCGCGGAAACAGATTGCAGTGGAGTTCTGCACAGTGATACAGCGGCATCATCGACAGCCCGACGTCGTCGCGGGTCAGGTTCAACTCCGCGATACACAGGAGACTGTGTTCGACCATACTTCGATGTTCGTGGACGACGCCTTTCGGCCGGCCCGTCGTCCCAGAGGTGTAGATGAAGGCATACACGTCGTCTTCGGTGACGCGAACGTCGGGCCGGTCTGTGGCTCCCGACTCGAGTAGCGCGTAGAAATCGCTCGCGAACGCAGGAACGTCGCCATCGATGGAGACGTACTCGTCGACGGTTTCGAGGGCGGGACGAGCGTCCGCCACTGCCTCCTGTGTCGCGGCTTCGAACAGGAGCAGGTCGGCCGCGGCGTCGGTGACGATGTACTCGATCTCACCCGACGGAAGCCGGAAGTTCAGCGGGATGAATACAGCCCCGATTTTCGCACAGGCGTACACTGTGAGTGCCATCTCCGAGCCGTTGTGCAGGACGGTTGCGACTCGGTCGCCGGGCTCGATTCCAGCATCGAGCAACGCGTTGGCCAGTCGATTGACCCGGTCGTTGAACTCGGCATAGGTCCATCGCTGGTCCTTGCGTGGATAGATGACTGCATCACGGTCGGAGTGTCGGTCAACCGTCTGCTCGAGTGTCTCCCCAATTGTGGTGTGTGCTGACATACCAGCACGTGGTACAACGAATTCTCATATAACTGTTCGCCGACACAACGAGCGAACAGCGCTTGCCGGGTCGTCAGCGCGGTCGGGCGACGATCCCGAGATGGTCCGTATGGTACGCCTCGAGTCGCTGTGTCTCGAGGATCTCATACCCATCCTCGAGTGCTGCCTGCACGTCTTCGAAGACAGCATCCGGGTCGCGCGTGACGTCCTCACTTCTGGCCTTGACAGCCAGCAACAGCCGTCCGTCATCGGCGAGAAAGCGTGCGTTCTCGAGGGCGACACGGGCCTGTCCCCGCGTGGCCACGTCCTGGACGAGCACGTCGACGTTCGATTCGACGACGTGGGCGTACGTCTCTGGCTTCCGGGCGTCTTTGAGCAGCGGGAACAGCCGCGGCCGAGAGTCGGCAGCCTCGAGCAAGTCTCGAGCCGGGCGGGCAGCGAACTCGACGGCGTACGTTGGGCCGGCGAAATCGGCGACGTGGCTCACCGTCGTCCCGCTTGCGGCACCCAGATAGAGCACGGTTTCGCCGCCCTCGAGGCCGGTATCCATCTCGAGGTCGAGCATCGCGCCCAGCTTGGATCGAGTCGGGTCCCAGGCGCGCCACTCCCCATCGGTCGGCTCGCCGTACACCGGCTCGCCACGGGTCGCGAGTCGATCGATGCCATCGAACTGGCGTCGCTCGACGCCGTCTGGAAGCTTGTTACTCATCGTCGGCACCTCCGTCATCGTCGGTTCGAGCCTGGATCGTCTCGATTCGATCCTCGAGTTCCGCCTCGAGTTCGGGTTTTAGCTCGCCCGAGTAGTGATCGACGCGCGCAGCGATGGCGAGTTTGCCGGCTACCGCGCGTGCGGCCGAGCCCCGTTCGTCAGGATGGGTGCCCCGAACCGCGTCGTGGATGTAGATGATCCCGTGTTTGGGCGAGGGTGCGTGACCGCGCAGATGTGCAAACAGGGCGTCCTCGGCTCCAAGCACCTGGACCGTTCCGCTTGGTTTCTTCGCCAGCGACTCGAGGCCGCCAGCGAGCGAGATCAGTCGCGCCGCGAGGACAGGATCGGCAAGCGCCGCGAGATTCGGCGCGACGGTCGGCGTCTGTCGGTCGACGTACTCCCGCAGGTCGTCGGCTTCGTCCGCAAGCGCCACCACGCGCTCAGCCAGCGAGACGAGCGGTTCGTGGCCGGGCTCGATCTCGTCCCGACTCGCCAGCTCGCGGGCGTAGTCGATGCCCGTTCCAGCGTCGGGATCGACGGTCCCGGCCCACTCGGCGAGTCGTTCGGCGAGTTCGTTTGCCGTCCGCGTACAGTCGTCCATCGCTCGCACTGCGTGGACGAGCTGGCGGTCGTCGGCCGCCTCCCGTTCGGTGACATCCCGTCGGGTTGCAGCCGTCGTCGCCGCTCGAAGGGCGTCGTAGTACTCGTCTTCGTCGTCGGTGAACCCTGTTTCGAGTGCAAGCGCAGGCCAATCGTGTGGCTCGTCGGCCGATCCGTCACGGACAGCCGCCGTGGCCGACTCGAGATCGTCGGCGTCGACAGCCGCGAACCAGCCGTTGTCCGCGGCAGTGTTGTCTGTCATACGTATCTCTTCGTGGTCGGGGTCGTATATGCGTTCTCGAAACGCCTTTCGTCCTGCCTCGAAAACGTTCATGAAAGAATGTCCCTGCGGAGGACGGAGCAACAATGTATGTACTAGTCGTCGGTGCAGGCGAGGTCGGACGGTCAATCGCGGCGAACCTCGAGGGGTCACACGACGTGGTGGTCGTCGAGCGTGATCCTGCGCTTGCCGATGAGATTACTTACTCGTTTGACGTGCTCTCGCTACAGGGCGACGGGACCGAGTTGGAGACGCTTCACGAAGCGGGCCTCGAAAAAGCGGATCTGGTCATTGCGTGTACTGACAGCGACGATACGAACATCGTCATCTGTGGCACGGCAAAAACCGCGAGTGACGCGTTCACGATCGCTCGCGTTCGCCGTCGAACACTGTTGAACACGTGGGAGAGAGCCCAGAGCGCCTTCGGCGTGGACTTTATGGTCTGTACCGATCTGCTGGTCGCTCAGACGATCTTCCGGATCTCCGGCTTCCCGCAGGCACAAGACGTCGAGATGTTCGCCGGTGGCCTCGTCAGAATGGCCGAGTTCGAGATCGGATCGGAGAGTCCGCTGGTGGACCAGCGTGTCATGGATGCCGACGAGTACGATTCGATGACGTTTGCCGGTGTCTTTCGGGGCGAGGAGATGATCGTCGCCAAAGGCGAAACCGTCTTTCAGGCCGGCGACCGAATCGTCGTCATCGGCAGCCCAAGCTCGGTCAAGGAGTTCGCGATGGCGACTGTGACCGACACGACCTCGAGTACCAAGGACGTGGTGATCGTCGGCGGCAGCGAGATCGGTTTTCAGACCGCACGCGAGTTCGAAGCCCACGGCTTCGAGCCGCGACTGATCGAACGCGACCACGACCGCGCCCGCGAAATCGCCGAAGCGCTCCCAAAGACGTTCGTCATGGAAAGCGACGCGACCGATACGGATTTTCTCTCCCGCGAGCACATCGATGAGGCTGACATCGTCGTTGCCGCCCTCGACAGCGATGAGAAGAACCTGCTCGTCTCCCTGCTCGCTCGTCGGGTGGGCGTCGGCCGAACAGTCGCAGTCATCGAAAACACGGAGTACACCGACCTCTTCGAGACCGTCGGCATCGACGTCGCGATCAACCCACGTGAGGAGACGGCCGAAGAGATCGTTCGGTTCACCCGGACGGACCAGACCGAGAAGATCGCGATGCTAGAACACGACCGTGCCGAGGTCATCGAAGTTGAATTAGGGCCTGAGAGCGCCCTGGTGGGCCAACAGATCGCGGATTCGATGGCCGGTCTTCCAGACTGTGTCGTCATCGGTGCAATCTCCCGAAACGGCGAACTCATTACGCCACGCGGAACGACAGTGCCCGAGTCCGGCGATCACGTCGTGCTCTTCGTCGATGCGACTGTGCTGGACGAAGTCTCGAACGTGTTGTGACGGCGATCGGGCGCGTCGATGGCGGTCAGTTTTCGATCGCAAGAAAAGGGAGCATCCTTGACACCGGTCGCCGTATGGGTTCCCATGAGTATTCGGCTCGACGAAGTAAACAGGCGCATTATCCATGCGTTGATGGGAGACGCCCGACACACGTCTGCGCCGATGATTGCCGAGGAGGTCGGGGTGTCACCCGCAACGATCCGGAACCGAATCACCCAACTCGAGGAGGCCGGCGTCATCAAGGGGTATCACGCTAACGTCGATTTCGATACCGCTGACGACATGTTGACGACGCTCTACGTCGGGACGGCCCCGATCGAAGCGCGTGCACGACTCGCCCATCAGGCCCGCACGATCACCGGCGTCGTCAACGTCAGGGAGTTCGTGGCGGGCCAGGAGAACCTGCACGTACTCGCTGTCGGGGAGGACATCGAAGCCGTAAACGATGTCGCTCGAGAGCTGACGTCCCTCGATATCACCATTGAGGACGAGAAAGTCGTTCGAACGGAACAGTTCCAGGCGTATCGACCGTTCGGCCCGGCCGAAACCCACCAGCAGTTCTCCGACTACATCAGTCTCGCCGGTGGCAACGAGGTCGCCGAACTCACCGTCGACGACGACGCACCGATTGCCGGAATGACCCTCGAAGCGGCCGGACGCGAGGGAATCCTCGAGGACGGCCTTCTCGTCGTCTCGATCGAGCGTGACGACACCGTGCTCACGCCGCGGGGAGAGAGCGAGATTCGGGCTGGTGACATCCTGACGGTCCTCTCTCGAGGCGGGTTTACGACGGAACTGTTCGATATTTTCGAAACCGAAACGAGCTAGCGCCGAAGTTGTGGAGAGCGAGTCTCAGACGGGCTGCTGTAACGAGTTGCCGCCGATCACCAGAGACGGGATCGGGTATTGGCGGGACGTGACGCCAGCAGTCCGTATCAGTCGTTCCGACGCGCGAACAGCCGATCCCAGAGCGACCGTTCCGTCGGTCGTTCGGCCAGCAGGACCGAACACTCGACCTCGTTGACGACGTCGTAGGCAAGCGAGCCACGGATGAGACGCGAGAGCAGTCCGCGCTCAGTCGCCCCGATGATGAGAAGCGTGTGGTCGCGGGCCGCCGTTGCGATCGCGTCCTCGACATCGCTGGAGGCATCGACACGGATTGTGGCATCCTCGAGACCGTGATCTGCCGCCCACTCGGTCAGGAAGGCTTCGCCCTCGTCCTCCTCACCCTCGTCGACGATGTGCTGGAGCGTAATCTCGGAGCCGAGTTGGTCGCGCATGTAGCGGGCCATCTCGGCACTGAGATCAGAGTCGGGACCGCCAGCAGTCGGGACCAGCACGCGGTCGGTCTCGAGGCCGCGGTCGTTGAGCACGAGGAAGTCACACGGCAGGTCGTGGGTCAACTCGTCGAGTGGGCGTTCTGCACGGCCCGCACTCCACGGTCGGCCGGGCCCCCAACCCATGACGACGGTGTCGGCGTCTTCGCGGCGGGCCACGTTGAACACCTCTTCGAACGAGCGATGTGAGACGACGGTTTGGACGTCGACGGGAACGTCGAGCGTTTCGGTACTCGCTCGGACATGGTTCATCAGTGTCTGCGACTCTTCGTCGATCCGCCGAATGTGCTCGGAGCCTTCCCGCAGCGGCGTCTGGTCGGGAACCTCGACGATGTGGACAGCTTTGACCCTGCCGCCGTTGGCCTTTGCGACCACGCTCGCCAGCGACAGCAGTTGCGACTCCGTTCGTGGGTTCGAGACCGGCACGACGACGGTGTGTTCACTCTCCTCGGTCGGTTTGGCGACGTTTGCAGCCGAGACGGCGGCGTCAGGCATCTCCTCGGATCGCGAGAGGATGTAGTCGCTCAGGATCCCCTCACGGTCGGTCTCCGTTCGTGCGTACGCGAAGTACCAGACGATCGCGAAGACGACGAACGCACCGGCAATCGCGGTCGCGAGATTGTCCATGTAGTAGATCAACGCGAGCGAGAGGACGAACCCGGCGATCGGCGTGAACGGGTAGAGGGGAACTTCGAAGTCCGGGTCGTACTCCGGCGGGTTCGTCTCGCGAAAGACGATCAGCGAGACGTTGATCAGCGCGTAGACAACGAGATGGAGCACACTCGCTGCACTCGAGAGGATTGCAACAGTTTCCCCTAGGCCGATGATGAAGACAATAATCATGAGCCCGGTGAGGGCAATCGATCGGTACGGTGTCGCAAACCTGGGATGAATCTCGTTGAGTTTCGGCGTGACGATTTTGTCACGGCCCATCGCGAAATTGATGCGGGCCGACGCGAGAATCGAGGCGTTTGCACTCGAGGCGGTCGCGAGCAGTGCGGCAAGCGTGATCGAGGTTACCCCAACGCCAAGAATCGAAAGCTCCAGCCCAGCAACCGCGAACTGGTAGTCGAAGACGATCTGGGCGGCGTAGGTCATTGGCGCGTTCTCGACGTCCTCGAGGAAGAACTCCTCGTGTGGAATCAGCCCCATCAGGAGGCCGACAAGGATCGTGTAGATGACCATCACGATACCGACGCTGCCGATGATCGCAATGGGAAGGTTTCGGCCGGGGTTTTTGAGTTCCTCGCCGATCGTCGCGATCTTGGCGTAGCCGAGATAGGAGACGAACACGAGCGCTGCACCGGGGAGGATCGCCGCCGTTCCCTCGGGTGTGTAGCTGCCGTCGACGGCGACGGTGCCCCAGTCGAACGAAAAGAAGCCGACGATGGCGAAGATCGTGAGGATGCCAAGCAAGAGCGTGACGATGGCGGTCTGGATGCCACCGGTCTCTTTTGCACCCATGTAGTTGACGCCGACGAACACGAGCCCAGCAAGTATGGCTCCGATCTGAATTTCAGTGAGAACGATCGGGCCAAGCGCAATCGTCGGGAGCAACGCGAGTTCCCCGAGTCCGGGGATCGGAACGACGATGCCATCGAGTAAGTCGGCGAGATACCCACCGAAGCCGATGGCATAAAACGCACTCGCGAAGGCGAGGCCGATCCAGTCGCCCATCCCCGAGATCGAGCCGAACAGTGGGCCGAGCGCGCGATTGATGTAGTAGTACGCGCCGCCGGCTTTCGGCATCGCGGTGCCGAGTTCGCTCACCGTGACCGCGTTTATCATGGCGATCATCCCACCGATAATAAACGAGATGACGACCGCCGGACCGGCTTGCTGTGCGGCGATGCCGGGCAGAACGAAGATCCCCGCACCGACCATCGTTCCGATACCGATCGCAAGCGCGGAGACGAGTCCAAGGTCCTTGGCGAGTTCTTCGTCTCCGCTGGTCATTGTCGGTTCCTCCGTCTCGAATAATTGCCGAATATCAGTACGAGTGACATAGTTAAGTGGTGCGCGTGCGCTGCTCTTTCGATATCGTGGCCGATGGATCGTTGGCTCTTAATATATTCGCTTCCCGGATTATATCTTGGAATGGGTAGTGTATCCGAAATAGATTGAGCAGCTAGTTAGCGGATCCTGAAAAGTCCGATGATTATTCGACATTATCAGTTCGTCCAATGTCGCCAGTCTCGACCAGACAGGTCGAACACCGTCACGCGATTTTCATACATAATTGCCGATATCTGGCGCTCTGTTACCCGGCTCGTTTGTTATCTGTGGCACACGAACGAACAGTCCGTCACCGTTTCACAACTCGGACTGTGTGTCTCACGCTGGACGGACACGGTACGTATTCGATCGACGGCCCAGACGGCGATCACGGGGACCATAATCGTCTCGAGGCGACCGAACTGTGGCGTCTGCGACAACGAGTGTCGAAACGACACTCGAGCAGCCGAAATAAAAGCACGTCACGAACACGTAATTAAAAGAATCTCCTGCGTGTCTGTTCCGGCTCAGATACCGAACGTCGCCCGGAGCATGTCACGGGTTCCGGGCCCGAGTCCGACGGCGACGACCGTGATCATCATCAAGATCGCAAAGCGCGGATTCTCGTCGAATATCTCCTCGTTGAAGATCCAGATGATGAAGACGGGCGCAGCGAGTTTCAGGAGTGCAAACGGCCAGGCAGCGCCGGTGATCTCGGTGACGCTGGCTGGAAGCACCGAACCGGTGACGGTGACGATCGCGTCGTTGACCGGATGTTTCGGGGCGTAGCTAAGCCCCCAGACCTGCGACCAATCCAGCATGAGCTGGTTTGCAAAGCCATCGACTGCATGGGCCCAGATGACGACGATCCCCATGTAGCCGGTGCCGCGGTTCAGCTCGGGTACGAACCGCTGAATGCCCATCCAGACGATCGCTGTCGAGACGGTCGCAGCCGTCAGGACGATCGTCGGAATCGACGGGTAAAACGAGGCGTACTCCGTCGTTACGGCGAGATAGCCGAGCCACCCGAGCGTCGCGGCGAGCACGACGGCCCCGATGCCAAAGAGCGGATACTCGTACCTCGAGACGGAGTCGTTTCGCTCGAGGAAGACTGCGCCAACGAGTGCGACAAGCGCGATGAGCGTCACTGTGAAGTAGATCAACGGACTGATCAGGAAGCCAGACCACGGTAGCTGAATGGCGAGTTCGCCCGTTTCGCGGTAAGCAGCGACGTTCGCGTCCTCGACCGTTCGGAGCGCGCCACCGAACAACATGAACGGGAACAGCGCGAAAAAGCCCCCGCGGAAGCTACCGATCTCGAGGCGGCGAAGCGCAAACAGGATCCCGATCGCCATCAGGATGAGCGTCGGGATGTAGCCGGCATAGGAGATTGCGGTGTACCCCGGCGCAGCGGTTGGCCCGAAGTCACCAGTCGCCTCATTGCAGTGTATCTGTTCGCCGCCCGCCCACGCGATACAACCCCAGCCATGTGCGTCGGCGACCACTGGCCCCCAGAAGTACTGCCAGATGATGTCGACGTACACACGCTGTGGAAACACCCAAGCAGCGAGTGTGACACCGGCAACGAGGAGGACAACGGTCGCAGCCCAGACCCGTTCGGGGCCGTACCGTTCGATAAACTCGTCCATGACCGATATCCGTTGGGGTGGGCGCTTACCGTTTCCGGTTTCCTGCAGGTCGTGACAGCGAGCGGGCGGCGATTACAGTGTCTGGGAAATCTCTCGTGTAGCAGCACACAGCTCGTCGTGGATCGCCCCGTTCGAGGCCACCAGCCCCTCGCTGTCGTGTCGCCAGCGATTCCCCTCGAGATCGGTCACGGTTCCACCAGCCTCTCGCACCAACTGGACGCCAGCGACGGTGTCCCACGGGTTCGTCCGCAGGTTCGTCATCGTCCCCTCGAGTGCGCCCGATGCGACCATCGCCAACTCGAGTTGGGCACAGCCGAACCGTCGCATGTCGCCGAAGCGTTCGACGATCGCCCGCGTCGCCGCGGCGTACTCCTCGCGATGGTCGAAATCCCACCAGAACGTCGGGCAGACGGTCGCGGCCTCGGGGTCACTGCAGTCGCTGACCGAGAGCGGCTTGTCGTTGCAAACCGCGCCGTCGGGGCCGACACGGTACGTATCCCCCAGCGCGGGACAGACCGTCGCCGCACCCACGGGTTCGCCGTCACAGACTGCGGCGACGGCCGTCCCAAATGCGCGATTCCCGCTGACGTAGTTGTTCGTCCCGTCGATCGGGTCGACGATCCAGGCCGGCCCCGTCTCTGGAACCCGTTTCAACGCGTCGGCTTCCTCGCCGACGACTGGCTCTGTCGGATACGCGTCCTCGAGGATTTCGATTACCCGCGTCTGGGCGTTCCGGTCGACCTGCGTGACGACGTCCGTCTTCGCGTCTTTTCGTTCGACCTCGAGATCAGTTCGAAACGACGCCGCCGCGACGTCGGCTCCCGCGGTCGCCGCACGGAGCGCGACGCTCGCCCGCCGAGATTCGCCTTCGCGTTCGCTCATTGGTCTTCCTCGGCTAGCCGTTCTCAAAAGGAATCGGACTTCGTCACAGCTCAGAGTGCGTTGATACTGTCGGACAGCAGGCTCTGTTGAAACCCTTAGTCGGTGATAGGTTTTAGGAGTGGTGCTGAATACAGAGCGCGAATGTCGCACAAGATTCGACTCAATCTACGACGGTATTGATCGGTCAGTATAGGCCATCCAGTTACCAAAACTAAATAAAGAAGGTTTATACCCACCCAATATGACATGGTAATTTAATGTCCCTGTCCCGGCGTGGAGTCCTCCAGCTCAGTGGTGCGATCTGTAGCACGAGTTTAGCTGGGTGTATTGATTTGTCTTGGTCTGATGAACAGGAAGCAAGGCTGACCAAGATAGAACTTCAGAATCATACTGAGTACGATCAGGTAGTGTTAGTGATCGTGGAAGATAACGGGGAACAGGTGTACGGTGAGACCACGGCAGTTCCGCCTGCTGAGGGTGATTCACCATCGGTTCGGGAGGTAGAAGACATACCCGACGAACCCGGAGTCTATGACGTTTATTTTAATCTTGCTCAGCGGCCTGAAGATATTGAAGGCGAGTTTTGGGCTAGGGCTGATAATACAGACATCACTTGCCGTGAATATCGCCTCAATATCAAGCCAGATGATGATAGAGAACCACAGTTTGGCATATATCGTTCAGATGGTTGTTGAATCTCCGTGATGCATAGCCACACCCACTCGCTTTCACTATCCCTGTCTATCGTTCTACAGAACAGTTGATTCATTGGCTCCGTCGTGAAATAGATGTGGTCGTCGTGCTGCACTCACGCTCTATATTCAGCACCCGGATTCTGTCAGCCATTGAGGATTTCAACAGAGTCGGACAGCACTAGTCGAAGGTCGGTCGCGCTACTGCGGCTGTCATCCTCGGAAATTCGCGATCGAGTTCTTACTAACTGCTGTCAGATAGTATGAGCACGCCGCCGTTGCCGTCGGTCGGCTCACTCGGCGGTCTCGATCTCGAGGTCCTCGTCTTGGACGCGCCACTCGAGCTCGAACTCGAGTTCGCGTTCATCGCCGTGTTCCTCGTACTCCATTTCGAACGCCATGTGCTCTGGGGGCTCGAACTCGACCGTCTCATCACCGAACGCGATCGTGACGGTTCCGCCATCACGAAAGCCGTCTACCAACGACTCGAGGTGCGTGATCACGTCTTCACGGGCAATATGGTGTTCGTACTCGAGTTCGCGTTCCGATTCCTCCGCATCGTCATCTGCTTCGGGAGACATGCGAGTGGTCCTTCGACAGGCTAGTGAGTAAATGTTCGATACGCAGTTGCAACATGACGGTTACGATCTCGGGCCAGCAACCCTGTCGCTCTGCGTTATGGGTCGTCTGAGAAGTTTGCGAGGGCAAGATATTGCTCTTGCCGCACTGTTGGTCAGTGCGAGGGGAGGGAATCGAACCCACGAACGTCTACACGAGCGGATCTTGAGTCCGCCGCCGTTGGCCGCTTGGCTACCCTCGCACGCACTTCGTGTTTGCTCCCTCGTGAGGTTAAATCGTCCGATTTTCGATTCCGTCGTTCAGCGCCTCGAGATCGATCCGGAGCGAACGAGAACGGCCGAAATCAATGGACTCGAGCCGGCAGGCCACTGCGGTGACCGGAAGCGCTTAGGAACGCCGAGCCAACGACTCGGGTATGAGTGATAATCGCGTTGTGCAGGGCCGAATGGTCACGGGCAGAACACTCGCGGAGCTTATCGAGGACGATTCGGTCATGGAGACCGAAGCGATCCAGGACGCTGACAGGGACTGTCCCGACTGCGGGGGCAATGTGCTCGAGGTGGGGTACATGCCCTCCGTCACCGAGTTCGTCACTGGCTGGAAGTGCCAAGACTGCGACTGGAGCGAGACGGACCGGGACTGATACGGAGTGCTGTCCCGATGTCCCGGCGCGACCGCAGGATGGGACGCGGTCACGCCGGCGCTGACGGACAACGGTTCGTATGAACCACCCGGGCTGCGACCGGTGTCGCGACCGTTTTCACTCACCAGACCAGCCACTCGAGAGTGACGATGACCGCGGCGAGGAACACGTGTTCGCCGTCAACGACGAAGCCGTAGTACAGCGGCCCGCGCTCAGGTGTCGCAAACGGGATATAACACGCGACGTAGGCGTTCATCGCAAGCAGGGAGTAAAACGACGTCGACAGCGGTGTGGCGACGACGAGTGCAACCACGGCGACGGCGACAACGACGTTAGCGACCTGTGAGTAGTAACGCGTTGCTGCCGGCCCGAGTCTGTTCGGCACGGTGGCGATCCCCTCTTCGCGGTCGCCTTTGATGTCCTTGATGTCGAAGATCACCGCCGCGATGGTGATCATCGCGGTCACGTAGGCCGTGATCACGAGGATTTCGAGTGTCCAGAGCTGGCTGTAGTAGTAGCCGGCACCCAGTGGGATCGCTCCCCAGGCGAACCCCACGACGAGATTTTTGACGAGAAAGAGCTGTTTGACGCCGCCGACAGAGTACAGCAGGGCAACGACGAGCGGTAACAACAGGTAGATCGCGCCCTCGAGGCCGAGCGTGATCGCGACGACGATCGCAGCGATGTAGAGCCCAACACCGAGCACCAACAGGACCCAGCCGTACCGTCTGGTAAACGCCGCCCGTTCTGGCACGTTCGTTTCGTCTTCCTCGAGGTCAGTGAACCGGTTGATGGTGTAGACGAACAGCGTGGCCGCGAAAACGATAAACACCGGCAAGGGCTCGAGCGGTAAGTCAGCAAGGAGAACCGTGGTGACGAGGACGCTCATCGTCGCCAGCGAGATAAACAGGTTACTGTGAACCAACAGACGGAGTATGCGCTTCAGCGACGAGATCCACCGCCGTTTGCTGTGGGTTGCAGCAGGGGTGGTCACGTCAGTTTGGCCTCCTGCCAGTGATGGCGGTGACGAACATGTGTTTGGCGCCGGGCACTTGCGGTGACCGTGCCCTCGGTGTTCGATTACGGCCGAGCGGTGTCAACTGTTGCGGTAGCGTAGTGTTCACACCACGCGGTCTCACCCTATCTGTGGCGACCCACGGAGGAACGATCCATTCAACACTGCAGCCGACACTGAACGGATCCGACACGTGATCGAACGTGTTCGATGCTGAAGTTTTCGAGGCCGAACGGACGCTACGTATTCATCCGAAGATGAGTTAAACATTCACACCTCGAGTGTGAAAAACCGGCAGCAAGCACCGACGTGGGTGTGATAGTCGGCTATCAAGAGAGTCATCACCGCGAGTGAAACTAACAGGATTTAAGCAACGCGGGAACGGCCGTTCGAATGGTTATGAAACTACACGAGTATCAGGCGAAGCAAGTCTTCGCCGACGCCGGCATCCCAACGCCGGCCTCTCAACTCGCCTCTGACGTCGACGGCGTCGTCGCCGCGGCCGATGAGATCGGGTATCCAGTCGCGATCAAAGCACAGGTACAGGTCGGTGGCCGCGGCAAGGCCGGCGGGATCAAACTCGTCGACGACGAGGACGAAGCGCGCGAGGCAGCCGACGAGATTCTGGGAATGGATCTCAAAGGCTACCACGTCGACAGCGTGCTCGTCGAGGGCGCAGTCGACTTCACCGACGAACTTTACGTCGGGATCACGATGGACCGTGGCGAGGGCAAACCCGTCGCGATGGTCTCGACCAAAGGTGGCGTCAACATCGAAGAGGTCGCCGAGGAAGACCCCGACGCCATCGCGAAAGAGCACATCGACCCCTCCTTCGGAATGCACCCCTACCAGGCTCGCAAGGCCGTCTACGACGCGGGTGTCGACAAGTCGGTTGCACGTGACGTCTCGAGCGTTCTCACGACGCTCTATCAGCTCTGGGACGACCGAGACGGCGCTGACGCCGAAATCAACCCACTGATGGTCACGGCAGACGACGAGGTCATCGCGGCCGACGCCGTGATGAACATCGACGAAGACGCGCTGTTCCGACAGCCCGAACTCGCCGAGATGGAAGCCGAAGCCGCCAGCACTGGCGACGAACTCGAGCAGAAGGCAGACGAGTACGGCTTCGACTACGTCCGTCTCGAGGGCAACACGGGGATCATCGGCAACGGTGCCGGCCTCGTGATGACGACACTCGACCTCGTCGACTACTACGGCGGCGAGCCAGCGAACTTCCTCGACGTCGGTGGCGGTGCGAAAGCCGACCGAATCGCGAACGCACTCGATATGGTGTTCTCGGACGACAACGTCGACAGCGTCGTCTTCAACATCTTCGGCGGCATCACCCGCGGTGACGAGGTCGCCAAGGGGATCAACGAAGCACTCGAGCAGTTCGACGAGATTCCCAAGCCAGTCGTCGTCCGTCTCGCTGGCACCAACTGGGAGGAAGGCATGGAGATTCTGAACGAAGACCTCGTGACGGTCGAACAGACCCTCGAGGATGCGGTACAGCGTGCCGTCGAGTACGCTGGAGAGGTGAACGAATAATGAGCGTTCTAGTCGACGACGACACGCGCGTCGTGGTACAGGGCATCACCGGCGGGGAAGGCAAGTTCCACGCCGAACAGATGATGGAGTACGGCACCAACGTCGTTGCCGGTGCGGTCCCCGGGAAAGGCGGCCAAGAGGTCAACGGTGTGCCGGTGTACGATACGGTCCACCAGGCCGTCGAGGAAGAAAACGCCGACACGTCCGTAATCTTCGTCCCGCCAGCGTTCGCTGGTGACGCCGTCTTCGAGTCGCTCGACTCGGATCTCGACCTCGCAGTCGCGATTACGGAAGGCATTCCGACCCAGGACATGGCTCGAGTCAACAAGCGACTCTCCGAGACCGACACCCGTCTCATCGGTCCGAACTGTCCCGGCCTCATCACGCCCGGCGAGGCCAAACTCGGCATTCTCCCCGGGAACATCTTCTCGGAAGGCAACGTCGGTCTCGTCTCCCGCTCGGGGACGCTGACCTACCAGGTCGTCGACAACCTGACCAACCGTGGTATCGGCCAGACCACCGCCATCGGTATCGGTGGCGACCCAATCATCGGCACCGACTTCGTCGACGCCCTCGAACTGTTCGAGAACGACGACGACACCGACGCGATCGTCATGTGCGGTGAGATCGGTGGCGAGGACGAAGAGGAAGCCGCCGCGTTCATCGACGAGCACGTCGACACGCCGGTCGCTGGCTTCATCGCCGGCCGTACCGCACCGCCAGGCAAGCGAATGGGCCACGCCGGTGCGATCGTCTCCGGCTCCGGAACCGGGACCGCAGAGAGCAAGATCAACGCCCTGAACGACGCGGGCGTCCCCGTCGGCGACACGCCTGAGGAGGTCGCCGACCACATCGAAGAGTTCCTGGCCTAACGCGGCGATCGATCGCCCAACGGAGCAGGGGAACTGAATCGACAGGCCACCTCGATTCTGCGTTCTTACATACTGATTTAGCGACACCGTTCCAACAGCAACAACCGGAGCAGGTCCCACACCGATCGCACGACAGCTGTGCGTTCAGGTGTACACACAACCAGTGGCTCCTGTAGCCCACACCACTGTGAACGTTTTATTCAGTCATCGCTATCGATACTATTGTCTGCTAAACAGCAAATGATTCTGAACCGATATGGAAGAATCGATGGGTGACTTGTCAAAAACTACCGGTAACATCGCCAGAGTTCAACTTGTGGCGCGAAAACGGCCAACAAAATTAAGTGGTTCGCAATCGTTTACTTCTGTACAGAGATGACCTCGAATTTACTCAACCATCAGATTGACGATATCCTCGAGTCCGTTCTCGAGGAGGCGTCCGGGGACGTCTACATGGTCAATCCATCGGCAGATGCCATCGAAGAGTTCGTGTCCGTTGCGGCCGCATTCGACGGCGAACGGCCGTCGGTAAAGATGCTTGCTGACGAGCGGACACTCAAAGATGTCATGGATGACTTCATTGTCGCCTCGAACGCTGCAGATCTTATCAGTGAGGACGCACTTGAACTGCGAACGCTCGAGGAGGCTCCCGAGAATTCGCTGCTCATCACCGACGAGCGCGTTATCGCGATCGTCCACGCTGGCGACCGCGTTGGCGGGCTCATCACCGACGACGAAAGTTTCGTCGAGGATACCTACGACACCTACGCGGCTCGCTGGGCAGATGCCTCCCAGTTCAACCTCCGAACGCCGCCAATCACGGCCGTCCGCGAGACGCTCTCCGAAGAGATCAGCCCCGATGCCGAGGCCGACTTCACGGCGATTCTCAACTCGCTCGAGACCGCTCGTGGCGACGGCAACGGCCTCGACGAAGTGACGATTTCACTGCTGGTTGCCGCCAAAAACGAGGCGCTGCTGTACGATATCAGCAAGTGGGGCGAAGACGTCGGGATCGCCTCCAAGGCGACGTTCAGTCGAACGAAGACCAAACTCGAGGATATGGGTCTGATCGACACCGAGAAGGTACCGATCGACGTTGGCCGGCCACGCCTGCGACTGAAGATCGGCGACGACCGACTCCGCGAGGCCGACAACGGCCAACTCGCGACGGTTGCCCAGTCGATTCTCAACTGAGGATCTCTCGCTCTAGTCGCGTTGTCTCGGTGGGGATATCGCGTCTCGGCTCGCGTTCTCCGATCTGATTCTGAATAGGCGTCTTCGGCTATCGCATGGCGCAAACCCCAAGTTACCGCCGTGAGACGGCTCGAGTATGTACGAAGCGGTCCACGCCCACCCCGACGGAGAGAGCACGGTCGCCAGATACGCAAAGACGGCGGCCGACTACGGCTTCGAGGGCGTGGTCGTGCGCAACCACACAGATTCGCGAGCGACGTACGATGCCGAGCGAATCAGCGAGGAGTACGGAATCGACGTCGTCCCCGGTCTCGAGATCAGAGCAGCCGATCCACAGGAAGCCGGCGGCTCCGTGGGGAACTATCGTGGCTCGCAGACGATTCTAGCGATTCACGGCGGGACGAACGCGTTGAACCGCTTTGCCGTCGAAAACGAGAAAATCGACGTGCTCGCACATCCGATGACCGACAGCGGCGACATCAACCACGTGCTCGTGAAAGCTGCCGTCACAAACGGCGTCCGGCTCGAGTTTAATCTCTCGGGCGTGCTTCGCAAGAGCGGTGGCCAGCGAGTGCGCGTCATCCAGTCGCTTCGCAAACTCGAAGAGATCGTCGACTACTACGACGCCTCATACGTCGTCAGCGCGGATCCAACCTCCCATCTCGAGTTGCGTGGGCCGCGAGAGCTGTGTGCGCTGGGCGAGCAACTCGGTTTCTCGAGTGAGTTTATCACGGAAGGGATGACCGAGTGGAAACGACTCGCCGAGCGCAATCGCTACGTTCAGTCCGAGTCGTTCATTGAGCCAGGCGTCGAACGAGGAAGATATGAAGAAGAGTCTTGACGAACACGCCGCCCGATTCGACGAGCTCGCCGGCGAGTACGACGAGGACAAATCCGACGAGTACCGCGCCTGTGCGAGTCTGGTCGTCGAACACGCCGCACCCAAGGCCGACGACACCGAGTCGCCTCGAGCCCGCACTCGCTCCGCTCGCACGGACGTCGTGCTCGACCTCGCGACGGGGACGGGAGCGATCGCCCTCGCACTCGCACCCGACACAACGCGCGTCGTCGGCCGCGACATCAGCGAGGGAATGCTCGAGGAAGCCAAGCGGAAAGCCGACGAGGAGGGACTCGAGAACCTCGAGTTCGACTACGGGACGTTCCGCGAACCCAACTACGACGGCCCGGTCGACGTGGTGACCTCGAACTTCGCGCTGCATCACCTCTCGGACGAGGAAAAACGCGAGGCGATCGACGTGATCGCCGCCCTCGAACCACGACGATTCGTCCTCGGGGACGTGATGTTCTTCGGCGAGCCAGATCCCGACGAGCCGTTTTACTCCCCGGAGGTCGACGATCCGGCGACCGTCGGCACCCTCGCCGACGCCCTTACCGACGCAGGGTTTTCGCTGACCGCCGTCGAACGCGTCCACGATCAGGTCGGCGTGCTGGTCGCAGAGCGGTCGCCGACTGAACTCGAGGACACAGGTGAGCCTGCGGACAGATGAAACACCTCCCGAAACACCTCCAACCGCGCTGGCGGTATCTCGCCGTCGAACTCGAGGGCTGGCCCGAGACGTCGATCAGCCGCCGGGACTTCCAGCGCGAGTGTTGGTATGCGGCCCAGAACTTACTGGGCGACCCAGGAAGCGCCCGAGTCGATATGACCGTTATCAGGTTCCAGTTTACCGGCAAAACCGGCGACGCGATCGTCCGAGTCCGTCGTGGCGAGACGGAGCCGGCCCGCGCAGCGCTGTCCTGTATCGACGAGATAGCCGGCGCTCCCGTCGGAATCTTCGTCTGCGGTATCAGTGGTACGATACGTGCCGCTGAAGAAAACTATTTAGGACGCCGCGGGCAAGATTCCGAAGAGAGAAACGTCGTGTTCGGGAACGAAGAGCGAGTCGCCGTCTTGCGGGAATGCGTTGCAGACGTACGACTCGATGAGGCGTTCACGGGTGCGACAGACCTCGATTGCGATTTAGCGTGATACTATGCAGGGACAAGCCCAACAGCAGGCGTACGACCGAGGCATCACGATCTTCTCGCCCGACGGCCGACTTTACCAGGTCGAGTACGCTCGCGAGGCGGTCAAACGAGGAACAGCAAGTATCGGTGTTCGAACGGCAGACGGTGTCGTGCTGGCCGTCGACAAGCGAGTCCCATCCGAGCTGCTCGAGGACTCGAGTGTCGAAAAGATTCACAAAGCCGACAACCACATCGGCATCGCAAGCGCCGGCCACGTGGCTGACGCTCGCCAGCTGATCGACTTCGCCCGTCGCCAGACGCAGGTCAACCAGCTGCGATACGGCGAACCGATCGGTGTCGAGACGCTGACGAAGGAAGTCACCGACCACATTCAGCAGTACACCCAAGTCGGCGGCGCACGCCCGTTCGGTGTCGCGCTGATCGTCGGTGGCGTCGAGAACGGCGAACCACGGCTGTTCGAGACCGACCCCTCGGGGACGCCCTACGAGTGGAAGGCACTCGCCGTCGGTGCCGACCGCGGCGAACTCCAGGAGTACTTAGAGGAGAACTACGACGAGGAATCGGACCTCGATGGCGGGATCGCGCTTGCACTCGACGCACTCGCGTCTGTCAACGACGGCTCACTCCTCCCGAGCGAAGTCGGCCTCGCAACGGTCGACGTCGAGAGCGAGTCCTTCGAGCAGTTCGATCACGACAAGATCGAGTCCCACCTCGAGGAGAACGATCTCCTCGACACTGGTGAGGACGACGAGACGGACGAGTAATCGAGACACCGCGCGTTCGTTTTGGGTTTTTGCGAACCCACCATGCGTTTCATGTGAAAGCGACCGGCAGGAAAAGCTCTTTTAACGGGCCGGGGGTATGCTTCGGTATGATATCACTCGACGAGGCAGTGACGGCGCGACTCGAGTCACACGGTGCACGATTCGAAGTCTTGGTCGATCCAGACGCGGCGCTGGCGATCAAACGCGACGAGTTCGACGGCGAGCTAGAGGACGTCATCGCCGCAGAGGACGTCTTCGAAGACGCCTCGCGTGGCGACCGGCCAGCCGAGAACGATCTGGAGACGGTCTTCGAGACGACGGAGCCACTCGAGATCATCCCGGAGGTAATCAAACGCGGAGAGATCCAGATTACGGCCGACCAGCGCCGGGAGATGCAAGAACAGAAGCGCAAACAGTTGATCGACACCATCACGCGTAACGCGATCAACCCCCAGATGGACGACGCCCCCCATCCACCGGAGCGTATCGAGAACGCGCTCGAGGAAGCCGGCTTTACCGTCGATCCAATGGAGCCGGTCGAGACACAGGTCGACGAGGCGCTCGAGGCACTTCGACCAGTGATCCCGATTCGGTTCGAAGAGGTAACGATCGCGGTGCAGATCCCTGCCGAATACGCCGGCAGCGCACAGGCACAGATCCGTGGCTTTGGCGAACTCGAGCGTGAAGAGTGGCAACCCGACGGCTCCTGGGTGGGTGTGTTGACGTTCCCTGCAGGGATGCAAAACGAGTTCTACGACGTCGTCAACGAGCACACGAGCGGCGAGGCAGAGACGGAGATCATCAAAGACAAAGACGACCTGGCGACCCGATAAGACGCGCGATCAGCGGTCGGTTCACGCCGCTATCCTCTATGAAAACCGATCAGGAAACCACTGGTGAATCCAGCACCGACTGACAGCATCGAGAGCACTGATTCGAACCAATGGTTGGCCTGTGTCTGTGTCTGTGCCTGTGTCTCGATGAGTCCCGCCGAGAGGCGGTTCCAGTCGACGATGACGATCTCCTGTGATTCGAGATACCGAAACGCCATCAGCTGGACACCGATGAGAACTGCAACGAGTTTTGCGACTTGTTTCGTCGCGAACCCCAACACCCCACCGAGAACCGCACTGCCGACGAACTCGAGAGCGAGCGTCGCTGGATCGACGTCTATCATCACGGATGCGTATTCGAGCCGGCGACAATGACTGTTCTGATATCCCGTACGAGCAGGCGGCATCGGGCACGGGATTCAAGACGGTCGGGTGCGTATAGTTGGACATGATTAACGACCGTCCAACAGAGGTGTGTGATCGACATCCGTAGCGTGATCGGGCACCCACCGCGCCGATTGCAGCCCCGGCGCGAGCAACGCGTGCAACTGCTGGCTCGCCGGATCGATGAGCGTTCCGCCTCGAGTCGCCACGACCACCCCCGCCCGAGTGACACAGACAGCTTGGAACCCATATGAGAGCAATTATTGCAAAACGCGTCGATTCCGGAACGCCCGATACGAGCGAAATCCGTGAGCTTGCCGAAGCGGCGGGGTACACCGTCGTCGGCGAGATCACCCAATCACGGCGAGCCGATGCCGCCCTCCAGCTTGGTGAGGGGAAAGCCGAAGCACTCGCCGAGGAGGTCGTCGCGACCGACGCAACGACCGTCATCTTTGACAACCGGCTTGGCCCCTACCAGACGTACAATCTTGGCCAACTCCTGCCCGATGGTGTCGAGGTCATCGATCGGTTTACCCTGATCCTCGAGATCTTCGGCCAGCGCGCTCAGACACGGAAAGCACAGCTTCAGGTCGAGTTGGCCGAACTCCGATACGAACTGCCCCGTGCCGAGGCCAAGACCAGTCTGGCCAAACGCGAGGAACACCCCGGCTTCATGGGCCTGGGCGAGTACGACGAGAGTCGCGAACAGGACATCAAAAACCAGATCAGCCGGATCAGGGACGAACTCGAGCAGATCGAACAGACCGAAGAACAGCGCCGAGAGCGCAGACGTGACTCCGGGTTCGATCTGGTCGCACTTGCGGGCTATACGAACGCCGGGAAATCGACCCTGTTGCGCCAACTCGCCGACGATTTAGCGGTCGAAGAAAACGTGGGGCTCCATCCGGACCTCGATCCGACCGCCGAATCACAGGACAAGCTGTTCACGACGCTGGGAACGACGACCCGTCGGGCAGACATCGAGCCACGAGACGTGCTGGTGACCGACACTGTCGGCTTCATTAGTGACCTGCCCCACTGGCTGGTCGAATCGTTCAAGTCGACGCTGGATTCGGTCTACCGGGCGGATCTGGTCTTGCTCGTCGTCGACGTCAGCGAAGACGTCGACGAGATCCACGAAAAACTCGTCACCTGTCACGACACCCTCTATGAGCGCAACGAAGCGCCGATCGTGACTGTGTTGAACAAAATCGACAAAATCGATGACGAGGATCTCGAGGAGAAACGAGCGGCGCTGTCGGCGCTCGCCCCGAACCCGGTTATGGTCAGTGCAAAATCGGGAACGAACATCGACGTGCTGCTCGAGCGAATCGACGCAGAGCTTCCCGAGTGGCAAGAAGAACGACTCCTCTTGCCGATGACCGACGAGACGATGAGCGTGGTGTCGTGGATTCACGACAACGCAAACGTCGACGACGTTACCTACGGCGACGAAGACGTCATCGTCGAGTTCGAAGCACGCCCTGCAGTTATTTCACAGGCGCGCTCGCGTGCAACCGAGTTGCGAACGGCCGCGGCAGAGTCCGCGTAGGCCGTCGCCCTCGATCGGGACGTATCGTGTGAAGTGTGCTACCGTCTGTCTACCCTTACATATAAATTGTTGACTATTATTTGGTAAGCTATGGAACGTGTTGCAGTAATCGGAGCCTCAATGACCCAGTTCGGGCAACGCGAGAGCTGGATTCTGGACCTCCTTTCGGAAGCTGGAATCGAGTGTCTCGAGGATGCGGGTGTCGACGCCGAAGCCGTCGAGCATCTGTACGTTTCGAACATGGCCAGCGGCGAGTTCGAAGGCCAAACGGGTGTGCCGAACGCGCTGGCACACGACCTCGATGCGATGCCAGCGTACACCCAGCGTGTCGACCAGACGAGTTCCAGCGGCGGGGCCGGAATCTACGCAGCCTGGCAGTCGGTGGCAAGCGGCGCAAGCGAGATGACGCTGCTTGTCGGCGGCGAGAAGATGACCCATCGGACGACCGGCGAAGCGACCGACGTCATCGCATCACTGACCCATCCCGTCGAGTACAAGACGGGCGTCACACTGCCGTCGTTTGCCGGACTCACGGCTCGACACTATCTGGAACGGTTCGATGCCCCGCGAGAGAGCCTCGGGAAAGTCGCCGTCAAGAACCACAAAAACGGCGTCGACAACCCTCACGCGCAGTTCCAGAAGGAAGTGGACTTAGAGACGATCCTCGAGTCACCGGTCGTCGCTGATCCGCTGCGACTGTATGACTTCTGTCCGATCACGGACGGTTCGGCCGCACTCATGCTCTGTCCCGAGTCGGTCGCGAAAGAGTACACGGACGAGTACGTCGTTATTGCGGGCATCGACGGCGCAACGGACACTCACGTCGTCCACGAACGCGAGGACCCGACGATCATGGGCGGC